>JAIXHJ010000009.1 GCA_030145845.1 Pseudomonadota bacterium
TGGAACGGCTTTTTTGTCAACATTCTGAAGTTCTATCAGTGTCAAAGAAGCACGTTAGACAAATGCCCTAGAAAGCCGTGTTTATGGCATTTATAGCTAATTTGTCAAAAAAACAAACCTGAGTGTGTGCGCATGGGAGCATCAATGGCAATAACTTCAAAGCCGCTGTCAGCCAGTACCGAGGCAATGCCATACATCTGCGTCGCGCGGCTTTCCCAGCCATGCATAATAAGAATA
The DNA here is from genome assembly GCA_030145845.1 of Pseudomonadota bacterium. Classification (GTDB taxonomy): domain Bacteria; phylum Pseudomonadota; class Gammaproteobacteria; order Pseudomonadales; family Oceanobacteraceae; genus Venatoribacter. The sequence continues at coordinate 238 of JAIXHJ010000009.1, forward strand.
CGTTCCGGGTTCCCCTGCCCCCAGCACAGAGCGCTGAGGCCGGGGCCGGGGCCGAACGTACAGCGCCTGCCCGCCAGTTCAGCCTCAGCTTCCCAGTCTTTCTGTGCAAAACGGCGTGGTGACAGAAACAGCCGGGCCATATCTTTCGCGACTTTTTCCGGTGCCACAACCCCCAGCATTCTGTTCTTTGCCCGTAATAAGCTGATTGCATTCATAATCAAACCCTTTAAAACGATGTGTGCCAGCCAGCGATCATCCGGCTTGCATCGGTGAACTGACCAAAGGGGCCCTGCTGATCACCATAAAAGTAATCCCCCCCCGCCCATACCGACCAGTTATCATTCACCTGGTAGGTAACTTTTGTCCTTGCCTGGCCATCGTTATAGTCACGGTTGAGCAAGACAAAAAACTCCACTTCCAGCGTCTCATTCCAGAAATTCCGGCTGATTTTCATGGTATGCCGGATACTGTCCTCACGGCGTACCACAGCAGCGTCATAATCGGTGATATGGCTGTGAAACAGCTGATAACTGATCATGGTGTCCGTAAGGCCCTGATAATCCAGCCCGGTGACATAAGCCAACTCGGGGCTGTTACGGATACCTTTATCCACCAGATCATCACGGATAAAGTAGGCGTCGGTGTAATAACCTGCTTCCAGCCGTATGACCCAGTCAGAGAAAGCATTGCTGGCCGTCACACCCCAGAGCGTACTGCGCTCATAAACCGGTCTGACATCAACCAGCGGAGTGACAGACGAGGTGTCCAGACTGCGGTAGATCACTGCATTGTCCTGAAAGAAGCGGAAGTAATTGGCGGTCAGATCCCACCCTCCGGCGAACATGCTCCAGCGCAGACCGGTTTCCAGCGTACCGCCGGATGGGCGCTCAGTATTGTGCAGACGGATATCAACACCTGCCGATGCCGAAGGCGCCAGTTCCGGGCTGGTCATAGCAAAGTCTGTTCCCGCATCGGCGAGCTCATTGAAAGTCATATCCGGTATCAGCAACCACTGCAGGGTTGCTCCGGATTCAAAGCGGAATTCGCTGTTCATCATCCAGGTCGGAATTCTGGAATCTTCAAAGTCCGGCAGATTGAATTCGCGGTAATCCTGTGGATTAACAACATCCAGAACTTTCAGCCCATCCGCCTGTCCCCAGACAACCTGTTGTTTACCGGCACGTACAGACCCATGGCTCCAGATAAAATCGGCAAAGGCTTCTGCCAGTTCCAGCCGGTTGTGAGAATCTTCAGCCAGTGGACCGTTATATTGAATGTCTTCCTGTGGGTAACTGTCCGGCCTTGCATCAGTACTGCTCAGGGAGTCGGCCAGATCGGTGCGCAGACGGGGAATAACCGTAAAATCCGTATGCTCATTGACACGCCCATTCCATTCCGTACGCAGAATAACCTCAGCTTTAGTGAATGCCTGCTGTGGTTCACTCCAGGCAATTTCAGAATCCACTTCGGTCCAGACGTCAGCCTGGATGTGGCAGGCCAGAGGCAACAGGCAGCCCACTGCTACCTGCTGCCAACGACCATTCCGGGCTTCGTTCATCATATTACAGACCTCTCACCAGTGAGCTTTTGGTGAACAGGCGGTCGGGTACCGGGCTGCGGTAATCAACATTGGAAAAGAGGAATAAAGACCGGTGCCCGGTGAGGTGGTTATCCACCTCAAATTTATGCCTGGTCCAGACACCATCAACCATACGGATATCCGATACCAGATAGGTTTTCAGTGGCTTTCCTTTCGGATCCCAGTACTCGGTTTTAACGATGATCCAGTTATCCGGATTAACCCAGAATTTCAGCCTGCCGTAACCCAGTTCCTCGGCGATTTCATCTGTCCGCGGCGTCGCTTCAACAACCTGAGCATTCACCATACTGCCATCAACATCAATCATCTCCTGTTCAAGAGCGGTGAAGTTATAATCGTTAAGATCAAGGCGGCCATTTTGCTTGATATCTTCATAGGTCAGATCGGTCCCCATAAAATAGTCGCCCCGGTCCGATGCTGAAATACGGCGTACCTTACGCATCGCCGGCAGATACAACCACTGATCATCATCAATATCTGCACTGGGATAATCAAAGGTAAGGAAGCCCGTGCCTTTAAGATTATTCGGCGTCTTATAGAAAATAACCGTCTTCTTTTCATCACCAAAATATTTACGGTAAGAAATAACTTCACGCTTCCGCTCTTTATTATTTTTATCGGTGAGAATCATCTGCATATCGCTGCTTACATACTGACCGTCATCCACCGCATTAATGCGTTCAGCAATGTCACGTCCGTTCAGTGACGCATTACCGGATGCATGAGCATGACCACTGAATAACAAGGCACCGGCAACCAGCGCCGTCAGTATCGCCGGCACCAGCAGAATAGCGGCTGTACTGCCGGCCGACGTAACCGGAACCTGTATCTGAGGCTGCACACTGGCATGACGGAAAATAAAGCCCGGGCGGAAGACCAGCACCATCGCCGGCAGCAATGTCAGGGCGGCAACAAAACTCATGGTCACCGACAGCACAACAATCGTGCCGAAGTGAGTCAGGGGGACTACCCGGGAGGTAATCAGCACGCCGAAACCAAAGCCCAGCGCCAGAAAATTGAACAGCAACGCCCTGCCGGTTGAACGATACAGTTCATCCAGCAGTGCCTTCATATCATCATAGCCTTCATCGACCAGCGCCTTGATGCGGTCCAGCGTATGAATGGCGAAGTCAATGCCGAGCCCGATCGCCACGGAAGCAAACATGGAGGTGCCGATACCCAGATCGATATGCAGCAACGACATGGCCGAATACACCATCAGAATTGAGCACACGACCGGTGCTGTTGCCATCAGGCCTGCAATGACCGAGCGGAACAGCAGTGCCGATACGATGCAGACAAAAATCAGTGAAATGGTAACGCCGGTGAAGTGACTGACGCCGATATCTTTAATCCAGTGATAATTCACATTGACCCGGCCACTCAGAGTGGCCTTAGCCTGCTCTGAGTTAAAGTTGCGGTCGATATAAGTCTGCAGTGACTCAATGACCGGTCGCGTAGCAATAAACTCTGCCGTATCAAGATTGAGGCGGATATTGGCGAGGCGGTAATCGTAGTCAATTTCTTCTTCAAAATCGGTAGGATCCCCACTGGCGGAATAGAGCAGAAAATACTGTGCCACCAGGTTTTTATCATCCGGAAGGCGGTAATACTCAGGGTTACCTTCATTCAGGGATTTGTTCATCTGCTTGAGATAATCCACCACCGATACAGAACCGTTAACGTGTGGTAAAGACTCAGCATAGGCCTGCAGCGCTTCCATTTTTTTCAGCACCTCAGGTTCGAAAACACCTTCATTTTCCGGTGTTTCGATAACGATATCGATGGTATTGGTACCTTCAAGGTGCGCATTAATGGCTTTATCAGCCTGATAAATAGGCTCATCCTTATGAAAGGTATTGATGCGGTTTTCATTCACCCTTAACTGCGATGCCATATATACACCAGCCACCGCCAGACTGAGAAAGACGGCCAGTGTCACCGCCGGATTACGGGTAGACAGATGGCCGGCTGCTGCAATCATGGAAGAAAAGGCATCACTGCGACTTTCCTGTTCCAGCCGGATCCAGCGTTTGCTGACTTTGGGTTTCAGCAGGCAGATCATGGCTGGCAGGAAAAAGACAGAGTAAAGCCACGCAATGGCCACGCCAAATGCAGTGAACAGACCGAAATACTCAAACGGAGGCATATAGGCTGAGGCATACAGGCCGATAAAGCCGGCAATCGTCGTCAGCGATGTGAGCGTCACCGGCCGGAACATCACCAGCAGGGCCTCTTCCAGACATTCCTTCAGAGACCACTGCGGGTGACGTGCCTGTGATTCATAATAATGACTCAGAATATGAATCGTATCGGCCACCGCCATACCAATCAGAATAACCGGCATGGCGTTGGTGATGACGTAAAAAGGAACCCCACACCAGGCCATAAAGCCGACAGTCATCAACACGGAGGCGGCGATAACCATGTTACCCAGCAGGGCCGGCAGAAAGCGGCGGAAGGCCACCACCAGCATAATGGTAATGATCAGGCCCGCCAGCGGGTTCAGACGACTGGCATCCTGATCAATATAATGGCCAAGAAAGCCCAGAACGGCGCCTTCACCGGCAACATAAATGTTCACCCCGTCAGGTTTATCAAGAGCAGCGGTGATATCCATCACCGCGTTATAGGCCTGCTCCGCCATCGCATCATCATAGAGTTCAAGGACAATCACACTCATGGCGCCATCAGAGGAGACCAGCATGCCGTCGTACAGGGGGAAGTCACTGATTGCCTTGCGGATATCCTCACCATTACCGGATTTCAGCAGATCGTAGAACGGCGATACATCCAGCCCGTATTCAGAGCCGATGATATTGTTCTCATCCGGCAGGCTGATCGTGCGGCTGGCGTTTACCCACTCCAGCTGATTAACCTGATCGGTCAGACGGCCAATCAGATCCAGGGTCTGCGGCCGGTAAATTCCCTGCTTCGAGCTATCACTGACCGCAATCACCAGTGGGTCACTCAGACCAAATATCTCCCGTACTTTATTTTTGTACATCAGGGCGGGGTTATCGGCTTCAAGAAATGCATCAGCCCGCGTGTCTTTATAAATATGCTTCATCCCTGCAGCCAGGGCAGCCATTAATACAATTCCTGTTACCAGTATCAGCCACGGATGACGTATACCAAACAGATACCAGGCATCAGTCTGGGAGCGTTCCCGGTTCTCTGTCATCTGATTCATTGCAAGTCCCTCTTTTGAATGCATATGCATACATATAAATGCATATACATCTATATTGCAACATAAAAATCAGCGCAGATCGGTGATAGCCGATGCGACCTTCAACAGCTGTTCTGTCATCTGCTCACCAAGGTTTGCAGCAACGCTCTGCTGGGCTTTTTCCCATTTTTTACGGGCCTGCTGAAAAACTTTCTTACCATCAGCGGTCAGCGATACCAGCGTCACCCGCCCGTCTTCCGGGCTGGGTTCCGTCTGCACATAACCTTCGCGGATCAGGGGTCTCAGATTACGGGTCAGTGTGGTCTGCTGCACAATAAGTACTTCCTGCAGACTTTTCTGGGAGGTTTTTTTCATATACCAGAGCGAGCGCAGAACCGAGAACTGCTCAACCGTCAGGCCGAGGTCTCTCAGGTGGCTGTCGTAGTAACTGGTTAACACCCGGTTTGCCTGTCTCAGCTTGAGGTTAAGGCAGGGGGTGATATCAATAGTGTCAGTCATCGCGGTATTATTCTCTGACTGCAGAGCAGGTGCAGCCATTATAGGCAGGTTTTTCACCTGACCCCAAGTATGAATAATGCGGATGGCCCGGATTGCCTGTCTGCTGCTACCAGCCTACATATGCAGATACATTGATATCACCAGCTGCAGGCGGCAGCCGTGTGCAGAAACAATGGCAGGCACGGATTCGGGTTATCAGCATTCCAGAAAATCCCCTGCTCCACTGCCGGTGAGTATTCCAGCGGACGGAACACCGCCCCTTCCAGCTGCATCCGGCTCATGGACTGTGGTACCAGCGACACCCCCAGCCCTTTGGCCACCAGATTGACAATCGTCTGCTGCAGGTTAGTTTCCAGCCGGATATCCGGTTCAAAACGGTAATGCAGGCAACAACTGCTCACAGCCTCGTGCAGCTCAGGCGCGGTACTGTGCGGAAAGGTGACAAAAGCCTCCTCTGCCAGTTCTCCCGCTGATACACGTTCACGGCCGGCCAGACGATGCTGTTGCGGCAGCACGGCACACAAGGGTTCGCTGAACAGACGGCGGAAATGCAGGGCACTGGCGCTGCCGGGCGGCAGTGGAAAACTGATACCAATATCCACTTCGCCACGCAGCAGAGAAGTCTGCAGATCTTTCGGCAGGGTTTCTGTCAGCTTCAGCGTCACCTCCGGCCGGGCCTCACGGAACTCAGCCAGCAGATCCGGCAGAACGCTCCAGGCCGCGCACATGGTAAAACCGATGCGCAGTTCACCGCTTTCGCCCCGGGCTGTCGCCTGGGCGGAGCGGACCGCAAAATCATAATCATCCAGCAGCCGCAGGGCGTTGTGATAAAAATTGCTGCCGGCCGGTGTCAGTACCACCGAACGCGAATGACGGGTAAACAGCTGAACCCCCAGCGCGGCTTCCAGCGCCGCTATCTGCCGGCTCAGCGGTGGCTGGGTCATATGCAGACGCCTGGCCGCTTCACCGAAGTGCAGGGTTTCAGCCAGCATGACAAAACTTTGCAGATGGCGGAGATTCATAATTAATGCAATTAAGGTATCAATTAGCCAATCAAATAACATTAGACGGCATTGATAAGCAAGACTAACCTTGCCCTGCTGATGGTTTCCTGCGGATTAGTACCTTCTGATGGCCTACATTCTCACCACCCTTGCCCCCGTTTTCGGCCTCATCCTGCTGGGCTATCTGGCGCGCCGCAGCGACCGCATTGGCACCACCGCCGCCGCTGAACTCAACCGATTTGTGGTCTGGCTGTGCCTGCCTTCCCTGCTGTTCACTGCCACGGCTACCGCCCGGCCGGAAGAGATCTGGCATCCCGGCTTTGTACTGGTATTCACGGCGGCAACCCTGGCTGTGTTTGCCGGTACACTGTTATGGCGCCTGACACGCGGCAAAGCGCTGGCGGACGCCGGACTCGACGCTCTCAGCGCCTCCTACGCCAACACCGGTTATGTGGGAATACCACTGTGTATTTTTGTGCTCGGGGAAGCCGGCCTTGAGCCTGCGCTGGTTGCCAGCCTGATTGTGGTCAGCGTGCTGTTTGCCATTGCCGTTATCTGCGTGGAGATCGGCCTGCAGAACGGCACAGGACTGCTCCGCTCAACCGCCAGCGTGTCACTGGCACTGCTGAAAAACCCATTGATCATTTCCCCTCTGCTCGGCATTGCCTGGAACGCCACAGGCAGCGGAATTCCGCCGGTACTGCACGCATTACTGAAGCTGCTGGGAGATGCCACGATTCCCTGTGCGCTGGTATCACTGGGGGCTTTTCTGGCACAGAAACAGACTGCCGCCGGCCGCGGCTGGCTGCCACTGGTCAGCATCAAGCTGCTGCTGCACCCGCTGCTGACCTGGCTGCTCGCCTATCACGTCTTCCAGCTGCCGCCACTGTGGGCCAAGGCCGCGGTATTACTCAGCGCCCTGCCTACCGGAACCGGTCCTTACATGCTGGCCGAGTTTTACCGCCATGAGGCGGCGGTGGTGTCACGGACGATCCTGATTTCTACCGCCGGCTCTGTGATCACACTGTCCCTGTGCCTGTTGCTGCTGCCCTGACAGCCGTCAGGTCTGCATCATCTGGCCGTTCCGGCCTCATCCCTCCGCCGTATATATTCCGGTGCCGGCTTTGCCCATGATAACCACAGGCGATAAAAATCAATATCTATCAATAAGAACAAACCGATACAAAATAACTATATTATTGATAATGATTACCAAATAGAGACCTTATCTGAAGCAGGCAATACTGACCGCCATAGTTAATACAGTTCACTGACAGTCGTGGTCAGCCGCTGATCACGCAACCAAGGCAAAGGAGTCTTACTATGGAAAACAAGTCATCCTCCGCGGGTCAATGCCCGGTCATGCACGGTGGCAATACGTCCACCGGCAGTTCCGTGATGGAATGGTGGCCAAACGCACTGAACCTCGACATCCTCCACCAGCATGACAGCAAAACCAATCCGCTCGGCGAAGAATTCAACTATGCCGAAGAATTCAAAAAGCTGGATCTGGAAGCCGTCAAAAATGACCTGAAAGCCCTGATGACTGACAGCCAGGAATGGTGGCCGGCCGACTGGGGACACTATGGTGGCCTGATGATCCGTATGGCGTGGCACAGTGCCGGCTCCTACCGTGTGGCCGATGGCCGTGGTGGTGGCGGTACCGGTAACCAGCGTTTTGCGCCGCTGAACAGCTGGCCGGATAACGTTAACCTGGATAAAGCCCGTCGCCTGCTGTGGCCAATCAAGAAAAAATACGGCAATAAACTGTCCTGGGCCGACCTGATCATTCTTGCCGGTACCGTTGCCTATGAATCCATGGGGCTGAAAACCTTTGGTTTTGCCGGTGGCCGTGAAGATATCTGGCACCCGGAAAAAGATACCTACTGGGGCTCAGAAAAAGAATGGCTGGCACCGTCCGGCAGTGAAGGCAGCCGCTACTCTTCTTCGGGGAAAGGGGATCAGCGCGACCTGGAAAACCCGCTCGCCGCCGTGATGATGGGTCTGATCTATGTGAACCCGGAAGGCGTTGATGGTAACCCGGACCCGCTGAAAACCGCTCAGGACGTACGTGTCACCTTTGAACGTATGGCCATGAACGACGAAGAAACGGTTGCCCTGACTGCCGGTGGTCACACCGTGGGTAAATGTCACGGTAACGGCGACGCGGCCAACCTCGGTCCGGATCCGGAAGGAGCCGACGTGGAAGAACAGGGCCTTGGCTGGATTAACCACAAAACCCGCGGCATCGGCCGTAACACCGTCACCAGTGGTATCGAAGGCGCGTGGACGACCAACCCGACACAGTGGGATAACGGTTACTTCTACCTGTTGCTCACCTACGACTGGGAGCTGAAGAAAAGTCCGGCCGGTGCCTGGCAGTGGGAACCGGTGAACATTAAAGAAGAAGACAAACCGGTGGATGTGGAAGACCCGTCCATCCGCTACAACCCCATCATGACTGATGCGGATATGGCGATGAAGATGGACCCGGAATACCGCAAAATTTCCGAGCGCTTCTACAAAGATCCGGCTTACTTCTCAGAAGTGTTCGCCCGCGCCTGGTTCAAGCTGACTCACCGTGACCTGGGTCCGAAGAGCCGCTACCTCGGTGCTGACGTGCCGGCGGAAGACCTGATCTGGCAGGATCCGGTACCGGCAGCAGAATATGTACCGGACGCAGACGATGTTGCCGCACTGAAAGCGAAAATTCTGGCCAGTGGCCTGAGTGTCGGTGAACTGGTGGCAACGGCCTGGGACAGCGCCCGTACCTTCCGTGGCTCTGACTACCGCGGTGGCGCCAACGGTGGCCGCATCCGTCTGGCACCGCAGAAAGACTGGGAAGGCAATGAACCCGCCCGTCTGCAGAAAGTGCTGAGCGTACTGGAAGGTATTCAGTCTGACTTCGGCAAGCCGGTCAGCATGGCCGACCTGATTGTCCTCGCCGGTTCCGCCGCCGTAGAAAAAGCAGCGCAGGATGCCGGGGTCGATATTGAAGTACCGTTTGCCGGCGGACGTGGTGATGCCACCGACGAGATGACGGATGCAGCGTCCTTTGAAGTGCTGGAACCGATTCACGATGGTTTCCGTAACTGGGTGAAGAAAGACTACGTCGTCATGCCGGAAGAACTGATGCTCGACCGCACGCAGTTAATGGGACTCACAGCACCGGAAATGACGGTACTGGTCGGTGGTATGCGTGTACTGGGCACCAACTACGGTGACAGCAAACACGGTGTCTTCACTGACAAAGAAGGCGTGTTAAGCAACGACTTCTTCGTCAACCTGACCGACATGGCATACAGCTGGAAGCCAACCGGCAAAAACTCCTACAACATCGTTGACCGTCACAGCGGCGACGTGAAGTGGACAGCAAGCCGTGTGGACCTGGTGTTTGGTTCCAACTCCATCCTGCGCTCATACGCCGAGGTATATGCTCAGGACGACAACAAAGAGAAGTTCGTGAAAGACTTCGTCAAAGCCTGGGTTAAGGTGATGAATGCTGATCGTTTTGATCTGAAATAATCACTCCCCTGCCGGCAGCCTGACCAGGCTGCCGGTTCCTTTTTCCCGCCTTAATTTTTCCGTTTCGTCCACATCCGCAGACACAGCCGCCTGTTTCCGGCCGGCAGAACAACGGCCTGCTCACAAAATCCTCTGCCTGAAGTTCAGCAAACTGACGATCCTCCTGCTCAGGTTTCCGTCCCGGCCTGACCACAGCCGGCGCCATTATTATCCGCTCCGCTACAAGCGCAGAAAAACAGCCTCAGCACCGGCAAAGCCATCTGCCACCGTCGCGGATGCAAGTCGCTGCAACTGGCGGCACAAGACCTTAACGCGGTCAGTGAAGAGCGTTACATCATTAATAATATTGATGGCCGCCTGCGGGTCAGCGGCTCCCGGGAGAGACGGATATCACCTGCTGCGCACCGTTAACGATCAATGCCGGGCATAAAAAAACGCGGAAACTTCCGCGCTTTTTTCAGCTGCTTTTCTTCCCTGCCGGACAGGCTGCCGGCAGTCGCTTCAGCCAGCGTTGAACCCAGCGTTGAACATAGGAATCAGGGTTTTTGCCAGCATGCTCACGGCCACCAGCGATGCCAGTGCCGCAAATCCCCACTGCAGGGCATGCGGTGGAATCCGCGGAGCAAAAAAGCGTGACACCACCAGGCCGGTGATGGTCGCGGCAATAAAATACCAGCTGCGCTCCGCAATCGTCACACCGTGCAGCAGAGTCAGGGTAATGGTGCCGGCCGAGATCAGGGTAATCACCGCCAGAGACGTGGCAACGATGCCATGCATACCCAGATTACTGAAATGCCGCACGCCGGGCACAATCAGAAACCCGCCACCCACGCCCAGCATGCCACTGAACAGACCGGCAACCCCACCGATACCGGATAAGGTCGAAAAACAGCGCGGATTCCACTGAAAACGGCCGGTGTCCTCGCGCAGCATACAGTTATGCTCCAGCGGCGACGTCATCTCATCCGCACTGACCGCATCCGAACGCGCCTGGCGCACCATACGCACAACAATAAAAAACAACAGGCCACAGAACAGGATCATCATCAGATCGTTGGGCAGCACTTGTGACAGGTAAATGCCCAGCGGCGACAGCAGCATACCGAACACCGCCATCACCAGCGCCGCACGGTAACGCACCAGCCCCTTACGCAGCCCTTCAACCGTACCGATCAGCGACGCCGAGCCAATAGCAATCAGGGATACCGGCACCGCTTCCGGCAGGCTGAAGCCCAGCCCGAGAATCAGGGCAGGCACGGCCAGCACGCCACCACTGCCGGTCAGGCCCAGAGCTGCACCAACACCAAGTCCCAGCAGGATTTCATTGATCATAAAACGTTATTCCACTCTGATTTACAGACATTATGACATAACCCACGGGTTATTTTTCCTCACAATATAACCGGATAGGAATTTTTAATAACGCCCGGCCGGAATACAGCGTTCCGCAGCGCCGGCAGGAATAAAAACGCCGGCAGATACCATGATGATAGCTGCCGGCGCTGGGCGGTGTGGTCCGCAAAGCGGATCACACCGGTGGCGGGTAAATACCCTGCAGGATTATTCTTCTTCCATCATGCTGATGGACATCGGAATACCGTTACGCATGGAGTTACCGACCGGAGAGTAGAAGTTCGCACGCTGCACGATTTCTTCCAGTTCTTCACGGCTGGCATCACCTTCAACCAGGAACTTGGCACGGATTTCCTGGAAACCCATCTGCTCAGGTTCACGCTCAGCGCCACCGGCACCCCAGGCGGCGGTGTTGCCGATATCGGCTTCCAGGAATACTTCCAGACGGCTCAGTTTAACGTTTTTCCAGGTGGCAACAGCGGTCACACCCACAGCCAGACAGCCACCCAGTGCCGCCAGTACGATTTCACCCGGTGCCGGAGCTGTGTCTTCACCGAACAGATGCAGCGGCTCATCCACCACAACTTCGTGTTTGTTGATATGAGTAATGGTGCGGTACTGGCCCTCAGTGACGGTACGGGCTTTGTTGGTACCACGGTTTTCAGGGTTGTTACGGCCTTTTTCAGCAAAAGCCATCAGGCCGTCACGATCGATAGGACGCAGGTAAGTAGATACAGTCGTTGTTTCTGCGGCAGTTGACATTGTTGCTCTCCAATCAGATGGTTTGTCCTGCTTTTGCGGTGCTAGAGCAGGTGTCTCCTGAGTATTTGCAGAGCCTGTGCCAGCTTTTAAAATTCCTTTTTAATCCTTTAAAAACAACAACTTATAAAAAAAACTAACAAAGACCGACATATTGTCAGCCGCGGCAACATAACAATGATGGACAATGCCGGGTGACATTGTCACCCGTCTCAGTTCTGCAGCCGCACAGCCAGCATTTCCGCCTTCGCGGTGATGCTGCCGGCAGCGCTCATGGTCATCTCCAGCTGCACTTTCCGCCCTTCCACGGCGCGCAGGCTGGCACGGATAACCAGCTCGGTAGCGATCGGGGTCGGCTGCAGGAAATCCACCTTCAGAGAAGCCGTCACAAAGCGGCAGCGGCCCAGCTCCTCATCCAGCGACAGACCTTCATTCTGCGCGGCAAAATACGCCGCCGACGCCGTCCCGTGACAATCCAGCAGCGATGCCACCATGCCGCCGTACACATGCTCCGGCACGCCACCGGTGTACTGCTCCGGAACCGTAAAGCGGGCAATGGTCTGTTCGCCATCGGGGTAACTTTTCAGATGATGCCCCTGCGGGTTATTGCGGCCACAGCCATAGCAGTGACTGTATTTTTCTGCGTAATAGTCCTGAATTGCTTTCACACTGACTCCACTTCAGCAGCCGGTCATTCACCGGCAGAAAACGACCGGCAACACGCCTGAAAAAGCGCACTGCCGGTCAGCTCCGGACCCGGTATCAGCCGGATACGGGAACAATAATACGGCCGCGGACCTTACCGGCGAGAAAATCCGGTGCCACGCGGATGACATCGTCCAGCGCGACCTCATGGGTCAGCGCCTCCAGCCTGGCGATATCCAGATCCTGTGCCAGACGGCGCCAGGCTTCGAGACGCCGTGCTTTCGGTGCCATCACACTGTCGACCCCGGCCAGCGTGACACCACGCAGAATAAAGGGCGCCACCGTCGCCGGAAAATCCATCCCGGCCGCCAGCCCACAGGCGGCGACCACACCACCATAACGGATTTCAGAACAGACATTGGCCAGTACCTGGCTGCCCGCCACATCAATGGCGGCAGCCCAGCGCTCTTTACTCAGCGGGCGTCCTTTTTCACTGTAAGGCGCCCGCTCGATGATCTCGCCAGCGCCCAGCGAGGTGAGGAAATCCGCCTCTTCCGCCCGGCCGGTCATCGCCGCCACCTCATACCCCAGTTGCGCCAGTACCGCCACCGCCACACTGCCGACGCCGCCGGCCGCACCAGTGACCAGTACCGGACCATCGCCCGGCCGCAGCCCGTGTTTTTCCAGCGCCAGTACACACAGCATGGCGGTGTAACCGGCGGTGCCGATCCCCATTGCCTGACGCATCGTGAACGGCGCCTGCAATGGCACCAGCCAGTCAGATGATACCCGGGCGACTTCTGCCAGCCCGCCCCAGTGCTTTTCACCCACGCCCCAGCCGTTCAGCACTACCGCATCACCGACTTTGAATTCCGCGCTGTCCGAAGCTTCCACCGTGCCGGCAAAGTCGATACCGGGCACCATAGGGAAACTGCGTACCACCGGTGAGGCCCCGGTAATGGCCAGCGCGTCTTTGTAATTCAGGGTTGAGCAGCCCACCCGCACGGTGACATCCCCCGCCGGCAGCATGCTGTCATCCAGCTCCTTCAGGGCGACCGTCTGACCGCTGTCGTCTTTTTCAATCAGAATTCCTTTAAACATCGCACGTCCTCCGGTTTATTTATATTGGGCTCAGTGTTCGAGCAATTGCAGGAAACCTGCGGCAAATGTCCGCAGGGGACTGTCACTCTGTTCCAGCCGGGCACGCAACACGGCGCCCTCCCAGCCGGTCCAGAAAAAAACCGCCAGCTGGCGGCAGTCGGCCGTCACGCTGATTTCACGGCACGCCTGGGCCTCCCGCAGACAGACTTCCAGCCGGCTCTGCCAGTCGCTGAACACATCCTGCAGCTGCTGGCGGAAGGATTCCGGCAGAGCACTCATTTCCTGCCCCAGGTTGCCGATCAGACACCCACGGCGGAAGCCATAGCGCGCCATCCCCGCGGCAGAATCCTCAACAAAATCCTCAATCCGCTGTAACGGAGTACGCTGCGGATCGGTTAACCAGCGGTCAAGCCGGACCGCAAAATACGCTGCGTATTCCCCGATCAGTGCACTGCCGAACGCCTCTTTGCTGGCAAAATAGTGATAAAAAGAGCCTTTGGGGACACCGGCAGCCCGCAGGATTTCATCCAGCCCGGCAGCCGAATAGCCTTTTTCTGTCAGCATCTCCAGCCCGGCACGGATCAGCAGCGCGCGGGTTTCCTGCGGACTGCGGGCACTGTCTTTGGGTGGCCGGCCACGGCGCCGGGGCGCGGCCACCGGTGCTGTATTCGGTACGTCATCTGTCATGGGCTTGCCATTTATTTTAGACCGATCGTCTATTTATAAACACAAGTCAGGGGATTGTCCAATCCCCTGACGCGCTGGTGCTGTATCAGCCCTGTGCGGAGCGAAGTTCATCCACCAGCTGCTGCAGCAGCTGTGCCGCCGGGAGTACCCGTACCCCGGCCACCCCAGTGCCGGCCCAGTGGGCAGCAAAATCATAACAGCCGGCTGCTGCTGCCGCGGCGTGCAACGCTTTGCCGGCATCGTAGGCGTTGGGATAAGGCGGAACCGGTGGCGCCATGGCACTGTCGACTCCGGTCATCATGCGATTAATGATGCCACGCGCCGGACGGCCGGAAATCACCCGGGTGATCTGTGTGTGCGGATGACTCTGCAGGCGGCGGCGGTATTCTTCATTGGCGGCCGATTCAGGACAGGCAATAAAGGCCGTGCCCATCTGCACGGCCTCAGCCCCGGCTGCCAGTGCTGCAGCGATATCAGCCCCGTTCATAATACCGCCGGCAGCAATAAGCGGCAGCGCCACCCGCTCCCGCAGCTGCGCCAGTAATGCCAGCGCAGGCAACTGTTCATCCGCGCCCTGCGGATCAAAAATGCCCCGGTGACCGCCGGCTTCGATGCCCTGCGCCACCAGCGCATCCACACCCGCCTGCTGCGCCGCCCGTGCTTCACTCAGTGACGTGACACAGGCCAGCGTAACGATACCGGTATCCTGTAACTGCTGTATCCAGCGGCTGGGCGGCAGGCCGAAATGAAAGCTGACCAGCGCTGGCTTTTCTGCCAGCAGTAAGTGCAGTACCGTATTATCCGCGAGAAAACTGCGATAGATTTCATGTAATTCTGCCGGTGGCTGAGCGTTGAATTGCGCAAAAAACGGGCGCAGATAATCCAGCCAGCGGGCGTCCTGTGTGGCATCGGCAGACGCCGGCTGATGACAGAAAACATTAACGTTAAAAGGTGCCCGGGTCAGCGCCCGGGTTGCCCGGATCATTGTTTCCGCTGCGGCCAGTCCGGCGGCACCGATGGCGATGGAACCCAGTCCGCCGGCAGCAGAGACTGCCGCCGCCAGCTGCGGCGTGGACACGCCGGCCATCGGCGCCTGAATAATCGGATATTGAATGCCCAGCCGGGTCATCAGTGCTGCCATAAAACGCGGCCCTCTTTCCTTGTTCAGTGGATGTCAGCACGCTAACACGGCGCCCTGAAAATGGGCAGCGGTGAACCGGATTGAATCACCTATACCCGTTATTCGCGGAAAAAATAGCCGTTTTATGGCGGTTTTCCGCTGGTATATTCTGTGCTTGATTTTTACCGCTCTACCGGGACGACCCGGCCGGCCTGTCGCCGGGACCATACTGGACGGCCAGTCACTTTTGTTATTTATCGCTACAAAGGAGACTGGCAATGCCAAATTCACGCGCATTCACGCATATTCCCGTCATTGATATTTCCGGCCTGTATTCTGAGCAGCTCAGTGAGCGCCAGCAGGTTGCCGATAATATGGCCGCTGCCGCCCGCGATGTCGGCTTTCTGTATATCCGGGGCCACGCCATTCCACAGCCGCTGATCGATAATCTGATCAGCACCAGCAAAGCGTTTTTCGCCCGCCCGATGGCAGAAAAAATGCGCTGTTATATCGGGAATTCCGTTAATCACAGTGGTTATGTTCCGGAAGGGGAAGAACAGTTTTATGGCGGGAAAATCGACCATAAAGAAGCCTACGATGTAAACAATGACCTGCCGGATTTTCCACTGAAACGGCCCATGCTGGGCCCGACCCAGTGGCCGGATACAGCGGAATTTAAACAGCATATCAAAGCTTATTATGATGCCGCGCTGGATCTCGGCCGCTTACTGTTCCGTGGTTTTGCCCTGGCACTGGGACTGGCGGAAAATACCTTCGACGATAAACTGAAAAATCCGCCCAACCAGCTGCGTCTGGTGCATTACCCCTACGACCCGCAGGCAACCGACCGCGAAGGCATCGGTGCCCACACCGATTACGAATGCTTTACCCTGCTGCTGCCGACCGCCGACGGTCTGGAAGTGCTGAACGATAAAGACGAATGGATTGATGCCCCGGTCATACCCGGCTGCTTTGTCGTCAATATCGGCGACATGATGGAAATTCTGAGCAACGGACGTTTTGTTGCCACCTCACACCGCGTACGCAAAGTGAAAGAAGAACGCTATTCCTTCCCGCTGTTCTGTACCTGTGATTACGACACGGTTATCCGTCCCATGGTCGCACCGGCTCCCGGTGTGGCAGCAGACAAATATCAGCCACTGAGCTGTGGTGACCACCTGTACGCACAGACCATACAGACCTTCAGCTATCTCAAGCAGCGTCTGGCGCGGGGAGAAATCAGCCTGCCCGATGCCTCTCATCAGGCATCGTCCTTCGGCAAACTGCGCGATGCGCTGGAGAGTGAATAATGCACCTGAGTGAATTGTCCGGCCTCAGTGCCGTACCGGCCGGTGCCCCGGCCCCGGAATGGATGCGTGGCTGCTTCCGCCGCCGCAGCATCAGTTTTGCCAATGGTCAGACCGATACCGATACCCGCGTATTCTGGCTGCAGTCACGCCGCCTGACCATTGACCTGCGCCTGCCGACGCCGGCACAACAGCAGGCCGACGCCGGCAATCCTGAGTCGCTGGCCGATTACGAAGGCTGGTATGCCGATGCCATCTGGGACGGTAAACAGCTCAGCTGGGATGGCGGTGCCAGTTACCAGCTGCACAACCGCTGGCCGGAGCCGGCGCTCCTGCAGCGCACCGGTAACTGCATGATGGAATTTGCGCCCAGCGGCATTTATGTCGAAGACTGGCGCCTGCAGTCTGATCAGCCCGGCCCGTTAATCGGGCTGGAACTGGTCAGCGAAAAAGACCTGCACAGCGGCCGGCAATACCAGCGCCGCGGCGCCCTGATTATTGCCGGCCGGTACGCCGGACTCGTGCTTGACCGCCCACAGCCCGTCAGCAACAGCAGCCTGCCGTTAAAACACCAGTTGCTGGACAGCACTGTCAACGCTGACCAACGCACCAACCTGCTGGCGTTCGAAACTTCGGTGGCTGAAGGGTCGCTGAGCGATGGTTTCCGTGTCTGCCACAGCCTGCATGCCTCACGTCTGCAGCAGCCGCTGTTATCGCTGGAGGGGTTTGCCGCCGCCCCGCGTCGCGGCTACCTGCTGCAGCACACCGGAAGTGATGGCCAGCCCGTGGAGCGCCTGTACCGTATTGACTGCTATGAAAAGGAATTCCCCTTCAGTGCTGCCACACCATCCGCCATCGACAGCCTGGAGTGGTTCGCCCGTGAGGCGCCGACGCTGACGCGCTATACCCGGATGCTGTATCAGGACTGACGGCCTGCCCGACAGAGACCGGATTTACACAATCTGTAAACAGCCGCCGGGCGCAAAGCGCCAGAATACAGGGTCTTAGTCCCGTCTGACCTGCAGAGGAAAACACAATGAAACGAGTGTCAGGTTCACTTACCCTGTTACTGACCGCCGTACTGCTCAGCGGCTGCGCCCCATGGTGGGGTCCACATCCGGCCCCCTCCGGCGGACCGGCACCACACAGCAGCCCGGCCCCGGATCATCATCATCACGATGAACCACGTCCCTGACTGACCAGCACAGGAGCCTGATCCCTTCAGGCCCCTGTCATCCTCACACCGCTTCTGTTTACCGCTTTTTAAGGCCGCTGTGCATTTGCCGTCTTGAATTTTTACGCCATCCTGCAAGACAATCAGTCTGACATCTAACGGGAGAATCCCTGTGTTCAGACTGTTACGGCCGGTGTTGTATGTCTGCGGTGTACTGGCATTTATCATGACCGCGCTGATGCTGATTCCGGCGGCCTACGCATTGCTGACGGACGATCCGGAATACCGCGCCTTCCTGCTGTCGGCTTCCATCACCGCCGTGGCCGGCATTCTGCTGCTGGCACCCGGCTACAATCCGCCGTTCGCACTCAATGCCCGTCAGCTCTATACCCTCACCACCCTGAGCTGGCTGCTGCTGTCTTTTTTCAGCGCCCTGCCGCTGACCCTGACCCACCACCCGCTGACCCTGACGGATGCCGTGTTCGAAGCCGTTTCCGGCATTACCACCACCGGCTCCACCGTGCTGCACGGCCTGCATGACCTGCCGCCGGCGATTCTGCTGTGGCGCTCCATGCTGCAGTGGGTCGGAGGCTTCGGCGTGATCGGCATGGCGGTGTCTATTCTGCCGTTTCTGCGTGTCGGCGGGATGCGTCTGTTCCAGACAGAATCCTCCGACTGGTCGGATAAATCCCTGCCGCGCTTCCGCGACATGGCGCGCGGGCTGCTGCTGGTGTATCTGGGCATCACCCTGGCCTGCTGCCTCAGTTACTTTTTTGCCGGCATGAATCTGTTTGATGCGGTGAATCACGCCATGACCACCGTCTCCACCGGCGGTTATGCCACCGACGACGCTTCCATGGGCCGTTTTAACGCCGGTATTCTGTGGATTTCCACCCTGTTTATGCTGATCGGCGGTATGCCCTTTACCCTGTTTATCCGCTTTCTCACCCAGCGCCGCCTTAACGCGCTGAAAGATCAGCAGACGCTGGGCTTTCTGTATATTGTCGGCGCGCTGGTGCTGATTCTGACGCTGCAGCGGCTGTTCACCGACGACAGCGAAAGCGCATTTGAAATTCTGACCCACACGGCCTTCAATATTGCGTCCGTTATCACCACCACAGGTTATGCCTCAGAAGATTACAGCCAGTGGGGCGTCTTCAGTATCACCCTGTTTTTCTTCGTCACGTTTATCGGTGGCTGCTCCGGTTCAACCAGTGGCGGGATGAAAATATTCCGCTTCCAGCTGTCGTGGCTGTTTCTGCGCGATCAGATGAACCGGCTGGTACACCCGCGGGGGATTTCTGCGGTGCGCTACAACGGCAAAGCGGTAACCGACGATATTATGGGATCAGCCGTGGCCTTTTCGTTTCTGTTTTTCCTGACCATGACCATCACCACCCTGTGCCTGGCCGCCACCGGACTGGACTTTGTCACCTCACTGACCGGTGCCGCCACCGCTCTGACCAACGTGGGTCCGGGTCTGGGTGATATGATCGGCCCGGCCGGTAATTTCGCCGCCGTATCCGCGCCCGGCAAATGGATTCTTTGTTTTGCCATGATTCTCGGGCGGTTAGAATTACTCACCGTGATGGTGCTGCTCAGCCCGGTGTTCTGGCGGGGTTAAGCTCACCCAATATTTCATCAATACAGTCAGAATAAAAACGGCAGCCTTAGCTGCCGTTTTAACTGCTTTCAGATTCAATCACAGAAACCTGTCTGCAATATAACGTCTGCTGATTCTTTAAAAACCTGCTTCAACGACAGATCATCTTTAAATTTCAGCATGAATTGTAAAATTTTTAAACTTAAAACGCTCAGCCAATATCATCACACAATAATTTCATTCATTTTATGCTCTACTCTTCTTGCTATATGCTCCATAGTATCCGGACCAGGAACCGTTGCAGCCGCTTTTCCAATTAAGGTGTGATCAGTTAAATCCCCACCAGCTTCAATCACATCATTCGCCAATCGCCACCGGCCATCGGCCTTAAATGGATCGCTGACGGAAACACAATCCATTCCTTCGCCAATACCACCACATATTTTAGGGCCATATCGGTGCCGCTGAAGTAAAAGCAATGCCCGGTAAAGCTCATCAGAACCGGATTTATAATGGCCGGTTTTGTTCGTCAGACCAACCAAAATACCATTTGAGACACAGATTTCACCAGCACTGAATACGACTTCACCTGACAGAAAGCTGGAGTGATGAAACTTTCCGGTAGAATGGGAGTTAATATAAAAATCCTGCCCCATATCGACGACAAAGATCCCCCACCCACGTCCTGTTTTATTCGTACTCATCCCCGATGTATCAACCAGTTCACCATTACCCCAACGCAGATACCCATCACCATTAAGAGAGACTTTATTGTAACCCTCCCCAAAAACTGGGCCATTCCAAATTAGAGAATTTCCGGGATAATCAACGCAAACAGGAGATCATCTCATGCGTAAATCCCGTTTTACTGAAACTCAGATCATCACTATCCTCAAAGCTGTAGAAGCCGGCAGAACCGTCAAAGACGTCTGTCGAGAGTACGGCGTATCCGAAGCGACGTATTACAACTGGAAGAGCAAATACAGCGGTATGGAAGCATCCGATATTAAGCGGATGAAAGACATGAAAGCAGAGCTATCCCAGCTCAAGCGTATGTATGCCGATCTGGCATTGGAGAACAGAGCGCTCAAGGATGTCATCGAAAAAAAGCTCTGACGACGGCTGAGAAACGTATGCTGGTTGATGCTCTGAAAGACGAGCATCACATCAGCGAGCGCAGAAGCTGTAAAGCCCTGAATATCGCTCGCAGCGCCTATCACTATCGCCCTGATCCACATCGTGATGATACGGTGATTGAAGCTCTGCAAAGCATGGCTGAACGCTATCCACGCTATGGTTTTCGTAAATTGTTCATCAAGCTCCGTAAACTTGGGCATGAATGGAATCACAAGCGGGTATACAGGGTGTACTGCCAGCTTAAACTGAATATGAGACGAAAAGGTAAGCAGCGTTTACCAAGTCGTTATCCTCAACCACTGTCAGTACCTGATGCAGAAAATCGTAGCTGGTCTATGGATTTTATGAGCGATGCCCTGAAATGCGGAAGAAAGTTCAGGACGTTCAACGTCGTAGATGATTTTAATCGTGAAGTGTTGGGAATCGAGATAGACCTCAATCTCCCATCAAAACGTGTGATCCGAACATTGGATCGAATAGCGAAATGGCGTGGTTATCCTGCGCAGATCCGCATGGATAACGGCCCGGAGTTTACAGCGCTGGTGCTGTCGGAGTGGGCAGAAGAACATGGTGTGAAGCTTGAATTTATCAAATCAGGAAAGCCAACTCAGAATGGTTATGTCGAACGGTTTAACCGCACATACCGAACAGAAATACTGGATTACTATCTGTTCAGCGACCTGGATGAAGTAAGAGATATTACCCATCGCTGGATGATGGAATACAATGAGGAACGACCTCACGAATCTCTCGGTGACTTAACACCGGTTGAGTATCGTGAGCAACAAACAAACTCTCCGGAAATACTCTAGTAATGAATGGCACTAATTCGGGGAGGGTTACATTATAGGCAAGTCTTTCCTGATCGTTACAATATTTGACACCAGAAGTTATAATAGTCCCAAGACCGGAAAATCCGTAGACTGTACCGTTACGAATCAGATCCAGATAAAGCTCCTTCATATAATCATCTTCGCTCATTCTTTCTGCGGGAAATTTGTTCTTATACCCATGGTAATCAGGAACATTAGAGTAATGTCCGGCCGTGCCCCGTTCTACGGTATATCCAGGGGCGACACTTTTTCCAATTTTTCCGCCACCCGGCAGGACCAGGGAGAGATCATCATCTCTCTGAGCAAGATGTGCTCTGTTCAGGTTATCCTGATTTCCTTTTACAGTTCTTCCCTTACCGATATAATTCTCGGTTATCAGCTTTTCCATCAGGTTATGACAGCTACGTGCTAACCCGTCGATTCCCTCGCCTTCTTTACTGATATCCATAAAATATTTACTCAGCCAGGCTATGCACTCGTTCCTCAGGAACCGTATTCTGTATATTGTCGCGTCTCTGTTAGGCCCGGGATTGCGATATGCTTCCACATTTTTCAAAGCAAAAAAAATAGGGTCAATATCTATAATGCGCTGACTTCTCCGCCTCATCATCGCTGAAATCTTAGAATAATTATGACCAATAAGATTCTTAAAATCCTGCAGGGAAGGTATATCATTCACATAAGGCATGGTGACGTCCTCTCACTCAAATGAATAAAAGAACAATAGCCCTCCTGAAATATGCAGAGAACCCAACAATTGTCGGGATGCCGGCCTGTGCACAGACCATAGCCTGAAGAAATTCTAATAATATATTCTTATTATTCTTGATACAGAATTCGTTTATATCAGTCAGTAACATCGGAAGATAAGGTGGGAACCTCCGCTAAAGCAGAGGTTCTGTCCGGCAGCAAGCTCCGCCGCTGATCAGCCCAGCGCTTCAAGGGATTCCGGCAGGATCTGACCACCATCCACCACGATGGTCTGACCGGTTACGTAGCCGGCGCCGGCGGAGGCGAAATAGTAAGCCGCGTGGCCGATATCTTCCACATCCCCCAGACGCTTCAGTGGAATGGAATTGGCCATCTGGCTGAGATAATCCTCACCCATGCCCTGCAGGCCTTCGGTCATGATGTTACCCGGCATCACGGCGTTAACGGTAATGCCATATTTTGCCAGTTCAATACAAGCCGTGCGGATAAAGCCCAGCTGGCCGGCTTTACTGGCACCATAATGTGACCAGCCGGGAAAGCCGGTTACCGGACCGGTAATCGAGGACGTCACCACCACACGGCCGGCGCTGCTGTTTTTCAGCGCCGGAATGGCTGACTGCACCGTAATAAAGGTGCCTTTCAGGTTGGTGTTCAGTACCAGATCCCAGTCATCTTCGGTCATGTCTTCCAATGGTGCCGCGGGAAAAATACCGGCGTTGGCACACAGTACGTCGAGACCGCCGAAGGCTTCCACCACACGGTTGACCGCTGCGGTCATGGATTCCTTGCTGGTCACATCACCGGCCACAGCAATCACCTTACTGCCGGTTGCCTGCGCCAGCTCGCTGGCAGTCGCTTCGGCAGCGGCCAGATCGCGGGCCAGTACGGCAACGTCGGCGCCGTTTTTGGCGAACACGCTGGCAATGCCTTTACCAATACCTTTGCTGGCACCGGTTACGAGAACTTTCTGTGTGCTCATCATCATGCTCCTGTTATTAACGTCGGTTATTCATCGTCACCGCTCAGCAGACCGCTGAGGGTGGTCAGGAAAATATCCGCATGCCCACGGCCGAAGCACAGCGGTGGTCTGATTTTCAGGGTGCTGCCATCTTTACCGGCGGCACCGATCAGCACGCCCTGCCGGCGCAGCTGATTAATCAGTTCACTGGTATAGCCCGGGTCGGCCTGCGTACCGTCAGCCGTGGCGATATCAACCCCGATAAATAAACCACTGCCGCGCACCGCACGGATACGGGGACAGTGCTGTTGCAGCTGCTGCAGGCCCTGTTTTAAATACGCACCAGTCTCTGCCGCGTTCTGCTGCAGCTGCTCAGCGCTGATGGTGTTAAGCACTGCCTGTGCGGCGGCAATCGCCGCATGCGAACCGGCAAAGGTATTGAAATAGCCTTCTTCCGCCGCAAAGCGCTGCAGCAGGTTATCGGCAGCGACCAGTCCGGCCACCGGATAGCCATTCCCCATGGGTTTACCGAAAGTCACCAGATCCGGAATCAATGGCTGCTCTGCGGTTGAATGGCGGTTAAAACCCCAGAAGGCTTCACCCGTGCGGGCAAAGCCCGGCTGTACTTCATCGGCAATAAATAAACCACCGGCGGCACGCACTTCATCGACCGCGGCGGCCAGAAATCCGTGTGGCAGGGCAAAAACCCCGTCGCTGGAGAAAATACTGTCAGCCAGTAACGCGGCACATTGATGGCCATGCTGTTCAAGGCGGGTAAGCGCGGTCCGGATTTCTGCGCGGATAATGTCCTCCGCCCGGGCGGCACTGATGCTTTCATCACGCAGGGCATCGAGAGAAAAAGTGGCGACCCAGTCGGGTAATTGCCGGCACGACGACGGCGACACCTGATTAACCAGAAAAGTATTGCCGTGATAAGCCGCCTCCGACACCAGTATGCCTTTGCGCCCGGTGGCCAGCCACGCCAGGCGGATCGCCAGATCATTGGCCTCACTGCCGGTGCAGGTGAACAGCAGACGCGGATCGGTTAACGGTGCCGCTGCCGGCAGCGTCGCCAGCAGCTGTTCCGCATAATCGTGGCCGGCCTGATGCAGATAACGACTGTGGGTATTAATCTGCCCCAGCTGTTCATTAACCGCCTGCTGCACCGCCGGATGGCTGTGTCCCAGCACGGCGACGTTGTTGTAAGCATCCAGATAGCGCCGGCCACTGCTGTCATACAGCCAGGCACCTTCGCCACGTTCCATCACCAGCGGTTCACGGTAAAACAGGACGGAGGTTGGTCCCATGGTCTGCAGACGCTGCTGCACCAGAGCATCGACGGAATCATTACCGGTGGCAGAAAAATCACAGGCGTTCTGATCCAGAATGGGTTTGATGGATTGTTCAGACATAAAAATTCCTGTGGCGCTGAGACAGGCGCCGGCAGAGCATCCGTTCAGGATGCCATGGTGCGCAGATAGTGTTCCGCCAGCTTAACGCTTCCACGGGTAAATTCCTCGCCCTGTGACTGCGCCAGCGCGGTTTCGGCATGGGAAGCAATCCAGGCCAGCAGCGTCATGCGGCGCAGCATAATAAAGGTCGGAATTTCCGCAATGTCTTCATCACTGAGTTCGCCCTGCGTCTGATAGCCACTGACCCAGGCATCAATCAGCTGCGCCAGATCGCTACGGGTTTCAATAAAACTCACGGCGCCGGCGATGTCATACAGGAACCAGCCGAGGCCGGCATCGTCAAAATCGATTACCCGGGTTTCACCGCCGGATTCGAGCAGATTGGCGAGCCGCAGATCGGCATGAATCAGACCAAAGCGGTCGGCACCGTTACCGAATGCCTGCAGCCGCTGCTCAATCAGGGACTGGGTTTTTTCCAGTGTGGCTTTACCGGCAGCGTCCAGCCCCGGTCCTTCACGCCAGTCACCCCATAACTGCACCGCTCCCAGGCAGCCATCAAAATCCCACACCAGCCGCTCAAAATACTCCGGCCGCTGCCACTGACGTGCATGACGGTGCATGCGCGCCGTCACCGCGCCCAGACGTTTAAAAGGTTCCAGCAACCGGGATTCATCCGGGGCAACGCCCGGAATTAATTCGAACAGCACGGCAAAGCGTGCTTCTTTCAGCGCCGGGGTTTCCACACACTGAATAAAATCACCGTTCATTCCGGCAATGGCCTGCGGCGTTGCCAGACCTTCATCGGCCTGCAGCGCTTTCATCCACGCCAGTTCGCTGCGGATGGCATCACGGCTGTGATAACCGGTGCGGTGTACCCGCAGAATCACGGGCTCACGCCCATCGGCAGTCACCCGGTAGGTCGCGTTTTCTGACAGGCTGAGCAGTTTCAGCCCGGCGTCAGATGCCATTCCCCACGCCGGCAGGGAACGGCGGGCAACACTTTCCAGGTGCTGCAGTTGTTGGTCAGGGGTCAGTAATGCAAAAGGTTCTTTTTCTGGTCCCGTCATCATATTTTTCTGATCTGTTTCAGTTCGCCGGATCGTATTGGGCCAGCCAGTCCACCAGCAGCGGGTGATAATGAGTCAGGCCTTTATACTCAATCAGCGGTTCAGGTAAGGTCTTCATTACCCTATGCATACGACGTGCCCAATCTTTATTGGTCACCAGATCGTTCATGCTGATCAGATAGGTACGGATGCTGAACATCAGCGCATTGGATCGCGCCATGCGGTCGAGCACCTGCAGTTCAACGCGCAGATACACTTTTTCACCGACATTCTCTGCTGTGACCGAGCGGTTTTCCACGCCCCACATCGGGTAGGTTTCCGGTGACGTATCCATGCGCGCATTCACGGTCAGGGTCCAGTTCAGACGACGTACCGGACGGCCCAGCGGAATCGCGGTCAGATATTTCAGCGCACGTTCAAAAACGCCCATTTCGTGTGCCATGGGTACGGGTCCGTGCCACTCTTTGAAGCTCATTCCGGCATCGAATGCCAGCGACCAGTCGGCCGGACAGGTGACAATGCCAGCATCAAGAAATAAATCACCGTCACGCTGATCCAGCAGCGCAATATCGCCCTGTACCTGACGTCCCATATATTCCAGCGGCGGACACGGCAGTGTGCTGCTGTCGCCGAAAGTAAACGTATCATCCAGCTGCAGCAGTTTATTCTGCCAGTGCCACTGCTCACCGTTTTTCTGCAGGCTGAAATAGTCCGGATAATCAGCGGCCATCGTCGTCATCGCACGGTCAATAAAATCCCAGCAGGCCAGTTCCATATGTGGCATCGCCAGACAGCGTTTGGGATTTTCTTTCAGCACCTGGGCCCGTTCAGCCATTTCGGACAGGTAATGTTCGTCAATATCGAACAGGTGCTCATTCACCGAACCGGCCGCTCCCGGCAGGGTATGCGGTTCAATATTCACCGAATAGGAATATTCGTCTTCCGGAAAAGGAAACGGAAAGCGTTCAATCGCTTCCCTGCTGTTGCTGTAAGTAAAATCGTCGCGGAAAGTTTCGAGCTTGGTCGGGGCTACACGTAACATGATAATTCCCTCATAAATCCAGGGTCAGGCTGTCGGTCACAGCGCGTGAAACACAGGGCATAACGCAGTCGTTGCGTGATTTTTCAGCCGCGGAAAGAAAGTCATCGCGATGTTCCGGCGTGCCCTCCAGCACCCGGGTCACGCACTGACCGCAGACACCGCCACGGCACATATTGGTGACTTCCACACCCGCCGCTTCCAGTGCCTCAAGCATACTGTCGTCGGCACTGACGGCCACTTCCTGGCCGCTGGAAGCAACTTTGACGGTAAAGGGTTTACCCGGCTTCGGCGCGGCAAATTCTTCATAATGAATAAAGCCGGCGGGAACCCCCATGGCTTCGGCTTCAGCTTTTACCGCATGAATCAGGGATTCCGGTCCACAGATATAAATATGGGTGCCGGGCGCGCCCTGAGCCAGCAGAGCCCGTACGTCGCATTTTTCGCCGGCATCGGAGTCGTAGCTGAAAAAGCGTTCGCCCAGTGCTTTTTTCAGCTCATCGCGGTAAGCACCGGTCTGTTCACTGCGGAACAGGTAATGCAGTTCGTAATCGGCACCGCGCCGTTGCATTTCCGGCAGGTACGACATAAACGGCGTAATGCCCACCCCACCGGCAAGCAGAATATGTTTTTTTGCCGCCCAGTGCGGGGCAAACAGATTGGCCGGTGGTGTAATGCGCAGCACATCCCCTTCTTTTACCTGGGTGTGCATAAAAACTGAACCGCCGCGTGATTCATCCTGCAGTCGCACGGCAATGCCATAATTCTCCGGATTAAACGGATCACTCATCAGGGAATACGCATTACGGTACGTTTTTCCGGCGCCGGGCATTTCCACCACCACATGTGCACCCGGTGAAAACGGTGGCAGAGCCTCAGCAACCGGGGTAAAGCGGAATTCGCGGATTTTCGGCGCCACGTCAGCAACAGAGGCGACGCGGACTTCAATCAGACCTTCACTCATCAGCTCAGCTCCTCGGCTGCGGCGGGTAAATCCGCCGGATCTTCGGCATTAATCTGTACGCCGACATAAGCGCGGTGAATTTTGGAAAAATGATCACGTACCAGCAGCGCACGGCCACAGCCGCTGCACACATGCGGTGAGTGCGTGACATGATCCATCAGGGTGTAACAGTGGGTGCAGAACAGACGGCGTTCTTTGCTCAGCGGTGCCAGCATCGCAATCTGATCACTGATAAAACCGGCGTCGGTCAGCAGCTTAGCGATATCCCACATAAA
The DNA here is from genome assembly GCA_030145845.1 of Pseudomonadota bacterium. Classification (GTDB taxonomy): domain Bacteria; phylum Pseudomonadota; class Gammaproteobacteria; order Pseudomonadales; family Oceanobacteraceae; genus Venatoribacter. The sequence continues at coordinate 28,203 of JAIXHJ010000009.1, forward strand.
GGCTTCACTGCCGGCGAGATAAAAACTGCTCGACTGCGGCAGACTGGCAACCCGCTGCGCCAGATCATCAATACTGAGCGCACCGCCGGCGGCGGCGGCACCTGTGGTGACCACCGTGAGCAGGCTTTTTTCGCCCTGTTCACAGCCGTCGTATAAAGATTGCAGCGCGGCCGGGATCTGATCCTGGGCGATAAAGATCTGCCGCTGACTGCGCGGGTTAACCGTTACCGGCGTATACACCGGACGGCTTTTTACGCCCGGAATCATTTCGACTTGCATATCACGCTCCGTTCATCCGTTTCTCACGGCTTCCGTCAGCCTCCGGTTGCCTGCAACCGGCGCGGCGGATAACCATCAGGATACTTATATTCCTGACAGGAAAGGCAAAATACAGACCAGAGAGCATAACCCTTTGTTTTCAATACACTTTCCATAACAACTCAGGGGTAAAGCCGTTATCCCGTGCACAAAACCGGTTCAGGTTACGCAGCTCTGGCTGCAAAGCGGATCACCTGCCCCGCGGATCAGCCTTCACCTTCACGGCGCTGACCACAGAAGAAGCCGATACCGTAGGTGGCGGTTTCAAAGGTGATGGTGCTGCCGGCCGGGAAATAGAACACATCACCGGCTTTGGCGTGGGCGACATTGCCGTCCTGATCCGTGATGGTCATTTCACCTTCCACAATGCATTTCATTTCGTGATAGGTGTAATCGTAAACCAGCGGCGCATCGGATTTTTTCAGATGGAAAAAACCGGCGGCAATGGTTTTATCTTCGTCTGTGGAGACGGCAACGTCACCCAGCCAGGCATTTACTCCCGGACGTTCCATATCCGGTTGCGGGGTTTTGATTGCCTGAGGGAAATATTTCATAGCTGGCATAAGAGTATCCTCTGTTTCTTTGCGGAGTTATCAAGGTTGAGTTATTAAGAACGCACGCGGGTACGTTCAGGATCGTAAAAGGGTGTGGTGGTAACGGTGGCGCCGAGACGTTTTTTCAGTCCGTCCAGCTGACCCACCTCCAGGCGGGTGCCGGGTTCGGCGTAGTCCGGTGACACACGGCACATGGCAATCTGTTTTTTCAGCAGCGGTGACTGTGTGGCACTGGTAATAATGCCGACCGGATAACGGCCGTGATAAACCTGATCGCCGTGGCCGACCGGCTCCTGGGTATCCAGAATCAGCCCCACCAGTTTTTTACGGCTTTCCGCGCTCTGACGGGCCATGGCCGCGCGGCCGACAAAGTCATCTTCTTTGGTTTTCATCGGCACGGTAAAACCGATGCCGGCTTCATACGGGTTCGTTTCCGGGCAGAATTCGTGCTCGGCAAAAATCAGCCCGGCTTCAATGCGCAGCATATCCAGCGCGTCGAATCCCATGGGTGCAATATCGTATTGCTGGCCTTCGGCCCAGACCGCATCCCACAGGGTTTCCGCATGATCCGGATGGCACCAGATCTCGAAGCCCAATTCGCCGGTATAACCGGTACGGGACACCATCACCGGGATGCCCTGCGGGCCACCGAGACGACCGATGGTGAAGTGGAACCAGCGCAGTTCGCTGACATCCGGCTGGTGTTCCGGCGTCCAGATAATTTCGCTCAGCAGGTTGCGGCTATGCGGCCCCTGCAACGACAGGTTGTGAATCTGATCGGAAGAATTCTGAATACGCACGCGCCAGCCTTTGGCCTGCGCCAGTTCCCGCAGCCAGGTTTCCATATAGGGATCGCCGGCCACAAAACGGAAATTCTGTTCACCCAGGCGGAACAGCGTGCCGTCATCAATCATGCCGCCGGTTTCGCAGCACACTGCGGTATAAACAATTTCACCGACTGCCACCCGCCGCACATTACGCGTCAGGGCATACTGCAGCAGTTCTTCTGCATCCGGGCCGACCACTTCAAATTTACGCAGTGGGGTGAGATCCAGCAGCGCCACCCGTTCCCGGCAGGCCAGATATTCCGCCCGCGCACCCCAGCCGCTGTATTCACTGGCGACCCAGTAACCACGGTATTCGGTAAAGTGGCTGGTGAGGGCAGAAGTGCGGCTGTGAAAGCCGGTCATTTTGGTCATACGCGGTAATTCCTCCGGCTGGGTGCGGTAAGCAATAGAGCGTGGAAATTCTTCATCCGCGCCATACACGCGCACATGAATATCGGTGGGCTGCCAGCCGTTGGCAGCATCAATGTCATCCGGGCAGGACGAGCTGCCGATCAGCAGATCGCGCTGCGCGCGCAGCAGCACATAATCGCCGGCCCGTGACCAGGGTTCGTCGGAAAAAATGGTGCCGCAATCGCCGACATTGGTATTGAAAAACAGGTTGATCGCCGGCCAGCCGGCGCGCGGGGCAATGCCGTACGGGGCCAGCGCCTTATTGAAATTATCGCTGCAGCTGACATGGCCGAAATAGCCGCTGTCTTCATAAAATTTCGGCGTACAGGCCAGCAGGAAACTGTCGTGGCGGCCGACGGTATCCTGTACCACCTGCAGCATCGGCTGCATGGCGGCATCCAGAAATTTGGAATGCAGACCCGGCTGCGGCAGGCTCAGTCCCTGCACCGTGCGGGTAGCGGTGGCATCCAGTGCCACCTCGCGCCCGTCCTGCAGCGCCGCCAGATCAAAGGCAATCAGATCGGAGCACTGACGGCCTTCGACATCAATAATCTGAATCCACTGCCCTTCCCTGACTTCGTACACCTGAGCGGTGCTGTCAGCAATGCGGTATTCCGCGACCGGCGGCGCCAGCGGCTCGGGCAGGTCGTCATACACCGACTGGCTGCACCAGAGTTCGACGGTCAGCTCGGTCGCCGGTTGCTGCTGATCGACCAGCATGCGCTGGCCGGGAGCGATAATAATCAGCACCGCGTCGTTACGGATTTCCATATCCGGCAGTTCCGCTGCGCTGAACGTCAGCGCCTGCTCCAGATAGCCGGGTGGAATATCCCAGCGGTCAAAGCAGTCCTGCAGGCGCAGCGCGGCGGCACTGCCCTCCTGCAGCTGCGCCAGTGTGGCCGTGGCCCCGCTGAGCGGAAACGTGCCCAGCAGGCCGGGCTCGCATTCACCGTCGGCGGTCAGCACCAGCAGTTCGCAGCCCTGCACGCCATCCGGGCTCTGAATCCTGAGGTAATCACCGGCGGCGACGCTGAGGCGCAGCGCAGTCTGCCCTTCCACCCGGTAACGGCGCGATGGCAGAGGTCGTTCTGTGTTAACCGAGCTGGTCAGTGCAAGGCTCATGTGTTTCTCCCGGACGGCCGTCTGGCCGGCCCAATACATCTGTGTTGACAGAGAAAACACGGCACCGCGATCGTTCACACCCGTCTGTCAGTGCCTCAGTGCTGTGCAACATGCGGATCACAAGCACTCTGAACGTCCACCGCCTTATGCCCCGGTTTCCGCTACCGACCAGCAGATCGGGGGGAATCTGAGCGCGGATGCCGTGTTTCTCAGTGGTTAATAATGTTTACCAGCAGGATTCTTCTCTCAATACTCAGGGAGGGGTACCCCATTGGTAGTAAGGCGCAGAAAAGCCACAGGAATGGCACAGGATCTGCCTTATCAGGACGACGCAGAAAACAGAAAAAGCGGGGGCAACCGCATGACCGTATCGGCAAAGCAGTACTCAGGGAATCCACTGCAGTGGCTGCGCAGCTGGCTCAGCCAGGAGCGCACCGGCAACGTCCGCCAACCGGTGGCAGACTATGCAGGGCTGGCACTGGAACTTTCCGCCTGCCGCAATGAGCAGGAACTGATGCCGCTGCTGGCATCCCTGCAGCAACGGCTGCGGCAGATTTTCTTCGACTGCAGCGAAGCCGACAGCGCATTACTGCTGCCGCTCAGCAGCAGTGAGCAGGACGGCAACCTGCAGTTGCTCAGCAACAGCGGACTCAGCCCTGCTCTGCAGCAGACCCTGCTCAGTCAGGCACAGCAGGCCGGCCGCCGCATCAGCGCCGGTCAGCCGGCCGCGACGTTGCGCCTCGCCAATGGCAGCGCCCAGGGCGCGGCGCTGCTGCTGCCACTCAACTGCGCCGGCCACAGCGGCTGGCTGCTACTGAATTTCCGTGGCCTGCACCCAACCAGCGAACGCGTCAGTCAGCTGACCTCCGCCCTGCGTCAGGCGCTGACCCAGGGCCTGGGAATTTATCTGCGTCACCGTCAGGCGGTGCAGCAGGCTGTACGTGATGAGCGCGCGGCGCAGGCGGCCGAGCTGCACGATTCACTGGCTCAGGTACTGGGTTATCTGCGCATGCGGACTGCGCGGCTGCAGAGCCTGTGTCACAGCGAACTCTGTGTGAACGGTCAGCCGGTGCAGGAATACGCCGACGACCTCGCCACCCAGACCCTGCTCGCTTACCGCCAGGTGCGCGAACTGATCAGCACCTCGCGTCTGCGACTGCGCGAAGAAACGCTCGACCACGCCATTGCTGCCGCGATTGCAGAAATGGAACAGCATTCCGCCATTGTCTTTGAGCTGGATAACCGCTGTCCGCAACTGCAGCTGTCGCAACCCCAGCTGCTGCAGCTGTCTTATATCGTGCGCGAATCGCTGACCAATATTGTGCGTCACTCCTATGCCAGCCATGCCCGTATCCGCCTCAGCCAGCGCCATAACCAGCTGCGCCTGCGGATTGAAGACAACGGCCGCGGCATTCATCCGGATGAAGCACGGGCCGACAGTTTCGGCCTGAAAATCATGCATGAGCGGGCCCAGCGCATCGGCGCCCGGCTGGCCATTGCCCCCCGCACACAGGGTGGTACCTGTGTTGAACTGACTCTGGCGGACAGCAAGTGAACGCAACCGATACGACCTCTGCCCCGACCATCCATGCCGTGGTGGTGGATGACCATCCGTTATTCCGCCGCGGCGTGGTGCAGCTGCTGAAAGAAAGCCCCGGCTTCCGTGTGCTGGCCGACTTCGACAGTGCGCTGGATTATTTTGACCATATCGATGAATTACCCGCCGAACTGCTGCTGCTCGATCTGCAGATGCCGGATATTTCCGGCCTCGATGTGCTGCGCCGTATTAAGGCCATCAATGATGAAATGCGGGTGGTGATGATTACCGCCTCCACCGACAGCGAACATTTAATTGCCGCCATCAGCGCCGGCGCGGATGGTTACCTGTTAAAAGACACCGCACCGGACGACATGATTCAGCAGCTGAAATCTGTCATGGCCGGTCAGGTGGCACTGAATCCGGCCGGCGTCAGTATTCTGGCCGAAGGTCTGCGCAATCAGGAACCGGCCAGCACGCCGGAGACCAGCACCGACAACGCCGACAACGGCAGCGAACTGACACTGCGCGAACAGCAGACGCTGAAACTGATTGCCCAGGGCATGAGCAATAAACTGATTGCCCGTGAACTCGGCATCAGTGATGGTACGGTAAAAGTCTATGTGAAAAATCTGCTGCGTAAGCTGAACCTGCATTCCCGTCTGGAGCTGGCAGCCTGGGCGCACAGTCATTCTGTACTGACGGAAGAGCATTAATGGCACTACTGAATTTTTTCCGCCCACAGGCGATTAATGACAGCCCACAGACTCTGGATTACCTGCTCGACTCGCTGGAGGATGTGGTGCTGCGTATCCGCGACAATGATCAGCTGGATTACGTTAACCGCTGCTGGACTACCCTGACCGGTAGCAGTAAAGAAGAAAGCCTGAAGCGCAGCCTGCCCTCTTTTATTCACCCCGAAGATATTACCGTCTGGCAGCAGGCGGTGAATGATATCGCCGAACAGCGCAACAGCCATCTGATCTGGCTGCGGGTCATGACCGCGGATGAAGAACTGCGCTGGTGTGAAATGCGTGTACAGTCCATGGAGCAGAATAATCTTTATCCGCTCAGTGCCACCCTGTGTGACATTACCCCACAGGTACGCGCCGATCAGGTGCGTAATGCCAGCCACCGCAGTCTGAATGGTCTGGTTAACGGTATTCCGGCGATGATTTACCGTGCCCGCAATAATTTAAGCTGGAGCATGGAATACATCAGTGATGGCTGTGAGGAAGTCACCGGTTATAAAGCCGGGCAGCTGATGAATCAGCCACAATTGTCTTACGGCTCCATGATTGATCCGCAGGATGCAGGGGAAGTCTGGCGTCAGGTTCAGCAGGCCATCGAAAACCATGCGGATTTCGAAATAAAATACCGTATCTGTGATGCCAACGGAAAACGTAAAACCGTTATTGATAAAGGCTGTGGCATTTATTCAGCCAACGGCAGCGTGCTGGGAGTCCAGGGCGTTATTTTTGACACTGGTTTATAACCATAAAGTACCCCATATTATCCCTTTGTGATTACCCATAGCGGGGAATTATAGAAAATACCAGCACGTAATAAGTTAGTCATCGAAGACCTATTTTTTCAGATGGAAATAACAGGAGAACAACGATGACTCAGCGTATTGCAATTATTGGGGCAGGACCCAGCGGGATGGCACAGCTGCGTGCCTTTCAGTCAGCTCAGGCAAAGGGAGCCGATATTCCTGAACTGGTCTGTTTCGAAAAGCAGAGTGACTGGGGTGGTCAGTGGAATTACACCTGGCGTACCGGCTTGGATGAAAACGGCGAACCGGTACACACCAGTATGTACCGCTACCTGTGGTCAAACGGTCCGAAAGAATGTCTGGAATTTGCCGACTATACCTTTGAAGAACATTTCGGCCGCCCGATTGCCTCTTACCCGCCACGCGAAGTGCTGTGGGACTACATCAAAGGCCGTGTTGAAAAAGCCGGCGTACGCAAATATATCCGTTTCAGTTCTCCTGTCCGTCACGTTGAATACAATGAAGACACGGACAACTTTACCGTGACTGTGCACGATCACAACGAAGACCGTATTTATTCTGAAGATTTTGATTACGTTGTGGTCTGCAGCGGTCACTTTTCCACACCCAACGTCCCCGAATATCCCGGCTTTATGAACTTCGGTGGCCGGGTTCTGCACGCCCATGATTTCCGTGATGCGCTGGAATTCAAGGATAAGGATATTCTGGTGGTCGGTTCCAGTTACTCGGCCGAAGATATCGGTTCGCAGTGTTACAAATACGGTGCCCGCTCCATTACCTCCTGTTACCGCAGTGCACCGATGGGCTATAAATGGCCAGCCAACTGGGATGAAAAGCCAGCCCTGACCCATGTCGATACCGACACCGCTTATTTTGCTGATGGCAGCAGTAAAAAGGTCGATGCCATTATTCTCTGCACCGGCTATATCCACCACTTTCCGTTCCTGAACGATGACCTGCGCCTGATCACCGACAACCGTCTGTGGCCGCTGAATCTGTACAAAGGCGTTGCCTGGGAAGCAAACCCGAAACTCTTCTATGTCGGTATGCAGGATCAGTGGTACAGCTTTAACATGTTTGATGCCCAGGCCTGGTATGTGCGCGACATCATCATGGGCCGTATTCCTCTGCCGTCAAAAGAGGAAATGACTGCCGATTCGCTGCAGTGGCGCGAACAGGAACTGAAGCTCGAAACCGCCAAGGAAATGTATGAGTATCAGGGTTCTTATATTCTGCATCTGATTGAGCAGACCGATTATCCGACGTTTGACATTGCCGGTGTGAACCAGACCTTCCTCGAATGGAAACACCATAAGAAGGAAGACATTATGGGCTTCCGTAACCATTCGTACCGCTCGCTGATGACCGGCACCATGTCGCCTGCACACCATACGCCATGGCTGGAAGCGCTGGACGATTCGCTCGAGGCCTATCTGGCTGATGCGGAAGTGGCCGGCAAAAAAGCCGCCGGCTGACTGCAGCCACGGTACACCGCCGCAGGAAGCGCTTAAGCCGCTTCCTGCGGCGGCTCTGATTCAGCCATCCAGCCGGTATTCACCGGCATCCAGCAGACCTTCAAACACCGATGCCAGACGCTGTGGCGTAATCAGACAGCCGGGGTTGCCGCCACGCGGCATAATATCGAACACAATATCGCGGGCGGCAAACTGCGGAATTTCCTGTTCAAGAAAATATTCCAGCGCCATGCTGTCCGGCCGGCAGTCCATCCAGATATCCAGCGCGGCTTCCTGACTGTAATGACGGTAACACCATAACGGCATAACCGGTACGCCGGCCGCAAAGCCGTTGACGTGATCGCTCAGCGGCCGGTCAAACCAGCGCCGGCCTTCCCTCAGCGCCCAGATTTCCTCAGTCTCAAATGCCCGCAACAGAAAATAGTCCATCCGTTCACCATCACTCATGTGTGGCAAGGCAGAAATTTCACTGGGGTAAGCGGTAAAGCGCATAATGACTCCGGCCGGTGAGTGGCAACAGAACATCCGTTGCAAAAGAGAAGCCACAGGCACGCGTCCGTCAGGAAAATAAATCTTTTTAAAAATCAGCGGGTTAAAAAAATCCGCTGGTCGCCTTCAGCCACCAGCGGATTTCTGTTGTGCAGACTTGTCGCAGTTGCGACAACATCAGACGCGGTAACCGCTGACCTGATCCGTCATGTCTTCCGCCAGTGACTGCAGTTCACGGGTGGTCTGACCGGCACGCTGCGTACCCTCGGCCGTCTGTTCAGAAATTTCCACAATGCGGTGGACGTTCTGGTTAATGCTTTCCGACACACTGGCCTGCTGTTCGGCCGCCGTGGCGATCTGGTTGTTCATGTCGGTAATGGTGGCCACCGCCTGATTGATACTGCGCAACGCTTCATCCACCGCCCGGGTTTCAGACGCCGCACTTTCACTCTGGTCATTAATAGCGGTAATCAGGGTCACGGCATTGCCCGCTTTTTCCTGCAGGCGTTCAATGGTGGTCTGAATTTCCTGCGTGCTCTGCTGGGTGCGGCTGGCCAGGGTTCTGACCTCATCCGCCACCACGGCAAAACCACGTCCGGCCTCACCGGCACGGGCCGCTTCGATCGCCGCATTCAGTGCCAGCAGGTTGGTCTGTTCGGCAATACCACGGATCACTTCCAGCACATGATCAATCTGACGTGAGTCGGCACTCAGCTGTTCAATGCCACTGACGCCCTGATCGACCTGATCCGACAGACCGCTCATCACCGACACCGCACGCTGCACCAGTTGCTGGGCGCTCTGCACCTGATCATTGGCATTGTCCGCCGCTTCCGACGCCCGTACCGCACTGCCCGCCACTTCCTGGGCGGCGGTCGTCATTTCATACATGGCGGTAGCCACCTGATCACTTTCAATCTGCTGCTGTCTGACGCCATCTTCCGCGGCGCTCATTACCTCACGCAGTTCACCGGAAGCATGTTGCAGCGTGCCGGTTGAATTCAGGATCTGACCAACCAGTTTCTGTACCTGATCGGCAAACCGGTTAAAAGCCGCCGACAGCTGACTCAGTTCATCACTGCCGTTTACCTGCAGCCGTTTGGTCAGGTCACCGTCTCCGGAACTGATATCGTTCATCGCCGCCACCGCCGATTTCAGCGGCGCTGAAATACTGCGCACCACCAGCAGGGCAGCAATCACTATCACCACCAGCACAATCACCGATGAGGTCACCGAACCGAACATGGCTTCGGCCAGGGCACTGCTGACCCCGGCTTCCATATGCTGTGTTTTCTGTTCCAGCCCGTGAATCCAGAAGCCGGTGCCGATCATCACATTCCAGCCCGGCAGCATGGTCGCATAACCCAGTTTGGGAGCCAGTTCGCCGGTCTGCGGATCTTTCCAGCGGTATGCCACATAACCGCCACCTTTTTTCGCCGCCTCAACCAGTTCACGGATCAGGAACTTGCCGTCCGGGTCTTTGAAATCCCACAGATTTTTTCCCTCCAGCGCAGGGTTCACCCCATGCATGATGGCAACCCCCTGCATATCGTAAACGAAGAAATAACCATCACTGCCGGAATCATCAAAACGCAGGTCACGCAGAATATCCCAGACCTGCTGCCGCCGCTGTGGATCTGATGCAGCACCGGACTGACTGATCAGATTGTGCACCGATGTCAGTGCCAGCTGCATATAATTGCGTAACTGATCGCGGTGGGTGGATTCCATATCCGCGGCATACGCGGATACCGATAAATCACCGATTTTTTCTGCCTGATTGAGGTTGTAGGTGGTCAGAAAAAGTGTCAGCACAATCGCCGGCACCAGAGCCAGCAGCAGGACCCGCAACTGAATGGTTATCTTATTCATCAGGAAATGTTTCCGCACAGTGGACGACAGCCGCATGCACCCGGTGCCGCGGACTCTGCTGACAAGCCTAGCAAAGGAGATACGTTCAGCCCGGAGCACAGCTCATCACAGCGGTGATCCGCAGACTAAAGTCGTAAGGAATTGCGGGTTTTTACAGAAAAGACAGGTAAAAAAAGCAGTCATAAAGCTGATATAAAAATCAGCAGTCTGAATAAAAAAACGCTCTGCCATCCATGGCAGAAATCCACACCGGCGTAACAGACACCCCCGACCTGGTCAGGGGTGTCTGTTGTTCAGCGCAGAGCGGAACAGCCGACCGCTGCGCCACCGAATTCCTGCATGGCATCCAGCAGCACGTCCCACATATAGGACACATAACCACTGTCAAACAACAGCGAAAAGGCCGGCACACCATTGATGCTGTGTTTCACCACAATGGCGTTGATACGCGCCACCGAGGTCTGCGCGATCGACAGCGGGGGGAAAAATTCATCCCGCATATCGACCGCACACAGCTTGGCCATCACCGCACTGCCGGCGTCACCGGTGAGGGTGAACCAGCCATGGCTGTCCTGGCAGAACAGTGGATAACAACCGCTGTCCGGGCAGGCGGCAGCCACCAGCCCGGTTATACGTTCACCCATATCCTGCAGACTGCCCAGCACCCAGAATTCACGCTGACTGAGGCGTAATACCAGTTCACCGCCCCCGGTGACGCTGGCCTGGTTGGGCTGCTCTGCCAGCGGAAAACCACTGGCGGCCAGATGCGCGGCCGCCTGGGCACCACGGAAACCGGTGCGCGTCAGCGGCGTTAAATCCATCAGACCACAACGGGTGGCCTGAGCGCTGTCATCGGCGCCGAAACCGGCGGCGATACTGCCATCGGCACAGGGAGCAAATTCAGCGTCGGACAGTTTCGGATACAGGGTACTGCGGGCTGCTGCCGCAGCCGGGGTCATTGAAGTCATGCTTACATCTCCTGACGCTGGTTATCCGGATCATAGAACGGCAGTGCGGTGACGGTGGCTTCCACCTCACGCCCGCCACTGACGCGGACACGGAACTGACTGCCGTTTTCAGCCTGATCGGTGCCGACATAGGCAAGACCAATAATGGCATCCAGTGCCGGCGAATATTCACAGGACGTGATATTGCCGCTGATGTCTGCGCCGCGTAATACCAGATGACCTTCTTCCGGCTTCGACCCGCTTTTCATCAGTGCCGCCGGCAGGGTAAAGCCGACCAGTTTCCGCGTCTGTTCCGCCGCCATCACAATATCCACCGAGCGGCAGCCGACGTAGAAAGGTTTCTTGCGGTTAATCGCCCAGTCCAGTGACAGCTCACCCGGATGACTCATGCCATCGGTATCCTGACTGACAATAATGTGGCCTTTTTCCAGACGCAGCAGACGCTGGGTTTCGACCCCGAACGGACGGATACCGAATTCCGCACCGGCTTCCATAATGATGTCCCACAGGGCTTCACCATAACGTGACGGCACGTGAATTTCGTAGCCCAGTTCGCCGACAAAACCCACCCGCAGCAGCCGCGCCGGAATATTGCCCAGCGGCGTTTTAATCTCACCTTCACGGCACGCCAGATAGGGGAAGCCGGCGGCGCTGACATCCAGCTCCGTCAGTTTTTCCAGCACCTTGCGGGAATTCGGACCGGCCAGATTCACCGCCGCAAACGCGGACGTCACATTGGTGATATCCACATTCAGGCGCCACATGGCATTCCAGCGTGTCATATTGCGGTACACGCCATCGACACCAGTGGTGGTTGCTGTCACATAGAAACAGTCGTCGGCGAAACGGCAGGACACACCGTCGTCGACGACGACGCCCTGCTCATTGGTCAGCACCGCGTAACGGGTACGGCCGACCGGCTGCTTGAGGAAACCGAAGGTGTAGATACGGTTCATCATTTCCGCCGCATCCGGGCCACGCAGTTCAATACCGCCCAGTGTGCTGACGTCGATGACCGCGACATTATTGCGCACCGCATCCGCCTCGGCGGCGATACATTCCAGCCGCCGTTCCTGTGCACCGTAAAACGCGGGGCGCTGCCAGCTGCCGGCGGGAATCATTTTCGCGCCCAGGGCAACATGACGGTGATGCATGGCCGACTGACGGTAAGGATCAAAACTGCGGCCGGCAATCACCGCCAGTTTTTCCGCCACAAACGGCGGACGCGCAGTGGTCACACCGGTTTCACTGACGGTACGGTCGGTGGCATTGGCCACCAGACGCGCCGTCGGCAGCGCCGAATGACGGCCCTGTGACGGCCCCATGCCGACCGTGGAAAAACGTTTGACCAGCTGCACGTCGCGGTAACCGACGCGGGTGGCATTGACGATATCCTTGATCTGCAGGTCTTCATCAAAATCGACGAATTCCTTGCTCTGCGGATGTTTGAAAATCGGCCAGTTGAAATTCACCTGCTGCTCACAGTGCACCTCCGGCAGCGTTTGCGCCTGACCCAGGCCCAGTGACTGCAGTGCATTCAGTGCTGCCCGTTTGCCATCGTTCATCACCGCATCCAGGGAATACACACCATTCACCGAGCCGGCAATCAGCAGATGCTGCGGCAGCCGGGTCAGTTCAAAGCGCGCTTTGTCATCGTCGTAGCTGAGCTGGGCACCGGCCTGACACAGCAACTGATAAGCCGGCATAAAACCCGCCGACATACACAGCAGATCACAGTCGATGATTTCACTCTGTGGCGCGACTTTGCCCTGCCCGCTGATGGTACGGACATCGACTCCACGGACGTGCAGATTACCCGCCGTCGGCAGCGCCTCATACACCGTACTGTTATGCAGAATACGGATACCGCGCTGACTGACCGCGTCGGCCAGACTCTGGCTCTGAGGCTGCGCACGCATATCAATCACAGCCGCCACCTCAGTGCCCTGATCGGCCAGGTTAAGCGCTGTCAGGTAGCCTTCATCATTACCGGTCAGAATCACGGCGCGTTTGCCCGGGCTGACGGCATACAGCTTCATCAGCCGGTCAGCGGCGCTGCACATCATGACGCCGGGCAGATCGTTATTACGGAACACCACATGCTGTTCGTAACTGCCGGAGGCGATAATGCATTCTTTCGCCCGCACCTTATACAGGCGGTTGCCTTTAATAACCGGCAGCCAGTTATCGGTAAACCAGGCATTACACACCGCCTCTGTCATCACGCGGATATTGGCATGCTGTTCAACCTGACTGACCAGCTCGCTGCGCACTGCATCGGCATGCACGCCGGTACTTTCAAAGCGGCTGTAAGTCAGTGAACCGCCCAGCAGGGTATTTTCTTCCACTAGCAGAACACTGGCACCACCATCAGCGGCAGTTAATGCTGCCTGCAGACCGGCCGGGCCGGAGCCCACCACCACCACATCGTGATGCAGGAATTCCTTATCGTGATAACCGGCCGTGGCGGTTAAATCCACCGTGCCCAGACCGGCTTTTTTACGGATAATTTTTTCCCACCAGTCCCAGATACCTTTCGGCTTGTAAAACGCGCGGTAGTAAAAACCGACGGGCATAAAACGGCCGAATTTGCCGAGGATGGCATCACGGTCATTTTCCAGCGTACCGGCGTAGTTCTGACCTTCCACCCGCAGCGCTTCTGCAATCGGGGTACGGTCGGCCAGCACGTTAGGATCTGACGCCAGCTGCACCAGCGTATTGGCATCCTGACCGGCCATGGTCAGCGCCGAACGCGGGCGGTGATATTTAAAGGAACGGGACATCAGCCACTGGCCATTGCCAATCAGGGCGCTGGCAATGGTGTCACCTTTATAGCCGCGGTAATGGCGGCCTTCGAAACTGAAACTGACCGGCTGATCGCGCTCAATCAGCAGGCCCATCGGGGCTGCAAGACGCTGTTCGCCACTCATGAGTTGATCTCCTCAGCTGCTCCGGGAACGGAAGCAAAAAATTCACCCTGATCCAGTTCAGACGGATCGTAGGTACGGGAAATTTCACCGGTCACGCGGTGACGCTCAACAATAAACCAGTAGCCGGATGGCGCATGCAGCCACCACTCGCGCACTTCGCCGGTACCGTTGTAGTGGTAAAACACATATTCAGCCCATTCGCGGTCGCTACAGGCTGCCGGGTCCGGCATCTGTTTTACTTCACCACCGTAAACAAATTCGCTGGCATTTCTTGGCCCATTTAACGGGCAATTAATGATTTTCATAACTCATCCCGCTCAGTGGCTTGCTGCTGTGGCGCCCATTTCATTTACCTGACGGAAGGTATCGAAACGGTCCATTGCAAAGGGTTTGATCAGATCCGGTACCTTGCCGCCGCTGGCCACCAGTTCGGCCATGGTCTTGCCGCAGATCGGTGTCGATTTGAAGCCCCAGGTTCCCCAGCCGGCGTCGAGGTAATAATTCTCCACCGGACTGAGACCCATGATCGGGCTGTAGTCCGATGTCATATCGGTAATACCGGCCCACTGACGCATCAGCTTCAGGTTGGCCATAAAGGGGAACAGCTCAATGGCGTGCGCCAGCAGACCTTCTTTCAGATTCAGGTCAGAGCGGGTGCCATACAGCGGATACGGATCAGAACCACCACCGATCACAATTTCACCCCGCCCGGTCTGCTGCACATAACAGTGATAGGCCGGTGAGCTGACCAGCGGGTTAAGGAAAGGTTTGACCGGCTGGGTAACCATCGCCTGCAGCGGATAAGTCACAATCGGCAGGCGGAAACCGGCCATTTCTGCCAGCAGGGAGCTGTGCCCGGACACGGCCTGCACGGCGACGCCGCAACCGACATCGCCGCGGTTGGTTTTCACGCCAACCACTTTGCCGTTTTCGGTTTTAATACCGGTGACTTCGGTCAGCTGATGCAGTTCAGCACCGCGCTGGGTCGCTCCTTTGGCATACCCCCAGGCCACCGCATCGTGACGGGCCGTGGCGCCGTCCATATGCCAGAGACCGGCCAGAACCGGTAAATGTCCCGGATTCATATTCAGCGTCGGCACCAGCTCACGGATTTCCTGCGGCCCGATTAATTCGGTTTTGCCGCCGAAGTGTTTATTCACTTCAGTCCGCTGACGGAAGGCACGGATAGCCGAATCCGTATGTGCCAGCGTCAGCTGACCACGGCGCGAATACATAATATTGAAGTCGAATTCGTTCGACAGTTCCTGATAGAGCTTTACCGATTCCGCGTAAAACTTAACCCCTTCCGAGGTCAGATAATTGGAACGGATAACGGCGGTATTACGCGCGGTATTCCCGCCACCCAGATAGCCTTTTTCCAGAATCGCAACATTGGTAATGCCATGATATTTGGCCAGGTAATAAGCGGTTGCCACACCATGACCACCACCGCCGATAATAACGACGTCATAATGGGATTTAAGGGGAACCGGTGGTGGCAGGTCTGCGTCTTTTTCAAACGGATAATCGTTATTCAGACCATATTTCAGCAATGAGAAAGGCATAGGCCCTCCTGATAAATGTGTTTTAAATGACCGCAGAAAGCCTTTTCCGCGGCCGGTGCGGTGGCTGAAATCCGTTCACTGACAGCCGCGATCAGACACGGCTGCGGACACGGATTTCACACCGCCGCAGAGCTGCAGGCTGTTATCCTCAGCCTGCCAGCTGATTACGGGCCGCAATCAGCGTATTGTTCATCAGACAGGCGATGGTCATCGGACCAACGCCACCCGGTACCGGTGTAATGGCATACGCCAGTGGTTCGACATCGGCAAAATTCACGTCACCCAGTAATTTACGTTTGCCGTCAATTTCAGTGACGTTGATACCCACATCAATCACCGTGGCGCCGGGTTTGATCCAGGCGGCATCCACCATTTCTGCGCGACCGACAGCGGCGACCACAATATCCGCTTCCTTACACAGTGCCTCGGCATTGCGCGTGCGCGAATGGACGATGGTAACGGTGCAGTTGGCGTGCAGCAGCAGCATGGCCATCGGCTTACCGACAATATTGGAACGGCCGATAACCACCGCGTGTTTACCGCTTAAATCACCGAGGGTTTTCTGCAGCATGATCAGACAACCCTGTGGGGTGCACGGCACCAGGCTGGCATTACCCACCACCAGCTCACCGACATTGACCGGATGGAAACCATCCACATCTTTGTGCGGGGCAATGCGGGCAATAATTTCTTCTTCGTTCAGCTGTGCCGGTAACGGCAGCTGTACCAGAATGCCGTGTACCGCCGGGTCATTATTCAGTTCATCCACCAGCGCATTCAGTGTGGCCTGCGTGGTATCGACCGGTAATTTATGTTCAATGGAATTGAGACCGGCTTCCGTAGCCCGTGCGACTTTATTACGCACGTACACCTGACTGGCCGGATCTTCACCAACCAGTACCACCGCCAGACCCGGCTTCACACCGTGTGCGGCATAAATTGCCTGAGCACCGGCCGCGACATCCGCGACCAGATCCGCAGCAATCTGTTTTCCGTCGATAATATGTGCCATGACGCCCCCTTACTTGAACACGACCGTTTTGTTGCCATCGACAAACACACGGTGTTCAGTGTGACGTTTGACCGCCCGCGCCAGCGCCATGGTTTCGGTATCACGGCCGGCCGCCGTCAGACGTTCCGGACCATAAGTGTGGTCAACATTCTGTACCGACTGCTCAATGATCGGACCTTCATCCAGGTCAGATGTCACGTAGTGAGCGGTGGCACCGATCAGTTTGACCCCACGGTCATAGGCCTGATAGTAAGGACGTGCGCCCTTGAAGCCCGGCAGGAATGAGTGGTGAATATTGATCGCACGGCCCTGCAGCTGGCTGCACAGTTTATCCGACAGAATCTGCATATAACGGGCAAGGATCACCAGCTCAGTGTTGGTTTCCTTAACAATTTCCATCAGCCGTTCTTCCTGCTCCGGCTTATTTTCTTTGCTTACCGGCAGGTGCACAAAACGGATGCCTTCGCGTTCCACCATCGGACGCAGATCCTGATGGTTGGAGACCACGGCGGTGACATCCATATTCAGTTCACCTTTGTGCATACGGTACAGCAGGTCATCCAGACAGTGGTCTGCCTTGCTGACCATAATCAGGGTGCGGGTCGGTGCACTGGCATCAAACATTTTCCAGTCCATACCGAATTTTTCGGCAACCTGTACAAAACCTTCACGTACGGAAGCCGCATCACCGCTACCGTCCTCAAAATGAAAACAGGCGCGCATAAAAAACTGTCCGCTGTCCTGATCGTCAAACTGAGCCAGTTCACTGATGTAGCAACCACATTCCGAAAGATAGCTGGTCACGCCGGCAACAATGCCGCGGCCTGCTTTACAGCTGGCTTTTAAAATAAACTGCTGAGTTGCTTCGGACTTCGTGCTCATGTGTTGCTCCTGAATATTCTTCAACTGAGTTAAACTTTTTAGGCCCCGTTGACGTGAACAGGTCCTACGGATACACCTCACCCGTGACCGTTTAAACATAAACAGCCCGGTTATCATTTTTTATGCAGAGGGTGCCTGCAGGCTGTGTGGCCGGACGGCCACACAGTCAGTCACTGTCAGGCACAGTCTGTGATCAGAACTTCTGGCCAGGGATCCAGCTGGTACCGGCCAGTGGCACACGGGCCATCGCTGCCGATTCCACGGTCAGCGCCACCAGATCTTCCGGTTCCAGGTTACGCAGATCGTTCTTGCCACAGGCACGCGCCAGCGTCTGTGCTTCCATGGTCAGCACGCGCAGGTAGTTGGCCAGACGGTGACCGGCAACCACTGGGTCGAGACGCTTGGACAGTTCCGGATCCTGAGTGGAAATACCAGCCGGGTCCTTACCTTCCTGATAGTCGTCGTAGAAACCGGCAGCCGAACCGATTTTACGGTATTCCGCTTCCCATTTCGGATCGTTATCACCCAGCGCGATCAGCGCTGCCGTACCGATGGCAACGGCGTCAGCCCCCAGAGCCATACACTTGGCCACGTCAGCACCGTTACGGATACCGCCGGACACAATCAGCTGCACTTTGCGGTGCATACCCATTTCCTGCAGTGCCTGTACTGCCTGCGGAATGGCGGCCATGGTCGGGATGCCCACGTGTTCAATAAAGACTTCCTGCGTTGCCGCAGTACCGCCCTGCATACCGTCCACCACGATCACGTCGGCACCGGCTTTTACTGCCAGTTTCACATCGTAGTAAGTACGGGTGGCGCCTACTTTAATATAAATCGGCACCTGCCAGTCGGTAATTTCACGCAGTTCCTGAATTTTGATCGCCAGATCGTCCGGTCCGGTCCAGTCCGGATGACGGCAGGCAGAACGCTGATCCACACCTTTGGGCAGGGTACGCATCTGCGCCACACGGTCGGTAATTTTCTGACCCAGCAGCATACCGCCACCGCCCGGCTTCGCACCCTGACCCAGCACCACTTCAATGGCGTCGGCCTTACGCAGGTCGTCCGGGTTCATACCGTAACGGGATGGCAGATACTGATACACCAGTTTGCTGGACTGACCACGCTCTTCCGGTGTCATACCACCGTCACCTGTGGTGGTGGAGGTACCGACTTCAGAAGCACCACGGCCCAGCGCTTCTTTGGCGTTGGCGGACAGCGCCCCGAAACTCATACCGGCAATGGTCACCGGGGTTTCAATCACGATCGGTTTCTTGGCAAAACGGGTACCGAGGGTGACCTGGGTGTTGCATTTCTCGCGGTAACCTTCCAGCGGGTAACGCGACATGGAGGCACCGAGGAACAGCAGATCATCAAAATGCGGCACTTTACGTTTGGCACCGAAACCACGGATATCATAAATACCGGTTTCGGCGGCACGACGGATTTCCGCCATGGTGAAATGATCAAAAGTGGCCGATTCACGCAGGCCGGTGTTGATGTTCAGATCTTTTTCTTCGCTCATTGTTCTACTCCCGGCACATTAATAAGAAGAAGCGTGATCAACTTTAAAGTTGTACAGATTACGGGCTGAGCCATAGCGTTTGAACGCCGCCGGGTCCTCATCCACACCGGCACGGTGCAGCAGTTCGGTCAGGTGTTCGATGTGCTCAGCACGCATTTCTTTTTCCACACAGTCGGCACCCAGTGACTTCACGCTGCCTTTCACATAAATACGGGTTTCGTACAGGGAATCACCCAGGGCTTCACCGGCATCGCCGCACACCACCAGGGTTCCGGCCTGAGCCATAAAGCAGCTCATATGACCAACACTGCCCTTAACCACAATGTCGGCACCTTTCAGCGAAATACCACAACGGGCACCGGCATTGCCTTCAACCACCAGCAGTCCACCATGGGCGGTAGCACCGGCTGACTGCGAAGCATCACCGGTTACGCGCACGGAACCGGACATCATGTTTTCTGCCACACCCTGACCAACATTACCTTCCACCAGGATGTTGGCTTTTTTGTTCATACCGGCACAGTAGTAACCGGCGTGGCCTTTGATATGCACAGACAGGCTCTGGTCCAGACCAACCGCCAGGTTGTGATCGCCTTTTACACCGGTCACTTCCCATTCGCGTTCAGTGCATTCGTTATGCTGATCATGCAGAGCCTGATTCAGTTCGCGTACGCTGCTTTTTTCCAGATCAATTGTTTTCATATTCATTCCTCCGGGCGCTTACTGCCCACGCTCCCAGGTATAAATTGTGGCCGGTTCCGGCTCCCAGACTTTGGCATTTTCGATACCCGGCAGCGTGGTCAGTGCCTGATATTCAGAAGCCATGGCAACGTAATCATCAGTTTCTGCCAGTACCGCCGGCTTGCAGGCAATCGGGTCACGCATAACAGCAAAACCGTCACGGGTACCGATGGTAAAGGTGAAGAAACCATCCAGATCCTGCAGCGAATTCTGCAGTGCTTCGTTCAGGGTATCGCCTTCCTGCAGACGCCAGGCCATATAGCCAGCGGCCACTTCGGAGTCATTTTCAGTCACGAATTTAACCCCGTGACGTTCCAGCTCCATACGCAGACGGTTGTGGTTGGACAGCGAACCATTGTGTACCAGACACAGGTCCATGCCGGTGGAGAACGGATGGCTGCCTTCCATCGTCACGGCAGATTCTGTCGCCATACGGGTATGACCGATAATGTGTGTGCCTTTCATTCCCGCCAGATTGAATTTGGCAGCAATGTCTTTTGGCAGACCTTTTTCTTTCAGGATCTCGATTGACTGACCGGCACTCAGCACCAGTACGTCTTTATCGAAGGCTTCAATAACGGCTTCCGCTGCTTCTGCACTGGCATGGACTTTAAATACCGCCACACAGTGGTTGGAGAACCAGTCCACTTCACAGGACAGTTCTTTTTTCAGTTCATCAGCCAGCGCCTGCCAGCTGTATTCCAGATCCGGATGGCGCAGGGTCAGCTTGATCCAGCCATCGGCTACCTCGTCACCGTAAATGGCAAAACCAGCGCTGTCCGGGCCACGGTCAGTCATGGCAATCAGCATAGGTTCAAACAGTGCACCCAGCTGGCTTTCCAGCGCCGGATTTTTTAAATAAAGACCTACAATTCCACACATAAAAATTTACCTTCTTAGATAAGCCCGGAATCAGAAAAATTCGCCGTAACGTGCCACTTCCCAATCAGAAACATGGCGGCTGTAATCAATCCACTCATCCCGTTTCAGCTTGATAAATTCGCCCATAATTTCTTTGCCGATGGCGTCGGTCAGCACAGTGTCGGCTTCCAGCGCATCGATTGCTTCACTCAGTGACTGCGGCAGAATTTCGATGCCTTTGGCTTCACGTTCTTCCGCAGACAGGGTGTACAGGTTGATGTTCATCGGTTCGCCCGGCTCCAGCTCACGCTCGATACCGTCCATGCCGGCTGCAATCAGCGCAGCATGCACCAGATACGGGTTACAGCCGGAATCCGGCAGACGGAATTCCAGACGGCCGTAGGGAATACGGACCATGGCCGACCGGTTGTTATCGCCGTAGCAGATATACGCCGGCGCCCAGGTAGCACCGGAGGCGGAACCGCCCACCACCAGACGTTTGTAAGAGTTCACGGTCGGCGCGGCGATGGCACACAGCGCTTTGGCGTGATGCAGCAGACCGGCCGTAAAGTGGTAAGCCATTTTTGACAGCCCCAGGCCATTGCTGTCGCTGTCATCACCGAACAGGTTTTTACCGTTTTCATCGGCAATCGACAGATGGAAGTGCATGCCGTTACCGGTACGGTCAGACGCAGGCTTCGGCATAAAGGAGCAGATCATGCCCAGGTCATTGGCAATTTCGCCGGCCGCCATACGTACAAAGGTGAAGCGGTCAGCAGAGGTCAGCGCATCGCTGTAGGTGTAGTTGATTTCAAACTGACCGTTGGCGTCTTCGTGGTCGATCTGATAGACGTCCATACCCACGGCCTGCAGGGATTCCACCAGCTTTTCGAGGAATTCACGCGAGCGTGACAGGCCTTTGTAGTCGTAGCAGGGCTTGTCCAGCGTATCGGTATCGTCCACCGGACCCAGGCTGCCGTCTTCACGGCGCTTGAACAGTGAGAATTCAGGCTCCAGACCGGTATTCAGCGTCCAGCCTTTTGCCGCCAGACGGGCCAGCTGCTTCTTCAGCACCACACGGCTGTCATAGGCATAGGGTTCGCCGTTCACATGGCCGTCACAGGCAATACGGGCGTAACCCGGCTGCCACGGCACAATCGACAGGGAATCCAGATCACCACGGGCAAGAAAGTCCGGACCGTGCGGCTCCATACCCAGGCCCCATACCGCGAACCCTGCGAAACCAGCACCATTATTCACCACGTCCATCAGGCAGTGCGCCGGAACAGATTTGGTTTTCGCCACACCGTGAATATCCACAAACTGGGCCAGGACATATTTAATTCCGTTGTCCGCGATAAACTGCTCTGGAGTAGAAGCCATCAAACACCTCGCTGAAGTCTTGTCGTTAGTCGTCCCGCAGCTGCTCCGGTTAAGAGCATTCCTGCTAGGAATTTTAATTTCCTATACTGAAAAGCAACGCCTGTGCCAACGACTTTCCCCACAGGAATATTTGTTTCATAGAATGCGCAAGCCGCTGAAATACAAGGCCTTTTAGCTGTCATCTTCTTTGCATAGAGAAATTGGGGTAAGGTTGCTCAGCCAGAACCGGGCAAATAACCGCACCTGATTTGTGCGCTAACAGGAGACGGACACCAAAATGAATCATCGGGAGCAGGACAAAGGAAGCCGGCCGTTCGGACTGGACCAGTACATCGGCATGAAGGTGAAAGCCGCCCGTCAGAAGGAAAATCTGAAGATCGCCGACGTCGCCCGTATCTCAGGCATCAGTCAGGGGATGATCAGTAAAATTGAGAATGCCCAGGTCTCGACCAGTCTGGAAACCCTGAACCGGTTGTGCGACGCCATCGGCCTGCCGATATCCAAACTGTTCAACGATTTTGACCGCCCGGACAGCCGCGCCCAGTTCACCAAAGCCGGCCAGGGCATGGAGGTGACGCGCCGCGGTACCGATAAGGGTCACACCTATCACCTGCTGAATTATCAGCGTGGTGCCAACCGCTCATTCGAGCCCTTCCTGATTTACTTCGATGACCTGTCGGAAGTGTTTCCGTCATTTTCCCACCCGGGCGAAGTGTTTCTTTATTGTGTGGAAGGAAAAATCTCCTACCGCCACGGCAACCATGTCTACGACATGGAACCCGGCGACTGCCTGACCTTTGATGCGGAAATCCCGCACGGGCCGGAAAAGATCACTGAAGTGCCGATCAAGCTGCTGCAGATTGTGGTTTACAACCAGGAAGACTGAGCAGCAGGCACAATAAGCGGCTTCCCGGTGCCGCAGTCAGAGATGAAAACAGGCGTGTATCCCGGCTGCTGAACGGGCTGTCATATACACGCCGGCACAGACCAGCATAACGCACCCGGCCCGCTACCTGCGCCGCCAGCGGCGATGACCAGGCAAGGTTTTTCTGCAGCCTGCCTGTCATGATTGCCACAAGCTGCGCCCTCCGTTTCGAATACGACATTAACCCGGCCCACGGAATAATCAGCAACCTGCTGATTTCATTATATTTTCCAGAATTTCAGGAGGCACTCAGCAGCGGTCTGTAACTTGCTGACTGAATGCGGGGCTGATGACCGGCCCGGCATGACTCAGAACCATGGAGAAAAACAATGTCGATCGAACAGATTACCGCCTTTGCCGATAAGGCGCGGAATGACTCAGATCTCGGCGCTCAGCTGAAGGCCTGTGTGAAAATGAAAGACATGTTCGCACTGGCGCGCGACAACGGCTTTGAATTTGATGAGGACAGCCTCTACCCGCCCAATGAACCGCAGTTTACTGCCGACCAGTTATCGGAACGGCTGGCCAAGGCACTGCTGCGGGCCTGATCTGTGCGGATGATGCCGGCCCGCCGGTATCATCCGCCAGTCACTCATCAGGGTGCCTGCCGCCAACGGTTACTGCCCGGCGATGCGGAAACGGCCGCCACAATGCTGTTTCGGGCAGGCAGGCGGATAAGAGCCGACTTCCAGCCCCAGCGCAATGGAACTGACATAACCTTCTTTTTTCTGCCCACAGTTACTGCAGATAAAATTCAGACGCGGAAGGCTGACAATGCGGGAATCCTCCGTGCTGCCGCCGGTACCATAAAAATTATCGTAAGCTTTGATAAACACCGCAGTATTCTGGCTGACCACCTCTGCCGCATCGGCCGGCACATTGCCACGGCCAGTCAGGGCCTTACTGCCATCCAGCCAGATACAGGGCATATTTCTGCCCACTAAACCGCCATTACGTATGTAGACACAACGGTCACCATGTGTGCCGGTATGCCAGCTGAAGGTGTATTTCAGGTCCCGCTGCCAGCGCTCAACCCCCTCAAGGTCAGCACGGCTCAGACCCAGACCACCGGCAACAACGCTTTTTGTTAATAACGCTTCACTGTCAATAAAATAGAAATCCATCAGAACACTCCCTGACGGCACAGCCGCCATAATAACGATCGGTTTTATCCTCCCGTCAGTCCAGCGCTGCAGCAACATCCCGATGGCGTTTCTGGTTCTTTTTAATAAGCAAAAAAAAACCGCCCGGAGGCGGCAAGGAGGCTTGTAGCACGATACGGCTGTGCTACCAGAATGGAACCGTTATACAGCGGCCCGCTGCGCGGGCCGTCTGCCATTATTTAGCGGAAGTGGATACCGGTGACTGTACGAATTCCGGATAGGCGGCCATGCCGCACTCTTCCACATCCATACCGATCAGCTCTTCTTCTTCGCTGACACGCAGGCCAATCACTTTCTTGATAATGAAGAGCACAACGAAGGACGCGATAAACATCCAGGCAAAGGTTGCCACGGTGCCGGTCAGCTGACCCATAAAGGTCGCATCGTCATTGCTCAGCAGCACAGCAAAAATACCCCAGATACCGGTCGTACCGTGAACCGAGATCGCACCGACCGGATCATCCAGTTTCAGTTTATCCAGCGCAATAACAGACAGCACCACCACAATACCACCGATAGCACCGATCACCGTTGACAGGCCGGCACCCGGTTGCAGCGGTTCTGCAGTAATGGCCACCAGACCGGCCAGCGCGCCGTTAATGGTCATGGTCAGATCCGTTTTACCGAACAGGAAGCGGGCAAACAGTGCTGCCACAACCATACCACCCGCCGCCGCCGCATTGGTGTTAACAAAAATTTTGGCGACCGCGTTAGCTTCATCAACGTTGGAAATTTTCAGTTCCGAACCACCGTTAAAGCCGAACCAGCCCATCCACAGAATAAACATACCCAGTGTTGCCATCGGCAGGTTGGCACCCGGAATCGCACGGACTTCACCGTTCGGACCGAATTTACCTTTACGTGGTCCCACCAGAATCACCGCTGCCAGAGCGGCTGCCGCACCGGCCATGTGTACCACGACGGAACCGGCGAAGTCCTGGAAGCCCATCTGATCGAGGAAGCCACCGCCCCATTTCCAGTAACCTTCCACCGGATAAATCACTGCCACCATAACAACGGCAAAAATCAGGAAAGGCCACAGGCGCATACGTTCAGCCACAGCACCGGAAACGATCGACATGGTCGCTGCGGCAAACACGGCCTGGAAGATAAAGTCTGCCATGGTGGAGTAGTAAGGTGCATCATCACCACCGGCGTTCACCGCGTCAGCGCTATTGTCGGCACCGAGCAGGAAATCAATGCCCGGAATAACCGCACTGACCGGGTTGGCCGGGTACATAATGTTGTAACCCACTGCCAGATACACCACACAGGCGATACCGTACAGCAGGGCATTTTTATTAAGAATTTCCACCGTGTTTTTTGAACGGACCAGACCGGATTCGAGCATGGCAAAGCCTGCTGCCATCCACATCACCAGTGCCGCACACACCAGAAAGTAGAAAGTATCTAACGCGTAGGATAGTTCTAACATCACTCACTCCGAATTAAAGTGCTTTATCATTGGCTTCGCCGGTCCGGATGCGCCGGGCCTGCGATAAACTGACGACGAAGATTTTTCCGTCTTCGATTTTCTCTCCCTGAACCGCAGCCGAAATGGCTTCCAGCGCCCGTTCCAGCTGTTCGTCGGTCACGGCAATTTCCAGCCGCATATTCATCTCGCACGGTTCGCGGTATACATGCGCCGGCTCGCTTCTGCTCAGAGCTTCCAACGCGTCACAGGCGGATGACTCTGCAACGCTGACGCCGCCGATTCCCACCGCCGTCAGCGCGGTGCGGACTGCATTCAGCGCCGATGGCCGTATCACTGCCTGTATTAATTTCATCTGCCCCTCCGGGACTGCCACACACTTATGAAATAAACTTTCCTCTCAGGAATGTAATAATCGTGCCAACATTTAAAAACTGATAAAAATCAGTAGGTTATGAACAAAAAATAAAAGCGGAGGAAAATCGGAGAAGATTTATGCACAAATGCAGAGCAGGAAGTTTTCCTGCGGGCACTGTCACTGTGCGGTGCGGCACATCATGGGGCAGAAGCCGGAGACAACCCACATCGGCGCGCCGGAGCCCACCAGCGACAGCGTTAAATCAGTGCAGAATGGCAGGGCACAGGGTTTCATTGCTGTGCACTCAGCCGCCGCTTGCTCAGCCGGCGGAAACGCACCCGCTGGCCTGATAAAGCGCTTTTTCAGGCCGATATAACCGTGCTAATGTCGGTCTCCCTGACCTGAATGGATAGGAGTCATTATGGCGCAGACCGGTGTAGTCTTACTTGCTGCCGGTAACAGCGAACGCTTCGGTAATGACAAGCGTCTGGCTGCTGTCGACAACGGCTATCAGGAGCCCATGCTGCTGGCGACCATCCGCCGTATCCGCGCCACCGGGCTGCCGCTGTTTGTGGTGCTGCGCCCCGGCGATCATCAGTGGGAAGCGGCGCTGGATGAGCTCGGTATCGACTGGGGCACCTGTCCGGAAGCCAGTCAGGGAATCGGCAGCAGTCTTGCGTTCGGGGTTCATGCAACCCAGCACTGGGACAGCTGGCTGATCGCCATGGCCGATATGCCCTTTATCCGTTCACAGACCTTCCGCATGCTGGCCGACACCCTGCAGGATCATGCCATTGTCCGTCCGGTCTTCCCCTGCCCGCGCAGCCGCCGCCACAGTGCAGGCCAGCCGCTGGGCTTCCAGCGTGCGTTTGCCTTTGAACTGATGCAGTGTCAGGGGGAAAGTGATGCCGCGGCGCTGCTGCAGCGCCACGGCGGCCAGGTGGCCGAGGTCCTCTGTGATGACGAAGGTATCCTGCGCGATATCGACCGCCCGGAAGATCTGCAGGCCGGCTGAGTACGGCTCAGGCGCCCTGACGGCGGATGGCAGGTGTCACCTTATCCGCCATGGCAATGCCGTTCTTGTCCTGGTGTTTGACCCGGTACATGGCTTCATCCGCACTGCGCAGCAGTGACTTCAGGGTCTCCCCTTCAACAAAGCTGTAACAGATTCCGATACTGGCATGCACCATCACGGTTTTGCCGGCCGTAATCTCCACCGGCTCTGAGATCACGCCCAGCAGACGTTCAGCCACCACCTGCAGATGCTGCGGCGAATCGGTATCGTCAGTCAGCACCACAAACTCATCGCCGCCCAGTCGTCCCAGGCCATCGCTTTCCCGCAGTTCTGCGCGCATGCGCCGGGCGATCACCCGCAACAGTTCATCACCGGCCTCATGACCATGGGTATCATTAACCGGTTTGAAGTCATCCAGATCAATCAGCATCACCGCCACCGCCTCATGCTGACGGTGTGCCCGTTTCATCATCTGTGCAAAGTGATGACGCAGGCCATTGCGGTTGTACAGGCCGGTCAGACTGTCTTCGGTCACCATCCGCTCAAGCTGGGATTTGGCTTCTTCCAGCTCCGACGTGCGCTCGCGAACCCGTTGCTCCAGCACCCGCTCCTGCTCCATCAGGGTATTCACCAGCTCGGCCTGGGCTTTTTCTTTCTGCCATTTGAGGTCGCTGAAGCGCGCCGCCAATGCAAACGACAGCAGCAGCATTTCCGCCGCCGAACCGATCTGCATACTGTAAACGGTGAAAAAATTGGACGGCAGCAGACCGGTATTACGCATCGACAGCAGCGCCGTGCCCACCAGCAGCAGAGTCCAGGCCAGTACAAAAATGCGCGCTGCCGGCACCTGACGCCGGACCCCGGCAATGCCCGCTGACATCAGTGAAACCGTGGTCAGCAGCCCCTGAACCGACATCACCTTAATCGCCGTCTGCACATCCACCGTCAATGTCAGCAGTACCCCACCCCACCAGAGCGGAATGGCCAGCTGCAGCAGGCGGTCCCAGCCCGGGGCCAGATATTTCATGTTCAGGAAACGGCGGGCAAACATCATCCCCAGGGTTGCCGCCAGACTGTAGCCCACAGGCACTACCCGGTCGGCCCAGCCGGCGGAGTCCGGCCACAGCATCAGCGGTCCAATACCATTCATGCTGGAGGCGGCAAAACCAAAGGTGAAGACAAAGGCGGAATAAAACAGAAAAATCGGCTGCTTCAGCCCCACAAAGAGCAGGAAGTTATAGCAGCCCAGGGCGATCAGCATACCGAAGTACACCGCCAGCAGAATCAGGGAGCGGCTGTTTTCCTGTGAATAGGCCTGCTGTGTCAGCAGCGAGGCATTCAGAGCCATGGCCACATGACTGTCACCACGGATATAAACCGTAAGCTGCTCACCCGGGTCGAGCATCAGTGGAAACACCGGCTTTCTGTGCGCCAGTGGCCACTCATTCACCGGCACCTTGCGGCCTGCACGCATGGTTTCAGTACGGTGCTGACGGACAATATAGACACGGACCTCATCCAGATAGGCGTACTGAAATTCGAGCAGCAACTCCTGTGCTCTCCGGAAGGAGGAATCGATATCAATACGCAGCCAGACAGCCCCTTCGATGCGGCCGAAATTCAGCTCATGGCCAGTTCCGGCATGACGGAACTGATCATCGCGGGCGCGGATGTCCTCCAGTGTCAGCAATCCGGACGGATCAAACTGGTAACCGGCGTAATCGCTCATGGGAATAATGGGTGCCGCTGTTTCATTCAGCGGCAGCACAGGCAGGGCCTTTACATTCAGCGCCAGTAACAGCAGCAACAGCGGCAGACAGTGAGCTGTCCGGAATGGTAACCAGCTCATGAGTGACAGGCTCCGCCATCAGGGGCAGTACTGTCTTTACCGGTCGGGCCGCAGATCAGAATACTCAGCAAACGATCACCAAGGTGGGAATAAAGTGATACCTGCCTTCGTCAGCAGGTCTCTGACAGGCGAAGTATAGGCAAATCAGGGCCGGATTGGACGTACCATTAGGTAAAACGGATGAAAAATTCTGTTACAGGATACCTGAACACGGCCTGCCAGTGAGGCAGGCCGGTCAGGGCTGGCCCGGATACGGACGATCCGGGCCGGGGCTCAGGCCTGCTCCAGCAGGTAATTTTCGTACTCTGTACGCAGATTAACCTTCAGCAGTTTGCCGGTGGCGGTGTGTGGCAGCGAGTCGACGAACACCACGGCATCAGGCAGCCACCATTTAGCGACTTTGTCTGACAGGTAATCCAGCACGTCCTGTTCTGTCAGCTGGCTGCCTTCCCTGCGCACGCACAGCAGCAACGGCCGCTCTGCCCATTTTTCATGGCGGGCGGCGATCACACAGCATTCCGTCAGCTGCGGATGCCCGACAGCGGCGTTTTCCAGATCAATGGAGCTGATCCATTCACCACCGGATTTGATCACGTCCTTGGAACGGTCAACGATATGCAGGTAGTTATTGGCATCGATGGTCGCCACGTCGCCGGTATCGAACCAGCCATCAATGAAGCTGCTGCGGTCTTCGTTGCGGTAGTAACCACTGACGATCCACGGACCACGCACCAGCAGGCGGCCGCGCGCCTCACCATCGCGTGGCAGATCATGGCCGTCATCATCGACAATCTTCATTTCGATGCCATACACCGGCCGGCCCTGCTTGGCCTGCAGCTGGTAACGCTCTTCCAGTGGCAGGCTTTCCATATGAATATTGTGCGCATTGACGGTGCCGATCGGGCTCATTTCCGTCATGCCCCAGGCGTGAATCAGGAAAGCATCGTGCTTTTCCTGGAAGTCGCGGATCATCGACAGTGGTGCGGCTGAGCCGCCGACAATCACGTTCTGCACCGATTCCAGTTTTTTACCGATGCTGTCCATATGATTCAGCAGCATCAGCCACACGGTCGGGACGCCGAGCAGCAGGTCGGGTTTTTCCGCTTCAATCAGTTCCCACAGTGATGCACCGTCCATCCCCGGTCCGGGGAAAACCTGTTTGGCCCCGGTGATGGCCGCCGAATACGGCGTGCCCCAGGCGTTGACGTGAAACATCGGCACCACCGGCAGGAAGCAGGAGGTGGACGCCAGTCCCAGCATCTCCTGGCCAATGGATGACATGGCATGAATCACGGTTGAACGGTGGCTGTAGAGCACCCCTTTCGGATTGCCGGTGGTACCTGAGGTGTAACACATGCTGGCCGCGCAGCGCTCATCAAACTCCGGCCACACAAACTCGTCCGGCTCCTGTGCCAGCAGGGTTTCATAGCAGTGGACATTGGGCAGCGACGTGTCCGGCATATGCGCCTCATCACAGAGGACGACAAAACCTTCCACCTGCGGAATCTGCTCACGGATGCTTTCCAGCAGCGGCACAAACGTCAGATCCACAAAGATCCAGCGGTCTTTGGCGTGATTGATGATGTACACCAGCTGGTCCGCGAACAGACGCGGGTTAATGGTGTGCAGTACGGCACCATAGCCGGATACACCAAAATAGAGTTCATAATGACGGTAACCGTTCCATGCCAGCGTGGCGATACGCTCGCCCTGCTCGATGCCGAAGCGGTGCAGCAGATTGGCAATACGCCGCGCGCGGCCGGCCGCCTCTTTCATGGTGTAACGGTGAATATCGCCTTCGCAGCGGCGGCTGACAATTTCGGTACCGGGATGAGTGGTTTCTGCATGTTCCAGCAGACCGGAGATAAGTAATGGCCGGTCCATCATCTGACCGAACATCGGCTGTCCTGACATAGTACGCTCCTGTTTTATTTTTTTTATCGACAAGCTGACGACACAGTAAGAGGGGCCGGCGATTATCTCAAGCCCCTGCTGTGTTACGAAATGTCAGGAGAATAGCGGTAGACGAGCTGTTCGTTTTTCTTCGGTCCGTGAATATGCCATATCAGCTCAAAGCCATTGGCATTTTCGGTCAGATTACCCGAGTAAAGATCATCAATGCAGACGTGATCCTGAGCGCTGCGCCATAAAGCATCCCCCGCAGGGATGAGTTCAAACAGAAACACCGGTTCTCCCCGCCGCCCATGTGACAGCGTCACCCCACCGCGACTCTGCTGCCAGATAAAACGGTTGTGCATCTCCACCGCCGGCCCGTTGTGCAGGGTAAAACTGCCCTGTTCGATAAAATGCAGTTCCGTGGCCGATACCCGCTCCACCGTCACCTGGCCCTGGCCCCAACCCTGCCAGCCGGTGCGCGACCCGGGTCCCGGCGTGGCGGTGTACGAAAAAGCAGCAGTTGTCTGCAGCCGCTGCCACAGTTGCTGGATTCGCTGCCGTGTTTGCTGCATGCTGCCGCCTGATTCTGTCGCTGTGACCATTGCTTATGCCAATTCTCTGGGCTGTCACCCTGCTGTGGGCGTTTTCATTCAGCCTGATCGGTGTCTATCTGGCCGGTCAGGTGGACAGCTATTTTGCCGTATTTACCCGCATTGTGCTTGCCTCACTGGTCTTTCTGCCACTGCTCATCCGCCATCCGGTCACCCCGGCGCTGGCACTGCGGCTGATGGGCATCGGTGCCCTGCAGCTGGGGCTGATGTACCTGTTTTACTACCAGTCCTTTCTGCTGCTGTCGGTGCCGGAAGTGCTGATTTTTACCATCTTCACCCCCTTATATGTGACCCTGATTTACGACCTGCTGGCGCAGCGCTTTAACCCCAGTTATCTGCTCAGCGCCCTGCTCGCCATTGCCGGCGCGGCCATTATCCGCTACGACAGTCTGAGCAGTGATTTCTGGCTTGGCTTTGCCGTGGTTCAGGGGGCCAATATCTGTTTTGCCGGTGGGCAGGTGCTGTACAAACGTCTGCTGGAAACCTGGCCATCATCGAAACCCATTATTCAGCATCAGGTATTCGGCTGGTTCTGTCTCGGCGCACTGGCGCTGGCACTGCCGGCCTGGCTGCTGCTCGGCTCCGATCAGTACCCGGCGACGCCGCTGCAATGGGGTATTCTGTTGTGGCTGGGGGTGGTGGCATCCGGACTGGGGTATTTTCTCTGGAACAACGGCGCCACCCGGGTCAGCAGCGGCCAGCTGGCGATTATGAATAACGCCCTGATTCCGGCCGGTCTGCTGGTCAACCTGCTGATCTGGAACCGCGATACCGACCTGCTCAGACTGACTCTGGGCGCGGCGCTGATGATCGTGGCGCTGTGGCTGGTCAGCCGCAAACGCAGCAGAACGGCGTGACTTATTCTTCTTTCTGCATCAACAGCAGCTCACTCAGCGCCTGAATATAGGCCTCCGGCGTCTGCGCCCCAGAAATCAGATACTTTTCCTGCAGAATCACCGCCGGCACAGAATGAACGCCCATCTCCTGCCATTGCTGTTCCATTGCCCTGACCGTCTGAGCATAACGCTGATCCGCCAGCACCGCCGCGGCCTGCTCAGCATCCAGCCCGGCAGACGCGGCAATATCAGCCAGTACACCGGGCTGACTGACATCCCGGCCATCGCGGAAATAGCCTTCAAACAAGGCCGCTTCCAGTTGTGGCTGCCGGCCTTCGTTTTCCGCCCACTGCAGTAACTGATGCGCGTTAAACGTATTCAGCATGCGCTGATCATCACGGAAATTAAATTCAAACCCCAGTTGTTTGCCCATCTGTACGATACGCTGACGGGCATTGGCGGAATCCTCATCCGAACTGCCGTATTTTTCGCGCAGATGCTCACGCAGATCCTGACCGGCTGCCGGCATATCCGGGTTCAGTTCAAATGGCTGCAGGCGGACATAGGCAGAAACCTGTTCATCCATCGCCAGCAGCGCTTTGTTCAGCGAGGCAAAGGCAACCGCGCACCACGGGCACATCACATCGGAAATAAAATCAATATGGACTGCTGTTTTCATACCTTGCCTGCTGCCTGAATAAACAGCCGCCAGTATGCGGACTCAGCCACGGATGAGCAAACCGCTGGCCGTTCATTCAGGCCGCAGTTTCACTGTCTTTGCGCAGTTCATTCTGCCACTTTTCAATCAGGTCACGGTTGTCGTGATCCCAGGGGTGAAAATTGTGGCTGAAATAATCGCGGTACGGCTGACGGATGCTGCTGATCATACCTTCAGCGCCAAACATAAAACGCCACAGCCCGCGGATATCCGCCCAGCGTGGCCGACGCTTAGCCCACCACAGCAGAGCAGCCATATAACAGGCAATGCGCACGCTGAACAGCACCGTCACCAGACGCAGTATGCGGCGCAGATAGCGGCGGTCACCTTCCGTCTGCATATACACATCAAACGCCACCGCTTTGTGTTCAATTTCTTCCACCGCGTGCCAGTACAGCAGGTCTCTGACCGGCTCATCCAGCGGTGCCAGTACCTGCGGATTTTTGAGCACAAATTCCGCCATAATGGCGGTTAAATGTTCCATGCCAACCGTCATCGCCAGACGGAATTTCGGCGTTGCCCGCTTGCGCCGCAGAAAGCGGTCAATATCGCGCTGCAGGTGTTTTTCCAGACGCACCGCATCCAGCCCCAGTCCGCGCAGTATTTCATTGGCTTTTTTATGCTGATGACTGTGGTGCCCTTCCTGACCGATAAAACCGCGGATCTGCTCCTGCAGGCGCGGATCATCAATCTGTCCGCGGTAATTACGCACCGAAGCAATAAATTCCGCTTCCCCCGGCGGAAAAGTCGACGACAGCGCGGCAAAAAATGCCGACAGCAGGGCATTATCCTGGTAGAAGAAACGCTCTTTCATGCTGCTGAAAGGAAAGCGGATTTTCCGCGGACGGATACCGACATCATCCGGGGTGCGGGAAGTCCCGGTATCGCGGGCAGTGGTTATTGTCATAGTCATACCTCCATCAGTGCTGAGGTCACTATGGCAAAGCCACCCGGCGCAGGCGGGGTGAATAAATGCCAATCTGCCCGCGACAGGCTATTATGGCTGCCATGTCCCGCCGCTCTGGCCTGTCGCAACAAAAAGGACCGTTATGCCTGTTATCTGGGTTGATGCTGACGCTACCCCGAAGGCGGTGCGTGAGGTGATCTGCAAAGCTGCCATCCGCACCGCCACTGAAACCATTTTTGTCGCCAACCATAAGGTACCGGTGACGCCATCGCCTTATATCCGCAATCTGCAGGTGGAAAGCGGATTCGATGTCGCGGATAACCTGATTGCCCAGCGCTGCAGTGCCGGCGATATGGTGATTACGCAGGATATCCCGCTGGCTGCGGAAGTACTGGAAAAGAATGCCGCCGCCATCAACAACCGCGGTGAGCCTTACAGTCAGCAGACCATCCGACAGAAGTTACAGATGCGGGATTTTATGGAAACGCTGCGCTCCAGCGGCGTACAGAGTGGTGGACCGGCGGCCTTTTCCGAACGTGACAAAGCCCAGTTTGCCAATGCCCTCGACCGCTGGCTGGCGAAGCAGAAAAAATAATACCACCGGGGGCATTCAGCCTTCGGGCCAGCTGTCATCCGCGTTGCTGAAATCATCTTCATCATCCACGCCGTCGCTGAACATGCTGCCCAGCAGACTTTTTTCTTCCACGCTGACCATGCCGGCTTCTTCTTCCAGCGGCGCATAACAGACCTGATTACGCCCCTCTTTCTTGGCCTGGTACAGATACTTATCGGCGGCGGCCACCAGACCGGCAGCATCGCAGGGGGTTTCGATACTGTGAAAGGCAACGCCGATACTGGCGGTGACGACGATGGGCTGGCCATCGGCCTGATAACAGCCGGCAGCGATATTCTGCCGCAGACGTTCTGCCACCACGAGGGCCAGACGGCGCTCTGTGGATGGCAGGATAATCACAAATTCTTCGCCACCGTAACGGCACTGCACATCCAGTTTACGGGTGCTGTCACGGATAATCCGCGCCGTCTGGCGCAGCACATCATTACCGCTTTCATGGCCCCAGCTGTCGTTGATGCTTTTGAAATGGTCGAGATCCACCATCATCAGGGCGGTGGCCACCCGCGTGCGTTCCGTACGCTCCAGCTCCTGCTCCAGCGCTGCGTGAAAATAACGCAGGTTATACAGCCCGGTCAGAGGGTCGGTGACCACCTGCTCGCGCAGGCTGACCACTTCGTCGATGATCACGCACTGAGTCTCCCCCACCGGGCACAGGGGGATATCGTGTTGGCGCTGTCGTGATGTCGAGGACGTGTTGCTCATTACTCGTTTCTGATAAGTGATCACTCAGGGGGCTGCAGATCAGCCAGCGGCGGTTTACTGCAGCCTGCTGCACCGCAGCTTACAGTCTAGCGGAATAATCAGCACCTGCCGCAATGGATAGCTTTGTCCGTTTCCCGGCATCAGAAGTCATCCGGGCTGCGGAAACTGGCTTCCAGTTCATCCACATCCGGCTCTTCTGCCATCAGCGGCACACCATCAAGCCTGCCACTGATCGTCGGCAGACGCACACGGAACTGCACACCGGCGATATCCTGCGGGATAAAACTGAACTGCTCCTGGCGCCGGCCGGAAAACTTCATCTGCCACGCCGGGTGATCCGGCTGCTGTGGATCGGACCAGTTCTGGCGGTCCCGCGTCAGCGCCAGGCGCTTCACATCCGGGCTGCCCACGCGGCTGATTTCAACACTGGCCAGACGCCCACTCAGCGTATGCTGCCACTGCTTCTGCGCGACGTCGTCACTGCCCGCGCTGCGTACCAGTGGCGCACCATCCGTCAGCAGGATTTCCAGATTGATGTTGGTGACATCCGCGGCTTCGGTTTCCAGCCGCAGATGATACTGCTGCGCAGCGTTGCTGACGTTGTCGAAGGTGATATCACCGTCAAAACCGCGGGTAATCTGCTGCACGAAATACAGTCCCAGCCCCTTACCATGATGTTCGCGCACCCGGCGGGTGGAAAAACCCAGATTAAATAGCTGCTCTCGCGCCTCATCACTGATATGCGGGCCACGGTTATACACCGTCAGACACAGATGCTGGCCGGCTTCCCACAGGCGCACGGCAAGCGGTGGAAAGGCACTTTTATAGCGCCGTTTCGTGGCAAAAAACTGGGCATTACGGAACAGGTTTTCCAGTAACAGAATCAGATGATTGGCGTTCCCCGGCAGATCATCGCAGGCATTGATTTCAATGCGGAAAATACCGTCGCGATCAGTTAACACCAGAGGTTGTTCCAGTGCCTGTTCATCGAACAGCAACGGCGGATTTTCACGCCCGTGTTCATCACACAGCGTCAGCCCCAGATGCAGCATCAGCGTATCCAGCAGCGCCTGGCGTGGGCTGAAAACCGGCGGCAGCGGCAGCTCACTGAGGGAGCTGCCCTGTAATTCCGCCTGGAACAACAGCTCTTCACAGCGGCTGACGTGGGCGCCGATATGCAGCGCCATATTATCCGTGGTCGACAGATCCAGCAGATCCCACAGATAACGCATACCGGCCAGCGCTTCCTGATACTGCATCGCGGTACTGCCGTCGTCACCCGGCAGGCTGTGATCGCGGGCATAGGTTAAGGCCGACTGCACCTTATCGAAAGAAATCACCCCGTTATGACGTACTTCCGAGGCAATGCTTTTGAAGTGCAGGTATTTTTCGTCGTACTCAATATATTCCAGCAGTTTATCGCTGATAAAAGATTTGAGTTTACCGGCATGGCTGGCCGAAGTCTGGGCCCTCAGCTGCAGCTGCCGCTTGCTGTCCCACAGTTGCTGCATACTGGCGCGGACTTTGCGCTGCTGACGGAAAAAACGCCGGCTGTCGAGCCAGGCGAGAATCAGAAACACCAGCCCGGCGGGGATAAAATAATCCGCTCGCAGCAGTGGCGGCGGAATCAGCAGCAGCTCTGCCAGCGCCGGGGATAACAGCAGCACACCATAAAAAAGCAACAGCAGCGCTGCCAGCAGGGAGCGCCACGGATAGGCAATGCGGAAAACAAATTTATCGTCGCGGCTGTTTTTTTTCATCATCCCCGCCCGCCGTTATTCCGGCACTTTCCATAAATACGCCCCTTCTGCACCGAAGGTGGCCACGGCTTTCCCCTGCCGGCACAGGTCCATAAATTCCTCTTCATTACCGTGGGCAATGGCGAGGGATTTACGCAGGGTTTTGATATGCTGACGGTAATTGGCATAGGAAAATTTTTCCAGATCGGCGTCCAGCCATTCCGCCATCTGCAGGGTGGTTACCGGACGCGGTGATGCTTCCACCAGAAAACGCAGAATTTTGCGCGGCGTCGGGGCCAGGGGACGCGCCGGATTGGCGGGATTCATCAGCTTATTGCCGCGCCACCACACTTCCCAGCTGACCAGATCAATACGCAGCTCACCACTGACCAGCTGCGCTTTTTTATTCGCCACCGGCTGCAGGCTCTGCCGTAACAGAGCTTTCATACGCCACAGCAGAACACCATCAATATTGCGCTGATGCTTGGCAATAAAATCCTGCGTCATTCCCCCTTCAAACGCGCGCTGTTCGATCCCCGTTCCGGAATGTTCCGACAGAAACACCACCGGCAGCGCCGGCCACTTTTTCAGCAGCGCACGGGAAACACTGAAGCCACCATCATCGTTACCGTTCAGGCTGGCATCGAGAATGGCGATATGCGGGGCATCGCCAGCATCGGTCTGGTTAATGCGGGCAATGGCCGGTTCGCTGAATTTGAACACTTCCAGGCGGTTATTCTCTCCGGCCGCCAATTCCCCGTCGGCGCCCGGCGCAAAATCTGTACGCTCCAGCAGCGGGCGGAATTTTTCAATCCAGTGACTCTGATCTTCTACCCAGAAGATTTTGATCATGGTGCTTCCCGTAACGTCATCCAACCTGAACTGAGCATAACACCTGCAGCAGCCGGCGCAGACCGCCGCCGCCACTGCGCGCGACAGAAATCACATTCTTCTCACCGATTTTTCACCGCGGCCTGTGAATCTGTACTCATCGGCCCGCTGCCCTGCTGCAGAACAGGCCACCCCGCTAACCCAAGAGGACAAGACGATGGATTCTTTACTGACACTCTGGTCCGCCAATACAGCCGTCTCGGCAACGGTCTGGCTGCTGCTGGCAATGACCCTGCTCTACTCCGGGCGCCGCCCGGCCCACCGCATCCTGCTGTCGGCCGGTGGCGGTCTGCGCAACGTACTGCGTCTGACCAGCCGCTCGCTGGTGCAGCTGGAGCGCCACCTGACCCGCCGTAACCGCGAAGTCCTGCTGGCGGCAGCGCGTGCCGATGCCGAACGCCGCATCGAACGCGAGTTCAGCCGTATTCAGACCATGGTTGCCCGTGACCTGTCCGGCTACCCGGCACTGCACCGCGATATTGCTGCCGCCATCGACAGCATAGAAACCACCTACCGCGAATCCGGTGAAAACCCACCGCTGCCGCCGGCCTGGAGTGACGTGGTAAACACCATTGCCGCACTGCCCAGCCACGGTGACCCGGCGGTGGCCAAGGTACTGAACAACATTAAGGGTGCGGTCGAAGACACGCATAAAGAAACCCTGAAGGCCTGGCAGAACAGTTCAGCCGAACGGCACAAACTGCTGAGCAGAATGCAGCCCGAATGGCGCACGCTGAACAGTAAAATGGATGAGGTTGCCCGCACCGTCGATGGTCTGGACAGCCGCACCCACCAGCTCGACAAGCAACTGACGCAGTTTGAGGAAATACGCCGCGGTGAAGATGCTGCGGTGCGCAGCCTGACCTCCAGCTCGCTGACCCAGTTCTTTATTGCCGGACTGGTACTGACCATCGCCCTGCTCGGCGGCCTGATCAACTTCCAGCTGATCGCCCTGCCGATGTCAGAAATGGTTGGCGGCACCAGCTATATCGGTGCCATGAAGACGTCGGATATCGCTGCCATGGTGATCATCCTGATCGAAATTGCGATGGGCCTGTTCCTGCTTGAATCGCTGCGCATTACCCGGTTGTTCCCGGTGATCAGCAGCATGGATGACAGAATGCGCCGCCGCATGATGATCATCAGTCTGACCATTCTGTGTGTACTGGCAGGCATCGAAGCGTCGCTGGCCTATATGCGAGACCTGCTGGCCCTGGACCGTGAAGCCCTGACTCAGTCGCTGACCGGCATGAGCGCCGCTGCCGAGGTCTCCGGAGTGGCCGCCAGCCATGCAGAATTCCGCTGGATTCCGTCCATCGGCCAGATGGTGATGGGCTTCATCCTGCCGTTTGCACTGGCCTTTATCGCCATCCCGCTGGAGTCGTTCA
Organism: Pseudomonadota bacterium; assembly: GCA_030145845.1. GTDB lineage: Bacteria > Pseudomonadota > Gammaproteobacteria > Pseudomonadales > Oceanobacteraceae > Venatoribacter. Next base: position 67,258 of record JAIXHJ010000009.1, read on the forward strand.
TTCACTCCCTGCGCACGGTACTGGGCCTGCTGCTGGTCGCAGTGATCCGCGTGCTGGCCATCGCCAGCCGCAGCCTCGGCAACCTGCTGGGACACAGCGCCACGCTGCTGACCCACGCCTACGACCTGCTGATCATGCTGCCGCTGAGCATAGAGCGCCTGATCACCCGCCGCAGCCCGGCCGGCGGCAGCACCGACGAGATCGCTGCGGTGATTCCGGATGTGGAAGCTGACGAGGAAGAAACAGCCGCCCGTGCCAAAGGCCGTAAGCCCCGTCGCCGGGTAAAAGAAACCGATTCCGATGCAGAAGCGGTGGCCGTGTAAACGGCCCCCTTCTGCCGCACAGGAGAATGAAGATGAACACATTAACAAGATTTCTGACCGCCGCCCTCGTGCCACTGAGCCTCGCGCTCAGCGGTTGCGGCGGGCAGACACCAAAAACCAAAGCCGTGTATCTGCTGATTGATACCTCGGGTACTTACACCCAGGAGCTGAACAAAGCACAGGCCATCATCAATTACCTGCTGGCCAACCTGAACAGCGGTGACTCCATTGCCGTGGCCCGTATCGACAGTGGCAGTTTCAGTGAAAAAGATATCGTCGCCAAAACCACCTTCGATATGCGTCCCAGCACGGCCAATGATCAGAAGCGTCAGTTCAAACAGGCGATTGATCTCTTTGCCGGCAAGCTGAAACGCGGCAGTGCCAATACCGATATTACCGGTGGCGTGCTGCAGGCGACTCAATACCTGAACGAAACCGGAGCCGGTGACAAATACGTTTTTATTTTTTCTGATCTGGAAGAGGATCTGCCCGATGATTACACCCGAGACTTTCCAATTAGCCTGGATAACATTCACGTCGTTGCTCTCAATGTCACTAAGTTACGCAGTGATAACATCGACCCGCGCGACTACCTCAACCGGCTCGACAACTGGCAGCACAGAGTCACCGAAGGCGGTGGCGACTGGCGCGTCCTGAATGATCTGGAACGCATGGACCGCCTGATTGTTGCCAACTGACAACGACTGCCCGCTTGCCGGCTCCCCTTGCCATGTCAGGAGCCGGCTTTTTTATTTCTGCCGGACGCCGGCTGACAGACACGGTAAAATAGCCGCTCTGCTTTTTCCGGACTTCCGCATGAGTAAATTCCAGCCGCCTGCCGACAACCCCAAACAGCCTGACCGGAACTTTGATGATCTGGCAGCGCGTTTTTCCCGTACCATTTATGCAACGCCCAGAGGGCAGTTACGGCTGCTGGCATTACGCACAGATTTTACCGACCTCGCCATTGCACTGAAAAATACCCGCGTTCTGGATATTGGTGGTGGTCAGGGACAGTTCAGTCTGGAGCTGGCGCAGCAGGGTGCTGCTGTCAGCCTGTGTGATATTTCAGCTGAAATGCTGCTGCTGGCAAAAGATCAGTTCGCGGCCGCCAGTCTGCCGTTAACCTCGGCACAATGCAGCCTGCAACAGGTGGACGATTTTTTCCCGGGCCAGTACGACATCGTCCTCAATCATGCCGTGCTGGAATGGCTGGAAGATCCGTTCGCCGCCCTGCCCTTGCTGACAGACAAAGTCAGACCCGGCGGCTGGCTGTCCCTGATGTTTTACAACCTGCATGGCCATCAGTGGCGGCAACTGATGAACGGCCGTACACATGCTCCGGCCTCCGCCAACCCGCGTCTGCGAGAGGAGGGTAATGCGCCACAGCATCCACTCGACCCGGCCGCAGTCGAAACACATCTGCTGCGGCTGGGGCTGGCGGTGAAACGCTGGCGGGGTATCCGTTGTGTACACGATCATATGCATCAGAAAATCCGTGACCGTATCGGTCAGGATAAAGTGAATCAGGCTGATCTGGCCTTTGGCTTACAGGAGCCTTACCGCCAGTTCGGCCGTTACGTGCACTTTCTGGCGCAGAAAATATAGCGCCTCCGGACTCAGCGGCCGTTCGGCGGGCGCTGCAGATCCTTTATCAGCTCTGCCGCCCGGGCATCCCGGGTGTTAACGTACACCGCCACCGGATAACGGCTGAGCAGCGTTTCAGAAAACTGCAGCTGCTGTTCATCAATGTCCAGCTGGCGGGCGTAATAATAGCCGGTTGCTTCCAGTGCCTGCAGATAATCCACCCGCCCGGACAGCAACAGACTGATGCCCTGCTCAATATTATTGACCACCATCAGGCGCAGTCCCGCCTGCTCCATGGCTGCCGCCAGCTCCGATCCGCGGTTGGTCCTGATACTCACCACCGAATGCCCTGCCAGATCCTGCAGGGTCTGCCAGCGGAACGCTGCCGGCTGGCGCCGGCGGAACAGTCCGGACTTCAGTCCATCATCGCTGAGTACAATGCGCTGTACATCCGCTTCACCCGCCGCCGGGGGCATAAAACTGAGCAGCCAGTGACGGTCTGCAGCAGCCATCTGCACCACCGCCCGGGCCGCCGGCAGAAACACCGCTTCCACCTGCCAGCCTGACCCCGCCAGCCGCTTTTCCAGCAAAGAAAATGAGGAACCATGGTCGTCGGCTACGGCCATCAGATAAGGGGGATATTCGATGGCCAGAACCGGCAGCTGTTTTTCTACAGCAGCAACGGCCGTAACCGTCAGCGACAGAAGCAATACTGGCAGGCCGGCCAGAAAAGCCAGATACTTGGACATCAGAACCTCACTGTGACGCCGGAAGCGTCTGTCATACGATTCAGTTCAGCATGAAAAGACCATTGTGAAAATACTTATCAGTGCCTGCTTACTGGGCCAGCCGGTCCGCTATGATGGGCGCGATAACGCCGCCCGGGCAGCGGCCATCAGCAATACTCTCAGACACTGGCAACAGCTGGGACTGCTGATTCCTGTGTGCCCGGAAGTTGCCGCCGGCCTGCCCACTCCCCGCCCGGCCGCTGAAATTATTGCCGGCAGCGGTGCCGATGTACTGGCCGGCAACGCCACAGTGAAAGACCTGAAAGGTGACGATGTCAGTGCCGCCTTTATCGCCGGGGCAGAGAAAACCCTGGCCACCGCCCGCACCCATCATGCCGTGGCGGCCCTGCTGGCCGCACGCTCGCCCTCATGTGGCAGCGATGGCATTTATAATGGCGATTTTTCCGGCACCCTGACTGCCGGTATGGGCGTAACGGCAGCCCTGCTGGAACAGCACGGGATTCCCTGCTTCAGCCCGCAGCGCTTTGCAGAACTGGAACAGCTGATCAGAACCTTACGGCCGGATGAAGACGGCGTGTGAGACTGGCAGCACAGCGGTCTTCAACCGATCACGGTAAAACAGCTTGCGTCGCTCAACCAGAAGAACCAAGAACCAACGGCGGATGTACTGACGCCCGCAGGCTCGCTGCTGGTGCCTCTCCGGCGTCCTGCCTTCACCCCTGCGGGCACCTTCGGTGGACCAAATTGCTCCCGGCAATTTGTCGAGCCTGAGGAGGTTCAAATCTCCGTCGCGCAGATATCTGCTTCGGAGAACTGACTATTTAAATTTGAAAATCGATTGCTTCGGTTGAAGCGGAGAAATGGAGGGAGGATGTGCTAACGGTCGCAAGCGACCTGGCCTTCGGCCTACGCGCTCTCCGTTCGCAGCCTCGCTGCTGGTGTCTATCCCGCGTCCTGCCTTCGCCCCTGCGGGCACCTTCGGTGGACCAAATTGCTCCCGGCAATTTGTCGAACCTGGGGAGGTTCAAATCTCCGGCGCGCAGATATCTGCTTCGGAGAACTGACTATTTAAATTTGAAAATCGATTGCTTCGGTTGAAGCGGAGAAATGGCGCGCTCGGGAGGATTCGAACCTCCGACCGCCTGGTTCGTAGCCAGGTACTCTATCCAGCTGAGCTACGAGCGCGCATCAGAAACTAACAACTACCCCATGGAAAAACGAAGGGACATTCAATCTTTTGGGAAAGAATGGCGCGCTCGGGAGGATTCGAACCTCCGACCGCCTGGTTCGTAGCCAGGTACTCTATCCAGCTGAGCTACGAGCGCGCATCGTCGTGGGGCGCGTATTATAGGTAGTCCGTTTTAACTGTCAACTGCCTGTAACACACATCTGCATGAAGCAGAAAAACGTGGCGGAGAGAGAGGGATTCGAACCCTCGATAGGGGTAAACCTATACACCCTTAGCAGGGGTGCGCCTTCAGCCACTCGGCCATCTCTCCAGTTCACGGCGCGCATGATACCACGTTCGCTAAAAATTCAAAGGAAAAATTTTAACGAAATTAATACTTTACCTGAGGGCCCGTCAGCCGGCGGCCGGCAGGCCCACGGCGATCAGTAGTTACCGTTCGGCTCTCCGCCATCTTTTTCACGCTGAATGCGCTGATAGATTTCTTCACGGTGTACGGCGACTTCTTTCGGAGCATTCACCCCGATCCGTACCTGGTTTCCTTTGACGCCTAAGACAGTCACTGTGACTTCGTCACCGACCATCAGTGTTTCGCCTACGCGACGGGTCAGAATAAGCATAGGAGTTCTCCTGAAATTCCTGTTCAATACTAGGGTGCTGTGTTGGCTTACGCCGGTATCCTCAGGTCCCGCTATCAGTATTGACCAAGATGATCGGATGTGAACGCAGATACTGAGAATATTTAGTAAATTGGGTCTGTTAACATAAAATCAACAGGCCCGGTGTGGGTATCCACCAGAGGGATACCCGGCAGGCGGTCTGAAATTACTGCTCTTCGGTCGCCTCAGCATCCAGACCGAAGGCTGTGTGCAGAGCACGCACCGCCAGTTCCAGATACTTTTCTGCAATCACCACAGAGATTTTGATCTCCGAGGTGGTGATCGCCAGAATATTGATATTTTCATCGGCCAGAACCTTGAACATCTTACTGGCCACGCCGGCGTGAGAACGCATCCCTACGCCAACCATAGACACTTTGCAGATGTCATCGGTTCCGGTGACTTCACGGGCTTTCAGTTCTGCCGCAACATTTTTCAGGATAGTCAGGGCTTTCTGATAGTCGCTGCGGTTCACCGTGAAGGTGAAGTCTGTGGTGCCGTCAGCAGAGACGTTCTGTACGATCATATCCACTTCGATATTGGCGTCGCTGACCGGCACCAGAATACGGGAGGCCACGCCCGGAACATCCGGTACACCTTTGACAGTGACTTTTGCTTCATCGCGGTTAAATGCGATACCAGAGATAACGGGATTTTCCACGGAGCTGTTCTCCTCCATCGTGATCAGGGTGCCATTGCCTTCCTTGAATGAGGAAAGCACGCGCAGCGGTACTTTGTATTTGCCGGCAAATTCCACGGAACGGATCTGCAGGACCTTGGAGCCGAGGCTGGCCATTTCCAGCATCTCTTCAAACGTCACTTTCTCCATCCGGCGCGCAGCCGGCACCACACGCGGGTCGGTGGTGTAAACACCATCCACGTCGGTGTAAATCTGACATTCGTCCGCCTGCAGGGCCGCCGCCAGTGCCACACCCGTGGTGTCAGAACCGCCGCGGCCCAGCGTGGTAATGTTGTGTTCTTCATCAACCCCCTGGAAGCCGGCAACAATCACTACGCCGCCCTTATCCAGCTGCTTGCGCATGTCCGTGGTATCGATATCTTCGATACGCGCCTTCATATAGGAGTGGTCGGTCTTAATCCCTGCCTGCCAGCCGGTGAAAGAACGGGCATTAATGCCGCGCTTCTGCAGCGCCATGGACAGCAGAGCAATCGTGACCTGCTCACCCGTGGATACCAGCACGTCCATTTCACGCGGGTCAGGCGTCTCTGAAATGCCTTTTGCCAGACCGATCAGGCGGTTGGTTTCTCCGCTCATCGCCGATACGGCAACCACCATCTGATGGCCGGCATCGTGGAATGACTTAACTTTGTCCGCAACAGCCTCGATGCGTTCGATGGAACCTACGGATGTGCCACCGTATTTCTGTACGTATAACGCCATGGTATGTCTTAGGGGTTGACTGATTTAAAAGGGCGCTAATTAAACAACAATTGATCTGTGCAGAAAAGATGCAAGCGCTGCTAATAGTGTTTCTCTCACGCCCCGATAGCGAAAAAAAAGCGGGCTGATGCCCGCTTTCTGCTGTCCGGCCTGCCGCGGCTCAGAGAACCGCCTCAGCCCAGCGCCCGAAGGCCGCCAGTGCATCGGCGATGCCTTCCGGCTTCTGCCCGCCGGCCTGTGCCATTTCCGGCTTGCCGCCACCGCGGCCATCGACATAAGGAGCACACTCCTTCACCGCATCGCCGGCTTTGGCTTTACCGGTCAGATCTTTGGTCACGCCTGCCAGCAATGTCACTTTGCCGTCAACATCGGAGGCCAGCATGATCAGCGCAGACCCCAGCTTGTTCTTCAGCTGGTCCATGGTGTTACGTAATGCCGCGACGTCAGCGCCATCCAGCCTGGCCGCCAGCACTTTCACGCCGTTAACGTCCTGCGCCTGAGCGGCCAGATCAGAACCGGCAGTGGAAGCAAGTTTGTTTTTCAGCGCTTCCAGTTCTTTTTCCAGCTGACGGTTACGCGCCACCAGCTGATCAACTTTGTCGCCGACATTGTCAGTGGAGCCTTTCAGGTTGCGGGCGATGCTGTTCAGCGTGCTCTCTTCACGGGCAATAAAGTCCAGTGCAGCCTGACCAACCACGGCTTCAATCCGGCGGATACCGGCCGCGATACCGCTTTCCGAGCTGACTTTCAGCACACCGATATCACCGGTGCGTGAGGCGTGGGTACCACCACACAGTTCCACGGAGAAGTCATCCACCCCCATGGACAGCACCCGGACTTCGTCGTCGTATTTCTCGCCGAACAGGGCCATGGCGCCGGAAGCTTTGGCGTCGTCGATATTCATCAGACGGGTCGTTACCGGCGTATTGGCACGGATCTGGGCGTTGACGATATTTTCAATTTCGCTCAGTTCCTCAGGCTTAACCGCCTCCAGATGAGAGAAGTCGAAACGCAGTTTGTCATAGGTGACCAGCGAGCCTTTCTGCGCCACGTGTTCGCCCAGTACTTTGCGCAGGGCTGCGTGCAGCAGGTGAGTCGCCGAATGATGAATGGCGGTGGACTGGCGCTTTTCCGCGTCCACACAGGCCGTCAGCTGGTCGCCCAGCTTAACGGAGCCTTCCACCAGCACACCTTTGTGCAGATGGTTTTTGCCTTCTTTGCTGGTGTCTTTGACCTGGAACACCACGCCATCGGCCTTGAGGAAACCGGTATCACCGGCCTGACCACCACTTTCGGCATAAAAGGCGGTCTCGTCCAGCACCAGCACGGCTTCATCACCGGCACTCAGTGAGTCGACCGCTTCTCCGCCCCTGAACAGGGCTTTTACCGAGCCGCTATTCTGCAGCTGTTCATAACCCAGGAACTGAGTCTCGCCATCAATGGCCAGGCCTTTACCATAGTTACCTTCAAAGTGGCTGGAGGCACGCGCCATCTCACGCTGCTTTTCCATCGCCGCATCAAAGCCGGCCTCGTCCACTTTCAGGTCACGCTCACGGGCAACGTCAGCGGTGAGATCCAGCGGGAAGCCGTAGGTGTCATAGAGTTTGAACGCGGTTTCGCCGGGAATGGTATCGCCCTGCAGGTCAGCAATGGCATCGTTCAGGATGCCCATACCTTTATCCAGCGTCTTGGCGAACTGTTCTTCTTCCAGACGCAGAACCTTCATCACGTGATCCTGCAGACTCACCAGTTCCGGATAAGCCTCACCCATCTGTCCTGACAGGGCCGGCACCAGTTGGTGAAAGAAGCCCACCGGCGCACCCAGCATATGGCCGTGGCGCACGGCGCGGCGGATGATACGGCGCAACACATAACCGCGGCCCTCATTGGATGGCAGCACACCATCAACAATCAGGAAGCTGGTTGAGCGGATGTGGTCAGCAATCACGCGCAGGGATTTGTTTTCCGTGTCTTTGCAGCCGGTCAGTTCACCGGCGGCTTTCAGCAGCGCCTGGAACAGATCGATTTCATAGTTGCTGTGCACGCCCTGCATGATGGCGGAGATACGCTCCAGCCCCATACCGGTATCCACCGATGGTTTCGGCAGCGGAATCATTTCACCGTCAGGCTGACGGTCGAACTGCATAAAGACGTTGTTCCAGATCTCAATGAAACGGTCGCCGTCTTCTTCCGGCGATCCCGGCGGCCCACCCCAGATGTGTTCACCGTGATCGTAGAAAATTTCGGTGCAGGGACCACAGGGGCCGGTATCACCCATCGCCCAGAAGTTGTCAGACGCATAGCGGGCGCCTTTGTTATCACCGATACGGATGATTTTTTCAGCCGGCAGACCGATCTGTTTGTTCCAGATGTCGAAAGCTTCATCATCTTCGGCGTACACAGTCACCAGCAGTTTCTCTACCGGCAGGTTCAGCCATTGCGCAGAGGTCAGGAATTCCCACGCGAATCTGATCGCATCTTCCTTGAAGTAATCGCCGAAACTGAAGTTACCCAGCATTTCAAAGAAGGTATGGTGACGGGCGGTATAACCGACGTTTTCCAGGTCGTTATGTTTACCACCGGCACGGACGCAGCGCTGGGAAGACGTGGCACGGGTATAGCTGCGCTGGTCTTTTCCGAGGAAGCAGTCTTTAAACTGCACCATCCCGGCGTTGGTGAACAACAGGGTCGGGTCATTACCCGGAATCAGCGGGCTGGAGGCAACGACCTCGTGCCCTTGGGAGGCAAAGTAATCGAGGAATGCTTTGCGAATGTCTGAGCTTTTCATACGGCTGCGGGTATCCGGAAGCGGTTATACATAATTAAAGGAGACGCAGTATAGCGGTTTGAACGCCGCAGGCCGAGTCCCCGCCCGGCCTTTTAGCGCCGGCAATACGCTTTGTGCGTCTGATCAATACAAAAAATCACTTGACGGCAGGATAAAGTAAAATAACCATATAAGCATATTCTAATTTAGAAAAAGGTGGTGTTATGAACGTCGATCGTATCGTAATGACATTTGCCGGAACCGTTATTCTGGTTTCTCTGGCTCTGTCTCAGGTTCACAGTGCTTACTGGCTGTGGCTGACTGCATTTGTTGGCGCCAACCTGTTCCAGGCATCCTTTACCGGCTTCTGCCCGCTGGCGATGATCCTGAAAGCAGTCGGTGTTAAGCCGGGTCAGGCATTCAAGTAAGCCTGCCGCTTTGGCCGGATATCACCCTATCCGGCGCCCCCTGAGCGCTATAATCGCCCTCTCTCACGGAGGGCGATATGCGTATTTTTCTGTTTCTGCTGCTGACTTCAGCCTCATTATCCACACAGGCTGACTGGCTGCCGTATCCCGCAGAACTGCCTGTCTTTGATTATTCCGGTCAACGCCTGCAGCACGCCTGGCCCAGGCTGATGGCAGGACCACAACTGCCCTACCCCGATCGCCACTGGTTGCAGCAGCGCCTGCGGCAATACCCACAGATTGAACAAAGGACACTGACGCTGGCCGCTGAGCCACATGCTCATCCGGCACTGACCGCTTATGCCGCCGGCAACCCGGAACCTTTACTGTCCGCCCTGCAGAATGTCTGGCGTCTGCACTATCAGGGCGATTTCCGTGGTGCCTGGGAACTGGGGATGCAGCTCGGTCCGTCGGGCGCGGTTCCTGCTCTTTATTCCCGTCTCATGTATGCCACCCTGCTGGTGACCGACCCGGCGGAAAAACTGCGCCTGCTGCAGGAAGCCGCCAACCAGTCAGAAACCCTGCTGCCACTGGCGGCGGATGACGCCTTTGCCCGTTTCGGCCTGCTCTACGCCCGCGCCCGTATTCTGGAACTGCTGGATACCAGGGAAGCCACCGCCAGCGGCCTGCTGTCGCCAACTCAGGAAGCTCTGCAGCAACTGCGCCGTCAGTACCCGCACAATCCGCTCTATGCGGCGACGCTGGGCGGAATTCATGCCGGCGTCGTTGCCCGCGTCGGCTCACTGATCGGCCGCCTGACTTACGGCTCAACCGCCAAGCGCGCCATCGACGCCTTTGAGCAGGCGCTCGCCCAACAGCCGGCCCTGCCGGTCATTTATTACGAATACGCCAAAGCACTGGGACAAATGGCGGCGGATGATTACCATGAGCGCCGGCTGTCGCTGCTGCGTCAATGCGCCGCGCTGACCGTTTACAGCGCCGAAGAAGCCCTGAACCGCCAGGCATGCGTCCGCCAGCTGAATTCGCTGACACAGGATAACTGACATGATTAACCCCTGGGTGATCGCGGCCATGATCCCGACCATGGTGATACTGATGATCCATCTGGCGATCGGCCCCTTTGGCCACCCCACACGACTGCACTGGCATATGCGCTGGCGGACCTTACCTGCCGCGCTGAAATATCCACTGATCCTGATGTCCGCAACCGTCCTGATTGCGGGCGCCAGCCACGCCCTCGGGCTCTGGCTGTGGCCTTCACAGCAGAGCGGCTGAAAGCCGTAACCACCATCTGCTCATATAACAATAACAGGGAGCAAGCATGAAGATTGTCACCATCCGTCAGGCCGATATCAGTCTGCAGGTGCGGACTCTGGGACCGGAAGACGGTGAAAGCGTAATTCTGCTGCACGGCTTTCCGGAATGCTGGAATACCTGGCGTCATCAGGCTGAGCCTCTGGCCGCCGCCGGTTACCGCGTATTCATACCGGATATGCGCGGCTACGGTCAGTCGTCAAAACCACACCGTATTGAGCGCTACCGCCTGGATGAACTGGTGCAGGATGTCGACGCCATCCGCCGTTATGCCGGCTGCGCCCGCGTTCACCTCGCCGGCCATGACTGGGGCGCCGCGGTCGCCTGGTGGTATGCCCTGCGCTATGAAGAACGGTTGCAGTCGCTGTCGATTGTTAATGTCCCCCACCCTCAGGCCTTCCTCAATGCCCTGCGCCGCAGCCCGTTGCAGATGCTGAAAAGCTGGTACATTTTTTATTTTCAGCTGCCCTGGCTGCCGGAATGGTCGATGAAGCTGTTTAACTTTGCCGTGCTGCGCACCACCCTGCGCCGCACCTCGGTTCCCGGCGCCTATGATGACGAAGACTTTAACCACCTGCAGCAATGCTGGCAGCAGCCGGGCAGTCTGACTGCCATGGTCAATTACTACCGCGCCCTTCTGCGTCATCTGCAACTGCCGGACGGCGACGGTTGTCTGTCCATACCGGTACAGATCCTGTGGGGTGAAAACGACATTGCCCTGACCGCAGACATGGCCCGCGCCAGTATGAACTTTCTGCACAACGGCAGTCTTACCTTCTACCCGGATGCCACTCACTGGCTTGCCCACGACAAACCCGGGGAAATCACAGAGCGCCTGCTGTCACATTTCCGCCGCTGCCGGTCACTATCAGCAGCCGCCGGATCTGATACCTGCTGCAGCGCAGCGGAAAATGACACTCTGATGAACAAAGACGGCCCCGGATAACGGCTTTGGCCGTATAATTACGCCAGATTTTTCATAACCGGAGTTCTTGATGGAACGCATCCTTATCGTCGGTGGCGGCGCCGGAGGCCTTGAACTGGCCACCCGGCTCGGACGTCTGCTGGGCCGCAAAAAGAAAGCCCACGTGGAACTGATTGATGCCAGCCCGACCCACCTGTGGAAACCCCTGCTGCACGAAGTTGCTACCGGCGCGCTGGATTCCGGTATCGACGAACTCAATTACCTCGCCCATGGCAGAATGCACGGTTTCAGTTTCAAACTGGGGCGCATGTGTGGTCTGGACCGCGACAGGCAGGAAGTCATTCTGTCACCGATCCGTGACGAAGAAGGTGAAGTCGTGGTGCCCGAACGCCGCATTGGCTACGACACCCTGGTACTGGCCATCGGCAGTGTGACCAATGATTTCGGCACCAAAGGAGCCGCTCAACACTGCTTCTTCCTTGACGGGCGCAAACAGGCGGAACGTTTCCACCACACCCTGCTGAACGAATTCCTGCGCGCGAATGCCAATCCGGATAATGAACCCGGGCATCTGGATATCGCCATCGTTGGCGCTGGTGCCACCGGGGTGGAACTGTCAGCTGAATTGTACAACACCGCCGAGCTGCTGGTGCGCTACGGTCTGAAAAAGCTGACCCCGGAAAATCTGCGCGTCAGCCTGATTGAAGCCGGCCCCAGAATCCTGCCGGCACTGCCGGAGCGGATCTCCCTCGCCGCCACCCGCGAACTGGAAAAACTCGGCGTCAGCGTACTGACCGACACCATGATCACCGAAGTGACCGCCGACGGCTTCAACACCAAAGATGGCCGTATGGTTCCCGCTCAGTTACGTGTCTGGGCTGCCGGCGTCAAGGCACCGGATTTTATGGCCACACTGGGACTGGAAACCAACCGTGCCAATCAGCTGGTCGTCAATGCCAGCCTGCAGACAGAAGATGAGAATATCTTTGCGCTTGGTGATTGCTGCAGTGTACTGGGTAAGGACGGAAAGCCGGTTCCGCCGCGGGCCCAGGCCGCTCATCAGCAGGCTTCACACCTGGTGAAAGCGCTGCGCGCGCGTCATCAGCACAAGCCAATGCCGGAATTTGTTTACCGTGATAAAGGCTCACTGGTGTCACTCAGCCGCTACAGCACCGTCGGCAGTCTGATGGGGAACCTGACCCGCGGGTCGATGATGATTGAAGGCCGGCTGGCGCGGCTGGTGTATGTTTCCCTGTACCGCCTGCACCAGATCGCCCTGCACGGCTACTGGCACACCATTCTGCTCAGCCTGGTCGGCCATATTAACAAGGTGATCCGGCCACGCCTGAAACTGCACTGACAGCATCAGGCGCCGCTGGTTTCGGTTTTATGCGCCTGGCGGTAATCGCCGGGCGTGGAGCCGGTCCAGCGCTTGAAGGCTTTGTAAAAGGCACTGGGTTCGGCATAGCCGACCATGTAAGCAATTTCATACAGTGGTGTTGCTTCATCACGGATAAGCTTCATCGCCAGGTTCTGCCGGCTTTCATCGAGCAGAATCTGATACGTGGTTCCCAGCGCTTTCAGCCGCCGCTGCAGATTACGGACACTGATACCCAGCTGGCCGGCCACATCTTCCTGGGACACATGACGGCGCAGCAGACACTGCTCAATAATACACTGCAGCTCTGAATACAGCGCCAGATGGTCATTCAGTTTCCGCTCTTTACGCTCAAGCTCATGCAGTGTGGCGGCAAATTTCACGGTGTTATGGCCAGGGTTCAGACGCTGCCAGGCGCAGGCACTTATCTCAAGCTGACAGTGCTCCGCATACTTCACCGGAATCTGCAGTTCACGGGCAATTTCATCTTCATAGCCTTCGGCACAGGATAGACGCAGAATCAGATCCCCCTCAGTGAAGGTCGCACCGAGCGCATAACGGCACAGCAGTGTCAGCGCCGACATGGTCAGCTGACATTCGTCCGGAGTCAGAGTATCACCCTCAGCCGTGCCTGCTTTCAGCAGAATACAGTTCTCTCCCGGCTGCAGATGCATTTTTGCCAGACCAACGGAGCGATGCGCAAAACGCAGCGCAGCCGGCAGGCCCTGAGCCAGATTTTCAGCATAGCGCAGCAACTGAGCCATCGGCAGATCCCGGCGGGCGAGATACATACCGGCACGGCAGGCCAGCAGAGGGTCAGCCGTTGAACCGGCAACATGCTCATGTGCCAGATGCAGTTTGTCCGCAGCGACCCAGGGCGGCAACGGCGTTATTTCAGAAACGCCAAGCAGTCCCAGAACCGGATGAATATCCACGCCCTGGCTGTCCCAGAAGTTTAATAAATGCTGCACCAGTACAATATCAACCTGTACAGTTGGGCTCATATCCCTCCCCAACATCATCTTATAGTGAACCTTCCGAACTCCGCCGGATTACTAAATGTTCTTTCAGTCAATTGATGCTGGGATCATCGGTAGCAGGCTCTGGGGTGTCAATGGACTGAGACGACAGTCAATTTTTTGTCGCGATAAAGCCAGTTTAGACAGGGTGAATCCGGCACTTCTCACGACCTTACAGGTCATTTAGTGCACTATTGCCAATATTGTCTATCACAAACGCGATCTGATCGCTGCTGAACCCCCGGTATGTAAGAAAACGATACAGGCGGGCTTTCTGCTTCTGATCACGCAGATCCGGTGACTCACCGAACTTACGTCTGGCAGTTTCCAGTGCCAGCGCAAACCAGTCCGTTTCCTGCCCTTCCATTGCCTGCTGAATATCCCGGTCATTCACGCCTTTTTCGCGCAGCGCATAACGCAGTCGCATGGGGCCCTGGCCACGCTGAATACGACTGTTAAGGTAGGCTTCGGCAAAACGCTCATCCGACTGCCAGCGGCGTTCAGCCAGTTCATCAAGAAGGGTTTCAAGATCGTCGGCCGACGCGGCCTTGGGGCGCAGTTTACGCTGCAGTTCAGTGCGGGAGTGGTCACGGCGTGACAGCAGGTCTACTGCTGCACGCCGTAACTCAGGAAGGGTCAGCGGCTCAGGCTTCGGTTTCTTCATCCGCTTCGCTTTCAGCTTCTTCGGCTTTCACCGCCACATTCAGCAGCTGGGCACGGATAGCCGCTTCAATTTCTGCCGCCATCTCCGGATGCTCTTCCAGGAAGGCTGCCGCATTGGCTTTACCCTGACCAATTTTATCGCCCTTATAGCTGTACCAGGCGCCGGATTTATCAACCAGGTTACATTTCACACCCAGGTCAATCACTTCACCCATATGATAAATGCCCTGGCCATACATAATCTGGAATTCAGCCTGTTTGAACGGTGGCGATACCTTATTTTTCACCACTTTCACCCGGGTTTCGTTACCGATAACTTCATCACCCTGCTTCACAGAGCCGATACGGCGGATATCCAGACGTACGGAAGAATAGAATTTCAGCGCATTACCACCCGTGGTGGTTTCCGGACTGCCGAACATCACACCAATTTTCATCCGGATCTGGTTAATAAAGATCACCAGACAGTTAGCCGTTTTGACATTACCTGTGATCTTACGCAGTGCCTGAGACATCAGACGGGCCTGCAGACCCACGTGGCTGTCGCCCATTTCGCCTTCAATTTCGGCTTTCGGGGTCAGTGCTGCCACCGAGTCAACCACGATCACATCGACCGCACCGGAACGCACCAGGCTGTCACAGATTTCCAGCGCCTGCTCACCGGTATCCGGCTGGGATACCAGCAGCGTATCCAGATCAACACCCAGTTTTTCGGCATACAGAGGGTCCAGCGCATGTTCAGCATCGATAATGGCAACGGTTTTACCCATTTTCTGCGCCTGCGCCATGGCCGACAGACACAGCGTGGTTTTACCTGAGCTTTCCGGACCGTAGATTTCAACGATACGTCCCTGTGGCAGACCGCCGATACCCAATGCAATATCCAGCCCCAGAGAGCCAGTGGAAATTGCAGGAATCGCTTCACGCGGCTGCTCGCCCATTTTCATAATGGCGCCTTTACCAAACTGACGTTCAATCTGGCCCAGTGCCGCATCAAGTGCTTTCTGCTTGTTAGCATCCATCGCTCAGTCCTGCCTTTTCTGTTAACTGGTTACCTGTAAACTGTACAGGATAATTACTGTAAATTTAACCAGTATTTAAGCACAGCTTATTTCTGTCGCCAACCCCCATTATCAGGAAGTCAGCGTCAGCAGGATAACCAGCGGCACAGGCCACGGATGCCATGAGCCACCGCCAGCGCCCGGACCTGACTGCGGTTACCCGGAAAATGGCAGCACTCGGCCATCTGATGCTCAGCATTGCCCCAGGCAAACCAGACCGTGCCCACCGGCTTCTCAGCCGATCCGCCTCCCGGTCCGGCAATGCCGCTGACGGCCACCGCCAGATCGCCATCGGAATGGGTGACCGCCCCGGCGACCATGGCACGCACCGTTTCTTCACTCACCGCGCCATACTGCTCCAGCACCCCTGGCGGCACACCGAGATGACGCATCTTGGCGTCGTTGGAGTAGGTGACAAAGCCACATTCGAACCAGCCCGAACTGCCCGGCAGGTCAGTCATCGCACTGGCAATGCCACCGCCGGTACAGGACTCGGCCGTCACCACCCGCAGGCCGCGGCTGAGCAGAATTTCGGCAAGCGCCGTTAATGAGGTTTCGAGATCGGATGGCATTTTTGTATCCCCACAGAATCACTTACAATCGGCGGTTTACCCGGACCCGGCGCACGTTACGCCGGCGGAAATCACGATTGTAGCGGTGGCCTGAGATGTTAAACAACAGACTACCCCTGCCTTAAGTACAAGGACACCCGGCTGATGACACAGGCAAGCGCCAAACACACCCATACGCGAACAACACCAGATGTAGCTTATCCAGCGGCCTGCTAAGCAAGCCAATTCTGGTAACGATACACAGGAAGGATCTTGAGTATTCAATCTGAACGATTGCTTACAAATATCACCTAAGCATCCAAACGTAAATATGCATCATTTAGTTTCAATGGTATCAGCCAAACTGGTTACAGATAGCGCTAACATTAATAGCCAATCCAATACAATTGAAGCAACCCTAACCAAGCAATACGTATAAATCTAGGCATATTCAACATCAACACGAAGCCTCCATACAGAGTAGAAGAGCAACGACAGGCAAACGATAAAGTCAATATAAAAAAATGAAGACTGCTTCTTGCTGCTACCGTCTTTAATATTATAATCAACACATCTAAAATGTAGAAAATTTAAGATATACAAGAAAATCGAGAACAGACACCAGAAGGGAATATTAATTTGAAATACCGTGCTGAAATAGATGGCTTAAGGGCAATTGCTGTTATTCCCGTCATACTTTTCCACGCCGGATTTGAATCTTTTAGCGGAGGCTTTATTGGTGTTGATATTTTTTTCGTAATCAGTGGCTATTTAATCACCAGCATTTTGATTGAAGATATAAAAGCCAACAACTTCAGTATCATTAGGTTTTATGAAAAGAGAGCCAGAAGAATTCTACCGGCGCTATTTTTTATAATATTATTATGTATCCCATTCTCCTGGTTGTGGATGCTCCCAAATCAAATGAAAGAGTTTGGGCAAAGCTTAATTGCTGTAAGCTTATTTTCCTCCAATTTTCTTTTTTGGAAACAAAGTGATTATTTTTCAGCCGCAACAGATGAAAAACCATTACTCCACACCTGGAGTCTGGCAGTTGAAGAGCAATATTATCTATTTTTCCCAATATTACTATTACTAGCATGGAGCCTAGGAAAAAAGAATCTTCTTTTCATTATCATAGTACTTTCAGGCTCCAGTTTTCTATTAAGCGAATGGGGCTGGCGCACTGATTCAACTGCAAATTTCTACCTAGCACCAACACGAGCATGGGAATTACTTATTGGATCTATCATAGCCTTTTTCATTAAGGAAAAAGGCGTAAAAAAAAGCAATACACTATCTTTAGTCGGTATTATTGCAATTGTAATATCAATATTTTTTTACAATAAAACACTCCCTTTCCCAAGCAGTTACACAATACTCCCCGTCCTTGGTTCAGCGTTAATCATACTATACGGAGAAAAAGGTACGATAGTGTCCAGAATACTAAGCTCTAAACCCTTTATAAGCATAGGTCTGATAAGCTACTCAGCCTATTTATGGCACCAACCAATATTTGCTTTTACACGAATAAAAATGATCACGGAACCCTCTCTTCCACTAATGGCATCATTATCAACACTATCGTTAATTCTTGCCGCCGGAACATGGAAATATATAGAGAAACCATTCAGAAAAAGTACTATCAGGACAAAACCATTTGTTACACTATCAATCATAGCAACTTCATCGCTATTAATAATAGGCTACAGCCTGCATAGTTCTGATGGAGCTTTAGATCGTTTCAGAAGTACGCCTATTTACAAAATCATAAAAACAGAGGAAGAAAACCGAAAAGACAATAGACAAGCCTGCAATAAATCAGATCAGTTCCCTTATTGCGTCATCGGAGACCAGGATAATGTTAGTATTGCCATCGTTGGGGACAGTCATTCATCCGCTCTGTGGGCAGCATTTTCTGATTTTGGAATAAAGAACAAAAAAGGCTTTATCGGAATCGCAAATGCCGGCTGCCCACCAAGTATCGGCACTTATGTTAATCCTGTTGAAAAGAAACCCTGCAATTCAATAAACACAAAAAACCTACAATATCTTATCACCGACAACCGGATAAAAACAGTCATACTGGCTGCCAGATGGACTCTTCCAATTGAAAAAACCAGGTATAACAATGGCATAGGCGGCATAGAGAAAGGTGATGAATTCTGGCTAGATACCCTTTCCGATAATGGAGAAAAAATAACTAATAAAGAATCAAAGAGAAAGCAATTAGTGCTCAATTCATACCAAATATTTATTGACAAATTAATAAGCTCTGGCATGCAGGTAATCGTAATCCGGCCAATTGCCGAGATGGGATTCAATATTCCCGATATTTATGCACGCATGCTAATTAAAAATCCAAAACAAAAGAATATAACAATCCCCTACGACATTTACATAGAAAGAAACAAATTAGTAAATAATTCTTTTGATAGCTTAGAATCTATTTACAAAGAACACGACCTTTCATTCATCAATCCAAACATTGACAACTGCTTAGAAAAGTCCAATATTTGCTATGGGGTAAAAAATGGTAATATTCTATATTTTGATGATGATCACGTAACAAAACTTAAAGCGACGAGAATTGTAAAATCATTAATCAGCTTGCTCTAAAAAGCTCACACACAGAAATAATCGATCTAACTCGATCAAGCTCAGTTAAAAAATCAGAATCCACAAACAAGAAATCACCCTATTTACGCAACAGTATTTTAATAACCAATTTTCTTGAAAGAACGAGAAATCAACCTTCCATATAACAACCTTTGTCTTAACCTCATTAAAATTAAGAGACATCATAAATAAGCCACGATATGTTTTAAATATACCTCATACAACCAACCATTATATACCCAATCGGGTTTTAAACTGCCGAATTAAGTACTTTTTCCAACCAGCCCTCAGTTTTTACACCATGGAAAATAAATGCAAAACGTCTACACTCACTCCTCACAAACATCATGGATAATAAGGCTTTTGGCAAATAGCACCAGCGGTATCGGTGTTAGCCACGCTAGGTTAACATCACGGATTATATTGGTCTTCATCTGGTTATAAATCGAATGAACGCATCACTAATAGTCATTGACAAACAAATGCTAATCGCCTCACCCATATACCTCAATAAGATAACATAATTAACGGAATACCATTAACTGGTGACCGACAGCGTCAAGGCAACCAATACAGAACTTACATCTAGTTATAGAACCTCAGGCCATTGCTAGGGTAGAATTGCATACAGCTATTTGATAATTTCTATTTTCGTCTGTTGATTCCAACTCAATTTCAGCCGCTGCAAAGAGCACGCAGAGACAAAGACAGATCACTAAAGACACCATGAATAGGCATGATCACTCTAAATTTTTAAAACTTCGGTTGCCATAATAGGTGATCCCCCGAATTCACCGGGGTTAATTAACCGCAAAGGAATTATATGACACGCGATTCTTTAGCCAAACACACCCCGATGATGCAGCAGTATTTACGCATTAAGGCGGAATTCCCGGATACGTTGCTGTTTTATCGCATGGGCGACTTTTATGAGCTGTTTTACAGTGATGCAAAGAAAGCCGCTCAGTTGCTGGATATCACCCTGACCGCCCGCGGCCAGAGCGGTGGTGAACCGATCCCCATGGCCGGCATTCCCTTCCATGCCGCCGACAATTACATTGCCCGGCTGGTGAAACAGGGTGTATCCGTTGCCATTGCCGAACAGATCGGCGATCCGGCCACCACCAAGGGGCCGGTGGAACGCAAGGTGGTGCGGGTTATCACACCCGGCACCCTGACGGACGAAGCCTTCCTTGATGAGCGTTCCGATAACCTGCTGGTTGCTCTCTGTTCCGACAAACAGCGTCATGGTCTGGCCGTACTGGAAATCAGCTCCGGGCGGTTTTCAGTGCTGGAAGTGGATGGAGAGGAAGCCCTGCTGGCCGAGGTTGAGCGCCTGCGCCCGGCCGAGCTGCTGCTCAATGAAGAACAGGCACATCCGGCCGGCCTGCGTGATCGTCTGGGTGCCCGCATGCAGGCGCCCTGGCATTTTGAATCCGATACCGCATTCCGTCTGCTCACCCAGCAGCTCAAAACCCGTGATCTGCGTGGTTTCGGCTGCGAACATCTGAGTGTCGCTATCCGCGCTGCCGGCGCCCTGCTGCATTATGCCCAGGAAACCCAGCGCAATAACCTGCCGCATATCCGCTCACTGCAGGTCGAACAGCCGGATGATGCCATCATTATCGACCCCGCCAGTCGCCGGAATCTGGAAATTGATATCAACCAGAAAGGCGAAAACCAGCACACACTGGCGTGGATTATGGACAAGACCGCCACCGCGATGGGCAGCCGCCTGCTCAAACGCTGGCTGAACCGGCCACTGCGTGACCGCAAACTGCTGCAGCAGCGTCAGGGGTTTATCAGCCAGCTGATTCAGCATTACGCCACCGATGAACTGCACAGCACACTGCGTCAGGTTGGTGATATCGAACGGATTCTGTCCCGCGTCGCACTGGGTTCCGCCCGCCCGCGGGATCTGGCGCGGCTGCGCGATGCGCTGGCCGTTGTGCCGGCAGTCCGTGAACAGATTACTCAGCTGGACAGTGAACTGGCGGCCGCCCTGCTGCAACGGGCGGTGGAATTTCCTCATTGGGTTGAACGTCTGAGCAAAGCCATTATTGAGAATCCGCCGGTGGTCATCCGTGATGGCGGCGTCATCGCCGGAGGTTATGACGCTGAGCTGGATGAATTGCGCTCGCTGAGTGAAAACGCCGGCGATTACCTGGTGAAACTGGAAGAACAGGAACGTGAACGTACCGGTATTTCCACTCTGAAAGTCGGCTACAATCGCGTGCACGGCTACTACATCGAAATATCCAAAGCCCAGTCCGACGCCGCGCCGACGGAATACATCCGTCGCCAGACACTGAAAAATGCCGAGCGTTTTATCACCCCGGAACTGAAAGAATTTGAAGACAAAGCCCTGAGCGCCAAAAGCAGGGCCTTAAGCCGCGAGAAAGCCCTGTACGATGAACTGGTGCAGGCACTGGCGGAAGAACTGATTGAGCTGCAGGTCTGTGCCGCCGCGCTGGCAGAAACCGATGTCCTCAGCAACCTCGCCGAACGGGCCGAAAGCCTGCGTTTTGTGCAACCGGATCTGATCACGGAAAGGCTGATCGACATCCGCCAGGGCCGTCACCCGGTGGTGGAAAACCTGATCACAGACCCCTTCGTCGCCAACGATACCCTGCTCGATGATGAGCGCACCATGCAGATCATCACCGGCCCGAACATGGGCGGTAAATCCACCTATATGCGTCAGGTTGCGCTCATCACCCTGCTCGCACATATCGGCAGTTATGTGCCGGCGGAAGCCTGTACACTGGGACCGGTTGACCGTATTTTCACCCGTATGGGCTCCTCCGACGATGTCGCCGGTGGCCGCTCCACCTTTATGGTGGAAATGACCGAAACCGCCAACATCCTGCATAATGCCACCGCGGAAAGCCTGGTGCTGATGGATGAAGTCGGCCGTGGTACCAGCACCTTTGATGGTCTGTCACTGGCCTGGGCCAGCGCCGCACACCTGGCCGAACAGGTAAAAGCCTACACCCTGTTCGCCACTCATTATTTTGAAATGACCGCCCTGCCGGATAACCACAGCAACGCCGTTAACGTGCATCTGAAAGCCACAGAACACGACGAGCGCATTATTTTCCTGCACGCCGTGGAACAGGGGCCCGCCAGTCAGAGTTACGGTCTGCAGGTGGCGCAGTTAGCCGGCGTACCGGATAACGTCATTGACGCTGCCCGCCAACAGCTGCGCCATCTTGAGCAGAGCAGTGGTCATGCTCAGGTCACCCCGGTGAGCGCGGTGGGAGCCCCTCAGGCGCAGGTCAAAGAAAGCAGTGGTCCGCTGCAGAATGATCTGTTTGCCACCATGCCGTCAGCAGTGGAAGAAAAACTGACCACGGTAGAGCCGGATGACCTGACGCCGCGGGCAGCGCTTGAGCTGATTTATCAGCTGAAGAATATGCTCTGAGTCAGCGCTTCTGACAGAACTTCAGGCAATAAGCCTATAACCCAACTGTCTGAGAGGCTGCCTTGCTGCCGGCCGGCCGGCTGCCTACAATAGCCGGCTATTCAGATAACAGGTGCAGACAACCGGCACCGCCTCAGCGTGATGAGAACAAACAGGAGATAAGCGGATGGCGTTCGTCGTTACCGATAACTGCGTGAAATGTAAGTACACCGACTGTGTGGAAGTCTGCCCGGTTGATTGTTTCTACGAAGGCCCGAACTTTCTGGTCATTCACCCTGACGAGTGTATCGACTGTGCGCTGTGTGAACCGGAATGTCCGGCACAGGCTATTTTTTCCGAGGATGAAGTACCGGCCGGTCAGGAAGAGTACATCGAACTGAATGCCGAACTGGCTGAACAGTGGGTGGCTAACAACATTACTGAGAAAAAAGATCCGCTGCCGGATGCGGAAGAATGGGACGGCGTGGAAAATAAACTTCAGTACCTGGAACGCTGAAACACAGACAATAAAAAAAGGCTGCCGATGGCAGCTTTTTTTATGGCGGGAAGAAAACCTGACTCAGGCTTCACCAAACAGGGTAGCAGCATTCAGGCCCTGTTTTTCCATGATTTCACGCAGACGTTTCAGCGCTTCCACCTGAATCTGACGCACACGTTCACGGGTCAGACCAATTTCGCGGCCCACATCTTCCAGCGTGCTGGTTTCATAACCGCGCAGACCAAAACGACGGGACAGTACTTCACGCTGTTTCTCCGGCAGTTCTTCAATCCAGCGGTCCAGATTGGAGTGGATATCCTGATTCTGCAGTTCTTCGCCCGGATCATTGGCCCGTTCATCAGCAATGGTATCCAGAATGGATTTATCGGATGACGGCCCCAGTGGCGTATCAATGGAAGTGACGCGCTCATTCAGCTTCAGCATGCGCTTCACATCATCCACCGGTTTTTCCAGCAATTCTGCAATTTCTTCAGCGGTCGGCTCGTGATCCAGTTTCTGGGTCAGTTCACGGGCTGCACGCAGGTAAACATTCAGTTCTTTAACAACGTGAATCGGCAGACGGATGGTACGGGTCTGATTCATGATCGCCCGTTCGATGGTCTGACGGATCCACCAGGTCGCGTAGGTTGAGAAACGGAAGCCGCGTTCCGGATCAAACTTCTCAACCGCGCGGATCAGACCGAGGTTACCCTCTTCAATCAGATCCAGCAGGGATAAGCCGCGGTTCACATAACGGCGGGAGATTTTGACCACCAGTCGCAGGTTACTTTCGATCATGCGACGACGGCCCATTTCATCCCCTTTGCGGGCCAGACGTGCGTAGTGCACTTCTTCTTCCGCAGACAGCAGAGGGGAAAACCCGATTTCATTCAGATACAACTGAGTGGCGTCCATCGCCTTGTAGGAAGTATCTGCGGCGAAGCGTTCAGAATCAGCTGAGCTGCTTTCTTCTTCGACCAGGGCCAGAGCTTCTACATCCTCAAAAACGTCTTCTTCGCGTAATTCTCGTTGTTGTACTGCCATGTTCATTCCCGCCTTGTATTGCCATCCTGAATCTGAACCGAAACAGATTTTGTACCAGAACGACTGGTTAATTTATGACCGCCCTAACCTGGTTTTGCAGGCAGGTATGTGAGCGGATCAACCGGCTTGCCATTTCTTCGGATCTCAAAGTGAAGTTTCACTTTGTCGGTACCTGTAGATCCTATTTCGGCAATTTTCTGGCCCGCTTTAACGACTTCTTGTTCGCTGACCAGAATCCGGCTGGTGTGGGCGTAGGCACTCAGGTAAGTATCGTTGTGTTTAACGATGACCAGATTGCCGTAACCGCGCAGGCCCTGCCCCGCGTAGACCACTGTCCCAGCCGCTGCTGCCAGAACAGATTCTCCCAAAGAACCGGCGATATCAATCCCCTTGTTGACCGGCTTACTGGTCGAAAACTGGCCAATCAAACGTCCGTTTGCGGGCCATTTCCAGTCAGATCCGGAAGGTGTGGCGTTATTTTTTGGCGTGGAATGACGGGTTTCCTGCACCGGTTTAGCAGAGGTTTGTTTTTTTGCCACCGGTTTTGACGGTTTTTCGACAGTTGCTGCCAGCGAAACCCGGGATTTCTTACTGATATTTCTGATGTCAATTTTTTGACCGGGATAGATGGTGTAAGGGCTGGGAATTGAGTTAGCGCTCGCCAACTCCCGATAGTCGATACCATAGCGCCAGGCAATGGAAAACAGAGTGTCTCCTTGCTGAACAAGATGGAAACCCGTCGCCGATTGCTGTTTACTGAACTTCTCTTCAACTGAGATAAATTCTCGACCAGAGAGGCACCCTGTTAACAGTGTAGCAATCGTGACTAATATGACAGTGACCAGTGCTTTCATCGTCTTTCGCCGGTGGTTGTTTTTTGACGCTCAAAAATGACAGTTTTTTGAGTACTGCAGCCTGCCGGTTCTCTTTTAACCAGAGACAATTAAAAATATATCTTTTATTCCAAACTAATCTAATAAAAACGAAACTTTTTGTTCTGCTTCTGCGTGTTAAGCAGAAATGCATAATGAGTCACAAAAATCAGATTGCAGAAACTTGCATATTCCCGATTTTAGTTAACACTTGTTCTCCAGACTATCCTCAAAAGAAAGTTACTTCCCGCCCGCCAGACGCTCCATGCCCAGTACCAGCATCATACCGGCCACAGCCAGTATGACCGCAAGCGCCAGATCAGCGTTCAGCAGCGGCAGAATATTACTCTGGATAAAGGGTACCTCTTCACCATGGCTATTCAGCCGTGTCTGCAGGGTTTCCTTCCACGGCCAGACTTTCACCAGCGAACCCGCCATAAAACCGGTCAGCAGCGCAAACATCGCGCTGCGGTAATGATGCAGCAACCAGCTGAGCAGACGGGAAAACAGCATTAACCCCACCACAGCACCACAGGCAAACAGCCCCATAATCTGCACATCCAGATCTTTGACGGCAGCCAGCACCGGGGCATACAGCCCCATCAGCAGAAGAATAAAACTGCCGGATATGCCCGGCAGAATCATGGCGCAGATGGCAATACTGCCGGCCAGCAGAACCACCAGTGGCGTTGCCTCAATGGTGGTCGGAGAAGCGGCACTGATCCAGGCTGCCAGCAGAGCGCCGGCAGCCAGCAACAGCAGCTGAGGCGGCTGCCAGCGACCGATCTCACGCCCCACATGCCAGCAGGAAGCAATGATCAGCCCGAAAAAGAAGGACCAGACCCAGACCGGATAATGCAGCAGCAGATAATGAATGCCGCGCGCCAGCGTCAGCAGCGCAATCAGGATGCCGCCGCCCAGTACTGCGAGGAAGGTGCCATTAATCTGTTGCCAGAACGCGGCCAGTCCCTGCCGCCGCAGAACGGTCAGTGAATGAATATTGATGCTTTTGATGGAATCCAGCAGCTCGGTGTAGATGCCGGTAATAAAGGCAATGGTACCGCCGGATACACCGGGGACCACATCCGCCGCCCCCATTGCCAGACCTTTGAGGAACAGCCAGAAGTGTTTCATTGTATCCGTTTCCTTGCGCTGAAAATCATGCAGAACCGCCCCTGGCTTTCTATCCCTGGCGCTGGACACCAGGCAGGAAAGGGACAAAGCGGACGCTTTCGAGTGTTTTACGGCTGAAATGATCCCCGTGGCGGGTAATCAGTACCAGTTTCTGTTCTTCGCCGCCCAATGGCAGAATCATCCGGCCGCCATCGGCCAGCTGTTCGAGCAGGGAATCCGGCACCTGTTCCGGCGCGGCGGCGGCCAGAATACCATCATAAGGACCGTATTCCGGCCAGCCCCAGGTACCGTCAGACAGCTTGAGCGAGAGATTGCGGTAGCCCAGCTGACGCAGACGCTGTGCCGCTTTTTTCTGCAGCGGCTCAATGCGTTCGACACTGTATACTTTTTTGACCAGTGGTGAGAGTACGGCGGTCTGGTAACCGGAACCGGTACCGATTTCGAGCACTTTAGCCAGCGGTCCGGCGGCCAGCAAAGCTTCAGTCATGCGCGCGACAATGTAAGGCTGACTGATGGTCTGGCCGTTACCGATCGGCAAAGCGGTATCTTCGTAGGCCCGGTGGGAAAGGGCTTCGTCAACAAACAGATGACGCGGCGTCTGTGCGATCACGTCCAGTACTGACTCATCCCTGATGCCATGCTCACGCAGCCGCTGAACCAGACGGTTGCGGGTACGTTGTGAGGTCATTCCGATTCCACTTAACTGCTGATCATTCACGCCGCTGCTCTCAGTTCAGTACCTCAGTCACGGCTGCCAGAGCCGTATGCTGGGTCATATCCATCTGCACCGGTGTCACCGATACCCGCCCCTGTTCGGTGGCATAGATATCCGTTCCCGGACCGGCATCGGCAAATTCACCGGCGGCCGATATCCAGTAACACTGCTTGCCGCGCGGATTGGTGGTCAGCACCGGATTATCCGATTTATGCCGGTGACCGAGGCGCGTGACCTCCATCCCCTGCAACTCGTCATAGGGCAGATCCGGTACATTGATATTGATAATGGAGTTCGGCGGCAGGCTGA
This sequence comes from Pseudomonadota bacterium, assembly GCA_030145845.1. GTDB lineage: Bacteria > Pseudomonadota > Gammaproteobacteria > Pseudomonadales > Oceanobacteraceae > Venatoribacter. The sequence goes on from JAIXHJ010000009.1 coordinate 93,865, forward strand.
GCTGCTCCAGACGTGGCAGCAGTTCCAGCAGTACCCGCGCGGCCGTATCAAAGTGTTGCCGGCCACACAGGGAAACCGCGACCGGTGTCCCGGGCAGGAAACGCCCTTCCATCGCCGCCGCTACCGTACCGGAATAAATCACGTCATCACCGAGATTGGCACCGGCATTAATGCCGGCAATCACCCGTTCGCATTCATCTTTATAGAACGCATTGGCACCAAGGTGAACACAGTCGGTCGGCGTACCATTGATGCTGATATCACCGTTATCCAGATAGATGGGGTGCAGTGGCCGGTCAAGGGTCAGCGAGTTACTGGCACCGCTGCGGTCACGGTCCGGGGCCACCACACACAGGCTGTAACCCGCGTTTTCAAGCGTCTGCCTGAGCGTCCTCAGCCCGGGGGCATGTACACCGTCGTCATTGGACAACATCAGCTTCATTCACTGTGTTCCTTTTCTTCTGCCTGCATCACTTCACGTATCAGAGAAGTAGCATAATAACCGGCGGGCAGGGAAAAAGTGAGGACTAAATCCCGCCCTGCCGGGCTTTCCTGCCATTCCCAGGCCATATTGGCCGGCAGCGCTGCCAGCGCGCGGCGTTCCTGTTTCAGACCGGCATGTTCAAGGCCATCACAGAGGTCAGCGTGCTGAGCAGCAACCTGTTCTTCCAGTGCCAGCGCCTCAGCGGTACTGGCCAGCCGGCCACGTCCCCACAGCGGTGCCGTCGGCTGGCCGGCGTCATCCATCACATCACCGCTCAGACCCTTGCCCCACAGGCCACGCTGAATACGCTCAGCCACCACATCATTAAAGATCAGGGAGCGTACCGCCGACAGGTAGATGCTTTTTTTATTGCGGTTCTTCACCCTGAATTTGCCGGCCAGCATATCGCGGCCGGATTCAATATTGCCGCCGCCATGACCGAAACGCTGTTCACCAAAGTAATTGGGGACGCCCTTCTCACGGATACGCTGCAGATTCTGTTCAACCGCTGCCGGATCGCCTTCCACCTGACGCAGACGGATCGTAAAGCGGTTGCCCAGCAGATCGCCACGGCGCAGCTTTTTGCTGTGCCGGGTCTGGCTCAGAACAGTCATTTCATCGTCGTTCAGCTGACTGAAATCCGGTGCTTCCACTCTGGGCAGGTAAATACTGAACCACTGCCGGGTAATGGCATTGCGGTCTTTCATGCCGGCATAGCCGACATCCATTTCCTTGACCCCGGCCAGTTCAGCCAGCTTTTTGGCAATCCAGGCGGTATTGGCACCGTTTTTTTCGATATGCAGCCAGACATGTTCCCCCTCACCACAGGGCTGGGCCAGAGGGATCTCATCCACTTTAAAGTCAGCGTTTTCGCGTTTCAGCAGGCCGCAGGCACCACTGATGGGATAGGCATGGGGCCAGACGGGTAAAACAGAGGTGGTCACGTTCGTTCAGTGCTCCGCGGTCAGTAACAGGGCCACCGCATGCACGGCGATACCTTCTTTACGGCCAACATAGCCGAGTTTTTCTGTGGTGGTGGCTTTGACGTTGACGTCATCCAGGCGCACCCCCAGATCTTCCGCCATGCACTCGCGCATGGCCTGAATGTGCGGCGCCATCTTTGGTGCCTGGGCAATAATGGTGACGTCAGCATTGCCTACCTGATAGCCCTTATCGCGGATCAGGGATACCACATGACGCAGCAGAACGCGGCTGTCGGCACCGGCCCAGGCATCATCAGTGTCCGGAAAATGCTGGCCGATATCCCCCAGTGCCGCGGCCCCCAGCAAGGCATCCGCCAGAGCATGCAAGGCAACATCACCGTCTGAGTGTGCTTTCAGTCCCTGCGAATGGGGGATCTGTACGCCGCCCAGAGTAATAAAATCACCCTCTTCAAAAGCATGTACGTCAAAGCCGTGGCCAATACGCATAAGCATTAATCCTGCGCTAAAAAGAATTCTGCCAGCGCCAGATCTTCCGGGCGCGTCACTTTAATATTATCAGAGCGGCCTTCCACCAGCAGTGGCTGCCGGCCGCTGTGCTCCATGGCCGATGCCTCATCGGTCACTTCAAAGCCGTCGCGCAGACACAGGGTTAACGCCTGTCGCAGTTGCCCGTAACGGAACACCTGCGGCGTCAGCGCATGCCATAACTGTGCGCGCTCAACGGTATGATCAATCACACTGACGGCCCCCTGGCTGATACCACGCTTCATGGTATCGCGGGTCGGGCTGGCGAGAATGGCCCCGGGGTCAGTCAGCTGACTGAACAGACGATCAAGATCGCTGTGACGCAGACAGGGCCGGGCCACATCATGCACCACCACCCAGTCATCCTCTGCTGCCAGGCCCTCCAGCGCCGCCAGCCCGTTGAGTACGGAATAGCAGCGCTCCGCCCCGCCATCCGCACGGATAATGCGGGGCTCCGCGGCAAAACGGCTGCCGGCCCAGTAAGGATCATCAGCCGACAGCACCAGCACCAGCTGCTCAAAACGGGGATAAGCCAGCATCACTGCCAGCGTGTGATCAATCAGATAATGTCCGTTGAGGGAAAGGTATTGCTTGGGGCGGTCGGCCTGCATCCGGCTGCCAACACCTGCAGCCGGCAGCAGCGGCCAGAATTTCACGCTACTCATGGTCTGCCCGCAGGCTCCGGATCAACAAACAGAATAAAGGTTTCACCTTTACGGATCAGGCCCAGCTCTTCACGGGCTTTTTCTTCCAGCAGCGAGGTACCGCTGCGCAGATCGCCGACCTCCGCCAGCAGGGCATCGTTTTCACTCTGCTGAACTTCGTTGTCTTCATGCAGACGGGTAATTTTCTGCTGCAGCGCACGGGTAGCGATCACCCCGCTGTCATCGAACCAGATGCGGTACTGCAGAATCAGCAACAGCAGCACCGGGATGGCAATCCACAGCAGGGTTCTGAGATTCAGGTCGTGACTTTCTGACATATCCGCGTCCGGAAAATTTTTCTGGCAACTTACCGCTGCCTATAAAAACAAAAAACGGGCCCGAAAGCCCGTTTTTCTGCATCGCCGGTATTACTGACCCTTGATCTCAGAGCGGCCCTTATAAGGCGCCTTGGCACCCAGTTGCTCTTCGATGCGCAGCAGACGGTTGTACTTGGCAACCCGGTCAGAACGGCACAGAGAACCGGTTTTGATCTGACCGGCCGCAGTACCCACCGCCAGGTCAGCGATGGTCGCATCTTCGGTTTCACCGGAGCGGTGAGAAATCACGGCAGTGTAACCGGCGTCTTTCGCCATCTTGATCGCGTCCAGGGTTTCAGACAGCGAACCGATCTGGTTGAACTTGATCAGAATGGAATTAGCGATACCTTTTTCGATACCTTCCGCCAGGATTTTGGTGTTGGTTACGAACAGGTCGTCACCCACCAGCTGAACTTTGCTGCCCAGTTTTTCTGTCTGGTATTTCCAGCCGTCCCAGTCAGATTCGTCCTGACCGTCTTCGATGGAGACAATCGGGTACTGGTCGCACAGTTCTGCCAGGTAGTCGGAGAATTCTGCAGAAGTGAAGACTTTGCCTTCGCCTTTCAGATCGTACTTGCCGTCTTTGTAGAATTCAGAAGACGCACAGTCCAGCGCCAGCGTAACGTTTTTATCCAGCTCGTAACCGGCACTGGCAACCGCTTCCTTAATCGCCGCCAGGGCATCGGCGTTAGACGCCAGGTTCGGCGCGAAACCACCTTCGTCACCAACCGCAGTATTCAGGCCTTTGCCGGACAGCACTTTTTTCAGCGCATGGAAGATTTCTGCACCACAACGCAGGGCTTCGGCGAAAGTCGGCGCGCCAACCGGCTGCACCATGAATTCCTGAATGTCGACGTTGTTGTCGGCGTGTTCACCGCCGTTGATGATGTTCATCATCGGTACCGGCATGGAGTAAACACCGGAGGTACCGTTCAGGTCCGCAATGTGTTCGTACAGTTCAACACCTTTGGCTTTGGCCGCCGCTTTGGCGGCTGCCAGTGATACGGCCAGAATGGCATTGGCGCCCAGTTTGGATTTGTTTTCAGTACCGTCCAGCTCCAGCATTCTGTTGTCCAGCGCACGCTGATCAACCGCGTCCATACCCAGCAACGCGTCTTTGATTTCACCATTGATATTGGCAACGGCTTTCAGCACACCTTTACCCAGGTAGCGGCTCTTGTCGCCATCACGCAGTTCCAGAGCTTCGCGGGTACCGGTGGATGCACCGCTGGGGGCACAGGCCGTACCAAAGAAACCGCCTTCCAGAGTGACGTCAGCTTCAACGGTCGGGTTGCCGCGCGAGTCCAGCACTTCGCGTGCTTTGATATCAATAATCTTTGCCATTCTTGTCTCCAGTAAACAGAGGCTTAAAAGTTAAATCAGTGTGCGTTTTTATAATCAAATGCTGCGGCAATAAAAGCCGAGAACAGACCGTGACCATCACGCGGCGTGGATGTGAATTCCGGATGGAACTGACAACCGACAAACCATGGGTGATCCGGTACCTCAACCACTTCCACCAGCTCACCATCCACGGAACGGCCGGCGATACGCAGACCGGCTTTTTCCAGTTCCGGTACCAGTGACGAGTTCACTTCGTAGCGGTGGCGGTGACGTTCGGTGATCAGTTCTTTGCCGTACGCTTTGGCGGTCGTCGATTCCGCTGCCAGAACACATTCCTGACCGCCCAGACGCATGGTACCGCCCAGATCCGATTCTTCACTGCGTTTTTCCACGTGACCGGATGCATCCTGCCATTCGGTAATCAGGCCGATAACCGGATGCGTGGTGTCTGTGCTGAATTCAGACGACTGTGCATCGTTCCAGCCCACCACATTACGGGCAAATTCGATCACCGCCACCTGCATACCCAGACAGATGCCCAGATACGGAATTTTGTTTTCACGGGCGTACTGCACTGTACGGATCTTGCCTTCCACGCCGCGGTTACCAAAACCACCGGGAACCAGAATGGCATCCACGCCGGCGAGAATATCAATGCCTTTACGCTCAACGTCTTCAGCATCGATATAGCGGATATTCACTTTCGCACGGTGATGGATGCCGGCATGATCGATGGCTTCGATCAGTGATTTATAGGCATCCAGCAGATCCATGTATTTACCGACCATCGCAATGGTCACTTCTTTTTCCGGATTCAGCTTGGCGTCCGCCACGGCATCCCATTCGGCCAGGTCCGCTTCGGAACAGGTCAGGTCGAATTTTTCCACGATCAGGTCATCCAGACCGGCCTGATGCAGCATGCGCGGGATCTTATAAATGGTATCGGCGTCTTCCAGCGGAATCACCGCACGCTCTTCAACGTTGGTGAACAACGCAATCTTGCGCAGTGCCGAAGCATCAATGGTGTGATCGGAACGGCAGATCAGCACATCCGGCTGCAGGCCAATGGTACGCAGCTCTTTTACTGAGTGCTGGGTCGGCTTGGTTTTGGTCTCGCCGGCGGTGGCGATATAAGGCACCAGGGTCAGGTGCAGCGACAGTGCGCGCTTGGAGCCCAGCTCCACTTTCATCTGCCGCACGGCTTCGAGGAACGGCTGGGATTCGATATCCCCCACAGTACCGCCGATTTCCACCAGCGCCACATCGGCGCCCTCACCACCTTCCAGCACCCGGCGTTTGATTTCGTCCGTAATGTGCGGGATCACCTGCACAGTACCGCCGAGATAATCACCGCGGCGTTCTTTCGCCAGCACATCGGTATAGATGCGGCCAGTGGTGAAGTTGTTACGGCGTGACATAGTGGTACGGATAAAGCGCTCGTAATGGCCCAGATCCAGGTCGGTCTCAGCGCCGTCGTTTGTCACAAATACCTCTCCGTGCTGGAAAGGACTCATGGTGCCCGGGTCGACGTTGATGTATGGGTCCAGCTTGAGCATGGTGACCTTGAGGCCACGGGCTTCCAGAATGGCAGCCAGAGATGCAGAAGCGATGCCTTTCCCCAACGAAGAAACAACACCACCTGTGACAAAGATAAATCGTGTCATAGAAGGTCCGCGAAACGAGATTCAGAAATAAAAACGGAAGGTCAGGAGCCTCCATGGCCGAGCCCTGATACCCTCGCTCAAGATGGGAGGGCAGAATACCAGAAGTGGTTATCCGGGTAAAACCAAAAGGCGCCGGATCGGGTCATTTTTCTCCGTCGTTCAGCTCAGGTTACAGATCGGGCTGTAATCCCCGCCACTGTTGCCTGTTGCTCACGGACTCTGCTGCAGCCGGGGCCGGGTCGCCCGGCTTTCACTATGAGAACTGTCAACTACACTGAAAGCAACCGGCAAGGAATGGAGCAAGGATGAATCCCTCAACACTGATCGGCATTGCCGCCGCCCTCGCCCTGCTGGCCAGCGTTCTGTTCTGGTCAGCCTCAGACCCCATGCTGTACGTCAATGTGCCCGGCCTGGCGATCGTACTGTGCGGCACGCTGGCCGCCACCTTCATCAGTTACCCGCTGCAGGAAGTGCTGCGTATCTTCCGTCTGATGATCATCGTGATGCGCAATGAAAAGATGTACACCATTGACGATATCGAAGAGCTGGTGCGCATCGCCCGTATCTGGATGGAAGGCAATCTGGCCGGGGTCGAAAATGCACTGGAACGGGTGCGCAACCCCTTCCTCAAAACCGGTATGCAGCTGGTCGTGGACCTGACCCCACCGGAAGAAATCATGGATTTCATGCACTGGCGCACCACCCGCCTGGCGGCCCGCGAACACGCCGAAGCGCAGCTGTTCCGGGTGATGGCCAGTTTCGCCCCGGCGTTCGGCATGATCGGTACCCTGGTCGGTCTGATCAATATGATGCAGGTGCTGGGCGACGGCGACATGACTGCCATCGGCCAGCAGCTGGCTGTGGCGCTGATGACCACCTTTTACGGTATTCTGCTGGCCAATCTGGTATTCAAGCCGGTGGCAGTCAAACTGGAGCGCCGCACCGAGCAGCGTCTGGTGCTGATGAATATGGTGACTCAGGGCATCAGCATGATGTTCACCAACAAAAGCAGCCCGTCACTGATGCGTGAAACGCTGAAAACCTTTGTCGAAGAACACGAAGACGAGCTGCGCGAGAAACGTAAACAGCGGCGTCCGGTCAGCAGACGCCGCCCCGCTGGCAGGCCGCATAAATGAACAGTCACCATCCGGGCCGCCCGTCCGCCGCTCCGCGTCAGCCCCCGACCTTTGAGATTCCGCTGAAAAACAGTGAGGAGGAAGACGGCTGGCTGACCACGTATCTGGACACCATTACCCTGCTGCTGGTGATGTTTGTGGTGATGCTGGCTCTCAGTGGCGGTCCCTCAGACACCCCGGGCGGGCACAGCGCTCAGACCAGCCCCGGCGCACAGGGCAGCAGCTCAACGGCAGGCCTGCTCAGTCAGGACCGCGGACCGGCAGCCATTTCCATGGGACAGCCGGAGCCCGGTCTGCAGACGCGCCAGCCACAGCCGCAACCGGCGGTGGACGATACCCTGCTGAATGGCCTGGGGGATGATATTGAGGTGATCCGTGAGGCCGGCCGCATCCGCTTCCGTATCAGCAGCGAAATCCTTTTTCCCTCCGGCGGCGCCGGGCTGCAGGATAGCGGCTATCTGGCGCTTGATCCGCTGATCCCCGTATTGATGGCCAACGACCTGCACATTACCGTGGCCGGCCACACCGACGATATTCCCATCAGCAATTCCATTTACCCGTCCAACTGGGAATTGTCGTCTGCCCGCGCCGGCAGTGTGATCCGCTATCTGGTGGAAACCGGTATCCGCGCACAACGACTGACAGCAGTTGGTTATGCCGCAACCCGTCCACTGCAGAGTAACGCCAGCAGCCGCGGCCGTGCCGCCAACCGGCGGGTAGAAATCAGCCTTGGCAGCAGCGAAGACAACGGCGACCAGCAGTAACGGTAGTCCATGCCGTATCCGCGCTTATACCGGGTTGTCGATATCGATGAATTCCACATCCAGCCCGAACTCTTCCGCCAGGTACTCACCCAGCGCCTTCACTCCGTAACGCTCGGTAGCGTGATGGCCGGCACTGAAGAAATGTGTGCCGGTTTCGCGTGCCAGATGCACCGCCGGTTCGTTGATTTCACCGGTTAAGAAGGCATCGACGCCGGCGTCCACCGCCAGCTGCAGATAGCTCTGCGCCGCACCGGTACACCAGCCGATGGTTTCGATGGTGTCGTTTTCCTCACCGATATGCAGCGGCTCACGCTGCAGGCATTCGCCCAGCCAGGCACAGAATTCGCGCCCGCTCATCGGTCGTGGCAGACGACCGATATTGCCCACCGCAGACGGATCGGATTCATCCAGCGGACCGTCAATCTGCAGATTCAGCACATCCGCCAGCTGTGCGTTGTTACCGTAAACCGGGTGTGCATCCAGCGGCAGATGATAGGCAATCAGGTTAATATCGTTGGCCAGCAGCGCTTTCAGGCGCTCCTTTTTAATGCCGGTCACACACGGATCTTCGCCTTTCCAGAAGTAACCGTGATGCACCAGAAGGGTATCAGCTCCCATCTCAATCGCCTGATCAATCAGCGGCTGACTGGCCGTAACACCCGTCACAATACGGCTGATATGTTCACGCCCGGCCACCTGTAAACCATTCGGGCAGTAGTCACGGAAACGGCTGGTTTGCAATAAAGCGTCAAGGTGCTTCAGAAGTTCACGGCGATCAAGCATGATAAGCCTCGGTTCAGTTCTGGTATCATATGCGTTTTCGCCTCAGTTTATGAGCTCCGGGGAGGTTCAGCAAATGCGTTCGCTGCAGTCCGTTATTAACATCGTACTGGTACCGGCCCTGACCGGTCTGGCTGTGGCTCTGGCGGTTCTGCTGTGGGCACCGGACCTGCTCACCAGTGACTCAGGTAGCGGCGCAGAAAACAGCACAGGACTGGTCAGCGAAGCCCCGCTGGCTGACGGTATGACCACAGGTCCGGTCAGCTATGCCGATGCCGTTGAACGTGCAGCACCGGCAGTGGTCAATATTTACACCCGCAAAGTGGTGCGGCGCAAAACGCATCCGCTGTTTGATGATCCCTTTTTCCAGCGTTTTTTCCGCACCGATCCCCAACCCAATGAACGTATTCAGTCCAGTCTGGGTTCCGGCGTTATTATGTCGCCGGACGGCTATGTACTGACCAATAATCACGTCATTAATGGTGCCGACCAGATCGTCGTCGCCCTGCACGATGGCCGTGATGTCAACGCCAGCGTGGTCGGTACCGATCCGGAAGCCGACCTGGCGGTATTGAAAATAGAACTGGAAAATCTGCCATATATTCAGGTGTCGCAGAACAAACATCTGCGTATCGGTGATGTGGTGATGGCCATCGGCAACCCGTTCGGCGTCGGCCAGACCGTCACCATGGGTATTGTCTCTGCGACCGGCCGTAACCAGCTCGGCATTAACACCTATGAAGATTATATTCAGACCGACGCCGCCATTAATCCCGGCAATTCCGGCGGTGCCCTGATTAATGCCCATGGAGACCTGGTCGGAATTAATACCGCCATTTATTCCAAGTCCGGCGGCAGTCAGGGCATTGGTTTTGCCATTCCCGCCGCCGTGGCCACCCGCACCCTGACGGATATTGCCACTCACGGTACCACCATCCGCGGCTGGCTTGGTATTGAAGTACAGGAATCCTCACCCCAGCTGCTGAAAGCACTGGGACTGCCGGAAGCCCTTACCGGCTTAATCGTGACCGGTATTTATGAACATGGTCCGGCAGATAAAGCCCACCTCAAGGTGGGTGATATTCTGGTAAAAATAAACGGCGAGGAAGCCAACAACGCCCGCCGGGCGATGAATCAGATCGCGGCGCTGCGCCCCGGTGACGGCATTGATCTGGAATACATCCGCGCCGGTAAAACCAGCAGTACCCATGCCATTGCCGGACAACGCGAAGCACACCCGGCCGCAGACGCTGAATAACCTGGCAGCGAACCAATAAAAAACGGGGCATAAGCCCCGTTTTTTATTGGCGTTGCCGTTACAGCAACATTCACTACAGCGTTTTCAGGGCATCGAGCAGAATCTTATTCTGCTCATCCGTACCGATGGTAATACGCAGAAACTGAGCAATACGCGGAGTCCTGAAATGACGCACGATAATACCCTGCTCCCGCAGAGCCGCGGCCAGTTCCGCAGCGTCTTTCTGTCCATGCCGGGCAAAAACAAAATTAGCCGCGGAAGGCAGCACCTCAAAACCCAGCTGTTCCAGACCATCCACCACCTGTGTACGGCTGTCGATCACCCGCTGACAGGTGTCATTAAAATAGTCGCGGTCAGCAAACGCTGCAGCACCGGCCGCGATGGCCAGACGATCCAGCGGATAAGAATTAAAGCTGTTTTTCACCCGTTCCAGCGCTTCGATCAGATCTTCGTGACCCACCGCCAGGCCTATCCGCATACCCGCCAGTGAACGGGATTTGGATAACGTCTGGGTGACCAGCAGATTCGGATAGCGGTCCACCAGTGCAATGGCGCTTTCACCACCGAAATCCACATAGGCTTCATCGACAAGAACAACCGTTTGCGTGTTGTGCTGCAGCAGTTTTTCAATCGCTGCTAACGGCAGTAAACGCCCGGTCGGCGCATTCGGATTAGGGAAAATAATGCCGCTGTTTCCACCGGCTTCAGTGGTCGCGCTGATGAAATCATCAACGTTAATCTGAAATTCATCGTCCAGCGGAATCTGCTCAGGTTCAATACCGTACAGACCACAGTAAACCGGATAAAAACTGTAAGTAATATCCGGAAACAGCAGTGGTTTATCATGCTGAAATAAGCCATGAAAGGCATGGGCCAGTACTTCGTCAGAACCATTACCGACGAATACCTGAGAGGTTTTTACGCCGTAATAATCCGCCACCGCCTGCTTCAGCCTGTCGCCATTCGGGTCCGGATATAAACGCAGATCGTCGTTTAATTCCGCCTGCATGGCAGCAATCGCTTTTGGCGACGGACCATAAGGGTTTTCGTTGGTATTGAGCTTGACCAGCCGCGTCATTTTCGGCTGTTCACCGGGTACGTAAGGTACCAGGTCTTTAACAAACGGGCTCCAGAACTGGCTCATTTTCGGCTCAGTCCTTAATACGGAATTCAGCGGAACGGGCGTGGGCAGTGAGGAATTCACCACGTGCCAGCACGGAGGCCGTCTTGCCCAGTTCCGACGCACCGTCAGCGGAGCACATAATCAGCGACGACCGTTTCTGGAAGTCATAAACCCCCAGCGGCGACGAGAAACGCGCCGTGCCGGAGGTTGGCAATACGTGGTTCGGTCCGGCACAGTAATCGCCCAGTGCTTCAGCGGTGTAACGGCCCATAAAAATGGCACCGGCGTGGCGGATTTCCGCCGCCCAGGACTGCGGATCTTCCACGGAAAGCTCCAAGTGTTCCGGTGCAATGCGGTTGGCGATGGCAATCGCATCGGCTTTATCCTGCGCCAGAATTAAAGCGCCACGCTCACTCAGCGACGTGCGGATAATCTCCTGACGCTCCATGGTTGGCAGCAGTTTGTCGATGGAAGCTTTGACCGCATCGAGGAACTCTGCATCGGTGCTGACCAGAATCGACTGCGCGTCTTCATCGTGTTCAGCCTGTGAGAACAGGTCCATGGCGATCCAGTCCGGATCCGTCTGGCCATCACACACCACCAGAATTTCAGACGGGCCGGCGATCATATCAATACCGACCTGGCCAAAGACCGCACGCTTGGCAGTAGCCACATAAATATTGCCCGGGCCAACGATTTTATCCACACCCGGTACGGTTTCTGTACCGTAGGCCAGCGCCGCCACGGCCTGCGCACCACCCACTGTGAACACACGGCTGACACCGGCGGCAGCGGCCGCCGCCAGCACCAGCTGGTTCAGCTCGCCGCCCGGCGTCGGCACGACCATAATAATTTCCTGCACACCGGCAACGTGGGCCGGAATTGCATTCATCAATACGGAGGATGGGTAAGCGGCTTTACCGCCCGGTACATAAATACCAACGCGGTCCATCGGCGTTACTTTCTGACCTAACAGAGTGCCGTCAGCTTCGGTGTAATCCCAGGAATCCTGTTTCTGTTTTTCGTGATAACTGCGCACACGTTCGGCGGCCGTTAACAGTGCAGCACGACGTTCTTCCGGCAGAGACTCCAGCGCAGCCTGCAGCTGTTCCTGGTTCAGTTCCAGCTCCGCCATGGAAGACACATTCATGCGGTCGAATTTATTGGTAAATCCGACCAGTGCTTCATCACCGCGGGTGCGGATATCGTAAATAATATCGGCTACGGTTTTCTGTACTCCGGCATCGGATACCGACTCCCACGCCAGCAGCTCATTCAGCTGCCCGGCAAAATCGCTCTGAGCGGAGCTTAAACGACGGATTTCAATAGTCATTTTATTACCCCTTAACTGTTTGCCTGACGCTGACGTTCAACGGCAGCTTTCATCTGGTCGATAATCGGCTGGATCTGCGCGTGTTTGACTTTCATCGCTGCCCGGCCGGCCACTAAACGGGAGCTGATCGGCGCGATCAGGTCGCGTGCTTCGAGGCCGTTGGCTTTCAGCGTGTTACCGGTATCAACGATATCCACAATCATATCGGCCAGCCCCATAATCGGTGCCAGCTCCATACCGCCGTACAGTTTAATAATGTCGACCTGACGCCCCTGTTCGGCGAAATAACGCTTGGCCACGTTGACGAATTTGGTCGCGACTTTTAAGCGCCCCTGCGGCATCTCTGCTTCTTTCAGCGCAGCGGTCATCAGACGGCAGGTGGCAATATTCAGGTCCAGTGGTTCACACAGGTTGTCACTGCCATATTCCATCAGCACATCTTTACCGGCCACACCCAGGTCGGCAGCGCCATATTCCACATAGGTGGGCACGTCGGTAGCGCGGATCACCACCAGCTTGATATGGTCGTGATTGGTATCGAAGATCAGCTTACGACTCTTTTTAATATCCTCGGCCGGATGAATACCGGCTTCCGCCAGCAGTGGCAGAGTGTCATCGAGAATACGCCCTTTCGACAGAGCAATGGTCAGTGGTTGAGTCATTGGTTGCTGATCCTCTTTTTCAGCGTGGTTTAAATCGGTTCAGTGTTGCGCGTCCTGACGGTGAAAGCATCGCCGGCAATAGCGCTAGCTTTCACACAACGGTCAGCCGGATACTCTACGGATATTCGCACCCAACTGCTGAAACTTTTCTTCAATACATTCATAGCCGCGATCTATGTGGTAAATGCGGTTGACTTCCGTCACCCCATCGGCCACCAGCGCCGCAATCACCAGCGAGGCGGACGCCCGCAGGTCGGTCGCCATCACCGGCGCACCACGCAGCTTTTCTTTACCGGTAATGATGGCAGTATTGCCTTCCACCGCAATATCCGCTCCCAGACGCAGCAGCTCCTGTGCGTGCATAAAACGGTTTTCAAACACGGTTTCAATCACAGTGCCGGTGCCTTCTGCCACCGCATTCAGCACCATAAACTGGGCCTGCATATCGGTGGGGAATGCAGGGTGTGGCGCGGTGCGGATATTCACCGCTTTCGGGCGCTTACCGTGCATATCCAGTTCGATCCAGTCTTCACCAACACGGATATCCGCACCGGCTTCTTCCAGCTTATGCAGTACGGCTTCCATAATCAGCGGGTCGGTGTCCTTGGTTTTCACCCGTCCGCCGGTAACCGCAGCAGCGACCAGGTAAGTGCCGGTTTCAATACGGTCAGGCAACACGTCAAACGAACAGCCGTAGAGTTTTTCCACCCCTTCAATGGTCATGGTATCGGTACCGGCACCACTGATTTTCGCGCCCATGGCGTTCAGGCAGTTGGCCAGATCCACCACTTCCGGTTCGCGGGCAGCGTTTTCAATGGTGGTGGTTCCGTCCGCCAGCGCCGCCGCCATCATGACGTTCTCGGTACCGGTCACGGTGACAGTATCAAAGAAGATGTTGCCGCCATGCAGACGACCGCCGGGCACGGTGGCTTTGATATAGCCATCCAGTACTTCCACTTCGGCGCCCAGCGCTTCCATACCGCGCAGGTGCAGGTCGACCGGACGGGAGCCAATGGCGCAGCCACCCGGCAGTGACACTTCCGCCTCACCATAGCGGGCCAGCAGCGGCCCCAGCACCAGAATCGAAGCCCGCATGGTGCGCACCAGATCATAGGGGGCAACACAGCTTCTGATATGCGCACAGTCCGTTTCCACCGACATATCTTCGTCAATGGCCACTTCAACGCCCATACAGCCAAGCAGCTCCAGCATGGTGGTAATGTCGTGCAGGTGTGGCAGGTTGCCAACGCGCATCACGCCTTCGGCCAGCAGAGTGGCGGCAAGAATCGGCAGGGCAGAGTTCTTGGCCCCGGAGATACGGATTTCACCGTCGAGCCGGTTGCCACCCTCAATTTTCAGTTTATCCATAGAAAGCTCTTGTTATGCGCCGGCTTTTTCAGCTGGGGTAAAGACACGGATGGTCACGGCATGCAGACGTCCGTCCGCGATGTAGGGGTTGAGTATGCGGTATACGAACTGCTGGCGTTTGACCGCATTCAGTCCGTCAAAGACATCACCGACGGCTTCCACAAAGTACTGATAGCCATCGCCATCGACCGTCCAGGTTACCTCTGGGGATTCTGTTTGCAGAATTTGCAGGATTTCTGCCGGAGACATCGCATTACCACCCGATTATGAAAAAGGCGCTATGATAGCGGATTTGCGCTCCGGGGCGAAGCTCGGGGGGCAGCGGAATTGCCAACCCCATCATGAATGACGGGTCTTTTTTCCGCCTCAGGCCAGCAGCGGCTCAAACAGAGGGTCGAGATCGCTGATGCTGATGATGGGTTTCATATGCGCCGGCAGATTCTCAATACGCAGACTGACACCCGCAGCATCACTCTGCCGCAGCCACTCCAGCAGCATGGCCACTCCGGCACTGGACACTTTATCCACCGCCGCAAGATCCAGGGTCCACTGGCCGGCAGCCTTCTGCAGCAGCACACTGCCTTCATTCAGCAGCGCAGGAACCGTGCTGTTATCCAGATCGCCACGGATCTCGGCGCGGTTCTGATCCACCCGGGTAATGCTACCTTTCATCGTCAGTCTCCTGCTCTGCCGGGCCTCAGCCCTCTTCTGCCTTGCTGAACAGGAAGCGGCCGATCAGCTCTTCCAGTACGATGGCCGACTGGGTGTCTTCAATCCAGTCACCTTCTTTCAGGTATTCGTCTTCGGCACCGACGGTCAGGCCGATGTATTTCTCCCCCAGCAGCCCGGCAGTCAGGATGGCGGCCGAGGTATCCGTCGTCAGGGTGCTCATGGATTTGTTGATTTCCATTTCCACCACCGCAGAGTACCACTCAGTATCCAGATATACCTTGGTCACCCGGCCGATGGTCACGCCGGCCATCGATACTTTGGCGCGCTCGGTCAGGCCACCCAGATTCTCAAAGTGTGCCTTGACGGTATAAGTCTCGCCGGTGCTCTGCAGCGACAGACCGCTGACCCGGAAAGCCATCAGCACGATGGCGATAATGCCCATCACCATAAAAATGCCGACAGAAATTTCGATGTAACGCATGCGCATAATTAAATGCCTCCCAGCATGACGGCGGTCAGTACAAAATCGAGTCCCAGTACCGCCAGTGATGAAATCACCACGGTCTGAGTGGTTGCTTTACCGATACCTTCGGATGTCGGCACGGAATCATAGCCCTGATAAACGGCGATCCAGGTGACAACCACCCCGAACACCAGCGACTTGATCACCCCTTTGATCACGTCGTTATAAAATTCCACCGAGGCCTGCATATTGCCCCAGTAAGCACCTTCATCAATGCCGACCATATCGATGGCAATAAAGGCACCACCCCAGATACCCACCAGCGAAAACAGCAGCGCCAGCACCGGCATGGAGATAATGCCCGCCCATAAGCGCGGCGTGATCACCCGCTTCAATGGGTCAACACCCATCATTTCCATGGCCGACAACTGCTCGGTGGCTTTCATCAGGCCGATCTCCGCCGTCAGCGCGGAGCCGGCACGGCCGGCAAACAGCAGTGCGGCCACCACCGGCCCCAGCTCCCGCAGCAGCGACAGCGATACCAGCGTGCCCAGTGCCGCTTCAGAACCGAAATCAATCAGAATGTTGTAGCCCTGCAGGCTGAGTACCATGCCGACGAAAAAACCCGCCACCACAATAATGCTCAGTGAACGCACACCGACGGAATAAATCTGCTTCACCAGATCGAAAAAACCGGCACTGCCGGGGCCGCCCCAGAGCACCGAGTTCAGCAGCAGAATGGTGGCGCGGCCGGTGGACTGAATGGCCCCGGTACCGACTTTGCCGACCGCCTGTAACTTGCTCAGCATCAGTTCACCCCTGACAGAATATCGCTGCGGTAATCATCCGCCGGATAATGAAACGGCACCGGGCCATCCGGTTCACCACGCAGGAACTGTTTCACTTCATCACTGCCTTCATTAATCAGTTCTTCCGGTGTACCGAAGCCGATCAGGCGGCCGTCAGACACGATGCACAGATAATCGGCGATGGAGCAGGATTCTTCCACGTCATGCGAGACCAGCAGACTGGTCAGGCCCAGGGCTTCATTCAGACTGCGGATCAGCTTGACGATCATGCCCATGGAAATCGGATCCAGCCCGGTAAAAGGCTCATCGTACATAATGATTTCCGGGTCCATGGCAATGGAACGCGCCAGCGCTACCCGCCGGGCCATACCACCGGACAACTCCGCCGGAGACATATGCCGGGCACCACGCAGACCAACCGCTTCCAGTTTCATCAGCACCAGATCACGGATAATGCTTTCCGGCAGATCGGTATGCACCCGCAATGGAAAAGCGATGTTGTCGTAGACATTGAGGTCGGTGAACAGCGCCCCGGTCTGGAACAGCATGCCCATTTTCTGCCGGCGGATTTCAAACAGCTGCTTACGCGACAACTGCACGATGTCCCGGCCATCCACCACCACGCTGCCGGCGTCCGGCAGCAGCTGGCCACCGATCAGGCGCAGCAGAGTGGTTTTACCGGTACCGGACGGCCCCATAATGGCGGTGACCTTGCCGCGCGGGAAATCAACGCTCAGGTTGTTAAAAATAAGCCGGTCACCACGACTGAAACTCATGTCGCGGATCGATACATATGGCTGACTGGCCGACATGAGCAATGCCCTTCTGGCTCAACACAGGGCGGCTAGCATAGCGGAATGTTATGACAGAACCAACGGCTGGCGCCCGCCATCACTGACCCCGGATAAAACGCTAAGTTGCAATTGCGTGCAAAATCCCCTCCGGTACAATGACGCGCTTTATTCTGACTGCGCACAGGACATCCATGCTGACCGCTACCGCCGCCATAATCGCCGGACTGATTCTTCTGGTCTGGAGTGCTGACAAGTTTGTGATTGGCGCCGCTGCCACGGCCCGCCGGCTCGGCATGTCGCCTCTGCTGGTCGGCCTTACGATTGTGGCAATGGGCACTTCGGCACCGGAAATGTTCGTTTCTGCCATGGCTTCGCTGGAAGGTGCCGGCAACCTGGCAATCGGCAATGCCCTCGGTTCCAACATCACCAATATTGCGCTGGTCCTGGGCGTTACCGCACTCATCAGTCCGATCCCGCTGCAGAAAAAACTGCTGAAAAAAGAACTGCCGCTGCTGATTCTGATCAGCATCATCGGCGGACTGACGCTGATGGATCTGGAACTTAACCTGACTGACGCCATTATTCTGCTGACCGCGATGGCGGTATCCCTGTACCTGATGTTCCTCAATACCCGGGAAAGCGGTGCCCAGATCGTGGAAGAAGATGAAGCGGAAGAAATTGAAAGTACCCCGCTGAAAAAGGCCATGCTGGAACTCATCATCGGTCTGGTGGTTCTTATGATCAGCTCCAAATTGCTGGTCTGGGGAGCAACCGATATCGCCCGCGCCTATGGCGTCAGTGATCTGGTCATTGGTCTGACGATTGTGGCCATCGGCACCAGCCTGCCGGAACTGGCGGCCTCCGTGGCCAGTGCGCTGAAAGGGCACCATGACATTGCCATCGGTAATGTGATCGGCTCGAACATGTTCAACCTGCTGACAGTGATGCCGATTCCCGGCCTGCTGGCTGTCACCCGGGTGGAACCGGAAGCCCTGTACCGTGACTACAGTGTCATGATGGTGCTGACCATTGCCCTGCTGGCTCTGTTTTTAATCAACTACCGTAAAGGCAGTCTGGGCAGAATCACCGGCCTCCTGCTCACCGGCAGCTTTGCTGCGTATATGATTTCTCTGTATCTGATGGCAACACGATGACAATTAATAACGACTTCGATTTTCTCAAATCTGCACAACGTACCATCCGCCTGGAACAGGAAGCCGTCGCCGACCTGGACAGCCGCCTGACGGCCGACTTCAGCACCGCCTGTCAGCTGATTCTGAACTGTACAGGCCGCGTGGTCGTGACCGGCATGGGCAAGTCCGGTCATATCGGCAACAAAATCGCCGCCACCCTGGCCAGTACCGGCACGCCGGCCTTTTTTGTACACCCGGGCGAAGCCAGCCACGGTGATATGGGCATGATCCAGCCGCAGGACGTGGTGATCGCCCTGTCCAACTCCGGCGAAAGTGGTGAAGTCACCAGCCTGCTGCCACTGTTCAAACGTCTCGGCAGCAAACTCATCAGTATGACCGGCAAACCGGAATCCACCCTCGCCAAAGCGGCAGATGCCCACCTGAACACCGGCGTCGATCAGGAAGCCTGTCCGCTGAATCTGGCCCCCACCTCATCCACCACCTGCGCACTGGTGATGGGTGATGCACTGGCGGTTGCCCTGCTGGAAGCCCGCGGTTTTACCGCCGAAGATTTCGCCTTCTCCCATCCGGGCGGTTCACTCGGCCGTCGTCTGCTGCTGAAAGTGGAAGACATCATGCACAGCGGTGATGAAATCCCGGTAGTCTTACCCGACACCACGCTGTCGCGCGCCCTGCTGGTCGTGACTTCCAAAGGTCTGGGCATGACCACCGTACAGGACAACGGCCGCATGCTGGGTATTTTCACCGACGGTGACCTGCGCCGCGCCATTGATCAGGGCGTGGATATCCACACCGCCACCATGGCCGACGTCATGACCGCCGGTGGTAAATTCACCACCCCGGGCACGCTGGCCGCCGCCGCCCTGAAAGTCATGGAAGACAGCAAGATCAACGCCCTGGTCGTCAAAGACGGTGACCAGACCGTCGGTGTGATCAATATGCACGATCTGCTGCGGGCAGGTGTGATCTGATGCGTAAGCGTTATCTGCTGCTTATCCTGACCCTGTTTTTTGGTCTGGCTCTGCTGGCAGTAGACCGCTATACCAGCGAAATGACGCACAGCCTGAGCGAACAGCAGAATCAGGAACCGGACTATTACGGTAAGGCGCTGAACAGCCGTCAGTATGATGAGAACGGCGCCCTCAGCCAGACCTTTACCGCGGCCGAATCACGCCACTACCCGCTCACACAGCAGACCCGTTTCAGCCTGCCGGTGGTGCATGTGACCGATGAGGACGGCGAGGTCTGGCAGGTAACCGCCGCGGAAGGCACGCTCAGCGATCAGGAAAGTCTGCTGCGCCTGCTCAGCGATGTAAAAATCCAGCCGGCAGTGTCCGGCAGCGGCAACGATCTGCTGATCCGCACCAACAGCCTCAGCTACAACACCCGCACACAGATTGCTGTTACTGACGATCCGGTTACTATTACCGGAGATCAGGCTGATGTTCAGGCAACCGGTATGACACTGGATATCCCCCGTCAGCACATTACGTTTAACTCACAGGTAAATACCCGCTATGTCCCCTGACACCATCACCCGTGCCGCCAGACTGCTGATGCTGACACCGGCACTTCTGTTCAGTGCCGCACTGCAGGCATTACCGGACGACTGGCAACAGGAAGTGGTCGTGCTGTCCGATAAAGCAGAAATGGACCGCCGCAGCGGCATCGTGATTTATAACGGCAATGTGATCCTGACCCAGGGCAGCATGAAGATTGAGGCCGACAGACTGACCGTCTTCCGTGCCGGCAATACGCTGGAAAAAGCCATTGCCGAAGGCCAGCCGGCGCGCTATCAGCAGCAGGTAACCGCCGGTAAGCCTCTGACCCGGGCAGAAGGCAGCCGTATTGACTACCTGGCCGGCAAACGTGAAGTGACCGTTACCGGCAACGCCAGACTGGAACAGGACGGTAATCTGTTCAGTGGCGAAACAATTCTCTACGACATGACCAGAGAAACCGTCTCCGCCCGTGGTGGCAAACCATCATCCGGCGAACAATCCGGCAGTCAGCCGGAACGCATCCGCATGGTGATTCAGCCACAGGCGGTGAACCCGGACAACGGCAGCGAGCAAACGCAGGAACAGCCATGAAAACCCTGAAAGCCGAACATCTGGCCAAAAGCTACAACGGGCGCGAAGTGGTTAAAGACGTGTCCATCTCGGTACACAGCGGTCAGATTGTGGGCCTGCTCGGCCCCAACGGCGCCGGTAAAACCACCTGCTTCTACATGATCGTCAATCTGGTGCAGGCCGACAAAGGCCGGGTCATGATCAATGACGAGGACATCAGCCAGCTGCCCATGCATGGCCGTGCCGCCAAAGGCATCGGCTACCTGCCGCAGGAAGCCTCCATTTTCCGCAAGCTGAGTGTGGCCGATAATATTCTCGCCATTCTCGAAACCCGCAAAGACCTCAACCGCAGTCAGCGGCTGGAGAAACTGGAAAGCCTGCTGAACGAGTTCCATATCCAGCATATCCGCGACAGTCTGGGCATGTCGCTGTCCGGCGGTGAACGCCGGCGGGTGGAAATTGCCCGCGCCCTGGCGGCGGAACCCTCCTTTATTCTGCTCGATGAACCCTTCGCCGGGGTTGACCCTATTTCTGTGGCTGACATCATGGACATCATCCGTCAGCTGAAAGCACGGGGAATCGGTGTACTCATTACCGACCACAACGTGCGGGAAACCCTCGCCATCTGCGAGAAAGCCTATATTGTCGGCGGCGGACACATCATTGCCGAAGGTAATGCTGATGAGGTGCTGGCCAGCGAACAGGTACGTAAAGTGTATCTGGGCGAAGATTTCCGCCTCTGATTATGCAAAGCAGCTATGATGAAATCAGCCTTGGGAACAGCCCTGTATCCGCCAGGAAGGAGTATGAAACAGGCCACCGTAAGCGGAATGTATTACGGAGTTGTCCGCAGGTTACCTTGGCGTATAATGCACAGACTGTGCCGACACTGAGCGAATACTGAACTTCTATGAAAGCGTCTCTTCAGTTAAAGATGGGTCAGCAACTGACCATGACCCCTCAGTTGCAACAGGCGATCCGTCTTCTGCAGTTATCAACCCTCGATCTTCAGCAGGAAATCCAGGAGGCGCTGGATGCCAACCCGATGCTGGAAGTCGAAGAACACGAACACGATGATCTGCCCGATCTGTCGCGTGAAAGCAGTGACGACAGCAAACCGGAAGTCAGCAGTAAAGACGATCACGATACCCCGGAACTGGATGAACAGTGGTCGCAGGAACAACTGCCCGATGATCTGCCGGTCGACAGCCACTGGGAAGACACCTATCAGGCCACCGCCGGCGTCTCTTCCGGCAACAGCAACGCCATCGATGACGACTTCGATTACGATGCCCGTCACGCCACCACCGACAGTCTGCAGGATCATATCCTGTGGCAGCTCAACCTGACCCCGATGTCGGAAACCGACCATGAAATCGCGTTGATGCTGATTGATGGTGTGGACGAAGACGGTTACCTGCACACCACCATTGACGACGTACTGGAAAGCATTGATCCCGCCCTGGAAGTCGAAGAAGACGAAGTGCTGGCCGTACTGCACCGTCTGCAGCAGTTCGATCCGGCTGGTGTTTTTGCCCGCGATCTGCGCGAATGCCTGTTACTGCAGCTGCAGCAGCTGCCGGCGGAAACCCCGTGGCTGAATGAAGCACGGATGGTGATCCGTGACTACATCGACATGCTCGGCAGCCGCGACTATCCGACCCTGATGCGCAAAACCAAGCTGCGCGAAGACGATCTCAAAGCCGTCCTGCGACTGATCAAGGAACTCAACCCGAAACCCGGTGCCGGCATCAGTGCCGAACAGGCCGAATACGTGGTGCCGGACGTGATTGTCCGCAACGTGCGTGATGAATGGCGGATTGAACTGAACCCCGACATCGCACCCAAGCTGCGCGTCAATGCCGATTACGCAGCCCTGGTCCGCCGGTCAGACAACAGCACCGACAATGCTTTCCTGCGTGATCATCTGCAGGAAGCCCGCTGGTTTATCAAAAGTCTGCAGAGCCGTAACGAAACCCTGCTGAAAGTGGCCACCAAAATCGTCGAATATCAGATCGACTTTTTTGAGGAGGGCGAAGAAGCCATGAAGCCGCTGGTACTGCACGATATTGCCGAAGCCGTGGGTATGCACGAATCCACCATTTCGCGGGTGACCACGCAGAAATACATGCACACCCCGCGCGGTATTTTTGAGCTCAAATATTTCTTCTCCAGCCACGTCAGCACTGACGGTGGCGGTGAATGTTCCTCCACGGCAATCCGTGCCATGATCAAGAAACTGATCGCAGAAGAAAATGCGCGCAAGCCGCTCAGCGATAACAAGATTGCAACCATGCTCGGCGAACGTGGCATTCAGGTGGCGCGGCGTACCGTCGCCAAATACCGTGAAGCCATGCTGATTCCGCCGTCCAATGAACGCAAACAACTGATCTGACGTATACAGAACAATATCAAGCCAGCGAACGAAGGAGCCTGGACATGAAAATCAACATCAGTGGTCACCACGTAGAAATCACCGATTCACTGCGTACCTACGTTGAAGAAAAGCTGTCAAAAATGGAACGTCATTTTGACAACATCACCAACGGTCAGGTCACCCTTACCGTGATCAAGGAACGCATGACAGCCGAAGCGACCATTCACGTTGCCGGCGCAGATCTGCACGCCAAAGCTGAAAACGACGATATGTATGCCGCCATCGATCAGATGGCAGACAAGCTGGACCGTCAGGTTCTCAAGCACAAAGAAAAAACGGTTGCCCGACAGCACGGCCAGGGCTGATACATGGGACTCGGCATCGCAGATATTCTCACCCCTGAGCGCACCCTGACCGGGGTGGAAGTGTCCAGCAAGAAAAAGCTGCTGGAATTCCTCGCCGGCATGGTGGCAGAGCAGCTGAACGGCTGTACTGAAGACGATATTTTTGAGCGTCTGCTTAACCGTGAGCGTCTGGGCAGTACCGGGATTGGTGAAGGTATTGCCATCCCGCACTGCCGCGTCCGCCAGTGTGACCAGGCCATCGGCATTCTGCTGCACCTGGCCGAACCGGTAGACTACGATGCCATTGACCAGCAACCGGTCGATCTGATTTTTGCCCTGCTGGTGCCGGAGGAAGCCACCGACGAGCACCTGCAGGTGCTGGCGCTGCTGGCCAGAAACTTCAGCGACGCCGGCTACCGTGAAGCCCTGCGCAACGCCCCGGATGCCCGCTACCTGTATCAGCGGGCACTGGCAGAACACTGATCATCATGGAGAAAACCGATGCGTCTGGTCGTCATCAGTGGTCGTTCCGGCTCAGGAAAATCCAGCGCACTGCATGTTCTGGAAGATCAGGGCTTTTACTGCATCGATAACCTCCCTGTTGCCCTGCTGCCAGCCCTGGTGCAACAGACCGAAAATGAAGAAAAACTGTCGCGGGTTGCCGTCAGTATTGACGCCCGCAACCTGCCCCACGCGTTTGACAACATCCATGACGTCCTGCATCAGCTGCCCAGCGCTGAATATCAGCTGGATGTGGTGTATCTGGACGCCGGCGCTGAAGTCCTGCTGCAACGCTTCAGCGCCACCCGCCGCAAGCACCCGCTGACCAGCCCTGACGTCTCACTGGCCGAAGCCATCGAACAGGAAAAACAGCTGCTGGAACCTGTGGCCAATATGGCGGATCTGACCCTGGATACCACCAATATGTCGGTGCACGAACTGCGCAGCCTGATCAAGCTGCGGGTGGCCGCCAAAACCAGTTCCGATATTGCCATTCTGTTTGAATCCTTCGGCTTCAAACACGGCATCCCGATTGACGCCGATTATGTTTTCGACGTCCGCAATCTACCCAATCCTTACTGGGATCCGGCGCTGCGTCAGTACACAGGTCAGGATGAGGCGGTCATCCGCTTTCTCGCCGGCGAGCCGCAGGTCAGCAATATGCAGGAAGATATCGGTCACTTTATGCGCCGCTGGCTACCGGCCTTTATTGCCGCCAACCGCAGCTATATGACCATTGCCATCGGCTGTACCGGCGGCCAGCACCGCTCGGTCTATCTGGCCGAACAACTGGCGGCAGAATTCCGCCAGCAGTATGCCAACGTCCAGATCCGCCATCGCGAGCTGGGTGAAACTGACTGAGACCTGCAGATAATCAGGCCGGAGAGAACATGATTCAGACGGAAGTGACCATCATCAACAAGCTCGGCCTGCATGCCCGGGCCGCTGCCAAGCTGGTTTCCACCGCCTCAGCCTACGCCAGCCAGGTCAAGGTCGGCTACCCTGACCGTATGGTCGATGGCAAAAGCATTATGGCGGTGATGATGCTGGCCGCGAGCAAAGGCACCACCCTGCAGATCCACGCCGATGGCCATGATGCTGACCGTGCTGTCAGCGCGCTGACTGAGCTGATTAACCGCCGCTTTGATGAGGAAGAATAAGCCGGTAAAACAATAGACTACATGCACTATTGCGAGTAGCTTCATAGTATCAGACGCCTTATCAGGCTAGAATCTGAGCAGTCCATTTATTCCGCCGGAACCACGAAGTCATGGCACAGAGATCGGAAAAAGCCAGAGCCAAACTGCACTCGCTCAACGCCGCCCTCGAAAGCGGCGCGCTGGCCAAGGTCCGCCGTATCCTGAATTCAGGCCTGGCACCGGTGGATATTGCCCACCTGATCGAGTCCTCCCCGCCCAAAGTACGGAAAGTGCTGTGGGAAATGGTCGACAAGGAACTCGAAGGTGAAGTACTGCAGAACCTGAGTGAGGAACTGCAGAGCCACTTCCTGTCGGATATGAGTGCCGAGGAAGTTGCTGATCTGACCGCCGACCTCGACACCGATGACGTCGCCGACATGCTGCAGCAGCTGCCTGAGCGGGTCACGCAGGAAGTGCTGCAGTCCATGGACATGCAGGACCGAGCCCGTCTGGAAGCGGTACTGGGTTATCCGGAAGACAGCGCCGGTGGTCTGATGAACACCGATACGGTGACCATCCGTCCGGACATTACCCTGGAAGTTGTGCTGCGTTACCTGCGCCGCCACAAATCCCTGCCGGAT
This sequence comes from Pseudomonadota bacterium, assembly GCA_030145845.1. Taxonomy (GTDB): domain Bacteria; phylum Pseudomonadota; class Gammaproteobacteria; order Pseudomonadales; family Oceanobacteraceae; genus Venatoribacter. Next base: position 119,237 of record JAIXHJ010000009.1, read on the forward strand.
ATGACCGACAACCTGCTGGTCGTGAACCGGAGCAACGAATTCATTGGCTCACTGGCGATCAGCAAGCTGCTGGTCAGCGACCCGCAGCAGACCGTGCGGGAAGTGATGAACACCGACGTCACCATCATTCCGGCCACCATGCACGAAACCGAAGTGGCCAAACTGTTCGAACGCCACGACCTGATTTCTGCCCCGGTAACCGACATCAACGGCCAGCTGCTCGGCCGTATCACCATTGATGACGTGGTTGACGTTATCCGCGAAACCGCAGACCACTCGCTGATGAGTATGGCCGGTCTCGACGATGAAGAAGACACCTTCGCGCCGACGCTGAAAACCAGCCGCCGACGCGCCGTCTGGCTGGGCATCAACCTGATTACCGCCCTCGCCGCCTCCGCGGTTATCGGCCTGTTCGATAAAACCATCCAGCAGGTGGTCGCCCTGGCCGTGCTGATGCCGATCGTCGCCAGCATGGGCGGCATTGCCGGCAGCCAGGTACTGACGCTGGTGATCCGCGGTCAGGCGCTGGGGCACTTATCCGGCAGTAACTTCCGCTGGCTGTTCAATCGTGAAATTCTGGTGGCGGCCATCAATGGCGTGCTGTGGGCGGTCGTGATCGGACTGATCACCTTTGCCTGGTTCCGTGACCCGGCCATAGCCGTGATTATCGCCGCAGCCATCATCATCAATCTGATGGTCGCCGCTGTCAGTGGTGCTGCCCTGCCGCTGATTCTCAAAGCCCGCGGTATCGACCCGGCACTGGCCGGCAGCGTGGTGCTGACCACCGTCACCGACGTTATCGGCTTTCTATCCTTCCTCGGGTTAGCTACCCTGTTCTACCTCTGAAATTACTGACACCACACCATGAAAGATTACCAATACGAAGACGACGACATCGAATATGTCAGTAAGTCTGAATTAAAACGCGAAGCGCACCGCTTTCAGCAGCTGGGCAAACAGCTGGCGGAAATGAATCCGGCCAGATGGGCGGACCTGCCACTCAGCGAAACCCTGCTGCAGGCGCTGAAAGAAAGTACCCGCATCAAACAGCATGAAGCCGCCCGCCGCCATCTGCAGTATATCGGCAAGGTGATGCGGAATGAGGATGTGGAAGCGATTCAGAACGCGCTGGATCTGATGGATCCCTCCAGCGAAGCATACGGCCGCCGTATCCGGCAGCAGGAAATGTGGCGCACACGTCTGCTCGACGACCCGCAGGGGCTGAATGCCTTTATCGAAGAATTCCCGCATGTTGACCGCCAGCAATTGCGTAACCTGGTACGCAATGCCGGCAAGGAAATGGGCAGCGAACCTCCCAAACCGGGCAGCAGTTATAAGAAGCTGTTTCAGTTCATCAAAGAACAGATGAGCTGAACAGCTGCCTCAGAAACGCCGGTGTGCCTGCACCGGCATCCTGCGGCGCACCCCGGCCACGCGCTGCAGATCGATGTCTGCCAGTGCCAGTGCCGGCTCATGCTGCAGTTCCGTCAGCACCTCGCCCCACGGATCAATAATCTGCGAATGTCCCCAGGTCTGACGGCGCTCGTCATGCCAGCCACACTGATCAGCCGCGAGAATATAGCACTGGTTTTCGATCGCCCGTGCGCGCAATAAAGTCTGCCAGTGAGCCTCTCCGGTTTTATAGGTGAAGGCCGCCGGTACCGAAATCAGTTCCGCGCCCTGATCCCGCAGGGACTGAAACAGGCCGGGAAAACGCAGGTCGTAACAGATCACCAGCCCCAGTTTCCCCAGCGGAGTATCCACCACCACTGCCTGGTCACCGGGCGCGAAACGCTCAGATTCACGGTAACTGCCCTGAGCATCGCCGACGTCGACATCAAACAGATGCACCTTGTCATAACGTGCAGCCAGCTCTCCCTGCGCAGAGAACACCAGACAGGCTGAGCGCAGCCGTGGATCGCCGTCCGGCGACGGCTGCGGCATGGCCCCGGCCACCAGCCACAGACCAAATTCCCGCGCCCAGTCTGCCAGCTGACGGACATACAGCGGGTCATCCGCTATCGCCCGGAACTGTTTGCCGTCGAGGGTCATAAACATTTCCGGCAGCACCGCCAGTGCGGCTCCGCATTCGGCCGCTTCGCGCAGCAGCAGACGGATTTCATCGAGGTTGTAATTCACCTCCGGCTGACTGCTGATCTGAATAACCGCGGCCTGCTGCATCAGTCGTCATCCCCGAACATAAAAATACTTTTGATGCGCTGCCACAGGCCGCGCTCTTTTTTACCGTCGATCTTATCGTCGAAGGCTTTATTGATGGTCAGCTCCGGATTCTCCCAGCTGCCCTTCAGGTCGTAACTGGCGCTGGTAAAACGCGCCAGTTCATCACCGATCAGTTTTTCCGTAACGTAGATGGAAGCGGCTACCGGTGGTGCCAGACCAGCCAGCAGGGCCACAATCGGCAGCGTGCTGGAGACCGGGAAGGTCACCACCATTTTCATATCCAGGGTTTCCTGCTGCAGATCCGTACTGCCGGAGGTGAGGAATTTACCGCCCGGACCATCAATGGTCAGTGGCTCGGTCAGGGTCATAACACCATTTTCAACCTTCGCCTTGCCTTTCATGGTATCAAAGGCCACCCCCGGCTGATAAAGGTCAGAGAAGTCCAGCCGTACCCGGCGGGCAATGGAATTGAAATTCAGCGCCCCGAAGGCTTTCAGCGCCCCGGTACCTTCAGCGGCCATGTTGCCGTCGCGGATGCGCAGACTCGCCAGCCCGTTCAGGGTCGGTACATCAAACTTCAGCGGTGACCCCTGCCAGCTCAGCTGCAGGGTTGAGCGCATGTCCTTACCCTCAATCACCGCATCCTGGCGGAAAGCGCGCTGCACCCGGCCGATATCCTTGCTGGTGATATTCAGCACATCCAGCGACGTATGGTGCTCATCCCCGCTGCGGGTCCATTGCAGGTCACCTTTGACCTCCATGCCCTTCATATCGCTGTCGAGAATCTTAAACGCCATACCCTGCTCAAGCGGGCGTGCCTGTACATTCCAGCGACCGAAGTTACGGGTGCCGATATACAGCTCAGCCAGACGCATATCCGCCGCCGGGAAATCCGCCGGATTAACATCCTGCAGTGGGTCTTCATCGTCTTCTGCCACCAGCGGCGCAGCCACTTCGTCTGCTACTGGCTCCGGCGTGCTGCTTTCAACGGCCCCGGTGGCGGTATTCTCTGCCACGGTTGCTGTACTCTCCGGCGTGCTCGCGGCCACGGCCACTGCAGTACTCTGCGCACCGTTCATATGGATATAGTCGAGATCAAGCTGCACCGGCTCATTACCGGGTTTCAGCTGCGCCCTGCCCTTAACCAGCGTACTGTCGACATTAAAGGTCCACTCGTTCCACTGCTGCGAGCCGGTAACCGTGGTCGGCCCCATCGGCATGCCCCAGGCATCCACGGCATCCAGTGACAGCTCAATCGCCCGCACCGGGCCGGAGACGGCTTCTGCATGGTTGTCAGCGGCAGCGGCGGCAGTAACACTGCGCGTCTGCTGCTCTTCCGCGGCCATCAGCGTCATCATGCGCTGCCACACTTCCCACCACTCAGCCGCGTTTACCGGCTGTGGGATATGGCCGCGGATTTCCAGCCCCTGATCGCTGGGCAGGAAGGTATCGCTGTCGCCGAGGTACACCTGACCACGGTCGATACGGCCATTGTCCAGCGCCAGCACCGCCTGCACCCGCTGGTCATAGGTCAGGTTGATACGGGTTTCCTTACCCGGCCTTACCATCACCGTCAGCGGCCGGCTTGCGTCACTGTCCTTGCCCATCGGATAAGGCAGATCAATCTGCGTGCCCTGCAGATCGGACTGCAGACGGAAACGGACACCATCACTGCCGGCAGTCAGCTCCGAGCGATAAGTCAGCTGACCGCTGAGCGGATCAAACAGGAAAGATGGCATCCACTGGCGGAATGCCTGCCAGCCGGCCTGACCGCTGGCACTCAGTACCGTGTCAAAGCCCTGGCCGCGGGGGCGGGAATCAATACTGGCAGTAAAATGACCACCAAAAGTGTCCCCTTCCAGCCGCTCAGACAGCAACCCTTTCGCGCTGCTGTATCTGAGCTCACCACTCAGCGCGCTGACGTTGAGGTTGAGATCACGGATGCTCAGTTGGTTGGCGGAGACGTCAGCGTCCAGACGGATATCCGGACTGCCATGGCCGTCACCCAGCGGCATGTCCATCGCCAGCTGCGCGCGTACCGGACCGGATGCCTGCCAGCTGTCGAAGGCATGATTAACGGTTTCCTGCAGTGGGGTTTCGGTGAAATAACGCAGCGCTTCACTGCTGTCCCCCTGCAGGCGGGCATTCACCGTCAGCATGGTTCCCGCCGCAGATGGCCGCAGCTGTACCCGGCCGCTCTGGCCGATCAGGGTGCCCCCCAGTGTCGTACCTTCGTCCACCCACACATCAATGTCGGAGGAATCAAGCAGGAAGCGGCCTTTGAGTTTTTCCACCGCCGGCCACTCACTCAGATACTGCAGCCGTGCCTCACTGAAGCCCATATACAGTTGCGAAGTAATGCTGTTATCTGCGTGGTCTTTTTCCAGTACCGTGTTCAGTACAAACGACAGATCCGAGAAATCGCCGGCCGTTACGGATGTCCGGATCCAGTCCTGCAGACTGTCACCGAGCATTGCCGGCAGCAGCTGGCTCTTCAGACGCGCCGGCGCCTGCGGCATACCCACCAGCAGACTCATGGCCCGTTCTTTTGCATCCCCGCTGCGCGGCAGTGCCATTGCCAGTTCGGCGGCAAACGGCCACGAATAATCACTGTATTCACCGCTGTCGGCCAGAGAAGCGCGCAGGCCATGTAACTGCAGGCGGGAATAGTCGGGCAGAATCTGCCAGTAAAAGCGCCCGCTGAGATTGTGCAGCGACCAGCCGTTGTCATACACATCGGCCAGATGCATATCCAGATCGTCGCCGTTCACCGTCAGCACACCGGCGCCCGGCTGCAGGTGCACCTGACCACTGACGCCGCTGAAGGCCGGAATGCCGTGATAGGCATCGACACTGACCTCATTCAGCCGGCCGCGCACATCCACCTGCCAGGGCTGGGCGGGAATCAGCGACAGGCGCAGATCTTCCGCACTGCCACGGCCGTTCAGGTTATCCACATAGCGGTCAAAGGGTTGCGGCAGCAGGTCATGACGCAGCAGGAATTCACGGGCTGCCGACAACTCCAGACGGGGAATGCCGATCTGCCAGCCTTTCTTCTGTGGCAGCGCAATCTGGCTCAGGCTGAACTGACTGAAGGGCAGGGTTTCGCGGAACGAAGGCCGCACCTGCAGGTGCCAGTCATCGCCATTGTGCTGACCGGCAGCAATCAGCCGGCCCTCACTCAGCCCGAGCGTGTCCGCCCGGGTGCGGATGGTCAGCTGCGGAATCGCAGCATCCAGATACAACGCATTCAGATCGCCATCGCGGATACTGAGCCAGGCTTTCGCCGAGGCGCTGAACTGATCCACATTCAGACCACCGGGCAGGTCGGAGGGAATCCAGCGGCTCCATTCCTGCGGCTGGATATCGAGATACACCTCGCCATCCTGATCCCGCCATGGCCACAGGTCACCGTCCAGTGATGCCATCGCCCGGATGCTGGCAATCTGCTCACGGCCCCAGGCAATATTGCCGTCCAGCTCATGGCTGTCACCCTGATTCCGCCACACCAGATGATCGATGTTCAGGTCTTCGCGGGTGTTGTCCGGATCAAACGCCACCAGCTGCCAGTCATCGAAAATAATGTTCTGCTGCAGCTCCAGCCACGCCAGCCAGCGTGGCGTATCCGCCGCGCTGGCAGCCGGTGCTTTATCCACCGTTGCCGCCGGCGCCGTACGCTCAAAACTGAGTGTCCACTGTGAGCCAATGCGCCAGTGCTGCGGCGACAGCTGATGCACTTCGGCAGTGACGCCGGACACCTGAATGCGGCGGAAAACCGGCAGGCGGTAAAACAGGCTGGCGCTGACATCCAGCTCGGCTTCCATATAACCGATATGCAGACCATCGCCGGCCGGGCCAAGCTGTATATCGCGCAACCGTACCAGCGGTGAAAGCACATTCCAATCACCCTGCAGCTGGCCGACAGACACCGGCTGGCCGGTCAGCTGACTGAGCTGCTGTTCAATATCCGGGGTATAGGTTTCAACCAGAGGAATCAGCTGACGGCCAAGACTGGTGTACAGCGCCAGACTCACCGCTGCGACAACCAGAGTGATCCAGATTTGTGTCCACAGCTCGCGCAGCCAAGTCATACCATGCCTATTGCAGAATAATGTCGTACTGGTCCTGAGCGTACAGCGCTTCGACCTGCAGTTTGATCGTTTTGCCGATAAACCCTTCCAGGTCCGCCAGGCCATTACTGTCTTCGTCAACCAGACGGTCCACTACCTGCTGACTGGCCAGAACCAGATAGGTTCCTGCGCCATAGGCACGTTCTTCACGCAGGATTTCGCGGAAAATTTCATAGCAGATGGTTTCAGCCGTTTTCACCGAACCGCGGCCATCGCAGTGCGGGCAGGGTTCCATCAGCATCTGTTCCAGACTTTCCCGTGTGCGCTTGCGCGTCATCTCCACCAGCCCCAGTTCAGAGACACCGCTGATCTTGGTTTTGGCGTGATCTTTCTCCAGCACTTTTTCCAGCATGCGCAGCACCTGGCGCTGGTGTTCCGGATCGATCATATCGATGAAATCGAGAATGATGATGCCGCCCAGATTGCGCAGACGCAGCTGCCGGCCGATGGCGGTGGCCGCTTCCAGATTGGTCTTGAAGATGGTTTCTTCCAGATTGCGGCGACCAACAAAACCACCGGTATTCACGTCGATGGTGGTCATGGCTTCGGTCTGGTCAATCACCAGATAACCGCCGGATTTGAGCGGCACTTTACGCTCCAGCGCACGCTGGATTTCATCTTCCACGCTGTACAGTTCGAACAGCGGCCGCGGTCCCGGATAGTAACCGATGCGGTCGGCGACTTCGGGCACATACTGCTGCACAAACTGCTCGATTTTACCGAAGGTTTCGCGCGAATCGATAAAGATTTTACTCACTTCCGGGCGCGCATAATCGCGCAGGGTACGCAGCGACAACGGCAGCTCGTCATAAATCAGACTCGGCTTTTTATTATCGCGGATACGTTCTTCGAGCTTGCGCCACAGACGGCGCAGATACCGGGTATCGGCGAGAATTTCATCCGTACCGACGCCTTCGGCGGCCGTCCGCAGGATAAAGCCGGCCTCACCGGTCAGCCCTTCTGCCGCCATGCATTCATTCACCAGCTGTTTCAGCCGCTCACGCTCACCCTCTTCCTCAATACGCTGGGAAACACCGACATGATCAGCACCGGGCATATACACCAGATAACGGGAAGGAATGGCCAGCTGCGTGGTCAGGCGTGCCCCTTTGGTACCGATGGGATCTTTGGTGACCTGCACCACCAGCGACTGGCCTTCATGCACCAGCTGGCTGATCGGGGTACTGCTGTCGCCGTTGCCGATTTCCGCGGCGTGGATAAACGCGGCACGCTCCAGACCGATATCGACAAAGGCCGCCTGCATGCCCGGCAGCACGCGTACAACTTTGCCTTTATAAATATTGCCCACCAGGCCGCGGTGGTTGGTGCGCTCAATAAAGATTTCCTGCACCACACCATTTTCAACAACCGCCACCCGGGTTTCGGTCGGGGTGACGTTCATCAGAATCTCTGCGTTCACGCTGACTCCTTTTCCCAGATCGCTATGCCGGCCTGCTGCAGCATAGCGGCGGTTTCCGTGAGTGGCAGCCCGACAACATTGCTGTAACTGCCGTGAATGGCTTTCACCAGGACGGCACCCCGCCCCTGAATTCCGTAGGCACCGGCTTTGTCTGCCGGCTCACCGGTGGCAACGTAACGACGGATTTCATCATCAGAGAGATCACAGAAAAGGACCTCCGTGACGACCGTCTGCCGCTGACAGTGGCCATCACACACCAGCGCCACGGCGGTCAGTACCTGATGCTGATGGCCGGACAAGGCCTGCAACATGGCCACAGCCTGTTCATCATTTTCCGGTTTGCCCAGTATCTGCCCGTCCAGCACCACGCTGGTATCCGAGCCCAGTACCGCCGTACCGGGATGCCTTACAGCCACGGCCCGGGCTTTGGCTTCTGCCAGACGGGTAACATAGTCTGCCGGCGCTTCACCGACCAGTGGCGTTTCGTCGATGGCGGCCGCTTCCACGCGGAAGTGCACCCCGATCTGACGCAGCAGTTCCTGCCGCCGCGGCGACGATGACGCCAGAATCATCATGACAGATGCAGCCTCGACATCACGAAGTGTGTCAGGGCATAAGCCCAGGGCCAGACCAGTGCAGACGTCAGTGCCGGCCCCCACAGGGTAACCGGTGCCACATTTTCACTGACCAGCGCCACGCCCCAGTAAATCAGCAGCTGCTGCACCATCACCAGCACAAACACCACGCCGGTCTGCTGCAGAAAATTGAACATCACCATCCGCCGGTACAGCAACTGCAACAGGCCGATATGCACCACCAGCGTGAGAATATGGGTACCCAGCAGTGAATGATGCTCCACATCCAGTAACAGTCCCAGCGGCAGTGCCAGCCACAGACCAAAGGTTGCCGGTGCGCTCAGCACCATCAGGGTCACTGCCAGCAGCACCCAGCTGGGCTGCAGCCACAGCAGGATGTCCGGCATCGGCAGATGTTCCAGAACGAACGCCAGAAACAGACCACAACCGATCAGAATAACGGCACGGATATCCATGACTTACTGCCCCTTCCAGATATCGGCCGGTGGCACGGTGGCTGCGCCTTGGCGGAAGACCAGCAGCAGGTGACGGCTGCGGTCGAGATGAGCGCTCGGCTCGGCGGTGACCACGGCAAAGGACTTGCCCGGAATATTGTCCACCCGGGTAACGGTTGCCACCGGATAGCCACGCGGATAACGCCCGCCCAGACCGGAGCTGACCAGCAGGTCACCGGCAACAATGTCGGCGGTATTGGGAACATAAATCAGTTCCAGCTCATCCAGCGAACCGGTACCCACGGCAATCGCGCGGACGCCATTGCGGTTCACCTGCACCGGAATCGCATGGTTGGAGTCCGCAATCATCAGCACCCGTGCGCTGTATGGCATCACATCAATCACCTGCCCCAGCAGACCATAAGCATCGAGTACCGGCTGGCCGATAAAGACGCCGTCTTCACCGCCCTTGTTGATCAGAATCTGCTGACTGAAGGGATCCGGGTCGACCGCGATCACTGAGGTCACCAGCACCCGGTCGTCGATCTGCTCCGAAGCACTGAGCAGTTCGCGCAGTTCGATGTTTTCAGCTTCCAGCGCCGCCATGCGCTGAGCACGCAGTTCCAGTACCAGATTACGGGCACTGAGCTGCTTGTTTTCCGTCAGCAGCTCCTGCCGCTGGGACGATGATTCACTGAACCATTCCGCCACCACGCCGGGCACCGCAGCCACCTGCTGCGACGGGGTAAGAACATAACCGGTGAAATAACGGGCCGGCTGCAGCCAGGGGAAATGACTGTCGAGCCACATCAGTGCCAGTGCGAGCACGACGATGCCCAGCACCTGCTGCCGTTGATAAGGGGAAATCCTGAACTGCGACTTAATAGCTGACTCTCCGCAGTGAAAATCTGAAAGCGCTAACTATACCGTCAAGGGCCCGGAGGAACCAGCAGGCTTACATTGTCTGACCATCCGCCGGGCATAAAAAAACGGAGCCCGGGCTCCGTTTTTTACTCTCTGCTGACGCCGGATTATTCCTGACTGAGCAGTTCCAGCTGCTGTTCAGTGGCCGTTTCGAGGAAGCGGCCACCGCCACGTGCCACACAGGTCAGCGGGTCATCGGCAACGATCACCGGCAGACCGGTTTCTTCACTCAGCAGCTTGTCCAGATCACGCAGCAGTGCGCCACCACCGGTCAGTACCATACCGCGTTCTGCCACGTCAGAAGCCAGTTCCGGCGGAGACTGTTCCAGCGCCCCTTTAACGGCCTGAACGATCTGCGCCAGCGATTCCTGCAGTGCTTCCAGAATTTCGTTGGAGTTCAGGGTAAAGCTGCGCGGAATACCTTCGGCCAGGTTACGGCCACGGACATCAATTTCACGCACTTCACCACCCGGATAAGCCGTACCGATTTCCTGCTTGATGCGTTCTGCTGTGGCTTCACCGATCAGGCTGCCATAGTTGCGGCGGATGTAGGCAACAATGGCTTCGTCAAAGCGGTCGCCACCAACCTTCACAGATTCGGCATAAACCACGCCACTCAGCGAGATGATGGCAATTTCAGTGGTACCACCACCGATGTCCACCACCATGGAACCGCGCGCTTCATCCACCGGCAGACCGGCACCGATGGCAGCAGCCATCGGCTCATGGATCAGGTAGGCACGGCTGGCACCGGCGCCCATCACGGAATCACGGATGGCTTTGCGTTCGACCTTGGTGGCCTGATAAGGGACACAGACAACAACGCGTGGGCTGGGTGGCAGGAAGCTGGTTTCATGTACTTTTTTAATAAAGTACTGCAGCATTTTTTCGGTGACTTCGAAGTCGGCAATCACACCGTCTTTCATCGGACGGATGGCCTGGATGTTCCCCGGCGTACGGCCCAGCATACGCTTGGCTTCAGCACCGACCGCGGCAACGCTTTTCTGATGCCCCTGCAGACGGATAGCCACGACAGACGGTTCATTCAGAACAATACCTTTGTCGCGCATGTAGATCAGGGTATTTGCTGTTCCCAGATCGATCGACAGATCGCTGGAGAACATGCCACGTAACTTCTTAAACATCCAGATGATTCCTGTTCGCAGGTCGCAAAATTGTTGGTAACTCTAGCAATGGTGGGGATTTAGGGCAAGGCGCATTTATGCTACGCTCGGCAGCTTCCCAAAGGCATTAACACTGGAGTTAAGCACATGGCTCTGGACCAGCAGCAGGTTCGTGACATTGCCGATCTGGCACGTCTTCAGCTCGACGATAATCAGATCACCGAATACCAGAAAAATCTGAGCAACATTCTTGACCTTGTAGACCAGTTGTCTGCTGTCGACACCTCAGCCGTTGAACCCCTGGCGCATCCGCTGGATGCCGTGCAGCGCCTGCGCGCTGACGAAGTCAGCGAAAGTAATCAGCGCGAACATTTTCAGCAGTGCGCACCGCAGACTGAAAACGGCTACTACCTGGTACCACGCGTCGTTGAATAACGGCTGCCCGGATTAATCTGCCCGGAGTGAGACGCTCATCCGCCTCCGGCGACAAGGATTCTTTATGCACAACAAAACCATTGCCGAGATTTCCCGCGATCTGGCTGCCGGCGAATACAGCAGCGTGGAAATCACCACGGAACTGCTCAGCCGGGTGCAACAGCTCGACAGCGAATACAACAGCTTTATTACCGTTACCGCCGAACAGGCACTGGCGCAGGCCAGAGCTGCCGACGAACGTCGCGCCGCCGGTAACGCCGAAGCCTGGACCGGTATCCCCATTGCCCATAAAGACATTTTCTGCACCAACGGGGTGTTAACCACCTGTGGTTCAAAAATGCTGAGCAATTTTACCGCGCCCTACGACGCCACCGTGATCGATAAGTTCAATGCTGCCGGTGCGGTTTCACTGGGCAAACTGAACATGGACGAGTTCGCCATGGGCTCATCCAACGAAAGCTCGTTTTTTGGCCCGGTTGCCAACCCTTGGGACAAAGAGCGGGTACCCGGTGGTTCTTCCGGCGGCTCTGCCGCTGCCGTTGCCGCCCGCCTGGTACCGGGCGCCACCGCCACCGATACCGGCGGCTCCATCCGGCAGCCCGCCGCCCTGTGTGGCGTCACCGGTCTGAAACCGACGTATGGCCGCATTTCCCGCTGGGGCATGATTGCTTATGCCTCCAGTCTGGATCAGGCCGGCACCATCACCCGCAGCGCCGAAGACGCGGCACTGATGCTGCAGATCATGGCCGGTTTTGACGCCAGGGATTCCACCTGCATGAATCAGGCTGTGCCGGATTACAGCGCCAGCCTGAATAACAGCATTGAAGGTATGACCATTGGTCTGCCGGCAGAATATTTCCGCGACGATCTCAGTGCGGATATGCAGCAGGCAGTCCGCAATGCAATTGCCGAGTACGAGAAAATGGGCGCTAAAGTGAAAGAAATTTCACTGCCGAACGCTCATCTGGCGATTCCCGCTTACTACATCATTGCGCCGGCAGAATGCTCCGCCAACCTGTCGCGGATGGATGGTGTGCGTTTCGGTTACCGCTGCGAAGACCCGCAGGACATTGAAGATCTGTACAAGCGTTCCCGCGGTGAAGGTTTCGGTGGCGAAGTGAAACGCCGCATCATGGTCGGCGCTTATGCCCTGTCAGCCGGTTTCTACGACGCTTATTACAAAAAAGCCCAGCAGGTACGCCGCCTGATCAAAAACGACTTTGCCGCTGCACTGCAGGAAGTCGATCTGATTGCCGGCCCGGTAACACCGACACCGGCCTTCAGACGCGGTGAAAAAACCTCCGATCCGGTGGAAATGTACCTCGAAGATATTTTCACCATCGCCCTTAACCTGGCCGGTCTGCCGGGCATGTCGGTTCCCTGTGGCCAGGTCAACGGCCTGCCGGTTGGCCTGCAGCTGATCGGTAACTATTTTGATGAAGCCCGCCTGCTGAATGCGGCGCATCAGTTCCAGCAGGCGACCGACTGGCACCTGCAGAAACCAGCTGACATTTAAGGGGTTACGATATGGAATGGGAAGTTGTTATCGGCCTTGAGATTCACGCTCAGCTGGCCACCAAATCAAAAATTTTCTCCGGCGCCGCCACGGCTTACGGTGCTGAAGCCAACACTCAGGCGTGTGCCGTTGATCTCGGCCTGCCCGGTGTACTGCCGGTCTTCAATGAAGAAGCCCTGCGCATGGCGGTTAAATTCGGTCTCGCTATCGACGCAGAAATTGGCCACCGGTCAGTATTCGACCGTAAAAACTATTTTTATCCGGATCTGCCGAAAGGCTACCAGACCACCCAGCTGCATCACCCGATCGTCGGCAAAGGCCATATCGAAATTGAGCTGGAAGACGGCAGCACGCGGATTATTAATGTAACCCGCGCACACCTGGAAGAAGACGCCGGTAAATCCGTCCACGAAGGATTTAACGGTATGACCGGCATCGACCTTAACCGGGCCGGCACGCCGCTGATCGAAATTGTATCAGAACCGGAAATGCGCAACGCCAAGGAAGCGGCCGCTTATTTCCGCAAAATGCACAGCATCGTCACCTATCTGGGCATCTGTGACGGCGACCTGTCTCAGGGCTCCATGCGCTGTGACTGCAACGTTTCCCTGCGTCCGAAAGGTCAGCAGGAATTCGGTACCCGTACTGAAATTAAAAACGTTAACTCATTCCGTAACGTTGAGCGTGCCATCGAAGCGGAAATTGAGCGGCAGATGGATATTCTCGAAGACGGCGGCAAAATCGTGCAGGAAACCCGCCTGTACGATGCCGATAAAAACGAAACCCGCGCCATGCGTTCCAAGGAAGTGGCCAACGATTACCGCTACTTCCCCTGCCCGGATCTGCTGCCGGTGATCATTGACGACGAATACGTTAACAATGTACGTGCCACCCTGCCGGAACTGCCGACGTCCAAACGCGAACGTTTCGTCAACGACCACGGTCTGTCACCGGTTGACGCTGCTGTACTGGCTTCCGACCGCGATCTGGCACATTACTTTGAAACCGCAGCCAAACTGGTTAACGACTATAAACTGGCGGCCAACTGGGTGCAGGGTGATGTCTCCGCGGCCCTCAACCGTCTGGAAGTCAGCATTAACGAACTGCCGGTGTCCGCACAGCAGCTGGGCCGCATTCTCAGCCTGATCAAAGACAACACCCTCAACAATGGCGGTGCCAAAGAAGTCTTTACCGCCATGGCCGACGGCAAGGGCGATGACAGCCTGGAATGCATTGATACACTGGTCGACAGCATGGGTCTGAAACAGGTGTCCGACAGCGGCGCGATTGAAGCCATCGTCGATCAGGTACTGACGGACAACCCGAAACTGGTGGAAGGCTATCTCGCCACACCGGAAGACAAGCGTGCCAAAGCCATTGGTCCGTTTATCGGTCTGACGCGGAAAGCGGCCAAAGGGGTTAACCCACAGGTGGTCATGGACGTACTGAAGAAAAAACTGTCGGAACTCGGTTAATCCGGCCAATAAAAAACGGGAGCACAGACTCCCGTTTTTTATTGCTGCAGCAGAATCACTGCAGCACCGTGACCGGATCAACGCGGTTTAATACGACACCAGATCCCCGACCACGCCATCAACGTACCAGTTCATCCGATCGAGATCTTCATCCGACAGGGTTTCACCTTCACGGATCAGCCGCGTTCCACGGCTGTTATAAACCGGCCCGCTGAATACCGCGAACTCCCCTTGTTTAATCTGCTGCATAACGTCGCTGACCTGCGCGCGGATATCCGCCGGAACCTGATCACTGATGCGGTTCAGCTGTGCCACCTGCTCATCCATACCCAGCCAGCGCTGCCCGGATTTCCAGCGGCCGTCTTTCAGCGCCTGAATACTGTCAGCGTAATAAGGTCCCCAGTTATGACCGACCGATGCCAGCTGTCTGGTCGGTGCCACAGAAATCATGTCGGAGTGGAAGCTGATCACATACACGCCCTGCTTCTCCGCAACCTCGGCGACCGCCGGTGAATCCGTGTGGTGAGTCAGAACATCCGCCCCTTCGCGGATCATCTGCTGCGCCAGTGCCGCCGATTTCTGCGGTGCAAACCACTGCCGCGTCCAGTGCACAACCACCTGTGCCTGTGGATTAACCCGTTTCACGCCGAGGGTGAACGCGTTGATACCGCGGATGACTTCCGGAATCGGATGGGCAGCAACGAAACCGATCTGATTGGTTTTTGTCATCGCACCGGCGAGCATGCCGGACAGATAACGGGGCTCGTAAGCACGGTCGGCAAAGTTACTCAGGTTTTCACGCAGACGCATGCCACTGGCATTACCGAATTTCACCTGTGGAAATTCCTTCGCCACTCTCAGCGTCGGAATCATGTAGCCCCAGGAGGTGGTAAAGACAATATCGTTTTCCTGTGCCAGCTTGCGGATAACTTCCGTAGCTGCCCGGCCTTCCGGCACAAACTCCGCATACTCTGTTTTAATGTCGCTGCCGAATTTTTCTTCCAGATACTGACGGCCCATATCATGGGAACCGGACCAGCCCATTTCACCGGCCGGACCGACATACACGAATGCGGCGCGGATCTGTGCTTCTGCCATCACGGTAAACAGACATAATGCTGCCACTGCCACGCTGCGGAACAATGCTTTCGGATTCATTACCTTCCTTACTTTCTGACCAAATGGTCAGGTATTATGCAAAGAAAGATTGGCCCGGCAAGCGGCGGAGGCGCGGTCCGGGGACACGGTCACAAAAAAATGACAAGCTGGTCAATTAGTAGGCCGGCACACAAACCTGACCCAACATTTTATTCACAAAAACAACAACAATTACTCACTCATTAATACGCATAAGACAACAATAGCCATTCCCTCTTTCCGGCGGCAGCGACGCCAGCCGTCTCTGCTGCAGCCTGTCCTGCGGCGCCAGAACTGACACGAACTTTACGGAAAATCATGATTTTTACCGGCTTGTACGCGCTTTGCTGTGTTCATAGTCTGATCCAGCCCCGGCCCTGCTGCCGGGAAACGGAGTCATCGGATACGTATGGACGCAGCAGTACCGTGACTCTGCTCTCATCACAGGTATAAGGAAATCTTATTATGGCTATCGGAGACGAACTCTCGAATATCGATTTTAAAAACCTGATCGGTGCACCGCTGATTTCTGTTGTCCAGGCTCAGGCTCAGTCTGCCCAGACGTCAGTGGACTTCATCAAATCCGTTGGTTTTGATGACAACAACACGCCGACCATGGTGACCTTCAGTTATATGAAGCCAGTGGAAAGCACGGATGGTAACGGCAACGTCACGGTCACCCCGACCAAGTACGACCTTACCGTACCGATTCTGACCATGCTGCCGATTCCCTTCATCCGCGTGGAAGAAACCACCATCGACTTTAACGCCAAGATTAATTCGGTACAGGAATCGACCACCAGTTCATCCCATGATCTGAACACCAAACTGTCCGCAAAAGCCGGCTGGGGACCTTTCTCAGCCAAACTGAGTGCCAGTTACTCCTACAAGAAGTCGTCTTCGGCAACCTCCAAAACCGAGCGTACCTACAGTATGGCAGTACACGTACGTGCAGTTCAGGATGAGCTGCCGGCCGGGACTGAACGCCTGCTTGGTATTCTTGAAAATGCCATTGAAGAAGTGCCGTCAACCTGACGACGACCCCACTGCGGCCGGATTTTCCGGCCGTTAACGGATACCTGAACAGCTTGCCTAATATTCATGGAGCAGAATATGCCGGACCTCAGTGAAGTACTTGGTTCCCTGATGATCAGCCTGGTACATGCACGGCGCATGGCCGACGAAGAAACCGCCGCGGTGGCGGAATACTATAAAGATAACCCGCTGCTGGAAGGCATGAGCCTGCCCCGTGTACGGGTACCGGAACTGACCATTGATCTGCCGGTGACCATCGACCGTCATGTCGATGCCACCAATGCCCAGCTTGATACCCCGGGGAATATCCATAAGGCGCTGTTGCAGCAGCTGCACACCACACTGGACGATGAAGATATTCTCAGCAGCACCAAAAGCTTTCAGAACCTGTTCAGCAAAGACGTTAAAAAAGCGCTCGACCGCGTCTATGAGCAGCAGAAGAACACCAACGGTAAAATCACCCGCGAATCGGTCGTGCGTGCGGTGGATGACGCCCTGCAGGCAGCGCTGAAGAAATCCACCGCCGGAGAAGAAATCAGCGGCGATAAAAAAGCCGCACTGACCGAAGCCCTGCGCCACCGCGTATCAGCCGTAGCCCTGAAAGCCGCCGCAATTCCGGCCAGCCTGAAAGCCTCGGCCGTCACCAGCGAAGTGAAAGAAAAAGCCACCAATGATTCCAGCGTACGGCTGAGCATCACCCTGCGCGAGGAAGGCCTCGAATGGGCAACGTCGGCATCCGGCAAAGGCGGCAAACGCAGCCATCTGCTGCCGGAATAACAGAGGATCAAGCATGCAGTCCGTCATCCGTGAGCGTATTGTGGAACAACTGCTGAAAATACCGGCACTGGTTGACCATTACCGCAATCAGAACAACGCTTTCCCTGATCTCGCCGTACAGTGGCTGCAGGACAGCGAAAGAAGCCTGGAATCTTTCCGTCTGCCTCTGGTATCCCGGCTGGCCGGGCTGCGTGGCATGATGCTCGCGGCCGGCGATGGTCTCAGCGACGCCGCCAGCCAGGCCAGAAATCAGCGCAAGGCCCGCCGCTCCGCCACTATGCAGTTATTGCAACAGGCAGAAGAAGCACTGCGCAGCCATTGTCAGAAGATCGACGATCAGCTGGACGATTACCGCGACAAACTGGCACAGATTCTGGCTGTCGCTTCCTCCCGCTCAGCCTTACCAGGCGGTAATGCCGGCTCCATCAGCTACATCGACAGCCTGTGGAAAACAGCAACCGCCGCGCAGGAAAACACGACCATGGCACAGTATATTGCCGCCCGCCTGAGCGACACCGACCGGCGCTACCTGCTGATGGATATCGTTGACCAGATGATGAGTGCCGGAGCTGTTAACAACAACCGGCCGGCTTCAGAGGGCTGAGATATCGGCGAAAATAAGGTATTCGGTGATCAGGCCGTCCTGCACTTTCATCAGATTGCAGAACGGCACACTCAGTTGTGAACCATCATGGCGGGTGTAACAGACACGGCCATGACAGACGACACCCTGCTCCGACCCCCAGATTTCTTCCACCACATGGCAAAGTGACTGTATGGAATCCAGAAAACCCTGTACGCCGGCACGGATAGCTTCCGTTCCCTGCAGCGCCGGCTGAGCGGCAAAGCGGAACAGCGCCTGTGGATGCAGAAAGTCCACAAACTGAGAGGCATCTTTCTGGTCAATGGAGTGAAACAGTTCCTGAATCATGCAACCCCCTTAAATTCAGAACGGGGCCATTATGATCGGGGGCTGTGACAGAGACATGATATACCTCAGCCACTCCACAGACGGGCACAAAAAAACCGCCGGCTGGCGGTTTCTTCTTCCTGCACCCCCGGAGTGATTATTTCACTACCTTCAGGGACGGTTTACCTTCACTTTTCGGAGGCTCAGGTGGCGCCGGCGGTGGCTCATTCGGATCCGGGGCACCGGCCTCAGTACCGAACACCATGCCCTGACCATTCTCACGGGCATAAATAGCGAGAATCGCCACCACAGGAACAAACACGGCCATCGGCACACCGCCAAAGCGGGCGTTGAATGACAGGCCCGCCTCATCGATCAGCAGATTCTTGACCGCCGACGTGCTGATGTTCAGCACGATCTGACCGTTGTTCACATACTCTTCCGGCACCTGAACCCCAGGCAGGGAGGCATCCACCAGAACATAGGGCGTGCACTGATTATCGAGAATCCACTCATTCAGCGCCCGCATCAGATACGGACGGCTGGGCGTCATGGCATTACTCATCAGTCACGCATTTCCCGCTCGGCTTCAGACAGGCTGGCCTGGAACGATTCACGGTCAAACAGACGCTCCATGTATTGCAGCAGCGGTTTGCACTGTTTCTCGTTCAGCTCAATACCCAGTACCGGCAGACGCCACAGGATAGGCGCCACGCAGCAGTCAACAATGGAGAACTCTTCGCTCATGAAATAAGGCATTTCCGCAAAGATAGGGCTGGTCGCGATCAGGCTGTCCGTCAGCTCTTTACGCGCTGCTTCCACTTCCTTACCTTTACCGGTAAGAATGGTCTGCACCAGAGCCGCCCAGTCTTTTTCAATACGGTTGATCCACAGACGGCTCTGCGCACGGGCAACCGGATACACCGGCAGCAGCGGCGGATGCGGGAAACGCTCATCGAGGTATTCCATCATCACATTCGGCTCGTACAGAACCAGATCACGGTCGACCAGAGTCGGCAGTGAGTTGTATGGGTTCAGGGATGCCAGATCTTCCGGCTTGTTGTCCGGATCCACATCGTGAATTTCTACTGCCACGCCTTTTTCGGCGAGCACGATACGCACACGATGGCTGTAATGATCAGCCGCATCCGAATAAAACGTCATGGAAGAGCGTTTCGCCACAACCCCCATAGTTTCCTCACTTATCTGTCAAAAATCTGTTAAACCCAAAAACAAACACAGCCCGACCGCTTGCAGCGGCCGGGCCCGGGTCGTCTGTCTGCAAAAGCCGTCTTATTTGACGTCTTTCCAGTACTCTTTGTTCAGGAAGTATACAGGAACAAAGAAGATCACCAGGAACAGCAGTACCCACCAACCGATGGTCTGACGCTCAAGGGCGATCGGCTCAGCCATGTACACCATAAAGTTCACCAGGTCATAGACCAGCTTATCGAACTCTTCAGCAGACAGGCTACCTTCTTCGTCCAGGTACAGAACCTGTTCACGCTCTTCTGTGATTTCCTGACCAGTCAGGGTGTCATAACCCACTTTCACATGAGCGGTACCCAGTTTCTGAACCCCCTGCAGGTGACCCAGAACGTTTGGCATACCAACGTCTTTGAAGACAACGTTGTTCACGCCCCACGGACGGCTCGGATCTTCATAGAAGCTGCGCAGGTAGGTGTACAGCCAGTCAGGACGGCGTACACGGGCAACCAGGGTCAGGTCCGGCGGTGTTGCACCGAACCATTTTTTGGAGTCTTCCGGACGCATGGCAATGGTCATCAGGTCGCCGAACTTCTTATCAGCAAACACCAGATTTTCCATCATCAGGTTTTCCGGGATCTCCAGGTCTTTGGCCACACGGTTGTAACGGGCGTGTTCCATCGAGTGACAGCCCATACAGTAGTTGGCGAATGTCTGTGCACCACGCTGCAGGGAAGCAGTGTCGTGCAGGTCAGTACGGTGTTCATCCAGGTGAACATTGCCGCCGGCTGCCAGTGCAACAGCAGGTACGAAGGCAGCGATCAGTGCAAAAATCTTTTTCATGCTTAGTGGCCTCCGGTTACGCGTTCAGGTACTGGCTTGGTTTTCTCCATACGGGTGTAGAACGGCATGAAGATAAAGAAAGCGAAGTAAATGACAGAAGCAACCTGAGCAACCATGGTCAGCGTGGTGGTCGCAGGCTGAGTACCCAGCCAGGTCAGC
Organism: Pseudomonadota bacterium; assembly: GCA_030145845.1. GTDB lineage: Bacteria > Pseudomonadota > Gammaproteobacteria > Pseudomonadales > Oceanobacteraceae > Venatoribacter. The sequence goes on from JAIXHJ010000009.1 coordinate 139,539, forward strand.
AGCACGAAATCGATGGCAAAGATAACGATGAAGATCTTGCTGAACCAGCCTTTGTAGCGCCAGCTGCGTACCGGACTGCGGTCCAGCCATGGCAGTACAAACAGGATGGCAATTGCAGCACCCATCGCAATAACACCCAGCAGCTTATCCGGTACCGCACGCAGAATGGCGTAGAACGCACCGAAGTACCATACCGGGGCAATGTGTGCAGGCGTTTTCAGACCGTTAGCCGGTTCGAAGTTCGCGTATTCCAGCATGAAACCGTTACCTTCAGGGAAGAAGAACATCACGGTACAGAACACCATCAGGAAGACCACGATACCCACCATGTCATGCACGGTGTAGTAAGGGTGGAACGGGATGCCATCCAGCGGCTTGCCGTTTTCGTCTTTCAGTTTCTTGATATCCACGCCGTCCGGGTTATTGGAACCCACTTCGTGCAGCGCCAGCAGGTGCAGAACCACCAGCATCACCAGTACCAGAGGTACCGCGATCACGTGCAGGGCAAAGAAACGGTTCAGGGTGGCACCGGAAATCAGGAAGTCACCACGGATCCACTCAACCAGTCCTTCACCAATCACCGGGATGGCACCGAACAGGGAAATAATTACCTGTGCGCCCCAGTAAGACATCTGCCCCCATGGCAGTACATAACCCATAAAGGCTTCCGCCATCAGGGCCAGGTAGATCAGCATACCGAAGATCCAGATCAGCTCACGCGGCTTCTGGTAGGATCCGTACAGAATCGCACGCATCATATGCAGGTATACGGCAATGAAGAAGAAGGTAGCGCCGGTGGAATGCATATAGCGCAACAGCCAGCCCCACTCAACATCACGCATGATGTATTCGACAGAAGCAAACGCAGCATCAGTACTTGGTACGTAGTTCATGGTCAGCCAGATACCGGTCAGGATCTGGTTGGCCAGCATCAGCATCGACAGTACGCCGAAGAAATACCAGAAGTTGAAGTTACGCGGCGCATAGTACTTGGACATATGCTTTTCATAGGTCTGAGTAACCGGCAGACGGTCATCAATCCAGCCCATGAGAGTATTCTGTTGCTTGCTCATCAGGCTTTCTCCTCGTCAACACCGATAATAATCACGTTATCGCTCTCGAACATATATGGCGGAATTTCGAGGTTGATAGCAGCAGGAGAACCTTTGAACACACGGCCTGACAGATCGAAGCGGGAACCGTGACATGGGCAGAACCAGCCACCCTGCCAGTTTTCATCAAATGGCTCAGGCTTGATTTCAGGATGATATTTCGGCGCACAGCCAAGATGAGTACAGACACCCAGAACAACAATCAGCGCAGGCTCACGGGAGCGGGTGATGTTGTCAGCGTAAGCTGGCTGCTGGCTTTTTACCGTATTTTCCGGGTCTTTCAGGCGATCAGCGAGACCTGGCAGGGTATCCAGCATTTCCTGGGTACGGCGTGCGATATACACGGGCTTACCACGCCATTCTGCAGTCAGCATTGCACCCGGCTCAATTTTACCGATATCGACTTTCGCCGGAGCACCTGCTGCTTTTGCCCGTTCACTTGGATTCCAAGATTTTACGAAGGGCACCGCGACAAAGCCTGCACCGACAGCGCCGACAGCAGCGGTCGCGCCCACGAGCAGAGTGCGCCGACCCTTATTCACGCCGTCTTGACTCATTACCATCTTCTCCCATCAAAAAAATTCTTTCGTGCCACCCCTGCTCAGCCCGTTGTGTTTTTTTTGAGCAGACCCAGAGTAGCATACAGAGCGGCGCACATAGTAAAGAAAACGGGGGGTAGAAACAACCTGAAAAGCCCACTGGCCATGGGGATTTAGCCATAAAAAAAGCGCCCATTGACATAAGACAATGGACGCTTTTTTTTGCAGACGATTCTGCCGGCGTATTAACGCTTGGAGAATTGTGGCTTCTTACGTGCTTTACGCAGACCCACTTTCTTACGCTCAACTTCACGGGCGTCACGGGTAACGTAACCCGCTGCACGCAGAGAAGGACGCAGAGTTTCGTCGTATTGCATCAGGGCACGGGTAATACCATGACGGATTGCACCGGCCTGGCCGTTGCCGCCGCCGCCCTGAACGTTAACGATAACGTCGAATTTTTCCAGGCTCTCGGTCAGTTCCAGAGGCTGACGAACCACCATACGGGCAGTTTCACGGCCAAAGTACTCATCCAGAGGACGCTTGTTTACGACGATGCTGCCAGTACCAGGACGCAGGAACACACGTGCAGTGGAAGTCTTACGACGACCGGTACCATAGTATTGAGTTACTGCCATTATCTTATCCCAGTTTCAGTTCTTGCGGCTGCTGAGCAGTATGTGGGTGCTCATTGCCGGCGTAAACTTTCATTTTCTTGAACATGGCACGACCAAGAGGATTCTTGGGAAGCATGCCTTTAACTGCCAGTTCAATTACCTGTTCCGGCTTGTGGTCAATCAGTTTCTCGAAAGAAATAGATTTCAGACCGCCCGGATAACCGGTGTGACGGTGGTACATTTTGTCACTGGATTTTTTACCGGTAACCTGAACTTTATCAGCATTAATAACGACGATGTAATCGCCGGTGTCAACGTGAGGAGTGTATTCTGGCTTGTGCTTGCCTCTCAGACGGCGAGCAACCTCAGTGGCCAGGCGACCCAGCGTCTGTTCAGCTGCGTCGATAACGAACCACTCACGTTTTACGGTTTCTGGTTTCGCGCTGTATGTTTTCATCAATTTCTCGCCTTCAAGGCAGGTTGATTCGAAAAGAGGGCGGCATTCTATAGGAATGACCTTCCTTCCGCAAGTGGATTTCAGTGATAAATTTATGCCCCGGCAGACTGGCCGGCAGACACAAAAAAGCCGCATCAGGACTGGCCTGCGCGGCTTTTTTACGCGGCAGGGAACCGGCTCAGTAGTGTTCCGGCTCGCGGAACTTCACCAGACCGAAGATCAGAGTCAGCATCGTCACCATGATATCCAGCAGAATCGCCAGCGCCATCATGGTCGAAGACTCCTCCTGCTGGTCATAGCCCAGCGCCTGGCCGGTATAGAAGCAGCCCAGCGCCAGCACAAAGCCAATCAGGATACAGGCCACCAGAAAGTAGCCCTTGCCATCATCCAGCGTCAGCACCTCTTCCAGTACCTTCTGCTGAATCAGCCAGTAAGCGCCAAAACAGAGGCCTGCCGCCAGCACCATACCAATAACAAAATATGCGACCATTCTGCTTCCCCAAAGTCTTTACCCTGAAAAGCCTAGTTCAGATTAAAGGAGCTGCAAGGAAGCAATGATGCTTTTGTCAGTGCTCGCGTGTGGCGCTGAATTCAATATCCGGCCAGCGCTCTTCCGTCAGACTCAGATTCACCCGCGTCGGAGCGATATAGGTCAGATAACCACCGCCATCGATGGCCAGATTCTCCGCCGCCTTACGTTTGAAGTCTTCCAGCATTTTGCTGTCGTTGCAGTACACCCAGCGCGCCGTGTTCACACTCACCGGTTCGTAAATACATTCAACCTTGTATTCATCGCGCAGACGCTGTTGCACCACATCAAACTGCAGCACCCCCACCGCGCCGAGGATCAGGTCATTGTTATTGACCGGCATAAACAGCTGGGTAGCACCTTCCTCTGACAGCTGCTGCAGACCTTTCTGCAGCTGTTTCATTTTCAGCGGATCTTTCAGTCGCACCCGCTTGAACAGTTCCGGGGCAAAGTGCGGAATACCGGTGAACTGCATATCCTCACCAAAGGTAAAGGTGTCACCGATCTGGATGGTGCCGTGGTTATGCAGACCAATGATGTCACCGGAAATGGCCTCTTCCACCGCCGCACGGTCACCGGCGAGGAAGGTCACCGCATCGGCAATCTTCACATCCTTGCCGATGCGGACGTGTTTCATCTTCATCCCCTTGGTATAAGTACCGGAGCAGATACGCATAAAGGCAATACGGTCACGGTGCTTCGGATCCATATTGGCCTGAATCTTAAACACGAAGCCGGTGAATTTATCGTCATCAGCGGCGACTTCGCCTTTATCCGTATTACGTGGCAGCGGCGCCGGTGCCCACTCAACAAAGTAATCCAGCATTTCGCGGATACCGAAGTTGGCCAGTGCGGTACCGAAGAACACCGGCGTCAGTTCACCGCGGCGGTATTCATCCAGATCAAATTCATGACTGGCACCCTGCACCAGCTCAATCTCATCCGCCAGTTCCGCCACCATATCCTCACCCAGCAGCTCAATCGCTTCACTGGAATGCAGACCTTTGATCTGAATATCATCCGGCAGCACACTGCCCTGCCCTGGCGTGAACACATGAATGGTGTCGGTCAGCAGGTTATAAACACCTTTGAACGCTTTCCCCATACCAATCGGCCAGGTAACCGGCGAGCACTTAATTTTCAGTACGGTCTCAATTTCGTCCAGCACTTCAATATGGTCGCGGACTTCGCGGTCCATTTTGTTGATAAAGGTGAAGATCGGCGTATCACGCAGACGGCACACATCCATCAGTTTGATGGTCCGGTCTTCCACACCCTTGGCACCATCAATCACCATCAGCACCGAATCGACTGCCGTCAGGGTACGGTAGGTATCTTCCGAGAAGTCTTCGTGCCCGGGCGTATCCAGCAGGTTGACCATGCGCTCTTTGTACGGGAACTGCATCACCGAGGTAGTAATGGAAATACCACGCTCCTGCTCCATCTGCATCCAGTCTGAGGTGGCCATACGGCCGGTCTTTTTGCCTTTCACCGTGCCCGCCAGCTGAATGGCATTACCCAACAGCAGCAGTTTTTCGGTGATGGTGGTTTTACCGGCGTCCGGGTGAGAGATGATACCGAAGGTACGGCGTGTACCGACTTCGGCCTTGAATTCTGCTTTCGACATGGTGCTCAGGATGATCGCGTTAAAAAGGCGGCTATTCTCGCTTAAACCGCTCCCGGGTTCAAAGTCTGTGACTGCCCTGCCGGGGCCCGCCCGTGCTGCCAGGCCTGCCACTCTGCCTGACAATGTCCAACAATGCGTTGCCAGCCATGACGGCGGACAATGTCACTCCTGCCCTCAAGTGCCTGATTTTCCTCAATTCCTGCCAATATCTGTGCAGTGGCACGGTTTTCGCTCAATCCATGGAAAGTCTGTTTACGGAGTCACTCATGGGTGCCACGATCACACTCGATTTTATTACTCACCGCTTTCGTGCCGGCGGCGCACCAACGCTGGAAAATATCGACAACCGCATTGAAGCTGGCGAACGCGTAGCGCTGATCGGCCGCAGCGGCTGCGGTAAGTCCACTCTGCTGCATATGCTGGCCGGCCTGCTGCTGCCGTCAGAAGGCTGTGTCCGGGTGAACAGCCACCAGGTCACCAAGCCCAGCGCCAAGTGGAATATGATGTTCCAGAAGCCATCCCTGTACCCTTGGATGTCCGTGCAGGAAAACGCGGCGCTCGGCCTGCTGTTTGCCGGCCAGCCGAAGCAGGAAGCCTCTGCCCGCGTCAGCGAATTACTGGACAAAGTCGGGCTGCACGACAAGAAAGACGTCAATGTCCAGAGTTTGTCCGGTGGTCAGCAGCAGCGTGTCGCTCTGGCCCGCTCACTGGCAACCGACCCGGAAGTCCTGCTGCTCGACGAACCCTTCTCCGCCCTTGACGCCTTTACCCGCAGTGCGCTGCAGGAAGATGTGCCGGCGATCTGTGGTGCCCGCGGCATCACCATGGTGATTGTGACCCATGATATCGACGAAGCCATCACCATGGCCGACCGGGTACTCATTATGTCGCAGAACCCGGGCCGCATTGTCAGCGAGCTGAAAGTGGATCTGCCATGGCCCCGCAACAGCAGCAGCCAGGAATTCCAGACTCTGCGGAACGAGCTGATGCAACGCTTCCGCGACACCGACGATGGCCTCAGTGGCCGCAAATCCCAGCCAGAACCGGCCGTCCGCCGGGTGGTTTAATTTCAACTCAGCGCAGAACGATCAGAGGGAAACAAGATGTCAGATATTCATCCGAACAGTGACCAGATGACCGAAGAAGAACTGGAATACCTGCAGAAATACGAAATGAGCCGCCGTGACTTCATGATGGACGCCCTGGCCATGGGCGGTCTCGCCGCCAGCGGTATGGGCGCTCTGGGTATGAGCGCCAATGCGTTTGCCAACATGCAGGCGCCGGAAGATGAGGTTGTCCGTATCGGCTACCTGCCGATTACCGATGCCACCGTACTGCTGGTAGCCCACGCCATGGGCTACTTCGAAGACGAAGGCCTGAAAACCGAAAAACCAACCCTGATCCGTGGCTGGTCGCCACTGGTGGAAGGTTTTGCCGCCGGTAAATTCAACCTGGTGCACTTCCTCAAGCCAATCCCGATCTGGATGCGCTACAACAATGGCTTCCCGGTGAAAATTATGTCCTGGGCTCACCTGAATGGCTCCGGTGTGGTTGTCGGCCGTCATATTGAAGCCGAAAGCTTCGCCGACCTGGCCGGTAAACAGGTTGCGGTTCCGTACTGGTACTCCATGCACAACATCGTACTGCAGATGGCCCTGAAACACGTTGGCCTGAAGCCGGTTATCAAGGCACAGGGCGAGCCACTGGCCGCCGACGAAGTGAATCTGCAGATCATGCCACCACCGGATATGCCACCGGCACTGGCAGCGAAGAAAATCGATGCGTTCATCGTGGCAGAACCCTTCAACGCCGCCGGTGAACTGCTGGCGCGCGGTAAAATGCTGCGCTTCACCGGCGACATCTGGCGTAACCACCCATGCTGCGTGGTGTGCATGAACGAAAATCAGGTGAACGCCAACCCGGAATGGACCCAGAAAGTCATGAATGCCATTGTCCGCGCCCAGGACTATGCGCAGAAAAACAAACTGGAAGTCGCGCACATGCTGTCCAAAGACGGCAAAGGCTACCTGCCGATGAAATCCCCGGTGGTTGAACGGGCGATGACGGCTTATAACCAGGCCGCTTACAGCGAGCCACCAGCCATTCAGCACCCGGAATGGGGCAGCGGCCGTATCGACTTCCAGCCATGGCCGTTCCCATCAGCCACCAAACTGATTGTCGACCAACTGAAAACCACCGTGGTCGGTGGCAATGCCGCCTTCATGGCGGATCTGGATGCTGATTTTGTCACCAAAGATCTGGTGGATTACCGCTTCGTTAAAGCGGCCATGGAAAAATACACAGGCTGGCAGGATGCTCCGGGCTATGACGCCGAGAACCCGTTTGACCGTGAAGAGGTAGTACAGCTGTGAGTCAGAGCACTACTGTCAGTCACACCCACAGCGCGCCGCAGTTCCCGGCGCGCCTGGGCAGCTGGCTGAAATCCGCCCAATATCCGCTGATTGGTATTGTCGTCCTGCTGGCCCTGTGGTGGTTCGGCGGCTGGCTGATTGCCAATAACCCGGATACCCAGGCCTTTGCGGCCTTCGCTCCCGGCCCGACGTTTGAGGCGCTGGGTTACCTGATCAGCAGTGGCAGCCTGTGGGGTACCATTGGTTCCAGCCTTTACCGCATCCTCACCGGCCTGTTCTGGGGCGTGGTGATCGGTGTGCCGGTTGGCGTGGTGATCGGCTACTTCGCGCAGGCGATGCAGGTGTCCAATCTGCCGTTCCAGTTCCTGCGTATGATCAGCCCGCTGGCGTGGATGCCGATTGCAGTACTGGCCTTCGAAACCTGGGATGCCGCCATCATCTTCCTGATCGTGATGGCCAGCGTGTGGCCGATTATTTTCTCCACCGCACACGGGGTAAAACGCATCGATCCGAACTGGTTCAAGGTCGCCCGTAACCTGGGTGCCAGCGGCTGGCAGATGCTGCACCGCATCATTATGCCGGCGATCATGATGGACGTGATGGCCGGTATCCGTCTGGCCGTCGGGGTCGCCTGGGTAGTACTGGTCCCGGCCGAATACCTGGGGGTTACCAGTGGTCTTGGCTACGCCATCAACGATGCCCGCGACACACTGGAATACGATACCCTGGCCGCTGTTGTGATTGTTATCGGTGTGATCGGCTATGGCCTGGACTGGGTCTGCGCCCGTCTGCTGCAGCGCTTTAACTGGCACGTCGAATAATTCATTGTTCTTTCCTTCGTCAGCCCCGTTCTGCGGGGCTTTTTTATGCCCGTTGTTTTTACCGCCAGGTCAAAATATAACTGAGCACTTATAGTGCACGCCTAAGCCATACGCCTTAGTGTTGTGCAGAAACCACCGGCGTTTCTCCCCTGCCGTTACCCCCCCTGAGAGTCATCGCCGCGGCCTGCGCAGTAAGCAGCAGAATCCGGCTTTTTATTGCTGAAAACCGCGCTGCGGGGCACGCCTATTGCAACCTTTCCTGCAGTTAAAGATCAGGCATAAGAGGCGTTACCCAGACGCCCGCTCAGCCCAGGAGTCGCGATGAACGCCCACGAACCAATCAACAATCTGGTCCCGCTGACCGAAGCCGACAGCGGTGAAACCGACCTGATGGTCGTGCACGAAGCTGCCAAGCTGATCGGCCATGCCGCCACCCCCGAAATTGCCATCGGCAGCCTGCTGCGCCTGATGTCACAGATGCTGGGCCTCAACCGCGGCCGGGTGCTGTTACCGAGCGCCTCCGGTAATGACCTGCATATCCGCTATTCCTACGGCCTGACCGATGATGAACGTGAACGCGGTGCCTACGCCCTCGGCGAAGGGGTCACCGGTAAAGTGATGAAAACCGGCCAGGTGGCGGTGATTCAGAATATCGACGAAGACCCCATGTACCTGTACCGTGCCGTTGACCGTTCCACCCTGCCACAGGAAATCGTTGCCTATATCGCGGTACCGATTCTGGATGGCGAAACCCCGGTCGGCGTACTCGCCACACACCGGCTGCGTAAGCGCCGCCGGCCGCTGGACGCCGACCTGATCGTCATGCGTATCATGGCCACCTTCATCGCCCAGATGCTGAAAATCGGCACCCTGATTGAAGACCGCACCGCCCGTCTGCGGGCAGAAAACCGTGAACTGAAGGATGCCCTCAACAAACGGCAGCGCAGCCACGGTATTCTCGGTGAAAGCCCGGCCCTGCGTCAGGCGCTGCAACAGGCGCTGCAGGTGGCAGATACCCCGGTAACCGTGCTGCTGAGTGGTGAATCCGGTACCGGTAAAGAAAAGTTCTCGCACATGATGCACCTCAACAGCAGCCGCAAAAACCAGCCTTTCCTGGCCATTAACTGCGCTGCCATTCCGGAACAGCTGCTGGAATCGGAATTATTCGGTCACGAACGTGGTGCCTTTACCGGTGCCACGGCAATGAAAAAAGGGAAAATCGAACTGGCCAGCGGCGGTACCCTGTTCCTGGATGAAATCGGCGACCTCAATCTTGAACTGCAGTCGAAACTGCTGCGCGTACTGGAAAGCCAGATGATTCAGCGTGTCGGTGGCATCAAGGATGTGGCCGTGGATGTACGGATTATTGCTGCCACGCATAAAAATCTGCAGCAGGCGGTGAACGAAGGGCGCTTCCGTCTCGACCTGTTTTACCGCCTCAATGTCTTCCCGCTGAACCTGCCGCCACTGCGTGAACGGGCCGGCGACGTTGCACTGCTGGCACGTCATTTCCTGTTGTCTGCCAATCAGGAATACAACCGCAATGCGGTACTGTCACAGGGCGTCATGGAGCGTCTGCAGAGTTTCAGCTGGCCTGGGAATATCCGGCAGCTGGAAAACGTGATCAAGCGCGCCATTCTGATGAGTCAGGACGGCCTGATTGAATGCGCCGATATGGAAGCCATCCTGCAGCAGGAATCCCATATCGGCAGTCATATCGAAGCCGGCCGCAGTGCTGTTCCGGACACCCCGGCGATTATGCCTCCGGCAGCCGATGCCACGGCATTTGCCGGCCAGCAGAACCCGGCCGGTTTCAATACCCCGCGGCCTTACAGCTGGGTCCGGGAAGACGAGGCCGAAACCCTGCTCGAAGCGCTGCGTCTGGCCGGCGGCAATAAAACCCGCGCCGGTCTCAGTCTGGGCTTAACCCCGCGTCAGTTCCGTTACCGCCTGCAGAAACTCGGTCTGGATACCGGCCGCCCACAGTAATAATTGCGGGCATAAAAAAACGGGGCACGACCCCGTTTTTTTAGTCTGACGTCACCAGCATACCATCAGCTCAGATAGGGCCCGGCAACGCCGATCACCACTTCACAGATCCCCAGCAGCAGATTAATTGCAATCACCGGGCGCATATTGGTATTGATGATTTTCAGTGCGGTTTCCGTCTGGCCGGCCGCCGCCGCACGGCGGAATAATTTAAACGGCATAAAGTACATCCAGGCAAACAGAACCACCATAAACAGACCAACGGCCTGCATCAGATGCACATACGGCGGTGCCGCTTTCATACTGCCGAGGGCAACGAAGATTTCGCCGTAACCGGTCAGCAGGATCACGGCAATAAAAATCCACACCCAACGGAAAAACCGGGAAAAAACCTGTTCCCAGAGTTTTACCCGCTGGGCCGGTTCCAGCACTGCGACCGATGGTCGCAGTACCATAAAAGCAAGAAAAATCCCGCCAATCCATAGCACTGCAGCCAGTGCATGAAGGGCAGGAATCAGGGACATCCAGAACATAACATCAGATCTCAGGTTATGGCTCCGCGCCTGTTTACATCAGGTAAACAGGCGTTGAAAGCCCGGTGAATACCGGTTCCCGCGGAGCTTCAGCCAAATCAGCTGACGTATGGCAGGCCTTCCTCAATCGGCAGGGAAGGATCCCGTGACCATTCATTCCAGGAACCGAAATAGAGTTTAACATTCTCTATGCCGGCTGACTTCAGTGCCACCAGCGTATTGGCGGCACGGGCACCTTTGAAGCAGTAGAGATAGACACTGGAATCTTTGCTGACACCGGCGCTGGCACAGTCGGCGAGAATTTCTTCGGCTTCCTTGAACAGCGGCACCGTACCCGGTTTCATCATCCGGTACCATTCCAGCCAGTGTGCCCCGGGCAGGCGGCCTTTACGCGGACAGAAATCCTTGCCATAAGGCGAAGAGCTGGTGCCGACCCACTCATCCACATCGCGTACGTCCAGCAGGACAATACTGTCATCGTCCAGCGCCTGCAGGACATCGTCTTTATCGATCATCAGTTCATGACCGGTGTCTTTCAGCGGGAAGGTTGCGGCGACCGGTTCTGCAACATCGGTGGTCACCGGCAGACCGGCGGCATGCCAGGCCTGATAGCCGCCATGCAGAATACTGACTTTCGGGTAGCCCAGATAACTCAGCAGAAAATAACCACGGCATGACTGACCGAAACCGGTATTCATGGCGTCTTCATAAATAACCGCCGTTTCTTTGCCTGACAGTCCGGCAGCACCGAATGTCTGGGCAAACTTTTCTTTCAGTTCATCAATACCTTCTGCCGTGGATGTTGCCAGAAAGGTAAAAATATCGTGAATATTAACCGCTCCCGGGATATGACCCGTGGCATAGGCTTCCGGATTACGGGTGTCGATAATGACTGTGGGCTCACTTTTTGCCAGTGTATCCAGGTCCTGCGGGGTTAACAGAATTGCGCTCATGTTGGTACCTCCGGTTTGTGGTTTTTCGTTCACTGAAAATCAGGCCACTGCCACGTCGGGCAGACTGTCAATAAGTGAGCGTTGCAGCCCGGCAGCTTCCTTCGTGTAACTGCCACTGAGGGCATAACCGGCAATTTTTCCGGCCACGCGGTATTCCATGCGGCAGTTATCGCCGTCTTCTTCCACCAGATGCCAGGCACCCTGTCCGCTCTGCATCAGATCCGGCGGGCAGACATTAATGGCCAGGCCACGGGTTTTAACGCGGATATTATTGGGCAGGAATTCAAACGGTTTACTGTCGCCGCACAGTGCAGCCGCCAGAGTTTCCGCCTGACGCCGGATCGGCTCCAGATAAAAATAAGTCCGGCCCATCAGCTCAGCACAATCGCCCAGCGCATAAATATGCTCATCACTGGTCTGCATCGTATGACGGTCGGCCAGAATGCCACGGTTGGTTTTCAGGCCGGCTTTTTTCGCCAGAGCAACGGACGGTGCCAGACCCACGGCAGACATCACCAGATCACATTCAATTTCTTTACCGTTAAGCAGGGTCACCCGGTAAGCATCGCCCTGCTTTTCCACCGAGCTGACGCTGGTGCCGCCATAAAAGGTAATTCCCTGTTCACGGAAATTCTGCTGCAGACGGTTCGCCAGTGGTTCCGGCGCCAGGCGGCCCAGCAGTTGAGTGCCCAGATCCACCAGCACCGGCTGATGACCGGCCGATGCCATATCTTCGGCAAATTCAACACCCAGCAGACCCGCACCGATCACCAGTACGCGGCGCGGACCGTTATCCAGTGTCGCGCGCAGACGGCGGTAGCTGGCCAGGTCATTAACGCGCAGCACCTCATCGGCACCGTCACCGTCCATGGCCAGACGGATCTGACTGGCACCCAGTGCCAGCACCAGATCGCCGTACGCTATGTTGCCTTTCCCCGTCATCAGTTTTTTACGCTGTGCCTTAATACCCAGCACGCGTGTATTGGCCTGCAGGGTAACGCCCAGTTTTTCCGCCATATCCGCACCACTGACTTCCACCAGATCGTCGGCGCAACGCCCCTGACCAATGGCCATGGATAAGGTTGGTTTCGGGTAATAACAGCCGTCATCGGCGGTAATCAGGGTAATCGGCCGTTCACTGTCGCGTTCACGCAGCTGCTCGACCAGCGTCCAGCCGGCATAACCACTGCCGACAACAACAATGGCATCATCACCACCGACCTGACCGCGGGCGCGGCGTGTGCGGACCGGAGCAGCAGCCTGACGGGCCGCGGCATATTCGCTGAGCAGAATAAAATCGCTTTTACCCACCCCACACAGCGGGCAATACCAGTCGTCCGGAATATCTTCAAATTCAGTGCCGGGCGCAATGCCGCTGTCCGGGTCACCTTTTTCCGGGTCATAAATCCAGCCGCAGGTTTTACAGATCCAGCGGGCGTCGAGTGGGGTGGCGTCATTCATGGGTGGCGCTCTCCAGAGTCAGTCGTTCATGAAAGCTGCAAAATCAGCAGCCAGTGCCTGAAACAGAGGATCCAGTTCATCTGCCAGGTCGTTAAGTAAATCGTTCTGCCAGGCAGAAAATATTTCCCCCGGCAGACGGTAATTCAGTTGCAGCTCACCAGCTGCATTGCGGAACACATGCAGGCGCAGCGGTACGTCAATGCCGGCCGCCGGGCAGGCACTCCAGACGCGGACGGCGTAATCCGGGCGGAATATTTCATAAATCCGCTCGCAGGCGGCCTGCACACCGATCATGGCCGCTTTTTCCTGACCATCGATGCGGTTCACCAGCTTCAGGTTGCGCTTATCCAGCGCGGCCTGCATGGCCGCGTCCAGATAACCTTCGTTGTCGTTCAGCGTCAGCGTGTGCATAACCGCCTCAGCAGCCCGCCATGGCATCAAGTTCTTTACGCAGGTGCTTGATCGCCGGGGTAACGATGGCAACGAAATACGCTTCGCGTAATTTACGCTGCGCCGGTGCTTCCACCAGATAGCCGTTGGCACCGGTGTGCTGCATGGCAGAATTGGCGGCGCGCAGACAGAGTTCGGAACCCAGCAGACGGGCTTCAAGTACGGTGCGGATATATTCCGGATCCTGATTGAATGGCGTGCTGCACAATTCGGCAATGGCATCGCGCGCATCTTCCAGTTCTTCGCGCATTTCATCCGGACGGTCATCCAGATAGCAGTTAACGTGCGACAGGCGTGGTTCCACTTCTTCACACAGCTGAATACAGCCATCGATCAGGCCGGTCGCCATACCGGTCTGCAGCAGAATAAATCCGGCTTTCATTTTTTTCAGATACGGCATCAGCGGGTCACCGACGACGTGTGTTTTCGGTACGCGGACATTATCGAAATGCAGTGCGTAGGTACCGGTACCTTCCATACCCGAGAAGGTTGCCAGCTGTTTCATTTCCAGACCTTCCCAGCTGGTATTCACCATGGCCATCACATCACGGGAATCATCACCGGCCACTTTGAAAATAGAACCGAACCAGTGGCCTTCACCCAGGTTGGAAATCCATGGCAGTTTGCCATTGACGATATAGGCGTCGTCGGTTTCTTCAGCCGACAGATGCAGTGGTTCAATACCGGCCATATATTTCATCGGGTTGGACAGTGCAGTACCGCCCAGCGCTTCACCACTGGCCAGCAGCGGCAGCAGATTTTCTTTCAGATATTCGTTATCGGACATTTCCACGTACCAGCAGGCGACGTCCTGAGCCCAGATCATAAAGCCGGTGGACATACATTCCTGGGATACGATATCCATCACTTTCAGTGCGGCGCTCAGGTCATATTCACCGCGGCCATTCTGCGATGGCAGATGCTGACTGAAAGCACCGGCGGCACCGAGTGTGCGCAGCACATCAGCCGGATAAAAACCTTCACGGTCGATTTTTACAGTCAGCGGACTTAAATCATTACGGACGATGTCGCGGATACGGTCATACAGTGCTTCGCCAGTGGCAGGAGCCTGGGTCTGTGTCATTGCGGAAGTTACGGCAGTCATGGCATGTTTCCTCGTGTTTCACCGGAGAAGCAGCCGTCGTGAGTGTCGGGCTGCCCTGCTGTCCGGTACTTCAGAGCCGGAATAATCAATTACGCTGAGCGCCTGCAGAAACCGCGTGCCGGATAATCTGGTCAGCGGCGATACGGTTTAATGCTGTGCTCGTTTTAATAGTGCTGGCACCAGCGCCAGATGAATCCCCTATCGCAGCAACCGTGCCACCTTTGATTTTTCCTTTATATTCAATGAGTTATAAAAATATCTGCGCTTCCTTCGCAAATTCCTCCGCCGCCCGCAGGCTGAATGTCTGACATTGTCGGACAGCTCCGTTGACAAAGCGGATTGGCAGCCGTGCCGGCGCGCAAAGCGAACAAAGATGGACAAAGTCGTCTGCTCCGCCGTCAAAGCAAACATTGCTTACATTGCCCGCAGTGAAAAACCGGCTTTTTTTCGTCGATTTTAATTTTTCCCAATAAAATCAACAGTTTATGTTTTTGGCCTGATTTTTGGCATGTACTACCGGTAACAGGACGGTTCATCCGCCTGCACTCAGTATTTACCAAGCAGAATCGGGGAAACAGATGATGAAAGAGACGATCCGCAAGGCCGCTGGCCTGCTGGCAGTAACCACAGCCGGCAGTCTGCCTGTCAGCGCCATGGCAGCAGACACTCTGGTGGATGCGATCAAAGGCGGTACCACTTCCATGCAGTTACGCCCACGTTTTGAATATGTGGATCAGGACGGTCTGGATAAGGAAGCCAACGCGCTGACCATGCGCACTCAGCTGGGCTATACCACAGCACCGCTGAACGGCTTTACCGCCATGCTGGAATTTGAAGCCGTCAACGCCATCGGCGATGACAATTACAACAGCAGTAAAAACGGTAAATCAGAATACCCTCTGGTACCGGATCCGGCAGATACTGAAATCAACCAGGCCAGCCTGAGCTATTCCGGTTTCAGCAATACCGTGATTACCTTCGGTCGTCAGCTGATCGCTTATGATAATCAGCGTTTTATCGGTCCCGTCGGCTGGCGTCAGAACGAAGTCAGCATGGATGCCCTGAGCATCACCAGCAAACCGCTGGAAGGTCTGACTGTTAACTATGCATTCGTCGACAACGTTAACCGCGTGTTCGGTGAAAACCACCCGGGCGACTGTGCGACTGCCGCCGCCTGTGCTGATTTTGATATGAGTTCACACCTGCTGAACGTTTCTTACGCTGGTCTGCCGTTCGGCAAAATCACCGGTTACGGCTATTTCCTCGAATACGATGATCTGGAAACCCGTTCACAGCAGACCATTGGTGTGCAGCTGAGCGGCAGCCCGAAAGTGGCGGATATGCCGCTGATCTACCACATCGAATACGCCACCCAGAGCGACTACGCTGACGGCGCCGACACCATTGATGCCGACTATCTGCATCTGTCACTGGGTACCCAGTTTGGTGCAACCGTGGTGAAAGTTGGTCAGGAAACCCTCAGCGGTGACGGCACTTATGGTTTCTCCACACCACTGGCGACGGTCCATGCTTTCAACGGCTGGGCGGATAAATTCCTGTCCACACCTGCAGATGGTGTGGTGGATACCTACCTGAACGTCGGTACCAAAGCCTTCGGCATGAAATTTGTAGCGGTCTATCACGACTTTGCCGCCGATGAAGGCGGTGCAGACTACGGCACAGAACTGGATCTGCTGGCAGCGAAAAAAGTCTCTGAAAATCTGGCACTGGCGGTGAAATACGCCGGTTACAGCGCGGACGAATACGCCACCGATACCGATAAATTCTGGCTGCAGGCTGACTTCAGCTTCTGATCACAACCCAATACCCTCTGCATAACCGCACACAGTGTGCACACCGGGTTATGCAGAGGCTCCCTGATCCAAAATGAGGACATGATTATGTTAACCAAACTCGAACTGACCGAAATGATTATGGTGAAAAAAGCCGAGAAATCCCTGAGCTGGCAGACCATCGCCGACACTCTGGACATGTCTCCGGTATTTGTCACTTCCGTGTGCCTGGGCATGAACAGCCTGAAAGAAGAACCGGCAGCAAAACTGGTTGAATTTCTGGGTCTGCCGGCAGAGGCCAAAGACGCACTGATGGCCTTCCCGACCAAAATCTGGGATCAGGCCGTACCGACGGATCCGCTGATCTACCGTCTGTACGAAATCGTTGGTGTTTACGGCGAAACCCTGAAAGAAGTGATTCAGGAAAAATTCGGCGACGGCATCATGAGCGCCATCGACTTCTCCATGGAAGTCGATAAGGAAGAAAACCCGAAAGGTGACCGCGTACTGCTCAACCTGAACGGTAAATTCCTGCCGTACAAATCCTGGTAAGCACCTGCTTTACTGATAAAAACCGCAGCACCTGCTGCGGTTTTTTTATGCCCCTTCCCCGGCGCCGCTGAAACGGATACCCTGCGCCACGTCATCCCGTTCGGGCCCATCCGGGCTTATAATGTTGTTATGCAAAACAATATGAATATCCTTTTTCAGCGCCTCGCCCTTCTGCGTCTGTCCATCGCCATTGTATGGACGGTCTTTCTGATCTATCTGCAGACCCAGGACTACACCAACCTGCAGATTGCCTGGGGCCTGCTGGTGCTGTATTTCCCGCTGTTACTGATCACCGGCTGGCAGGGTAGCCGCCATGAAGGCCTGCAGGATTGGCACCTGCTGCTGCATCTGGCGTTTGAAAGCCAGCTGCTGGCCGGCCTGCTGTTTTTTACCGGCGGGGCCACCAACCCCTTTATTTTTTATTTTCTGGTACTGCTGGTCGTCGGTGCCTACAGTATGCCGGTGACTTTTTCCTGGCTGATTGCCCTGCTGTGCATTGTCGATTACAGCGTCCTGACCCAGTGGTATCAGCCACTCCACCAGCTGCACGGCCTGAGCGGCTCATCCCTGTTTGATCTGCATCTGGCCGGTATGTGGCTGACCTTTGTCATCAGTGCCCTGATTGTGGTGACCCTGATTCCGCTGCTGCTGCGGGCACAACGCCAGCAGCAGCTGGAAATCCAGTCACTGCGGGAACAACAGCTGAAAAACGAACAGCTGATCGGTATCGCCACGCTGGCCGCCGGCACCGCCCATGAAATGGGAACCCCGCTGATGACCATGCACATGATTCTGGATGATATTGCCCTGCAGCCGGATCATCCGCTGACCAGTCATGACCTGCATCTGCTGCGCGAACAGGTCGGCATCTGCCGCCAGTCCCTGCAGCAGCTGGCCAATGCCGGCCGTACCGCACACGAGGTGGGCAGCCACAAAGCCTATCCCTGGCTGGCCGGACTGCTGCACCGCTGGCGCCTCAGTCACCCCAACGCACTGTGGGTGGATAAAGGCATCGCCTGTGATGCTACTATTCCCGCCTCACCGCTGCTGGATCAGGCGCTGCTGAATCTGCTGGATAATGCCGCCGAAGCCGGCCAGCAGCCGATTCACCTGCACAGTGCAGTCAGCGATGGCCGCTGGTATCTGAATATCATTCAGCCGGATATCACTGCCGCCGGCCGTATTCAGCAGCAGGGGCTGTTCAGCAGCCAGAAAGAACACGGTATGGGCATTGGCCTGTACCTGAGTAACGCCAGTGTCGAGCAGTTTGGTGGTTCCGTCCGTCTTCAGGCCCGCCCTGATGGCGGCAGCCTGTGCCAGATCTGCCTGCCACTCAGCCGTAAGCAGGAACCGGAACATGAGTAAGCGCGTACTGATCATTGATGACGACATTCACTTCAGCCAGGTGCTGGCCCGCAGTCTGGAACGTCAGGGTTATCAGGCCCGGGTTGCGGCCAACGGTGAAGAAGCCCTGTTGCAGGCACGGGAGTTCTCTCCGCAGTGGATCACCCTCGATCTGCGGCTGGAACAGGAGTCCGGGCTGAGTCTGATTACCCAGCTGAAAAGTCTGCTGCCCGACAGCCTGATCGTCATGCTGACCGGTTATGCCAGCATTCCGACGGCGGTGGAAGCAGTGAAACTGGGCGCCTACAACTACCTGCACAAACCGGCCACCCTGCAGGAACTGATCAATGCTTTCGGCGAACATGGTCCGGCCACTGAGCTGCCGGAAGAAACCGACGTCATGTCGGTTGACCGTCTGGAATGGGAACACATCCAGCGGGTGCTGAATGAACATCAGGGCAATATTTCTGCCACCGCCCGGGCACTGAACATGCATCGCCGCACCTTACAGCGCAAGCTGCAGAAATACGCGCCGCGCTGAAACGCGGCGTTATCTGAAATAAGAATCTTCGTCGAAGGTGCTCAGCCAGCGGCTGTGGAAAACCACCATGCCGGTGATGAACATGCCATTCACCACCCCTTCCGGGAACATCATCATCGGCAGATAGCGCAGATAGTCATGCCAGATCAGCTGCGGGCTGTGCACCTCCAGCCACCACAGGGCACCGCCCTGCAGCAGATCGGAGAAGGCGTGGGTAACGCCGGCATTGATAAAGCCGGCGACCAGAATATACACGAACGGGTTATGCAGCAGACGGTTATGGACCAGCAGATAAAAACCGTAGCTGAACAGCACCGGCAGAGCGCCGCCGAGCAGGAAACTGTAACCCAGTGCCCCCCACCAGAGCTTGCCCGTAATCACCAGCACCACATGCACCAGTAACAGCGCCAGCAGGGCCAGACGCCAGCCCATCATCAGTGTCGCCGCCGTCACGCCCAGCACATGAAAGCTCAGACCGTGCAGAATACCGGCCTGCAGGCTCCAGAGCAGACTCAGCACCACCACACCACCGGCAAACAGATGCTGGGCCGTACGCTCTTCACGCAGCGCCTGCCAGCGATAGCTCAGCAAGGCCGGCACCAGTATCAGCAACGCGATGCCGGCCCCACTCCACAGAGCCCACAGAGGCAGCAGATCTGCTGTTCTGATCATTCGCTCAGATCCAGACAGTACAGCAGGGCATCTTCATGACCGCTGGCAGTGGGGTAATAGTCCGTTCGCCGTCCGGCTTCACAGAAACCCATGGATTCATACAGAGCCACCGCCCTGTGGTTGCTTTCACGGACATCGAGAAACCATTGTTCGGCGTGGCGGGCCTGCAGGTGGGCCTGCAGAAAATTCATCAGCTGCCGGCCGGCACCTTTGCCCTGCCATTGCGGATCGACGGCGATCATCAGCAGTTCGGCCTCGCCGGCAATCAGGGTATTGGCTGCCCAGGCAATCACAGCACCCTGGTCTTCCAGTACCCAGACGGTCTCCGGTTTGCTGACATAACGACGGATAACCGCTTCCGGCCACGGATGAAAATGAGCACTGCGCTCAATCGCCATAATGGCGCCGATATCCTCAGCTGACGCCTGACGTACGGGCATATCACAACTCCGTTATGGACCGCAGAGCCTGCCACAGACCGCGTTTGCCGGCGGCAGTCTGCATCACTCCGGTCAGCGACGTCCCGGCGTACAGTGGGGTCACCCCGACTTTCGCCAGCCATTCGCGGCTGCTGTCACCAAAACACAGGGCATAAGACACGCCCTGACCGGTAAAAAACTGCCATTGTGCTGATAACGCCTGCAGCGCCACCGCTTCGCTCTGATCTTCCTGAGCCGCTTCAATAAACGGCCAGCGGAAACACAGCGGTGTCTGCATAAAGGCGGTGTCGTCACTGAGGGCGTTCATGACCCGCCAGGCAAAGGCGTGCATGCGCTCAGCATCGGCCGGGTTATCGCACACCCAGACGCCATGACGGCTGCTGCGCAGGAAATACAGTTCAAAGCGGGGCGGGGTAAGATCGACCACCGCCGCTGCCGGCTCCGTTGTGGTTGCGGCATCAGCAGCAGGTACCTCTGGCTGAGCCTCAGTGCGCGGCGCAGACACCGGCGGCGGCGTCTGTGCTGCCACAGCATCGGCCCGGCCTTCATGCAGCAGTTCAGCCGCCAGTGGATGAGCAATATGACCAGCCCCGGCAGACACCTGATGAGGCTGTGGGGCATGAGCAGTCTGCTCCGGCAGCCAGCGTGGCTGCGGAGCACCGGACAGCGGCTGGCGGGGCATCCATTGCACGATGCCCATCGCCTGCAGATAATCCAGCCGGCGCTGCTCAAGCATACTCAGACACCGTCGTTCTGCGGGTGCTGACGGGCGCTGTCAGACAGCAGCAGGTTAAGGGCATGAATATAGGCTTTGGCCGACGCCACCACGATATCGGTGTCGGCGCCATTGCCGTTGACAATACGGCCGCCTTTTTCCAGTCGCACAGTGACTTCACCCTGTGAATCTGTCCCCTGGGTAATGGCATTGACAGAATACAGCAGCAGATTGGCGCCGGATGAGGCGATACTTTCAATCGCTTTCAGTGCCGCATCCACCGGACCACTGCCTTCGGCCTTAGCCCGCTGTTCCTGCCCGTTGTGGCTGACCACCACTTCGGCAACCGGGGTTTCGCCAATAGCTGAATGACATTCCAGCGCCACCAGCTTAAAGGCTTCCGGTGCGGAATCACTGATGGTTTCACTGACCAGCGCCTGCAGATCTTCGTCAAAAATTTCGTGTTTTTTATCGGCCAGATCCTTGAAGCGGGCAAAGGCTTCGTTCAGCGCAGCATCGGTTTCAAAGGTCACACCCAGCTCTTCCAGCCGGCTGCGGAATGCCGCCCGCCCGGAGTGCTTACCCATGACCATTTTATTGGCGCCCCAACCGACATCTTCGGCCTTCATGATCTCGTAGGTTTCACGGTGCTTGAGCACGCCGTCCTGGTGAATACCGGACTCATGCGCAAACGCATTGGCACCGACGATGGCCTTGTTCGGCTGTACCGGGAAACCGGTAATTGAGGACACCAGACGGGACGTCGGCACAATATGCGTGGTATCGATACCGGTGCTGATGTTGAACAGATCCTGACGGGTACGGGTAGCCATCACAATCTCTTCCAGCGCCGCGTTACCCGCGCGCTCACCCAGACCATTGATGGTACATTCCACCTGACGCGCACCGTTGGCCACCGCCGCCAGCGAGTTGGCAACGGCCAGACCCAGATCATTGTGGCAGTGCACGGAGAAAATCGCTTTATCCGCGTTCGGAATACGTTCCAGCAGCGTGCGGATTTTATAACCAAACTCTTCCGGTATGGCATAGCCAACGGTATCCGGAATGTTGATGGTACGGGCACCGGCATCAATCGCGGCTTCGATGATACGGCACAGGAAATCATTTTCTGAGCGGCCTGCGTCTTCGCAGGAGAACTCCACGTCATCGACAAAGTTGCGGGCTTTCTTCACGGCATAAACAGCCTGCTCCACCACCTGATCCGGCTGCATACGCAGTTTGTACTGCATATGAATCGGCGAAGTGGCGATAAAGGTATGAATACGGGCGCGCTCTGCTTTTTTCAGCGATTCAGCAGCATGCTCCAGGTCGCGGTCAACAGCCCGCGCCAGACTGCAGATGGTGCTTTCCCGCACGGCTTCAGCCACTGCCTGAATGGCGGCGAAATCACCGGGAGAAGCCGCGGCAAAACCCGCTTCGATCACATCCACGCGCATTTTTTCCAGCGCCTTACCGATGCGGACCTTTTCTTCTTTGGTCATGGATGCGCCGGGGCTCTGCTCACCGTCACGCATGGTGGTATCAAATATGACCAGGCGGTCTTGCTGACTCATGTGCTACTCCGCTAGCTGAAAATTCTCGGACGCATAGTATACGCCCGATACTCTCAGTTGGCAGCAGGTCAGCGGATAGGAGTGGCGGTCAGATTGGTGGTGATGTCCATATTCTGCATAACGATGCCGGAGAACACCGTCTGAGCGCCGCCACTGGGGTGGCTCAGCTGAACCTGATCGATCTGGAAGTCCTTGAAAGACACATTCCCCTGCACGGCAAACCCCAGCGGCCGCAGCAGCTGCTCAGCATCCGTCGGCGAGGCAACGTAGGTATAAGAGGTGCGGCTGTCATCATCGTAGATAAGCTCATCACCCTGTTCACCATAAACACCATTGTCATCTGTGCCGGTAAATTTCTTCGCCACCTTGGTTTCGTAGACATCGATTTTCAGGTTCGCCTGGAAACCATAGTCGTTACTGTCTGCCGGTCCCAGGCCATCATTGGTACTGAAGCCATCGAAAATAATCTGTGTGCCACTGCCACTCTGCGGGTTGCCGGAGGCATCCACACTGCGGTTGTTTTCCCAGGTCAGACGGTTACGTGCCAGACTGCCATCACTGGTATAGCCTTCCGGCTCAAAGGCCGCTTTCAGAGCCACGGTCATCCCTTCATCACCCCGGTCTTCCCAGCGTCCGCCAGCGGCGGCACAGGATGTTTCATCACCGCCACTGCCTCCGACACAGACGGCACCGGAACCACCGGGATTGATGGTCAGCGATGAGCCCTTCTCAAACCGTTCCAGCACCACACGCCCCAGACTGGTACCGCTATCCCGGTCCCCCCAGCGCATATTGTCGATATCCATGGTGCTCCACTGTTCAGTGCGGTTCATACTGATCCCTGTACTGCTGACATCCACCTGCAGACCACGCAGATGGATATCGTAATCCACGCCGGTAGCCCACACACCGCGACCATTTTCATCCACCGACAGACCAATATTGCTGTCAGTAAAAAAGTAATCACCATCAAGCTGAATACCACCACCACTGACACCGCCGGCAGTGATCAGCGTATACCCGTTCAGATTGAAGTCCATGGTCTGGAAGACTTCCAGCGACAGCAGTAATTCAGCCCCGCCCTGCAAGGGTGAATTTTTATTCCCGACCCGCAGGCCATCAATACTGTAGCTGCCGCTGACCTGACTGAGCCCCAGCGCAATCGCGGTTTTATCGGCGGTCGCGGTATTACCGTCATGATCGAAGCTGCGTACATCCAGCGTCAGATTACCGCTGCCATAACTTTCAATACCACTGACGACCACCATACGACCATCATCAATATAAGCGGCTTCAGCATTGGCAAGATTCCACTGCAATGCCGCTGATAAGCCGTCACTGCTGTCATCCAGTCCGCTGTAAAAGTCTGTCGCATAGTTCTGAATAGCTGCCGTCGGCAGAGCGCTGTAGTCCGGCAGCACAATGCCCGGATACAGAGCAAAGCGGTTCTGATAACCATTCCCGTCAGCAAACAGAAAATCCAGCTGCACAGACCCAACCGGGTTGCTGCTGTCGCCGATCAGGATCCGGTTGGCATTAAAAGAACCGGACAATTCGTCATAACCAAGCAGCAGATGATCCGTCATCACATCGAAGGTAAAATTCGTCAGCTTCAGATCACCATTAAAATCTCCCATAAAGAGAGAGTTACCATCATCGGTATAACGCACATAATTATCCGGGTCGTCGAGGATAATCATGTCCGCATTAACACTCAGGCCTTCACTGCCATCACGCCCGCCGGCATAAATTTCAGCATTGCCGGAAATAGCCAGACTGGCATCCAGTGTTCCCAGTGATATATCACCGAGTTTCATGCCGCCAGTGGAAAAGCGGTAGCTGAATTCATCCAGAGAGATGCCCAGCCCGGTGCGGCTGCCATCCGTGGCGCTGCTGATCGCCAGACGGCTGATGTCAGCGTTATAGCCGATATCATCAAAACTCAGCGAATTGCCATTGGTTGTCCAGATCAGTTCGGCATCAGAAATAGCAGTCTGATAACTGCCTTCCACATAATTATCTGAATCGGTCGTAGCACCCAGTGTCAGATAACTTTCGGCACTGTAATTAAGCCGGAACTGGCCGAAGCTCGCGGCAGAATTATTAATACGGACAGCTCCAATCTGTAGCGCCGTAGGCGCCAGAGTACTGCGGATCTGAAGACGACCGTCTGCTGCAATATCCACCACCTGCGTATGCAGCGAGTTCTGACTGATATCCGCCTGACTCCCCTGTTCAATATTTTCAAGCTGCAGAGTATTACCGTCATCAGTGTAAGCCAGTTCAGCAATGGTGAAATGGCCATCAGTCTCCAGCGTTACACCAGCCTGGCCATTGATCTTCTGCAGTTCGGAATCCTCCAGTGAGATCAGACCAGCAAAGCAAAGACAGGGAAATAAAGCGGATATCGTTATAATTATTTTTTTCATTATGGCGTACCGGTCGGATAGACCAGCAGATTACCCTGCAGATTGGCCTGGCCATTAATATTCAGGGTAAATATATTGGTCTGCTGAAAATTGGCATCAGTAGGACGGGCACTGCTGCTGTTGGCAACAGTCAGTGAAACACTTTCATACTCCAGCGAGTTGGGCAGACCAACTTCCAGCACATCACTGTTAAAGGCTGCACCATCACCTTCAAAGCCGGAATTAATGGTACGGGTTTTCAGGGTCAGCCCTTCGAAAGAAAAGCGTCCACGGATATTATCCAGTACAAACCAGCCACTGCTGCCAGCGTTATCACCGGTATTGACAGCAATCCGTGCACCACAGACAGCATCGGCTGTAGCTGTGTCACAGCTTGCCTGCCAGGCAGAAGGGCCATCAACATTCAGCGGCCCGCCATTTTCATTGATCGTCAGATCGCCGGAGAGATAGACCCCTCCCTGACCGGTAACCATACCCATGTCATCCGCCGACATAGGCTCCATCGCAATGGCTGAAACTGATAAAAATGAAAGCAGAGTTATTATTGTTTTTTTCATTACAGATCCCTGCTGGTAGCCCTGAGATACTGAATCTGAAGATTGGCCACCGTGGCTGAACCGAAGTCAGCATCACCAACCATCACTTTATCAATATAAATATCTGTGCGTGGCCCCTGGGTATAAAAGTCGTTATAAAACGCCGTTGTTTTACCTTCAATGCTGCCGACTTCCACGGTGAAATTACCATCAGCCTCCACCTCAAATGTGACAGGCTGCTCTTCGCCATACCCCAGCTGGCTTTCGAGAACAAAATTCTGCAGATTAACATCCGCGCCACAGTTATTCCCGTCCGCATCACAGGCAAAAACGGTCAGATCCTGTATATACAGATTCAGGTTGATATTACTGACCATCTGATTATCGGCACCCCACAAACGCAATGATGAGCCGTCGACCGCAACGCCACTGGCATGGGCCTGCAATGACTGCGCACGGACAGAGTCCACTTCCAGATCAAAGCGCACACCAATATCAGCCAGTTCAGAGTCACGACTGCTGAGTACCGAGGTATCAATAGCGGATATCGAATCAATGCGCTCACCGCTTGCTGTTGCCTGACCAGGAAAGCGGCTCTCGGTACGGCTTTCCGTGTTATAGCCCAGCAGGCTGTATGCTTTGGACGACGAGCCGGTAAAACGCGCCGGAGAGGCAAATTCAAACACTGCCCGTCCATCAATCCCGATCTCATCACCATCAACCAGTTCGATATTGTATGGATACAGCAGACGCCCCAGATTCACCGGATTACCGATAACATCAGCTCCCTGATTACTGCCTGCACCGGCAATATAAAACTGGGAAATACTCAGTACGACATCATCGCCGTCTTTATTGGTAATACCGCTGATATCGAGACGGTTTCCATTCGCCACGTCTTCACCAGCCTCAAAGGCAAAGTCTTCCAGTACCAGCCCTATACCCTCTCCTTCGACATTTCCCAGAGCAGAATCATCCAGCAGCTGTAATTCGGCCAGAGCAGGAAAGGAGCTGAACAGGCCTGACAGTAAAACGGTTAGTGGCAGATACTTAGTCATAATAAGGATCCACAAATTTGGTACGGATACGTTCGATACCATTGAATGATTCTTCAAAATCGACCGAAATACCGCCATTAGGGATGTTCATGAACGCTCCGGCCACGGTTTCGGTGCCGGTACCATCGTCAATCCAGTAAACGGTTTTTGACTGAAACGAAATAAACATGCCTGAAGCAGTCTCCCCGGTATCCGCATCACCGATATCCAGGGTACGGAAAGTACTGAGAGGAAAGCAGGTTGTAATACCAAGAATTTCGCAGCCGTCGGAACCAAACAGGCTGAGCAGCGAATCACTCAGCCCACCCAGATTACAGCCGCTGTCGCAATCCAGTGTGGTGCCATTCGGAATCCCTACCCACTGCGCACGGATGGCTTTTTCATTACCATCTTCGTCGACCAGCACTGCACTGGAGCTCAGGACCGTGTCACGATCAACGCCGGCAATACCCAGTAACAGTTTTTGCCCAAAACTTGCCTGGTCATAAATGGGGCTGGCTGTGCCGACCACATCAACTTCAATATTACCGGTCAGATATTCGATATTGCCTGACAGCTTGCCATAAGCCTCTTCGAAGCCCAGGCGTACGCCGACCAGTTGCTCACTACCATCAGCAGCCTCTTCAAAAGCCAGTTCAAAGAAAGGGTCTTTGATGTAAAAAGGATTCAGAGTGCCGTCATCATTAACACTGCCAAGGGCGAAATCATTGATGCGGATATCTGAACTTCCTGCGGTCTCGCCATCACGTTCATAGCGTCCCAGCTCAACCAGATCTGCGTTCAGGGAAACATCAACATCCATTCCAAAGGTAAAACGGGTGAAATCAAAGTCGCCGGAGGTAGTCCGGTCAATCTGAAAGAAAGCCTGTCCCGTCTGCTGGCCCAGTTCATCGTCCGACAAAGGACTAAGAGCGGACAATGCCCACAGAGGATAGAAAGCCAGGCAGAAGAGTACTACCGGTCTTTTCATAGCGGAGATCCTGATCAGAATCAGTACTGCACATAAATGCTGTTACAGGAGGGGAACAGAGATGATGTGAGACTGAATTATTTTTATTCTTTAGTTATGTGAATTTATGTTACAGATCCCATTTCAGGCTTCAATCATTATTAGAGGTACGATCGTACACTTTACATTATCTCATCACCCTTCATACCCAAAAAATGTCCCGGTGATGAACAGCCCCGAAGAGATCCGGCAGGCCATTACGGATTATCAGTCCGGTAACTTCTGACGCTTAAAGCCGCCTCACCAGGCCACAAAAAAGCCCCGATAGCTAAGCTACCGGGGCTTTTTCATAGACGGGGACGCCTTGTCCCGTGGCAGCACTGGCAGTGCTTCTGTTTCGGACAGACAAAGAAAAACCCCAGCAGGTTACCCTGCTGGGGTTTCGAATAAGAGCTTGATCGGCGAAGCCAACTACACCATGACCTGACCGGCGCAGCAGGTAGGTCATCGGCAAGCTCGCAATGAAAAAAGCCCCGCCAGCATAAGCTGACGGGGCTTTGAATAAGAGCTTGACGATGACCTACTCTCACATGGGGAAGCCCCACACTACCATCGGCGATGCTGCGTTTCA
>JAIXHJ010000010.1 GCA_030145845.1 Pseudomonadota bacterium
TTCCGCCAAAATGGCGGGAAACGGGCAAGATATACAAAAATAACGGGAAGATAGTGTCTGAATTTTCGATTTTTTGCCGGCTAAAACCAAGATCAGCAAAAATCAGCGGTTAATCAGACCTTCCCTATCACTCTTGCTTTTTTCTCAATGAAGGTATTCCATGCGATAGAGCACTGTTCGACAATATCGTCATAACCACTAAAACAACGATTGGCCAACACATTTTGACGCAGCCA
This sequence comes from Pseudomonadota bacterium, assembly GCA_030145845.1. GTDB lineage: Bacteria > Pseudomonadota > Gammaproteobacteria > Pseudomonadales > Oceanobacteraceae > Venatoribacter. Next base: position 237 of record JAIXHJ010000010.1, read on the forward strand.
TTGCCATACCTGCTCTATTGGATTCAACTCCGGTGAATAAGGTGGCAACTTGAGAAGCGTCAGATTATCAAAGTCATCGGCCAAATCCTGTTGATGCCAGCCTGCGCCGTCCATGATGACCAGCGCATGGCGCCCAAATGCGGTGGCGGTTGAAATCAGTTTTAAATGCTCGTTCATATATTCGCTATTGGCATGCGGGGCAATAATCGCTTGTGTCGCCCCCGTTGCCGGACACACGGCGCCATATAGATACGCTGATTCAAATTGTTGCTGCTTTACAGCCCTTGGACGGGTCCCTTTCTCAGCCCAAATACGGGTGGTGGTATTCTGTTGGCCAAAGCGGGCTTCATCTTGAAACCAAACGTCAATGCGATCGAGTGCAACGTGCCCAGGTGAATCGCCACCAGTTTGCTAGACACCTTTGAGTTAGAGAAAATGACTCAAACAGAGGTGAGTATGAGCAACAAACGCTATCCCGAAGAATTCAAGATCGAAGCCGTTAAGCAAGTGACCGTTGCCGGCCACAGTGTCGCTGATGTTGCTGAACGATTAGGTGAGATACACGATCTTGCGGCGGTGCTCTACCAGGTCTTCAATACATCCTCGTCATATTGGAAGAACCCCATTAACATTCAAAGGAATAACAGAAAGCTTAAAAATTAAATGCACATACTTTTAAAACTGATCATTCGGTAACAACGCAGAAAAAGCCCTACGCAACTGTCCTGTTGTGCGTTTTTCTGCAGGCCAGTTGCGCTGCTGCTCTAACACCCACACCTGCACTGCACGATAATTATTATAGCGACGACTAACCCCCAGATATCGGGCCAGCCCATACCCAGGCTGAATGTTGAAGCTGCGTATCAGCCACTCGGCCAGATCGTATGTCTTAGGAGGAATCCAGATGCTGCTGTACATTTGTTGCTGAATCATAAACACCTCCTAACGGTTACCAACCAGATTCTCAAACGCTGATCCGTCCATGCGGGTCAGGTTCGGGATGTAGCGCGAATACACCTTGAACAGCATTTCCGTAGAAGAATGTCCCAATACCCGCGCCACCCACTCAGGGTTCTCCCCCGAAGCCAGAAACAACGTGGCGGCAGTATGTCGTGTTTGGTAGGGCCTGCGCGTTGCTAGGCCCAGGTAACGCAGCAGCGGATACCAGACTCTTTTGGTGACGTTGTTCTGATCCAGTGGCTCTCCGGCGGAGTTACAAAACACATAGGGGCTGATGCGTCCGGTGCTAGCACGCTGAGCCATCAGGGCATCGTAGACCGGCCCAAGCATGGGAATTTCGCGCTGAGAACCATTGTTTTTGGTGTATTCGGTTTGGCCGGCAATTAATGTTTCACGCACCAGAATCTGCCGGCGCTCAAAATCAATGTACTGCCACTTCAGGCCATCTATCTCACCGGTACGCATGCCGGTAAAAAAGCGCACGGTGTAGTAGTTGCGATAATCGGCACGCACGTTTTCGAGGATCTTGTTCACTTCGACGAGTGAGAAAGGTTCGATGTGGATTTTCTTCATCTTTAAAGGACGGATGTTCCGGTATGGATTTTCAAAGCCATAACGGTCGCATGCTTCATCCATGATCATCCGCAACACTCCCATCCGGTTGTTGAGTGTCTTGGCTGACAGAGTGGCATTGCCGCAACGCCCTGGAATCGCCGCCTGCTGCAAGCGAAAGTTGAGCAGATCCTCTTTGGTGATCTGATTCAGCGGTTGATCACCAAAGGCTGGCAGCAATGCGCTGTCGAGCAAGGAACGCACATTGCGTAGGTGCGATGCCCGCCACTCGATGGACTTTTCTGTGAACCACTGTTGGCAGAACTCAGCGAAGGTTGGTGTGGCCGGGCCTTTTTTGATTCCCACAGCGGGTGCCTGCTGATAACGCTCTTCCAATGCTTCAGCCTTGGCCGCATTGGGGCTGTTGGGGAAAAACTCCCGGTAATTGAATTCCCCCAGAATGATTTTGGCTTCGATACGCTGCATCAGCGTTTCCAGCTGTTTCCGATTGCGAGGGATATCATCGAGTAGCGTTTGCTCTCGGTAACGCTGCCCTTTATAGCGAAAATCCAGAAACAGCTTATTGGTTTCCGGGCGCGCTCTTACCTTAGCCATGGCATACACCTCCGCGCGCCATAGGAATGGCGACCGTATCGGCAGTGTTGGTTAGCATTTCCTGTTCAATGGCTTCCCACAGATACAGGATCTTGCGTCCACCAAACGGGCGGATGTAATGCTTGCCCTCCAGCAAGACATTGTCCTTCAGTGAGTTGCGGATAGTTCTTGCGTCATATTTGATGCGTGCAGACAGCTCTTCGGTTGTCAGATATGTCGTATTCATGAGAATATTTGCTCCTGTTGCGATCATCGAATGATAATTTAAGTTATCAGATGATTATTAATATAAACACACTTGGGAGCATTTCAAGTGGTTTTTGATAATTTTTATTATCACTGGTGCATTCTATGATCCGGTTTCATCTGAAAAAGCTGATTGCGGACAAAGAGTTTGCTGAAAAGCGGCGCATCACCATTGCGGAGATTTCGGAAGAGACCGGGATCAATCGTATGACCCTGTCAAAGATTCTGAACCATCCAGGCCACAGCACGGTTACCGACAACCTCGATAAGCTGTGCACCTACTTCGACTGCAAAATCGAAGACCTCGTTACCTACATCAAAGAGTGATCCCTGGATCACTCATCTGCTCGATCTCCCCGTCTTGATCTCCTTGTGCCTTTAGTTGCCTTAAGGTCAGGTCAAAAAACAACCACATCGATGTTTGAAATTTTTGGGCACACCTTGGGCACAAAATGGGCACAGGCCCGTTTTTGCTCTTTTTTGGGCGACCGTTTGGTGGGGTAAATCTGAGTGTTTTCGGATGTATCCGGACGATGGAAAACTGGCTGGTGAACAGAGCTATCTGGACAAGAATTGACCAATCACAGCGCTGTGCCCAAAGTAGCCTTAAGGTCAGACGATTTTTTCAGGGGGAACGAAAGAGGGGGCAGCCCAACAGTGGGGCCTGAATGGCGAAACCCAGCATTCATGCGGATTTCAGGCATAAAAAAACCCAACACAAGGCTGGGTTCTTTTAAATGGTTGCGGGAGCAGGATTCGAACCTACGACCTTCGGGTTATGAGCCCGACGAGCTACCAGACTGCTCCATCCCGCGACAAATTGCTCTGCTAAGAGAGACTTAAACACTACTGCTCTGACCACAAAAAACGTTGGTTGCGGGAGCCGGATTTGAACCGACGACCTTCGGGTTATGAGCCCGACGAGCTACCAGACTGCTCCATCCCGCGACAATTGCTTCACTACTTTCTGACGTTACAACCAACAGAAGCGGTTGGTTGCGGGGGCCGGATGGTTATGAGCCCGACGAGCTACCAGGCTGCTCCACCCCGCGTCAGAGGCTGCGTATATTACGTAGGCACCTGCCTGGTGTCAAGGGTAAGAGTTTGTTTTGCAGAGTTTTTTTCAGAATAATCCGCCACAGGTGCGAAAAATTTATGCCGGTCTCTGGCACTCATGCGGGACTGATGGTAGGTTTACCGGGCATAAAATAACAAAAATAACGTGAAGCCTATGACTGCGCATCCGACCAATACAATAACATCGGCCGCACTTCAGCCCCTGCTGCGCTTACTGGAAAGCAAGGGGTTTTCCGGCAAAGACCTTATGGCCTCCGGGCTTGAGTCACGTCCTGAGCACGTGTCCGGCCAGCGTATTCCGATCAGCCAGTTTGACCGGCTGCTGGAACAGGCCAGCAAACTGCTGAATCAACCGGCCATCGGCTTTGCCGCCGGCCAGCATCTGGATCTGCCCAGCTTCTATCTGCTCGGCTTTCTGCTCAGCAGCTGCCAGACCGGCCGTGAAGCGCTGACCATCCTGCGCCGCTACTATTCCCTGATCAGTGACACCCGCTCACCGGATCTGTTTGTCGGCCATCAGAGCATCAAGGTAGTGTATTACGTTGCCGAAGGCAGCAGCTTCGGCAGCCATACCCGCACGGAATTCATTGCCACCAGCATCCACACCGCCGGTAAAGCCTTCGGTGGCCACCTGTATCAGGTACAGGGCGCCGGATTCTGTTTCCCACCGCCTTCATACCGCCATGAAATGGAAGACTATTTCGGTATTCCACTGCAGTTTAACCAGCCGCATAACTGGATTTCCTTCTCCGCCCGGCTGCTGGATCAGCCACTTTCCCAGGCCAACCCGGAACTGTTCCGTGAACTGGAAGAGCAGGCCGAAAAAGCGTCACAGCGCTTTGCCGACCTCAGCCCCTTTTCGCGTAAGGTGATGCATATTCTGTATCAGTGGCCGGAATCCATCCCCATCACCAAGGAGTCAGTGGCCGATCTGCTGAGTACCAGCAGCCGTACCCTGACCCGCCGCCTGCAGGAAGAAAACTGTCAGTTCTCCTCTCTGCTGCGGGATGTACGTCTGGAGAAGGCCAAGCATGCACTGCAATTCGGTCATGCCGATGTGCAGCAGCTGGCAATTGAGCTGGGTTTCTCTGACCGCCGTGGCTTTGAGCGGGCATTCAAGCAATGGACCGGGGAAACCCCGGCCGCTTACCGCCGCAGCTGCCGCTGCCAGCCACAGGCCTGTCTGGAAGAAGCCTGACAGCGGCATAAAAAAAGCGGCCACAGCCGCTTTTTTTATGCCCGATGCTGTTTACCAGTCATTCGCTGATAACGCTGCCCGTACCGTTCGCATTTTCTCGGTCTGCTCCAGCTGAACCAGACTCTCAAACAGGGCGCGTGATGCATCGTTGGTGGACTCACTCAGCATCTGCCGGTAAAGGCCGATCATATAATCATCAATTTTCAGCGCAATCCGGACCAGCTCATCAACCGACACATCCGGGTGCATTTCACGGCAGTCTGCCAGTGCTTCACTGATGGAACCCGGCTCAAACTGGTGCCATTCTGTCAGCACCGGACCGGACAGATCCTCTTCAATGCGTGCCATGGCTTCAGCCAGTGTATTTTCATGCTCAGCCAGCAGGTGCAGCATCATATCCACCCGTTCCCGCTGGGTCTCATCACGCAGCTGCTCATACAGATTGCGCGCATGCTCATGCAGCCTGCGGCTGTAATCCAGAATATCTTTTACGGTTGAATAGCTCATGCGTCCGACTCCTGTTTTTATACTCTGAGGATAGCGTTATCCCGAGCAATCAGCCATTGCCGGAGGTCAATGGTTATTCTTCTCCGCCGTTGTCAAACTGAGCCGCCAGCTGGCCACGGTACGGGCGGACGGCTTCCTTATCAGCATCACTGACCTGCGCCACAGCCCTGACCATCATCAGCGAGGCACTCATCACCTGCTCCATCATGGCTTTCTGTTCTGCCGGCAGGTCCGACTCACGGATCTGCTGCAGCTGCGCTTCCATCTGCGACAGCGTGACCGGATCATTTTCCATTTCAACCGCCAGATAAGCGAGCGAAATACGGCCGGACTGATCGGCCCACGCTTCGACATCAGCGTACCCTTCAGCGCGGACTTCTTTATTGAACGCGTCATACAGGCCGGCGTCTTTCAGATCCCGAATACCGCGCTGGAACATCGCATCAATACTGTCATCCTGCTGCGAAAAGTCATCCTGCGGCAACTGATCATCGTGATCATCCAGCCACTTCTGCAGCTGTGGCATACTTTTCATCCAGTGTTCAATATCCTTGCCGGTGAGGTCTGCAGCCGTAGCCAGAGGGGCCACGATAACCAACAGCAGGGCGAGCATTAAGCGCATGGGAATCTCCTGATTAATAAGCGTCTTATTCTGTTGTCAGGCTTACACTAACGGGCTTTGTCCGGCCCGGCAATAGATGCTGACATCGACGGACTCGTCAAAATCACCGATGCGCGGCAGCGTGGCGAAAATCCCCTGCTGCAGACAATCGAGGCGTGCAAAGTCCGGTGCTTTAAAGCGGCTCTCCGCCAGCAGCCAGTGCGGAATATCCAGCGTCAGACGGCGCAGGTCTGCACTGGAGCTGATGTCATACAGCACGTCTGCGGCCAGCAACAGATCAACATCCGGCCAGTTGCCTTCCACCCGCCGCACGGTCACAGCATTCAGCGCGGCATTTTCTTCTGCCGCCAGCAGAGCATTGGCATCCAGATCAGCCACCCACACCTCACGGGCACCCGCCAGAGCCGCCGCTACCGCGACCAGACCGGAACCACAGCCGAAATCCAGCACCCGGCGGCCGGCAACGGCCTGCGGATGGTCCAGAATCCAGCCGGCCAGGGCCTGGCCGCCGGCCCAGGCAAAAGCCCAGTACGGCAGCTGCTGCCACAGATCACCGATCTGCTGCATATCCAGCATGACCTCAGGATCGTCCAGCGCCATCAGCCACAGCTGCAGGCGCTCTTCACACAACCGGGCCGGCTGCAGCCGGGCACCGGGCAGACGCAGGGACTGACGGAGAATCTTCAGGGAATGCGGCTTACCAACTGACATACTGTTGCTTGAAACGGGTGACTTTTTTCAGGTAATCACGCGATTCCTGATACGGATGCTGACGGACGATGGTGCGGTAAACCTCATCATCTGACATACGGTTAATGCGTTCCACTGCACGCTTACGGTCACGGTGAAAGGTTTTCAGCAGATTACCGGCACCACCGTTATAGGCAGCAATCACACAATATTCGCGTTTTTTCCAGCCACGGATATCCTTCAGATACACATCATTCAGAATGGACAGATAGGCGGTACCGGTGTCGATATTCTTAGCCGGATTCAGCAGATAGCTGCGGTCCGGACGATCATTGCGGCGGTAAATACGGGAAAAAACATCCTTGCCGGCGGTATTTCTCATCACCTGCATCAGCCCATAAGCCCCGGCGTGGGAGACGGCGAATGGGTTAAAGCTGCTTTCGGTTTCCATGATCGCCATAATCAACGGCACTGACACGCGGTATTTCTGTCCGGCACGGGTCGCCATGGCACGGTAACTTTCTGCGCTGCGGCGACGGTGATTACTGACCATGGGAATATCCACCCAGTAACGGGCACCACGGTGCTGCAGGTTATGCTGCAGCAGATAATCAGCAAAGCGCCCTGCCCGCCAGGGGTATTCAACCGCTTGCCCGTCCTGATCAAGCACCTGCCCGGCGAGAAAAGGACGGCCGGTAATTCCCATATCCGCCGCGGTATACAGATCAACCGCCGACGGATCAGCCGGCGTCAGCAGCGTTGCCACCATCGCCTGTTTCAGTGACTTCAGTGGTGTTTGACTGCGCTCACTTTCTACCCGTATCCGCCCCTGCTCAAAATCGATATGAACCCGGGTGTGATAATCATCCAGATATTTAACAAAGGTACGGACTGAGGCTTCTTCAAAATCATTGCCCCAGACCTGATTGGCTTTTTCAGAAAAAAAGACGTATTCGAGAATCACCGCCTGCACATCATCAGACAGGCTGGCGAAATTTTCCGGCAGCTCCGCACCACGGGCCGTGCCGGCCAGCAGGGGTAACACAGAGAATAAAAGCAGATTAATGAAACGGATACGGCTTCCCACCCGGCTGTGACAGAAATAAAAATGGCGGCATTAAGCCGCCAGTGTAAACACAGACAGAGCGCCTGTCAGCTCAGCGTACAGCCTCACGGCGTACGGCTGAAGGTGAAAAATCACGCGGATCAAGGCGGATACTGAAATCCAGTGTCGCCGGACGTTCATTATCCAGACCTTCGGCATAATAACGGCCGTCTTTCAGGTCGTAGGTCACTTCCAGCGTGGTGTACATCAGCGGCACTTCATAATAGTTGATCAGGTGAGCTTCGGTCAGCTCCCACAGTTTGCCGTCTTCATCGTATTCTTCGGCATAGACAATCGACCAGGTGTCTTCATCCATATAATAACGACGGGTGGCGTAACGGTGGCTGTAACCAACACGCAGTCTGGCTTCCACGACCCACACCCGGTGCGCTTCGTAACGCAGCAGCGCCGGATTAATATGGTGATCAAGCAGGATATCATCCATTTTAAGATTCCCCTGATGCACCGGGTACGCGTTGTAAGGAATATAAAGTTCTTTTTTACCTTTCAGTTCCCAGTCGTAGTAATCCGGCGCGCCGTTGAACATATCGACCTGATCCACCGTGCGGATGGAGTTGGTATTGATATCAGCAGTGTCATAGGCCAGATCCGGGGTGCGGCGCAGGCGGCGCTGGCCCGGCAGGTAGACCCAGGATTTACGCGGTGAACGCACCTGATCCAGGGTTTCATGCACCAGCGTAATGGCGCCGGCCATCTGTGCCGGTGACAGCGTCTTACGCTTGAGGAAGAAAATCTTATTATCCAGATCGGAAGGTTCGGCATCGCGGACACTGTACTGGAAGAAATACTCATACTCGCGCAGCGAATCCATCCGTTGACCACCGGAGGTAACAGACGACACTTCCGAGCTGTTGGAAATGGTATGACCGCGGAAACGCAGGGTATGATTCCACAGGACTTCCAGACCATTTTCCGGAATCGGAAAGGGTGAGGACATCGTCGCGCCTTTCACACCGGAACCATATTTCATCAGTTCCGCCCGGGTGGCATTGACTTTGATGCCATCATAAACGTAATCGGGATAAGACGCCGAGCGGTGGGTCGGATAAACATTGAAATACATATCCGGAAAGCGCTGCAGCAGTTCCTGCTGGCCATTGGTCAGACGATCTTTGTGCTGCGCCATATTGGTCGCATCAATGCGGAACAGTGGCTGTTCCTTAGCATAAGGATCTTTGTGAAAACTGCCCGGTTTGTGCCCGGTATCCTGTGCCATACCACCATCCCAGGCCGGGATATCACGGCCGTTACCGGCTTTTTCCGCACCAACGGGCGTCAGATCTTTTCCCAGACGGGCAGCCTCTTCCGGCGTAATCGCAGCGGATGCCTGAAGGCTGAAACATACGAAGGTACTGAACAGCAGGATTTTTTTCATTATTTCACCATTGAGCAGATGTCAGCGACCGGCAGGCTACTCAGCGCACCGGTACCGATCAACGCATTGTTACAAAAGACTACAAAAACTGCCTGAACTGGTGAAAGAAAGGAAAGAATCACCCGCTCAGGCGCGGGAAAGTCTGCCTTAATGTCACAGCCTGCGCAGAGGCCAGCTGTGCCGGATCGAGGCCTTTCAGTGCCGCCAGCATGACGGCCGTCACAGGCAGCGCCAAAGGTGAATTACGCGATTCCGCCCAGAACGCCGGCGCCATGTCCGGACTGTCGGTTTCCAGCAACAGGGATTCCACCGGCAGAGCCGCCAGCGTACGCCTCAGCCTGGTTGCCCGCGGGTGTGTCATCGCCCCGCCCACCCCGAGCGCAAAGCCCAGATCCAGCCAGGCTTTGGCCTGCTGCTCACTGCCGGAAAACGCATGCACCATACCGCCAGCAGTAAAACGCTGGCGACGCAGAAACGAGGCCGCTTCGTCGTGCATCCCGCGGATGTGCAGAATCAGTGGCAGGCCCGCATCATCGGCCAGCGCCACCTGCAGCCGGAACCAGTGCCACTGCTGCTGCAACCGCTCACCGGTGTCAGCCAGCACCCGGTCCAGTCCGATTTCCCCCACCGCCACCGGTGCATCACGCTGCAGCGCGGCTGCCAGCCAGTCCTCATCCTGCGGCTGGTGCTGATCAAGAAAATAAGGATGCAGACCAAAGGCATAAAACCACGGCCGGTTGTGGCAGAACGCCGGCAGGCGCTGTCCCTGTTCCCGGCTGATGCCGGGAATCAGCAGCCCGCGTACGCCGGCCTGCTGCGCCTGCTGCCAGACCTGCTCACGGTCAGGATCGAACACAGGGAAATCAAAATGGCAGTGGCTGTCGAACCAGTGAAGAGGATGCTCATTCATAACAAACGCCGGAATAATGCAAAAATTTCACTCGGATGGTGGCGGGATAGTGGGTAATCTGCTTCATTGTAAACCAGATGGCGCAACGGATTCACAACCAATGGAACTGAGCCCGAAAGAACTGAAGGAAACCGTGATCCGGCCAACCCTGGGTTATCTGGGCAAAACGTCCGCGGCCGCTGAAAATCTCCTGACCGCCATTGCCCTGCTGCAGCAGCAACAACCCAGGGGCAGTACCGCCGGGCAGCTGTATCCGGTCGATCCCGGCCTGCACCAGAAAGTCTGGAATCAGTATCTGGCCTTTGAACCGGATATCGCCAGCCGCATCCGTGGCCTGGCTTCGCAGCGTGAATTCCTCAATAACCCCCACTCCGAACTCAGAACCAACCTGAGTTATGCCACCGCCATTGCCTGGGCCGTCTTCCTCGCATTCCCTCAGGTCCGCCACTGCAGTCTGCCGGAACAGGCCGCTCTCAACGCAGATTAAGCAGCGGTTTCAGGGTTTTCCACAACGCCCGGTAATTACGGGCCAGCGGCACCGAAGGCTGTTCTTCCACAATCGGATTACGGGCCTGCAGCATACGCTCAGCACTGGCGGAATAAGCGATAAAGGTACGCAGGAATTCCGGATAATTCAGCAGCTCCTGCTGTACCCAGCGCAGATGATCAGGTTTACGCCGGTCAATCATGGTGACGAACGGCAGCCACTGTTTTTTCTTTGCCCAGTCATAGTCACGGCGGATCTGTTCATAGGCCCGGATCGACAGTAAAGACGGTTGCACCGGCAGCAGGATGCGGTCACAGCCTTTCAGCACGCCCTCCATCTGCGGCGTCATCATGGGTGGGCAATCGACAATAATCAGGCCATAAGTTTCCGCCAGCGCACTGAAAGCACGTTCCACAATCAGCCGCGCTTCCTTTTTGTTTTCCACCCGCTGGTGAAATTTGCGCAACGAGGAATCGGCCGCCAGCACATCGACCTTCGGCAGTGATGACGGCTGAATATAATGCGACACCGGCTCGCGCCCGCTCCAGAAACCATCCTGCCGGCGCTCCGCTTCTGCCCCCAGAATCCAGCTGGCGGCGCCCTGCGGGTCCATATCCCAGACCAGTACCGGTATGCCATCCCGGGCGGCCAGAGCGGCAAGATTGACGACGGTAGTGGTCTTACCCACGCCTCCTTTCAGCTGGTAAACGGCCAGGGCACGCATGCGGACTCCTTATCCTTCATAACTGACGGCACAGCCTCCGAGGCCGCAATACCCTCCGGGGTTTTTGGCCAGATACTGCTGATGATAGGTTTCTGCCGGCCAGAAAGGACCCGGCGGCAATATTTCTGTGGTGATATCACCTAAACCGGCACGGCGCAATTGTTGTTGATAATGTTCTTTGGTTAATTGTGCCACGGCACGCTCATCCTCAGCCGCCAGATAAATACCGGAGCGGTACTGGGTGCCGACATCATTCCCCTGGCGCATGCCCTGGGTCGGATCATGACTCTCCCAGAAGATATGCAGTAACGCCTGCAGGGATACGAGATCCGGGTCGTACCAGATCCGCACCAGCTCATTGTGGCCGGTCATGCCGGTACAGACTTCCTCATACGTCGGGTTCGGTGTGTGACCACTACCATAACCCACCGCCGTCGACCAGACTCCGGCCACAGACCAGAAACGCCGCTCAGCTCCCCAGAAACAGCCCATGCCCACCTGCAGTTCGGCCAGTCCCTGCGGACAGTCACCGGTAATACGGTGACCGCTGATATAGTGCTCAGGGTCAGTCTGATAAGCGGGTTCCGCCCTGCCCGGCAGAGCCTCTTCCGCCGTGGGGATAGACATAAGTTTCGGACGCCACATAATGCACCTCTCAGAGCCTGTTACAGATGCCACCATTATGACTGAAAACCCATCACAATATGCCCTGCACTTTCTGGGCACCGGCAGCGGCGGCGAACTGAGCATGGGCTGCTCAGCAGCGGTACTGGAACAGAACAGTGAACCGCGGCTGCTGATCGACTGCGGGCCGGGAACCCTGAATGCGTTCCACAAGGCTTATCACAGCCTGCCAACAGCCCTGTTTCTGACGCATTGCCACATGGATCATATTGCCGATCTCGAAATTCTGACCGTCAGAGCACGGCTGGCCGGCGTAGCACCGGTGCGTCTGTATGTACCGGTCAATCTGATTGCCCTGCTGCATCAGCGGCTGGCAACCTATCCCGGCAGCATGGCAGAGGGAGGGCATAATTTCTGGCAATCCTTCCAGCTGATTCCGGTACAGGAAAGCTTTGTCATGGACGAACTGGACTTCCGCCTCTGGGCCACCCGCCATCACGCCCCCGGCTTCAGCTTTGCCCTGCACCTGCCCGGCCTGTTTTTTTACAGCGGGGATACACGGCCAATTCCGGAAATTCTGCATCACAATATGTCCGGCAATGAAACTATCTTTCATGATTGCGGCACGGAGCCCAACCCGTCGCACACCGGACTGGCAGATCTGGAAAAAGAATATCAGCCACATATCTGCAATAAGTTAGTGCTTTATCACTATGCCAATGAAAGCGCAGCTGAACGACTTGAACAGGGTGGTTTCCGTGTTGCCCGCCCGGGTAACCGATTTACGTTAGCGGGCTGACACTGGCATTTGACGTCAATGTCACTTCTGCCCGTTTTAAAACCAGGAATCCCGTTAAGAAGATATGTGTATAAAAGTTTAACAATCAGACTCTGGCAATCCATTTCACAGTATTTCTGTATTGAATAAACCTGCTTTCTGATTTTATTGTCATATACAAAAATAAAAAAGGAATAAAACAATAGGTTATCCGTTTGCCATTTCACCCCGCACAGATGATAACGCTACGCATTTAATAATTAAGTTGTTTTTTTTTGATCTGAATCCCCATTAACCTCTTCCTTTATGGCCGTATAGTTATCTATATTATCCCTATAACCCGAACACTCCTGACCTGCGGCAAGGTCCCGAAAAAGATGTAGGGTAATTACTAAAAAATAACCAACAAATCAGGAAAACATCATGAGCTGGAAAATATACCGCCCGTTCAGCAGCACACTGCTGCTGGCATCCGGGTTAGCTTTATCCGGATGCTGAATTAATGATGATTCTCATCATTCCAGTTCCCCGGAGGACGAATCACCAAACACAGCCACTCTGACCGGAGTCTTCGTCGATTCAGCCGTCAATGGCCTGAGCTACAGCGGTCAGACGTCATCAGGTACCACCAGTGGTGGTGGTCACTATGGCTTTGAAGAAGGTGAGATCATTACCTTTAAACTGGGTGAATATATTACCCTCGGTTCGCTGACCGGTTCAGAAGAAGAGGTATCCCCTTCCGACCTCTTTGATGAAATTGATCTCGCCGATCCACGGCTGAGAAATATCCTGATTCTGCTGCAGTCACTGGACAGCGATGGCGACACCTCCAACGGGATTACCATTACCGCAGAAGCCATTGCCTTACTGGAAACGGCACTGGCTGAAACTTATGATCTTGCCAGCCTGAATCTGTCAGAAATGACGGAAGAAGATGCCGCCACCTTCCAGGCGGACCTGATTGCCGCACTCACCTATGTCGTCGATAACACAGAATCACCGGATGATGCGGTCGTTGATGAACAGGATGCCGTGACCCATTACAGCGATGTACTGGGCGGTATTTCTATTCATAAAAATATTTCCCGTACACCGGAAGCCGGCAGTGGTGGTCACAGCATTACCAGCATGACGGTTCTCAGTGATAAAGCCACCTCCAGTGGCAGTGTCGATGACTCTGAACAGGTACACCCACTGCTCGTCAGCTACACCGACATTGTCACCGGTGATTTTGAAATGGGTACCGGCAGCTCGGAAATTCCGGATATCGAACATGTTGCCGATGTTTTTGTTGGCCTGTCACTGGACAATGGCTCAACCTGGAAACTGACCAATATTTCCAACACCGCTGATAAATCATCCATTCAGGTGAACTTCTGGGGCGATGGTTCTCTGGAAGATTACTATGGCCATTCATTCAGCCCGGCAATCAAAACAGAAGGCAACCGGGTTCTGGTGGTCTGGAACGATAAATACTGTGCCAGCGGTAATCCTCTTGATCTCGATAACACGGGTACCGTCGAAGACCCTGAGTACGCTGACGACCTGTATCAGGTTAATGGTCCGCAGGGCACAATTGACTACGAAGGCGCTGAATACTACGGTGACGAACTGGTGCCGGCCCATGAAGTACCGTTCAGCTGTGTCATGTCGGCACGTGGTACTTTTGCAGACGGCGTACTGACCTGGCACGCACCGGAGCAACTGACCACTGGCCGCCGCGATTCCAATAAAGTTGCCATCGCTTCCAGTGAGTCTGGTTTCGTTGTTACCTGGCAGGAAGACCCGACCGGTCTGCGTCCTGGCCGTGGTGCCGGTCCCGGCGATGGCTGGAGCGGTGCATCAGTGAATCACCGCACCGATATCTGGTACAGCTATATTGCTATGGCCGATTTTGATGCCACCGACGGTGAGGTGGTTGACGGTGATGTCACCAAACCCAAATCACTGAATAATCTGAGCTATCCGGTGCGGATTACCGATAACGCCGTTTGTCAGAATGATACGGCTACCGCCGGTACCTCTGCTCTGTACTGTGTCGACCTGTGTACCAATAATGGCTACCTCGACGATGCCACCAGCAACGACGATGGTAAATGCTATTCCGCTTATCAGGATCCGATTACAGAAATTTATAATGCCGCTGACAATACTGTAGTGGTTGAAGATCAGATTCTGAACGGTGATACCGGTGCTTCCCGTCCGGTCATCGGCCTGTTCGGCAGCACGGTTATTCTCGGCTACGAAGAAACCAAAGGTCTGGCGGAAAACCTGCCGGGTATTCCGAATACCGAAAGTGATGTGGATGTTGAAGATCAGGGTAAGATTGCTTACGTCCATGCGTTTGAGATGGACACGCCGGATACCATTGCCCCGGGCAAAATTGTGAACCCGCTGCGTGCGAATGAAGCAGACGGCACACCGGTTCTGGAAAACGTCCGCCGTCTGACACTCGTTGCTCAGGTTGATTCAGGTGAAGCAACGGTTGGCACCGATTATCTGTGGGGTATCCTGTACAAATCCGGTATTGAAACCCAGGGCGCATCATCGGATATGTATCTGAGTCTGGCCACAGATTACACCTTGGAAAGCATGACCTCTCCACAGTGGAATCTGAGCGCCCGTACCGATGATACGGATGATTCAGAAGTGGGTACCTGGAGTTCCGATAACCTGGACGACGCGACCTGGGAAAATGACTATGAAAATACCTTCTCGCCGAGGGGTTTCCTGCGTGGCAGCAATATTTTCATCGGTTTTGAGTACACACCATCCTGGCGTATCGCCAATCAGGAGCATCTGGCGAATAACTTCAACATTATCCGCTCCTTCGATAATGGTGCGACCTGGCAGGCTCCGGTAAACATTTCCGGCATCACAGACAATGTGACCTCAACCCTGGACCCACGGCTCATTTCGGCACCGGAAGGTATCACCGGCGAGAATGCGCTGGCTTCCGATGCCGCCAACCCGGACGTGATTTTTGTCAGCTATGGTACGCTGGATCTGGTGACAGGTCTGGAAGCGGATCTGTTCGTCACCCGCTCCACCGATGCCGGGGCGACCTGGGAAAAAGTGCCATCCACTGCTGACAGCAGCGTGATGATCAACGATTCTATTTCCAAAACCGTCGCCGAAGAGAAGGAAGTTCAGGGCATCGCAACACCGGATGGCAACACTCTGTATTCCATCTGGCTGCAGGAACTGGATCCTGACGACGAAGCAGCAGCCGAAGCTTCTGATCATATCCTTGGCAGCGATATCTGGATTCAGCGCCGGGATTACACCACGGAAGAATAATTCCCGCTGAACAGAAAAACGGCACCTGATCAGGTGCCGTTTTTTTTATTGCCCGCCGGCTGTGCTATAAAGCGCCGCACACTCCGGCAATGGCTTTCCGTATGACCTCACAACAGACTCTGAACCACTGCATCCGTAATATGCTCAGTGACGCCAGCGTGACCGCTCAGGTGTTACCTCAGTGCCCGGAAATCAGACTCTGGCTGGTTGAACCACAGGCCATGCGTCGTCCATTCTCGCAACAGGAAATCCTGAGTATTCAGAACTACCCGGCTTACTGGGCCTTCTGCTGGGCCAGCGGTCAGATTCTCGCCCGTGAAATTCTCGCCAACCCGCATTGGGTGAAAGATAAAAAAGTGATGGATTTCGGCGCCGGCTCCGGCGTGGTCGCCATTGCCTGCGTGATGGCCGGCGCACGCGAAGTGATCGCCTGTGATATTGATCCGGACGCCCTGCTCGCCTGTCAGGCAAACGCTGAACTGAATAACGTCAGTTACCGCCTGCACCCGGACCTGTTCGCCTTTGACGAACCACTGGATGTGCTGATTGCCGCCGACGTACTGTATGACCGTGCCAACCTGCCGTTACTCGACCATTTCCGGCAAAAAGCCACGGACGTTCTGGTGGCGGATTCACGGGTAAAAAATTTCGACTTCCCGCCCTACCGGGCCATCGGCCGGCACGAATCCTTCACCGTGCCGGACCTTGATGAACTGGATGAATTCAGGTGGGTGAACCTCTACCGCACCTGAATTCCTGCGCCTCAGAACTCTTCAGCCAACCTGCGGTTACCCGCGCCCGGCAGTACCTGCAGAGGCCCGGCGCTGGTCGTGGTGTAACCGCTGTCAGTGATGGTGCTGACATAGTGCCAGCTGGCCGTTGCCGCCTCAGCGGTCAGTTCCACCAGCATATATCCACGCTGTGCCGCATTCAGATATTGCAGATCATCAATCAGGGTGGTCACCGCATACTCAAATTGAGTCTGCGCACTCTCATCAGAGCCGAAGCCCATATAGCGCTCAAACCCCGGCGAGGTGACGGAACCGGTTGCAAATTCAACAGCCGCCGGATCTGACGAACGGTCAATACTGTAGGTGCTGCTGTCCAGTGGATAAATATCACTGGCCCAGCCGTTATGAGTATCCCCGGCCAGCACAACCATGTTTTTATTCAGCTGCACCGCCGTGGCGAGCAGTTGTTCACGGTTATAGAGATAGCCATCCCAGGCATCCAGATTGTAGGGCGCAACGGTTTCCACCCGCGCCTGTTCTGCGGCAGTGACCGCGGTATCACCAGCCAGAATCCGACTTTTGATGGTCACCAGTTCCGTCATGGTCGCGACCATCGCAGCCTGGGCTGACGTCGCATCACCACCGGCCGCCAGTGTCGCTTCCACTTCCGCCAGCCCCAGCAGCAGTTCCTGTGGCACGTTCATCCGCCCCATTAATACCTGCTGACCGATCACCTGCCAGGTAGCAGACGAAGACGCCATCCAGCTCTGTACAGTCTGCAGCTGTTCAGACCCCATCAGGGTACGGCTGCTGTCAGCCAGATCCGCTGCAAAGGCAGTGGCATCGATACCGGATGCTGTCAGATAAGTGGCATAACTCAGCTGTTTATCGCGCGCCACAACCCGGGTATCCAGCATATGCAGACTGAGCAGATTCCCGAAGTCAAAGGTGCGGTAAATGGTCAGCGGATCAGATCCGGTACGGATCGGCAGCCATTCATGATAGGCCTGCACAGCTGCGGCACGACGTGCAGTAAAGCTGCCTTCACTGTCTTCATCGTGGTTTTCTGCACCGTCTTTGTAGGTGTCGTTGGCAATTTCATGATCATCCCAGACACAGATAAACGGCTTGTTCTGATGCGCCAGCTGCAGGTAGGAATCGCTGCGGTACTGGGCATAACGGGCACGGTAATTATCCAGCGTGAGAATTTCCTGCGCCGGTTCCGGCGCACGGACCTGAGCGTCGGCAGTCGGGTATTCATTGGAACCATATTCGTAAATATAGTCGCCCAGATGCACCACCACATCTGCCTCACTGTTGGCCATTTCTTTATAGGCATTGAACAGACCGGCCGGATAATTGGAACAGGAACACACCGCCAGTTTCACCGAACTGACCTCGGCCCCGGCGGCGGGCAGCGTTCTCGTGCGACCAACCACAGAGGCCGTATTTTCCGTGACTGCAAACTGGTAGTAATAAGAGGTATCGGCGCTGAGACCGGTAACATCCACCTTCACCGTAAAATCCTGCTCACGGCCGGTGGTCTGTGTGCCCTGAGCAACAACATCCGTCATATTTTCATCACTGGCCACGGCCCAGGCGACAGCAACATCCGCTGCCCCGGCAGTGTCCGGCGTCACCCGGGTCCAGATAATCACCGCATCACTCAGCGGGTCGCCGGAGGCAACACCGTGCCCGAAGGCAAATACGGTGTTATCGGCATCGTCATCATCGCTGAAACAACCGGTCAGCACAGCCGGTACAGAAACAGCGCCGGTTCCTGCGGCAACAGATTTAAGAAAATGGCGGCGGGTAACAGTCACGGGCATCCCTCTGGAAACAGAAATTTTCCCTATAGGACACAATTCCGATGTCAGAATGATGACACCTTCTTTACGTTACCCGGCCGTATCAGCCGCGCAGACAGCGTTCACCTTTGCCCGCCCTGACCTCAAGCCATTTTTCCGTCCGCGCCTGATAATCTTTGCTGGCAATGGTGTCGACAAAACGCCAGTGGCAGACGGCTTTCTGCGGCGTAAATTCCACCAGCATATAGCCCCGCTCAGAGCCGTTCAGATATTTCAGATCGTCCACCAGCAACGTCAGCGCCTGCTCAAACTGCGCCAGTACACTGGCGTCGGTAAAGCCCAGATAATGTTCCAGCCCGGGCGAGGTAATGGACGACGTGGCGAATTCAACCCCCACGGCGCCGTGTGTGCGGTCGACCTGATGACCGGCCGCCAGCGGATAAAGATCGCTGGCCCAGGCGTTATGGGTATCCCCGGCCAGTACCACCAGATTTTTATCCGCGCCCTGTGCCGCCTTCAGCAGTATCTCCCGTTCGGCCATATAGCCATCCCAGGCGTCGGGATTGTAGGGTAACTGCACTTCGGTGCGGGCACGTTCCGCCGGCGTCAGCGACGGGTCATTGGCCAGCACCCGCTGTTTGATCTGCACCAGTTCCGCCAGCAATGCACTGAGCCGCTGTTTGGCCGCCTCCGCATCCTGTCCGGCAGACAGCGCTGCATACAGCTGCCCCAGCCCGTTCAGCAGTTCTGCCGGCATGGTCATCCGTGCCAACAGGACCTGCTGCCCGAGAACCTGCCAGACCGCCGTGGACTGCGTCATACTCTGCAGCAGCCAGTCACGTTGTTCCTGCCCCAGCAGCGTCCGTTGCGGACTGGCCAGATCCTTCATCAGAGCAGGCACTCCCTTGCCCTCCGGCGCCAGATATTCCCCCATCTCCAGCTGCCGGCTGCGGGCGATCACCCGGGTTTCCAGCATGTGCAGGCTGAGCAGATTACCGAAGTCAAAGCTGCGGTAAATTTTCAGCCGGTCACGGCCGCTGCGGATCGGCAGCCATTCGTGGTAGGCCTGAACTGCAGCATCACGGCGAGCAAAGTAGTCGCCTTCCGTCGCGTCGTCGTGATTCTCGGCACCACCGGCCCAGGTATCATTGGCAATCTCGTGATCGTCCCAGATACAGATAAAAGGTTTGAGCGCATGCACCCGCTGCAGATCTTCATCCTGACGGTACTGGGCGTAACGCCTGCGGTAATCCGCCAGGGTCAGAATTTCCTGCAACGGCTCCGGCCGCCGCCCCTGTGCATCGGCACGCGGGTATTCGTTGGAACCATATTCATAAATGTAATCGCCCAGATGCAGTACCACCTCAGCATCGCTGTACGCCATATCACGGTATGCATTGAACAGACCCGCCGGATAATTGGAACAGGAACAGACGGCCATACTCACCCGCTCAACCTCTCCCTGCGGCAACGTCCGGGTCTGACCCAGTGGCGACTGAGTGCCATCGGCAAGATGAAAACGGTAGTAATAAGTGGTTGCCGGCTGCAGTCCGCTCACATCGGTTTTGACCGTATAATCGCGGCTGGCTTCTGCCACGGCGCTGCCCGAGGCCACCACCTGTGTCAGCGCAGCATCGGTCGCCATCACCCAGAACACTTCTGTACCAGGGTTACTGTCGTGATCCGGGGTCACCCGCGTCCAGATAATCACGCCATCCGCCAGTGGATCGCCGGACGCCACACCATGTCCGAACGCCCATACCGGCGCAGAAACCGCCTGATCACGCACGTTCATACAGCCGCTGAGCACGACCGGCACACCAACCGCGCCAGCCGTGGCAGACTGCAGAAAACGACGGCGGCTGACAGATGAAGAAGAGGACATAACAGACTCCCGTTGACCAGAATAAGAAACAACTCAGGGGTCAACAGAAAATACAAAAACTGCGACATTAAGATGACAGTGCAGCCGCTGCGAGCGCCGATTCCCCCGGCCGGTCGTGATCAGTAGTGGCCCGGACACGCGCTATCCAGTAAACTCACGCACTTTTCACCGCCCACGCCCAGACTCAGGTCCACCACGGATGCTCGATAAAAACGCGCTTGCTCAGTTACAGTCTCTGAAGAAAGAAATTCACGACAGCGTGCCCCGCCATGAAGGCCGGGTACGCTCCACCGGTGGCCGCTTCGGTTTCGTTAATACCGATGATGGCCAGCAATTTTTCATCTCCCCGGATGAAATGGAAAAGCTGCTGCCCGGTGATCGCATACAGTTCCGGGTGGAACCCGCCGGAGAAGGTAAAGAACAGGCCATTGCCGAAAAACTGATCAGTTCTGAACAGAATGAGTTTTTCGGCCGTTACGTGATCCGTGGCAAAGGTCACTTTATCGAGCCGGATCACGCCACCCTGAACCGCTGGATTTTTGTCCCGCCAGCCGCGCGTAAGAACCTGGCAGAAGGTGATCTGGTGCGCGCCCATATTACTCAGCACCCGTTCCCTAAAGGTCGGGTTCAGGCCGATGTCGATGACGTGGTCGGCAAGCCGGATGAAGACCATATTGAACAGACCTTTATCCGCGCCAAATGGAATATACCGCACCAGTTCAGTGATGAGGTCATGGCTGAAGTGACCCGCCTGACGGAACAGGGGACGGACGGGCTGGCCAAAGAGCGTACGGATCTGACCCATCTGCCGTTTGTCACCATTGATTCTGCCAACACCCGTGACATTGATGATGCCCTGTACGCCGAAGCCCTGAGCGAAGGCTGGGCCCTGTGGATCGCCATTGCTGATCCGTCAGCACTGATTGAGCCCGGTTCCGCGCTGGACAAAGAAGCAGAACAACGCTCAACCTCGGTCTATTTCCCGGATCAGGTCATTCCGATGCTGCCGCCGGAGCTGTCTGAGCAGCTGTGCTCACTGCAGGAAAATGAAAACCGCCTGGCCATGGCGGTCGAACTGCGCATCCGTGAAGACGGTGGCATTGAGCAGGTGCACATCCATAATGCCCTGATCCGCAGCCATGCCAAGCTCAGCTACAATCAGGTCGCCTCGTTCCTCGACAGCGACAAGCCGGACATCGCCGCCGAACTGCACGGTCCGCTGGTGCATCTGGATGGTTGTGCCCGTGCCCTGACCCAGTGGCGTGACCGTCACTGCCTGATTATGGAAGACCGCCCGGACTACAAACTGATCACGGATGAACACGGCAAGGTGAAAGACATTGTCCGTATCGAACGTAATCAGGCTCACCGTCTGGTGGAAGAATGCATGCTGGCCTGTAACCGGGCGATTGCCGGCTGGCTGGCCGAAAAAGGCTCCGGCTTCTTTATTGCTCACGCCGGTGTGCGCACAGAGCGCAAAGGTGAAGTGGCCGCGCTGCTGAAAGAGCATCTGCCGCTGGAAAAGAAACCACAGCTGGAAACGCTGGAAGAATTCGTTGACCTGATGCAGCAGGCAGACCGCAGTGACAGTGAACTGCCGCTGCGCATGATCGTCAGCCGTCAGCTGGAACGCAGCAATCTGTCCCGTGAAGCCGGTCCGCATATGGGTCTGGGATTCCGTTTCTACACCACTTTTACCTCGCCGCTGCGCAAATACAATGATCTGCTGATTCACCGTCTGGTGCGGGCATTGCTGGCCGGTGACGTACCGGAACTGCCACACGATGACATCCTGCAGGCCATTCAGACCAATCAGACCAACGCCCGTCTGGCCGCGACTCAGGCCGAAATCTGGATGAAACTGCAATGGCTGGCCACTCAGGACGCCGACACTCTGTACGATGCCAGCATCGTGCATATGAATTCCGGCACAATTACCGTGCGTCTGGATGCCACTGGGATTGAAGGCACCATTGACCGCCGTAAAGCCGGCAAGGAATGGACCTTTGATACCAAAACCATTTCCCACCGCAGTGAGAAAGCCAGTTTTGTTCTCGGCCAGGCCGTGCGCGTTAAAGTGCGTGAACTGCAGCCGGCAGCCCGGGTGGCGAAATTCGCTCTTGCCTGACCGCCGCATATAAGCCATGCCGCTGCGGCACAAGGCAATAAAAAAGGGAGCATAACGCTCCCTTTTTTATTGTTGCCGGCGGACTCTGTCAGTCAATTTTCCAGGTACGCACCACACCAAAACCGTGTTCCTCAATCCACTGATCCAGCAGTTTCGGATTACGTTTGATTTTTTCCACTTTTTCCTGGGTTGCCGGATTACGGTAAGTGCCTACCGGCAGCTTAGGTTTTGGCAGAGAGGACTCTTTTTCCGCTTTTACACGACTGCCGCGGGGGCCGGTACGGGCAAAATGCTTTTTGAGATTATTATAAATAGATGACGGGGCATCCTGTTTGGCCATTCCCAGAATCCACTGTTCAATCTGTTCTGAACGGGATACATACAGCTCTTCTTCGGTCAGGCTGTTCTGATTACACAGGCGTTTAATCAGGTTATCAAACTCCTGCAGGCCTTCGAGTTTCTTTTCCTGGGATTTACGCAGTTCTTCCAGCTCCTGAATTTTCTGCTGATGCTGTTTAATCTGCTTATCAATATCTATATCAAATACGCTCACTTCATTACCTCGGTACGGAGTCGCAAATATTAAGTGATATCAGCGTTAGGCCGCTCACCGGTAGCCGTTAATACGGATTAACGAAATATGTCTGATATCGTAAAAGACGAACCTGGTTATTAATTAAACAGATAACCGGTTGCGGTCGGTATGTCGTGCGGCAATTATAACGGTGAATATCCGCAGCAAACAATATGTAAAAGAATACCGGATATACGATCAGACTGTTTCGATATAATAATAAATCCGCCTCCGCTCCTCTGCGTAAAGCCTCGTAAAGTAGTGTCACTCTTGATCTGACGCGGCAAACGTCACTTGTGTTACCAAATGATAAACATTACCATCTGTATATAGTTTTTACCCCGCCGGATCATCATGACTTTTCAGACTCTGGATCAGCTCAGCATCGGTACCCGGGCCCGTATTACAGGCTTTACCGATACCGAGGCTAATTTCCGCCGTAAACTGCTGGCCCTCGGTGTTATGCCGGGTGCTCAGATTGAAGTTCGCCGTTACGCCCCTCTGGGCGATCCGATCCAGATTCAGCTGCGGGGCGCATCCATCAGCCTGCGTAAGCAGGAAGCATCCATTATTCAGGTGGAGGTCATGCCATGACACGGGCAGTAATCGGTGTTATCGGTAATCCCAACTGCGGTAAAACCACGCTTTTCAATGCCCTGACCGGCGCCAAACAGAGCGTCGGTAACTGGCCCGGCGTCACGGTTGAGCGTAAGGAAGGCACCGTTCATCTGCGCGGTAAGCCTCATAAACTGGTTGATCTGCCCGGCACTTATGCCCTCGACAGTCACGACGATGAACTGTCGATGGATGAAAAAATTGCCCGTGAGTTTGCGCTCAGCGGCGAAGCCCAGATCATCATCAATATCCTTGATGCCAGCAATCTGGAGCGTAACCTGTTTCTGACGTCACAGCTGCTGGATATGGGCGTGCCCGTTATCTGTGCAGTGAACATGCTGGACGTGGCCGAACGTGAAGGTATCCATGTCGATACTCAGATGCTGTCGCAGAAACTCGGTGTGCCGGTTGTGCCGATTGTGGCCTCCACTGGCCGTGGCATTGAGGAACTGTGCCGCGTTCTTGCCCATTATCTGGATCACGCTACCGTCGCTACGCCCCTGCTGCGTCTGGATGAGTCACTCGAATCCGCCGTCCACCGGCTGAAAGACGCGCTCGGTGACGCCGTGGAAAATCCGTTCTGGACCGCCACCCGCGTACTGGAAGATGACACATACGCCCAGGATATCCTGCCGGAAAGCCGCCGTCTGAATGTGCTGAGCCTGGCTCAGCAGCTGCGTGCCGAGCTGGAACAGCAGGACCATCAGCCAATCGATGTGCTGATGGCCAACAACCGTTACCGTTCCATCCAGCATATCCTGCAGCAGGCCCTGACCATCAACGACAAGGGGCTGAGCCTGAGTGAACGCATCGACCGCTGGGTACTGAACCGCTGGCTGGGTATCCCGTTCTTTTTCGGTGTGATGTACCTGATGTTCCTGTTCGCCATCAACGTCGGCAGTGCCTTTATCGATTTCTTCGATATTGCCTTCGCGACGGTGTTCGTCGATGGCGCCCATTATCTGCTGGATCAGGTTGGCAGCCCGGCCTGGCTGAGCACCCTGCTGGCCGACGGTCTTGGCGGCGGTATTCAGCTGGTTGCCACCTTTATCCCGGTAATCGGTGCGCTGTATCTGTTCCTGTCCGTGATTGAAGACTCCGGCTATATGGCCCGGGCAGCCTTTGTGATGGACCGCCTGATGCGGGCCGTCGGTCTGCCGGGCAAATCCTTTGTGCCGCTGATCGTGGGCTTTGGCTGTAATGTGCCGGCGGTCATGGCTGCCCGTACCATGGATACCGAGAAAGACCGCCTGCTGACCATTTCCATGGCGCCTTTCATGTCCTGCGGCGCCCGCCTGTCAGTGTATGCCCTGTTTGCCGCCGCCTTTTTCCGTGAAAACGGTGCGCTGATGGTTTTCAGTCTGTATGTCCTGGGCATTGTGATGGCCATGCTGACCGGTATTGCGCTGAAAAACACCCTGTTCAAACCCGACCTCACCCCGTTTGTGATGGAGCTGCCGGCTTACCATGTCCCCACCGTCCGCGGCGTGCTGATCAAAACCTGGGAACGGCTGAAATCCTTCTGCCTGCGGGCCGGTAAAACCATTGTGACCGTGGTGGTTATCCTCAGTTTCCTGAATTCCATCGGGACGGACGGTTCCTTCGGTAACGAAGACAGCAAGGATTCTGTGCTGTCAAAAATTGCCGGCAGCGTTACGCCGGTGCTGACACCACTGGGCGTGAATGAACATAACTGGCCGGCAACGGTGGGGATCATCACCGGTATTTTTGCCAAAGAAGCGGTGGTCGGTACGCTGGATGCGCTGTACAGCCCGGAAGCGGATGATGACGGCGCTGAATATTCCCTCAGCGGCGGTCTGCTGGAAGCACTGCAGACAATCCCGGATAACCTTGCCGGTCTTGCCGATACCCTGCTGGATCCGCTGGGCCTGAGCCTGATCAGTGCCGACCAGACCGAAGAACAGGGTGTTCACAGTGGTACCTTCACCAGCATGGTGCTGCTGTTCGGCAGCAAGCTGGCAGCCTTCTCGTATCTGGTGTTTATTCTGCTGTACACCCCGTGTGTGGCCACACTGGGTGCCATGACCCGTGAAGCCGGCCTGCGCTGGATGCTGTTTGTCGCCGGCTGGAGTACCGGTCTGGCCTACACCACCGCGGTGATCGTTTATCAGGCCGGCAGCTTTGTGCATCACCCACTCAGCTCCTCCCTGTGGCTGGCCGGCTGTATCGCCTTTATTGCCGGCAGTCTGTGGCAGATGCGGCGTTACGGCAACCGCCAGAATGCGCGCTATATTCCGCTGACGCAGCTGGAAACCTGAGCATAAAAAACCCGCCATCCGGCGGGTTTTTTATGCCTGCGGCACAGGCATCCTGACTTTCCCGGCGTCAATCCCTTTCCCCGTCATTTTCCCTGCCACGAATCACTTTCCGGTAACAACAAATACTGGGCACTCCCAGCCTGCTGCGTTAGAATGCGCGCGCTTTCAAATCGAGGAGTTCGTAATGGAGCTTATTGCCGACCAGGGGCAGTTGTTTATCATCCTGGCCTGCGTCTTCGGTGCCTTTATGGCCTGGGGGATTGGTGCCAATGACGTTGCTAATGCTATGGGAACTTCTGTCGGTTCCAAAGCCATTACTATCCGGCAGGCGGTCGTTATCGCCATTATTTTTGAATTTGCCGGAGCCTTCTTTGCCGGCGGTGAAGTCACCGCAACGATCCGCAAAGGTATCATTGATCCGCTGGCGCTGAACGGCCAGCCGGAACTGCTCGTGTTCGGTATGCTCGCGTCACTGCTGGCCGCCGGTACCTGGCTGCTGATTGCGTCTTACTTCGGCTGGCCGGTGTCCACGACCCACTCCATTGTCGGCGCAATTGTCGGTTTCGCCGCGGTGGGGATTTCGATGGAAGCGGTGAAATGGGGCCGTGTCGGTAATATTGCTGCCAGCTGGGTCATCTCCCCGGTCATCGCCGGCAGTATTTCCTTTCTGCTGTACAAGAGCGTGCAGCATTTTATCCACGACACCAAAGACCCGTTCGCCCAGTCAAAACGTCTGGTACCCTTTTACATCCTGCTGGTTGGCTTTGTTATTTCCATGGTCACCCTGCTCAAAGGCCTCAAACATCTGGGCCTGAATCTGAGCTTTACTGACGCTCTGTGGGTGTCACTGCTGTCCGGTGTGGTCATCATGGCCGTCGGCCGCTTCTTTGTCAGCCGCATTCATGCCGACCCTGAAGTATCTGAAGCCGTGCATCTCGCCAACGTGGAAAAAGTCTTTGCCGTACTGATGATTTTCACTGCCTGTGCCATGGCGTTCGCCCATGGTTCCAACGACGTGGCCAATGCCATTGGTCCGGTAGCAGCGATCTACAGTGTGGTCAGCCACGCCGGTGAAATCACCGCCAAATCGTCTGTGCCATTGTGGATTCTGCTGGTCGGTGCTGTCGGTATCGTCATCGGCCTGCTGACGTTCGGTCACCGGGTGATTGCCACGGTCGGCAGCGGTATTACGGAACTGACGCCAAGCCGTGGCTTTGCCGCCACTCTGGCCGCGGCTACCACCGTGGTGGTTGCCTCCGGCACCGGTCTGCCGATTTCCACCACGCACGTACTGGTGGGTGCCATTCTGGGGATTGGTCTGGCCATGGGCGGTGACTCGCTGAACTACCGCAAAGTGGGTTCGATCTTCGTTTCCTGGCTGGTCACCCTGCCCGCCGGCGCCCTGCTTTCTATCCTGTTCTTCTATCTTTTCCGCGCTATCTGGCTGTAATTTCAGTCCTGATTGCCATAAAAGCGCCTGCGGGCGCTTTTTTTGTCCTTAAAAACCCTCGCTCTCAGCCCGGCCAGCCCTTAGTTTGTGTTAGCGTACACCGCATAAACATGGTACAAACGTACCAACCATATAATAATAACGAGCTCCCACCATGCTCATTGCGGAACGATCCATGACAGACCTTTATTACCAGAACCTGACCAATGCCCTGCATCAGGCCGGTGTCTGTACTCCGACACTGGTGATCGATAAAGAACGGCTGGACCGGAATATCGATGAGCTGATCAATGTCCTTAACCGCGGCTTCGACTACCGCATCGTGGCCAAATCGCTGCCCTCAATTCCGCTGCTGCAGTACATCATGCGCCGCACCGGTACCCACCGTCTGATGTGTTTCCACCTGCCCTTTCTGATGCATATTGTCGAGAACATGCCGGCGGCTGATGTGCTGATGGGGAAACCCATGCCGGTGGCAGCTGCCGAACGTTTTTATGACTGGCATGCCGCACAGACGTCCAGCATGTGTTTTGCCCCGGAACTGCAGCTGCAGTGGCTGATTGATAACAACCAGCGCCTGCAACAGTACGAAGCGCTGGCTGCCCGGCTGAACGTGCGTCTGCGCATCAATCTGGAAATCGACATCGGCCTGCACCGTGGCGGTTATCAGCCGGACGATGTACTGGCCGATGCGCTGCAGCAGATTCAGTCCAGCCAGTGGCTGACCCTGTCCGGACTGATGGGTTACGAAGCGCATATCACCAGGATTCCGGCATTTCTTGGCGGGCCCGGAAAAGCCCTGCACAAAGCGCAGCAGACTTACCATCAGTGTGTGGATATTGTGCGCGCCACGCTGGGGGAAGACATCATCGACGGACTGTGTCTGAATACCGGCGGCAGTACCACTTACCCTCTGTATGAGCGCGAACACCTGGGCGTGGTCAACGAGTTGGCCACCGCGTCGGCACTGGTCAAGCCCACCGATTTTGATGTTTTCACTCTCGAAGAACACCTGCCGGCTGCCTTTATCGCGGCCCCGGTACTGAAGACCGTCAATCATCCGGAGATTCCGATGGCCTCTGGTCTGTCAGCGTTGCTGCGTCTGTGCGGCCGCCTGCCGTCACGGGCTGCTTTCATTTATGGCGGCAACTGGCTGGCCAGCCCCTGCTGGCCGGTTGAAAGCCGGCGCGCTGCCATTCTCGGCCATTCAAGCAATCAGGAACTGTACGAACTGCCGGCGTCCAGCCCGGTACAGCAGGATGACTACCTGTTTTTCCGCCCCAGTCAGAGCGAGGCAGTATTGCTGCAGTTCGGGGCCATTGCGGTTTACGATCAGGACGAAATTCACGAGTGGTGGCCGGTGTTTGAGTATCCGCAGGAATTCGGCTCCTTTACCTCCACCGCGTTCAGCCCGGCTGACGCCGCCAACGCCTGAGAGGCCTGCCCGTGACGGATCTTATCCCGCTCGTTCTCGGTCCCGGTGTACCGCTGTTGCTGATATGGCTGTGCCAGCGCCTGCCCTTACTGGATAAAATCGGGGTGGTGGTGCTCAGCTTCGGCGCCGGTATCGGCCTGTCGGCGCTGCTGTCCGGTCTGCCGCTGTGGGATAATCTGACCCCGGTCAGAAGCACGCTGGCGGAAGTGTCGGTGGCACTGGCGCTGCCGTTACTGGTCTTTTCTGTCGATATCAGGGCCTCACTGACCATGGCAGGCGACACCCTGAAAAGCATGGCAACCGCTCTGTTGTCCGTTCTGCTGGTATCGGCCTGCGGCGCCTGGCTGTTCAGCTCATCTCTGCCGGGCATCTGGCAGATTGCCGGCATGTCGGTTGGTGCCTATACCGGCGGCGGCCCGAATATGGCCGCGATCAAAACGGCGATTGAAGCCGATAACACCCTGTTTACCACCATGATTACCTACGACATTCTGCTGTCAGCGCTGTATCTGTTGTTTGTGATGACCCTGGCCCGGCCATTCTTTGGTCTGTTTCTTCGCGCTTTTACTCCGCGTCACGATGACGGCCGGACATACAGCGGCCTGTTCAGCCATCTTTCCGACGAAACCGCTGCCGCCTACCGCATTCTGGCGCAGCGCAGCACACTGCTGAGAGCCGGCGCCGGTCTGCTGTTATCGGCCCTGATTGTCGGCAGCGCGCTGGCGGCAGCCTCACTGGCACCGGCGGAAATGGCTTCCGCCGTGACCATTATCACCATCACCACCCTGGGGGCCGCGGCGTCATTTATACCGGCCGTCCGCCAGCTGCCGGGCACCTTTCAGCTGGGCATGCTGCTGATTCTGATCTTCTGCTTTACCAGCGGCAGCATGACCGACACCACTATGATCAGCGATCTGAACCTGAATCTGTTTGCCTATATCGGTTTTATTCTTACCGGGTCCCTGTTGCTGCAGGCGCTGCTCTGCCGTCTGCTGAACATCGATACTGACACCTTTCTGATCACCTCATCCGCCGCCATTATGTCGGTGCCTTTTATCCCGGTGATTGCCGGTGCGCTGAAGAACCGCGAGATCATAGTACCCGGATTTGCCGCGGCCATTATCGGTTACGTACTGGGCAATTATCTCGGCATCGCCATGGCCTGGTTTACGCACTGGCTGCTGGCCTGACGCAGACACCTGCACGGTGGAAACGCTATACTCGGCGCTTTTACGCCGGAAACTGTGATGACCCATCAACTGTGCCGTCAGGATCTGCCTGAACTGATTGAAGTGACTACCCCACAGGCCACTGCGGCCATGATCTGGCTGCACGGTCTGGGGGCCAGTGGTGATGATTTTGTGCCAGTGTTTGCTGCCATCGCCGGCCGGCTGCCATGCGCCACCAAAGCCCTGTTTCCTCATGCCCCACGGGCTGCCGTTACCTTTGCCGGCGGTGAAGTTATGCCCAGCTGGTATGACATTACCGCTGCCCGCCCGGCGCGGGTGGTGAATGAAGCGGATCTGCAGGCTTCCGCCGCCCGTATTCATCATCTGATCGGCCAGCTGAATAAGGAGGGCATTCCGTCACAGCGCATTGTCATCGCCGGTTTTTCCCAGGGGGGCGCCGTCGCCCTGGAAACAGCGCTGACATACCCCGGCCGCCTTGGTGGTCTGATCTGCCTGTCCACTTATCTTGCCCGGACCGTGAAACCGGCAGCCGCCAATGCGGAACTGCCGGTGTTCATCGCCCACGGTACCGCCGATAGTGTGGTGCCCTGTGCTCTGGGGGAAACAACCCGCCAGTCACTGCAGGCGATGCAATTGCAACCCGCCTGGCATACCTACCCGATGGATCACGAAGTCTGCCCGGCTGAAATCGATGATATCTGCCGTTTTGTCAGCGACTGCCTGAGCTGATCCTCAGGAAACGCTGAACTGACCGGCCAGTCCGCGCAGCTGTCCGGCCAGCTCCCGCTGTTCTTTCGCCGTCTTACTCATAAAGTTCGACGTGGCCACAGTATGCTCCGCAATTTTATAGATACTGCGGATGCTTCCGGACACTTCCTTATTGGTGGCCACATGTTCTTCCGCCGCAGCCGCCACCTGATCGGTCATATCGCGGATCACAGCGATGGCATTTTCAATTTTATCCAGCTCACCGGTCAGCCCGGTGGCCAGACTGACTGTTTCTTCCACCGCCTGCTGCGAGGTTTCCACCGCGTCAAAGGCCCGCCGCGATTCCTGCTGGAAACGGCCGATAATATTTTCAATTTCCGCCGTCGATTCCTGTGTCCGCTGCGCCAGAGTCCGGACTTCATCGGCCACCACCGCAAAACCCCGTCCCTGTTCGCCGGCACGGGCGGCTTCAATGGCAGCATTCAGCGCCAGCAGATTGGTTTGTTCAGCAATGTTTTTAATCACCGACAGCACACCACCAATGGAATCACTGCTGCTGTGCAGATCACGGATAACCGCTGATACCTGCAGCATGCGTTCATCCAGCTGGCGGATAACCTGAACACTGCGCTCCACCGCCGCTCCGCTCTGCAGGGTGATGGTATTCGCCGATTCGGTCTGATCGGCCACCTGCTGCATACTGGAGGCGATATCCTGCGTGGCAATTTCCTGCTGACTCACGGCGGTCACCACCTTGCCGGTTTCATCCTGCTGCAGATTCATGCCCTTGGTACTGAGTGAAATCGTCACATGGTTCTGCATGGAAATCAGTGTCAGCTGATCCGATATGCTGCGGATCCGGCGCACCATATCGCCCATACGCTCAAACATGCGGTTGGCATCCTGTGCCGCCTCCCCCAGTTCATCGCCCAGAGTGACGGCAATGCGGTGATCCAGTTCCAGGTCCCGCCCGGCGTGATTCAGTCCGGTCTGCAGCGCCATAATCTGCCGGTACATCCAGACCGACAGCAGCGTGGCCAGAATCAGGGTAAGAATAATAATGACAGCGGCGATAATGCTGCCCGTCCAGGCTTCGGCGCGGATACGCCCCAGTTCTGCAAGTGCATGCTCTGCCAGCTGATGTTCCTGCAGGTCTTCCAGTTGTTTCAGGGCATTGATCCGGGTGGTGGCATTCGTGAACCAGGCTTTGGCATCAATACCGAAATCCTGCTGACGGCTGAAGGCAACATCACGCATACGGCTGACGTCCGTGGATGCCGGACTGCTGAGGAAGTCGTCATAGCGGCTGAGAATATCCTTACCGGCCAGACGGCTGAAGGTCTGCAGATGGGCATCCTGCTCTGACACCAGACGCACAAAGCGGGTAAACAGCTCCGGCGTAAAACGGTCCCGGCCGAAGACATTACTCAGCACAGCCCGCTCAACCCCGGCCCTTTCTTTTCCCTGCAGAAAGCTGTAATACGCCTGCAGCTGACGGATGGTGGCACCGTCGCTGGTATAGGTGGTGGCCATCGCCGGTATCACCAGCAGCCGGTCAATGGTTGACGTGTAATAGGTCAGCACATCGCCCAGCGGCAACGACAGACCATCTACTCCGCTGCGGATCTCCCGCAGACGGCTGAGACGGTCAGCAATGTTACTGACCACCGCGCGGATTTCCGGGTAATTACCCAGCTCCGGATTCTGTTCCACTTTTTCGCGCCAGAGTTTCAGCCTGTCATCCGCCAGCGCCCGCTGCCCCGGCAGAGAGTCGCTGAACGATTTCCCTTGGCTGCCCAGATAACCTGCCGACATACCGCGCTCTTTCTGCAGTTCATGCGCAAGCAGACTGTTGGCTGCAGTCACCGCCACCAGAATACGCACGGATTCCAGCTCTCCGACCTGATCAAAGGCTGAGACAACGCGCCGAGATTCCAGATATCCGGCCAGCAGCAGCGGTACTGCCACCAGGACCAGCAATTTATGTTTGACGCTCATATTTTTCAGCAATGCCATGGTGCGCTCCGTGTAACCCTGTGACACTCAATCCAAGCCTAGAAGACTGTACCTAAAGCTCCTGCTGACACCCCATCAGTTCATACAAAACTCCGAGAGATAAGCGGACAGTAACCGCCCTGGTCGCCTGCAACCCGGCAATTGATAAACAAAAACTATCAACTACTGACACTGTGCCCTGTCAGGCTGCCGCACAGGCCATTCTCTGGTATCCTTGCGCCTCATTTTTGCCCGGCCCGGAAACAGGAGATTCAGCGTGATCACCATGTATGGCATCAGAAACTGCGACACCATCAAAAAAGCCCGCCAGTGGCTGGAAGAGGCCGGTGTTGATTATCAGTTTCACGATTACAAAAAAGATGGCCTGAGCCCGGAGCTGCTCGACAGTTTCATCGCCGAACTGGGCTGGGATGCGCTGCTCAACCGCCGTGGTACTACCTGGCGTAAACTGCCGGATGATGTCCGCGACAACATCAGCGAAGCGTCTGCCAGAGCCGTGATGCTGGATAATCCGTCCATCATCAAGCGCCCGTTACTGGATACCGGCAGCCAGAAAATTCTCGGCTTCAAAGCAGACGATTACGCTGCTCTGGGCCTGTAACCCCTTATCCGCAAACTTTGATTTAACGTACGCTGTGCGTACTGCATTGAGGAATCACTATGACAACTGCATTTGCCCTGGCCATTGGTGTCGGCACAAAGAACAGCAAAGGTGAATGGCTGGAAGTGTACTACCAGCAGCCATTGCTTAACCCGCAGGCAGCCCTGATTGAAGCGGCCAAAAATACGCTGGGTTATGAAGGCGGCAACGCGGCACTGGAAGCTGACGGTGGCGAACTGAGCGCTTTCGCTGATGCCATTGAAGCCGCAGCGCCGGCACAGGCAGCACTGGCCCGTGCCTGCACCGGCAGTGAAAAACCGGTTGTGATCACTGTGCTGGAAAGCGATGAGCAGGCATCGTCCACACCGGAGGTTTACCTCAAGCTGCACCTGCTGTCTCACCGTCTGGTGAAACCGCACGGCGTCAACCTGGCCGGTATTTTTGGTCTGCTGCCAAACGTTGCCTGGACCAACAAAGGTGCTGTCGATCTGGCGGAACTGCCGCAGGCGCAGCTGGATGCCCGTCTGCGGGGTGAACTGCTGAGCGTTAACAGCGTGGATAAATTCCCGCGCATGACAGATTACGTGGTGCCGTCCGGTGTGCGTATTGCCCACACTGCCCGTATCCGTCTGGGTGCCTACATTGGTGAAGGCACCACAGTCATGCACGAAGGTTTCGTCAACTTCAATGCCGGTACGCTGGGTGTTTCCATGGTTGAAGGCCGTATCTCTGCCGGTGTGGTCATCGGTGATGGTTCTGACCTGGGTGGTGGCTGCTCCACCATGGGTACCCTGTCCGGTGGCGGTAACATCATTATTTCTGTCGGTGAAAAATGTCTGCTCGGCGCCAACGCCGGCATCGGTATTCCACTGGGTGACCGCTGCACCGTGGAAGCCGGTCTGTATGTCACCGCCGGCACCAAAATTCAGGTACTGGACGATCAGAAAAATCTGGTTGAAGTGGTTAAGGGCCGCGACCTGGCCGGTAAATCTGACCTGCTGTTCCGCCGTGACTCACTCACCGGTGCGGTGCAGTGCGTGACCAATAAAAGTGCGATTCAGCTGAACGAAGAACTGCACGCCAATAACTGATTTTTCAGTGACAGAAAAACGGGCACTGCGCTGAGCGCAGTGCCCGTTTTTTTATGGCGACGGGTCACCAGCCCACGATCTATGAAGCATTATCCAGCTGCTTTGCTGTCAGGGTTGCCAGCGTCTGCAGAGCCCGGTCAATATCCTTGTTCCATGGCAGTGACGTATTGATGCGGATGCAGTGATCAAAGTGACCGGTATTGGAAAACAATCCCCCCGGGACAATCGCCACCGACTGTCTGGCTGCCGCATGATAAAGCTCTGTTGCGTCCACTGGCGGGGGTAATGCGAGCCACAGAATAAAACCGCCACGGGGTTCAGTCACTTTCGTTCCCGGCGGGAAATAGCGGTGTACCGCATCCAGCATGCACCGCGTATATTCCGCCATTTTTGGCCGCAGCTGACGCAGGTGACGGTCATACTGCCCGTTCTGCAGATACGAGCTGACAGCATACTGGGATAAGGACGGCGCCGAGAATGTGGTAAAGGTCTGCTGTTCACAGACCTGCCGGTACCAGCGTCCGGGGATACACCAGCCAACCCTTAAACCAGCCGACAGGGTTTTCGAAAACGACGAGCAGTATAAAACCCGGCCGTCACGATCAAAGGTTTTCAGCACGGTATTGAATGGCTGATCGCCGGCCGTTCCCGGATAACCCAGTTCACCATAAACATCGTCTTCAATAATGCCGATATCGTATTGCTCGGCCAGCCGCAGCAGCATTTTCTGATTATCCTGCGGAATAACGGAGCCGGTCGGATTGGAATAACGCGAATTCACGGCCACCATTTTCACCGGCCACTGTTCCAGTGCCAGCTGTAAGGCTTCCACGCTGATGCCAGTCTGCGGGTCGGTGGGAATTTCAATAATTTTCAGCCCCAGCAGGCCTGCCACCTGCAGCACACCGTAATAGCAGGGCGATTCCACGGCCAGCAGATCACCCGCGCGCATGGTCGCACGCAGACACAGGGTCAGGGCTTCGGCACAGCCATTGGTAATAATGATGTCGCTGGCCAGACAACGGACACCGACATCGCGCATTCTCGCTGCCATCTGCCGGCGTAAAGCTTCCAGCCCCGGGGAAAACTGATAATCCAGTACCGCTGCCGTATAAAAACGGCTGACTTTATTGATATGCGTCTGCAGCTGACGCAGGGGTAACACCTCCGGCGCCGGAATTGCGGCCCCCAGGTTAATCTGACTGCTGCGGTTAATCTGCCCCAGCATATCGGTAATCAGTCCGGCTTTGGTAAATTCTGCCGGTGCTTCCCCCTGAGATGCCGGTGGCAGTGCATCCGCTACCTGTTCGCGGGGCACCGGGCTGAAACAGGCGCGGACGTAATAACCGGACTGTGGCCTGGCCATCAGCCAGCCCTGATCTTCCAGCCAGCTGTATGCCTGACTCACCGTGGAAATACTGACCTCGCGGGTTTTGCTCAGACGGCGCACACTGGGTACTTTATGTCCGACCGGATACACCCCGGCCTCGATATCGGCAATCAGTTCACGGGCGACCTGACGGTAGAGAGGGTCTGTGGTGTTGTTCGCGGTGGTTTTCCTGGCGTTGTTTCTGGCATTGTTCCTGGTATCGGTGCTCAGCATATTGCTCTCCTCTGCCACTATCATAGCGTCGCCCCGGACAACGGACCCGATACAGTTCCGTGGCAAACAACCAGTACAGTATAAAATTCCGTACAACTGTACTGCTTATTCTCCCTGCCACTGCCTCTCATACGCCAGCCTTTTCCGCGTCATTCTGTAACGCTCCTGACCCCTGTTTCTGAGCGGAGCCTGTCTATGCCGATCATCACCTTCCGTCCCACTGCTGCGGCAGCGTCTTCCCCTCTGTGGCCGGCGCTGCTGGCGGTAGCTATGTTCTCAGCCACAGCACCACTCACCAGTGTGGCGCTGCAGCAGATGAGTCCGCTGCTGATCACGGCCGCCCGCAGTCTGATCGCCGGCCTGCTGGCGGCCGTATTGATCCGCGCCGCCGGCTGGCCACTGCCGGCCAGGAGGCTCTGGCCGGCTCTGCTGGTCACCAGTCTGACCGTCGCGGTGGGTTTTCCTTACCTGCTTGCCGTCAGCCTGCAGTATCAAAGCACTGCCCGGGTCGGTATGTGGCTGGCCGGACTGCCTCTGCTGACAGCGATACTGGCTGTCACCCTGTTCCGTGAACGGGTAAAAGCGGTGTTCTGGCTGTGGGCGGGGGTGGCGCTGATTCTGTTGCTGGCGGTACAGTCTGCGCGCCGTGGTGCACCGCCGGCACTGACCGACAATGGCCTGTATGCCGTGCTGGCAGGCACCCTGATCTGTGGTGCAATCACCTGCAGTACCGGCGCTGTGGTAGCCCGCCACATCGGTGGCTGGCAGACGATCTGCTGGGCCATGGCGCTCAGCCTGCCGCTGTCTGCCGGACTGTTTGGCTATGCCTGGGGCACACAGACGCAGCCCGCCGGCGGCTATCAGGTGGATGTATTGCTGGCGCTGGCTTATCTGGCAGTCATCAGCCAGTGGCTGGGCTTCCGCTTCTGGTACGGCGCCCTGTCACAGGGAACCGCCGCACTGGCCCAGACGCAGTTACTGCAACCGCTGCTCACCCTGTTGCTGGCTGCCTGGCTGCTGCAGGAAAACATCCCCGCCCATCTGTGGGTACTGGCTGTGTTCATCATGGTGGCCGTCATCATGGCGCTGCGCACACGTACTTCTATCTGATCAGAGCACGCCGGAATAGCGTGCCTTCTGCAGAACCAGCGCCACTGCGGCTTCTCCGGGATGCGGCCGCTGACCTGCACGGAAATTCATCGGCTGTTGCGCTTTCTCAACATTTTGTTTCAGAGAGTCTTATTAATAACGTCTATATTTAACCGGTAACTCATCCTCAACACCGGATATATCTGTGTACCCAGCCCATCTTCTGCGCCCGCTGTTTTTTCCTGTTCTGGCTGTCGCCGGCTGCTGGGCCCTGCTGCCCTATGTTCACCAGTGGAGCAATGATTACGGTAATCTGCTTACGGCCGCTCCGGCTGTCCTGGGGATTTTTCTGCTGATTCTGGCGCAGGTATTCAACCAGGGCCGCACCGGTCAGCTGGTGCTGCTGGTTATTCTCAGTTATGGCTTTATTCAATGGCGCCTGCAGAGTTCGCTGGACGAACCTGACACCTGGTGGATTTATTTCTGGTTTACCCTGCTGTGGCCACTCAATGCCGCGGCTGTGCGCTTCCTGCCCGAACGCCGGCCTTTTTCCCTCGCCGGTGCCGCATTTCCGGCCGCCCTGTTATTACAGGCGTCGCTGGTGTGGCTGAGTTATCAGCTGCAGCTGCTGGCGGATCTGCGTGAGTGGGTGCTGACTTTCCGCGACCAGTCCGGAGGCGGGCATCTGCCGCTGACCGGCTGGGTCAGTTTCTGTCTGGCCATTGGTCTGACATTTAACCGCCTGCCGCGCAATGCCGATATTCCGTTTGCTTTCGCGGCCGTCATGATTCTGCACGGCATTCTGTTCTTTGCTTTTGCCATTCCGTTTATTTCGCTGCTGATTGCCATGCTGTCCCTGCTGCTGCTGTTTGCCGTTCTGCTGATCAGCAATCACCAGCTGGCATTTATTGATGAGCTGACCGGTATTCCCGCCCGGCGGGCGCTGATGAATGACCTGAAACACCGTCACGGACGTTATGTGCTGGTCATGGCGGATATTGATCACTTCAAAAAATTCAACGACACCCATGGCCACGATGTCGGTGATGATGTGCTGCGTCTGGTGGCCGCTCAGCTGGGCAAAACCGGTGGCGGTGGCCGTGCTTACCGCTATGGCGGGGAAGAATTCACGCTGGTTTTTCCGGCCGGCGAAGCACAGCAGTTTCACCCGTTTATTGAAGCGACGCGAGAACGGATTGCATCCTATCCGCTGGTCGTGCGCAACCGCGAACAGCGGCCGCAGGATCACCGCGAAGGAAAAAAACAGCGCGGTAATAATGCCACCAGCAAAACCCTGAATGTCACCATGAGTTTCGGCGTCGCCCGGCGCGAAGCCGGTGAAAGTATTGAAGCGCTGATGAAACGTGCCGATCAGGCGCTGTACAAAGCCAAGCGCAATGGCCGAAACCGGGTCGAAGATGCGGTATGATAACGGGCAACCGTGACTGCAGACTGCCGTATCCATGAATAAAGAAATACGCACCGAAATCTTTTCCCGCCTGCGGGAGCATAATCCCAATCCCGAGACCGAACTCGAATACAGCTCACCCTACGAACTGCTGGTTGCCGTCGCCTTATCCGCTCAGGCAACCGACGTCAGCGTCAACAAAGCGACCCGCAAACTGTTTCCGGTCGCCAACACGCCACAACAGATGGTTGAACTGGGTGAAGAAGGGTTGAAGGAATACATCAAAACCATCGGCCTGTTTAACAGCAAAGCCAAAAACGTGGTCGCCATGAGCCGCCTGCTGCTGGAACGCCATGGTGGCGAAGTACCGGCTAACCGCGACGATCTGGTGGCCCTGCCCGGGGTCGGGCGTAAAACCGCCAATGTGGTACTGAATACGGCTTTCCGTCAGCCGGCGATGGCGGTCGATACCCATATTTTCCGTGTCTCCAACCGCACGAAAATTGCGCCGGGAAAAAATGTGGATGAAGTGGAAGCCCGCCTGATGCGGGTGGTGCCGAAAGAATTTCTGATGGATGCCCACCACTGGCTGATTCTGCACGGACGCTATGTCTGTACGGCACGCAAACCCAAATGCGGCGCCTGTATTATTGAAGACCTGTGCGAATACAAACACAAAACTTCCGACTGAGAGGCCTGATTATGAGAATGTTACACACCATGCTGCGCGTTGGTGATATGGACCGCTCCATTGCGTTTTACACCGATGTGATGGGTATGCAGCTGCTGCGCAAACACGACAATGAAGAATACCAATACACCCTGGCCTTTGTCGGTTACCAGGCAGAAAGCGAAGGTACGGTACTGGAACTGACCTATAACTGGGGCGTGAGTGAATACGACCTGGGCTCGGCTTACGGCCACATTGCCATTGAAGTGGATAACGCGACACAGGCCTGCGACCGTATCCGCAACCATGGCGGCAAAGTGGTACGGGAAGCCGGACCGGTAAAAGGCGGCAGCACCGTCATCGCCTTTGTTGAAGATCCCGACGGCTATAAAATTGAACTGATCGAAAAAGGTATGGAAGAAGGCAAATTCTGACTTCTCCCTGCATTACCGTTAGCGGAATCAGCCCCGGTAACGGTAATGCAGCACCTTCAGTCCCTTACCCGGCTCCGCTTCAGCAAACACTTCCGGGTTCGGCAGACGGCTGCTGAATTCACACTCAGGGGCATGCCCGCGCACCAGTTCCATCAGGAAAGCGTCGTCCAGGTCAGGGGAATTAAGACACAGCAGCAGATCACCACCCGGCTTCATCAGCTGCGGAATGCGGCGCAGCAGTTTAGGATAATCGCGGCGGATATCCACACTGCCTTTCTGAAAGGTCGGCGGATCACTGATCAGCAGATCATACGGGCCGTGTTTCTTCAGCCGTCCGAACGAACGGAAGATATCCACGCCTTCAAACACCACCCGGCCCAGATCCTGCTCATTCAAACGATGATTTTCACGGCCGTTGGCCAGCGCTGCGCGGCTCATGTCGACATTCACTACCCGCTCAGCCCCGCCGGCAATCGCCGCCACCGAAAATGCGCAGGTATAGGCAAACAGATTCAGGACCCGCCGTCCTGCACTGTGTTGCTGTACCCAGCGGCGGCCGTTGGCCATATCCAGAAACAGGCCAGTGTTCTGTGACCGGTTGAGATACAGCCAGTACTGCAGTCCGTCTTCGCTGACCGGCATCTGTTGCGGCATCTCCCCGGCCAGCAGAGTAAAGGGCGCACCGGCCCGGCAACGGTGCTGTACCACCACACTCTGTGCCGCACATTCCTGCTGTAACCACCCGCTCAGTTCATCCAGCAGGCCGTCAGCGGCCTCAGCATAGAGCGTGATCAGCGCCAGTGGCGGGTACCAGTCGATATTGATGTGTTCCCAGCCGGGCCAGGCATGCCCGCGGCCATGGAACAGCCTCTGCGCATCACTGCCCGCAGGCCGGAGAATATTCGCAAACACAGGGGATTCCTTTGTAAAAGAACGACAGAGTTTACCAAAAGGCACGGAAGATTCCTGCCCACCACGCTGCAGGCCGCATAAATACTGACATTTTCCGTTTTAAAAAATAGTTACCGGATGCCACTTCTAATGCTTGGTAAGCGCAGATAAGTAGGATACTATGCCTGTGTCTATGCCGTTTTCAGCGGCTGGGCAGATTGGCGAGTGCTCCATATTGGTAAGATATGTAAGATACTGGTCGATGGCGGCATTAATTGATGGAACTCCGGCTCAGCCGGCCAGTATCGATAGAATGCCAGATAGTTCAGCAAGTCTGGTCAAAGACCAGCGATTTACTCAGGAAAGAAAGATGGCAAATATAGTTGAAGGCACCGTCAAATGGTTCAATGACGAAAAAGGTTTCGGATTCATTGAGCAGGAAGCCGGTAAAGATGTATTCGTTCACTTCAGTGCGATTAACGGCAATGGCCGTAAAACTCTGACCGAAGGCCAGAAAGTTACTATGGAAGTAACCCAAGGCCAGAAAGGTCCACAGGCTGAGAACGTTACTCCGGTCTGATCGGTCCTCCGACGACACAGCCCGCACCCAGTGCGGGCTGTTTTCTATCTGCAGTCACCTGCTCTGGTATCCGGCTGCTGACCTGACTATCCTGAAGCCTGTATCCAGCCAGGAATAACCATGATTGATCAGGGCGAACTGTTCGAAATTCCCAGTCCATGCAAACGTATCTGCGAGGTGAATAACCGCGGCTACTGCAAAGGCTGTTTCCGTTCCCGTGAAGAACGCCTGAACTGGCTGAAATATTCTGATTTCCAGCGCCAGCTGATCATCAATCTGTGTGAAAAACGCCGGCTGAAAGTGCTTGCCGCCAAACAGGCGCGACCGGAAGAAGAGGATGCGCCACTACCACCACAGCCGGATCTGTTTGATCCGCTGGCAGCAGAGCCACCGGCAGCAGAGACAGCGATAGAGGCCGTGCCACCGCCGGAAAACAAAGACAACAATCAGACCAGCCTGTCACTGCTTCAGCCAGCCGACGCCGCTGTACGTGAGCAGCCAACCACCACCGCCCCGCTAACGGCCACAAAAACCGCGACAGAGAAACCCGCCGTTCGATCCGGTAAAGCACGCCGCTCCGCCACGGATAACGATTCACAACTGGATATGTTCAGCTGACCGCTCACGAACACAGAGCGACTGAAGCTGCCAGCTCCCGCTTCCATTGCAGCGTAAGACGGGTGTCACGCGTCGGTTTATATTCTGCCCCCACCCAGCCCTGATAAGCGGATGTTTCAATGCAGCGGAAAATCCGGGCAAAATCCAGCGTACCGGAACCTGGCTCCCCGCGCTGGGGGATATCGGCAAACTGAATATGGCCTATTTTTTCTGCATACCGGTCAATAAAATCACAGACCTTACAGCCCATCAGTGCCATATGATAAATATCGAACTGCGCGCGGATGGCCGGGTGTTGCAGTTCGTCAACAATATCCATCATCTGCTGTGCATCTGAAATCAGAAAACCCGGCATATCGCGGGTATTAATGGCTTCAAACGTCGTGGTAATACCAAACGGTGCCAGGCTGTCTGCTGTTTTTACCAGATTTTTCTTAAACGTATCGAGGTAAAAAACACGCTTGTTTTCATCGTCACAGCGGCCCGGTAAAACATTCACACAGGATACTTTCAGCGCTCTGGCATAAGCCAGACACTCTACCAATGCCGCCGCATATTCGGCTGTTTTTCCCGGCACTGCCGCCAGACCTTCACCACCTGCCATCAGATCGCCGGCGGGAACATTGATCAGTACACAACGCAGCTGATTATCGGCCAGCGCCTGCTGAATAGCGGCAATCGGTGTGTCATACGGAAACTGGATTTCAACCGCAGGAAAACCATCGTTACGGGCCGCAGCAAAGCGTTGCAGAAACGGCAGCTCGGTATACATCAGGGACAGGTTTGCGGTGAGTTTCACCCTTTTTTCTCCGTATACATGGTCACCAGAGTACAGGGGTCACGCTCAGCATTGCCCTGTGTTGCATGCAGGCGCATCAGCTCTGCGCCCAGCCCGGCCATGGGAATGGCACTGTTCATATCCCTGGCCAGAGCATTGGCCATATCCAGATCTTTAAGCAACGTCTTTACATGCCATTTAACGGCGTCAAAATCACGCTCTGCCATCCTCGGACCGGTTAACTGCAGAGGAATGGAGTCGGCAAAGCCGCCCTGCAGCGCCTGCGGAATACGGCTGGCATCCACGCCGGCTTTTTCCGCCAGTGCCATCATTTCTGCCATCACCAGTACATTACAGCTGACCAGCATCTGGTTGCCGATCTTGGTCACCTGTCCGGCACCCGTCGGTCCCATATGGGTTACCCGCTGCGCCAGCGGTGCCAGAACCGGGCGCAGACGGTCAATCACTTCCGCATCGCCGCCAGCCATGACTGCCAGCGTGCCCTGCTCTGCCCCCGCCACGCCACCGGATACCGGTGCATCCACCCAGGGCACGGCACAGCTCTGCGCCAGACACTGAGCCATATCCCGGGTCGCGGCCGGATCAATACTGGAAAAATCCACCAGCACCTGACCTGGGCGGGCCGCCTGTGCCACCCCCTTGTCGCCGAAGACTACAGCGTTAACGGCTGCAGTATCGGTGACACACAGCATAATAATGTCGCAGCCAGAGACCAGCTCCGCCACGCTATCAGCCACGACAGCCCCCGCAGCGGCCACCACCGCCGTTTTGTCACGACTGCGGTTCCAGACGCTGACCGCAAAACCGGCTGCCAGCAGGCGTAATGTCATCGGGGTTCCCATTAACCCCATACCGATAAAACCGATTTTCTGTTTGTTCATTGGACCTCCGGACAGGCGCCAATAATATCAAAGACTTATCTCAGGCATAGTGAATTAATGCCATTTTATTGTCGTTTCTTAACAAAAGTAACGACAATCAGGCGTATGAAACCGGCCACTGCAGCACGCCTGGTTACAATAAAGATTCCGCTGTCGGCTGTCGCTCCGCCATGGCTCGCCTATGATGAAATGACTGGTTAACCAAAGGAATTATAATTATGAATATGGCAGCCATTTTTTCTGAATCCCGCCAACTCCCGCACATTCCGCGGGTCGTTCAGGAACTGATAGAAAGCTTCCGTGATGACGACGTCAGCATTGATGAGATCAGCCGCAAAGTCGCCATGGATCAGGCGCTGACCGC
The DNA here is from genome assembly GCA_030145845.1 of Pseudomonadota bacterium. Taxonomy (GTDB): domain Bacteria; phylum Pseudomonadota; class Gammaproteobacteria; order Pseudomonadales; family Oceanobacteraceae; genus Venatoribacter. The sequence goes on from JAIXHJ010000010.1 coordinate 43,876, forward strand.
CAAGGTTCTGCGTCTGGCCAACTCCGCGCATTATGGTGTCTCCCACACCATCGCCAATCCGCACGATGCCATTATGCTGCTCGGCCTGGGCACACTGCGTACCATGGTACTGGCCTCCGGTATGACGACAGCATTCAGGGCTCCCGCGGGTTTCGACCAGAAAAAATTCTGGCGCGATGCCTTTGCCGTCGCGGCCCTGTCACGCTGGATTGCCGCTTACGTGCCCGGCTGCGATAAAGAAACCGCGTTCACCTGTGGCATGCTGCACTCCATCGGCAGTCTGCTGATCCGGGTGGTAATGCCAAAAGAAGCTCAGAGTATGGATGAAGCAGAAGCCATGGGTGGCAAACGCCATACCCTGGAAAGTGGCCAGCTGGGGTTTAACTATGCCGATGTCGGGGCCGAACTGGCCAAACGCTGGAAGTTTCCCGACGATATTCAGGCCGCGGTACTGGAGCAGAATTATGCCGACCTGGACCGCCCTTATTCTGTACTCGCCGGAGTGCTGTATATTGCCCGTTATCTGCATCAGGCACACGATGAAGGTGTTGATGAGGCACGGATTAAAGAGGAATTTCCCTATGCCGTAGCTCACACCATCGGTATGAAGGTGGAACAGGCCTGCGCCGACCTCAGTCAGTCGGACGATCTCGACTCCGGCCTCGACAGTCTGCTGGATTAAGCCGGCACAGCATCCGCCATGGTATCCGCTGCAAACCACTCACGGCTGCGGGCCACGCGCTCCGCAGCCGGCAGAGCAATATCAGCGCCGGATAAGGCATCAATTTTTCTCAGCCGGGGCAGCAACCCGGTGTTGTTGGCCACCTGGATAGTCAGCCCCGGACGGGCATTCAGTTCCAGCAGCATCGGGCCATACCGGCGGTCGAGCACCATATCCGTTCCCAGATACCCCAGCCCGGTAACTTCGTAACAGCGGGCTGCCAGTTCCAGCAGAGTATCCCACTGCGGAATCTGCAGCGCCGTCAGATCGGCTCCGGTGTCCGGATGAATACGTACCGGATTACCGTTCTGCACTGCATTCAGTGGCCGGCCGGTGGCGATATCCAGCCCGACACCAACGGCACCCTGATGCAGGTTGGCTTTGCCGTCTGAACTCCGGGTCGACAGACGCATCATCGCCATCACCGGGTAACCACGGCAGACAATCACGCGGATATCTGGCACCCCTTCAAACGAAAAGCCATCCAGCTGCGGATCAAACTCGATCAGCTCTTCAATAATGACGTTATCCGGACTGCCCCCCAGGCTGTATAGTCCGGCAAGAATATTGGACGCATGACGCTGCAGGTCGGCCAGCTCCACCAGTGCCCCACTGTTCTTGATCAGGGTACCGTCCGCCTGACGGCTGAGCACCAGAATGCCTTTCCCGCCACTGCCTTTGGCCGGCTTGATGGCAAAGCCCGTGACACCGTCGAGCAGTTCCGGCAGGTGCGACACACCATGCTGACTGGTGATGGTACCGATCAGCCCCGGCGTGGTGATGCCGGCACTCTGGGCCAGCAGTTTGGTTTTCAGTTTATTGTCCACCAGCGGATACAGACGGCGCGGGTTATAACGGCTGATATAGCGGATATTGCGCTGATTCATACCGAGAATACCGCGCTCTTTCAGGCGCCAGGGGGTAATAAACATATCAGTTGAACACCCGGAAACGGCGCAGTTCCAGCAGACGGTAACCTGTGTAGGAACCAATCATCAGCACCAGTGCCAGCACAATCAGCTGGATGCCAATAAAGTTAAAGGTCAGATGGCGCACCCAGGGATCATTCATCGCCCAGTAAGCCAGCACCGCCGTCAGCAGGCTGCCACCGCCCTGAATCATCACCTCTTTGCCGCCTTCTTCTTCCCACAGAATCGACATCCGCTCAATGGTCCAGGACAGAATAATCATCGGGAAGAAAGTAATTTTCAGCCCCTCTGTCAGCCCCAGTTTATACGACAGCACACTGAACACACTGATAATGGCAATCACCGTAATAATCACTGCGGTGATCCTCGCCACCAGCAGCAGATTGAGACGCGACAGATAACCGCGGATAAACAGGCCGGTTGCCACCACCAGCAGAAAACCGATCAGACCGGTAACCAGTGAGGTCTGAATAAAAGCCAGCGCAATCAGCACCGGCATAAAGGTACCCGAAGTGCGGATGCCGACCAGTACCCGCAGAATACAGACGATCAGTGCACCGATCGGAATCAGCAGAATGGTTTTGAACATCGCCTGCTCTTCAACCGGCAGACTGTGAATTGAGAAATTCAGGAAATCGTGCTGACTGGACAGGTTTTCGGCAATATTGGCATAAGTGGATTCTTCCCGTTTCAGCATGGAAAAGCGGATACCGGAATCCCGCCCGCCAACCACATCCAGCACCGGAGCCCCGCGCTGTTCCCACAGCAGCAATGGCGCATCAGCCTGTTTCAGTAACGACGTATGCTCCTGCCCCGGCAGTTCAAAAATCTGACTTTCATCACCGCTCCACACGCGCAGCAGCGGTGTCAGCATCTGCCGCCGGCGGCCATCCTGCAGGTCCAGCCCATAGACCAGCGTCGCCGGCACTCTGGCCTTGTGCAGCATGTCGACCCACAAAGCTGGCAGGTTGTCGGAAAAATGGGTTTTTAACAGCTCGATATTCTGTGCACTGTTTTCCTGCCGGAAACGTTTGAGCAGTTCCCGGGTAAGACTGAAGTTGCCCGCCGACGTACTGTAGGCCTCGGCCAGTACTTCACTGACCGCGGTGGCGTATGGCTCCGGCCAGCTCACCGGCACCAGCGGTGGCGCTTCCATCCCGCTTTCACCCGGCGCCTGACTGACCAGTATCTCTGCGCGGTAAAACAGCTCCTGGCGACCACTGGCTGCACGGATGGTCCATTCCGCGCGCGGCTCATCACCATCAATAAAATTCAGACCATAGCCCGGGGAAGCGCCCGCCTCCTTCAGAATGGTAAAGCCCTGCTGCGCCGATGGACGCACCATGGATACCCTGACCGGGCCATCATCAGCGGTGAACTCAACCTTGGCTTCCACCGACCAGATGGTCTGGGTTTCACCGTACATCAGCGGTACTTCATAAACCCAGTGGCGATGGAGGATAAGGAAAATACCCAGCGCCATCAGGATGGCGACCAGCGCATAAAAGGGGAAACGTGGAACAGACATACCGTAGACAGGCATAAAGAACCTTATTCTGTTTTCACCGGTGCCTCATCCGGCACAGGACTTTTCTCTGCCGCCGGCGGGGCGGCGTTATCATCCGCACCGGACGGCTGAGCTGGCGCAGTATCCGCCTGCCCGGCTTGCTTGTCAGCATCCCCGTCAGTCTTCGCCGCGGCCGGTTTTTTCACCGCCGCAGGTTTGTCTGCGACAGACGCCTTATTATCCTTTTTCACTGCGCGTTCTGTTTTGCCGCCAGTATCGCTTTTTTTGTTCTCCGGAACCGGATCAGGTTCAAACTTTGGATGAATAAACTCACGTCCGACATCAATCAGGGTCACATCACGCAGGAACTGACGGCCCAGCAGAATGGGATAGGTCATCTGCGAACGGTCGGTGAGATTGAATTCGGTGTCCTGCTGCAGGTTATTGCCCAGATTCACCGTCAGTGAGACTACCGGCCGGCGGTCCACTTCGTCGGCTGACGCCTGACGGATGCGGACATGCCGTACCAGCGGCGCTTCGACTTCAATCGGCTGTGCTTCATCATCATGCTGCAGAAAAAAGCGTACCCACTTTTCACCATTGCGTTCAAAGCGGGTGATGTTCTGCGCACTGAGCGACGAGGTCGCAGCACCACTGTCGACCCGGGCCTGATAGTGATGGCCCGGTGGTGTCAGGTAAATCCACTCGCTTGAGCCAATAATGGTTTTACCATCCAGCGCCGCCGCGCCTGCCGGCTCCTGACATTCACTGGAAGCAAAATTCGGATTGGCAGCCACCAGGGATTTCAGCTGGTCATTCAGTTCATCAAACTGGCGGGTCTGCTGGCTCAGCGCTTTGCTGACTGCCTCCAGCTGGCTCAGATCGGTACAGTCCGGCGGTACCGGTACCGGGTTGTCAGCGACCACGTCATCCATAATGGCACGGATGCTGTCATTGGTTACCGCTCGGTGCTCGGGGGTTGGCCAGGATGTACAGCCGGCCAGCGTCAGCAGCACGGCCGGAATGAGGAAATATGATGCCCTCTGGGGCATATCCGCCTCCGTTGAGAATGATTTTCGAACGGCATTTAACCATGAACCCCATCAGATCAGAACACAGCGACAGTGTTTTTTATCAGCGGCAAAAAAGCCACTGCCGGCCGGGGGCGGTGGCATATGACAGCCGGATACAAAAAAAGCTCCCGAAGGAGCTTATCTGACAGCGGCAGAAAGGACAGATCAGGCCATCTGCGACTGAATATAGTTCTGCAGGCCGATCTTATCGATCAGGCCCAACTGCTGTTCCAGCCAGTGTGCGTGATCTTCTTCGGTATCATCCAGCAGCTTGAGCAGCATATCGCGGGTCACGTAATCGTGTACCGACTCACAGTACTGCATCACTTCGCGCAGGTGAGCCACCACTTCGTATTCGAGATCCAGATCTGCCTGCAGCATGGACTGTACATCCTTACCCACATGAATCGGGGTGCGGGTTACCATATCCGGAATACCTTCCAGGAACAGAATACGTTCGATCAGCTGCGACGCGTGATCTTTTTCTTCCTCGAATTCATGGTTGATACGCTCATGCAGCTTACCCAGCCCCCAGTCGAGATACATACGGGAGTGAATGAAGTACTGGTCCATCGCCGTCAGCTCACCGGCCAGCAGCGCGTTGAGCATTTCAATAACTTTTGCATCACCTTTCATAATCAATCATCTCCCATCATGCTTTGCAGGTAATTCTGAATACCACTGTTTTCAATGATGTACTGCTGACTTTCAATCCAGTCGAGATATTCTTCCTCATAGCTGAGAATACCTTCCAGCAGATCACGGCTGACAAAATCCTTAACCGATTCGCAATAACCAATGGCTTCGCGCACCACGGCCAGTTGTTCGACAATCTGATCCATATCGCACCGCAGCATTTCTTCGGTATTTTCACCAATACGCAAACGGTTCAGTTTCTGCAGATTCGGCAGGCCTTCGAGAAACAGAATCCGCTCAATCAGAGCATCCGCCTGTTTCATATCCTTAATGGATTTTTTGTAGCATTTCTCATTCAGTTCTTCCAGGCCCCAGTTTTTATACATGCGGGCGTGCAGGAAATACTGGTTAATAGAAGTCAGTTCTATGCTGAGTATCTGATTCAGGTACTCATTAACCTTAGCGTCGCCTTTCATAGCCATACTCCTGATTTTTATTGGCAGTCAGTTTATGCCGGCACTTCTGCTACCGCAACATAAATACCGTAAAGACGGGTCATCGATTAATATAATCAGTGAATAAAATATAAAAACGCTATAACGGCCCATTAAATAAAATGGATTCTCGTTATTAAATGACCCACGGGTAATATCAGAATAATTCCCAAACAAAAATCGATATTATTTTATCGGGAATAATATGAATGTCAGATATCCGACATTCAGGCCGGGCGGATACCAATATCGTAGGTACCGTCGCTGTGAAACCGGACCACCTGCTGACGTTTTTTCCCCAGCAGCAGCGGCTCGTCATCGTAGAACAGAAAATTCTTCCAGTAACGGCGGAAAATTTTCCAGCTGGTCTGTACCACATGCTCTGAGCTGTAGCAGAAATACACCACGGTATTGTCATCCCAGCTGAGGTGAGCGGCAATCAGCTCCGGCAATTCATTGCTGTCACTGTCCCAGTCATCCTGCCAGTTGCCTTTGTCAGTCCAGACACCATTACGCGCCGGCCAGTCATCACCGAGAAAATGACTGGCATGCGTGGCTTCCTTACTGACCTGCTGACGCCAGAACTGCTGCGAGCCGGCTTCAGTCAGCGGCAGAATCTGAGACAGGTCATCCGCTGCCACCGGCAGTTCACGGTGACGGAAAATCCAGCCCTGTCGGTATTCTGACCAGTCAAGGTAATTCATAACAGTCCAACTCGTTGTGTGAGCCGCAAGGGTAGCACTTTTCGCACAACGGTTTAAGACGGTTGTGCGGCAGCCACAGCCCGGTTGCAGAGGTCATGACAGAAGAATGAAAAAGCAGGCGTCAGTGGCTGGCAGCCACGCAGTTACGGCCCTGACTTTTGGCGGAATACAGGGCGTTATCAGCGGCGTGCACCAGCTGACCAACGTCCAGGCCATCCTGCGGACGGGAAGCCAGGCCGGCTGACACCGTCATATGAATGCGGTCATCCGGGGTTTCCAGCGGCGTTGACGCCAGTGTGGTACGCAGCTCATCCACCAGCTGCCGGGCATCCGCACTGGCGGTGTGCGGCATCACCAGCAGAAACTCTTCCCCACCCCAGCGCATCAGCACATCCGAGGCGCGGATACGCGATGAGAAAACCCGCGCTGTCATCGCCAGCGCCAGGTCACCGACCGAATGCCCATAATGATCGTTAATGGTTTTAAAGGCATCCAGATCCAGCAGCGCAATACTGAGGTCATCCCTGTCGCGATCTGCCAGCCGCAGCAGACGCTCAAACGCCACATAACCGGCACGGCGGTTCAGCAGGCCGGTCAGCTCGTCCACCGTCGCCATGCGCAGCAGCTGTTCTTCCATCTGCTTGCGTTCATGAATATTACGTACCATGCCAACCACGCGCAGTGCGCGGCCATTTTCGTCACGGCCGGTCACCAGACCGCGGTCATGAATCCACAGGTAACCGCCCTGGCGTTTGCCCAGCCGGTATTCCAGTTCATAACGGTCGGTACGGCCATTGAGATAATCGTCCAGCAGACGTCCGACCCGTTCCTGATCGTCGGGGTGAATGGAATCTTTCCAGGTAAACAGGTTGTGATCGATCTCATACGGACCATAACCCAGCATGCGTTTGAGCGGCATGGAATAAAATACTTCATCGCGGACCACGTTCCAGTCCCACATACCGTCGGTCGCTTCATCCAGCACAAAGCGCAGTAAGGGTTCGCGGTCACTGATTTCTTCGTTGCCCAGCGAGGCGCGGGCCGTCAGATCGCGGGCGCTGATCAGTAGCCGTTCCCGGCCGTCCCAGCACACGCTTTGCGCCATTTCCTCCACCGCAAATGCTTCCCCGCCGGCACGCAGATACCAGTGGTGAGAGCTGCCACCGGCCTTGCGGCGAACTGCTTCCACATATTGTTGCCAGCGGTGTGCGTCATATTCATCGTCGCGGATATCACACAGCGTTCGACAGCAGATGTCGGCCGCTGCCAGTGCCAGCTGCTCACAGGCTTCGCGGTTACAGGCCAGAACCGACGCATCTTCAGGGTTAACCACCAGCACAATTTCTTTCAGCTGATCAAACGCCTGCATATTACGCTTAAGGTCTGAATCTCCAGTCGCCACCGCAAATACTCCCTGTTATGGCACAAGCAGCCCGGCAGCCTCAGGCCAGCCTGCTGATAAATTAATAGATTTATCGTAAGGATAGACCAAAAACGCCAACAAAAAAGCCACCCGAAGGTGGCTTTTTTACACTCTGAGCAGAATTCAGTCTGCGAAAGTGTTATCAGCAATGAAATCCTGCACGGTTTTCAGATCTGCCGGCATAACGGTCAGACGCTCATCACGTTCCATCAGGTCGGTGAGATGATGCGGCAGCTTCGGCATATCGTAACCGGCACGGCCCACGGCTTCCTCGAATTTCACCGGGTGGGCAGTGCCCAGGGTGATCATCGGGATATTCTGATTGCGGCGGCATTCGCGGGCCGCTTTCACACCAATGGCGGTATGCGGATCCAGCAGATAGCCGGTTTCACCATACACTTCCTGCATCATGGCCACGGTTGTGGCTTCATCGACGGCGTAGCTGTCGAACAGTTCACGGGCCTTGGCCAGACGGTCTTCATCCAGCGACACCACGTCTTTACGCGCACTCATACGATCCATCAGCTCAGCCAGTACCGGACCGTTACGGTCGTACAGGTCGAACAGCAGACGTTCAAAGTTGCTGGACACTGCGATATCCATGGATGGCGTGATGGTGTGCTGGAGCGGATGAACTTCGTACAGGTTCTGACTCATCAGACGGTGCAGCACGTCATTGCTGTTGGTGGCAATGATCAGCTGCTCAATCGGCAGACCCATTTTCTTCGCCATATAACCGGCGAAAATATCACCGAAGTTACCGGTTGGAACTGAGTAAGCCATGGAGCGCAGCGGGCCACCCAGATTCAGGCTGGAATAGAAGTAGTAAACGATCTGAGCCATGATGCGGGCCCAGTTAATGCTGTTAACCGCCACCAGCTTACGTTCACCACGCAGGAAAGACTGATCACCGAAACTGGCCTTAACCATCTGCTGCGCCTGGTCGAAATTACCTTCGATGGCGATGTTGTAGATGTTGTCGCCTTTCACTGTGGTCATCTGGCGGCGCTGTACTTCAGACACTTTACCGTACGGGTGCAGGATGAAGATATCCACGTTGCGGCAGGCTTTGGTGCCTTCGATGGCGGCAGAACCGGTATCACCGGACGTCGCGCCCATGATCACCACTTTCTCGTTACGGCGTTCCAGCACATAGTCCAGCAGACGGCCGAGCAGTTGCAGCGCGAAGTCCTTGAATGCCAGCGTCGGTCCGTGGAACAGTTCCAGCACGTATTCGTTATGATCAATCTGCTGCAGCGGCGCGATCGCTTTGTGGCCGAAGTTGGTGTTGTTGTACACCTCTTCCAGCATGGTTTTCAGCGCTGCAGAATCGACACAGCCTTCCACAAACGGATAAATCACCTTATGCGCCAGCTCCGTGTATGGCAGGTCACGCCAGGACTGGATTTCTTCCAGGCTGTAGTGAGGCACATCTTTCGGCACATACAGGCCACCATCGGTTGCTAAGCCGGTCAGCAGCACATCTTCAAAGGTCAGTTCCGGGGCGTTACCGCGGGTGGAAACATATTTCATCATGGTCAGGGAAGCCTGCGGGTATCAGATCAACAGATTATAAAAACGCGCGTAGTTTACATGGTTCGCTGCCTGCGTGCATCACGCGGCTGTTACAGCCGGGAGATCAGTTCCGGCGAGTAATCGTCAGTACTCACTTCCAGCCCCAGCCGCTCTGCCCGGGCCTGCAGCTCCTCAATCTGGGCATTCAGCTCCTCCATGGTCAGGGTATTATCCTCCAGTTCATACAGATGCCTTGATCCGTGCAGCTGAAACCAGCGCACAATCACGGCCTCCGGCTTATCCTCCTGCAGCGCCGCTTCCAGTTTCTTACTGGCGCGGTATATACGGTTCAGCTCCTGCTTCAGCGCCCGCACATAGAGGATTTCATGCATAAACGGCTGCTGCCGGATCAACCGCGCAACCCCGGCGAGAATAAACAGCGCGGTCACCACCGCCGCCAGATTCAGCAGGGTATTCGATTCCCCCGTTCCCCACAGCGCAATGTAAAGTTGTGATAACCCCAGACTCAGCACCAGCAGGGCGGCAACCAGCCCGCCCTGAAAGCGGTTAAGACGTTTTTTAAACAATGCTTTATCGATATTTTCCAGCTTCATACGCTCACCGGCCGGTTGATGTGGCCGGGCAGTATAGAAAATCCGCCGCCGCAGGGCACCTGTCTGTCAGCAGCCACTGCCGCAGGAATGTCACAAACGCCCCGCCACAGCCAACCTACCAGTAGGTAGGCTGGTAACAGATCACCACAGGCCAGTGCCATGAACAACCGCAGCAATACCCGCCAGCAACTGCTTGAAGTCTCCGCCGACCTGCTCTGCCGGCGTGGCTTTTCCGGTTTCAGCTACCAGGATCTGGCACAGCAGCTGGGTATCCGCAAAGCCAGCGTGCATCACCACTTCCCACAGAAAGCGGATCTTGGACTGGCACTGTGTGACTGGACTGAACAGTGGCTGCTGCAGGGTTTTGAACACTTCGACCGTCAGGGTAACGGAGCCGTGGACAGGCTGCAGCGTTACCTCCGCGCATCCGCAAAACATGCGTTCAACGGCGACCGTCAGTGCCCGCTGAGTGCCCTGAACAGCGATATGCCGCAGCTGCCGGAGGCCATTCAGGAACGCCTGCGGCAGCTCAGCCACACCGAGCTCGACTGGGTCACCGGCGTGTTCCGCATGGGGCTGGACAATGGCGAGCTGCAGGATCACAGCCCCGGCGAAGCCGACCCGCGGGCCATGGCCAGACTGTTTATTTTCACCTGCAAGGGCGCGCTGTTTTACGCCCGCCTGCAAGGACAGGAATATTTCACCCAGAGCATGTCACTGCTGCTTCAGCAATGGCTGCCTGACACACACGACAACCACAACACAGCAACAGGAATAACGGTATGACAATGACCAACGAGGCCGTCAGCGCCCTGTTTGAACCGATTGATTTAGGCCCGCTGCATCTGAAGAACCGCATCGTCATGGCGCCGATGACCCGCACCTTCTGCCCTGGCAATGTGCCCAATGATCTGGTCACCGCCTATTACAGCCGCCGCGCCGAAAATGAAGTCGGTCTGATCATTACCGAAGGCACCTGCGTCAATCACAAAGCCGCTAACGGTTATCCGCGGGTACCTTTTATTTATGGCGAAGACGCCCTGGCCGGATGGAAGAAAGTGGTCGATGCCGTACACGCCAAAGGCGGGAAAATTGCACCGCAGCTGTGGCATGTCGGCGCCATCCGCAAAGAAAATACCGGTGCTGATCCGGATCCGTCGGTACCGGGATACAGCCCCTCCGGTCTGATCCGCCCGGGTGTGGAAAACGGCGTTGCCATGAGCAAAGACGATATTCACGACGTGATTGAAGCCTTCGCCCAGGCCGCGGAAGACTCAAAGCGCATCGGCTTCGATGCCGTTGAGGTACACGGTGCACACGGTTATCTGATCGACCAGTTTTTCTGGGAAGGCAGCAACCAGCGCGAAGACGAATACGGTGGCGATCTGGTCGGCCGTACCCGTTTTGCCTGCGAGATTGTCTCCGCCATCCGTGACCGTGTCGGCCCGGATTTCCCGATTATTTTCCGTTTCTCGCAATGGAAACAACAGGACTACAACGCCCGTCTGTGTGACACAGCGGAAGAACTGGACGCCTTCCTGAAGCCGCTGGTGAATGCCGGTGTGGATATTTTCCACTGTTCCACCCGACGTTTCTGGGAAGCGGAATTCGAAGGCTCTGACCTCAACCTGGCCGGCTGGACGAAACAGCTGACCGGTAAACCCGTGATTACCGTCGGCAGCGTCGGTCTCAACGCCAGCTTTATCGACGAAGACAAACGCGACATGGTCGATGCCTCCGGTGTGGCCACCGCCTCCATTGATGAACTGGGCCAGCGCATGGCAGCCGGTGAATTTGATCTGGTCGCCATCGGCCGCGCCCTGCTGCAGGACCCGCAATGGGTGCTGAAAGTGAAGGAAGGTCAGTACGATCAGCTGCAGGATTATAGTAAAGCCGCGTTACAGGAACTGGTGTAACGCCATTCTCTGCAACGTTAAACGCAGCATAAAAAAGCAGCCCACGGGCTGCTTTTTTATTTCCTGACAGTCACCGGCAGACAAGCAGACAATCTATTTCTGACTACACTGATCATTCTGCATAACACTCTGACAGGCCGATTTATGACCCTGAATGATTATCTGGGAAAACGGGTACTGGGCGTCGCTGCCGCATACAATAATGAAACTGATATGGATGCCAGCATCTACATCTGCATTGTCGACATTGACAGCGATGATAACCTGACACTGTTCTGCCCCCGCGGCCACCGTCTGCAGGCCGGCGATAATATTACCCTGCATCTCGACAACCGCACCGGGGTTTCGGAATACGACGCCGACCTCAGTGTTTACCGGCTGTCCTACAAGGGGCAGGTTGTGCACTGTGACGATGACCGTCATCTGCGCCTGAAGGCACGTGAATTTCAGGTCATGTACGGCATGAGTGTGGTTTATGAATACCGCCAGCCCGGCTATGAATTCCCGCCCGACCTGCGTCCTTCTTCACCACTGGCCATTACTCCGCTGCAGGAAGTTCCGGCAATTGACGCCAGTGAACATGACAATAAAATCGGTGTATTAATTACCGGTGCCAGCGGCCAGCCGCATACGACCGTGATGGCTTTCCTATCCACGGTGGACGACGATATTTTCTTTATTACCCTGCCGCAGACCTTCAAAGCTCAGCTGATGAAACGCCAGCCCCAGTGTTATTTCGCCATCGATTCACGCGCGACCTTTACCTTCGAAGAGGCCGTGGAATGGAATTACAGCATCATCCGCGGTGAGGTTTTTTCAGTGCCGCCGTCCCATCCGGCCTTTGCCACAATACAGGAATTGTTTGTTGCCAAAAATCCATGGGAAATGGCTTTCTTCACCCATCCGGATATTGAGATGTACCACCTCAGAGCCAGCAAAGTTGTCTGCCCTGGTGCCAGACCCTGAAACGACTAGCCGCCCTGAAGCGTAACCACCAGCCGGCGGCTGCCGCCACAGTCCCGGTGCTCACACAGATAAATCCCCTGCCAGGTGCCCAGATTCAGCCGGCCATTCGTGACAGGAATGGTCAGTGAGGGGCCTAACAGGCTGGCTTTGATATGTGCCGGCAGATCATCACTGCCCTCCAGCGTATGCTGATAATAAGGCTCATCTTCCGGCACCAGACGGTTCAATACCGCTTCGAAATCGCTGCGTACTGTCGGGTCAGCATTTTCGTTAATGGTCAGTGACGCGGATGTATGCTGAATAAACACATGCATCAGCCCCACCGATATATCCGTCAGCCCCGGCAGCCGGCTGACGATTTCCTCCGTTACCAGATGAAAGCCTCTGCGCCTGGTCTGCAGCTGAATTTCATATTGTTGCCACATAATCTGCTTCACCGCTGAATTTTCTGATGTGGGATATTGTACATACCCCGTGCCTTCTGTCTGCTGATACATAGCGCAGGTGGCACAGAATTCCACCATCCAGGAGTCATCAGTGCAGAAGCGGCAGAGGCTGAATCTCAGTAACACCGAAATGCACCGCCAGCATTTCCACCAGCACCGGCAGTGACAGATTCTCGTACACGTCAAAAACCGGATTGGCTTCCGACAGCAGCGGGTATTCCAGGTGCACGCCGTAGTGATCAGGCGCCTGCCCCGTGGTATACAGATAAGCGCGCAGCTCCGGCTCATCCGGCTGATGGATATAGACCGCGCAGTAATCGGTCGCAATCCGCCGTTCAATACGGAAACTGCCATTCCCCAGCTGTTCATTCAGCAGCAACAGCAGATGGCGGATATTCTGATCTTTTTCCAGTGCCCAGATATTAGTCATCAGCGGGACACTATCCTGAGTGTTCATCAGTACTCAGTGTACAGGGCTTTGCTGGCCATTCAGCCAGGTGCTGTAACCACCGCCCAGATTCACGGCATTGGCAAAACCGAAGCCGGTAAAGAATTCCGTCAGGTGCTCACTGCGGTGGCCGCTGTAGCAGTAAATCAGGATTTTACGTGCTTTATCGCCTTTCATAATCAGACTTTCCACCAGGCCGTCGTGGGCGTGTAAAGCACCTTCCATATGGTCGCTCTGATAATCCTTAATATCGCGGCAATCGAGCACCAGCACATCGCCGGCTGACAGAAATTCTTTTGCCGCCGGATAATCGAGTGTTTTTATTGCTGTCATAAACCGTCTCCCTGAAAAGCATCCTCTGTGGCAAGCGCATCAATCTGCTGATGAAATGCCTGCGCATTAAACGCCACCTGAATGTCAGTAAAAAAACCGGCCGCGTTATCCACGGCATCCTGCATGGCAGCAATAATCCAGCGTTTGCTCAATGGTGAATGCAGCATGTTGGCGGGAACAGCGCTGTCGAAACGCAGTGTGCTGTGTGCTGCCTGCCAGGAGTGAAAGCGCATACCAGCAAAACCGGGGCGCTCCTGAGCAAAAGGAAGAAGGAAGCAGATATCCACATCCGGCTGTGCAGCGGTCAGCCGCCGTTGCCGTGTCAGATTTGCCGCAACCTTTGTCAGGTCAGTAACAAACTGACATTCTTTCAGGGACTGATCCGGCATATAAGCCGCACAGAATAAGGACATCGGCCACCTCCGCCTGCATATTACTGTTGCCTGCGGAGGTTATTGCAAAACGGCTGCCAGTCCCTGGCGGCATTCTGCTGTCAGTTCAGAAGAAGGAATCCATCGGCACCGAGCACCAGCTGCGGCCGGTACACATAGCTTTCACCCACAGGCGCTGCATGCGGCCGTTGATTTTCTTGTCCAGCGGCTTCATGGCTTCCAGTTTGTTCAGTACATCCACCGTCGGATACACCACCGGACTGTCGAGCACTTCTTTATCAACAAATGGCAGCGCACTTTGCATGGCCGTCGGATACGCCAGGTAATTGGAATTGCGGGCGGCGACCTGCGACTTCATCATATGACGGATAAAGGCATACGCCAGCTGCGGATTTTCCGCATTCGATGGCACCGACATGACATCCACCCACAGCGCGGCACCTTCATCGGGAATAATATAATCCAGCGCGTCATCGCCGTCGGTTTCCGCCAGAATATCACCGGAATAACCCACCACCAGACAGACCTTATGATCGTGCAGATCCGGGCGGTATTGAGTGGTATGCAGATATTTCACATCGGCCAGGGTTTCTTTTACCAGCTCCCCGGCCTGATTGATTCTGGCCTTATCCGTGGTATTGATGGAATACCCCAGATAGAACAGCGCCGCGGCAAAAATTTCATCGCGCTCGTTCAGCAGGGCGATCCCACAGGAAGCCGCTTTTTTACGCAGTCCTGCATCAAACAGCAGAGCCCAGGAATGCAGCTGATCCTCCGCCACACCGGCGTCTTTCAGCGCCACCAGATTGGCACCGATGCCGGTGGTACCCCACATATAGGGAATACCATGCACCCCGGCAGAATCCTGCTGGCGGTACATTTCCAGAATATCCGCACGCAGGTTGTTATAGTCCGGCAGCTCTTTGGTATCCAGTTCCCGTACCAGGCCATTTTCCGCCAGCCGCGGTACCGTGCGTGACGCCGGGAATATCACATCGAATTTATTGTCAGGGTTGAACAGCTTGCCACTGAATTCGTCGATATTGTCGTAAGTGACGTATTCAACCGTGGCATCGTTTTCCGCTTCAAATTCACTGATGACGTCCGGGTCAATGTAATCCCCCCAGTTCAGTACTTTCAGTGTCTGCCCGGCATGAACAGCGCTAACCAGACTGACAGCAATACCCAGACCCCAGAGATACGTGAATACCCTGTTCATAAACACTCCGCTGATATTTTTAGTAATTGAATTATCAAGCAGAGGCCGGGAGCAAAATATATCCCTCAGGGGGTAGGCCGTTTGCGACGTATTAATAACAAAGTAGTCAATTGACTGAAACGCAGAAGCACGGCCATAAAAAAACGGAGGCTATGCCTCCGTTTTTCTGTCTGCTGACGCCGGACCGGCTCAGCGCATCGGCGGCATACCGCCGAACGGACCACCGCCACCCATCGGGCCGCCCGGACCACCAGGGCCACCCATTCCGCCCATGGCGCGCATCATCTTGCGCATGCCACCTTTACCGGTGACCTTCTTCATCATTTTCTGCATCTGCTTATGCTGCTTCAGCACCCGGTTCACATCCTGAATCTGAGTACCGGAACCGGCGGCAATACGCTTTTTACGCGAGCCGTTGATCTTATCCGGGAAGTGGCGCTCATCCAGCGTCATGGAGAAAATGATGGATTCCATCTGTTTGAACTGTTTCTCGGCCACATCCGTCTGCTTGGCAATATTGCCGGCGTTGCCCCCCATGCCCGGCAGTTTATCCAGCATGGAGGTCAGACCACCCATCTTCTTCATCTGCTGAATCTGATCGAGGAAGTCTTCCAGATCAAAGCCTTTACCGGTCTTGATCTTCTTCGCCAGCTTCTCAGCTTTCTGTTTGTCGATGGTACGCTCGGCTTCTTCGACCAGCGTGAGAATGTCACCCAGATCAAGAATACGGGAAGCGACCCGGTCCGGATGGAACGGTTCCAGGGCATCGGTCTTTTCACCCATCCCCATGAATTTGATCGGCTTACCGGTGATATGGCGCACGGACAGCGCCGCACCACCACGGGCATCACCATCGGCCTTGGTCAGCACCACACCGGTCAGCGGCAGGGCATCGTTAAAGGCTTTGGCAGTGTTGGCCGCATCCTGACCCGTCATGGCGTCGACCACGAACAGGGTTTCAACCGGATTGATGCCGGCGTGCAGCGCTTTGATTTCCGCCATCATCTCTTCGTCGACGGCGAGACGGCCGGCGGTATCCACCAGCAGCACATCGGCACCGGCACGTTTGGCGGCGTCAATCGCACCAAGAGCAATGGCCAGAGGCTTTTCATCCGGGGATGACGGCTGGAACAGAGCGCCGACTTCACCCGCCAGGGTTTCCAGCTGCTTGATCGCGGCCGGACGGTAGACGTCAGCCGACACCACCATGACTTTTTTCTTTTCCCGTTCGTGCAGGAATTTGGCCAGCTTACCCACGGTGGTGGTTTTACCCGCCCCCTGCAGACCGGCCATCAGCACCACGGCCGGCGGCTGAGTCGCCAGGTTCAGCTGCTCATTGGCCTCCCCCATGACTGACTGCAGTTCATCGTGGACAATCTTCAGGAACACCTGGCCCGGATTCAGGCTTTTCAGCACTTCGGTACCGATGGCACGTTCTTTCACCTGATCGGTGAAGGCTTTGACCACCGGCAGAGCCACATCGGCCTCCAGCAGTGCCATACGCACTTCGCGGACGGTGCTCTTGATATTGTCTTCAGTCAGCTTGGCCTGGCCGGTAATACTTTTTAAGGCGCTGCCAAGGCGGTCAGAAAGGCTCTCAAACATCAGGAATGACTCATACCCATAAAAAAACTGGCCGCAGTATAACCTGCCCGGGGCCGCGCCCCAACCTGTGACCGGCAGACAATGTGATTACAGTCTTTTACCGCCTCCCGGCTTATGCGAAACTTCGGCCCTTATCCAGGGGATTTTTCATGTCGTCAATCGTATTAGCCCTGCTGGCCTCCGCCTTCTATCTCTACGCCGCGTTCCGTCAGTGGCAGACCGTCAGCGGACGCCGGCCGGTCAGCCGCACCATTGTTCTGACCAGCACCATGGTCGGTGCCCTGCTGCACCTTGGCTGTATCGGTATCACCATGCTCGGCCGGGAGCACATCAATTTCGCCATGTTTGAAGTCGGCTCCCTGATCGCCTGGGTCATCACCCTGCTGTTACTGTTTTCCAGCTGGCGTAAACCGGTCGATAACCTGTTTGTCGGCCTGCTGCCAATGGCTTCCCTGATTCTTCTCGGTGCAGCCATCAGCCAGCAGTATTATCCGCTGCCTCACCTCAGCTATGGTCTGGCCTGGCATATTCTGCTGTCGATTCTGGCCTATGCCGTGTTCACCATCGCCGCGGTTCAGTCCGTGCTGCTCTATCTGCAGGACCTGTCGCTGAAAAAGCACCAGACTCAGGGCCTGATTCAGTCTCTGCCACCGCTGCAGACCATGGATCTGCTGCTGTTCGAGATGATCTGGCTGGGCATGATTCTGCTGACCGCCGCGTTCGCCATCGGCTGGCCCTATGTCTCCGACCTGAAAGCCCAGCACCTGCTGCATAAAGTGGTGTTTGCCAGCGTCGGCTGGCTGGTGTTTGCCACCCTGCTCACCGGCCGCTACCGTTTTGGCTGGCGCGGCGTCACGGCCAGCCGCTGGACCATGGTCGGTACCGCGTTTCTGGTGCTGTCGTATTTCGGTACCAAGTTTGTGCTGGAAATCATTCTCCACCGCGCCGCCTGAGGCCGCGCGGTGGAGTTGACACCGTCCCCCGGCGCCCTATGATGGCGGGATCTTGTTTATAAAAGGATCCCGTCCTTGAGCGACGTTCCCTTAAGTGTGCTGTTTGGCATACTGGTTCTGTTAATCATCTTTTCTGGATTTTTCTCGAGTTCTGAAACCGGCATGATGTCCCTCAACCGTTACCGGTTACGGCATCTTGCGAAAAGTAAGCACAAAGGCGCGCTGCGGGCGTCAAAGCTGCTGGAAAAACCCGACCGCCTGATCGGCACCATCCTGACCGGTAACAACCTGGTCAACTTTGCGGCCGCGGCTCTCGCCACCATAATCAGTCAGCGCCTGTGGCCGGATAACCCGGACCTGGCGGTATTCGTTAACACCATCCTGTTTACCCTGATCGTACTGATTTTTGCCGAACTGACGCCGAAAACCCTGGCCGCCATCGCGCCGGAGAAGATTGCCTTTCCTGCCAGCCGTGGCCTGCTCGCCCTGCAATGGCTGCTGCAGCCGTTTGTCTGGTTCGTGAACACCATTGCCAACGGATTGCTGAAGCTGATCCGCGTTGATGTCAACAACGCCACACCGGACAACCTCAGCACCGAAGAGCTGCGCACCATTGTGCGCGAAGCCGGCACCATGATTCCCAAGCGCCACCAGCACATGCTGATCAGCATTCTCGACCTCGAGAAAATGACAGTGAACGACATCATGGTGCCGCGTAATGAGATCATCGGGATCGACCTGGACGACGACCTGAACGATATCCTGCAACAGTTGCGCACCACCCAGCACACCCGTATGCCGGTGTACCGCGGCGATATCAATAACGTCATCGGGGTACTGCACACCCGCAACATGAGCCGCTTCCTGACCTGCGGTGAACTGATCAAAGAAGAAATTGAGCAGGTTACCCGCGAGCCATACTTCATTCCGGAAAGCACACCGCTGCATACCCAGCTGTTCAACTTCCAGAAGAACAAGCGCCGTATTGCTCTGGTGGTCGATGAATACGGTGATATTCAGGGCATCTGTACGCTGGAAGACATTCTCGAAGAGATTGTCGGTGACTTTACCACCGACGTGGTGGCCGCCAGCTCACCGGACGTTCACCCGCAGGAAGACGGCAGCTACATCGTTGACGGTGCCGCCTACGTGCGTGACGTTAACAAAGCACTGAAGTGGACCCTGCCCATTGATGGCCCCAAAACCATCAGCGGCCTGATTGTGGAAATGCTGGAATACATCCCCGATGCCCCGGTGTGTCTGCGCATCGGGGAGTACCGCATCGAAATCCTGCAGATCCGTGACAACATCATCCGCGCCGCCCGCGTCACCATTGCCCCGGGTTACCGCCATCCGGACTGACATCCGGCCTGCTGCCGGCTCTGTATGCTCAGAGCCGCGCAGCCTGACCGCCAGCTCCTGAAGGCTGGCGCCAGTGCCCCAGCGCCGGCCACGGTCGATAAGCCGCCCGCAAACCGGTACAATACCGCCCCCTTTTAATGAGCAACCGTAGCGAATTGTCATGACCGCACCGAATCCTCGTAAAATCCTCGTCACCAGCGCCCTGCCTTATGCCAACGGCTCCATTCATATGGGCCACATGCTGGAATACATTCAGACCGATATCTGGGTCCGCTTTCAGAAAGCCCGTGGTAACGAGTGTTACTACGTCTGCGCCGACGACGCCCACGGCACCGCCATTATGCTGCGGGCCGAAAAAGAGGGGATTACCGCGGAAGAGCAGATCGCCCGGGTCAAAGCCGAGCACGAAGCTGACTTCGCCGACTTCCAGGTTGCCTTCGACAATTTCCACAGCACCCACAGCGAAGAAAACCGCCAGTTCTCGGAAGAAATCTACAAGGCCTGCCGCGATAAAGGCCACATCGCCGTGCGCAGCATCAAGCAGCTGTACGATCCGGTAAAAGAACTCTTCCTCGCCGACCGTTACATCAAAGGCGAATGCCCGAAATGCGGTGCTGCCGATCAGTACGGCGACAACTGCGAAGTCTGTGGTGCCACCTACACGCCGGCAGAACTGAAAAACCCTTACTCCGTGATTTCCGGCGCCACGCCGGTAGAAAAAGAATCCGAGCATTACTTTTTTAAACTGCCTGACTTTCAGGAATTTCTGAAAGACTGGACGCGCTCCGGCACACTGCAGGATGAAGTCGCCAACAAACTGCAGGAATGGCTCGATTCCGGCCTGCAGGAATGGGATATTTCCCGTGATGCCCCGTATTTTGGTTTCGAAATTCCGGACGCACCGGGTAAATATTTTTACGTCTGGCTGGACGCACCAATCGGCTATATGGCCAGTTTTAAAAACCTGTGCGAAAAACGCGGTAACATTGATTTTGCTGAGTTCTGGAAAAAAGACTCAACCGCCGAGCTGTACCATTTTATCGGTAAAGACATTATCAACTTCCACGCCCTGTTCTGGCCTGCCATGCTCAGCGCGGCCGACTACCGCACACCAACCGCGGTAAACGCGCACGGTTTCGTGACGGTAAACGGCGCCAAAATGTCGAAATCCCGCGGTACCTTTATTAAAGCCCGTACTTATCTGAACCACCTGAACCCGACCTACCTGCGTTACTATTTCGCCGCCAAACTGGGTTCCAGCGTGGACGACTTCGACCTCAACCTCGAAGACTTTGTACAGAAAGTAAATTCCGACCTGGTGAATAAACTGGTGAACATCGCCAGCCGTACCGCCAACTTTGTATTCAAAGCCGGCGGTACCTTAACCAACGAATGTGCCGAGCCGGACATGCTCGCCGACTTTATCAATGCCGGCGATGTGATTGCTGAACATTATGAAAAACGCGAATTCGGCCGTGCGATGAAAGAAATCATGGCCCTCGCCGACCGCGCGAACGAATACATTCAGGAAAAAGCCCCCTGGGCGATGAACAAAGAAGAAGGCCGTGAACAGGAAGTTCAGGATGTATGTTCCGTGGCCATTAACCTGTTCCGCCAGCTGATCACTTACCTGTCGCCGGTACTGCCGGAAATTGCAGAAAAAACGGCCGAATTCCTCAACCTGGAATCCCTCAGCTGGGAAGCGCGCCGCGAACCTCTGCTGGGCCACAGCATCAATAAATTCAAGCCGATGCTGCCACGCGCAGAAATGGATAAGGTCAGCGCCATTCTGGAAGAAACCAAAGGCGAACTGGAAAAAGAGGCCGGCAAAGCGCCGGATGGCAAAAAAGACGAAAAACCAGCGGCCAAAAAAGACGATAAAAAGTCGAAGAAAAATAAAGGCCCGGCTCTGCGTGAAGACGGCAATGAAGTCATCGCTGACACCATTGAATTTCCCGACTTTGCCAAAGTTGATCTGCGCATTGCCCGCATCGTGAAAGCCGACCACGTGGAAGGTGCCGATAAACTGCTGCAGCTGACGCTGGATATCGGCAACGGTGAAACCCGCAACGTCTTCTCCGGTATCAAAGCGGCGTACAACCCGGAAGATCTGGGAGGCAAACTGACCGTAATGGTTGCCAACCTGGCACCACGGCAAATGAAGTTCGGCCTGTCAGAAGGCATGGTACTGGCTGCCGGCCCGGGTGGCAGTGACATCTTCCTGCTGGAGCCACATGATGGTGCTCAGCCGGGTATGCGGGTGATGTAATCCGCACGGCCGTATATCAGCCGATATACGGCCGTTCCTTCCGGCCGGCCCCGGTCACTCTCTGCGCACTTTAACGCAACTGCAACAAATTCCCCGCACAATAAGCTTTGTATCAGTTTCCGGACAGCTGCCGCTGCACCGGGAAACGCCTGATCATCAGGCAGTCATGGAAGACGACGGCTGAACCTGCCAGCATTTACGTATTCCCCGGACATTTCTCTGAAATCACAGCTTTGCCGCTCCTCAGGGCCGCAGAGCCGGCAAAGCAGACGAACTCTATGAATATGTTCCAGGCCGACATATCGGCACAGCAAATCAGCCGGCTGATTGATGAAGAAAAGCCGAAGCTGCTTAACTTTATCAGCCGTAAAATCAAGGATACCTCCTATTCTGAAGACATCTATCAGGAGGCCCTTGAACGCACAGTCAAACGCTCCATGCAGGGCTTTCAGCCTGCCGATCCCGTCAGCTATATCTACAAAGTGGTGATCAACGTTATCAACGATTACTACAGCCAGCGCTCACAGGAAACCCTCGAGCTCGACAGTCTCTGCGGCGACGATGAACCACCCTGTCAGAAGCCCCTGCCCGATCATCAGGCAGAAGCCAAACAGAGACTGGATATGTTTCTCAGCTGCCTGAAAACCCTGCCGGCGGAAACCAGCAATATTCTGATCATGCGTAAAGTTCATGGCCTGTCCAATGCTGAAATCGGCCGCCGTATCGGCAAAAGCCCGAAATCCGTGGAAAAAAGAATTAACCGTGCTATCCGCTCGATACAGGAACAGATCGAACGCGGCGTACCGACAGCGAGTAAAAACAAGTGGTTTTAAAACTCATACACAGTAACCCACTGCCGGAAGAAGACAGAGCAACCATTAATCAATGGCTGCTGCACGGTGGACAGGAACAGAGCAGCGATCAGCAACAGCTGGACATGGAAGCCTGGCTGCAGGCCGATCCGGCACGCCGGCAACAAGCCCGGGCGCTGGATGATATCTGGAACGATGCCGCATTTACCGACGCACTGCGTCAGCATGAAAGTGAACTGACCCAACGGCAGAAAAGTCACACCGTACACTGGTATGGCGCCACCGCCGCAGCGCTGGTTATGGGACTGGCTGCACTGCTCTATTCCGCTTCCGGCCCGCAACCACAGTCATTTACCACCGCTCAGCAACAGACCAGCCAGCAGACGCTGGAAGATGGCTCACAACTGGCGATCAGCGCCGCCAGTCAGCTGCTGGTGACTTACAGTCCACAGGAACGCCATATTGATCTGCTGCAGGGTGAAGCCAGTTTCAGCGTCAGCAAAGATCCGTCACGGCCATTTGTGGTACAGACCCGGCATGCCCGTTTAAAAGCCCTGGGCACCGTATTCAACGTTGACCAGCGGCGCGGCATGACCGAATTGACCGTGTTGGAAGGACGGGTCGAAATTACTCCGGCTCAGGCCAGTAACCGCCGTCTGGTACTGACCGCCGGGCAGCGGGTGCGCATCCGTGCGCAGGGTGCCGGTCAGACCGAAAGCTTTGATCCCGTGGATTACCGCGGCTGGCAACAGGGTGTACTGCAGGCAGACAATATGCCGCTGGCGGAACTGATTGACGAACTCAACCGCTACAGCCCGATTCCCATCCGTCTGGCAGACGAACTCAATACCCTGGCAGTCAGCGGTACTTTTCATCTCCGCGACACGCGTAAAAATATTCAGCTGCTGGCTGCTGTGCATCAACTGACATGGCAGGAAGAAAATCACACCATCACGCTGGCCCGATAATCCGGCCGGCGCCCGGCAGGGTAAGGCATGTGGAAATTTGTGTCATACAGGCAGCACCCATTAAGCACGCTGTGGCTGCTGTCATTGCTGAACCTGTTCAGTCTGCCACTGACCGCGGCCCCGGCCTGCCAGCCACCGGCCCGTTATATTGAACTGCCGGCCGGCTCCCTGGCAGCCGCCCTGCGCCATACCGCCACGCAGTTTGATTACCTGATCGTAATGCCCGCCCTGCCCGGTGATACTGACAGCGGCGCCTTGCAGGGCTGCGGTACGCTTGATGACTGGCTACAGCAGCTGCTCCGGCAGCATCCACTGGATTACCGCATCATAGGCGACAGCATCGCCATCTATCCTCAGCCCCCCGGACCAGCAGATGAACCTGCCGCGCCCCCCGGGGCTGCGATGGAAGAGCTGCTGGTCACGTCTGCAGCACCCGCCAGATACATCAGCCGCCGGCTGGATAACCTCAGCGGCCCGGCCGGTTTTTCTGTTGATGCCTCCACCCTGCGCCGTTCCGGTATTTACACATTATCCTCCGCACTGGAACTGGCTGCCGGTGTCAAAGTGGAAGACAACCGCTACGCCATTATCCGCGGCATGAGCGGCCGCTATCAGTCGATCCGCATGAACGGCGGCGAATTACCCAGCCTTGACCCGGCCGCGCAGAATTTCCCGCTCGATTTTATTCCCATCGGCATTCTTAACAGCATTGACCTGAGAAAATCCGTTTATGCCGATGCTCCCGGCCAGGCCAGTGCCGGCATCGTCAGCCTGAATACCATGCAATTACCGGATAACGGTTATGCCCAGCTGGCCATCAGTGCCATCTGGCGGCCACACAGCAATAACAGTCAGGTGCTGCAGGGCTATGTCAGTGACAGTGACTGGTATGGTTATGACGATGGCAGCCGTCGTATTCCACCGGCACTGCTGGACAATGCCCACAAGGGTGGTGTTGACACCCTGTCGGCGGAACAGCGCGAACAGCTGGGTGAAGCCGTGGTCGGTGATATGGGGCTTTACCAGGCTCACAGTGGTAACAGTGGTGGCCTCGATCTGAGTACCGGCAGCGGCGGCAGCTATCAGGATGTTGACTGGGGCGGCACCTTATCCGTCAGCCTGCGCGACCGCTGGCAGCAGACCTTTATCCGCTCCACCAGCTACAGCACAGGCACTGGCTATTCCGGTGCCTCCAGCGATTTTCACCATGAAGATTCACAGCACCAGCGCAGCGAACATATTACCGGCATTAATACCCTCGCAGCCCTTGGCCTCAGTATTGCTGATAAACATTATCTCGGCTTTAACACCCTGTACCTGCATCAGGCGACCCACCGCGGTGAACTGGTCACAACCCAGGGCAAAAATGAAAACGATATCGCCACCGCAACCGCCTACCGCCGTAACCTGATTCAGTGGACAGAGCGCAGCCTGCTGCAACGCCAGCTTTACGGCCAGCACACACTGTCTGACACCACCACTGCCGACTGGCAGGCCAGCCGAACCGTCACCGGATATGACCGGCCACATGAGCTGGATTACCGCTATTTCGCCACCGACGACAGCAACGACTACCAGCTGCAGTTATCGCCCTCCACCACCAGCATCGGCTGGCGCTATATGCAACAGCAGACCACCTCAGTCAGCCTCAGCCTGAGCCATCTCTACGCCATTCGCAGTGGCAGCAGCCTGCTGACCGGGGAAATAAAAACCGGCTGGGAAAGCAGTCTGAAACAACGTGATGGTTACAACCTGCTGTACGGCTTCAGCGGCAGCGATGATCTGACCAGCAACGAACAGATAATGGAACTGACCAACCCCAGCGATATTCTTACCAGCGCACGGATAACCGGTGACAGTGAATTATCCGGATTTATCCTGCAGGACACTCTGCTTGATGCCGGGCAGGATGTCGGCCTCAACGGTCATTTTTACACGGCCAGGCAAAACAACCGCGCCGCCTATCTGCTCAATGATATTGACCTCAGTGACCGCTGGCGGCTGATCAGCGGCTTACGCCACGAACGCAACCGGATGCAGGCCGAACTCTGGGATGCCGCCGCGGAACCCTGTCAGACACTGGACAACAGCAACCGCTGGCTGCCGTCTATAGCTGCCGGTTATCTGCCATCCCCTCATCACGTCTGGCTGAATTACCGTCATACCGTGGCCTGGCCCGAATTCAATGAAGTTCTGCCGGTCGTGTATGAAGATCTGGGCACCCGTACCCACACCACCGGCAACCCAGAACTGCTCGGCTCCGATGTGCACAACTGGGACCTGTCCTGGCAATGGCAGAACTCTGACAACATGCGTCTCGCCACATCCTTTTTTCTCAAACGTATCCGCAACCCGATTGAAGGCACCTTCACTGACGACAGTGAAACCACCGACAGTGCCACTTACAGTAATTACACCTACCGTAACAGCCATTTTGGCCAGGTGCAGGGGATGGAACTGGAAGCGGATTACAGCCTGTATCCTGGCAAAGCACAGCGGCTTAATTTTTCTGCCCGTTATGCCAGAATCCGTTCGCACATAACCAACAATGACACCCCCGGTGACGACCGCCCTCTGCAGGGGCAGCCGGCTTATATCAGTGCCGCCAGAATGCAGTACATGCCCGGCGAAAGAAATACGTTCAGCCTGATCTATAAACGCAGCGGGACACAGCTGTACATTGTCAGCGATAAAGACGATCTGCCCTCCGTTTACCAACAGCCCAGAAATCACCTTGATTTTTCCTGGACCCGCAACAACGGTCCGCTGCGGGTCAGCCTGTCGGTCAATAACCTGCTGAATACCGCCTACCGTTATACCCAGGGGAGCTATAACTACCTCAGCTACCGCAGCGGCCGTGAATGGCGGCTGGCATTGGATCTGGGCTTCTGACACCACTGGTGGAGAAATAATCACAGCATCAGCAGACAGCCCGTAACGCCATATTGATTGGCAATAAGCTGACAGCAAACAAATGTAAAAAGGCCCATACCCGGTAGCCGGGTATGGGCCTCACTGATATTAACTAAGCGTTAATATCAGTTACAGGACGGTGCATCTGCCCAGAAAGTGGTTGGTTTGGTGTAAGTAGAACCATTTTGCGGATCAAACTGTGTGCTGTCCACGACAGTGCAGTCATAGCTGATATTAGCGAATGAGAGACCAGTACCAGCATCGCTGATCTGATCACAATCCTGAACAGAATTAAGGTCATAGCCTTCAATCACGATATTGCTGAAAGAACCGGCACTGCCTTCTTTGATACGGAAAACAGCGTCTGTATCTGCATAGGCATCATCACCCATAAATTCAACATAAGCATAACTTACAGACGCATCGGCAGTTGGCAGAGCTGAATAAGTATTGGGGTTACCGGCCAATTCAAAGGCATAGTCTTCAGCACCGTTTTTATCACCCTGTTCAATCAGCACACGGGTAATAGAACCATGGAAACCATAATCCCAGTCAACACTGTCATCACCGTTACAGGTCAGGAACAGATCTTCCACCGCAACGTCACCACCAAAGAACTCGATACCGTCATCCAGGTTTTCATTAACGTGAATATGGTTGATGGTTGTCGCTGAGGTAACGGCATACAGGGTCAGGCCGTTGATTTCATCACCACCGTTGGCAACCGGATCAGGATCTTCCACGTCGATCTGAGTACCACCTTCAGTAATAACAACGTAAGTCAGGGTACCACTGCCGGTTTCACCGGTAGCTTTGGAGGTACTGCCGGAACCGAAGTAATAACCGGTTGAGATGCCTTCCATGGTACAGGTATCTCCGGAAGTACATTCGTTGGCCACACCATAACCGGACAGAATCACACCACCCCACTCACCCTCACCGGTGAAGTTTTCATTGGAGTAGTCGGTATTATCCAGACTGGAGAAAACAACAGGAGCATTAGCGGTACCAAGTGCATTCAGCTTGGCACCACGGGCAATGACCAGAGCAGAGTTTTGACTGGTTGCTACGACATTCACGCCGGCCTCAATGGTTAATACCGACTTATCAGCACTGGCGTAGCTGGTGTTCTGTACATACCCATTACCAACAGTAACGATACCGGGAAGGGTGAACAGAACCGATTCAAAAGTGGTCAGCTCTAAACCATTGAAAAGGGTATAAGTTGCATTACCGGTAAAGCTGGTGTTCAGTTCACAGACTGTATAAGCACCACCATCCCAGGATACTCCAGTACCAATGATTGTACCTACACTTGAGCATTCACCATCTGAAGCATAAGCACCAACAGAAGCGGCCATCAGGGCTGAAGCTAAAATCAGCTTTTTCATATCAATCTCCTTCGATGTATTTCCATATAACCGTTTGTACAGAAGTACAAACATCGTATTGATCTAACGCACCGGAAAACCCGGCATGCCAGTGTATAACCGGCCATCTGCTCACAGAGAGCAGAGTCATATTGGCACCAGACCCATGACAAAGATGTTTCTTATCAAGAACAGATAAATCCGATGGGGGAAATTTTCCCTACCTTAAAGTTCTTAATATTTAACCTGACAGTCACATAAAAACATCCGATCCAAACAATTCCTTAGAAATCAAAAACCTTTCCCTCAGTGATTTTTCTTCCCCGCACAAAATAAATAACAACACCGCCCACATAACCGGGCAGCAGAGTACCTTCTGATGATTAACAATTAATAACGACAGATAACGTAATCACAGGCAAGCAAACAATAAAAAAGGGAGCCTGAGCCCCCTCAATGTACATCCAGAAACTAATCGCTGATTACTTTCCCTGCATCCAATACAAGTGAGTAATCAAAAGCTCCCATATAAGTATTATGTTCAATCAACGCTTCATTCACTGTTGCTGATGTTGAATAATCCGGACTCCAGATATCATCGGATGTCCCCCAGAGCAGATCACTACCAAGCATGATCGCTTGAGCAGGGTAAAGCGTAAAGGTAGCGGCTAATGAGTTCAAGAGATTGACACCATCCACGACACCACCATCAAAGTTCCCTGGCCCCTGACTGGCCAACACATAATCGTAACGATCTGCATTTGAGGTGCTGCTGATCCCAATATTATCCTCAAGATACACGCCATTATCAGGATTATTGGAAAAATCAGTACAGCTATATGCCAGATTATTGATAACCAAGGTGTCATCCAATTGGTCTTTGATTGTATCGTCGATATAAAAGCAAAGATCAACATCGTTTGAAGCGTAAATTCTTCGGGTTCCAAAGACACTGTTATATAAATACAGCCCCGAGTCATTTCTTAAATCAACAGCACTGCTCGTTTCAGCATAGACACTGAATTCACGAAACATCAAGGTCATATTAGAGACCGTAGGAGCAGAGCGCGGTAAAGCAATCTCAGAACCCGCTGCCTGCCGCTCTTCATCGGTAACATTTTCACCACGCAGGGCAGGATGTAATCGACTGGGGTCTTCCGGCATAAACAAACGTTCATCACCAGTAAGACGAAAGTGATCCAGTAAACTGACAAACTGAATAGTCCCCTGATAGCCATGATTCCAATGGATAAGTGATCCCCAGTAGTTGAATGTTCCGGTATAAAATATATTTTTCAGTACAGGAACGCCTCCATCGATCGTAATATAATCTGTACCGATATCACTATCTGAAATGGTTGTATAACTTGATGCCAGCACCAACTGATCAATCAAACCGGAACCAGCCGCATTAAGTCTCAGCGACTTATATAATTTCAAATATTTCACATCAAAGTTAATATAGTCATTATCATAACCACCATAGTAACCATATTCCCCTGCAATATTACATACCTGACTACCCGCTTCGGCAGTCGCTGCATCCGGGCATTGATTATGACGAGCAAATCCGTCGATAACTAATTTAACATTCAGACTCTGCATTCCCTTACTGTCCTCTGGTGTACTTACCAGATATTCAGGTTCACCAATCAATGATAAAAAACCACCCCGGGTAATATGTAAAACACTGCTTTCGTTTTCTGCAGTGAGTGACGCGCCTGCTTCAATGGTCAGCGTTGCCGGATTGGTTTTCATCTCGGTCGCCATATTGGTGTCAGTAATCTCCTGATTGCCGTCGCCAATATGAACGATACCTTTAACCGTCCAATAAGTTGGTGCCAGACTCATAACCGGTTCGTTGATATAAACAACTTCTCCTGTAGCACGGTTAATTGCCCAACCACGGGTCAGTGCATTCTGCCTTGCTTCAGCGTCCGTATCACCAGCATTAATCCGCTCCTCATAAGCTTCAAGGGCGGCACCTGAATATCGGGCAACAGTAATGTCCGAGATATAGGTTCCCCCTAAAATCCGACAATATTTAACGGCCGGATTATAAGACTCACCATTATAGGAAAAGCTTGTATTACCTGAAGCCGGATCACTGGTATATGCTTCCAGATCGGCGAGAATCCCCAGCCCTTCACATTCAGTATCTGGCGCAATCACAACCGAATCACTCCAGCCTGTGTACCAGATATCCTCGCTGCCAGCCACCGCACCAATATAATTAACGCCATTCAGGTAGTTGTATGCATCACCGATCAGGTCACTGTAGCTGTTCAGTTCTGCCTGAGCTGCTGCAGTGTCACCGGTAATCAGATAACTGGTATCCAGTACCGCTTCCTCTTCATAAACGCCGCTGCCGGATACAATGTCATAGCCATAATCATAACCACTGTCTTCAGAATCAGAGGCCAGCGTGTTGTCACAGTCGAGCAGAACACCATCGAACAGAATAGCAGCCGGATCAGTACTGAGCAGAGCTGCTGTTTCAGCATCGTCAATATCCAGACAGGTGGCGAATTCAGTGAACACAGAATTAAACAGCAGCAGACCTGAGCCCTGCTCCAGCAGAATGGCAGTGTTATCTGAATTAAATCCAGCGGCAGTAATATTGGTGATCACAGGGCGTGAGCGTGGTACAGCATCATAATCACTGCTGTCATTAATGCCATGCAGCACATTACCGGTACTGTCATCTCCCGGACTGATAACAGCGGTTTCAATGGTGCCGGTAAAGCCATTACTCCAGGCAATCTGATCTCCGGCAATATCTGCCATGACCAGATAATCCAGATTAACGGCCCCTCCATTGATATTCAGGGCATCTGCACCGGCACCGTAAATATCCAGATAGGTAACTCCTGAACCGGCATCCACATCATTCAGGGTTAATGCCGCCTGACCATCTTCACCGGTATCAAACAGGCGCAGGTATTGAATATCCAGTTGATTGACCGCGTCAGCATGGCCATTAACGGTCATACCACGCCAGTGTGAGGTGATTTCCCCATTCCCTGAGTTCATGCTGCGCATTTCAATGACAGAATTTTCGGCTCCAACCGCTTTTAACCGGACATCCGGCTGAATTATCAGTTCTGAATCATTACCGGCCGTGGCGAACAGGTGCGTGGTAGACACCAGGTTAAACTTAACCGGAGAGGCCAGAGCCGTCTCCTGCTCAGTTGCTGAGAGTAACGAAAAATCACTACCCACCATAACCTGACCATTAAGCCGCCAGGCAGTATATCGGGCAGAATAGTCTGCACTGCCATTCAGATAGACGGCCCCTTCCGTACTGAAACGGCTGTAAAGCGTTGCGTTACTGGTAATGCTGTGGTTCAGATCACAGATCTGATAGCTGTTGCCGTTCAGCGTAAGCGTATCTTCGCTTAACGTGCCGACGCCCAGACATTCCGGATACTGAATCGCCGCAATGTATTCACCCAGGGTTGAAGTGATATTACCTGCCCCCAACAGCGCCAGCTCATCAATACCACTGAAACTCAGAGCCTCATTGCTGGCCTGCCAGATTGGCAGCAGTTCCGGGTCAACCCCTTCAATATAGTCAGCGGCACTGCTGATCACCCCCGCTGCATAGTCCGTACTGCTGTCAGCCGCCGCTGTCGGATGACTGCAGTTAAACAAAACGGTCGAGACAGAGACCTGACTTAACGCATCCTGCACCTGCAGACAGGCATCGAACCCCTGAACCATCACGTTATTGATTGCGACTGTCGCACCGCCGGTGATTTCCAGCGCAGTCTGTGCGGTATTGAACTGGTCCAGTAACGTGGTATCTGCCAGACTCAGATTACCGCCATAAATGCTGACCGCAGAATCCGTCCCATCATACTTAATTCTGGCGCGGAATTTTCCCTGATAATCATTCAGTTCAACTGGCTTACCCGCTGAGCTCTGTACCATCACCGTGGGGTTAACTATAGCAGTTACGCCATCAGCCTGACTGCCACCATAAATCACCAGACTGGCGCCACCAGAATAGGCAATCAGGCTACCGGTCTGCTGTTCCAGCGGAGCATAAGCGGTTACCGCTGCGTTAATGGTGCCACCGTCATATCCCGGCAGCGCAACGTCAATCTGCTGTCCGGCTTCACCAATAACAGCTCCCCCGGAGGCTGCCGCGTACAGTCCCGGTATGCCTTTTCTGCCCTCAGACTGCAGAGCCAGTTCATAGGCTGACAGATCTTCATTCTGGCCTACGCCACCGTAATAACCAAAGGGACCTTTGACATTACAGAAATTTCCGGCATTGCTGTCTTCCGGACAATCACTGGCATAACCAATGCCATTGACAATCACACCGCCCCATTCACCACCACCGGTATTATTGTCATCCAGAGAATAGATTTCACCGTTTAACCTGGCGTTACGATGGACAATAACAACTGTACCTTCTTTGGCGAAAAGACCACCAAATTCACCACTGCTGAGATTATAGTTATTACGATCTGCGATCAGTTCGTTGAGATTGCTGTATTCCTTACTGCTACCAAACTCGTACACACCGTCCAGCACCCATACCAGAGGCTCATAGTTCCATGAACTCTTGACCTGTAACGGATTCAGTTCCCCAAGAAGCGCTTCGCTGTTAGCGATCTGGCCGACATTGTTATTCAGAAGACAGGCCCTGATTTCCTCTCCATCGATGATTACCGGATCAGTCGGGGTTCCGATAATGCCATAAGGCTCAACTTCACACTGAGCCAGAGCAATTTCATCAACTTGCGGCATGGCAGTTTCGTCCGATACATCGGCGCCGCAACCGGACATCAGCAACGCCGCGGCTACCACAGCCGAAAGACCACCGACCTTTATCACCCTGCCTGCTTCATTAAACAGGCGACTACCTGTTACTGATTTCATTTTTCTGTTCCCTGAATCTGTACTGTTATCCCGCGCCGCAGTGTGCGCCATGGCAACAGAGGAAATATGAACTGGTTTATTGCTGTCTGTTATTTTTCTGACTGACCGGCGGTTGCCTTTTACTGCATGATATAATACCGGCTGCTGAGCCACGTATTCAGAACGCTGCTCCAGCGTCAGCGGAAAATGTGAAACATTCCGTTTTTTATCCTGTGGATACTTCATATTCTGCTCCTTAAAACTGATAACTGACTTTCAGTTTATATTTCACACCCGGCTTATAACTGAGGTACGCCTTATCGTATTTTTCGTAATACTGACGTTTTTCAGAATCGAGAATATTTTCACCGGATAAAGACAGCTTCAGGTCATCACCAAAGCGCTTGGTATAGATAAGTTTCAGATCGTCATAGGGTTCGCTGTACACATTAGTAACATTACTGCCGACAGCAGGTGTCACAATTACCAGCTCTTTACCCTTACGGTTAAAGACCAGTGTCAGCTCCTGCCCGGAATCCAGGTGGTCATAACCGAGTTGGATATTGGCAATATAATCCGGTTGCCCCTGCAGTGGCCGGTTAAGATCATATTCTGCACTGTCATCATCCAGATCGACTTCAGAATGAATATCCGTATAGTTACCCTGCACAAAGAATTCATGTCCATAACCGGCGCCCAGTACAAACTCTTTACGGAAGTCCAGCTCCCATCCCCGGACCTTACCGGAT
Organism: Pseudomonadota bacterium; assembly: GCA_030145845.1. Classification (GTDB taxonomy): domain Bacteria; phylum Pseudomonadota; class Gammaproteobacteria; order Pseudomonadales; family Oceanobacteraceae; genus Venatoribacter. The sequence continues at coordinate 77,085 of JAIXHJ010000010.1, forward strand.
CTGACATTGGTAAAAGTGTAGTAATCGTAATCGTTGCCAACACTGTCAAACGCATTTTCGATCGGGTTGGCCATATCTTTGTAATAAGCTGCCAGACTGAAACTCTCTGTCTCCGATGGGTACCATTCCAGGCGGATATCATAGTTTTTGATATCCGCTGGTTTCAGGTCAGGGTTACCAATATAGGTTGTCAGGGTTTCAATATCCCGGTAGTAACGTGGCAGCAACTCGAAGGTTTCCGGCCAGCTGACGGTTTTGCTGTAAGCGCTGCGGAACTGCCACTGATCACTGATCAGCCAGGTCAGTCCGACAGAAGGCAGGGTTCTGGTTTCGTCCAGCAATTCATAAAGAGGTTCAGGAGTGTAATTATACTGATCAGCCTCAACCTTAAAGGACTCTTTACGCACACCGATATTGGCAGTAACAGTCTGCCACAGGTTCCAGTCCGTCTGCAGATAATAAGCATTATTACGCTGTTCTACCCTATACTGGTAGCCGTTATCAATGCCAGTATCATCTTCTTCAGCAGACGAACCGCCGTAGTTCACATACAGCAGATCAGCGCTATCAGCAGAACCATCGCCGATATTGTCTTCGGTAAAGATATCCGCCGGATCGGTATAATAAAAATAATCCGAAATACCCGTTCCCGCGCTGCGCCACAGATAGAAGTAACGGTCTTCATAGCCATCCCGTTTACGATCGAAGCGGTATATGCCGGTTTTGAACGTAACAGCAATATCGCCACTTTCGTTGACCGGTAATTCCAAATCCAGACTGGAGGCATTACCATCCTCTTCGGAGTATTCCCAGATATGATAGGCCCCGGTACTGCCGACCTGCAGCGCTGCATCAGTATCAGCACTTCCTGCCCAGGCATAACTCTGGGCATTCGGCCGGTCATATTCGCTGCGGGAACGGGACAGCTGCCAGTCCGCTTTCAGGTTACCGAACACACCACCCGCTTCAGACAAAGCAATAAAGTGCTCCCCCCACAGCTGGTGATTGACCAGCTGCTCCTCAATCCAGTCAATTTTCTGAGTCTGAATTGTGTCGCCCGAAGTACCATAAGGCCAGTCACGCGGATCTTCGGGCAGCTCAACATCGACATAAACAGACGAAGCCGGAATTTCCCGTTTATAGGAATATTCGGCGGAACTGGTGGTATGACGCAGCATCAGATTATTCAGACCCAGTGTATGGTTATCACTGATACGCCAGTCCAGATTCAACATACCGCTGAGATCAATAATATTATTGGTATCATAGGTGACAGTTGAACTGTTCAGCAGAATATATACTGCGTCACCGGAAGTAGACGTCACAAAATTATTCTGCAGCTTTTCGTCATTTGTCCATTTATTGCTGTAACGCAGGGCGCCGATAACACCAAAACGCTGACCGCCTTCGGTTAACCAGCTGTCACCGCCACTGAAGCTGACCGACATATCCGGAGGAAGGTCGGCCCAGTAGACACCATAGCTTTCCAGCGACTCGCCAAGTTCTTCACGGTATGCCAGAAACTCTTCGCTATCCGTTTCATCGGTACCAAAGAAATAAGCGCCATGCGATTCCTCAACAATATCCGGCATAGCCCGGAAACCATCGTCAAAACCGGTCCAGTCATAACTGCCGCTTTCTTTGCTCATAACCCCTTCGTTGCTGTTGGCATCGCCATAACCGACCGAAGCTGAAATCTTGAAAAACCCCTCATCCGGCGTTGGCTTGGTTGTCATCTCAATGTGACCGGCAGTCGCCGAGCCGGGAACATCGGCAGTGGCAGATTTCTGTAATGACAGCGACTGCATGATATCAGCCGGAAAAATATCCAGCGGCAGATCACGGCGCGCCGGATCGGTCGCCGGCAGGACAGCGCCATTGAAGAAGGTGGACTGATAGCGGCTTTTCATCCCCCGCACAATGGCGTAGCGGCTGTCTTCCATACTGACCCCGACTACCCGCTTGAGAGCCGAACTGACGGTACTGTCGTCAAAACGGGCGATCTGGGTAAAATCCATGGTATCCAGCACGGCACTGGCCATGCGTTCCTGATCAATCGGGTTGTAAGGCTGATAACTGGCAACGGCAACCACTTCTTCAATGGTGTTGCCACCATCAGTGGTTTTCATGGGCAACTCAGCGAGAATGTTCACTTCCATGTTGCTCATCACGTTCACTTCCTTAAAGGTACGTGACATATATTCCGGATGCTCAACCAGCAGGCTGTATTCGCCTTTCGGCAGTTCGATTTTAAATTCGCCGTTACGGTCTGAGCGCACAGTGATATTTTTGCCGGCAACCTTGACCGTTGCATTACGTACCGGGCCACCGGTTTCCATACCGTAAACGCCACCAGCCACCACGCCCATCAGCGCCGCGTCATCACCACGGACTTTAATATCCTGCCCCTGCACCTGAACCGCTGCCAGTGGCACCCGGTCGATGGCAGCATCAATAGCGCCATCACCGCTTTTTTTACTGATGCTGATCAGTGCGGCTTCGTCATCAGCCACAGAAAAGTGGTAGGGGATGGTCTGACCATCTGTCTTTAACGTCAGGGTATGGCGGCCGCCATCGAACCCCTGGTACCAGAAACTGCCATCCGCATTACTGCGCCCTACTTCGGTTCCGTCCAGCAGAATACCGGCTTCCCCTGCCGGCTTGCCATCAATCACGATGTCGACCTTAAGGCCCGCTGCGGACAACGACCCTGCACTTAACAGGCTGACGACTGCAGCCAATAAGTGCCTGTTACTAACCCCCATGTCTTGCTTCCTCTGATGTCTGATTAGAAAAAACCGGCAACCACCCGGCCCCGGCTGACCACATCCTTCAAGACAGAGGCAGGCAGCAAGGTGCGACATGAAGTTTTTATTGCACGCTCTGTGGATAAGTCTGGCGACGATAAAAGGGCCGCTTTTATGCGGGCTAAGGAAAAAAGATGAAGGGGTTGCGGTTAACCCGGAAAGCGGTCAGAACAAATTCGTCTATCACGCAATTGTCATCTGACCGTCACAGTAGGTTTTCCCTGCTCAGAACGGCATCATCAGGCCAAGGGCTCAACCCGCTGCCTGGCAGCAAAAAATCCTGACTGGTTGGTCAAGTTGGTATTCGCTTTGCTTAGTTAACCCGGCATAAACTACCCTGAATAAAGCCGACAAAGACCGGATATAAGGAGAAACGGCTTGAATCACCCTGTTCAGCCGCTTACCAATGCGCAGGCTGATGCACCAACCTGGAACGCAGAGCTGCAGCTTATTGTGCGCAAGACGCCAAGAGGCACCAGATTGGTGCAATGCAATCATGACGGCCCCTTATATGTGCAAAAACCTTTTTACCCGGAGGGGCCGGACTGCTCACACATTTATCTGCTGCATCCGCCGGGCGGGATGGTATCCGGCGATTTTCTGACCATCCGCGTACAGGCAGAAGCCAACAGCCATGCCCTGGTGACCACGCCCGGCGCCGGGCGCGTATACAAAGCCCGGTCGGATGGGCTGCTGCAGCAGCAGAAAGTGGTTCTGACCGCAGAGGATGATGCCGCACTGGAGTGGATGCCGCTGGAGACCATTCTGTTCCCCTCATCCCGTGCGCAGCTGGAAACCGAAGTACAGCTGGGTAATAACAGCCGCTTTATCGGTTGGGAAATTACCAGTCTGGGACTGCCGGCCAACGGTATCCGCCTGGACGATCAGGATCAGCACACCACCCTGAAACAGGGTTTGAAAATTTATCAGAACGGGCGCTTACTGCTGAACGAACGTCTGGCGCTGAGCCCGGCCAACAACGCCGTACTGAATGCAGCCGCCGGTTTCCGCGGCGAGCCGGTTCACGGTCTGCTGGTTGCCGGCCCGTTCAGTGAAGATCTGCCGCCGCAGGCGATGGAGCAGCTGCAGCAGCTGTGTGAAGAACGCCTTGCCGGCGTCAGTCAGAATGGCCGTTTCGTCACCCTGCGCTGCCTCGGTGACTGCAGTGAAAAAGCGCGCCTGTTGCTGACCGATGCCTGGGCGGTGCTGCGCCCGTATTTAATGAACCGTCCGGCCTGTGCACCGCGCATCTGGGCAACCTGAGCCGTCACGGCGGCCACCGACGACTGAATCAAACAATCTGCCACTGAGGTGAACGATGGAACTGCTACCCCGCGAGAAAGACAAGCTGCTGATATTTACCGCAGCTCTGCTGGCTGAGCGACGCCTGAACCGCGGCCTGAAACTGAATTATCCGGAAGCCATGGCCTACATCACCATGGAAATCATTGAAGGCGCGCGGGATGGCAAAACCGTGGCTGAACTGATGAGTTACGGCAAAACCCTGCTGTCTGCGGATCAGGTAATGGATGGTGTACCGGAACTGATTCATGAAGTTCAGGTTGAGGCCACTTTTCCGGACGGCACCAAGCTGGTCACCGTTCACGAACCGATCGTTTAATACGGCCTTACTGACATTGTAAAAAGACGACCTCTTGCGATCGTTTTTACTGAATAAAAGGAGATGACCATGATCCCGGGTGAAATTATCGCCGCTGAAGGTGAGATCGTTCTCAACGAAGGACGCAGCACCATCACTCTGCGGGTAGAAAATACCGGCGACCGTCCGGTACAGGTCGGTTCACATTATCATTTTTATGAAACCAATCCGGCGCTGTCATTTGAGCGTGAAAAAGCACGCGGCTTCCGTCTGAATATTCCGTCCGGTACCGCCGTCCGTTTTGAACCGGGCCAGGGCCGCGAAGTGGAACTGGTTGAATACGCCGGCGACCGTACCGTGTACGGTTTCCGTGGCGATGTCATGGGCAAACTTTAAGGAGACAGGATTTATGAGCCGCACAATGGACAGAACGTCTTACGCTCAGATGTTTGGCCCGACCACGGGTGATAAAGTACGCCTTGGTGATACCGAATTATTTATTCAGATTGAAAAAGACTTCACCACTTACGGCGACGAAGTGAAATTCGGCGGTGGTAAGGTTATCCGCGATGGCATGGGTCAGGGCCAGAAAACCAGCGCCGAGACCGTGGATCTGGTGATTACCAATGCCGTCGTACTCGATCACTGGGGTGTGGTCAAAGCCGATGTCGGAATTAAAGACGGCCGTATTTTCGCCATCGGTAAAGCCGGTAACCCGGATATTCAGGACAACATCGATATTATTATCGGACCCGGTACCGAAGTGATTGCCGGTGAAGGTTCCATTCTGACCGCCGGCGGGATCGACGCCCACATTCACTTTATCTGCCCGCAGCAGGTGGAAGAAGCGCTGATGAGCGGTGTGACCACCATGATCGGTGGTGGTACCGGTCCGGCGACCGGCACCAATGCCACAACCTGTACGTCGGGCCCCTGGTACATTGAAAAAATGCTGCAGGGTACAGACGACCTGCCGATGAACTTTGGTTTTCTGGGTAAAGGCAATGCCTCGCTGCCGGCCGCACTGGAAGAACAGCTGGAAGCCGGTGCCTGTGGTCTGAAACTGCACGAAGACTGGGGCACCACACCGGCCTCGATCGACTGCTGTTTAAGCGTGGCCGAAAAATACGATGTGCAGGTCGCGATTCATACCGATACCCTGAACGAATCCGGTTTTGTTGACGACACCATCGGTGCTTTCAAAGACCGCGTGATTCACACCTACCACACCGAAGGTGCCGGTGGTGGCCACGCACCGGATATTATCCGCGCCTGCGCCTACCCCAATGTGCTGCCCTCATCCACCAACCCGACACGGCCATACACTGCCAATACCGTGGATGAGCATCTGGATATGCTGATGGTCTGTCACCACCTCGACAGCTCCATTCCGGAAGACGTGGCGTTTGCCGACTCCCGTATCCGTAAGGAAACCATCGCTGCCGAAGACATTTTCCACGACCGTGGTGCCTTCAGCATGATTTCTTCCGATTCCCAGGCCATGGGCCGTGTCGGTGAAGTGGTGACCCGTACCTGGCAGACCGCGCATAAAATGAAAACTCAGTTCGGCTTCCTGAAAGAAGACGAATCACTCGGTGCCGATAACTTCCGTGCCCGCCGCTACATCGCCAAATACACCATCAACCCGGCCATTGCGCATGGCATTTCACACGAAGTGGGATCCATCGAAAAAGGCAAGCTGGCAGATCTGGTGCTGTGGAAACCGGCCTTTTTCGCCGCCAAACCGAGCATGATTATCAAAGGCGGTATGATTGCAGCGGCTCCGATGGGTGATCCGAATGCCTCCATCCCGACACCACAGCCGGTACATTACCGTCTGATGTTCGGCGCCATGGGCCGCGCGGTGAATGCCACCTGTCTGACCTTTGTGTCGGAAGCGGCCATGAACAATAACGTGAAAGAAAAATATGGCCTGCAACGCAATCTGGCTGCCTGTAAAAACACGCGTAATATCCGTAAGTCCGATATGGTACTGAACGACTGGATGCCGGTGGTCACGGTGGATCCGCAGACCTATGAAGTGCGCGCCGACGGTGAACTGCTGACCTGCGAGCCGGCCACCGAGCTGCCGCTGGCACAACTGTATAACCTCTTTTAAGGATATCCTGATGCTTGAAATTTATGAGCGACTGGGAACCCACTGCCACGAACCTGTGTATGCCACCGTGGTAGTCGATTACGAAAAACGCGACCGTGGCCGCCTGCGCCTGACCAGTACCGATGGCGAAGAAGTCCGCCTGTTTCTGGAACGCGGTAAGCCACTGATCGTCGGTGAATACTTAAAAGCCAGCGACGGTAAAATCGTGCAGGTTCAGGGCGCGGTTGAAGACGTTGCCCACGCCAGCTGCGATGACTGGATTACCTTTGCCAAAGCCTGTTACCACCTCGGCAACCGCCACGTTAAAGTGGAAGTTGGCGAGCGCTGGCTGCGCATCAAACCGGATCATGTACTGGAAGATATGCTGCACCAGCTGGGCCTGATGGTCAGTCACGAACAGGAAGTGTTTGTGCCGGAGTCCGGTGCCTATGCCGGTGGTCACCATCATCACCATGACGACGACCATCATCACGGCCATGCACACGATCACGACCATTCCCATGGCCACAGTCATCCGCACGGACACGGGCATGACCACTGACGTGCTCAGTCAGTCTGCCCTGACCACGCCGGGTCTGCTGCGTCTGTTGCAGCTGTCCAGCGTGAGTCTGCCGGTAGGCGGCTTTGCCTTTTCTCAGGGGCTGGAATACGCCGTGGAAAAAGGCTGGGTCAGCAATATGGCGCAGACCCGCCACTGGATTGCCACCCAGCTGCATGAAACCCAGGCACTGATTGATCTGCCGGTACTGAACGGTGCCATGCAGGCCGTGGCCGCCACTGACGAAGCCCGCTGGGGTGAATGGAACGATCTGATTCTCGCCAGCCGCGAAACCCGCGAACTGCGCTTAACCGACACCGCCATGGGTGAAGCCCTGGTCCGGTTGCTGAAAAATCTTGACGTCAGCCTGCCGGCCTATGCCCGTGAGGCACAGGGTGACGTCAGTTTTGTCGCCATGTACGCCTGGCCGGCGGTGCAGTGGCAGATTCCGTATGCATCGGCGGCCAGTGGCTTAACCTGGGCCTGGCTGGAAAATCAGGTGGCTGCGGCGACCAAGCTGGTGCCACTGGGACAGACCCAGGCGCAGCAGTTATTAAGCGATTTACAGACCCTGATTCCTGCCACCATCGCCACGTCAGAAACGGTGGCAGAAGCAGAAATCGGCGGTTCATTACCGGCACTGGCGATTGCCAGCGCGAAGCATGAAACACAATATACCCGTCTGTTCAGGTCTTAGAGCGGAACTCATCACTGCTCTGCAAAGACACGGTATGAAAGTTAAGAAAAGAATTCAGAATTGCTGGAGAAGACAATGAAAAAACAAACTCTGCGCGTCGGTGTCGGCGGCCCGGTTGGTTCCGGTAAAACTGCGCTGCTGCGTTCACTCTGCTCCGCCCTGCGCGAGCATTACAATATTGCCGTGGTTACCAACGATATTTACACCAAAGAAGATGCCGAATTCCTGACCCGTAACGAAGCCCTGCCGGCCGACCGTATTATGGGCGTTGAAACCGGCGGCTGCCCGCACACGGCAATCCGCGAAGATGCCTCCATGAATCTGGCAGCCATTGACCAGCTGATGCAGCGTCACGGTGATCTCGACGTGGTATTTGTGGAAAGTGGCGGCGATAACCTGAGTGCCACCTTCAGCCCGGAACTTTCTGACCTGACCATCTATGTGATCGACGTGTCTGCCGGCGATAAAATTCCGCGTAAAGGTGGCCCCGGTATTACCCGCTCTGACCTGCTGGTCATCAACAAGACCGACCTCGCGCCACTGGTCGGTGCCGACCTGGATGTCATGGATCGTGACGCGAAGAAAATGCGCGGCGAACGTCCGTTTGTGTTTTCCAACCTGAAAAAAGCCGAAGGTCTGGATGACATTATTCAGTTTATTGTCTCGGAAGGGATGCTGGAGACGAAAGTCATCCCTCCGGCCAAAGCCGTCGTCTGAGCTGAGCGATGGCGTTTACTGCGGCAGGGTTAACCACGCTCAGACAGAGGCGATACAACGTCCGCCGCAGGAATTTAACAACGCCTGATTCTGCTTTAAGCATCAGGCACCTGGTTTTAAAAATCCTCCCAAAGGAGAACACGATGAAAAAAGCACTCTTCACCGCCGCCGCCCTGCTGCTGCCGGCTGCTGCCATGGCGCACACCGGACACGAAACCAGTGGTTTTTCCGCCGGTATCGCCCATCCGTTTACCGGTCTGGATCACCTGCTGGCCATGCTGGCGGTTGGTCTGTGGTCAGCACGCCAGACTGGCGCTGCCCGCTGGGCAACGCCGGTGGCCTTCCTGCTGATGATGGCCGTTGGTTCATTCGCCGGCGTCAGCAGCCTGGACATTCCGTTTGCAGAACTGGCCATCATGGCGTCTGTGGTTGTCTTCGGCGCACTGGTTGCCTTTAACCTGAAACTGAAAATGAAAAACAGCGCGCTGGCCGGTGCCGCCGTGGCCGGCATATTTGCCTTCTTCCACGGCTTTGCCCACGGTGCAGAAATGCCGCTGATGAGCACCCTGTTCACCTACGGTGCAGGCTTTATGCTGGCCACTGCTGTACTGCTGGCAGCCGGTTACGCACTGGCGGCCTTTGGCCACAACAAAGCGGCCGATCTCAGCCGCCGGGCCGCTGGTGCCGCCATTGCCCTCACCGGTGTGGCCATGGGCGTTGCCTGATAAGCCGTACGTCAGTACCTGAAAACGCCGGCCAGTCCGGCGTTTTTTTATTCCATTTTTTACTGACATTTTGTTGACATAAGGCACTGTTTTTATACGGCCTGACGGCGGATTATTAAACGCACTAACGCACTTCCGTCCGCCCTCCGTCACCGACGCTAAGGAGATCCGTATGAAAAGCAAAACACTATGCCGTTCCGTGCTGTTACCTCTGACAATGGCTCTGCTGATTCCGGAAGCAGCACAGGCTGCCGGCGGCAAAGATGACAGCCAGTCCCTGCAGCAGCAGAGCCAGCAGACTCTGCAACAGAAAAAACAGCAGGCCACGGAAAAGAAAAATCAGATGAAAGCCCAGCAGCAGAATAAAGCAGCGGGTGCCGGTAAAAGCCGCAATATGAGCCAGTTCAAAGATTTTGACCGCGATGGTAACGGTAAAATCTCGCGCGAAGAGATGACTGAAATGCGCACTGAGCGGATTCAGGAACGTTCCGAGCAGGGCTATCAGATGAAAAATATGGGCAACATGCCGGCGTTTGATTCCATGGATAAGAACAAAGACGGCAGCATTGATGCCGATGAATTTGGCCAGCATCAGACTGAAATGCGTCAGTAACCACCCGGGCCGGAATGGGCAGCAGCACACTCCGGCCAGCCTCCCTTCCCATTACTGCCACACTGAGTTTCACAGCGACCGTCCGTCATTTCCGGTTATGATCCAGCAATTTGCTGCGCTTAGCGTTACACTGAGAAGGAATTCTTTCGTGACCCGGTTAATGAATACCAATCCTGCTGCCTCCCCGGCCTGTCCCTTACCCCAGACTGTTCACTATGAGCGCCCGGATACCTTCGTCTGCCTGACGGAAATGATTGATGGCCTGCTGACGGATCTCAAATACGCTGGTGCTGATAATTTTATCGGCCACCCTCTGCCCGGCTATGAACACAATCAGGCCCTGCTCACCCACCCGGCGGCCCTTGCTCTGCAGGCAGTACAGAATCAGCTGCGTCCTCTGGGACTGGGGGTGAAAGTTTTTGATGCGTACCGGCCACAGCGTACGGTGAATTTCTTTCTGCAGTGGGCGCAAGACCTGAGCGATACGCGCATGAAGGATATTTACTACCCTGGTATGGATAAATCCGAGCTGCTGAGCGGTGGCTATCTGAACTCACCGTCGGGTCATTCCCGCGGCAGCACCGTGGATCTGACCCTGATCCGCCTGTCCGATCACAGTGAACTGGATATGGGCACCCGTTTCGACTTTTTTGGCCCGCAGTCGTGGACGTCGTTTTCATCCCTGTTACCACTGCAGCGCAGTAACCGCGAATTTCTGCAGAAAATCATGCACAGTCACGGCTTTACCGGCATCCGCGAGGAATGGTGGCATTTCACCCTGAACAACGAGCCCTATACAGAAGACTACTTCGACTTTATTCCGTCCTGACCGCAAAAATACCCGCTGCCGGTCTAGGTAAGAGCCGCAAAGCTTGATCTGAAACAGTCCGATCAGTTGGATCAGCGGCCGTCAGGTTGTATTGTATCGCGCTCTGAAATTGCCTGAGGCCAGACATGTCTGATATCCGCCCCCAGTACACGCCGGAACAGGTCCCGGCTGAGCCACTGCTTGATTACAAGCATCTGATTATTCTTGCCGACATCATTCTGTTTGCCGTTCTGAAGAATACCCTGCCCTTCGATCCTCAGGTTGTGACCGGGCTGAGCATTCTGCTGTTTGTCGCCATCCTGTGGCTGACCGAAGCCATCCACGTCAGTATCACCGCTCTGCTGGTGCCGATTCTGGCCGTGGTATTCGACGTGTTTGATACCAGCAAAGCGCTGTCAAATTTTGCCAACCCCATTATTTTCCTGTTTATGGGCGGCTTTGCGCTCGCCTCAGCGCTGCATGCCCAGCAGCTCGACAGCGCCATTGCCAATAAAGTGCTGCAGATTTCCGGCGGCCGGCTGAGTGTCGCCATTCTGCTGTTGTTTGCCGTCTCTGCCGGACTGTCGATGTGGATCAGTAACACTGCCACCACCGCCATGATGCTGCCACTGGTGCTGGGGATTCTCAGCCAGCTGGACCCGGTGAAACAGCGTCCAACCTATGTCTTTGCCCTGCTCGGTGTCGCCTACAGCGCCAGCATCGGTGGTATCGCCACCCTGGTCGGCAGTCCGCCGAATGCCATTGCCGCAGCCCAGACCGGACTCAATTTTGTCGGCTGGATGGAACTCGCAGCCCCGCTGGCCGCCATCCTGTTACCGGTCGCGATTCTGGTGCTTTACTGGACGGTAAAACCGGATCTCAGATACCGCTTTGAAACTGACCACACACCACTGCAGTGGACGCCGGCGCGTATCATGACGCTGGTAATTTTTATCTTTACCGCCCTGTGCTGGATCTTCAGTGGCCCGATCAACAAGATGATCGGTGGTCTGGCAAAAATCGACAGCATTATCGCCATCAACGCCATTATTCTGGTGGCCGTGTTCGGCGTCGTACGCTGGCGTGATATTGAACGCACCACCGACTGGGGCGTACTACTGCTGTTCGGTGGCGGCCTGTGCCTGAGCGCCGTCCTGAAAGCGACCGGCACCAGTGTTTTCCTCGCCAATACCATCGGTGATTTCCTCGACAGTGCCGGCACTCTGGTGGCGCTGGGCGTGGTGGTAACCTTTGTCGTATTCCTGACCGAATTTGCCAGTAATACTGCCAGCGCAGCACTGCTGGTGCCGGTATTTGCCGCCATTGCCGAGAGTCTGGGCGTCTCCCCGCTGGTGCTGTCGACGGTGATTGCCGTGTCCGCGTCCTGTGCCTTTATGCTGCCGGTGGCCACGCCACCCAATGCCATTGTCTTCGGCTCCGGGCATATTGAGCAGAGCGATATGATGCGCGCTGGTATCCGCCTCAATATCCTCTGTATTGTGCTCATCACCTTCTATGCCTGGCTGTTCTGGTAAGCCCGGATAATGCCTTCAGCAGGTGCTGCCGGCTGTGGCAGCACCGTCCTCTGCCGCTCTGTAAAGAAGCGTCGGAAAGCGCTGGTCTGACCACAACGGATGACCTACCATGCGGTCTTCCGGAATAATTGAGCGCACCTATGAAAGTCTTACTGACCCTGTTTACCAGCCTGTGCCTGACCATGGGCATTGTTTCCACCGCCGATGCCAAACGTTTCGGCAGTGGGGGTTTCGGTAAATCCTTCCAGACCACCCCTTACAAAAAGTCCACACCCGCCAGTCCGCAGAAACAGGATCAGGCCAAGCCTGCAGCCGGCCGCGGTATGCTCGGTGGTCTGATGGGCGGCCTGCTCGCCGGTGGTCTGTTTGCCTGGCTGCTGGGCAGCGGTGCATTCGAGGGCATTCAGTTTATGGACATCCTGCTGATCGGTCTGGTGTTGTTTGTGATCTTCCGGCTGATGCGCTCCGGTGCCGGTGCGCGCCAGCAACGTGAAGCCTGGGCCGCAGCCGGCAACGCCGCACCACAGCAGTTTGAAAGCAGCGCGGTGACTGGCGGCAGCGACGGCGGTGTGCCGATGAACCTGCCGGAAGGTTTCGAAGCCGATGCTTTCGTCGACGGCGCCCTGCAGCATTACCGCGAAGTTCAGCAGGCATGGAACAGCGGTGATCTGTCCACCATTGCCGAATACGTCAGCCCGGAACTCTATACCGCGCTGGCCCGTCAGCGTCAGGCCATGATGGTGCCGCCGCAGACTGAAATCGTCGACCTGAGCGCGGAAATCGTGCGTGCCGACCGCACCACAGAAGTCGCAGAAATCAGCGTCCTGTTCCGCGGTCTGGTCCGCGATGAACTGGAAAAATCCGAAGACGGTGTATACGACATCTGGCACCTGCAGCGCGATCTGAGCAAAGACGGTGCGCCCTGGCTGATCGTCGGCATTCAGGCCGAATAAACACCGGCTCAGCACTCTGAATAAGCCCCGCTCTGCGGGGCTTATTTTTTGCATTTCTGTTTTCTCTGCCACCTTTTACCCTGGCCGCAGCAGACATTGGTGGCAAAGACCGACAATGTTGCGGCAACCCTGCCGGAGATAATCAGAAATGAACAACAAAGAGCACTGGGAACAGGTTTATGAAAACAGAAGCTGGGATTCCGTCAGCTGGTTTCAGGAACACTCCGAACGCTCCCTGAATCTGATCCGCCGTTACGCTCCCGGCCCCGATGCCCATATTATGGACATCGGTGGCGGTGCATCGACACTGGTCGATGATCTGTTGCTCAGCGGTTACCGCCATCTGTCGGTGCTGGATATTTCTGCTGCGGCCCTGCGCGTGGCACAGCAGCGTCTGCAGGACAGAGCCGCCCGGGTCAACTGGCTGGCACAGGACATCACCCGTTTTCATCCGCCACGCCATTCCATTGATATCTGGCATGACCGTGCCGTATTTCACTTTCTTAATGATGCCGCAGATCGCCACGCCTATGTCAGAACCGTACTGAATGCCGTGAAGCCCGGCGGGCATGTCATTATGTCGACCTTTGCCACGGACGGTCCGGAAAAATGCAGCGGTCTGTCTGTATGCCGTTACGACGCCGGTTCCCTGCATCAGGAATTCGGAACCCCGTTCCGCCTGCTCGGCCACGAACATGAAACCCACCTCACACCCAACGGCAGCCCGCAGCATTTTCTGTATTGTTACTGCCGGGTCAATAATGGCTGACGGTCTGTGCCAGAACACCGATGCATTTTTTCTGCTGACAGAACACTGACTCCCAATTTTATGCCCCCGCCCCGATGGTGGTAAAATGCCCTCTTTCCTTCCCGTATTCCGGATACAATCATGAAATTCGCCATCCTTGGTGCCGGCGGTATCGGCTGTTATTACGCCGCCCGCTTAATCAACGCCGGCCACTCTGTGCTCGCCATTGCCCGCGGTGAGCACCTGCAGGCCCTGCAACAGAAAGGTCTTTCCCTGACTCACCCGGAGCTGGAATACCAGGCACCTCTGCCGGCCACGGATACCTCCGGGCTGATGCAGAACCATGACTGCGATGACTTTGATCTGTTGATTATCGCCGCCAAAAGCACCGCCACCCGGGCAATGATGGAAGAGTTACACAGCTGGCTGAAGCAGGGCAGCACACCGGTGATGTCATTGCAGAACGGCGTGACCAACGAGGCCATTATTGCTGAAACCGTTGGCCGTCAGCGTACCATCGGCGGTCTCGGCATCCGCATTGGTGCGCATATCACCGCCCCCGGCGTGGTACAGGCCACCGGTGAAGCCCATGTGGATTTCGGCGCCTGGCCGAATGTGCAGGACAATCCGTCACTGCAACCCTGGCTGCAGCAGTTAGCGGCTCTGCTGCATGACGCACATATCCCCAACACCCTGTGCGATGACGTTGAATACGCCCTGTGGCGCAAACTGATTCTGAATAATGGCGTTAACCCGCTGACCGCACTGACATTGATGGATACCCGTGCCGTCACCTCCGATCCGGTGCTGCGCCAGAACGTCTATACCATGATGATGGAAGGTGGCCGCGCCGCCCGCGCCGCCGGCGTGAATATCCACGACAGCGACGTGCGTGAAATGTTCGATGTGATCTGCCACTTTGATGCCATCAAAACCTCCATGCAGGTCGACCGTGAACACGGCCGCACCATGGAAACCGACGATATCTGCGGCCCCGTTATTGAATACTGCCGCCAGGCCGGCAAACCGGCACGGGTTACCGAGCTGATCCGCACGCTGTTGCTGCGGGAAGTGGAGCGCGATGCAGCTTCTGCACAACAGTAAAAAACTGCAGAGCCTGCCCACGCTGTTCAGCCCGGGCAGGCTTTGTCGGCAAATGCATTAACTCAGATAATATTGCACCAGCGGTCAGATAACGCTGGACGGACCAGTAAAAGCCACGTATGGTGACCCCAGCTAGAAAGAAGTCTCCGTTTTTCAAATCTACATTTCGTTGTCTTACTCGTAACACCACGTCCTGCAGCTTTAAATTTCAGTCCTTATTTCATGCAATTCAGGTCTCTCTGAAGACCATCTTATATTTAAAATTCAGGATATTATTATGTCTAACACAGTAAAAGGCACCGTTAAATGGTTCAACGAAACAAAAGGTTTCGGTTTTATTGAACAGTCTTCCGGTGGTCCGGATGTATTCGCTCATTTCAGTGCCATCGTCAGCAATGGCTTTAAAACCCTGCAGGAAGGCCAACAGGTTGAGTTCACCGTAACTCAGGGCCAGAAAGGTCCTCAGGCTGAGAACATCGTCGCTATCTGAATCCGGTAAGCGTCATAAAAAAAGCCCTGAGCAGTCATGCTCAGGGCTTTTTTTATGTCCGTGAAAAATCATCTGCCAGGGGCATTCACATAACGCCGTCATCGTTGACTTAGTTATCACCAATATTCAGTATAAGAAGGACTAAACCGGTCGTAACTACAGGGAGAGGGAGCGTAATATGACGATGGAGAGCACAGATCCGGCGGAAATTCTCCGCCAGGCACGGGCGGCCGTGACAGCTGCCGACTACCCGCAGGCGCTGGAAAAGTACCAATGGTTTTACCATCATGCGACAGAGATCCGCCCCTCATTGTATGGTGTCCGCTTATCGTATTGCCTGAATGAATGGGCAGATCTGGGAGAGATTTACCCGCCCGCCCTCGACGCCCTGCAGCAACTGAAAGACACCACCCGTGAGGCATTTGATCACACCCCGGCATATGAAACCTTTCACGAATATGCCGCCATCGCCGGCCATCTGAACAGCCCTGAGGAAGTGTTTGAACGCTTTCTGCAAAGCGCCGAACAGGACCCGCAACTGGCCCGCCGGCTGTTTACGCTTGTCTGGGAATACTGTGCGCAGAACGCACTGTGGGGGATCTGTTATCAGTATATGGGAACCGCTGGCAGCTATTATACGCAACTGCTGGAAACCTATGATCACATGCTGCGGGCCTGCCAGGGAAAAAGTGAAGAAATCCGCCAGTCCTTTATCAAAGAAGCCCTGCAGGCAACCAAAAGAGAAGCCCAGTGGCTGGCTGATATGCTGAAGACCTGTGGCACTGCCGATGAATATCATGCCTATATCCGGCGGCTGCGGCAGGACCTTAGCGAACGCGGACAGCAGACACTGGCAGCAGCAATCGGCTGAGCAGGAATACGCAGCGACAGCAGGCAACCGTTCAGGCTGCCCGCCGGGAGGGGTTGTTTATTCCCGGATCCGGCTGTGTCCCAGCAGCCAGGCGCTTAAGCCGCGGTAAACAAAATAACAGACAAAGCCGGCGAATATCGTGTCACTGAGGAAGTGTCCGCCCTGTACGATACGCACCGCACTGACCACGCTTCCCACCACGATGCCGGCCCAGAACCAGCTGCGGCGGCGGAAAATCCAGGCAAAGGCCATCAGCCAGAAGCCCATGGCGGAGTGGCCGCTGACAAACGACGCACATTTCTTCTTCGCGCAGCGGTCTGAAATCACCCAGGCCGGCGTAAAGCCGCTGTGACCGCCAAATTCCTCCACCTGTTTCGGCCGCGCACGGTCGAACGTTTCCTTGAACACGTTATGCACCAGAATGCCGGGACCAGCCAGCAGTGTCACCAGCAGAAACACCCATACCCGGCGCTGACGTTTATCGATTCCGCCACGGACAAACGTCAGCGCGACGGTAATCAGCAGCACTGGCAGCAGCACATAAGGCACGTAACGGAACAGCGCATAGATGGAATCACTGATGGGGTGATGATTCAGTGGCCAGCTGTCGCTGGCCGGATCATAGAACCAGCCACTGACGGTCAGATCAATCTGTGGAAAGGCCAGAAAAATGCCTGCCAGCAGCAGTAACAGTATCCAGTCCGCCTGACGTTTCAGCCAGCTCATCATCACCTCGTTGGTCAGTATGCATCACAGGCGTGAGGATACCGGTTTTGCTGCCTTTGTTCATGCCCTGCCGCGCTGTCACAGGGACAGTTTCCCGCTCAGATCAGCAGCGCCCGCCGTCTGTCCTCTTCCCGCCAATATGAATGTTATGTTATAACAATGCCAAACATGAGAGAGACAAGAGCAACCCACCATGACACAAGCAACATCCGATACCCGTCTGCCGGTGACTGTCCTGTCCGGTTTCCTCGGTGCCGGTAAGACCACCCTGCTCAATCACATCCTGACCAACCGCGATAATCTGAAAGTGGCGGTCATCGTCAACGATATGAGTGAGGTCAACATTGATGCCTCCTTCGTTCAGGACGAAGTCGAACTGAAGCGCGGTGAAGAAAAGCTGGTTGAAATGAGCAACGGCTGTATCTGCTGCACGCTGCGTGAAGATCTGCTGATCGAAGTCGGCCAGCTGGCGGCGAATGGCCGCTTTGATTATCTGGTGATTGAAAGCACCGGTATCGCCGAGCCGCTGCCGGTGGCAGAAACCTTCACCTTTGCCGATGAAAACGGGGTCAGTCTGTCCGATCTGGCACGGCTGGATACCCTGGTCACCGTCGTGGATGCCGTGAACTTCCTGAAGGATTTTGACGAAGCCAAATCCCTGCAGGAAGCCGGCGAATCCCTTGGCGAAGACGATGAACGCAGCGTCGCCGATCTGCTGATCGATCAGATTGAATTCTGCGACAAGCTGCTGATCAGCAAGACCGACCTGGTCAGCCCTGACCATCTGCAGCGCGTGGAAACCATCCTCCGCAGCCTGAACCCACGCGCGGAAATTATCCCGATGGTGAAAGGTAATGTGCCGCTGGACAAGGTGCTGGGCACCAACAGCTTTGACTTTGAACAGGCCGCCACCGCACCGGGCTGGCTGAAGGAAATGCGCGGCGAACACACGCCGGAAACGGAAGAGTATGGCATCAGCAGTTTCTCTTACCGTGCGCACCGGCCGTTTCACCCGCAGAAGTTTTACGACTTCCTGCATCAGGACTGGCCGACCGGCAAGCTGATCCGCTCCAAAGGTTATTTCTGGCTCGCCAGCCGGCCGCAGTTTGCCGGTCAGTGGAGTCAGGCCGGTGGTA
The DNA here is from genome assembly GCA_030145845.1 of Pseudomonadota bacterium. Lineage (GTDB taxonomy): Bacteria > Pseudomonadota > Gammaproteobacteria > Pseudomonadales > Oceanobacteraceae > Venatoribacter. Next base: position 95,272 of record JAIXHJ010000010.1, read on the forward strand.
TCGCCCACCATGGTTTTGCCGGCATGTTCTGGAAAGCCGTACCGCAGGAACGCTGGCCGGAGGATGAGGAATCCATCGCATACATCAAGGAAAAGTGGGTCGAACCGTTTGGCGACATGAGGCAGGAACTGGTGTTTATCGGCCAGGGGCTGGATGAAGCCGATGTCCGCCGCCAGCTGGATGAGTGCCTGCTGAATGAAGACGAATTAGTCGCCGGTCAGGAATACTGGAAAACCCTGCCCGATCCGTTTCCGGCCTGGGGGTAAGTCATGGCCAGCGCACTCAGTCTGCCTGCTGCGACAACCGCACCCGCCCGCGCAGTCAGTGGCGATCACTGGAATGTACTGACGTTTATTTATGAAGAAGACGTCAATCTGGTCATCGGCCGCCAACTGTTACCTCAGAGTGCGGCGCTGAATCAGGCAATCAATGCCCTGCTCGACAGCCCACAGACCCCGGCACTGCGCCTCAGTGGCACACCGGACCAGTGCCGTCAGGCGGTACTGCGTGACCTGCCGGCCGTGGATCATGCCGGCGCCCTGGCGGATGCGGTTTATCTGGTTGCCGACGCCTTCTGTACCCTGTTTGATCTGGAGAAAACCGGCCTGCGTCTGGAGCGGCTTGAACGGGCCATGTGCCCACGCTTTCACGTTGACCGGGTGCCGGTCAGACTGCTGCTGACCCTGGCCGGTGCCGGCACAGAATGGCTGACGGAAGATAACTGCGAGCGCAGCCAGTTAGGCGGTGGTGGCGAGCCCTGCCGTTCTGCAGCCGCCATTCAGCATCTGCAGGCCGGCGACATCGCTCTGCTGAAGGGTGAGGAATGGGAAGGTAATGAAGGCCGTGGACTGGTGCACCGTTCACCAGCGGTCAGCGGCGGAGAGCGGCGGCTGATGCTGACGCTGGATTTTGCCTGACGGCCCTCAGGGGCCGCGGTAGGGTTCGATATTTTCCAGCTCCAGCCGGTAGGCTGACGTCGCCACATCATTTTTGCTGAGATCGGTGTGCAGCGTGCCTTCAACCCAGAACGGGTCGTAGATGGTTTCCATCTCCACGCCTTTGCTCTGCACCAGAATAATCTGGTTCGGCGGCGGCGGTGGCAGGTGGATACAGGCACCGTAATACGGCACCAGAAAGAATTCGGTCACGATCTGATGGTCATCAAATTCCAGCGGCACAATAAAGCCGGGGATACGTACTTTCTGGCCGTCAAATTCGGCCCGGACACTGGTCGACTTCAGTGCCCGGTCCCATTCTTTCTGTGCCTGCGACTGCTCCGCTTTCTGCCATTCTTCCTGCGCCTGATACTGCCCGGCCAGTTCCACTGCCTGGCCCACGGCAGACGCCACCTGATCTTCCAGTGAGCCCTCTTCAATCTGCGCCAGCGCCGCCGGCGGATTGGACAAGGCAGCATAATCTTCGTCCGGCAGCAGCTCAGAAAACTCCACCAGACGGTAATCCCCCGCCTGAGCCAGTGAGGCCACAACAACCGTCAGCAACAACAGGCTGGCACGGCTCAGCTGACGGATGGAGCGCTCAAAAAAAACACACATGCAGGCCTTCCCCTTACATCAGGTTATAATATAACATATCAATTTTGGACGGCTCAGCGCCGGTCTGATTCACTCTTCAGACAGATTATAAGGAACTCAAGATGAAGTCTTCATTATCCCGCTCTCTGATGTATCTGGCGGTAACGTCAGCCTCTCTGTTTCTGACCGCCTGTGGCGGCGACAGCAGCTCCAGCAGCAGCAGTGAAGAAGAAGAACACGAGCACACCGGTCGTCTGCTGATTTCTGATGACACCACGACCCTGACCGTCTATGACCAGTCTGAAGCCGCCTTTGAAACCCTGGCAGGCAGTGCTGCACTGGCATCACCCTCGCTGGTCCTCGCCGATAACGGTCTGAGTGCTGCCGTGGTAAACAGTTCCTCCGTGCAGTTTGTGCATTCCGGCCTGCATTCCGAAGAGGAAGAAGAGGCGGCTGAGGAAGAAGAACATGACCATGAAGAAGCCGATGTCATTGATCTGACTGTAAGCGGTACGATCAGCAAAGTCGTGACCAGCAAAGGGCATTTTGCCATTCTCGCGGATGGTGCCACCCAGCTGGTCCCGGCTGATGATATCGAGTCCGTCACCGCTGCTGATATCGAAACCTTTGATGCCGTTACCCAATCTTACCCGGCTCTGGTACTGGACGAAGACAGCAAAACCCTGCTGGTGTTCAGCGGTGATAATGCCGTTGTTTACACTGAAGACTCGGCAACAGCCGTCAGCACCAGCTGCAGCAGCCCGGTCTGGCATGTGGAAAGCGAACACATGACCCTGTTCGGCTGTACGAGGGCGTAAAAGCCATGAGCATGGAAGGCGATTTCACAGAATTCACGACCCTGCAACTGCCGGCCACAGCCACCGAGTGGCCGGAAAACTGGATCACCAATGGTGAAGATATTGTCGGCTACAGCGCTGATTCTGTACTGACCGTGTACGAAGACGAAGATACGGAAAGTATTGTCGTTGAAGACGTCACCGCGATTGCCACGGACGACGGTGCCAGCGGTAATATCTGCGCGGCGGCCTTCGCCACCGAAGACAGCGATGCCGTTGCCTTCCTCAGCGATGATGCCAACCTGTATGTCGTGGATACTGAAACAGAAGAAGTCACCACCGTGGCACTGAAATTCTCAGATGCAGCCACGCTGAGCTGTGATGATCTGCATATGACTGCAGCGGCTGCCGGCTTCCCGGTAGTGGATGAAAGCGCCGCTTATCTCTACCTGTTTGATGCCCACGATGGCGCAGCTTACCACCTGCACAGCAGCGTGGAACTGGACTCAGGTATCGGCGATATCAACGATGCCGTTTTTATGCACGCCATTGAAAGTGAAGCTCACGAACACTGAGTTTTACCCTGACGGCCGTCTGACTTCTGTCACACGGCCGCCACAGAATTTACGGGGCCACCAGTGTGTGCCCCTTTTGTCGTTTTAAGCTGTACCTCCGGATCCCTATCATGCGCACAAAATTATCGCTTGCTGTATCCCTGCTTTCTGCTTCCCCATTGCTGCTGGCCCATACCACTGAACTGGACACCGTGGTGATCAGCAGTGCCGGTCAGGACTCGGTTTATGATGTTGCCCAGCCGGTGACGGTACTGGACAGCGATGCCATCAGTGAAAACCAGGGCGATACCCTGGGCACCCTGCTTGATGATCAGCCGGGTATAGCCAACGCCTCTTTCGGCCCCGGTGTCGGCCGCCCGGTGCTGCGCGGCATGAGCGGCAGCCGGGTGAAAATCCTGCTTGACGGCATGGACAGCAACGACGTATCCGCCATGAGTTCTGACCATTCCCCCATGGCCGATGCCAGCGCCGCCGAACAGGTTGAAGTGATTCAGGGCCCGGCCACCCTGCTGTATGGCGGCGGCGCCATCGGTGGTGTCGTTAATCTGATTGATCAGCGTATTTATGAACAGCCACTGTCCGGCCTCAACGGTGAAGTCAGCGCCCGCTACGGCTCCAACGCCAACAGTCAGGATGTACAGGCAAAACTCAATGCCGGCAATGGCGCCTGGGCGCTGCACCTCGATGGTTTTTCCCGCAGCAGTGACAATTACGAAGCGGATGGCGAAGAAGTGGAAAATACCGATACCGAAAGCAGCGGTGGCAGCTTTGGTATCAGCCGTACCAGCAGTCAGGGTTTCATCGGTGCCGGCATTTCCACGCTGGAATACGATTACGGCGTGCCCAATGAAGATAACGAAGATAACCGCGTCCGCCCGGAGCAGACCCGCTACGATCTGAAAGGCGCCTGGCTGCCACAGAACTCTTCCTGGCTGCAGGAATGGCGTACCGAACTGAATTACACCGATTACGAACACGACGAAACCGACGAAGGTCTGGTCGTTGGTCTGTTTGAAAAAGATACCACCCAGCTGCGTACCACCCTGCGCCATCTGCCGTTTGGCCGCTGGCAGGGCAGCTTCGGTCTGCAGGCCAGCCTGCAACATCTGGAATTGTGTCACGATCACAGTGGCTGTGATGGTATTCCGGATTACAGTGACACAGCGTGGGATGGCGAAGCCGGTTATAGTCTGATCAACGCAGAATACGGTGGTTATCTGTTTGCACACGATACGCCAATGCCGTTGACTGATACGACAGACATCGGCGTTTATTGGGTGGAACAGCGTGACTGGTCACAGGGCACAATTGAACTCGGTGCCCGTATTGATCAACGCACAATCGAAACGGATCCTGATTCCATCAGCGTTGATTACCGTCAGGAAGAAAGTTATTACGACGATAAAACCTTTAACCCGCTCACCCTGACCGCCGCAGCAACCTGGGTGATTTCTGAATATCAGCGCTGGGGTCTGAGCATTGCCCGCGCCCAGCGCGCGCCGGATGCCGAAGAACTGTTCTGGAACGGTGACCATCACGCCACCTTCTCTTTCCAGCTGGATAACCCGGATCTGGATACTGAAACCGCCTACACTGCCGACCTGAACTGGCTGTACCAGGACGACAGCGACAGCTTCCGTATTGCCGTCTACCACTACGAATACCGCGATTATATTTACAACGACCGCAAAGACATCACCGATCCGTACCACGGTAATACCGTGTACCGCCACGAGCAGAAAGACGCCCGCTTCAGCGGTGGTGAAATCAGCTGGCAGCATAATCTGAATGACGCATGGCATCTGGATATGAATGCCGATTATGTCCGTGCCCGCCTGACCAATGGCGACAACCTGCCGCGCATTGCCCCGGCCTCTGCTCTGGTGGCTATTAACTGGGCGAAAAACCTGTGGCAGGCACGCGTCGAAGGCCGCCTTGTCGCCGAACAGAATGACACCGGCGATAATGAAACCAGTACCGATGGCTACAGCATGCTGAATGCCAGCCTCAGCCGGGATATTATGCTGGCCAGCAATGAACTCCGCCTGCGTATGGCCGTCAATAACATCACCGATGAACTGGCACGCAATCATGTATCGTATCTGAAAGAATATGCCCCGCTGCAGGGCCGCAATATTCAGCTCGGTGCACGCTGGAAATTCTGATGATAAATAAGGGCCGCACCGGAGGCCCGGTAACAACCTGAGCGCGCCGCCGGATGCCGTTGTCATAAGGGTCCGGAGCGCAAAGGGTTTTTACACCGCTTCCGTGTGACCTGTTTGTGTTTAAACACCTGGGTCAGCTTATGAATACGGCAACACAACCGGCGCTTACAGTGCGCGACCTTACATTCGGCTGGTCTGATCAGCCACTGCTGAATATTCCCGCCCTGACACTGACAGCCGGCGATACGCTGTTTATTACCGGTCCATCCGGCTGTGGTAAATCCACCCTGCTCAATTTAATCAGTGGCCTGCTGCTGCCTGATCAGGGCGACATCATTGCCGGCGGGCAGTCGCTGTCAGCGCTGAGTTCTTCCGCCCGCGACCGCTTCCGCGGCCGTTACATGGGGGTGATCAGCCAGACACTGAATCTGTTGCCTTACCTGACCGTGGAAGAAAACCTGCGCCTGATGCAGCATTTCGCCGGCCAGAAAAATGACCGTCAGTGGCAGCAGACTCTGCTGACCCAGCTGAATCTCGCCGGGCAGATGCAGCAGACGGTCAGTGAACTCAGCCTGGGTCAGCAACAGCGTGCCGCCATCGCCCGTGCCCTGGTACACCGGCCGTCACTGATTATTGCCGATGAACCAACATCGGCTCTGGATGACGATAATAAACAGGCGTTTATGACCCTGCTGATGTCAGCCATCAAACAGTTTAATGCGGCGCTGATTATGGTCAGTCATGACCGCAGCCTGCAATCCTGGTTCAGTCACACGCTGGATTTAAGCAATCTGCCGCTGGAGGCTGAAGCATGCTGATCCGTCTTGCTGTCAAAAGTCTGCTGCAGCGTAAAACCGCTGCCCTGCTGATTATACTGGCGATCAGCCTGAGTATGTCTGCCCTGCTGCTGACGCGCAGCCTGAGCAGTGAATTAAAAAACAGTTTTAACTCCAGTGTCAGTGGCACCGATCTGATTGTCGGTGCCCGCAGCCATCCGCTGCAGGTACTGCTGTATTCTGTGTTCCGTCTCGGTAATCCGACTCAGGCTGTCAGTGCCGGACGCTGGCAGGAAATTCAGCAGCTGCCGCAACTGAGCTGGAGTTTTCCCATTGCGCTGGGCGATTCCCATCACGGTTTTGCGGTGCTCGGCACCAATGATGATTACTTCCGCTATTTCCGCTATGGCAATAAGCATCCGCTGGAAAATTCGGCGGGTGGCGGGCTGACATTCACTCACGTTAATGACGTGATTATCGGCGCCACCGTGGCCCGTAAACTGGGCTATCACATTGGTGACGAATTATTTCTCAGCCACGGCACCCATGCCACCAGCTTTCACGTACACAAAGAAATTCCGTTCCGCGTCAGTGCCATCCTGAAGCCGACCGGTACACCGGTTGACCGCTCGCTGCATGTACATCTGGCCATGCTGGAAGCCGTGCATAACGAAAGCTGGCTGCACGCGCACCAGCTGGCTCATCACCATGAAGATGACCACGGACATGACATGCATGAACAGGCTGACGATGATCATGATCACGCCAGTATGGATGAACATGACGAAGACCATGATCACCACGCTCATGATGCTGCTGAACACGATCACGAGGAGCATGATCATGCCAGTATGGATGAGCATGACGAAGACCCTGACCACCACGCTCATGATGCTGCTGAACACGATCACGGGGAGCATGATCACGCCAGCATGGATGATCATGACGAAGACCATGACCACCACGCTCATGATGCTGCTGAACACGATCACGGGGAGCATGATCACGCCGGCATGGATGAGCATGACGAAGACCCTGATCACCACGCTCATGATGCTGCTGAACACGAACATACTGAACACAGCGCCGCTGCCATTGATCATATTCACTTTGCCGACCTGCCGGCCCCCGGCAAAGTTTCAGCGGTGTTTGTCGGTCTGAAATCCCGGCCACTGACATTTCAGGTACGCGAGCTGCTCAATGCCCCGGATCAGGAACCGTTAACCGCTGTCATCCCTGGCGTGGCACTGAGTGAATTCTGGCAACTGCTGGCCAATGCCGAAAATATACTGCAGGTATTAAGTGCTTTGATGCTGATTACCGGCCTGCTGGGCACAATCGCCATGCTGCAGGTCAGCGTGGCTTTCCGTCGCCGTGAAATCAGCCTGCTGCGTCTGATCGGCGCCCATCCGTTGTCGGTATTTACCCTGCTGGAACTGGAAGTGCTGTTACTGACAGCCTCGGGCTGGCTGCTGGCCCTGCTGATCAGCGGCCTCACTCAGACGCTGGCCGCGCCACTGCTGGCCGATTATTTCAGTCTGGTGGTCAGCCCGCAGTGGTGGCCGCAGCACACCCACTGGCTGATCCTTATCAGCCTCGTGCTGAGTGTGATTGCCGGCCTGATTCCGGCTCTGTCAGCCTACCGGGTATCACGCAACACCAGTTATTCCTGAGCACACTGGCCTCAGCGGACAGTCTTCTGTCCGCCGGGAACCGGTTTCCTGCCACGGCGGCTCCTACACTGACTGCACAACAATAATCAGTACAGGAGCCGCCATGAGCGCTCATAAAACCCTTTTATTTTCCCTCGCCGGCCTGACCCTGCTGACCGGCTGTAACCCGGCAGCAACCACGCCTGACAGCCACGGACAAAAAGTTTCGGCCTATACCACCGCGGCCAATCAACAGCTGCAACAGCAGCTGCCGTTAGCCGACCAGCAGGATTTCAACGATGCCCGCCGCGGGCTGATCGCCAGCCAGCAGCCATTACGCGTCAGCGCTGAACGCAACCCGGATCAGAGCGTGTGGGATATGACTCAGTACGCCTTTATTCAGGGAGAGGCCCCGGACAGCGTCAATCCCAGTTTATGGCGCCAGGCAAAGCTGAATAATATTCATGGTCTGTTTGAGGTAACGCCGGGCATTTATCAGCTGCGTGGCTTTGATCTGGCCAATATGACGTTAATCAAAGGTGACAGCGGCTGGATTGTGATCGACCCGCTCACCTCGCGTGAAACCGCAGCCAACGCCTTCCGCTTTGCCATGCAGCAGCTGCAGCCGCGTTATCCGCAGTTAACCGGCATCAGCGCGGTACTCTTCACTCATCCGCATCTTGATCACTTTGGTGGTGCACTGGGGATTATTTCGCAACAGGAAATTGATCAGCGCCATATTCCGGTGATCGCACCACAGGGTTTTATGGAAGAAGCCACCAGCGAAAATATTATTGCCGGTAATGCCATGAGCCGCCGGGCGATGTTTATGTACGGTAAAAACCTGCCGCGTGATATCTGGGGCCATGTCGGCTCCGGACTGGGAAAATCACCGGCGTTCGGTGAATTCAGTATTCTGCAGCCTAACCAACTGGTGGATCATACACTGCAGGAAATGACCATTGATGGTGTCGATTTCCGCTTCCAGTACACGCCGGAATCCGAAGCACCGGCGGAATTCACGTTTTATCTGCCGCAGTACCGGGCCTTCTGTGGCGCAGAAGTGATGTCCCGGCATATGCACAACCTGTATACCCCACGCGGTGCCAAGGTACGTGATGCCATGAAATGGAGTGCTTATATCGAAGAAGCACGGCGCCTGTTTGCCGATGCCGATATTTATTTCGGCAGCCATCACTGGCCAATCTGGGGACAGGAAAATATTCAGACCTTCCTGAAACAACAGCGTGACACCTATAAATTCATTCACGATCAGACCGTACGCCGGATGAATCAGGGCATGACCGCCGGTGAAATTGCCGAAGACCTGAAAATGCCCGCCAGTCTGGCAACGGTTTTTTCCAGCCGCGGCTATTACGGCACGCTGAAGCACAATGCCCGTGCCGTTTATCAGGCCTATATGGGCTGGTATGACGGCAACCCGGCGCATCTTGATCCGCTGCCCGACACCGCCCGTGCCGCAGGCTATGTCGATCTTGCCGGGGGTGCCGACGCCCTGTACAGCAAAGCCAGCGCCGCTTTCGCCGATGGCCGTTACCGCTGGAGTGCCGAGCTGCTCAATCATCTGGTCTTTGCCCAGCCGGACAACGGCAAAGCCCGCGAATTACTGGCCAGGAATTATGACCAGCTGGGTTATCAGGCGGAATCCGGGCCGTGGCGCGATATTTATCTGACCGGGGCAATGGAACTGCGTGACGGTAAACCCGACAGCGGTATTAACCTGGCAACCATGAAAGAGATTTTCCTGCAGACACCGGTCAGCAACTTCTTTGATACCCTGTCGGTGCGGCTGAAAGCCGAAGATGCTGCCGATAAAGACTGGCGTATTGCCATCCGCTTTACCGACCTGCAACAGAACTATCTGCTGTGGATTGAAAATGCCGTGCTGCATTACCGGCCACTGGCAGAGAATGAAACGCCGGCCACCGATGCCACACTCAACCTGACCCATCCCCTGTTTGTCAGCATGCTGACCGGGGAAGCCGGCATTAAGGATACGCTGTTTTCCGATAACCTCAGCGTGGATGGCAGCACACTGGATCTGATCCGTTTCTTCTCACTGTTTGAGCAGCCGGATCCGGCCTTTGCCATTGTCCTGCCGGAATAATCGCCGCCGCACTCAGCGCCCGCGGCGGAACTGCCCGGGCGTCTGCTGAAACCAGCGCTGAAACGCGCGGCTGAAATTACTGCTGTCACTGAACCCCAGCCGCAGGGCCACCGAAGTAATGGTTTCCTGCGGCCGGCGCAGCCAGTACTGCGCCATTTCCCGCCGTACCTCCTCCAGTAACTGGCGGTAGCTGGTGTTTTCCTGCTGCAGATACCGGCGCAGCGTCCGTTCACTGAGATTGAAAACCTGCGCGATATCAGCCAGCCCCGGCTCGCCCTGTTCCAGCATGGCCTGCAGGCTGTTACGGACCCGTTCCGACCAGCTGAGCGCGTTCATTTTATGCAGATACTGCTCAACCAGTGCTTCATTGGCCGCCGCCATCTGTTCATCACCGGGCAACGCCATGGCCGCCAGTTCAGAACGGCTGAACCACAGGCAATTGGTGGCCGCCGCAAAGCGCACCGGACACTGCATCAGCCGGGTCCAGGGCTGGCCACCAGCGGGTGGTTCACTGCGCAGCAGTTCGACTTCATCAAGAATGCGGGTACGGCCGGTCAGCTGGCGGGCAAAGGTGACGATGGTGGCAAAAAAACCGTCCACGGCCAGCGGACTGATGGGGACCCCGGCCAGTGGATCAATCACAAAACCGGTACGGGTGGCCTGATGCACCACACGGATATTCACCGTATTCGACACCAGCGCATGGTAGCGCCCCATTTTATCGATCACCTGCTGCATATTGCTGCAGCTCAGCATCAGCAGACCCAGGGCACGGAAATGCATGGGCTGTACATGAGCAGCCACCTGCAGGGCAAACGCCGGGTCAGCGGTTTTTTCTTCCAGCTGCTGCCACAGGCCGGTCATTACCTCAATGGGCACCCGGCTGTCGGGCTGGCGTTCCAGTTCCGTGAGATCGAGTCCGGCCGCAGCGAAAAACCGCTGCGCATCGAAACCGTTTTCCGCTAACGTTCTGGCGACCGCCAGAGGCCAGGCGGCGATGGTGGAATAAGATGAGCGCATACAATCATCCGGCGGCCGCGCCGCAGAAAAGAGTCGTTATTATTGTTATCGCGTACAGCGTCAGTGGCCGCTGCGGGCTTCCTTGGCGTCACTGAGCAGCAGTGTCGGTAAACGCAGAATATAAATACTGACCCCCAGACCAATCAATGGCAGCAGGATTTTAATCGTCAGCCGGTCGGTCAGCACAAACGCCGTCAGCATCATGGTGCTCCACATCAGGATCAGGGTGTACACCTTGGCCTTCAGTGGCATGCCCTTGCCATCCAGATAATAAATCACATAGCGGCCCAGTTTCGGGTGCTCCACCAGCCAGCGGTAAAAGCGGGGGGAAGTCCGCACAAAACAGGCCGCCGCCAGCAACAGAAAGGGGGTGGTCGGCAGCACCGGCAGAAAAATACCGGCTACGCCCAGCGCCACGCTCAGCCAGCCGAAGGCAAACACCAGCGAACGCAGCAGCGGCTGGCGGATAACGGCACGCATGGCAAGCTGGTCCGCCTGCACGGGTTGGGGTTCATTCATATCCATAATCTTTATTATGGACCCGGGATGGCCATTTTCACATCAGCCGCCGCGCTTTATGTCTGCGCATTACTGTGTTCCAGCAAAAAGTCCACAAAGGTGCGGTTGGCCCGCGACAGATATCCGCCCTGCCGCCAGGCCACCGACAGATCGAGCCATACCGGCTGTTCAAACGGCAGCGCCACCAGATCAGCGTCTTCGGCAATCACCATTTCCAGCAGTGTGGTGATGCCGAAACCATGTTTCACAATCTGCTTGGTCAGTGGCAGCAGGTTGGTTTCAACACAGATCTTCGGGCTGAAATCGTGTTCCCGGCACAACTGATCAATCACCTCGCGGTGGAAATAGCCTTTGCGGAACAGCACCAGATCTTCCGCAAAAAAATCACGGAAGCGCACCGTCTGCTGGCCGGCCAGATGGTGATCCTGCGGCAGGATGGCCATCATCTGATCGCGCAGAAAACTGCGTGATTCGAGATCTTCCGGCGGCGTATCGGCGACAATGACGCCCATATCAATCTCGCCGCTGTAGATCATTTTCTGCAGCTGGCGGGTACCGGCCTCCACCACGGACAGGCGCAGCTGCGGGTAGCGGTGGCGGAACGCCATCAGAATCGGCGGGAAGTAATAGGAGCCCAGCATACTGGGGATGCCGATACGCACCTCGCCGCGGGCCATCTCGTGCAGCTCGCGCATTTCCAGCTCGGCATCGGCCAGCGCCTGCAGAATCTGGCGCGCATGGGGCAGCAGGGTCTGACCTTCATCCGTCAGGCTGATGTGGCGCTCATTACGGTGAAAGAGCGTCAGTTCCAGCTCTTCTTCCAGCTTGCGGATGGCCATACTGACCGCCGGCTGGGCAATATGCAGGCGGTTGGCCGCAGCGGTGAAACTGCCATTGTCGGCCACCGCCAGAAAGTAACGCAGGGCACGCAGATCCATAGAGACTCCGGTCACGGGCAGAGAACAAACTATAACAACTTCTTATACATATAATAAGAACTATATATTTTAATGATCACACGGTGACTGCTACTCTGCCTGTATTCCCTGCTGTTAGCTCTGACTCCTATGATTGAAACCCGCACACCGGCATTCTGGCGCGCGACGCTGGCGCTGTGCCTCGGCTCCTTTACCGTGTTTGCCAATGTTTATGTTACCCAGCCACTGCTGCCTATGCTGGCTCAGGACTTCGGCGTATCGCCGCTGGCCGCTGGCTGGAGTTTTACCGTCACCACCCTGATGCTGGGCGTATCCCTGCTGATTTACGGCCCGCTGTCCGATGCCGTTGGCCGGCGGCCGATTATGATTATCACCATTGCCGGGGCAACGGTCGTTACTCTGCTGATCTGCACCATTTCCGATTTCCATACCCTGCTCATTCTGCGCGCTGTTCAGGGGTTGCTGCTGGGCGGTCTGCCGGCCATTGCCATCGCCTATATGGGCGACGAATTCACGAAGCGGGCTCTGCTGGTTGCGGTTGGTTTTTATATCAGTGGCAACAGCCTGGGCGGCATCGGCGGCCGCCTGATCGGGGGTTTTATGGGGGATTTCGCCGGCTGGCAGAGTGCCTTTATGGTGATGGCCGCGATGAGCATTGTGCTGTGCGTGATCTTCGCACTGATGCTGCCGAAATCTCAGCATTTCACGCCCCAGCGCCTGCACCCGCAACAGATGCTGGCCGATCTCGGCGGTCACCTGAAAAATCCGGCGCTGCTGCTGGCGTATCTGGTGGGTGGCTTTAACTTCTTTATTTTTGTTAACCAGTACAGCTACGTCACCTTCGTGCTGTCGGCGGAACCATACAGTCTGGCCCCCAGCCTGCTCGGTCTGCTCTTCCTGACTTACCTCACCGGCACCTTTGGCTCGGCCATTTCCGGCAAGGTGGCCCAGCATCTGTCGCAGCCCCTATGCATGGCGCTGGGCATTGTCATTCTGATGATCGGCTCGCTGGTGACGCTGCTGCCAGGGCTGACGTTTATTATTGCCGGTCTGTTTATCAACAGTTTCGGTTTCTTCTTTGCCCATTCCAGTGCCAGCAGCTGGGTCAGCCATCATGCCCAGCGTGCCCGCGCCAGTGCCTCTTCTCTGTATCTGCTGTTTTATTACACTGGTGCCAGCAGCGGTGGTTTCTACCTGCATATTTTCTGGGAATGGGAAGGCTGGAGCGGGGTTGTCGGCGGTTCGCTGCTGGTATTATGCGCGACGCTGATCATGTCCCTGCGGCTGCGTCATTATGTGCAGCCACAACTTGCGGCAACGTCCTGAGGCACGGTTTATTGCGCAGGCTCCCCGTCAGTTCACCCGCACCCGGTAACGGTATTCAAACTGCGGCGTCAGGTCCCCGCTGCGGGGCTTCAGACTGCCGGTAAACAGGATGCGGAACGCGGTGATATTGGCAGCATAGCCATCACTGCCAATATCCATTGTGGTTTCGTCACAGTCATAAGTGCCACTGTCATTGCAGTCGAATTCCAGACTGTCGTCCGTGGCAGCCAGGCTGCTGAAGCTGTAACTCAGACCGCTGGCACTGTCACCACTGCCATCGCTGAACGTCACCGGGCCACCGTCATCGGCCAGCCCGCCGACATACAGTTCACTGTGACCGTCCAGTGCCTGTACCACCGCGGTATTGGCAGCCGTCAGACTGCTGCTGTAATCACTGCTGAGTGAGCCATTGTTCTGTGCCGTCACCGCCATATCGACAATGGCACCGGGAATATTTTTCGGATTTTCGCTGTCATTCACCGGATCGGACTGTACCGCCGGCACCGACGTCAGCTGCAGATCACTGTAGCCATCACACTGATACAGGCGCGCAGAACTGATACTGCCCCAGCTGCCGTCACTGCCTTCGGCGATGTAGAAAAAGCGGGCACTGTCCTGCAGGCGCTGGTAATGATGGAACGCCAGCGGATGATAGCCACGTTCCAGCCAGGTGATCACACTGCTGTTATCGGTGATGGTCTGACCATCGACATCGCTGGCGCTGTAGGGCTCACCGTCATTACTGCCGCCTTTATTATTACCGTACATATAAAGCAGGGGCTCATCACTGTCGTCCAGCCAGACTTCAATATCATCATCACCATCAATGCCCAGCCGGTACAGGCCGTCAGACGGGATATAGAGATAACCGCTCAGGGCTGCATAAAAATAGGTTTTGTAATCATCACTGTCGAAATCCTGAAACGGATTATTGATGGCAATGTTAGTCGCCGCATCGGTACTGCTGACCAGGGTCTGGCCGTAAAGATTAGCGGACACGGCCACCGTATCGATAAAACTCTCATAGTCACTGGCCGAATTGATAAATGCCGTCCAGCTGCTGCTGGTATCGTAAAACGCGGCAAATAATGCGCCCCCGGACAGACTGCCCTGCCCACTGCAGCTGGTACCACTGGCCGCCAGAATATAATCAACCACATAAATCAGCGCCGTTGCTGAATTATTATCAGAATCGGACTCACCGTTATTGTTGTTATTGCCGCCAAAATTATTTTCCGCGGTATAAACCACGTCCGCCGCAATGGTGTATTCATCGCCGCTCTGCGCATCATCCACCGAGACGTCGACGCTCAGCTCCGGCAGGCTTCCGGCGCTGTCCAGCGTGGTGGTGCTGCTCTGCTGATACGTACAGGTAACCGACTGACGGTTATTGGCGACCTGACAGCTCCAGTCAGTACCGGATAGCGTCGCGAAGGTCAGGCCATCGACATAATCCATGGTGACACTGATACGGTAATTACAGCTGCTCTGATTACCGCCCCCCGGACCGGATGGCCCGGAGCCGCCGCTCTGGCAGGACACCACGGTGGCACTGTCTTCGCCATAGTTACTGACCGTCAGGGTCAGGGTGACGCTGTCCGCTGAGCCGGCTTCGACGGCACTTTCGGCCGGGCTGATATCAAGTACGATATCCACCCCCTCCGATAATTCGGTATTTTCAGCAGACCCGTAACTGACGTCCGGCCCGTCATCACCACCGTCATAGACCGGGTAGGATTCGATATCGAGATAATCGGTGGAATAGCTGTACCAGGTACTGCCGTCACGGCTGAATTCCAGCGTCATGATACCGCCGTTGGAATCCTCCGCCCCCAGCAACAGCAGAGTGTGCTCTCCGGCGGAAAGGGAATAACTGCCGGCCAGAATCTGACTGTCATCGGTCCAGTCAGAATTCCACCACATATCGTCATCCCACTGCTCGTCCAGGGCAATGTCATCGATATACAGTCCCCCACCGAGACCGAAATCCACACCGGCGCGGAAATACCAGGTGCCGGCCGTGCTCACGCTGAAAATGCTGGAGGAATAGAGAATAAAATTTGTGCTGGCGCCATCGGTAATAACGCTTTCATTCGACTGGCTGACAAAATCGTCGAGCAGTGCACTGCCGTAACCGGCAGTGCTGTCATCCGAGGCTTCAAAATAGCTGATCGCCTGGGCCTTGCTGGCGGGATCACTGGTGTTATAACGGCTGTGAAACAGGATGCCGCTTTCCATCTCATCCGGCGCATCAATCTGTGTCACCGCCGCTGCCGACTCATTGCCGTAATAGAGATAAAGGGTGTATGCCGTCCCGGCACTCAGATCCGGCAGATAGACCCAGACGCTGGCAGTCTGCGCACTGCTGTCCCAGCTTTTGATATGAAAGCCCAGTTCTGTGCTGTCATCGGAATCCAGCACCCGCAGATCATCGCCACTGTCTGACCAGCTGTAATCCGCATACAGGTCGGCCGCCGTAAAGGTCAGCAGCACATAGGAAGAGCCGTCAGAACTGGTCAGGGTGACCGTGGTTTTATAGGGCCAGCTGGTATCCAGAGCAGCAAAGCTCTGGCCGGCCAGCATCAGCACCAGAGCGCACAACAGAGCACGGAACATGGGAGGGTCTGCAGGTTGTCATAAATGACAGGTATTGTAATGAAAAAGCACTACCCCAGAAGACAATCCACGCCAGCTTTACACTTTGCTTAACTACGGCCCTGCGGATCTCTGCTACTCAGATCCCGATCAGAAGCGGCGGCTGAAACGGCGGCGGTATTCGGTCGGCGTCAGACCGGTTTTTTTGCGGAACAGACGGCGGAAGGAACTGGCATCTTCGTAGCCCACATCATTCATCACCACGTCCACCGTGCGTTCGGTTTCCTCCAGTAATTTCTGCGCGGCTTCGATACGGATCGACTGCACGTAGGTATTGGGTGGCATATCCAGCGCAGCGTTGAAACGACGGATCAGAGTGCGCTTGGAAACACTGAAGCGTTCCGCCAGTTCATCGACGGTAAAGCCCTCCGCATAATGCTCTTCCAGCCATGCCTGCACCTGTTTGACCAGATCATCCTTATGCGGTTTGGCCAGCCGCATCAGCGAATACGACAGCTGGCTGTCACGGCGGTAATCAATCACAAATGCCTTGGCCGTCTGAATGGCAGTTTCAAACCCGAAACTGCGTTCAATCATATGCAGGCCGAGATCGAACCAGGCCAGCCCACCGCCGGCGCAGTAAATATTGTCATCGCGGGTGATCAGCTGATCCGCTTTCAGGTCCACCTGCGGATAGCGGCGGGCAAACAGTTCGCTGAAGCCCCAGTGGGTGGTGGCGGTCTTACCGTCCAGAATACCGGCTTCGGCGAGCAGGAAATTACCGGTGCAGTTACCGGCAATGGTCCAGCCGGCCTGATCAGCGCGCTGCAGCAGCGCCATCAGCTCAGGTGTATTGCCGACCACATCCTCCACCGGGCCACCGATGGTGGGAATGACGATGGCATCCACATCCTCCACCTGGTCGTAACTCATGTGCGCCAGCAGCTGAATACCATTGATGCACTTCACCGGCTCACCGTCCGGACTGGCAATACGCACATTGAACAGCCGCTGTGGCTCCTGCCCCTGAATCCGGTTCCAGGTCACACCCGCAAGACCGAACAGATCCGCGACCCCGGTCATGGCGGACGACAGCGCCTTATCGAAACCCACGATCACTACATTCAGCATATCCGCCACAGGGCACCTCTTATTCTGGTTAGTCAGTGTCACAATCAGCTTTAAGTGTGGCTATATTGACGATTAACCTGCGGCATGACAAGCCCGATACTGGTTAAAAGAGTCAATTGCGGAGAAACACCTTGGCCCACCTCATGAATAATAAAGATCTCGGATTCCTGTTGTACGAGGTATTCGGGGCAGAAAAACTGACGGCGCTGGCGCATTATCAGGACCACGACCGCACCACCTTCGACGGCATTCTGGCCACCAGCGAGCGCATTGCGGCCGACTACTTCGAGCCGCACAACGCCAAAGCCGATGAACACGAGCCGCAGTTCGACGGCAAAACCGTTTCCACCATTGCCGAAGTCAAAGATGCCTGGCAGCACTTCGCCGCCAGCGGGCTGTTGTCTGCCCGCCACCGCTTTGATGATGGCGGGATGCAGCTGCCGGCGCTGATCAACACCGCCGCCAACGCTTATTTTATGTCGGCCAACCCGTCCACCGCCGGTTACCCCTTCCTCACCAGTGCCGCCGCCAATGTGATTCATGCCTTCGGCAGTGATGAGCAGAAAAACACCTTTGTGCCGCACATGTTCAGTGGCCGTTTCGCCGGCACCATGGCGCTGACCGAACCGGATGTCGGCTCTTCCCTCGGCGACCTGACCACCAAAGCCACGCCGGC
The DNA here is from genome assembly GCA_030145845.1 of Pseudomonadota bacterium. Lineage (GTDB taxonomy): Bacteria > Pseudomonadota > Gammaproteobacteria > Pseudomonadales > Oceanobacteraceae > Venatoribacter. The sequence goes on from JAIXHJ010000010.1 coordinate 113,102, forward strand.
GGATGATGGCAGTTACCGCATCAGGGGCCAGAAAATGTTTATCTCCGGCGGTGATCAGGACATCACTGACAATATCGTGCATCTGGTACTGGCGCGGATTGAAGGCGCGGAAAAAGGCGTGAAAGGTATTTCGTTATTTATCGTGCCGAAGTTCATCACCCACGCCGACGGCACCCTGGCGGAACGTAACGATGTGCAGCTCGCCGGACTGCTGCACAAAATGGGTTACCGCGGCACCACCTCCACCGTGCTCAGTTTCGGCGAACAGAATAACTGCACCGGTTATCTGATCGGCGAGGCCGGTAAAGGCCTGATGTACATGTTCAAGATGATGAACGAGGCGCGTATCGGCGTGGGCCTCGGTGCTGCCATGATCGGCTACCGCGGCTATCTGGAATCACTGGATTACGCCCGCAACCGCCCGCAGGGCCGCTCGCCGGCGGAAAAAGATCCGTTCAGCAAACCGCTGAATATTATTGAACACACGGACGTCAGACGTATGCTGCTGGCCCAGAAATCCTACGTCGAAGGATCGCTCGCCCTGTGTCTGCTGGCCGCCCGTCTGGTGGATGAACAGGAAGCCGGGGGCGATGCCGACAGTGGCATTCTGCTCGACCTGCTGACCCCGGTGGTGAAATCCTTCCCGTCCTATTACGGCCCGCGGGCCAACGACCTGGCCATTCAGGTGCTGGGCGGCGCCGGTTATACCCGTGAATATCCGGTGGAACAGTGCTACCGCGACAACCGCCTGAACCCGATTCACGAAGGTACTCATGGTATCCAGTCGCTGGACCTGCTCGGCCGCAAACTGTGGCAGCACAATGGCAAAGGACTGAAACTGCTGATGGCCCGCATTCATGCCACGCTGGCATCGGCCAGTCAGAAAGAGCCGCTGGCAGCCCTCGCCGGCGAATACCAGTCGCGCCTGAAAACCGTGCAGGAAACCACCCTGCTGCTCGGCGGCGCCCTGCAGAACGGCAAAGTCAGCGAAGCGCTGGCGAATTCTGCGCTGTACCTCGACATGATGGGCAAAACCATTATCGGCTGGCTGTGGCTGGAAATGGCCGATAAAGCCATTGCGGTATTTTCTGCCTCAGAGTCTGCCGAAGATCAGGCATTTATGGCCGGTAAAATTCAGGCGGCGCGTTATTTTATCCGCTGGGAATTACCGGAAACCGAACATCAGGCGCGTCTGCTGCAGAATTTTGACAGCAGCTGCAGCGATATGAAAAACGAGTGGTTTTAAGCAGGCTTCTGCCGCGGAGAATAAAGATGACAGACAAATTAATCACCGACGTCAGCGATCATATTCTGACTATTACCTTTAACCGCCCGGAAAAAATGAACGCCCTCGACCCGGACAGTTTTTATCTGCTGGCGCAGGCACTGTACCGCCTGCAGACGGAAGACGATCTGCGCGTGGGAATTATTCAGGCCAACGGTGATCACTTCACTTCCGGCCTGGAACTGGATAAATGGGCACCGATTTTTGCCAGTGGCGAAGCCCCGCAACTGCCGGAAAAACACCTTGACCCTTACGGTGTCAGCGGTGACCTGCTGACCAAGCCTCTGATCATTGCCGCCCAGGGGCTGTGTTATACCTCCGGGCTGGAGCTGCTGCTCAATACCGATATCCGCCTGGCCACGGCTGCAACCCGTTTTGCCCAGCTGGAAGTGAAGCGCGGTATTTATCCCTGTGGTGGCGGCACCGTGCGCCTGCCGGAAGAAATCGGCTGGGCACGTGCGCAGCGTTATCTGCTCACCGGTGATGAGTTCAGCGGTCAGCAGGCGTATGACTGGGGCATGATTACTGAATTGTGTGACCAGGAAAACCTGCACAGCCGCGCACGCGAACTGGCAGAGAAAATTGCCGCGGCGGCGCCACTCGGTGTCCGCGCGGCGCTGACTTCCTCCAAAACCGCCCGCCTGCAGGGCGATCGCGCGGCGCTCAATTGCGTGTTCAGCGACATGGGCAAGGTGCTGAAGAGTGAGGATGCCATGGAAGGTGTACGCTCATTTCTCGAACGCCGTCCGGCGGAATTCAAAGGCCGCTGAGCCAGCGCCGCTTTGGCAGAGATATGCCAAAGCGGCCAATCATCATTGAATCATCACTTAAATCTTTAGCCCGGTAGCTGACTTCTATACTGATTTCATTGTTGTTAAGTCGAACGGACTTTCGTGATGAATTCCCTGCCCCTGAGAACCAAACTCTTCGCTGTCACCATTACCGTTATTATTGCCATTGCGCTGGCCCTGACGCTGCAGACCTACCGCGGTATTTCCGAACTCAGCACTGAAGTCGCGGCACAGACTGAGGCCAACCTGCACGATGCGGTGATCACCCGCCTGCAGACCAATGCTCACGCCTATGGCGAAGAGGTTACCGGTTATATTAATTCCGCCTTCCGTATTCCCTCCCTGCTGGCGGCCATGGTTGCACGCAATATCAGTAAGAATCCGGCCGAAAAAATCAGCCGCGATCAGTTGCACGATGAAATTCATTCCGCCATTGAATCGGCACCGCATGTCAGTGCCGTGTACGCCATGCTGGAAGCCGATGCCTATGGTGACCGCGATCTTTACCGCGGCAGCGATGAACAACACACCATCGCGGATGACGGCTCGCTGGCCAGCTACTGGGTACGGGAACAGGACGGGAAATTAGCCTCCTATAAACTCGATGGCGCGGAGATCAAATACCGTGATAACCGCAATGAATTCGGTCAGCGTGAAGCCGAATGGTATCTGTGCCCGATGGAACAGAAGAAAGCCTGTGTCGCCGAACCTTACCTGTTCGAAATTACCGAGGGCTACAGCGAAATGATGACCAGCCTGACAGTACCCGTGCTGTCCGGTAACCGTTTTATGGGCGTGGCCGGTATCGATGTTAACCTGCCGGTTTTCCGTGTTCTCACCGAACAGCTGAGTGAGAAACTCTACGCTGGCACCGCCAAAGTCACCCTGCTCAGCCGCGGTGGTCTGATTGTCGCTTCCAGCCATTACCAGAAATTCGCCGGCCGGCCATTAGCAGAAGCGCTGCCACAATATGGCCGTCAGCTGACCAGCCTGCATAATAATGGCGGACTGCTGGAAAAAGACGGACTGATTTTTGTTTCCCGTGCCCTGCCCATCAAACTGGCGGAAACTGAATGGTCATTACTGATTGAACTGCCCTCTTCGGTGGCCCTGGCCGCACTGCAGGAACAGGAGGCACTGATCAATGGCATTAAAAATGGCGTCATCAGCCAGCAGCTGATTGTTGCTGCCATTCTGGCAGCCGTGGCACTGGGGATTATGACGCTGCTGATCCGCTCCATTGTCAGCCCGTTACAGAAACTCAATGCCGAAGTCAGACAATTATCCGGCAGCCACGGCGACCTGACCCAGACACTGAAACTGAATACCCACGCCGAACTCATAGAACTCAGCAGCGGCTTCAATCTTTTCCTGCAGAAACTGCGCGATATGATTAATGCGCTGAAAGGGGTGAGCAGTAATGTGCGCGAAATGTCGGCCGATAATCAGCGCATCAGCCAGACCACCCGCGAAAATACTGACCAGCAGCAGCAGGAAATGGACAACGTGGTCACCGCCACCCAGGAAATGTCCGCCACTGCGCACGAAGTCTCGCGCATTGCTTCCGACGCCGCCGGTAAAGCGCGTGATATTCACGCCACCATTAATGAGTCGCAGCAGATTCTGTCCGGCGCCGCCAGCAGTGTGCAGCAGCTGACCAACAGCATGGGCACAGTCACCGAATCCATTTCCCGCGTGGCATCCCGCTCCGATGATATTAACGGCATTCTGGAAGTGATCCGCAGCGTCGCTGAACAGACCAACCTGCTGGCGCTGAACGCCGCCATTGAAGCCGCCCGCGCCGGTGAACAGGGCCGTGGCTTTGCCGTCGTCGCCGATGAAGTACGTACGCTGGCCTCCAAGACCCACGATTCAACCGCAGAAATTGATGCGTTGATTTCCAGCCTGCAGCAGGAAGTACAGACCACCGTCGATATTATTGAACAGGGTAATAAAACTGCCACCGGCGCAATGGATTCCACCCGTCAGGCGAATGATGCACTGCATTCCGTTGTGTCCGCGATCGGTGATATTGCCGACCACATCAACCAGGTCGCCACCGCGGCGGAAGAACAGAGCTCCACCAGCAATGAAATTACCCGCAATCTGACGGTGATTGGTGATGCAACACAGCGGCTGACACGGCTGGCACAGGAAGCCAACCTCAGCAGCGAAGAAGTATCCGCTGAGCTGGATAAACTGGACGCACAACTGAATCAGCTCAACACCTGACCCTCACAGGCTTTCGTCCACAGACGGAAGCCTGCTGCATTTTCTCAGCAGATCATCCGACAGCTCCTATACTGATTTCATAGCCGAACTTAATCCGGAGGCTTCGGATGCACTCCCTGCCCTTGAAGAGCAAGCTCTTTGCTCTCACCGTTATTATGATTATCGCCATCTCGGTAGCCCTGACCTGGAAAACCTATCAGGGCATCACCGGCCTCAGCGATCAGGTGTCTCAACAGACGGAAAACAACCTTCACAGCGCCGCCGTGAGCCGCTTACAGACCAGCGCACATGCCTACGGCGAAGAAATCCGCGGCTACATCAATGCCGCCTACCGTGTGCCCATGTCTCTGGCTGCCCTGATCCGCGGCAGCATAGGTACCGGCAATAAAGGTCTGCTCACCCGTACCCAGCTGAGTGAACTGGAAGGCAATATTCTCGCCGCCAATACCGATATCAGTTCCATTTACTCGCAGTTTGAACCCAATGGTTACGACGGCCTGGACGAAATATATAAAGGTCAGGACTACATTCACACGCCGGCCGCCACCGGCACCCTGGAAATTTACTGGATCCGCACCGCCGATGGCCGCCTTGAGCAGCAGAAAGTGGAAGACCCGGAAGAGAAATACCTGGATGGCGTCAATGAATTCGGCCAGCGCGAATCGGAATGGTATCTGTGTGGCCGGGATACGAAAAAGCCCTGCCTGATGGAGCCTTACCTGTATGAAATTGAGGAAGGTTACAGTGAAATGATGACCAGCCTGACGGTGCCGGTGGTTATTGATGGCCGCTTCCGCGGCATTGTCGGCGTTGACGTTAACCTGCCGGTGTTCCAGAAACTGACCGAAAGCCTCAGTGCCGATTTATATCAGGGCGAAGCCAGGGTCACCCTGCTCAGCGAACTCGGTCTGATCGTTGCCTCCAGTCATTATCAGCAACAGACCGGCCGGCCATTAAAAGAAGCATTGCCTGACCTTGGTGATCAGCTGATGACACTGGACGACAACTCCGGCCTGCTGGAAACCGCCGACAGCATTTTTGTTGCCCGCCCACTGCCTATTTCCGCATCCGGCAGTCAGTGGTCACTGCTGATTGAACTGCCGGCCGCCGTCGCTCTGGCATCACTGAATGAACAGCAGCAGTTAATCCGCGATGTCAAAAACAGTGTTGTCAGCCAGCAGCTGATTATGACCGTTGTTATCGCCGTTATTGTCCTCGGTATTATGGCGCTGCTGATCCGCTCCATTATCAGTCCGTTACAGCAGCTGAATCATCAGGTTGAGCAGTTATCCGGCGGTCATGGCGATCTGACCCGCACACTGAAGCTCGATACCCACGCCGAACTGATTGAGCTCAGTGGTGGCTTTAACCGTTTCCTGCAGAAACTGCGCGATATGATTAATGCGCTGAAAGGGGTGAGCAGTAATGTGCGCGAAATGTCGGCCGATAATCAGCGCATCAGCCAGACCACCCGCGAAAATACCGATCAGCAGCAGCAGGAAATGGACAACGTGGTCACCGCCACTCAGGAAATGTCCGCCACTGCGCACGAAGTCTCGCGCATTGCTTCCGACGCCGCCGGTAAAGCGCGTGATATTCACGCCACCATTAATGAGTCGCAGCAGATTCTGTCCGGCGCCGCCAGCAGTGTGCAGCAGCTGACCACCAGCATGGGCAGCGCCACCGAATCCATTACCCGTGTGGCATCCCGCTCCGATGATATTAACGGCATTCTGGAAGTGATCCGCAGCGTCGCTGAACAGACCAACCTGCTGGCGCTGAACGCCGCCATTGAGGCCGCCCGCGCCGGTGAACAGGGTCGTGGCTTTGCCGTTGTCGCCGATGAAGTACGTACGCTGGCCTCCAAGACCCACGATTCAACCGCAGAAATTGATGCGTTGATTTCCAGTCTGCAGCAGGAAGTACAGACCACCGTCGATATTATTGAACAGGGCAATAAAACCGCCACTGGGGCGATGGATTCCACCCGTCAGGCGAATGATGCCCTGTTTTCCGTGGTTACGGCCATCGGCGATATTGCCGACCACATCAACCAGGTCGCCACCGCGGCGGAAGAACAGAGCTCCACCAGCAATGAAATTACCCGCAACCTGACGGTCATTGGTGACGCAACCCAGACACTGGCGCGGCTGGCACAGGAGGCCAGCCTCAGCAGCGAGGAAGTGGCCGCCGAACTGGATAAACTGGATGCCCAGCTTAACCAGCTGAATACCTGATTGCCGGAAATAATTCAGATCACTTCCGGCAGCTCCGGAGGCGGAAAACCGGGTCCGCGCCAATCGGGTTCCTGCGGATTATCCGGGCCTTCACCGGCCCAGATTTTCTGCAGATACAGGCGGATAGTGTCGTCCACTTTCTGTTGCAGGCCTTCCGTGCCGCGGTTACCGAAGATACGGTTAAATTCAAACACGTAAGGATGGCGGCCGACCATCGCGATATCAAAACCGCCATGATCAATACCCAGCCCGCGGGCCAGTGTCTCCACCAGTGCGCAGGCTTCCGCTGGCAGAATACCGCTTTCCGCCTGACCGCCACGGGCGATGTTGTTATAAAACCCCTGCTCCGCCTGTAAACGCCAGTAGCCACCGACAATGTCGTTGCCGACCCAGACAATACGCAGGTCGCGGTCAATCGGCAGATATTCCTGCGCGTAAATCACCGGCGTCAGTTGCAGATAACGTTTCCAGTCGGCCAGGGTTTCAATCAGAAACACGCCTTCGCCCATACTGCTGCGCGGAATTTTAGCGACAAAAGGAGATGGCATACTGTCCCACACCTGTTCTGCAGCCAGCGGGGTATTGGCCTCAATCATGGTCCAGGGCACATGGGCCGGAGCAATGGCCTGAAAGCAGCGCGTCATTTCCACTTTATCGTGACCAATATGGTAACTGGCAGCACTGGGGAAAATACGTTTTTTCAGCCCGTACAGCAGTGTATTGACCTGCCAGTACTGCGGAAAAAGAATACCGTCAGCCGCCATTAATTGATCGATGTGATTATTCAGTAATTCCGGCTTCAGGTAGGAAATGCCGTTTATTCCCAGAGTCCGGCAGGCATCAAAAGAAATCAGTTTCACGCAGGGGTATCAGTGGCCGAAAGGCGCTCATTTTAAAGGCCGGTGCCGGTTCAGACAGCGAATCTTTTTCGCCCTCACGATGAATGCCATTGCAGTTCGCAGTTGACCCCGTCCGCAGGCTGGGACAAAGTGAAAAATAAAAGCATAACGCCCATGACCTCACCCTTTCACTACCGCTATCCCCATCCCGCCAGTCCGGTGGCACGTTTCACCGCGCTGGCCCTGCGCCTGCTCCGGCGCCGTCAGCAGATGCTGCAGGAAGTTCAGAGCGGTCGTTATCCTCAGCGCCCGGCGACCATCCCGCGTTCCGTACACCGACACTGTCAGGTTGAAGAAAGTCTCGTCTGCGGACGCCGTTTCTGGACTCTGAAACCGGCAGCAAAAGCATCCGCTCAGCCGGTACTGTACCTGCATGGCGGCGCTTATACGCGCAATATTATCCGTTACCAGTGGGACATGCTGGCGCAGCTTTCCCGTCTCAGCGGCGCCACGTTTCTGGTACCGGATTATCCGCTGGCACCGGCCGCGGACTGGCAGCAGATACAGACCTTTGTCCGCGCCGTGTGGCAAGCGTCTGCCCGCCACGACAGCCTGACACTGCTGGGCGATTCTGCCGGCGCCGGACTGGCGCTGCGTCTGGCTCAGGAGCTGCAGCAGGCCGGCCAACCAATGCCGCAACAGCTGATTCTGTTATCCCCCTGGCTGAATCTGCAGGGCGGTGATCCGGCGGTTGCTGACATTGCCCCCAGCGACCCCATGCTGGAGCCGGCCGGCACCGCCGCCGCTGCTGCGCTGTACGCCCGCGGCCGGCCTCTGACGCACCCACATATCAGCCCCTTGTATGGCCCACTGGACGGTATCCGCGGCCTGAGCGTATTCGCCGGTGGCAAGGATATTCTCTACCCGGATGCCGTCGCTCTGCGGCAGAAAGCACTGGCGGCAGGGATCAGCCTCCGCAGCTACGAATACCCGGCCATGTTTCATGTCTGGATGGCGGCCGGCTGGCTGCCGGAAGCAAAACACGCACGTCAGCAGATCGCACGTCTGCTGTAACTGCCATTGCCGCCAGTCAGGACTGGTTTCTGCCACGTCAATTTATTACACTAATGTAATAACCACTTATGTAGAATATCATGTCTTTATTTTCCTCCACCGACGAACAGCTGGATGCCTTCGCGGCCAAATACCCGGGGTTCACCCGGGCCGAGGCCGGTCTGGTGCGCCTGATCCGCGCCGTTGACCGGCAGATGACCGATAAAGCTAACTTTCAGCTGCGTCAGTACGGTCTGACCCTGAGCGAATACAATGTGCTGACCATGCTGGATGCCTCCGGCGAAGGCCTCAGCGTATCGCAGCTGGCCGCCCGCACCGGGGAAAAGGCCTCCAACACCACCCGCCTGACGGATCAGCTGGTGAAGAAAAATCTGTTGTTACGCGAAATCAGTGCGCAGGACCGCCGTGTCTGGCTGCTGAAAATCAGCAGTGAGGGCGAAGCCCTGCTGCAGCATCTGCTGCCGGTAATCGGTGCCCAGCTGCAGCGGATCTTCGCGCCGTTCAGCACCGAGCAGTGCACAGCACTGGAACAACAGCTGAAAACCCTGCTGGCCACCACGGACAACGAGCCGGGCTGATGACCACTGCACAACTGACACACCGCCTGCGTGGCAATGGCATCGCCTGGCTGCAGAGCGTGCGCGATGCCATGCGCGGCGAACGCGGTGCCTGGCTGTTTGTCGCCAAGGCGATGCTCTCCATGTATCTCGCAGTGGGACTGGCAATGGCGCTGGAACTGCCCTCCCCCAGCATGTCGATGCTGACCGTTCTGGTGGTGATGAACAGCCAGTCGGGCATGGTCATGGCCAAAAGTTTCTACCGCATTCTCGGCACTCTGCTGGGTGTCAGCGCTGCGGTGATGATTGTTGCGGCCTTTCCCCAGCAACCGGTACTGATGCTGGCAGCCATTGCCCTGTGGAGTGGTATGTGTGCAGCCGGGGCTCAGGTTTTCAAAGGCTTCCGCGGCTACACCTTCGTACTCAGCGGTTACACAGTGGCCATGATTGTGCTGCCGGTGGTCAATACACCGGAAGCTATTTTTGAGGTTGCCGTACACCGCTTTATCGAAGTTCTGCTCGGCCTGGCAGTGACCACTCTGGTTTTTGATGGCCTGTTCCCGGTGCAGCTGTCTGCTCAGGTCAGGGCGCTGGCGCAGGGCAACCGCCAGTATCTGCTGGAGCAGGTGCAGCATGTTCTGTCGGCGGCCGGTAAACCGCTGCCGGAACTGCACGCCGAAAGCTCGCGCAAAGCCATTGGCTTTGAAGATCTGCTGAATAATGCCGTCTTTGAAGGCCCCTGGCTGAGCAGCATCAGCCGGCCGCTGAAACGCAGTAATCACTATTTTATGCAGACCCTCACCCGGCTGCAGGCTTTTTACCGCCTGCAGCAGCGCAGTGCCGGTCAGTTTCCGCAGGTGCACAGTCTGCTGCGCCAGCTCAGCGCGCCGCTGCCCGCCCGGCTGGACAGCGACAGCCGTGACCATGCCCTGCTGATGCCGGATCTGCAGCAGATTGCAGCAGCCATCGGTCAGCAGAAAGCCGTCCTGCGTCAGCAGCTGCCGGCCGCCGAACAAGCGCTGTTCGATACCGGTGCTGCGCTGCTGACGCAGATGCTGAAATCCCTGATCCGCTGCCTGCATACGCTGGCGCTTGCCCGTCCGGCCGAAAACAGCAGGCGCATACCGGCCACCCGTTTCAGCCGTACCTATGATCCGGTTATGGTCATGCTGAGCATGGCAAGGACCAGTCTGATTACCTTTATCGTCGGTCTGTTATGGATCGCCAGCGGCTGGTCCTCAGGTGCCACCGGCATGTTTATCGTCGTCGCCCTGAGCATGATGCTGGCGCCGCTGCCCAACCCGCTGGCGGCAGTCCGGCTGGCAGCCGCCGGGCATACTGTGGCGCCTTTCCTTGCCCTGCTGTGCTTTTCCATTCTGCCGTCACTGACGACCTTCCCGCTGCTGGTCACAGGGACCGCACCGTTTCTGCTGATTATGCTGTATATCGTGACCCGCCCGGGCTGGGCCGGTTTTGCCGTCCCGCTGAATTTCGGCTTTATGGTGGCACTGAATATCGGCCACAGTCCCGCGACCGATTATGTGTATTTCTTCAATGAAATGCTGGCGGCCATTACCGGTGTGGCACTGGCTGCCAGTGGCTTTTTACTGTTTCCCGGCGTAAATGGCAGCCATGGTCAGCTGCGCCGTTTCAAAGGTTTTCTCGACGACAGCGTGCGCCTCGCCGCCACCGCCTCACTCCCACATCTGGCTGAACATCTGGAAAGCCGCAACCGCGATATCAGTGTGCAGATGCTCACTCAGCTGCCGCCCGGCAGTGAACAGGCAGCGGCCTTTTTACGCTATGCCCTGCTGGTGCAGGAAACCTGCTATGTGCTCACTGCCCTGCGCGAAGATCTGAACGACGCCGGCACCAGTAACAGCCAGAAACAGATTATTGCCGATGTGGTGCAGATCATTGCTGATCACTGGCAGCCGGGAGGCATCAGTGCCCGCGGACATACACGCCTGAATACCTGTCTGGCACTCGCCCTGAATGACAACGGCACGGAAGAGGCGGCGGCCAACTCCGTACGTGAACATCTTTATCTGCTGGCTGACGTGCTGGATGAACAGCTCAGCCAGACAGCTCAGCCGTCTGAGGAGACCCGTGTTGCCTACTGAATTTTCACTTTCCGGTGTTTATCTGCCCGGCGGCGTTTTATTACTGCTGCTGCTGTTACCGGTATTCGCCGTGACTGACCGCCTGCTGCTGCGCAGTGGCGCCTATGCCTGGTTATGGCACCCGTCGCTGTTCCGCATGGCGATGTTTCTCTGCATTTACTGTATTTCTTATGTTCTGTTACTGGGTTAATCACTGTGAATAAATCCTCCCTCATCCGCACCGGTGCCACCGGCCTGATTGTTCTTGCCGCCGCCGTATCCGCTCACTGGGCCTGGTCGCACTACACCACCGCCCCCTGGACCCGCGATGGCCGGGTGCGCGCCGATATCGTCCGTGTCTCAGCCGATGTTTCCGGCCTGGTAACCCGGGTCGCGGTGCACGATAACCAGAAAGTAAACGCCGGCGACCTGCTGTTTATTGTCGACCGTGACCGCTACCGCCAAGCGGTGGAAAAAGCGCAGGCGGATCTTGCCCTGGCACGGGCCGATGCCGAAGCCGCCGCGGCCAACGCCGCCATGGCTGAGGCCAAAGTCCACGCCAGTGACAGCCGTTATGAAATGGAAAAAGAACGCGCGGAACGCCGCGCCCGGCTGAACGATGTTGTCTCAGCCGAAACCGTACGCGACAGCCGGGCGGTGGCGACTGCCGCCGAAGCCGAACTGCATCAGGCGCAGGCAGAAAACAAACTGGCCGCCGCTAATGTCAGCAAATCCAGAGCGGCCATTCAGCAGGCTGAAACCACGCTGGCGATGGCAGAACTGAATTATCAGCGCGCCGCAGTCAGGGCAGCCTCGGCCGGCACCATCACCAATCTCGATATTAAGGAAGGCGATTACATTACCGCCGGCGTGCCCAGTCTCGCCCTGCTGAAAGATAACAGCGTGTGGGTTTACGGCTATTTTGAAGAAACCAAACTGCCGTCCATCCATGTTGGTGACCCGGCGGAAGTTAAATTAATGGCCGGAGATCTGACCATTGCCGGCGAAGTGGAAAGCATTGCCTCCGGTATTGCCGACAGCGCTGCTGCCACCAGTAATAATATGCTGGCCGACGTTACCCCGACCTTCAGCTGGATACGGCTGGCACAGCGTATTCCGGTGCGCATCCGTCTCGACAGCAGCGGTATTCCACCAGACTTTAATCTGGTCGCCGGTATGAGCGCCAGTGTCGCCGTACGCCCGCAACGTCGTGACGGGCACTAATCCGGCGGCACACCGGCAATAAAAAAGGAGCCTATGGCTCCTTTTTTATTGCACCGAATAACAACCGGATCAGCCCGGTTTTTTGTAGCTTTTGCGCAGACTTTTACGCGCTTTATCCTGTTTGATTCTGCGTTTATTCGCCGTCCGCTCCACCGCCTCTGCCCGTTTTTTACTGGAGTGACGTATGTCTTTTTTCTTCTCGGAGAACGGGTTTTCGCCCTGACGGAATTCCATCCGGATCGGGGTACCACGGATATCCAGTACACGGCGGAAGGTGTTGGCCAGATACCGTTTATAGTCTTCCGGCAGTTCATTCGCCATATTGCCATGCACAACAATAATCGGCGGGTTGGAACCGCCCTGGTGGGCATAGCGCAGTTTTGGCCGGCGGTTACGCACCACCGGTGGCTGATGACTGGCCACCGCATCTTCCAGAATCCGCGTCAGCATATTGGTCTGCCACTTCGCCATGGCGGAGTTATAAGCCTGATCCACGGACTCGTACAGGTGACCGACACCGGTGCCGTGCAGCGCGGAAATAAAGTGCATATCGGCAAAGGTCAGGAAGTCAAAGCGGCGGTCAATTTCGGTTTTCACCCACTCTTTGTCTTCGCTGCTCATGCCATCCCATTTGTTGATGGCAATCACCAGTGCCCGGCCGGAGTTGAGCACAAAGCTGAGCATATGCAGATCCTGCTCAACAATACCGGTACGCGCATCCAGCACCAGAATACAGACGTTACAGTCCTGAATGGCCTGCAGGGTTTTGATAATGGAAAACTTTTCTGCTGCTTCAGAAATATTCTTGCGCCGGCGGACGCCCGCCGTATCAATCAGGGTGTATTCCTGACCGTGACGTTCGTAAGGAATATAAATGCTGTCACGGGTAGTACCCGCTTCGTCATACACCACCACCCGGTCTTCACCGAGAAAACGGTTCACCAGCGTGGATTTACCCACATTCGGCCGCCCGACCACGGCGATCTTGATGCCTTTGACATCCAGCTCTTCGTGCGTGGGGGCATCTTCGCCTTCCAGCTCGCGGAAATAATCGTCGTCATCCTGCGGCAGTTCGTCCATGACGTATTCAACCAGCGCGGTGACACCCCGGTTGTGTGCCGCAGCAATCGCCAGCGGCTCACCCATGCCCAGTTCGTAAAACTCACCGAGCACCATTTCCGGGTTTTTGCCGTCGATTTTGTTGGCCACCAGATAGGCACTTTTGCCACTGCGGCGCAGATGTTCGGCAATCATGCGGTCGCCATTGGTCAGACCGGCCGCCACGTCGACCATAAAGAAGACGATATCGGCTTCCTGAATCGCCTGATAGCTCTGGCTGGCCATGGCCTCATCAATGCCTTCCTCTTCACCGGTAATACCACCAGTGTCGATGACAATAAACGGCTTATCGCCAACCTTGCCTTCCCCGTATTTACGGTCACGGGTCAGGCCGGCAATTTCTGCCACCAGCGCATCACGGCTTTTGGTCAGACGGTTAAACAGCGTGGATTTACCCACATTCGGACGCCCGACCAGGGCAATAACAGGAACCATATTCAGGAAACCTCGTTAACGAAACCGCAGCAGTCAGACTGCAGTTTACTCAATTCTGTTTTCAGTATGCCGGATACAGAAAACGCCGCAATGTGCGGCGCTCTGTCTCAGCCGGCGGGAGCGTCAGTCCTGGCTGATATTAACCAGCAGCAACTCTCCGGCATTGGTATACACCAGTACGCCGGCGTCAGTGGCCACCAGCGGACTGCGGATACCCATATCGCGGCCGCGGATCTTACGCCAGTTGGTGCCTTCCGTCTGGTTAGGATAGCTGATATGCAGCGGTCTGGAGCGGATCAGCTTGCGTCCGGCCAGCGCGCCATCGACCTGATTCAGCACATACAGGTAGCCTTCGGCATCGGTCGTCACCAGCCAGCTGCCATAGGCGGCAATCTGCCCCGGCTGACGGTCACGCAGGGCTTTCTGGGTCCACACATCAGCGCCGCGGACAACGTCATAGGCTTTTACCGAACCATCATCCAGCGTCAGATAAATATTGCCCAGTGCAATGGCCGGACTGGTATAGGTCGAGCCGTCTTCCTGCCAGCGGGTTTCGCCGTTGAGGCTGATGGCCGCCACTTTACCGTGATAACTGGCGGCATAAATGACGCCGTTATCCCATAGCGGGGTACCGTCGACATCCACCAGACGCTCCAGCTCAGAGCGGCCTTCCGGTGTGGCCAGACGGACTTCCCAGCGCGGAATCCCCAGGGTTTTGTCCAGTGCCAGAACTTTACCGGTGGCAAAGCCGGACACCACAAACTGCTCCAGTACCAGCGGCGTACCGGTACCACGGACGCTCAGGACCGGCATGGCATTTTCATACGACCAGGCCTGCTGACCATTACTGCGCTCGTAAGCGGATACCCGGCCGTCAACGGTCTGTACAAAGACGCGGCCATAATCGGCGGCAACCGGTGCGACGGCTTCACTGGTCAGCTGAGTGCTCCAGACACTGCTGCCGTCATCAGCGTTCAGACAGTGCAGATAACCGTCACGGGTAGCGACAAACAGCTGGCCACGATCAAAGGTAACCGCGGCAGTTACCGCCTGTTCCAGATCCGTGCTCCACTCTTCACTGCCGTCTTCGAGATCCAGCGCATAAACGTTACCGCTGGTATCGGCAGCATACACCACGCCGTTGTTGACCGCCGGCTGCAGGCGCACATAGGCTGCCCCCGGGCCATTGCCCAGTACCGTGCGCCATTCAACGTCGATATCAGCCGAGCTGACAAAATCGGTCAGGCCGCTGTCATCGGTATCGGCGGCGTTATCCGGCTGACTGGCGCAGCCCGCCAGAAAAGCCGTTAACAGCGCAGGAAACAGCCATGCACGCATCAGGCGTCCTCTTGTTCAGCTGTTGCAGAAGCAGCCAGATTATCGATCTTGCGCTGCAGCAGCTGAGTATTCAGACCCAGATTCTGGGCAGCTTCCTGAGCACGCAGATAAGCCGCACGGGCTGCCGCTGCATCGCCTTTCAGGAACAGGGCATCGCCTTTTGCTTCTTCAAACTGTGGCGCGTAGGCCGGGTCCGGTACGGTATTCACCAGTGCCAGTGCGTCATCGTATTTCTGCTGCTGAATCAGGACATTCGCCAGACGGGCCTGAGCGGTGTATTTCACCGGCCCCTCTTCCGCGATGGCAATCACGCCCTGCAGTTCTTTGGCGGCGGCATCGAAATCACCGGCATCCGCGGCAAAGCGCGCCAGGAACAGGGCACCGAACTGGCCGTAAGTGCTGCTGCCGTATTCGCTTTTCAGCTGGGTCGCCATGGCTTCCATTTCTGCCTTGTCAGCATCAGTCTGCTGCGCCGCAGGCTGTGCAATTTTCTGCACCAGCTGACCGTACAGCAGTGAAGCCGATTCACCGGTAGTCTGCTGATGATCCTGGTAAGTGTTCCAGCCAAACCAGCCACCGGCGACAATCACCACCGCCAGCAGCAGGCTTTTACCGTTTTCTGCCCACCACTTTTTCAGCGCTTCTACCTGTTCTTCTTCTGTACGCATGTCAGTCATGTTTTCACATTCCCATCAGTGTTTTAAAAAATTTCTCTGGCAATCCAGTCGCCGGCATCGCTGACAGCAACGGTTTCCTGACCCGCTTCACCACGCAGATCCTTGATGGTGACCGTGCCATTGTTGATTTCATCTTCGCCCAGCAGCAGCGCAATACGGGCTCCGCTCTTGTCGGCCTTTTTCATCTGGCTTTTGAAACTGCCACCACCGCAGTGCGTCTGCACCCGCAGCCAGCTGTGTTCATCGCGCAGCTGATCGGCCAGCAGTAACGCCGCGCGTGCACTGCCCTCGCCCACCGGACAGATATACACATCCAGAGTATTGAGTACTTCCTGCGGAATCAGTTCCAGCGTTTCCAGCAGCAGAATCAGGCGCTCAACGCCCATGGCAAAGCCAACGGCCGGGGTCGGTTTGCCGCCCAGCTGTTCCACCAGACCGTCGTAGCGGCCACCGGCACAGACAGTGCCCTGGGCGCCGAGTTTATCGGTTACCCACTCAAACACGGTCTTGCAGTAATAATCCAGACCACGCACCAGACGCTGGTTGATTTCGTATTGCACGCCGGCAGCATCCAGGATACTGCGCAGCAGATCGAAATGTTCGCGGCTTTCGTCATCCAGGTACTCATGCAACTGCGGCGCATCCGCCAGCAGTGCCTGAGTCGCAGGGTCTTTGCTGTCGAGCACGCGCAGCGGGTTCGTGTCGAGACGACGCTGACTGTCTTCATCCAGCTGATCTTTACGCGCGCCTAAAAACTCCACCAGTGCATCACGGTATTGCGCCCGCGCTTCGTTACTGCCCAGGGTATTCAGCTGCAGCGTTACCTGATCGGTCAGGCCCAGCATTTTCCACAGTCGTGCTGTCATCAGGATGACTTCAGCGTCGATGTCGGCGGTTGGCATGCCGAAGGTTTCCACACCGATCTGGTAAAACTGACGGTAGCGGCCTTTCTGCGGACGCTCGTGGCGGAACATCGGGCCGGTGTACCACAGGCGCTGGGTCTGGTTGTACAGCAGGCCATGCTCTTCACAGGCACGCACACAGCTGGCAGTACCTTCGGGACGCAGGGTCAGGCTGTCGCCATTACGGTCGTCGAAGGTATACATTTCTTTTTCAACAATATCGGTGACTTCACCGATGGAGCGTTTGAACAGCGCCGTCTGTTCCACGATGGGCATGCGGATTTCATCGTAACCGTAAGAAGCCAGCAGTTCTTTGACTGTGCCTTCCAGATACTGCCATACCGGGCTCTGCTCCGGCAGGATATCGTTCATGCCACGGATGGCCTGGATTTTTTTTGCCATAATTCTGTTCTTTCCGCTGTCTGCTCAGGCGTCGCTGGCAATCATGTTTTTACGTTCTTCTTCGAGGTTGGCGGCGCGTTCGCGGATCATGCGTTCAAGATCATCCACCAGGGTGTCGTTGGTGACTTTGCCCGCCGGTTTGCCGTCGATATACACCAGATTCGGCTGACCGCCGGTCAGGCCCAGATCCACTTCCTTGGCTTCACCCGGGCCATTCACCACACAGCCGATCACCGCCACACTCATATCGGTGCGGATATCATCGACGCGCATTTCCAGCTCGTTCATGGTTTTGATGACATCGAAGTTCTGCCGGGAGCAGCTCGGGCAGGCGATAAAGTTAATACCGCGCGAGCGCAGTCTGAGGGATTTCAGCATATCCCAGCCGACCTTTACTTCTTCCACCGGGTCTGCAGCCAGCGACACCCGGATGGTGTCACCAATGCCTTCCCACAACAGCAGGCCAAGGCCGATGGAAGATTTCACCGTACCGCCACGCAGGCCACCGGCTTCGGTAATACCCAGGTGCAGCGGCTGCTCAATCTGATCGGCAATTTTTTTGTACGCCGCCACCGTCATAAAAATATCGGAGGCTTTCAGGCTGAGTTTGAAATCCGGGAAATTCAGGCGGTCGAGGATATCGATATGACGCATGGCCGATTCCACCAGCGCATCCGGGGTCGGCTCACCGTATTTTTTCTGCAGATCCTTTTCCAGCGAACCGGCATTCACGCCGATGCGGATCGGAATATTTTTGTCGCGCGCCGCATCCACCACCGCCCGGACACGGTCTTCACGGCCGATATTTCCCGGGTTAATACGCAGACAATCGACCCCCAGTTCGGCAACACGCAGGGCGATTTTATAATCGAAGTGAATGTCCGCCACCAGCGGCACACTGACCTGCTGACGGATGTTACCGAAGGCTTCCGCCGCGTCCATGGTAGGAACCGACACGCGTACGATATCGGCGCCGGCCTCCTGTGCCCGCTGAATCTGCGCCACAGTGGCGGCCACGTCACAGGTTTCGGTATTGGTCATGGTCTGTACCGCAATCGGGGCATCACCACCGACCGGCACATCACCGACCCAGATTTTACGGCTCTTACGCCGTTTGATGGGGCTGTCGAATTGCATACTCATCCATTGGCTCCGGGCAATGATTCCCGGTACATCCGGTATTCCGCCGAGTCCGGAAACTGTCGTTTGAGTTCACCGGCCAGATCAATCGCACGCTGGGTTTTACCCAGGATGGTGGCCAGACGGATTCCCAGCCACAGGCTCTGGGATGAATGCTGGCTCTGCTTGCGCTCCACCATGCGGTCGAAACGGTCAAAGTATTTCATCGATTCTTCATAACGCTGGGCTTCAAACAGCAGCGTCGAGATACTGACCAGCGCATCCACATTATAGGGGGCGATGCGCAGCGTCTGGGTGTAAGCGTTAATCGCTTTATCGCTGTCGGACTGGCGGTAGTAGTTCAGCGCCAGGTCGTTATAAGCGCCCGGACGGTTGTCATAATAGCGGTCGTTGGCTGCTTCGGTTAACACATCCTCAGCATCCGCATACTGTTTCATCTGCGTATACAGGCGGCCCAGATGGTGACGTGCCATGGTAAAGGACGAGTCGTCACTCAGCGCCCGCCGGAAGTGTTCTTCGGCCAGATCGTATTCGCCTTCACTCTGCCAGACCAGTCCCATCGCATCGTTCGCCGGGGCATAGCCATCATCAATTTCCAGCGCTTTTTTCAGACGCGCCCGGGCCAGATCCGGCCGGCCTTTCTGCAGATAGGCGATGCCGAGCTTGGTGTAATTCTCAACCGCTTTTTCCGGCGATTTTTTCTTGGTGAAGCGGCTTTCAGTCACCGTCACACAGGACGCCAGCACCAGACTCATCACCAGCAGCAGGATCTTCGCCGTCAGGCGCTGCGTCATCATACTTCTGCTCATAACATTTTCCCCGGTTTCTGTTCTTCCACCTGCACAGCGTCAATATAACGCTGACTGCGGCGGGTTTTGTCTTCTACCCGGCCCACCAGCTGACCACAGGCGGCGTCAATATCATCACCGCGGGTCGAACGGATGGTCACAACATGCCCCTGACTGATGAGGTAATCGCGGAAACGGTACACGCGGTTATTGCTCGGCCGGCGGTAACCTGAATTCGGAAACGGATTGAACGGAATCAGGTTGATCTTACACGGCACCTGCTGCAGCAGGTCAGAGAGTTGAGCAGCACACTCCATGCTGTCATTCACACCATCCATCATGGTGTATTCGATGGTGGCTTTACGTTTGTCCGGCAGTTTGCCGAGATAGCGGTTGGTGGCCGCAATCAGTTCCTTCAGCGGGTACTTTTTGTTCAGCGGTACCAGCTGGTTACGTAATTCGTCATTCGGCGCGTGCAGTGACACCGCCAGGGAGACATCGGTTACATCCCCCAGTTTGTCCATCATGGGGACCACACCCGAGGTACTCAGGGTCACCCGGCGTTTGGACAGGCCATAGGCGTTGTCGTCCATCATCAGGTGCATGGCATCGACAACATTATCGAAGTTGAGCAGGGGTTCACCCATACCCATCATCACCACGTTGGTGATCTTACGTTCGCGGCGTTCACCCGGCGCATGAAAGCTCATGGCCGCCACATACACCTGGCCGATAATTTCAGCCACGCTCAGGTCACGGTTAAAGCCCTGCTTACCGGTGGAGCAGAAACTGCAGTCCAGCGCACAGCCGATCTGCGAACTGACACACAGGGTGCCGCGGTCTTTTTCCGGAATGTAGACCGTCTCAACCGCACTGCCGCCGTCCATGCGCATCACCCACTTACGGGTGCCATCGGCCGAGATATCTTCATACACCACTTCCGGCAGACGGACTTCACAGACATCCGCCATTTTTTCCCGCAGAGCCTTGCTCATATTGGTCATTTTGCTGAAGTCAGACTCGCCATACTGATGGATCCATTTCAGCATCTGCTGCGCACGGAACTTCTTCTCGCCGATGGAGGCGAAGAATTCTTCCATTCTGGCCGGGGACAGGCCCAGCAAATTGATCTTTTGGTTCGTATCAGACATCAGTCATTACCTGAAGGAGAAAGGTCTGCCGGAGCATTCAGAGGGCCAGCGGCCCCCTGAGTTCCGCCAGCATTAACGGGC
The DNA here is from genome assembly GCA_030145845.1 of Pseudomonadota bacterium. Taxonomy (GTDB): domain Bacteria; phylum Pseudomonadota; class Gammaproteobacteria; order Pseudomonadales; family Oceanobacteraceae; genus Venatoribacter. The sequence goes on from JAIXHJ010000010.1 coordinate 133,476, forward strand.
GCAGATTTCTTCCGCAGAGAAGAAGTAAGCCACTTCACGTTCTGCTGATGCAGCAGAGTCAGAACCGTGAACAGCGTTAGCATCGATGCTTTCAGCAAAGTCAGCGCGGATGGTACCGGCAGCCGCTTCTTTCGGGTTGGTAGCACCCATCAGTTCGCGGTTTTTGGCGATCGCGTCTTCACCTTCCAGAACCTGTACAACCACAGGACCGGAAGTCATGAAAGCAACCAGATCTTTGAAGAAAGGACGCTCTTTGTGCTCAGCGTAGAAACCGCCAGCTTTTTCGTCGTCCAGTTTGATCATTTTCGCAGCAACGACTTGCAGGCCAGCTTTTTCGAAACGGGTCAGGATTTCACCGATAACATTTTTGGCCACAGCATCCGGTTTAATGATGGACAAAGTGCGTTCAACAGCCATTTTCAGCTCCAGAATAGATAAATTTAGGGTTTACAGAAAATAAAACCCGCGGATTATACGCACCTTTTTGTTAAAGGTGTACGCATCCCGGGCGTTCCAGTGCACTTTTGGCACTGTTTATGATGCTTTCGTGAAAAAGCGCTTACTTCAGCCACGCAGGGTGGTTACCACCCGCGTCACCTCAGCAACAGCGGCGTCGACATCCTCTTCCGTGGTGAAACGGCCAAGGCTGAAACGCAGACCGGCATGGGCCAGTTCATCGCTCAGGCCAATGGCTTTCAGCACGTAAGACGGTGCCACCGTCGCGGAATTACAGGCGGAGCCGGACGACACCGCCACCTTCATCAGCGAAGCCAGCAGAATTTCGCCATCCACGGCGGCGAAACTGACATTCAGGTGATTGGCACTGCGCTGCTGCGCATGTCCGTTCAGCTGTACGCCATCAATACCCTGCAGCCCCAGCCACAGGCGGTCGCGCAGCGCCCGGATACGTTCACTCTCGGCATCCATTTCCGCCGCTGCAATACGGGCCGCCTCGCCCAGCCCGGCAATCTGGTGGGTCGCCAGAGTCCCGGAACGCATACCACGCTCATGACCGCCGCCATGAATCTGCGCCGCCAGCTTCAGCTGTGGCTCACGCCGTACATACAGGGCACCAATACCTTTCGGGCCATAAAACTTATGCGCCGAGACCGACAGCAGATCCACGCCCAGAGCATTCACATCCAGCGGCATTTTGCCCACCGCCTGTGCAGCATCGACATGCAGACAGGCCGGATGATCGTTCAGCAACGCCGCAACCGCAGCGATATCCGTAACCGTGCCCAGCTCGTTATTCACCACCATCAGACTGACCAGTACCGTGTCATCACGCAGGGCTTCAGCGACCTGCTGCGGCTGAATCAGCCCGTCACTGCCGGGCTGCAGATACGTGACATCAACCTGATAATGCGCACTCAGCCAGGCGCAGGGATCAAGAATCGCCTTATGTTCAATCGCCGACGTGATGATATGCAGCGGACGCTCAGGATCTGCCTCGCGCAGGGCCTCAATGCACCCTTTCAGCGCCAGGTTATTGCTTTCAGTGGCACCGGAAGTCCAGACGATTTCACGCGGGTCGGCCCCTAACAGGTCTGCCAGCTGCCGGCGGCCGGTCTCCACCGCCTGTTCCGCCTGCCAGCCATAACGATGGGAACGGGAAGCAGGATTACCGAAGTTGCCATCCAGAGTGAGACAGGCCGTCATCACCTCAGCAACCCGCGGGTCCACGGGCGTGGTGGCGGCGTAGTCAAAATACAGGGCTTTCATGGCAGTACCAGTGAGTTGTTCGTACGGGTGCCCTCTGTATGGGGGCAATTGCGGAAAACACAAACGCCGGGCATTGTCCGTGCCCGGCGTCTGAGGTCAAGTCTGCTGACAGAACGGATCAGGCCGTTTCTTCTTCACTGCTGTTCAGAGCGGCGATACGGTTACCGGCACTCTGGTCCTGACGTTCAGCAATAGAGCGGATTTCCTTGCGTTCAATCAGGCTGGCCAGGGTGATGTTGCTGAGGAAGTCGTGAATCTGATCACTCAGATCCAGCCACAGGTGATGAGTCAGGCAGGGTTCGCCATCCTGACAGTCTCCGCGGCGGTTGCAGCGCGTGGCATCCATGGATTCATTCACCGCATCAACGATATCGGCAACATTGATCTCGCTGTCTTCACGGCTCAGGCGGTAACCACCACCCGGACCACGCACACTGAGCACCAGACCACTGCGGCGCAGCTTGGCAAACAGCTGTTCGAGATACGACAGGGAAATGCCCTGCCGGCCGGAAATGTCATTAAGACTGACAGGTCCATGCTGCGCATGAATCGCCAGATCCAGCATGGCGGTCACCGCATAGCGGCCCTTGGTTGTTAATCGCATCGACAGCCCCTCTTAATGTCTGAACACTTATTATGGTGATATCCGACTATTTCAGTCAACTTTAAGCTGAGCCGCCGCGATGATTGTCACCATTCTCTTGTTCAGCCACCTCACCCTCTCCGGCCTGAGCCGCATCACGGGCAGCTTCTGCCGCCACCGCCTTCAGTTCACCTTTCAGCTCGTCATACACCTCGTTGAGACTGACAAAGGTTTCCTGTTCCAGCTGTGGCAGGGCATCGGAGCAGGAGGTGTTGCCCATCTCCGCCAGCGCCTTGCACATGGTGTCGATCTTATTGTCGACCGCATGCATATGCGTCATCAGGTTATGAATGGAGCGGGCAATCGGATCCGGCATCTCATCTGCCACACCATAGGCGTCAAAGCCCATTTTTTCGGCGATTTTACGTCTGGCCTCAGCGGTTTCCTCGCTGGTCTTACGCACAATCCGCCCGGGAATACCGACCACGGTCACGCCGTCCGGCACTTCCTTGGTCACCACCGCGTTGGAGCCGATACGGGCGTTTTCGCCAACCATAATGGGGCCCAGCACCTTGGCACCGGCACCCACAACCACACCATTCTTCAGCGTGGGGTGACGTTTCCCCTTATTCCAGGTGGTACCGCCCAGCGTCACGCCGTGATACAGGGTACAGTCGTCACCGATCTCAGCCGTTTCACCGATCACCACACCCATGCCGTGGTCAATAAAAAAACGCCGGCCGATGGTCGCACCAGGGTGAATTTCAATGCCGGTCATCCAGCGGCTGAAGGTCGACAACAGCCGTGCCAGCCATTTCATACCGCGGCGCCACAGCCAGTTGGCCAGGCGGTAATGGAGGATGGCATGCACTCCGGGATAGGTCGTCAGCACCTCAAAGGTGTTACGTGCTGCCGGGTCCCGTTCAAAGACACTGGCGACGTCTTCGCGCAGTTGGCGGATACTCAATGTTCTTCCCCTTGTTGCGGGTGGGGTTGGTTGTCACTCTGCGCTGCTGCCTGGGCGGCTTTTCGCTGGGCTGCCGACAGCATACCGCGGAGAATGTTCACTTCGGTCTTATCCGGTGCCGCCCGCTGATACAGACGGCGCAGACGGGTAATCAGCTGTTTCGGAGTATTGGGGTCAAGAAAACCGATATCAATCAGGGTTTTCTCCATATGCTGAAACAGACCATCCAGTTCTTTGTGGGTTGCCAGCGGATAGTCCCAGGCCACGCCCCACTGCCCGGCGCCTTCCTCTTCCGCTTCAGTCACCAGCGCCAGGCGCATCTCGTAACACAATACCTGAATGGCCTGGGCCACATTCAGGGAGGAAAAGCTTTCTTCCGTCGGAATATGCACATGGGCATTACACAGATGCAGCTCTTCGTTGGTCAGCCCCCGGGATTCACGGCCGAACACCAGGGCGACACGGTTTCCGGCAGGAATCATTTCGCGGGCTTTGGCCGCAGCCTGGCGGGGCGTCATCAGCGGCCAGGGAATATGCCGGCTGCGGGCACTGGTACCGATGACCAGCCCGCAGTCAGCCACCGCATCTTCCAGCGATGGCACAACCTCAACGTTATGCAGGATATCTTCGGCACGGGATGAACGCTGAACAGCCTCTTCATCGACCGCCGCAATGGGATCCACCAGACAAAGACGGCTGAGGCCCATATTTTTCATGGCGCGGGCAGCCGCTCCGATGTTGCCGGAGTGGGTGGTATTAACCATAACGATTTTGATCTGATCTAGCATGGGCAGTAACAGAAGCCTGAGGGGCGAAAAATGGGCACGAAGTGTAACGCAAAACCACCCTTGCTAACCAGAGTGGTGCTGATATAATCCCGCGCCCCAAAATGTTCTTTAATACCAAGAGATGCCTATGCAACCCATGGTGAATCTGGCTCTGCGCGCAGCGCGTAATGCCGGCCAGGACCTGGTCCGTCGTCTGGACCGTTTTGATTCGTACCAGAGTACGGATCAGGAAAAAGCAAAATTTGTGGCAGACTGCACCATCGGTCTGGAAAAGGGCATCATCTTTGAATTGAAGAAAGCCTTACCCGAGCACAACTTCCAGGGCCGCGAAACCGGTCAGAACAGTGAGCAGGAAAACCAGCCGCTGTGGCAGATCTGTGTTATCGATGACGTTTCCAACTTCCGCGTCGGCATTCCTTCTTTTGCCATCATCATCAGCTGCCTGATCAACGGCAAAACCGAGCATGCAGTGGTGGTCAATCCCGTGAACGGTGATGAATTCACCGCGTCCCGTGGCCGTGGCTCTCAGCTGAACAACCGCCGTATCCGCTGCGGCAACACCGCCAGCCTGAGCGACGCCATTGTCGGTTACACCCAGCCACTGGGAAGCAATGAATCCGCCTTCGATCAGCGTGAACGCCTGCAGCGCCTGATGGCCCGCGCCTACGACCTGCGCAACATCGGCTCCAACGCCCTGTCTGTGTGTTACGTCGCGGCCGACCGTTTTCAGGGTGCCCTGCTGAGCAACGTCGACGAATACGCGCTTAACGCGGCCGGCCTGATTGCCGCTGAAGCCGGCTGTCTGATGTCAGAAGTTAACGGTCAGCCACGTCTGCGTGCACCGGCTGATGTTGTGGTGTCCAACCCACGACTGCTGAAATCCCTGCTGGCCTGAGCCGGCAGACGGGCATAAAAAAAGCGGCTGATGCCGCTTTTTTTATGCGCTTACTGCTCAGCGGATCGCCGATACGTCTTCCGCCTGAGGGCCTTTCTGGCCACGGACGACGGTAAACTTAACGCGCTGACCCTCGGTCAGTGAACGGTGACCCTGACCACGGATAGAGCGGAAATGAACAAACACATCCTCGCCCTCATCCCAGGTAATAAAGCCAAAACCTTTTTTGACGTTAAACCATTTCACCACACCACGCTCACGGCCGTCTTCCACATCGCTCTCCACCACAGTACCACTGCTGCGGTAACGGCGGCGGCGGGATGGTGACAGCTGGGCAGAAATGAAGCTGACGGCAAAACCCAGAACCGCAAGCAGCACAATAAAACCGGTTGCTCCCGGCGCAGACATCAGCGCAGACGCTGTCAGCGCAGAGCCATCAGCCAGTTGCAGACCTTTAACCAGCCCCGGTAACACCGCAACCACCAGCAGCGGAACAATCACTGCACAAACCACAGCCACGACAATTTTTCTTAAAAGTAATTTACCCATGCCTTCTCTCACATCACTCGTTATTATCACTGCTCAACCATAACAAACGGCCTTTCCGGCCGCGTAACAAGTGGGCTATGAAAGCCCAATTCATTAAAAAAATCAACACGATAGCCTGAGGGTATAAAGCAGCCTATGAGCCATACTGACGAATCGCCTGCCGCCAGCGGCGGTACGGACACCGGGGCACAGCAACGCATTGACGAACTGGAAATGCGGGTCGCCTTTATGGAAGACACCATTGATTCACTGAACAGTCAGCTTGCCAGCCTGACCCAGGATTTTTCACTCGCCCGCCGGGCCATGCAGATGATGAACCAGCGGCTGGAGCAGATGCAGTCCGGCGATGCTGTGGTGAAGGACAGTTCGGAAGAAACGCCTCCGCCGCACTACTGAGGAACCTTGCACAACCCGCTGACCACGCCGGGTGACGGCAGCGCTTGAATCACCAGGCCAGCCTGACGCCACCGGGCCGGAGCTTTCCCGCCATGCCGGCAGAGCCCGGTCCGGCGCTCAGCATGGCGGTATTGGCGACTCAGAAAAAGACCCGCCATTCTCTTCATTCGCGGCTTTGTTCTGCGGCCCGGAAAGACCCGCGCAGAGTCCGGCGGGATTCCGGGCAGCGCCAGCGGTTACAGATGCTGTGTGCGGCGGCGCCACCAGGCAAAAGCGCCCAGCAGCAGAGTCAACAGCAGCGGCAGAACAAAAATATTGATCACCTTGAGACGCGTGCCCAGCGCGTCAATATCTTTGTCCAGTTCGTGCTGCACATTGCGCAACTCTTTGCGGATTTCCACTTTCTGCTGACGGAAACGCTCCAGTGCCTGCTGTTGTTCCGCCGACAGCGTCAGCACACCACCATCTTCGTCGCGCTGCTGCTGCAGTTCAGCCAACTGCTGTTCGGTATCCTGCAACTGCTGCTGCAGCCGTTTCTCCGACGCCAGAAAACGCTGTTCCGCAAGCCGCTGAATCTCATCCACCCGGGTAAAGGGACGGCTGTACTGTCCGCGCGCGCGCAGGCTGATCAGATCCGCACTGCCACTCAGGTTATCCGCCAGATTCACCAGCAGAGCGCCGTTATCAGCCCAGGGGGACGCGATCCGCTGGCCGAAGAAATTCTGCACCTGTACCCACAGCCGGTCAGACAGAACATCGGTATCAGCCACCAGCGTGACGGCCAGCTGATCTGTGCTCTGCCGCTGCGCCACAGCCTCAGCAGCGGCGGCATCACCCGCTTCCACCGCCGGCGGGCCATCAGCAAAGGCACTGTCTGCAGACCCAGTGACCCGGACTGCCAGCGCATATTGTTTGCCGGAAGGGACAAAATCACGCTGCAGCTCCATCAGATCGCCGCCCATGCGCATGCGCTGCGCCCCGGTCAGTGCAGAATCCGTGCTGCTGATCAGCCAGGGCGTTATCACGGTGGTGGCATCCTCCGCCGCGGTGAAATAGCCGCTGCTGCTGACATTGACCGTCTCCAGCGGTGCTGTCACCACGTCACCGTCGCGCATTGAGCCTTTATCCAGCGCCAGCAGGCCGAAATGGCGTACCGGTGGACGGCCCTGGCCTTGGCTGACGACAATACCGTGCGCGGCATCCAGCACGACCTGAGAAGAATCCCACTGTACGCCCCAGGCACTCAGCAGCCGGTTCAGACTGTCCGCTGACCCCTGATCGGCCATGCCCATCATGCCCGGTGCAGGGGCGTTTTCCGCCAGCGGATCAATAAAGGCCATGATACGGCCACCGCGCATGGCAAACTGATCGATAGCATACAAAGTGGCGTCCGTCATTTCCGGCGGCTGTACCAGCATCAGGATATCGACGTCATCATCAATCTGCGCTGTATTGGCCGCGATGGAGCGCAGCTCGTACGGCCCGTCCAGCTGATCCAGCGACATCCACGCCGGCGACGGCTGGCCAGTGCGCGGATCAAAACCGCCACGGACATCCAGACCACTGATCAGACCAATCACCGGCGGATCCGTCTGCTGTACCTGATCGATCAGCTGAGTAATGTCATATTCCAGAAAGGCTTCGCGGTCCGGCTGCAGGAAGGCCAGCGTGGCGGTATTTTCCCGCGTCGCGGCCGGTGTTGCTGCCGGCTGCTGTTCAGCCGTACCGCGGTCGGCAACCTCGGCTTTCGCCACCAGACCGAAATACAGGCTGTCACCATTGCCGACCGGTACCGCCTGCAGTCCATAGGCTGCAGCCTGATCTTCCGCTTCTGAAAACGGCTCCGGATCAATGACCCGCACCGTCAGCCGGCCAGCGGACAGCATTTCATACTCGTGCAGAAATTCTTCCACCCGCTGCGCGTAAGCCCGCAGACGGTTTAAATCCGCACTGGCCCCGGCGGAGAAATACAACTCCAGCGTCACCGGGTGATCCAGCGCAGTGATGATATTGCGGGTGCCCTGCGACAGCGTATACAGCTGCTGTTGCGTCAGGTCGAGACGTGCCTGACTGCCAAGCCGGGTGATTCCCCAGGCGAGCAGCAGAAATACCGTAAAAAGCAGCAGCAGGGTTACTGATTTATTTTTCATCCGGGTTCTCCTCAGCGCGCTTTCTTAACCGTCAGAATCTGAATACAGGCGGTCAGCCAGACCACAATCACCAGCACGAAATAAAGCACGTCGCGGATATCCACCACGCCGCGTGCCAACGCCTGGAAATGACTGATAAAACTCAGCCCGGCAATAAAATCCGTTACCGCTTCACTGCTCCAGCCACGGAAGACATCCAGCACCATAGGGAAACCACTGAGCATCAGAATAAAGCAGACCAGCACCGTCAGAATAAAGGCCACGATCTGATTACGGCTCAGCGCCGACATGCAGGAGCCCACCGCCAGAAAAGCGCCGGCCATCAGCCAGCTGCCCAGATAGCTGGCCAGAATCACCCCGTTATCGGGATTACCGAGATAATTCACCGTCAGCCACAGGGGAAAGGTCAGCAGCAGGGCCAGACCGGCAAACAGCCAGGCCGCCAGAAATTTACCCAGCACCGCCTGGGTCAGGGTCAGCGGCAGGGTCAGCAGCAGTTCAATGGTGCCCAGCTGACGCTCCTGCGACCACAGCCCCATGGCAATAGCCGGCATAAAGAACAGATACAGCCAGGGATGAAAATTAAAGAATGGCAGCAGGTCTGCCTGACCGCGATCGTAAAAGTTACCCAGATAAAAGGTAAAGGCCGCAGCCATCATCAGAAAAATCACAACAAACACATAAGCAACCGGAGTGGAGAAATACGCCGACCACTCACGTTTGCAGATACTCAGCAATGCAGACATAACGACTCCTCAGATTCCGGTCAGCTGACGGAACACATCATCGAGACGGCCCCGTTCAATATGCAGGGTATCGACCTGCCAGCCATGACGGTCGATCACCTCACTGACGTCGTGATAGAGCCGGGCGCCCGGCTGCGGCAACAGCAGATAACTGCGGCCATTTTCCATTTCATCCACTTCAGTGACACCGGGCAGTGCCGCGAATACCGCCGCAGCCTGTACCGGTTGCTGAAAACGCACGGCAACGGCCTGATGGTAGCGGGACTTGGCCTCCAGTTCGGCCGGAGTACAGTCGGCCACCTTACGCCCGCGGGCGATGATCATGGCGCGCGAACAGACTGCCGATACTTCCTCAAGGATATGGGTGGAAATAATCACAATCTTGTCTTCCGCCAGATTGCTGATCAGATCCCGCACCTGCTGTTTCTGATTGGGGTCGAGTCCGTCGGTGGGCTCGTCCAGAATCAGAATGTCCGGATCATGCAGCAGCGCCTGTGCCAGACCGGTACGGCGGCGGAAACCTTTTGACAGCGTATGCACCGGCTGGCGCAGCACCTCCTGCAGTTCCGTCTGCGCCACCACCTGCTGCAGGCGCTGACTCAGGGCGTTACCGCTCAGCCCGCGCACCGCACCGATAAAACGCAGGAAACCCAGAACTGTCATCTCACCCCACGCCGGCGCACCTTCCGGCAGGTAACCGAGGCGCTGTTTTACCGCCACCGGCTGACGGGCAATATCTTCACCGAAAATACGCACTCTGCCCGAGGTCGGCGGCAGGAAGCCGGTAATCATTTTCATGGTGGTGGATTTACCGGCTCCGTTCGGCCCCAGAAACCCCAGTACTTCACCGGGGCGGACGTCAAAGGAAAGGTCATCAACGGCGGTAAAGTCACCAAACCGCTGCGTCAGATGCTGTACTTCAATCATTTTGATTCCCCTGATTCCCCTGCCGCATGGCAGGTTTTTATTCTTTGCTGCAAGGCGGACAGCCTGAACCCGGTTCAGGCCACGACCATTGACCGTAAAAACAGCCGTTGGTTTCCGGCTGCCTACTTTATGCAGCCGCCGGGCCGGCTTCAATCCGGACAGGGTACACAGAAGCACGCTTTAACCGTTTAATCACAACCGCAGGCGGGGTAAACTCCGCGGCATCCATAGCGTGCCGCTGCAACACCTGAGTCAACTATGAGTTTAATTACAAAAATCCGCACCACCCTCTTCCGCTGGCAGCAGAAATGGCTGTACGGCCTGATCCGCACTCAGATTATTGGCCCTGATGCCAGGGACTTTAATCTGGACAAGGATAAACCGGTTATTTACGCCATGCTCTATCCATCCCATGCCGAGCAGCTGGTGATCGACCGTGAGGCCAGCAATCTGGGCTGGACCAGCCCGCAGCAGGAACGTGCCTCCGGGCGCCTGCCGGGCAAACCCTATTTTGCCATTTACCGCCGCGCCAGCATGTACCGCAAACAGGGCACGCCGGTCGTTGCCTCCCAGCTGGTGAAGCAGTGCCAGTGGCTGATGGAAAACGACGAACGTGATATCCAGATTGTTCCGGTGCGGGTTTTCTGGGGGCGGGCGCCGGCCAAAGAAGGCTCTTTCCTGCGTATCTGGCTGCAGAGTACCGGCGCCATCGGTGGCCGTCTGGCCAAATTAATGGCCATCGTACTCAATGGCCGCAATACCTTTGTTCATTTCAGCCGTCCGCTGTCGCTGAAAGAAATGGCCGACGGGGTCAGATCCCCCGACATGCTGGCGCGTAAAGTCTCGCGCGTACTGCGTGTTCACAACCGCCAGGTTTCTGCTGCGGTCCTGGGGCCGGATCTGTCACACCGCCGCACCCTGGTGCATCAGATTCCCAACCGTCCGCTGGTGCTGAAAGCCATCGAGGAAGAAGCCGCAGAAAAAGGGATTTCCAAAGCCAAAGCCCAGCAACGGGCGCTGAAATACGCCGACGAAATTGCCTCCAATATTTCCTACACCAACGTCCGCTTTCTGGATGTGGTACTGACCTGGGTGTGGAATAAAATTTACGACGGCATCGCACTGCACAATATGGAAAACCTGAAAGAGGTGATCAAGGACAACGAGATTATTTATGTGCCCTGTCACCGCAGCCACATTGATTACCTGCTGCTGTCGTACGTGCTCTATCACCACGGTCTGCAGCTGCCGCAGATTGCGGCCGGTATCAACCTGAATATGCCGGTGGTCGGCCCCATTCTGCGCCGTGGCGGCGCCTTCTTTATGCGCCGGACTTTCCGTGGCAACAAACTGTACGCTGCGGTATTCGATGAATACCTGCACTCAGTATTCAGCGGCGGTTATGCCACAGAATATTTTGTCGAAGGTGGCCGTTCACGGACCGGACGCACACTTAATCCGCGTGCCGGCATGCTGGCCATGACCCTGCGCAGTTACCTGCGTGACTCACGTAAACCGATCCTGTTTATGCCGGTCTATACCGGTTATGAAAAAGTCTTTGAGGCCAACAGCTATCTCGGTGAGCTGCGCGGCAAAAAGAAAAAGAAAGAAAGCCTGTTTGGTGTCATCGGTACCCTGCGTTCGCTCAAACGCTCTTTCGGTAAGGTTAACGTGACCTTCGGTGAGCCGATTTATTTCACGGAATTCCTCGACCAGCAACGCCCGGGCTGGCGTGAAGAAGATTATTCAGCCTGTGAATACCGTCCGGACTGGGCACCGGTAGTGGTCGATCAGCTGGCCAAAGAAGTGGTTACCGGCATCAATAACGCCGCCTCGGTGAACCCGGTTAACCTGATTGCCCTGAGCATCCTGTCAGCCCCGCGCCAGGCCATGGAAGAACAGCAGCTGATCTCGCAGATGGAAGCGTACCGTGATCTGCTGGCAGAGAATCCCTACAGCGACCTGACCGCTCTGCCCGAGGGCAGCGGCGCGGAATGGCTGCAATACGGTGAAAAGCTGGACGTCGTGTCACGCAGCAGACACCCGCTGGGTGACCTGATCCAGACCACCGACCGCCAGGCCGTGACGCTTACCTATTACCGCAACAATGTGCTGCACCTGCTGGCCCTGCCATCCCTGCTGGCCTGCCTGTTTGTGAACAATCAGCGTTACACGCTGGCGCAGGTAAAAGAAAAAGTGGCGCACCTGTACCCTTACCTTAAAGCCGAACTTTTCCTGCGCTGGGATCAGAACGCACTGCTGGCAGAGACTGAACGCTGGCTGGAAGCACTGACCCGACGCGGCTATCTGCTGAGCGGTGAACAGGGCTACCATGCCACCCCGGCCAGCAGCAACGAATTTGCCATGCTGCAGGGGTTATCCGACAACGTTATGCAGACACTGCAGCGTTATTTCCTGACCCTGAGCATTCTCAGCCGCAAAGGCAGCGGCGTCCTGTCCGCTCAGGCACTGGAAGAGCAGAGTACCCTGCTCGCTCAGCGCATCAGCCTTCTGTACGGCATCAACGCGCCGGAATTTTTTGATAAAACCCTGTTCCGTACCCTGATCCAGCAGCTGATCAGTGACCAGCATCTGGCCAGACAGGACGATGACACCCTGGCCTTTACGGATGGTCTGCAGGCGCTGACCGGGGATCTGGAAGAAATTCTGGATGGGGCGCTGAAGCAGAGTATTCTGCGCAGCCTGGTCTGAACGCTTTGCACAGCTGAAAAAGCCGCCTCCGGGCGTAATGCTGTTCACTTAAGCGGAGCAGCATTTCTATCCACCGGATAGCGGGTTTTTGAGATCTTCACCGTCCGTGGCGTTGCAGGTCGCGGACGGCGCTTCACAATCAATCCCGAAAGCCCTGAC
>JAIXHJ010000011.1 GCA_030145845.1 Pseudomonadota bacterium
TGAACAGATCGCTCAGATCGAGCAGGGACTGTTGAAAATGCATAAAAAAATCCGGCATCAGGGTTCTGATACCGGATTTTCTTAAAAGCCCGTTCGTGCATCAAATGCTTAAGTGAACAGCATTACTCCTTAGGAGGGCTTTTTTGTGGCGTTCCTGAAATCAGAGACTCAGAATTTTTTCACCGCGGGCAATACCGGACACACCGGTACGCACGGTTTCCAGCACACAGCCCGGACCGATGGCTTCGATAAAGGCTTCCAGCTTATCGCTGGCTCCGGTCAGCTGGATGGTGTACACGCTCGGTGACACATCGACAATCTGACCACGGAAGATATCCGCTGTGCGTTTGATTTCCGCACGCTGGGCACCCACCGCCTTCACTTTAATCAGCATCAGTTCGCGTTCGATATGCGCACCTTCTGACAGATCCACCAGCTTCACCACTTCAATCAGCTTATTCAGCTGCTTGGTGATCTGTTCGATCTTACGGTCATCACCGTGTGTGGTCATGGTCAGACGGGACAGGGTATTGTCCTCGGTCGGTGCCACGGTCAGGGTTTCAATGTTATATCCACGCTGGGCGAACAGACCCACAACACGGGACAGCGCACCCGGTTCGTTTTCCAGCAGAATCGAAATAATGTGTCTCATGATCAGGTCCGCTCCGTCTTGCTCAGCCACATATCGCGCATGGAGCCGGCCGGCACCTGCATCGGATATACGTGCTCATGTTCATCCACGGCGACGTCGAGGAACACAAGACGGTCATTGTATTTACCGAAGGTATCTTCCAGTGCCTGTGGCAGCTGATCGCGTTCCGTCACCCGGATACCGACGTGGCCATAGGCTTCCACCAGCTTGATAAAGTCCGGCAGGGATTCCATGTAGGAGCTGGAGTGACGGCCTTCGTAGTTCATATCCTGCCACTGACGCACCATGCCCAGCGAGCCGTTGTTCAGACACAGGATTTTCACCGGAATACCGTACTGCAGACAGGTGGACAGCTCCTGAATATTCATCTGAATGGAGCCTTCACCGGTCACGCACACGACCATTTCATCCGGGAAGTTCATTTTGACACCCATGGCCGCCGGGAAGCCGAAGCCCATGGTGCCCAGACCACCGGAGTTGATCCAGCGGTTCGGTTTATCAAACTTGTAGTACTGCGCAGCAAACATCTGGTGCTGACCCACGTCAGAAGTGATGTAGGCGTCGCCCCTGGTGGCTTCCCACATAGCTTCGATCACTTCCTGCGGTTTCATCAGACCATTGTCGTTTTTCTCATAACGCATGGCATGACGCTGGCGCCACTCATTGATCTGTTTCCACCAGGCTGTCAGGGCTTCACTGTCCGGCGTTTCATCACTCTCGTCCAGCAGCGCCATCATTTCATCCAGTACGTTACCGACCGGACCAACAATCGGCACGTCGGCAATGATGGTTTTGGAGATGGACGACGGATCAATATCAATATGAACGATCTTCGCATCCGGGCAGAACTTATTGGTGGCGTTGGTCACGCGGTCGTCAAAACGGGCACCAATCGCCAGAATCACATCCGCATGATGCATGGTCATGTTCGCTTCATAGGCGCCATGCATGCCCAGCATACCGACAAAACGCTCACCGGTTCCCGGATACGCACCCAGACCCATCAGGGTATTGGTGCAGGGGAAATTCAGCCGGTCCACCAACGCGCGCAGCTTGTCTGAACTGCCGTCAATGATCACACCACCACCGGAATACACCACCGGACGCTTGGCTTTCAGCAGCAGCTCGACCGCTTTTTTGATCTGACCGGAGTGGCCACGCTGTGGTGGCGTGTAAGAACGCATTTTTACCTTTTTCGGGTAAACGTACTCGTAGCGCTCATTCGGCATGGTCATGTCTTTCGGAATATCGATCACCACCGGACCAGGACGGCCGGTGCTGGCAATGTAAAACGCCTTGGCCACCAGTTCCGGAATATCTTCCGGACGGGTCACACTGAAGCTGTGTTTCACGATCGGCCGTGACACACCCAGCATATCGGTTTCCTGGAAGGCGTCGTCGCCCACCAGATGGCTCATTACCTGACCAGAGATAACGACCATAGGAATAGAATCTGTAAAGGCTGTTGCGATGCCGGTAACTGTATTGGTCGCACCCGGACCGGAAGTCACCATCACCACACCCGGCTTACCGGTCGCACGAGCGTAGCCATCAGCCATGTGAGCAGCAGCTTGCTCATGACGGACCAGTACGTGTTTCACAGCGCTTTGTTTATACAGGGCATCGTACACGTGCAGCAGCGAGCCGCCCGGGTAACCATAGATGTACTCTACGCCTGCTTCGTGCAGTGCACGAACCAGCATTTCTCCGCCGGAAAGTAATTCCACCGTACTATCCTCTTTCACATAATCCACGGGGAACGTGGGTAATTAAATTAACGATGCGGTTAGAGCCGGAAACAACACAGGCTCTCTCAGGCTGGATGACTAACTGGTAGTTACTCATCAGATGCTCGTTGCCTGGTCGAGGACGCCGAGTCTGAACCGGGCCGGAGATAACCGGACCCGCAGCTGTTATTATCAGATGAACGGACATTGGGTGGGATGCGGGCATCTGATAAAAGCGGCTGCAATTTTAGCATTTCGGTCGTCCATGTCCAGCCGAAATAGCCGTTAAATCCTTGACAAATCACGCGGTTTTTATAACGTGCGGCATAAGCCCACCAACGCAACGGATGCCATTCCATGAGAACGCTCATATCCTTCGCTGCCATTCTGCTGTTCAGCCTGAGCACTCAGGTGGCGGCCGAAAAGATTTACCGCTGGACCGACGACAATGGTCAGACCCATTTTGGCTCTCAGCCACCACGTGATATTGAGCAGCAGAAACAGGCAGAAGAATACGATGTGAAGGTGTCCCAACCGGCTGCCGGCACAGAGGCCTACCGCATTCCGCTCAAAACAGACAAGCCGGAAGAGGCTGCGGCGGAAGAAGAAGTCCTGACCACCAAATCCTCCCTGACCAGAGAAGAAGCCGAAGCCGGCTGTAAAAAAGCCCGCGACTACAAGCGCCTGGTCACCACCAACTACAGCCGCCGCTTCAAGCAGGAAGACGGGGTTTACCGCCCTCTGACCGATGAACAGCGGGCTGCGGAAATCAAAAAAGCCGATGAGATGATTGATTACTACTGCAATCAGCAATTCTCGAACAAAAGCCGCTGATCAGGCCATGCGGATCCAGATCAGGCTGGCCATGCGGCCGGTCTGACCATCCCGCCGGTAAGAAAAGAACCGCTCCGGCTCACTGAACGTACACCCATCGCCACCAGCGATATGATGTACACCAGCGGCTTCCAGCTGCCGCCGCGCCAGGCCATACAGATCGGCATACCAGCGGTCACCCTCACCCGGACGGAAACAGTCTGCCCCCGCCTCAGCAAAGACACCCATGACCTCGGGCCCGACTTCAAACGCCGCCGGTCCGATGGCCGGACCAAGAAAGACAAGCACCTTTGCCGGGTCAGGGAAGGTCTGCAGCGTCTGCAGCAGCACTCCGGCCGCCAGTCCGCGCCAGCCCGCGTGAGCCGCCGCCACCTGCGAGCCATCGGCCGCACAGAACAGCACCGGCAGGCAGTCGGCCGTCATCACCGCGCAGACCAGTCCCGGCGTCTGACTGAACTGAGCATCCGCCAGCGGCACACGGCCACGGCAGTCCGCTGCGACCACATCCGTACCATGCACCTGCTCCAGCCACTGGATACCGGAGGCCCCGGGCAGGTTCTGCAACAGCTGCGCCCGGTTGGCAGCCACATCCGCCGGATTATCGCCGACGTGCAGTGCCAGATTATTGCTGTCCCAGGGGGGATGTGAACAGCCGCCCTGGCGCAGGGTAATCCGCGCCTCAACGGCCGGCGGCAGCGACCAGTCAGGAGTCAGCAGCGAGTCAGCGCTCGGCATCACGTTCCAGTGCTTTCAGCAATTGTACAAAATCGTCCGGCAGCTCCACTTCCCATTCCATCCACTCGCCACTGTCGGGGTGAATCAGGCCCAGCTTACGGGCATGCAGGGCCTGACGACCGAAGTGCAGCAGGGTTTCACGCAGTTCCGGGCCGATCCCCTTGGTCAGACGGGTACGCGGTGCGTAGGTCGCATCCCCCACCAGCGGATAGCCGATGTGGGCCATATGCACGCGGATCTGGTGGGTACGGCCGGTTTCCAGCTTCAGACGGATATGCGTGTGGGTCGGAAATTTCTTCAGCACCCGGTAGTGAGTGACCGCTTCCTTACCCATGGGATTCACCGCCATTCTGGTACGCTGGGTACCATGCCGGCCGATCGGTTCATCCACTTTACCGCCGCCGGTCATCTGCCCCTGCACCACAGCTTCGTATTCACGCCCCATCGAGCGGTCCTGCAGCTGCCCGACCAGGTTGTTCTGTGCCTGCAGGGTCTTCGCCACCACCATCAGGCCGGTGGTGTCTTTATCCAGCCGGTGCACAATGCCGGCCCGGGGGATATTTTCCAGCTGCGGACAATGGTGCAGCAGACCGTTGAGCAGGGTACCGTCCGGATTACCGGCGGCCGGATGCACCACCAGATCTGCTGGTTTGTTGATCACCAGAATATGGTCGTCTTCATAGACGATATCGAGCGGCATCGCTTCCGCCTGCCAGTCACCTTCGGCGGTCAGCTCCGCTTCAATCTGCAGGGTTTCGCCGCCGGTCAGTTTGTCACGTGCGCGGCGGGCCTCACCGTCCACGGTCAGCTGGCCATCCTTGATCCACTGCTGCAGACGCGAACGGGAATAATCGGGAAACAGCTGGGCGGCCACCTGATCAAGGCGTTTGTTTCCCATGTCGAAGGGAACTTCTGCCCTCTGTGAAATCTGACTGGTCATAAAGTCTCTGTATCTGAGTGAGGCACCCTGCTTATGCTGCGGCCACCGGTTGGGGCTGTGCAGGGTCTGTGTTTTAATACGCTGGCAAAATTATATCGACAATCAGGAATACACTCCATGAACACCCGCTGGCTGCTGGTTATTTTCTCCGTTGTACTGTCAGCATGCTCCTCCGCTCCCGACAAACCACAGGAGCTCACCGAGCGTGAATACTATGAGCAGGCGCAGGAATCGCTGGATAACAACAGTTATATGGTGGCCATTGAGCGCCTCAACCAGCTCGAATCCCGCTATCCGTTCGGCCGTTATGCCGAACAGGCACAGCTGGAACTGATTTACGCCTACTACCAGACGTCAGATCTGGAGAACGTGCTGGCCAACGCCGAACGTTTCATCCGCCTGCACCCGCTGCATGAACAGGTCGATTACGCCTATTACCTGCGTGGTCTGGCGACCTACGAAATGAGTTACACCTTTGCCGAACGCTATATGGATACGCCGGTAGCCAAACGTGATCCGACGCCCATGCACGACGCTTTCAACTATTTCTCGGAACTGCTGCAGCGCTTCCCTGACAGCCCGTATACCGCCGATGCCCGGGCACGCATGATCTATCTGCGTGAACGTATGGCAACACACGAGATCGGCGTTGCCCAGTATTATATGAAGCGCCATGCGTATCTGGCAGCCGCCAACCGCTGTGAGGACGTGCTGCTGCACTATCAGAAAACACCGGCCGTGGCCGATGCCCTGGCCATTCTGGTGGAAACCTACCGCCTGCTGGGGATGAACGATGAGGCCAGCCAGTCACTGGCGCTGCTGACGCTGAACTACCCGGATCACCCACAGCTGCAGGATGGTGAATTTACCGATTCCGGCCTGACCGTGGTCGACCGCCGCTCCTTCTGGAATATCATCACCTTCGGCCTGCTGGATAAAACCGAAACCTCATCGGTTTCCGCCGCTGAATAATAAAAAAGCCCGCTGATGCGGGCTTTTTTATTGCCTGACCACTGGTCAGATACCGGCTTTCCAGCCATTGGTCACCGGATAACGCCGGTCACGGCCAAAGCCTTTACGGGTCACCCGTACCCCGATCGGGGCCTGACGGCGCTTGTATTCATTGACATCCACCAGCCGCAGCACGCGCATCACATCGTCACGGGCAAAACCCGCGGCGATAATGGCTTCCGCACTCATATCGTCTTCGATGTAGCTTTCCAGAATGGCATCCAGCACCGGATAAGGTGGCAGGCTGTCTTCATCGACCTGATCCGGTGCCAGCTCGGCCGACGGCGGACGGTCGATCACCCGCTGCGGAATCACCGGAGCGATGGTATTGCGGTATTCCGCCAGCGCGAACACTTTGGTTTTGTACACATCTTTCAGTGCGCCATAACCGCCGGCCATATCGCCATACAGGGTGGCATAACCCACGGCCATTTCACTCTTGTTACCCGTGGTCAGCACCATATAACCGGTCTTATTGGAGATGGCCATCAGCAACACACCACGGCAGCGTGACTGCAGGTTTTCTTCCGTGGTATCGACCGGCAATCCGGCAAATTCCGGCGCCAGCGCAGTCATAAATTCGCGGTACATGGGCTCAATCGAAATCGACTGGTAGGCAACCCCCATGGTCTGTGCCTGCTCCGCAGCGTCTTCCTTGCTCATATCTGAGGTGTAAGCAAACGGCATCATCACCGCTTTCACCCGCTCAGCACCGATAGCGTCCACCGCCACCGCCAGTGTCAGGGCGGAATCAATCCCGCCGGACAGGCCCAGAATCACGCCCCTGAAGCGGTTTTTGTTCACATAATCGCGCACCCCGGTAACCAGAGCCTGATACAGACTGGCCAGCTCATCCTCATGCGCCGGCACACTGTCGGACAGTGCCCGCAGGCCATCCTGATCCAGCTGTACACAGGCCACTGCCGGTTCATACGCCGGCAGCTGCAGCACCGTGTCGCCGGACGCCGAGACCGCGAACGAAGCGCCATCGAACACCAGCTCATCCTGGCCACCAACCTGATTGACGTACAGCAGGGGAATCCCGTGCCGCTGCGCATGCTGCTGCATCAGCTGCTGACGTTCTTCCTGTTTACCAGTGTGGAACGGCGAGGCATTCAGGTTAAGAATCAACTCTGCACCGGCCGCAGCCGCCTGCTCCACCGGACCCGGGTGCCAGACATCTTCACAGACCGTCAGCGCCACTTTATGACCAAGTAAGTCAACCACACAGGGCTCACTGCCGGCACGGAAATAACGCTGCTCGTCGAATACCTGATAATTCGGCAGATGCTGCTTGGCGTAATGGGCAATCTGTTTGCCCTGATACCAGATACCGGCGCAGTTCAGCAGCTGTGAACCGTCCTGCCACGGATAACCGATGGCGATGGCAATGTGCTGGCTGGCCGCTGCAATGCGCGCCAGCGCCTGTTCGGTACGGGGCTGCAGACTGGGACGCAGCAGCAGATCTTCCGGCGGATAACCGGTCAGTGCCAGCTCGCTGAAGACAATCAGATGGGCGCCGTTTTTTCCGGCCTGCGCGGCGGCGTTCACAATAATGGCGGCGTTGCCGTCGATGTCACCGACGAGAAAATTTTCCTGCGCCAATGCAATGGTAAGTGACTGCGACATACTCTCAGGGTACTCTGTTAGCGATGCGCTATTGTCAGAAAAATAGCGCCGCTGCGCAATCACCGCCGTTACAGCCACAGCAACAGGAGTCGTCGTTGGCTATCAGGTTTAAATCCACTGATCTGGTCGTACAGGGAAACCGGCTGCTGCGTCTGTACAGTTATTATTCACTGTTCCTTGCCCTGTTGCTGATGATCGTCGATTCGGCAGACCGCGATAATGTCATCGTCGGCAGTGATTATCCGGCTATTTTTCTCGCCGCCTCTTCCCTCTATATCATCGTTGCGGCCATCTTTGCGGTCATCGCTAACCGCAGTCCGGATACCCAGATCGCCACCAGTTATATGTTCATCGAAATCGCTCTGCTGTCAGCGCTGATGCTGTCTTCCGGCGGACTCGAAGGTGGCTTTTCCAGTCTGATCCTGATTCCGCTGACCATTGCCAACCTGCTGGCGCCCGGCATTCTCGGCTACGGCGTGGCCGCCTGGACCACCATCGCAGTGCTCTACACCCTGCATATCTGGCCCAATAATTACGACACCCAGTATCTGGTGAATTCCGGCCTGTACGGCATGCTCTGTTTTGTTCTTGCCTGGGTGACCCAGACCCTGTCACGGCGGCTCAACAGTGCCTTGTCGCTGGCGTCGGATCAGGCGACCCGCATCCGCCGTCTGCAACGCTTCAGTAAGCAGGCACTGCTCGACCTGCCCAATGGCATCATCGCCTGTGACCGCCACGATGATATTCTGTTTTTTAATACCCAGGCCCTGCGCTGGTTCAACATTGAGGAAGGCAAAGCGTTGCCGCAACGGCTGATGAACATGCCGTCGGATACGGTCTTTGAAAGCAAGAACGAGAAACTGATTATCAAACGGGTGGAGCTGAATGGTTCGGAACCCGGTGATTACCTGATTTATGCGGAGAATGCGGCCCGTATTTCGGCCGAAGCCCAGCACTTCAAACTGGCCTCCCTGGGGCGGCTGACCGCCTCCATCGCCCATGAAATCCGGAATCCGCTGAGTGCGCTGCGGCAGGCAGCCCAGCTACTGGCAGAAACTCCGGACATGAAAGAGCCGGAGCAGCAGCTGACCCGGATTATTGAGCAGCAGTGCATGCGTATTAACCGTACGATTGAAGATGTGCTGCAGCTTTCCCGCCGTCATCTGCCCACCCAGGAAGTTCTGCGCCTCAGCCCCTGGCTGCAGCATTTTGCCAATCAGTTCCGCAGCTTCAGTCAGGACAAGACCTATCAGCTGAACATCCATTGTCCGGATGACGCGCGTATTAAATTCGACCCCGACCAGCTGCAGCAGGTACTGCATAATCTCTGCGCCAACGGCCTGCGTTACGCGCTGCAGGCCAACGGTGACCGCGCACGGCTGATTATGATTGTTACCATTAACGATCTGCACAATATTCAGCTCGACATTATTGATAACGGCAATGGTGTTGCCGCAGAACAGCGCGCGCACCTGTTTGAGCCCTTTTACACCACCGAACATAGCGGAACAGGACTGGGGCTGTATCTGTGCAGGGAACTGTGTGAAGCCAATCAGGCGCAGATTCAGTATCATCCGATACCCAACGGGACCTGTTTCCGCATAATCATGAAATCTGCCTGACCGCCGGACACGCCGCATGAATAAATTTGCCGCCCTGATCATTGATGATGAACCCGATATCCGCACCCTGATAGCCATGACCCTGCAGCGTATGGATCTGGACTGCTATCAGGCCGCCAACGTCAGCGAAGCCCTGGCTCTGCTCGACCAGCGCCCCTATCACTTCTGCATCACCGACATGAAGCTGCCGGACGGCAATGGTCTGGACCTGATCGGTGTCTGCAATAACCGCTTCCCGGATATGCCGGTGGCCATGATCACCGCCTACGGCAATATGGAACTGGCCGTCAACGCGCTGAAATCCGGCGCCTTTGATGTGGTGGCCAAACCGCTGGATACTGAACGTCTGCGTGATCTGGTCAAAGCCGCCCTGCGCCTGACCAAGGTTCCGGCCAACATCGAAAATATCCCGTCCGGGGATGGCCTGCTGGGCCATTCACCGGGCATGCGCGATCTGAAGGCCAAGATCCACAAAGTAGCCCGCACCCAGGCACCGGTCTTTATTCAGGGGGAATCCGGTACCGGCAAAGAGCTGGTTGCACGCCTGATTCATCACCAGAGTGCCCGTATGGACCAGCCGTTTGTGGCCGTGAACTGCGGTGCGATTCCGCGCGACCTGATGGAAAGCGAGTTCTTTGGCCACAGCAAAGGCAGTTTTACCGGTGCCAGCAATGACAAAGCCGGCTTTTTCCGGGCCGCCGACGGCGGCACCCTGTTTCTGGATGAAGTGGCGGAACTGCCGCTGGATATGCAGGCCAAGCTGCTGCGCGCCATTCAGGAAAAGTCGGTACGCAGCGTTGGTGCCGAACTGGAAGCCCCGGTGGATGTCCGCATCCTGTGCGCCAGCCACCGTGACCTGGGTGAACTGGTACAGGCGGAGCAGTTCCGTCAGGACCTGTATTTCCGTCTCAACGTGATTCAGATTGATGTACCACGCCTGGCCGAGCGGCGTGAAGACATTCCCATGCTGATCAGCCACTTCGTCAGTAAGTATTCCGGTGAGTGGGGTATGCCGGAAATCACCCTGGATGCCGATGCCCGGGAAGCCCTGCTGCATTATGATTTTCCGGGGAATGTGCGCGAGCTGGAAAATATCCTGCAACGCGCCGTTACGCTGGCCGAAGGTGACAGCATTTCCTTGCCGGACCTGAACCTCAACAAACCCCGTTCGGCCACACCGGAACAGAAAACAGAGCAGCGCATTGAGACCAATAATCTCGAAGCCTACCTGGAAAACATTGAACGCACCGCGATCACTCAGGCACTGGAAGCCACCCGCTGGAATAAAACTGCCGCCGCTGAAAAGCTGGGAATCAGCTTCCGCGCCCTGCGTTACCGCTGTAAAAAACTGGGAATTGACTGAATTTCATACCCCCGTCCGAGTGACAGACAGAGCAGCCCCGTTAAAGTCGGTACCAGGGTACGGATACCCGCCAGAACAATAAATGACAGGGAGACTCGCTATGTGCAAAGGATATGCACAGCAGGGTATGACGCTGCTTGAACTGCTGGTTACCACACTGATTCTTTCCATTACCCTCACCGCCGGAGTACCGGCGCTGAACCGCTTTTCTGACCGCAACGCCGCCCGTCAGCAAATTACCCAGCTGAAACAGATTATCAGCTATACCCGCCTGCAGGCCTCGGTACTGGGGACCCGGGTCAGCCTCTGCCCGATGCAGAATAATCAGTGCACCAGTAACTGGAATCAGACTCTGACGGTGTTTACCGACCCAAATAACAATCATGTGGTGGACAGCGGCGAAACCCTGCTGCGCTACTTCCGCGCCAGTGACAGCGACAAGGAATACAGACATTACAACCGTTCCGCCCTGTCATTTGACGGGCGCGGCTATGCCGGTGGTTACAACGGTTCATTTTCATATTGTTACAGGGCATCCGTACGCACCGGAGCCGCTCTGATTATTTCCCGCAATGGCAGAATCCGTGCCGGGCTCGACTCTGATCAGGATGGCCTGCCGGAAACTGCCGGCGGTAAAAATGTGAGCTGTGCCGCAAACTGACCCGCAGGCATTCCACTTACAGCCCGTAAACGACCGCTGATCGTCCGCCGCTGGATTTCACTGCCGCCAGGGATATGCTGAAATCAGAGATATATCTATCGGCAGGTGAAACATGCTCCGTCTACATCCATCCGCTCCGCTGCGGATGCAGGGCTCGGCCCTCGTTCTCAGTCTGGTCATTCTGACCGCCATTACGCTCGGCGCTATGGTCGCGATGCAGCGCTCGACCCTGCAGCTGCGCATGGTCAGTAACATGCAGCACGACAAACAGGTCTTCGACGCGACCTACAGCTATATATCCCAGGCCTATTACCTGATGAATGAGAATTCTTCAGACACACGCTCCATGCTGGCGGCGATCCTGGCCAATGACAGCACGACCTATGAGGTATACAGCACCAACAACTGGAGCGAGCCATCCACACCATCCGTTGTTGGTGATGTTGATGGAACACTGGCTACATCCACCTCAACCGCGGCCGGTAATGCCAGTAACCCCAATTACCTGAAAGGGAATACCGGTAACTCCGCCGGCTCCCAGCAGACCTACTATTTTACTTATAACGCAACCGGAACAGATTCGTCCGGCCGGATTTCCTCGACGCAGGAAATTGGCCTGAGCTACAGTGCTCCGTCCGGGCAATAAGAGGGAAGACTATGAAAATTCTGTTATCTGTTATCGCTCTGTCCCTGCTGACTTTAACAGCAAAAGCTGACATCTACGGTATTGTTGAATTCCCGCTTAACGCTTATGACCTGGTAACCTTTTCAAGTAGCCAGGTAACGGCCCGGCTGTGTGACGGCTGTGAAGTCAGTACGGTTAAAGCCGGTGAGGCGGTCAGTTATTTTGAAAAAAATGACCCCGTAAACCTGCAGGCAGCCACAGAGCTCTACGTATCCAAGAAATACAGCACGGTATCTCTGTTTATCGACAACCGGACCAACACCCTGAGCTACATCCGCTTCGGGGAATTTGAAGAAGGCACAGACGAATGAGCCGCGGGGATAAAAGAATGAAAAAGCTGATACTCTCTTCTCTTCTGGTATTGTCCGCCCCGTTGACTCTGGCAGATGATACCGAAATCTATACCGGCACCGCCGCCAGCTCGGCTGATCCTAACGTTATTTTTCTGTTCGATACATCGGGCAGTATGAACAACAGCGCTATTGGTCAGGATGGTACTTACAGCACCCGGATTGAAGTGTCCAAAGATGCTGCGAAAACCATTATTTCCGGTCTTTCCAACATGAACATCGGCATTATGCAGTTTGACTACACCAGGTCAGGCAGCACGCCGATTAACAGTTCCATTTATAAAACTTCCGCTAAACTGGAGACTGTTAACCGTAATTATGGCGGGCTGGTTGTCACCCCGGTTGCCACCATTAACGACGAAAGCAACCTGAACAATCTGCTTTATGCTCTCGATAAACTGGAGGGTGACGCCTATACCCCACTGGTAGAAGCCTATGACGAAGCCGCCCGCTATATGCGCGGTGAAGACGTCAAATATGGTAAGCGTTATGGTTACGGTACCTGCAGTGCTTCTGACGTCCCCGTTGGCAGTGGCAGCTCTACTGATACCACCAGAACCCAGGTGTGTATCGCCTATAAAGACTGGTGGGGACGGAAGATTAAGTCCAGAGATCATTGTGAGGCCTACGATACTGTATCGGTAGAGACAAGAGGGGGATGGGAAGATTCCCGTGAATGTGTTGACTGGGACAGTTATACCGATAATTACGGCAGCTGTACCGAGTATGGTTATTATGTAACCACCACCACAACAACAACCGATGATGATGACTCGGTATCCGTATACTCCTGTTCAAGCTCTTCGACCGAAGGATACTTCTACGTCAGTAACAGCGCAGCCATTGATACCAGCACCGGCAAATATATATCCCCGATTCAGGATTCCTGTCAGGCAAACCATATTATTGTCTTCACCGATGGTGAAGCGAACCAGGAAGGGGAAAGTGACGACAGAATTCATACCCTGCTGGATGAAATTGATTCTTCCAAGTGGTCAGGTTATACCGGCGTTACAGATGACTGTAATACAACCTGGGGCAGTGACTACAGTTGTATGGAAGAACTGGCTTATTACCTGTATCAGAGCGACAACATAGATGACTCCGACCTGACAACAGACCACGACCCCACTGCCGAAGGTGAGCAGCGTATTATCACGCATACCGTGGGTGGATTCCTGTCCAGTACATCTTCAGCACAGAAAGTCCTCAACCGGACTGCCAGCTATGGTGGTGGTATTGCCGCAACAGCATCGGATTATGATTCTCTGGTCGAGGCTCTGCAGACCGTATTCAACGAAATTGCCTCGTCGTCCGGCAGTTTTACGGCACCTTCCGTCGCGGTAAACGCCCTGAACCGTCTGGAAAACTCCGATGAGCTGTATTACACCATTTTTGAACCAGCAACCGTTATCGGCTGGAACGGCAACCTGAAACGCTACAAACTGGGCAGCGATGGTGAAATTTACGACGCCAATGATGTTCTTGCAGTTGATACCACAACCGGTTTCTTCTCTGATAATGCCCGCAGCTTCTGGACACTTGATGCAGCAGCACCTGATGGTGATGAAGTAACTGCCGGCGGAGCATCCAGTCGTCTGAGTCTGGGGCGGAATATCTATACCCATCTCAGTACCGAGTCAGACAACAGCGCTCTGAATACAACCTTGATTACCGAACAGACCAGTGGTGGTTATGCTGCAACTGACGGCGTTACACAAAGTTTGTTCGGTGCGACTCAGGACTCCGATGAGTTCCTGAATATGCTGATGTGGGCCTCTGGCATTGATGTTGATGTCAGCGATACAACTCCCCGTTACCAGATTGAAGATCCGTTACACAGCCAGCCGATTATTATCCACTACGGAGTTATGGCAGACGGAGAAACCCTGGACAGTACCGTCTACTTTGGTACCAACTCCGGTTATCTGCATGCGATTGATTCCAACAAGGACAATCCGCAGGAACGCTTCGCTTTTATTCCGGAAGCCCTGTTACCGAATATCTATGACTATTACGTAAACAATAATGAATACGGTAAGAGTTACGGTATGGACGGCCCTATTTCCTACTATCTCGATGAAGCAGACAACACCGGTGAAATTAAATCCGTCGTTGACGACAACGATCATGCATACCTGTATGCCGGTATGCGTCGCGGTGGCCGTAACTACTATGCGCTGGATATTTCCGATCGCGATAATCCGGTCTTTATGTGGCAGATCACTGGCGGCAGTGGAGACTTCACTGAACTGGGCCAGACCTGGTCAGAAATGACGCCGATTGATATTGATCCTTCAGTATTCGGCATTACCAGCGATGAAGAGACCATTAAAGCCCTGGTCTTTGGCGGTGGTTATGACGCTGATGAAGATGACAACAATACAACCAGCAGCACACGCATCTCACATGATGTGGGTAATGCCATCTATATTGTTGATGCGCAGACCGGCGACCTCATCTGGAAGGCCTCCCCTGCCGGCACGGCGGATCTGACAGTGTCTGACATGACAAACAGCTTTGTCGGCGATATTACGCCAGTGGATAACGATGGCGATGGGGACATCGATATACTTTATGCTGCTGACATGGGTGGCCGGATCTGGCGTTTCGACATCAATCATTTCTCCGGCAGCAATTACAGAGCCACCATTATTGCTGACCTGAACACAGGAACCACTACCGGTAATACCCGCTTCTATACCTCAGTGGATGTCTCCTACGCAGAAGGGTCTGAAGGGGATCGCTACCAGATTGCTATCGGTTCAGGCTACCGTGCACACCCGTTAAATGAGGATGTCACCGATCATTTCTATGTCATTAATGATTTCATGGTTAATGAAAGTACAACAGCACTTGAAGATCTTCTGAATAACTACAGCACACTCAGCCGCTCTGATCTGGTGGACTACGCGGATTACAACAAGTCATCCACCACGGTTGAACAGAAAAAAGTCGGCGTTTATTTTGAACTGCCAACGGCCTATGAAAAAGTACTCAGTAATTCGCTGACGGCAGACAACATTGTCTATTTCACCAGTTACATCCCACCAGACAGTACTGCCACATCCAGTAACTGTACTCCGGCTACCGGTAACGGCCGTCTGTATACTCTGGCGATCGGGAACGCAGCCAGCAGTGGTACCAGTACATCAGATAACAGTGGGGGTACGGAAGATGGGGTGACCGTAACCGGTACCGACCTCACACAGTCCGGTATTCCGGCCGAGCCGGTTCTGGTATACCCTCCGGATGATGAGAATAAACCGGATGATGATGATGATGACTGCGTGTCAAAAGCCATTCTGGTTGGTAGTGAGTCCATCAGCCTGAACTCCTGTGCAACCATGAACAAGAGTTTCTGGCATGAGCTGTAATCGGTAATAACGGAATGAAGTATCAGAAAATACATGTCACCTCGTTACAGGGGTTCACTCTGATTGAGCTCATGACAGTGGTCCTTATCGTTGCCATTGTTGCTTCTATCGGAGCCCCCAGCTTTCAGAAAATGGTGGCTAACCGCCAGGCCGAGCGACTCAGGAGTGAGCTGCAACTGGATATCAGTTTTGCCAGAAGTCAGTCGGTTACCTTCAGCGATCAGGTAACGGTCACTCCTTTAGCTGATAACTGGGATACCGGCTGGCAGGTACTCAGAGGAACGACCGAGCTGAGAAACCGTGGCAGCGCGGACAACCCGATGGCGGATTCAGGAACCATTACATCAGCAGACTTCAGCACTGCAACCCCGCTCACCTTTGACCGTCAGGGACGGGCAACAACGACCGGCTCAATACGCATTCTGGTGGATAACTGCTACGGTGACAGGGACTACACCCTGTCCATCAATCAGATTGGCCAGATAGTTGTCGCGGAGGCTACATGCCCATGATTTCCTTCAAAGATCATCAGGGGTTCAGCATGGTAGAAGTTCTGGTAACCCTGGCAATTACCATCATCGGGCTGGTCGGTCTTGCCAGTCTGCAGCTGCAGGCTTCGCGCTCAGCATCGGACACAGGCAACCGTTCCCAGGCCGTCTGGATTATCGAAGATCTGACCAATCGTATCCGTGCCAATACCGGAGGTCTGGAAAACTATGATACCGGTGGTTCTGCCTACAGTTGTGGCACCACACCATCCAAAGTCTGCTCCGCCTACCACGATGGCAGCAGCCGCCGTACGGCAAATACAAGTTGTACAACTGCTGATCAGGCTGAATCCGATATCTGGGAAATGGCCTGCGGTTATGGAGCCGAGGTAAGCGGCAGCGCAACAACCCGCAGCAGTGCTGCGGATTTTATTGCTAACCCGGAATTAACCATTGATGTTGATACCGTCACCAGACAGGTCACGATTGATCTGAGCTGGGATGTCCGCAGCAGCGGCCAGGACAGTGAAGGCAACAGCGTTTACTCAGGGCAGGCTGAAGTCAAAACAGCCAGGGCAGAAATTCAGACAGTGATATATCCATGAGACAATTCAAACTCCAGCGTGGTATGACCCTGGTTGAAATGATGATTGCCGGCGTACTCGGCCTTATCGTCACTTATTTCATTCTGAATATCATGGCCAACAGTAACCGCACGGCACTGACTTCTGACGGTCTGGCGCAGGCTCAGGAGTCCGGTCGTTTTGTAATGGGCTGGCTGCAGGAAGAAGTGCGCCGTGCCGGTTACTCTGCCGACCCGACACAAACCCTGAACAACGGTTTCGCCGATATCTGCACTGGTACCGCCACCCCACCGGATGCTGGTGCTCACTGTACCTTTGAAGCTACCGACGAGATCAGTGACCGCATCGCTATCCGCTGGTTGTATGCCAGTGACTCAACATCGACGCGGGATCAGCAGGACTGCACAGGAACTGCCCTGCCGATCACCTATGATGGTGAAACATTAATCGATGTTTACTGGGTCGAGCAGGATTTTGGCTCCGATGGCGATGATTACGATGATGTACTGCGTTGTGTAACGTATGTGGAAGACTCAGGGGCAGTTGTTGCTTCAGCACAGACAATCGCCAGTGGTGTGTTGGGTATGCAGGTACTCTATGGTGAAGCGCCTGATGACAATGTGACCCGTTACGTAGCCGCCAATGAAGTCAGTGACTGGGGCGATGTCAGAGCTGTCCGGATTTCTGTACTGACACGGGCCTTTACAGCCAATACGCTTGATCGGAGAACACGAAGCTATATCCTTCTGGATGCAGACCCGTACACTTACACAGACCGCACAGCCCGGTATGTAATGACATCGACTTTCTTTCTGCCGAATGCGGGCCTCTGAAGCGGCATAACAAAAGGAATATTAATGAGCACCCGACGTCGTGGCTTCACTCTGATTGAACTGCTGGTCGTACTGGCCATCATCAGCATTCTTGCCTCTGTGGCCAACTCCTGGTACAGCTCATCCGTCCGGCGCGGCAACCGCGGCGAAGCCATATCCCCGATGCAGACCATACTGGATGCCCAGGAACGCTACTACGCCGACAACGTAACCTACACCACGGATCTGTCTGATCTCGGCTATGCCTCCGCTACCCTGACGACCACCAAAGGCTTTTATGTTATCAATGCCCAGACCTGTGATGACAGCAGCGGAGCTGCCATGGCACTGACCCAATGTGTTGAGCTTTATGCAACGGCACAGGGCCTGCAGACCCAGGACGGAGATCTGGTAACCAATACTCTGGGCAGGCAGGAGCGGGTTATGCCGGATGGCACGATCAGGGAATGGACCGGAAACTGATCAAAGAAAAAGGGGCTCTGCGCCCCTTTTTTATACTTCCTGCAATCTGAGTTCTTTCGGTAACGAAAAGACCACATTCTCCGGAATACCGGCCAGCTCCTGCGGCTTTTCACCGCCCAACCCAACCAGTGTATCCACCACTTCCTGAACCAGTACTTCAGGGGCCGAAGCACCGGCAGTGATGCCGACGGCCCTCACGCCATCCAGCCATTCCGCGCTGATTTCTGCTGCACTGTCGATCAGATAAGCACGGGCGCCCATCCGTTCACCCAATTCACGCAGGCGGTTGGAGTTGGAGCTGTTCGGGGAACCGACCACCAGCAGCAGATCACAGTCGGCAGCCAGTTTTTTCACCGCATCCTGACGGTTCTGGGTGGCGTAACAGATGTCATCCTTGCGCGGTCCCTGAATATTGGGGAACTCCCGGCGCAGGGCATCAATAACTTTGGCCGTGTCATCCATGGACAGGGTGGTCTGAGTGACATAAGACAGCTTATCCGGATTACTGACCTGCAGACGACTGACATCTTCTTCATCTTCAACCAGATAAATATGGCCACCATTGGCGTCATCATACTGCCCCATGGTGCCTTCCACTTCCGGATGGCCTTTGTGCCCGATCAGAATACATTCGCTGCCATCACGGCTGTAGCGGGTCACTTCCAGATGAACCTTGGTAACCAGCGGACAGGTCGCATCAAATACCTGCAGACCACGTTCTGCTGCCGTTTTGCGCACCGCCTGTGACACACCATGAGCAGAAAAAATAACAATGCTGTTGTCCGGAACTTCGTCCAGCTCATCAACAAAGATGGCGCCACGCTCACGCAGACCATCAACCACAAATTTGTTGTGCACCACTTCGTGACGCACATAAATCGGCGGATCGAAAAGGTCCAGCGCGCGGTTAACAATATCAATCGCCCGGTCAACACCAGCACAGAAACCGCGTGGATTCGCCAGTTTAATCTGCATTACTGACCTCAAGGATCTGCACTTCAAATTTCAGGGTTTTTCCGGCCAGCGGATGATTGAAATCCACAGTTACCCAATCGCCTTCTGCTTTGCTGATCACACCCGGCAGTTCAGCGCCCTGAGCATCAGCAAAGGAAACCATCAGCCCCGGAGCTACCGGCATATCCACCGGAAAAACCGAACGCTTCATTTCCTGCACATTCTGTGGGTTAGGCTGACCAAAACCCTTTTCCGGCGGAATATCGAATTCTTTATGATCGCCGTTGTTCAGCCCCAGCAGAAATTCCTCAAAGCCGGGCAGCAGATTTCCGTCACCCAGCGCAAACTCTGCCGGCGTGCGCTCAAATGTTGAATCGACAACATCACCGTTATCCATTTTGATCGCAAAGTGCATGCTGACTTTGCTGCCCGGTACGATTGTAGCGCCACTCATAATTCACTCTCTCTTCAGGCTTTTATCTGTCAGGCCTGTTTCTTTTCATGTTTCATTTCGCGCAATACATCTAGCGCCATCATCACCGCACCCACAGTGATTGCAGAATCGGCAATATTAAAGGCCGGGAAATAAGATTTATCCCAGTGGACTGAAATAAAATCGACCACATGACCATACACCAGACGGTCAAACAGATTGCCAACCGCACCGCCGAGAATCAGTGCCAGTGCCGAAGGCAGCAGCACCTGTCCGCGGGGCAGACGCTTCAGCCAGATAATCAGCATCAGACTGACGCCAATGGATACCGCAGTAAAGAACCAGCGCTGCCAGCCACTCTGATCCGCCAGAAAACTGAAAGCCGCTCCCGGGTTATACAACAGCGTGAGATCCAGAACCGGCAGCAGATAAACCGGCTTGCCGTATGTCAGCAGGGTTTCCGCCAGCAACTTGGTTCCGATATCAACCACAAAAACTGCGACAGCTAGCCACAGCCAGATCAGAGCCGATCGTCCTGCTGTCATCAGCCGAAACGACGGACTTCACCGTCGCCCTCAACGTTATCCACACAACGGCTGCACAGCGTCGGATGCTGGCTGTTCTGACCCACAGTATCGCTGTGATGCCAGCAACGCTCACATTTTTCATGCGCGGATGCTGTTACTTCAACACGCAGTGTTTTCAGTTCTGTCTCTGCACCGGCAGCTGCATCAAAGTCATGCACTTGCGCCGCGGACGTGATCAGAATAAAGCGCAGTTCATCGCCCAGACGTTCCAGCTGAGCTTTCAGCTCCGGCTGGGCATACAGCACGACTTCTGCACTCAGACTGGCACCGATGACTTTCTCGCCTCGGGCTTTTTCCAGGGCACCGTTAACCGCCTCTTTGGCTTTCAGGATATCGGCCCAGAATGCATCATCAAACAGGCTGTCACCGGTTACCGGGAAGCCGGTATACCATTCCGCCAGCATGATGGAATCTTCATCACGCTGTGGCAGACATTCCCAGATTTCTTCTGCGGTAAATGACAGTACCGGTGCAATCCAGCGGCTCATGGCTTCGACCACGTGATACAGTGCGGTCTGGGCACTACGGCGCGCCAGACCATCCGCTTTACAGGTGTACTGACGGTCCTTGATCACATCCAGATAGAAGCCACCCAGCTCGGTCACACAGAAATTCATCAGCGCTTTGGTCAGACTTTTGAAGTCATAATCCATGTAATACGCAATGACTTTTTCCTGCAGTTTACGGGTGTAATCCACCATCCAGGCATCCAGCGGCAGCAGCTTATCGCCATCGACCATATCGGTCTGAGGGTTAAAGCCATTGATATTGGCCAGCAGGAAACGGCAGGTATTACGCACCCGGCGGTAAGAGTCGGCGGTGCGTTTCAGAATTTCATCCGACACCGTCATCTCACCACTGTAATCCGTATCCGCCACCCACCAGCGCAGAATATCCCCACCCAGCTGGTTAATAACTTTCTGTGGCTCAATCGTATTGCCCAGCGATTTGGACATTTTCCGGCCCTGACCATCCACGGTAAAACCGTGGGTCAGTGCGGTTTTATATGGCGCAGTACCATAGGCCGCCACACTGGTCAGCAGAGAACTCTGGAACCAGCCGCGATGCTGATCCGAACCCTCCAGATACATTTCAGCCGGGAATTTCAACGCTTCGCGCTGACGCAGAACCGCCGTGTGAGTCACACCGGAATCGAACCATACGTCAAGAGTGTCCACGACTTTGACATACTGATCAGCGTCATCACCCAGCAATTCGGCAGGCTCAAGATCGAACCAGGCATCAATGCCTTTTTCTTCCACTTTCAGAGCGACTTTTTCAATCAGTGCAGCACTGTCCGGATGCAGTTCACTGGTGTCTTTGTGCACGAATAACGCAATCGGTACCCCCCAGGTACGCTGACGGGAAATACACCAGTCCGGACGGTCCGTCATCATGCTTTCGATCCGTGCCTTACCCCAGCCCGGACGCCATTCGACAGTGTTTTCCACTTCGTGCATGGCTTTTTCCAGCAGACCCGCCTGATTCATGCTGATAAACCACTGCGGCGTCGCCCGGAAAATAATCGGCGACTTGTGACGCCAGCAGTGCGGATAGCTGTGTTTGATTTTTTCTTTTTTCAGCAGTGCGCCTTTTTCCGCCAGAATGCCGAGCACACGGAAATTGCCTTTATCAGCGGTACTGAGGCCGCTTAATTCCAGCGCATCCAATGCCGGGGTGCTGATGAAATTACCATCGCCACCCACCAGCATATCGTCCGATTTCACATCAAAGCGTCTGGATACCACAAAGTCATCGGCACCATGCATCGGCGCCGTATGCACCGCACCGGTACCGGATTCTGCGGTGACGTGGTCACCGGTAATCACAGGCACGGTTTTCACGCCGCCGTCTGCTGCCGGCATAAACGGGTGCACAACACTGAACGGGGCTGCAGCCTGACCTTCCAGCTGACCAAAAGCGTCGCCTCTGGCCGTACCAACCACGTCAAAGCCGCCCTCTTCCACGCCGTAACGCTGCATCGCATCAGCCACCAGGTCACTGGCCAGCAGCAGAATTTCATCCTGTTCCTTCAGCAGTACCAGCGAGTATTCCAGCGTCGGGTGTACCGACACGGCTTCGTTCGCCGGCAGAGTCCAGGGGGTGGTGGTCCAGATCACAATGCTGATGTTTTTACCCGCCAGGGCGTCATCGGCCGCGAAGGCTTTAACCAGTCCCTGCGGATCGGCAAAGGCAAACTTCACATCAATGGCGATGGATTGTTTATCGTGGTACTCCACTTCAGCTTCCGCCAGCGCAGAACCACAATCCGGACACCAGTTAACCGGCTTGAAGCCTTTATGCAGGTGGCCGTTATCAATGATCCTGCCGAGGGTACGGATAATGTCCGCCTCGAATTTAAAATTCATCGTCAGGTAAGGGTTATCCCAGTCACCGAGCACCATCAGGCGCTTGAAACCACGGCGCTGCCCATCCACCTGCTGCTGCGCATATTCGCGGCAGTGTTTGCGGAACTCCGAGGCGGTAACCTTTTCGCCGACTTTGCCGACTTTTTCTTCCACTTTGAGTTCGATCGGCAGACCATGACAGTCCCAGCCCGGTACGTAAGGCGCATCCTTACCATCCAGTGTCTGCGACTTGACGATAATATCTTTCAGAATTTTGTTAACCGCGTGACCGATGTGAATATCACCGTTCGCATACGGAGGGCCATCATGCAGAATGAACTTATCCCGGCCGGCGCGCGCATCACGGATACGCTGGTACAGACCGGTTTCTTCCCAGCGCTGTAACATATCCGGCTCACGCTTAGCCAGATTGCCGCGCATCGGAAAATCGGTATCCGGCAGATTCAGCGTCGCTTTGTACTGGCTTTCCACTTTATCGTTCATAACTCGGTCACTTCTTAAAAATTCAGATCACTCGGATTCATTCAGTGCTGCAAAATAATGCCTCGCAGCCTGCTTGTCGTTTTCGATGGCTTCCCGCAACTGATCAATGCCGGCAAATTTCTGCTCCTCGCGGATTTTATGCAGAAACTCGACCGTCAGGTGACGGTGATACAGAGAGGCGTCAAAATCAAAAATATGCACTTCCAGTGACGGCCTGGCATCGCCACTGACGGTCGGCTTGACCCCGACATTGGCAACCCCCTGATAACGTTCACCGGACTCTTCAACCTGGACATCGACGGCATACACGCCGCTCAGTGGCAGACGCTGACGGCTGACCATAATATTGGCGGTCGGCGTATCCAGCTGGCGCCCCAGCTGCCGGCCATAGACCACCCGCCCTGACATCCGGTAGGGACGCCCCAGCAGATGTGCCACCCGGGCCAGGTTATTGGCGCCCAGCTCAGAGCGCACCCGCGTACTGCTGACCCGTTCAGCATCCAGTTCCAGCGTCTGTGTATCTTCCACGCTGAAACCATGTGCCCGGCCAGCGGCGGCCAGCAGGTGGTAATCACCACTGCGGTCACAGCCAAAACGGAAATCATCGCCCACAATCAGATGCCTGACCTGCAGCGCAGACAACAGGATATCGCTGATAAAGCTTTCGGCCGACATCGACCGCAGAGCCTGATTGAAGGGCAGGCACAGCACATAGTCCACCTGCTGCGCCGCCAGATCCTGCAGTTTTTCACGCAGGTTCGCCAGTCTGGCCGGCGCTGCCTGCGGGGCAAAGAATTCTTTCGGCTGGGGTTCAAACAGCATGACCAGAGTCGGCAGATTCTGAGCCAGGGATTCCCGTTTCAGGGCACGTAAAATCCCCTGATGGCCGAGGTGCAGACCGTCAAAATTACCGATGGTTGCAACGCAGCCGCTGAAATCTGCCGGAATGTTATGAAGCCCACGCAATAAGCGCATTCGAAAATAGCCTGACGACGGAAAAGCCGCGATTATAGCTAACCTGAGGTCCGGGTAACAGACGTGAAGCCGGTCAGCGAGCACTAACTTCCGTTGTCAGAAAACCTCACCACGGATATGCCGTAATCTGAGGCCGGCCACGACCAGTACCGCAACGTACAGCAGCATCCCGGAAATGACGATCAGCGCCATCCAGCCGGCCCGCTCAGCCGTCGGCCAGCTGAGCCAGTCGGCAGCATTGCCCATCAGCCAGATCATCAGCCCCACCAGTGCGCCACAGGCCAGCAACAGTTTGAAGGCAAACGCCGGCCAGCCACTCTGGTGCTGATAAGCGCCCTGCCGGCGCAGCCCGCGATAAAGCATAAAGACGTTGTAATAGGCCGACAGCGACGTCGCCAGCGCCAGCCCCACGTGCTGCAGCGGGAACACCAGCGCCAGATTCAGCACCATATTCACAACCATCGCCTGAATCCCGATTTTAACCGGTGTTCTGGTGTCCTGGCGGGCGTAATATCCGGGCGCCAGCACCTTAATCAGCATAAAGGCCAGCAGACCGGAACCATACGCCTGCAGGCTCAGACTCATTTTGCCGATATCGTATGCACTGATCTCGCCATGGAAGAAAATTGTTGCCATCAGGGGTGTCGCCAGAATCACCAGCGCCAGCGCTGCCGGCATGGCAATCAGGAAAACCATGCGCACAGCCCAGTCGAGGGTGCGCGAAAATGCCGCACCATCATTGGCGGCATGCTTACCCGACAGCGATGGCAGAATCACCACACCGATGGCAATGGCAAATACCCCCAGCGGCAGATTATTCAGGCGGTCAGAGTAATACAGCCAGCTGACGGAGCCACTTTCCAGAAACGACGCCAGCAGCGTGTCGAGCAGCAGATTGATCTGGCTGACCGATACCCCGAACAGTGCCGGTATCATCAGGCTGCCGATACGGCGTACCCCCTCATCCTGCGGCTGATATTGCGGCCGCACCAGCATCCCCAGCCGCGCCACAAACGGCAGCTGGAAGACCAGCTGTACCAGGCCGGCAAGAAACACACCCCAGGCCAGACCAAACAGTGGCTCTTCAAACCACTGGCTCATCACCACCGCAGCGAAAATCAGACAGGCATTGAGCAGCACCGGCGTAAAGGCCGGTGCAGCAAAACGCCCATAAGCATTGAGAACGCTGGAGGCAAACGCGGTCAGGGAAATAAACAGCAGATAGGGAAAGGTAATACGCAGCAGATCCCCGGTGAGAGCAAACTTGGCCGGATCATCACGGAAACCCGGAGCAAACACCCAGGGCAGATAATCCGCCAGCAGCATCGCCACCAGCGTCACGGCCAGCAGCACACTGCCCAGCATGCCGGAAGTACGCGCCACCAGCAGCCTTACTTCCTCCAGTGGCCGCAGGCGCCGGTATTCACTCAGCACCGGCACAAAAGCAACGGAGAAAGCCCCTTCGGCAAACAGGCGGCGGAAAAAGTTAGGGATCTTGAAGGCAACAAAGAAAGCATCGGCACGGGCACCGAAATACTGAGCAATCACCATATCGCGGATCAGCCCCAGCACGCGGCTGAGCAGCGTCATCAGACTGACGATGGACGACGAGCGCAACAGGCCCGGGCTTTGGCTTTTCTCTTGCTGAGGCTGGGTTTCAGCCGACTGCTCCGCCATACAGGCGCTCTCCCTGATCACTGCCGCTTATCATATACATCCGGGGGCAGAATACACACCGGCCAGAAACAGAAAAACCCGCAAAAGCGGGTTCTCTGTGCAACATCAGATTGACCGGAACGATCAGCCTTTCAGTGCGAATACCTTAGCATTCAGACGGCTTTTGGTACGGGCAGCTGCGTTTTTGTGCAGGATGCCTTTGTTTACCATTTTGTCGATGTAAGGTTGAGCTTTTGTAAACGCAGCCTGGGCTTGCTCATAGTCGTTAGTCGCTACAGCAGATTGTACTTTTTTAATGTAAGTACGCACCATGGAGCGCAGAGCCACAGTACGGGCACGACGTTTGATAGCCTGACGGGCGCGTTTACGAGAACCAGCGGAATTTGCCACAGTCGGCTCCTCAA
Organism: Pseudomonadota bacterium; assembly: GCA_030145845.1. Lineage (GTDB taxonomy): Bacteria > Pseudomonadota > Gammaproteobacteria > Pseudomonadales > Oceanobacteraceae > Venatoribacter. The sequence goes on from JAIXHJ010000011.1 coordinate 25,836, forward strand.
ATTTGGTTATTCGTTAATTCTGAGAGGGCAGGGATTATGCGTAGAAGCCCCAACCCTGTCAACTAAGGGCGCACATAATACAGGCAGTGCGCGCCCGATTCAATCAATCTCTGGTTTTCTGATCAGTCGATGACGACAGGCTCGAATGATTTCACCAGTTCGTCCACCGCTTTCATCTGTGCCAGATATGGCTCCAGCTTATCCAGTGGCAGCGCACACGGGCCATCACATTTGGCTTCTGCCGGATTCGGATGTGCTTCCAGGAACAGACCGGCAATGCCCAGTGCCATGCCGGAGCGCGCCAGCTGGAATGCCTGCTGGCGGCGGCCATCGGCCGAATCAGCACGTCCACCCGGACGCTGCAGGGCGTGCGTGGCATCAAAAATAACCGGCGCCATGCCTTTCATTTCGTCCATACCCAGCATATCCACCACCAGGTTGTTGTAGCCGAAACAGGAGCCACGCTCACACAGCATCACCCGCTCATTGCCGGCTTCGGCGAATTTCTTGATGATATGACGCATCTCATGCGGCGCCAGAAACTGAGGTTTTTTGATGTTGATAGCCGCACCGGTTTTTGCCATCGCAACCACCAGATCAGTCTGACGGGCGAGAAACGCCGGCAGCTGGATGACATCCACCACTTCGGCCACCGGAGCCGCCTGATAAGGCTCATGCACGTCAGTGATCAGCGGCACATTGAAGGTCTTTTTGATTTCTTCGAAGATCTTCAGGCCTTCTTCCATGCCCGGACCACGATAGGAATTGATGGAAGAGCGGTTGGCCTTATCGAATGACGCCTTGAAGACGTAAGGAATACCCAGTTTTTCCGTCACTTTGACGTAGTGTTCACAGATCGACATCGCCAGATCACGGCTTTCCAGCACATTCATACCGCCAAACAGGGTGAACGGCGTGTCGTTACTGACATTCAGTCCGGAGACAGTTACGTTCTCAATCATGAGATTCCTCATTGTTATTCAGATACGGCAGACCTGCGTCTGCTCATAAAGGATAAAGCACAACCAGATTATCGCGGTGGATCATTTCCGGTTCGGCAATATAACCCAGTGTCTGTTCCAGATCACGGCTGGCGGTACGGATAATTTTACGCGCCTCGCCATCACTGTAATTCACCAGACCTTTGGCCACCAGATGACCCTGTTCGTCTTTGCAGGCGACCACTTCACCCTGCTCGAAGCGGCCATTCACAGCCACCACTCCGATCGGCAGCAGACTGCGGCCACCTTCACGCAGCGCCCTGACAGCACCCGCATCCAGCACCAGATCACCGTGCGTCTGCAGATGACCGGCAATCCACTGTTTACGCGCCGCTACCGGTTCTTCGTCGGCAATCAGCAGCGTACCCAATGCTTCTCCGGCACGCAGACGGGCAATGACCTGCTCTTCACGGCCGCTGGCAATCAGCGTATGTGCACCGGAACGGGAAGCCAGCCGCGCTGCCTTAACCTTGGTCAGCATACCGCCACGACCGAGAGAGCCGGCACCACCGGCCATGCTCAGATAATGCGGATCTGAGGCCAGACCTTCGGCGATCAGCTCAGCCCCGGGATTGGAACGGGGATCGGCGGTAAACAGTCCCTGCTGATCGGTCAGAATCACCAGCACATCAGCTTCCACCAGGTTGGCGACCAGGGCGCCCAGGGTATCGTTGTCACCGAAACGGATTTCGTCGGTCACCACGGTGTCATTTTCATTGATGATGGGCACCACACCCAGCTTGATCAGCTCACGCAGCGTAGTGCGGGCATTCAGATAACGCTTGCGGTCGCTGAGATCGTCGTGGGTCAGCAGAATCTGTGCCGTGGTGCGCTGATGACGGGCAAACTCGCTCTCATACGCCTGCACCAGCCCCATCTGGCCGACCGCCGCCGCGGCCTGCAGCTTGTGCATTTCTTCCGGCCGTTTTTTCCAGCCCAGACGGGTCATGCCTTCGGCTACGGAGCCTGACGACACCAGTACCACTTCGTGGCCACTGCTCATCAGTTCAGCAATCTGGTCCACCCAGCCGCGCATACCATCACGATTCAGACCACGGCCATCATTGGTCAGCAGTGCACTGCCGATCTTGATCACCCAACGCTTATGTCCGGCCAGCTTACTGCGCATGTTCTGCCACTCAACCGCTGTCATTTTCTGCCTGTCACCTGACTGAGGATCTCACCGGTTACTCGCGGGTGTAGATCACTTCCACATCGTAATCATCATCATCGTCGTCATCTTCATTTTCCAGCTCGCGCAGCTGACGACGGCGCTCAGCAAGCATCTCAATATGTTCACGCGCTTCGGCTTCAACCTGTTCACGCTCAGCCAGCAGCTGCTGCGCAAACTCTTCATCTTCTTCAGCCCGCAGGCGACGCTCTTCGATATAGCGCATGATATCGCCACACAGCGGCTGCGTCCCCTCACGGCTGATGGCAGCAATCTTATACACCGGTCCCTGCCACTGCAGACGGTCGATCACATCCTGACAGCGCGCTTCGCGCTCTTCTGCCGGCACCAGATCCAGCTTATTCAGCACCAGCCAGCGGTCACGTCGGGCCAGTCCCGGAGAAAACTGCTCCAGTTCATTGGCAATGGCCTGTACCGCCTCTGCCGGATCGGACTCATCAAACGGCGCCATATCCACAATATGCAGCAGCAGATGAGTACGCACCAGATGCTTGAGGAAACGGGTGCCCAGACCAGCACCATCGGATGCGCCAGGAATCAGCCCCGGAATATCCGCAATCACAAAGCTGCGGTGATCTTCCACCTTCACTACACCCAGATTCGGCACCAGCGTGGTAAACGGGTAATCCGCCACTTTAGGTCTGGCCGCCGATACCGCACGGATAAAGGTGGATTTACCGGCATTCGGCAGCCCCAGCAGGCCAATATCCGCCAGCACTTTCAGCTCAAACTTGATGTTACGGGATTCCCCCGGCTGACCCGGCTTGGACTGCGTCGGCGCCTGATTGGTACTGGATTTGTAACGGGTATTGCCGAGGCCATGATAACCGCCTTTGGCAATCATCAGACGCTGTCCCGCTTCCGTGATATCACCCAGCGTTTCACCGGTGTCTTCATCGATGGCCGTGGTGCCGACCGGCACCTTCAGAATCAGATCTTCGCCTTTGTGGCCGGTACAGTTACGACCACTGCCCGGCACACCATTCTGTGCCTGATAATGACGGGTATAACGATAGTCGATCAGGGTATTAATGGATTCACTGCCTTCCATAAAGACAGAACCGCCATCCCCGCCGTCGCCGCCATCCGGGCCACCTTTGGGAATGAACTTCTCACGACGGAAACTGACACAGCCGTTGCCGCCTTTGCCCGCCTGAACGGTAATCCGCGCTTCGTCGACGAATTTCATTTAGGTAACCTCAGTATTGGCTGCTCAGACAGCCCTGCAGACAAACAAAAACGCCCTGACTGCAAACAGATTGAAGCCAGGGCGCCTTGAGTAAGGTCTGATCAGCGGATTAAGCTGGTACGACGCTTACGAATTTACGGTTGTTCGGACCTTTAACCTCAAAGGTTACAACGCCGTCTGCGGTCGCAAACAGAGTGTGGTCACGGCCAACTTTAACGTTGTTACCAGCGTGGAAACGGGTGCCACGCTGACGAACCAGAATGTTGCCGGCTTTTGCAGCCTGACCACCGAACAGCTTGACGCCAAGACGTTTACTTTCGGAATCACGACCGTTACGGGTACTACCAGCAGCCTTTTTGTGTGCCATGGTTTTTCTCCTGTTCTGGGGTCACTGCAACACTGCGGATGCGGTAATCTGGCCGACTACGCGGACCCCTGGATTAAACGTTAATTAGCCAGCGATGCTGGTGATTTTCAGTTCAGTGAACCACTGACGGTGGCCCATCTGTTTCATGTGATGCTTACGACGCTTGAACTTCAGGATCTTCACTTTCTTGTGACGACCGTGAGCAACCACTTCTGCAGTTACTTTTGCGCCTTCAACAACCGGAGCACCGATCTTAACGTCATCACCGTTACCGATCAGCAGAACTTTTTCCAGTTCAACATTTTCACCGGTAGCCACTTCCAGTTTTTCAACTTTCAGAGTCTGACCTTCTTCAACACGGTATTGTTTACCGCCAGTCACTACTACAGCGTACATACTGTATTTCTCCGCTTTTCGCCTGTTCTGTACAAGGCGTATACATGGCTGCTTCTTAAGCCTGCTTCTACTGGCAACGCTCTGGTTTCCATATGGCAGGGAGCAGAATTTCGGGGCGCGAGACTATACCGCAACCCATAATCCAACGCAACACCCGTATCCGCGCCACCGGGCATCGCCGGCCACGGAACGGCTTTTTACACCGCCTGTCGTTGTCGGCCTGTGATGCTGTCGCTAAACTGGCGCCCACCGGTCGCAGCTGCGACCCAGATTTGTGTATCCGGCAGGCAGTAATGCCGGCCCCCGAGAAGGCTTATTCATTCATGCAGATTCAAGACGTTCTCGCCGTGGTTGGTGATGAATTCAAGGCAGTGGACCGCCTTATCCATACTCAGCTGGCCTCGCGTGTGCCTCTGGTCGAAAAAATCGCCGACTATATCGTCAGCAGCGGTGGCAAACGTATCCGCCCGCTGTTAGTCCTGCTGACCGCCAAAGCGTTCGCCGAATGCGATGAACGCGCCGTCAAACTGGCCACCGTGATTGAATTCCTGCATACCGCCACCCTGCTGCATGATGATGTGGTGGATACTTCCGATATGCGCCGCGGTAATCCGACAGCCAATGCCAGATGGGGAAATGCCCCCAGTGTTCTGGTGGGCGACTTTCTGTATGCCCGCTCGTTCGAAATGCTGGTTGAACTGGAATGCCTGCCGGTACAGCAGATTCTGGCCAAGGCCACCAGCGTCATCGCTGAAGGTGAAGTGCTGCAGCTGACCAACGTCAAAAACCCGGATACCACCGAACAGCAGTATATGGATGTGATCCACGGCAAAACCGCCATGCTGTTTGAGGCCTCGACCTGGGGCATGGCCAGTCTGCTCGGCCGCTCTGACGCAGAACGTGAAGCCATGCGCATCTACGGCCGCCAGCTTGGGTTAGCATTCCAGCTGATTGACGATGTTCTCGATTACGAAGGCGACGCCGCCGCCATGGGTAAGAATGTCGGTGATGACCTCGCGGAGGGCAAACCGACACTGCCGCTGATTCATGCCATGGCCAACGGCAATGAAGAACAGCGCCGGCTGATCCGCTCTGTGATCCGCAAAGGCGGCCTGGAAAACATGGATGACGTGCTGAACATTACCCACGAACTGGGGTCAATCGCCTACACCCGCCAGAAAGCCGTGGATTGTGCTGACCTTGCCCGTCAGCAACTGCAGCTTCTGCCTGACAGTCCGGAGCGCAGCGCGCTCGAAGCTCTGGCAATGCTGGCGGTACAGCGCAATACATAAAAACAGCGGCAACGCCGCACCAAGGAGACTCAGGTGAAGTTACTGTCACTGTTTTTTACCCTGCTGCTGACCTGCACGGTGCAGGCCGGCATGCTGGATTCACTGGTTGGCAATGACGAGCCTGATTTTCTTCCCGCCGAAGAAGCCTTTCCGCTCAGTACTGAACTGCTGAACGGACAGCTTAATGCGCGCTGGGACAGTGCCGACGGCTATTATCTGTATCAGCACCGCATCTTTGTCTCTCAGGGCGAAACCCGGCTGGAGCCGGTTTATTTCTCACTGCCGGGCAAAGAAAAACAGGACGAAGCCTTCGGTCTGGTCACTGCCTATTACCATCAGCTGGACGTGCAGTTTGATCTGTCAGCACTGCAGCCTGGTGAAATTATCCTGCATTATCAGGGTTGTGCCGATGCCGGCCTCTGCTATCCGCCGCAGCGCCACAGCATTCAGCTCAGTGCTGCCGATATCGCCGCAGACCAGTCTGCCCTCACAGACTCCACTCCGGCAGCACTCAGCACCAGCCAGGCCACCCCGGCCGCAGCCGGCGACAGCTGGTTTGCCAACCGCAGCTTTGCCGCCGTCATCGGCCTGTTCTTCCTGCTGGGTCTGGGACTGACCTTTACCCCCTGCGTGCTGCCGATGATTCCGATTCTGACCAGCGTGGTACTGGGTCAGGGCACGACCTCGGGCCGTAAAGGTTTTCTGCTGTCTTCCATCTATGTGCTCGGCATGGCCATTACCTACGCACTGGCCGGACTCACGGTCGGCCTGCTCGGTGCCGGCGCCAACATTCAGGCCTGGATGCAGACGCCCTGGGTACTGATTCTGTTCGCCATTCTGTTTGCCCTGCTGGCGCTGGCGATGTTCGGCGTGTATGAACTGCAGCTCCCTGCGGCTCTGCGCAACCGCCTGAACAGCATGAGCCAGAAACAACAGGGCGGCCAGGCACTGAGTGTCTTCATTATTGGTGTGTTATCCGCTCTGGTGGTGTCGCCCTGTGTGTCCGCGCCTCTGGCCGGTGCCCTGGTCTATATCTCCACTACCGGCGATGCGGTGACCGGCTTCTCTGCCCTGCTGGCATTGGGACTGGGTATGGGCGCTCCGCTGATTGTGCTCGGCACCACTGGCGCCTCCGTACTGCCCAAAGCCGGTGGCTGGATGAATCAGATCAAGGTGTTCTTCGGTATCCTGCTGCTCGGTGTGGCCATCTGGCTGCTGAGCCGCATCCTGCCAGGCAGCATCAGTCTGCTGCTGTGGGCACTGCTGGCCATTGTTTATGCCGTGGTTCTCGGTGCCTTTGAAGCCGCCGCCAGTGGTGGACAACGGCTGATCAAGGGCATCGCCTGGGTGTTACTGCTGTATGGTGTGATGGCGCTGGCCGGCACTCTGATGGGCAACAGCAATCCGTTACAACCACTTAAGCTGAACGCGCTTTATTCCGCATCTGAACAAACAGCCGCAGCGGAAGACACGCCATTTTACCGCACGGATTCGGTCACTGATATTCAGCAGAAAATCGCCACCGCCACAGGCCCGGTGATGCTGGACCTGTACGCCGACTGGTGTATCAGCTGCAAGGTTATGGAAGAAGAGATTTTTGCCCACGCCGACGTGCAATCTGCACTGAGCCATGTCATGTGGCTACAGCTCGACGTGACGGATAACACAGCAGAACAGATTGCCTTTATGCAGAGCTACGCGATTTTTGGCCCGCCTACGATCCTGTTTTTTGCTCAACAACAGGAAATTCAGCAGGCACGGATTACCGGCGAGCTGAGTAAGGAAGCGTTTATGCAGCGTGCCGGCGCCGGCCTCCCTGGCCAGCGCTGATGCGCTCACTCAGCCGGGCACCTGCTGGCTGATGCAGTGCAGATTACCACCGCCGAGCACGATATCGCGTGCCGGCAAACCTACCAGCCGGTAATCCGGAAAAGCCTGCTGCAGCACAGCTTCAGCCTGAGCGTCAGTTTTTTCATCCAGCCGCGGCCAGAAGACTGTCTGATTGGAAATCAGGAAGTTGGCATAGGACGCCCCGAGGCGCTCACCGGCGACGCGCGGAATATGCTGATCCGGCACCAGTCCGGCGCTTTCATCAGCGCTCATATACAAAGGGCCCGGCAGTGGCAGCGGATAAACCTTAATCTGACGTCCCCGGGCATCGGTTTCTGCTGCCAGCCGCTCAAGCGCCGCCTGACTGATCGCATACTGCGGGTCACTGTCGTCGGCACAGACGGTCAGCATCACTTCTCCCGGACGCACCACGTGCAGAATGTTATCCACATGGCCGTTGGTTTCGTCATCGTACAGACCCTGCGGCAGCCAGATCACTTTGCTGATGCCCAGATATTTCTGCAGGTTGGCTTCGATATGCTCCCTGCTCAGCTGCGGGTTACGGCTGGCGTGCAGCAGGCATTCGGCGGTGGTGTACAGCGTGCCGTCGCCATCGCAGTGAATGGAGCCTCCTTCGAGCACAAACGGTGCCTGATAATAATCGGCCTGCTCATGCACCGCGATCACCGCGGCGACTTTGTCATCGTCCTGCCAGTCCGGATACAGGCCATCAACCTCACCGCCCCAGGCATTGAACTGCCAGCTGATGGCGCGCTTTTCACCTTTATCGTTCACCACAAAGGTCGGTCCCATATCCCGCATCCAGGCGTCGTTGTATTTCACCACTACCTGCTTGACCTCCGCCGGCAGCAGGCGCCCGGCAGACTCCCGTCCGGCCTCACAGACGGCCACCCCGACCGGCGTATATTTCACTAGTTCAGTGATAAACGCGGCGAAGGCGGCCTGTGCCGGGCCGGCATTATCGCGCCAGTTATCACTGCGTACCGGCCACGCCAGCCAGATACGGGAATGGGGTTCATGCTCACCCGGCATACGGAAACCATCGGCGGCCGGCGTCGACTGAAGTAACATCGCGATCTCCTCAGTGCTGAAGTTTGCCGTCAAGGGTCAGCAAAGGGCCGTAGTGTTCCGGCCGGCGGTCACGGAATAACCCCCAGCTCTGACGCTGCAGACGCGACTCATCCAGATCGAAGGTATGCAGCAGCACACATTCACTGCTGCGGTCCGCCTGTTTGACCAGCTCCCCGGAAGAATCACAGATAAACGATGAACCATAAAACGTCAGACTGAGATCGCGGTGTTGCGCCTGCTCGGTGCCAATGCGGTTGGAAGCAATGACCGGCACCTGATTGGCAGCCGCGTGCCCGCGCATGGTGTTGCACCAGTTGGGCATACTGTCGAGCTCCGGCTGACTGGGTTCGCTGCCGATCGCGGTCGGGAACAGCAGCAGCTCAGCTCCCTGCAGTACCATGGCGCGGGCAGTTTCGGGAAACCACTGATCCCAGCAGATACCAACGCCGATACGGCCGTAGCGGGTATCCCAGACCTTAAAGCCGGTATCCCCCGGGCTGAAGTAGTACTTTTCCAGATAACCGTCGCTGTCCGGGATATGCGTCTTGCGGTAAACGCCCAGCAGCGAACCGTCCGCATCAATCATGGCCATGGCGTTGTAACGTGTCTGCCCGGCGCGTTCGAACCAGCTGAAAGGCAGCACCACCTGCAGCTCAGTGGCCAGTGCCTGAAAACGCGCAAATGCCCGGTTTTCAGCCAGCGTGGTGGACAATTCCAGATACGGCTCATGCACCTCAATACAGAAATACGGCGTTTCAAACAGCTCCTGAATCAGAATGACCTGCGCGCCCTGCGCCGCGGCATCACGGATCAGCTTCTCGGCCTTAATCAGGTTTTCGTCCGCATCCCAGGAACAGCTCATCTGCGTGGCGGCGACGGTAACGTGCTTCATACTCAACTCCCATAACAGAGGACCCATTTAAGTCACCCCTTGTGCGGAAATCTCTATACCCTGAGGGGTAAAGTCAGCGCGCAGCACGGTCTTCTGTCATCATTGCTCTTGAAACTCCATTACTGAAGACGCATATACTGACCCATACTGAATTCAGGAGAACACGCCATGCATTACACCTGCCCAGCCTGCGGTGCGATTAACCGCATCCCCGACGACAAGCAAAATCTGCAGGGTACCTGTGGACGCTGCAAACAGCCGCTGTTCAATGGTCATCCGACAGAACTGAGTGACGCTGATTTTTCCCGCTTTATCAGCAAAAACGATATGCCTGTGATCGTGGATTTCTGGGCCAGCTGGTGTGGCCCGTGCAAGATGATGGCGCCGATTTTCACCGAAGTCTGTGGTGACATGCAGCACAGTGTACGCTTCGCTAAAGTGAACACCGAAGTGGCTCAGCAGGTCAGTGCCCAGTACGGCATCCGCAGTATTCCGACCCTGATCCTGTTCCACAAAGGGCGTGAAGTCGACCGTCTGGCCGGCGCGCTGCCCGCCCCGCAACTGAAGCAATGGATCGCTCAGGCACTGACCAAAGTCTGAGTTTTCAGGTGCGCGGCGTTACTTTCTGCTGACGCCGCCACCCGCCTCTCCTCCCCGGTTTTCCCGCAGCGGCATTTGACCCAGGTCAAACAGCACGCAGACCGGACAGAACAGAGATTCTGACCTGATCTGTATCAAGGCAGTTATATGCTTCCACAGGCATTCTGATCTTACCTTTTGAGGAGAGCGCATTATGACTATTGAAAACCACAGCCTGCATAACGAATTCCCAGAAATGGCTGAACAGATCCGCAGCCTGAAGATGAAAGACCGCCACTTCGCCCGTCTGTTTGATGAATACCATGACATCGACCGCGAAGTACGCCGCATTGAAGAAGAAGTGGAAGCCGCTTCGGATGATCGCCTGGAAGATCTGAAAATGCGCCGCCTGCACCTGAAGGATGACCTGTTCGCCATGCTGCAGGAAGCCTGAGCCAGGACATAAAAAAGCCCGCGCAAGCGGGCTTTTTTATTAACACTGTCAGAAGTTTTTCCGGATCCCGACCACAAACGTCAGCTCCGAATCATCCTCATCCGCGTCATCACCGAACGGCGTTTCATCACTGATAAAATCGGCCCCGACAAACAGATCGATATGACCCAGCTCCGGGAAATCACGTGCTAATTCTGCCCGTGCGGTAAAAGCATCATCGTCGGCATCATCCTGCGTCCAGTAGCCGGCCGCCAGATCCAGATACAGGCGGTAAGGCAGGAATTTTTCGTAAGTCACTTCCGGGTACCAGGTTTTACCTTTCACTCCCCGGTAGATATTGATCGCCAGACCTTTGGCCGGACTGGTTCCCAGTTTGAATTCGGTTTCGTCAGCAATGCTGTCATTCAGATAGTTGTAAGTCAGCACTTCCATATCCAGATTGAAGCTGCCGAACTGGTTGTTGTAGCCGAAATACACATCCATCTCCACCGGCAGACCTTCAGAATCATCCGGTGTATCAACGTTGGAAAACCAGATACCGCCGTAGGCATTGCCGTTTCTGACATCTGCCCCACCCTGAATGGCCGGGCCATTATCTGTCTGTGTCAGACCACGGAACAGATAGTCGGAAACCAGTGCCACGTTATAGGCCGGGTTGGCGGCAAAGGCCGGGACGGACAGGGTGAACAGGGCCGGCAGCAGCAGGGCTTTGGATTTCATAACGTTTCCTCTGAAATTAAACAAGGGCTGCACTATTGCACAGCCGCTGTGAGAAAACCGTGAAAAACCTCTCTCTCCGGCAGCCTCAGAAGCGCCGGGCTGCAGCCGTTTATAACGTCTTATCAACGAAACTGTGAAAACCAGTAAGCACTAATGCAGAGTGTCCGCCACCCGGGTTGTGTTAAACTTTCAGCTCAGTCCGTTAACCGGGACACTGTTCTGTGCCCGGCATGAGTAAAGTTGCATGAATAAAGACTCCGCCAGCGATTCCACTACCTCAGACGTACGGCCAGCGCCGCGCAGTGGTGAAAAATTCCGCAGTGAACATGGATTCAATGCCATTAAGAACGGCATGCGCACTCGAAAATCCGGCGAAGAGCAGGCGCCGGTTACCCGTAAACCGGCCTGGCTGAGAGCACAGATTCCGGGTGGACAGCGCTTTGAAGCGGTTAAAACCAATGTCCGCGATCACAAGCTGAGCACTGTGTGCGAAGAATCCCACTGCCCGAACATGGGCGAATGCTGGGCCAATGGTACCGCCACCATCATGGTCATGGGTTCGGTCTGTACCCGTGCCTGCAAGTTCTGCGCGGTGGATACCGGTAACCCGAAAGGCTGGCTGGATCACGATGAACCGGCCAATACCGCAGAATCCGTTGAACTCATGGGTCTACGCTATATCGTCTTAACCTCTGTCGACCGTGATGATCTTGCCGACGGCGGTGCTGCGCACTACGCCGCCTGTGTCAGCGCTATCAAACAGCGCACCCCGGACGTCAAAGTCGAGGCCCTCACGCCGGACTTTAACGGCGTTGAAGAGCACGTCGCTCTGGTGGTGGATTCCGGTCTGGATGTTTTCGCCCAGAACGTTGAAACCGTGGAGCGTCTGACCCACGTCGTGCGCGACAAACGCGCCGGTTACCGCCAGACCCTCGACGTTCTGGCCTTCGCCAAGCGCCACAACCCGGGTGTGATCACCAAAAGCTCGCTGATGGTGGGCATTGGTGAAACGGATGAAGAAATCTATGCCGCCATGGACGACCTGCTCGCTGCCGGCGTGGATGTTCTGACGCTGGGCCAGTATCTGCGCCCGACCAAAAACCATTTACCGGTCGACCGCTACGTGACGCCGGAACAGTTCAACCGCTACCGTGAAACTGGTCTGGAAAAAGGCTTTATGGAAGTCGCCTCCGGTCCACTGGTACGTTCGAGCTACCGTGCCGATAAGATGTTTAATAAAAACAATCTCGGCATTGAGTTACCCTCAGTTCCCGGCAACGATGCTCAGGCAGACAGTCTGATTCCGATTAAACCGGTCAGCTGACAAAACCACTTTCAATACAGGACCGCATAACTGAGCAAGCGGAATGCCGGTACAAAAAAGCCAGACACGAGTCTGGCTTTTTTCATGGTGCAGCCCGGAACAGAAACACTCAGGCCGGTTCCAGCACCTTCAGCAGCTGTGTCTTCAGCTCTTCTGCCACGTCATCCAACACGACCGGCTGAGCCGTCTCGCTGGCAATCTGCGTCATCTGCATCCCGGCATAACCACAGGGGTTGATGCGCTGAAACGGCTCCAGATCCATATCCACGTTCAGCGCCAGTCCGTGAAAGGAGCGGCCCTGACGGATTCGGAGGCCAAGGGATGCGATTTTACGCTCACCCACATAGACACCTGGTGCGTCTTCGCGGGGATGTGCATCAACAGACCAGCGCGTTAACGTCGCCACAATCGCCTGCTCAATGGCGGTCACCAGTGCTCTCGGGCCCCAGCCTTTGCGCTTGATATCAACCATCAGATACACCACCAGCTGACCCGGGCCATGATACGTTACCTGACCGCCACGGTCCGCCTGCACCACCGGAATATCACCGGGCATCAGCACATGTTCAGCCTTGCCGGCCTGTCCCTGGGTGAAAACCCGCTCATGCTGCAGGAACCACAGCTCATCCGGGGTATCGTCACTGCGTCCGGCAGTAAAGGCGAGCATGTCATCGTAAACGGTGCCATAAGGCTGCAGGCCGAGATCGCGGACCACTACATCCTTCATCAGATCACCATATGGATGTATTCGTGTGCCATCAGATCACGGTGCAGGTTACGCAGCTGATCAATGCCGGTGGCGGTAATGTATACGGTCACGGCGCGGAAACGGCCGTTTTTGCTGTCCCGTACCTGAATGCTTTCGGCGTCAAACCCGGGGGCGTGAACGCTGACAATATCCAGAACCACCTGATCGTAATCCTCTTTACCATGACCGAGGACTTTGACCGGGTAGTTTTCACACGGAAACTCAATTTTCGGGGCTTCTGGCTGACTCACTGCAGGACCTCTCTGAAACAACAGAGCCTATATGGTTTTAACCTGACGGAATTTCAAGTGCAACCGGACTTCAGGTGTCATCCCGGTGCGCTAACGTAAACGACCCGGACAGTGTCCGGGTCGTGATGCTGTCTCTGCCCTGCATAACCGGTCAGGAGAACATACGGGCAAAGAAGAGCTTAATACTGCCCCATAAACGACCAAAGAAACCGGCCTCTTCGACGTCGTTCAGGGCAATCAGCGGCCTTTCCGCCTGCACCTCACCGTCCATGCTCAGGGTCAGTGTACCGACCACCTGACCTTTGCTGACCGGTGCTTCAATAAATTCATCGGTGGTCATACTGACTTCCAGCTCACCTTTCATGCCCCGTGGCAGGGTCAGGTATAGCTGATCTTCAACACCGACGTTCACACTGTCGGCAGCGCCGAGCCAGACCGGATTGGTCTGCAGCACTTCGCCGCCGTCATAAACTTTGCGGGTTTCGTAGTAACGGAAACCATAGGCCAGCAGTTTCTGTGTTTCACGGGCCCGGGCTTCTTCACTGCGGGTTCCCATCACCACCGCCACCAGGCGGGTATTCTCACGCACTGCAGACGCCGCGAGACAGTAACCGGCGGCTTCGGTATGACCGGTTTTCAGGCCGTCCACTGACGGATCACGCCACAGCAGCTTGTTACGGTTCGGCTGGCGGATGTCGTTATACTCGTAATACTTTTCAGCGTACAGGGAGTAGTAGTGCGGATGATCCTTAATAATACGCAGTGACAGCGTGGCAAGATCACGGGCAGTGGTGTAGTGGTTATCCGCAGGCCAGCCGGTCGCATTCACGAAGTGTGAATTGCTCATACCAAAACGTTCAGCAAACTGGTTCATCCAGCCGGCGTAGGCATCTTCGGAGCCGGCGAAGTATTCCGCCACGGCCACCGAGGCATCGTTACCGGACTGCACGATAATACCGCGCAGCAGATCAATCAGCGGCACTTCGGTGCCAACGCGGACAAACATTTTTGATCCGCCTTTGCGCCACGCCTTCTCACTGATCGGCACCATGGTGTTTTCACTGACATTGCCCAGCTCCAGTTCATGCACGGCAATATAACTGGTCATCAGCTTGGTCAGACTGGCCGGTGGCAGACGTTCATCGGCATTATGCTCAACCAGCACCGCGCCACTTTCCGCATCCAGCAGGATGTAGGCAGAAGCATCCAGATCGGGGGCTTTGGGAACAATCACCGCTGCACTGGCAGCCATGGAAACAACAGAAAATATCAGTAACAGAAAGGATCGCATAACAGACTCTGGACCGTCAGAAAGACACGGGCGCGCATTGTAACACGCTGACTTATTTTTGCAGTCCGGTATGCAGGCAGAAAACGCCCGCCGCAACCGGCTTACGGAAAAGACTGCCCACAGGCAGCTGAGTTCCCTTTTTCTTCAATAAAAAACCGGCCGCAGCCGGTTTCTTTCTGTGGCCGGCCAATCAGTCCCCGACCTTCCGTACCAGCGACACTTCGCGCGGTGGATGCAGGGTCACGAATGGCTCGTCTGCCGCAGTCTCATAGCTGTGACGCAGGCGGAAGGTTTTATCCAGCCGGCGCAGACAAAGAGTCAGCCGCACGGTCAGCCAGCGGTAATCGGCTTTCTCCTGGGTATGCACCACCACCGAGGCATCATTATCAAGAATCGCCTGACACACGGGTCTGAGAGAGTCGGCGATGTCACGGTCACGCTCCGCCAGCTGTTGCGCGGATACCGGATAGGTGGCAATCGGCGCCGATTCCTCTTTTGCCTCTTCCCACATTTCCGTAACTTCTTCCTGCGCACCGGTGGTGGTATTCAGTGCCACAACCCGGGCCGCCGGCTTGCTGGCAGCGGGTTTTACCGCCGCCTGTTTTGCAACTGCCGGCGCCGTTACTTTTTTCTCGGCCGCTGCCAGACGACGGGCTTCTTCCTGTTTCCGCGCCTGCTCAGCATCGGCACGGCGCTGGCGTTCTTCTTCCTGACGGCGCAGTTTTTCCTGCTCAGCCTGTTTTCTGGCGGCCGCGGCCTGACGCTGCTCTTCCTGCAGCCGCCGCTGACGCTCGGCTTCAGCCCGGGCTTTTTCTTTGGCGGCGGCCTGCGCCAGTTTACGCTGCCGTTCCAGTTCCGCTTTATCCGCACCACTGTCGGCGACTTTGGCAGCGACCGCCGGTGAACCACTGTAAACCTTATCGAGTTTTGCCTGGCTGTCTTCCAGCCCCGGAGTCAGACTGGCCACCAGCCAGACTTTATCGAGATAATCCTGCGCCTTCGTATATTCCTTCGCCGCCAGCGCCTTTTCCGCCAGTGCAACGTAGGCTTCCCCCCACTGATAAGTCAGCGGCACCACCCGGAAATCAAACGGCGCCTGTGCACGGAAGGCATCAATTTTTTCCAGCGCATTATTGCCGGCAGGACTGGACAGACGCAGAGCATCAATATCGGCTTTGATTCCGCTGAGCAGTTCATCGGGCTTCTGTTGTGCGGCATGCGCGGGTAACAGCAGAAAACAGGCAGCGAAAAGGATCAGTGAACGGGCGGACAGTGATTTCATAAGAAAGGCAGCTTATTCGTTGTTATCGTTTTAATAGGCACTATCAGGCTGGTAAGATGCAGAGATTCGGCATCATATGTCAAGTTTCATCTGCTTTTTACCGGAGAAAACCCCTTATGTGGCTGCGCGCCGGCTCCATCCTGTTTGCCCTTCCTGCCATTGTTCTGCTGAGCCTGTACGGCATCGAAATGTCCGCCATGACGGACTGCAGCCAGAGTGGCGGCCACTACGATTTTATCCGGCAGGTATGCAGCGCCAGCGAACAGCCGGCGATCAGTTATTATCAGCGTCATACCCTGCTGGTGAATCTGATGATGCTGGTCTCGGTGGCAGGCACCTTTGCCATGGTCTGGGGCATGCTTCTGCACGGTATGAGCCGCCCCAAAGACTGACCGGCGACGGTTGTCAGCCGCAGCACTTCTTGAATTTTCTGCCACTGCCACACGGGCAGGAATCGTTACGGCCGGGAACGCAGCAGCTGAAAGCGGCCTGCCCGTCGAGATAACGCCAGAAACCATCCGCACCACGGCGGAAGCGTGATAATTCAGTCAGCTTCAGCCACTCGCTGCCTTCACGGAAATAAGCACTGAAATGCACCTGACCGTCATCCCCCTGCTCGGCAGCGGAATGAATTTCCAGCCGGTACCAGTAGGTATCGGCCGTCAGTTCCAGATCCGCCGGCCGGGTTTCTGCGTCCCAGCTGGCACGCAGATAATCCGCCAGCTCCATGGCAAACGCCGCATAACGCGAACGCATCAGTGCCTGCGGTGAGGCGGCCGGCTGGCCGTTATGCAGCGGCTGACAGCACTGACCATAATCCACACCGGAACCACAGGGGCAGGCCGGCATTACTGCAGTTCCCCGCTCTGACCACGGGCGGCGGCAAACAGCTTATTCACTGCCTCACTCAGCGCCTCGCTGCGCTCCGGCGAACCCAGCACCGCCATAAACTGCGGCCGCATGCCTGGCAACGTCAGCAGGTCAGCCACCAGCGCGTTGAAAGCGCCTTCTCCCTGTTCATTACGCACCAGACACTCCAGATAGTTCAGCAGCAGATTGCCGCGCAGGTCCGCCCAGCAGCGACTGCCGATGGCCGCCAGCAGTTCCACCGAGTGATGCTGCGGATGCTGCAGCATGGCCTGCAGCAGCAGCACGCGCTGATCGGCATTGCTGACGTGCGATAAAGCGCGGGCAAAAGCGGCCAGGTCGGCTGCGGTTGCACCGGCCGACACCACCGCCGACAGAGCGTCATTCAGTACCGTCGTCAGTCGCTGATCCGGGGCAACATTTTCCAGAAATCCCAGCAGGGCATTACGCGGCACCGCCGGCAGGTGCGGTACAGCCTGCCGCAGCAGGTCATTGTTGTGGTCTTCAGCGATCCCGGCGACCACTTCCGCCAGCCCCTGCAGACCCAGTTGCTGCCAGTTATCCCAGCCCATGTCACCGCTGAGATACGCCCGTGCGGTGGCGTAATAACGGGTTGGTTTCTGCTCCAGCGTCTGCAGCGCCAGCGCATGAAAATAAGCCATGCGGCCCGCATCCGGACGGTAGCTGCAGGGAGCGTCACCGAAATCCTGATCCGGTGACGCCACAACCTTCAGCCAGTGCTGCAGAAAAGCATCGCGGGGGCCGGGTTGCAGCACATTCTGCTCGTCGAGCGGTAATTTCAGAAACCAGATATTGTGCTTGCCCGGTTCTTCCGGTTTCCAGCTGAGCACTCCCAGCCAGGCATGCTTCAGGTAAGGCACCGGCCAGGGTTTGGCAAGATGTTCAAAGGAGTCAAACAGCTCCGCAGGTACTTCCTCAATCCTGCGCCCCATATCGAACACTTTCATGCGTGCGCCGCTTTCCGCGACCAGTTTGCCAATTGTCATGCTTGCTACCATTCCGGACTGCTGTTGGCGCCGGCAGGAATATCGAACCGGCGGCAGAATAAAGGCGCGAGTTTATCAGTTTTTGACCGCCACACGCGAAGCCAGCGGATTTTTTCGCTATCCTTGGCAGCAATATTCCGCAGGGTTGGAGACAGAAAAACCATGGCTATCGTATTCGCCATTCTGGCTGGTGTGATTCTCGGCGCCGGCATCGCTGGTTACTGGCTGAGTCAGCGCTGGCAGGCGCAGGTCCGTGAGGCAGAAAAAGCGCTGCAGGAGATTGCCCGTCAGCATCAGCAGGAAAGCGACAACAGCCGGGCGCTGAAACAGCAGGTAGCGGATCTGACCTATCAGCTGAATCAGGCGAAAAATGAACTCCGCTCCGCCGGCAAAGGCGATTGAGCAACCGCTCAGCGGTAACGGTTAATCAGCCAGCTGACAGCAAAAGCCAGCAGCGTGGCGGCGCCCAGGGCGGATAACAGCAACCACAGCGGCACCCGCTCCAGCGCTTCACGGCCAAACCAGTACACCGGCAACAGATAGGCGGCCGACCAGGCCGCCGATGACAGCAGATTGACCCACCAGAACTGCCGCCGCGGCATATCACAGGCACCGGCCACCGCCGGCACCAGCGGCCGCAGCGGACCGATAAAACGGCCGATGGCAATGCTCATCACGCCATAGCGGGTAAAGAAATGATGTCCCCGCTCCAGCCACTGTGGGTGGCGCCGGAATATGCGCCAGTGGTGCAGACCATTGCGCGAAAAACGGCCGATATGGAAGCTCAGCCCATCCCCGCACAAAGCCCCGCAGGCACCGGCCAGCCACCACCAGAGTGGCGCTACCGGTTCTGCCGCCGCCAGCAAAGTCAGCGCCACCAGGCCGGCAATGCCCGGAATCAGCAGACCGATCACCACCAGTGATTCTGTCAGTGCCAGCGTAAACACCAGCGCCAGCAGCAACGCCGGCCCGGCCTCATGCTGACTGAGAAAGGATTCCAGCAACAGGCGCACTCCGTCAGATGGACTTGGTTAATAATTCTTCGTATGCTGCGGCCAACATAACAACAATAACAATCTGCTCATGACCACCAGCAATCCGCCCCCGGATACTTCCCGGATCAGCATCAGCGCGCACTATACCGGTTACGTCTGGTACCGGCATCAGTTGTCTGCCACAGCCTTTACCACCCTTACCGGCCGCATCGCCAACGCCTGTCTTACTCCTGTGAATGCCTTTCTGCGCCGGGTTGCCGGTGCCGGTATTGATACCTTTCTGCTGCAGCGCCATCTGGTGCTGGATCATCTGATCCGCCAGCTGATCGAACAGCAGGGAGTGGAACAGATTGTGGAAATCGCCGCCGGTCTGTCGCCACGCGGCTACCGCTTCTGCCAGCAGTATCCGCAGCTGCAGTACACGGAAGCCGATCTGCCGGGCATGGCCGGACGCAAGCGCCGGGTGCTGCAGCAGCTGCAGCCGGAGCAACGCCACCGGGTCCGCAGCTGCAATATTCTGGCGGAGAGCGGTGACGATTCCATTGCTGCCCTGCTCGCTTCTCTCGATCCGCAGAAAAAAACCCTGATCATTACCGAAGGGCTGGTCAATTATTTTGAGCTGCCGGTTATCCGTACCGTCTGGGCCCGGATCGCCGGCGGACTGAAAACCTTCCCGCAGGGGTTTTACCTGACCGACCTGTATCCGGATTTTGCTGACCACCCGTCTTACCGCTATGTCAAACTGGCCCAGAAACTGGTGGGATTTTTTACCCGCGGCGAATGGCCACTGCATTATGCCTCAGACCACGAAATCCGCGCCGGATTCCTGGCCGATGGCTTCAGTGGGGTTGAGGTTCACGATCCGGCGGACTTTTATCAGCGGCTGGAGATGCCGCGCGCCCGCACCCGCACCCTGGTGCGGCTGATTCAGGCACAGGCCTGAATCAGTCAGAAAAGGCGGCCAGCTGCAGACTGGTCCGCTTCTGTTTGCGCAGTTTTGCCAGCAGGCGTTTTTCCATATCGCGGCAGCCATCGCCGGCAAGATATCCCACCGCTGACGCGCTGACGGAAATCTCGGCAAAAGGTTTCCACGCCTGCTGCTGCAGGCTGCGTTTGATGCGCTCCATCAGCACAATGGCACCGTCTTCCGGACAGTTGGGCAGAATCAGAACAAACAGATCATCATTGAGGCGGAAAATATCATCGCCGGCACGGATCAGTTTCTGCGTGCGCTGGGTAAAGCGTGGCAGAAACTGCGACATCACCCGGTTACCGTGAATATCGATCAGCTGGCGGTAATCATCAATCGCCAGCCCGATCAGGCTGACACTCTGACGGGTATTTTCACTGCGCGCAATTTCACGCTCCAGCGTCTGGAAAAAATGCCGCCGGTTATAGGCACCGGAAATCTGATCCGTCAGCGCCAGCCGTTTCAGTGACCAGCCCTTCAGCTGAGTCAGGTAAGCAAAACACCAGGCCGACCCCAGCAGCAGAGCATAATTCACCCCGGTACGCAGTGCCGGCATAAAGCCGGATTCCAGCCACAGCAGAATCACCATCAGCAGCGCCACCAGAATATTGAACACCGTGGCCTGCAGCAGCGGCAGAGCAAAATAACTGAACAGTGGCAGGGCAAACAGGTAGTGCGTCATCAGCTGCGGATAATCCGGCAGCTGATACAGAGCCAGACCGGCCACTGTCAGCACCAGCGGATAATTCACCCAGACAAAGCCATCGCGGTTGCGGTTGATGTATATAAAGATGGCGCTGAACACAAACGCCGGAATGGCGATGGCATTGGTCAGCACCAGAGCATACAGGCCCTGACGGTACTGGTCGTACATCAGAATGGCGATCGCCAGCGCCGCCAGCAGATACAGCCCGGACTGCAGACGAGGCAGCAGCTCCTGCTGGGTCAGATCAGTGAGCATGCAGACCTCCGGTGAGACGGCCGATCAGACTCTGCGGGTCATCATCCGGCTGGTAAGCCTCCGCGTGCAGTGGCAGACGCTGCAACAGACCGCTTTTATCGTCTTCCATGCAACGTTTCAGAGCCGCCGTTAACTGCTCCGCTGCAGCCTGGCCGCTGTCCGGCATCACAATCACAAAGTCATCGTTATCAAGGCGGTAACAGGCATCGTATTTACGCAGGCAGCGGCGCAGTTTTTTTCCCAGATACACCAGCCGCTGTTCATATTCTTCTTCTTTCAGCTCCCGCCAGTCATCCGGCGTGGCCACCGCCATCAGCATCAGGTCACTGCGCTGACGGTCGGCACGGGTCATTTCTTTGTTCAGGTCCAGCTGCAGCTGATATTCGTTGTACACCTGCGTCAGCGGATCGGTATTCACAATCTCGGTCAGTGCAGTATTGGTGCGTTCATTGATCAGCGCATACATCACCGAGAAAGCGTAACAGGCAGCATAGGTAAACAGCACCTGCAGACGGTTGTAACTGCTGAAATCATCCAGCACCAGCAGTACCAGCACCACGCTGTAGGCAAAGGTAATGTAACTGGCGATACGGAACGGGAACAGGAAATAGGTATAAACCGGTACCAGATAAACCCAGTGGGCAACCTCTGAACTCTGATGCATCCCGAACAGAGTGAACACCAGCAGCAACCCGACCAGAAGCCACTCAGGATAAGGCGACGCCCGTTTCTTACGGCGCAGCAGAAGATAACCGGCATACAGCACCAGTCCCAGGGAAAAACCGGCGGCAATCAGCGCAAACTGTTTCTTGTCTTCCAGCAGGTCGAGCGCCGCGATGACACTCAGACCCAGAGCCATCAGCAGGGAATAAAGAACCTTCACCTGCAGCATGACCAGATTATGAAACTGAACTTTTTCCATTAAAGCGGAATCCTGCTTCTTCCCGGCGCGTTATCAATCATAGGTTCGTGTATACTAGCGCACTTTATGAGTTACTGACGGTTCAGGGTTTACCGATGAACGTATCTGAGTATATGCAGACCCTGGGGCAGAACGCACGTGTTGCCGCGCGCGCCATGGCCCGGGCCTCCACCGAAGACAAAAACAAAGCCCTGCTGGCCATCGCAGACAGCATCAGCGAGCAGCGTGACCGGGTGAAAGCCGCCAACCAGCGCGATATGCAGCGCGGCCAGGAAAATGGTCTGGATGCCGCCCTGCTCGACCGCCTGGAACTGACCGATGAGCGCATCGACACCATGATCGAAGGCCTGCAGCAGGTCGCTGCGCTGGCCGACCCGGTGGGTGAAATCACCGATCTGAAATACCGTCCGAGCGGTATTCAGGTGGGCAAAATGCGCGTGCCCCTGGGGGTGATCGGTATCATCTACGAAAGCCGTCCGAACGTGACCATCGAAGCCGCCAGCCTGTGCCTGAAATCCGGTAACGCCGCCATCCTGCGTGGTGGTTCAGAAGCGATTGAAGCCAACCAGGCGCTGTCAGACTGCATCCGTGCCGGTCTGGAAAGCGCCGGTCTGCCCGCCACCGCAGTGCAGGTCGTGGAAACCACCGACCGAGCCGCCGTGGGTGAGCTGATCACCATGCCGGAATATGTGGATGTGGTGGTACCGCGTGGTGGTAAAGGCCTGATTGAACGCATCAGCCGCGATGCCAAAGTCACCGTGATCAAACACCTCGATGGCATCTGCCACGTGTATATCGACGAGTTCGCCGACAAAACCAAGGCGGTGAACATCGCCATCAATGCCAAGACACACCGTTACGGCACCTGTAACACCATGGAAACCCTGCTGGTGCATCAGGCCGTGGCAGCCACCCTGCTGCCGGAGCTGGCTGCGGCCTACGCCGGACTGGGAGTGGAACTGCGCGGCTGTGCCCGCAGCGTGGACATTCTGAACGACATCACCAGCGCCACCGACGCCGACTGGGATACCGAATATCTGGCACCGGTACTGGCTGTGCGTATTGTCGACAGCCTGGAGGAAGCCATGGATCACATCAACGACCACGGCTCCCATCACACCGATGCCATCGTGACCGAAAACTACACCCTGGCGCGCCGCTTCCTGACGGAAGTCGACTCCAGCTCCGTGATGGTCAACGCCTCCACCCGTTTTGCCGACGGCTTTGAATATGGCCTGGGGGCTGAAATCGGCATTTCCACCGACAAAATCCATGCCCGTGGCCCGGTTGGCCTCGAAGGCCTGACCTCACAGAAATACGTCGTACTGGGTAATGGTGAAATCCGTAAATAACGAACAGCAGCGCCCGCACCGCTGGGCGCTGCTGGGCGGCACCTTTGATCCCGTCCATATCGGTCACCTGCGGATTGCCGTGCAGCTACGCGATCTTGGCTTTGAACGGGTCATCCTGATTCCCAACAGCATTCCCCCCCACCGCCCACAGCCGCAGGCCAGTGGCGGACAGCGGCTGGAAATGCTGCGGATTGCCTGTGCCACGCTGAATGGCGTGGAGCCCAGCAGTATTGAACTGGAACGCAATGACCTCAGCTACAGCGCGGTCACCGTGGCGGCGCTGCGTGACGCCCACCCGGATGTCAGTTTTACCTGGGTGATGGGTCAGGATGCCTGGCAGGGCTTCGAGCACTGGCACAAACCGCTGGAGCTGCTGGAGCAGGCCAATCTGCTGGTCATCAGCCGCCCCGGCGTGCGCAATGTCAGCCACTGGCAGGAGCAGCAACTGGAACAGCGGGAGTGCCGCATCAGTGAATTGCTCGACCATGAAGCCGGCCGGATCTGTCTTCATCACTGGCCGGAACTCGATATATCAGCCTCCGACTTGCGCCGCGCTATCAAGCAGGGCGACAATGTCACCTTCCTGACGCCGGACGCGGTGCTGGAATACATATCCCAACAACAACTCTATCGATAGAACTTAATGCAAGCAGACGAAATCAAATCACTGGTGATCGACGCCCTCGATGACATGAAGGCTCAGAACATCACCGTCCTCGACGTCCGTGGCCGGACATCCGTGACCGACTGGATGGTTATTGCCACCGGTACCTCCAACCGCCATGTATCCGCCATTGCCGGCAATGTGGAAGAAAAATCCAAAGCCGCCGGTCTGCGTGCCAACGGCACCGAAGGCCGGGCAGCGGCTGACTGGGTACTGATCGACCTGTTTGACGTGGTGGTTCACGTCATGACAGACCAGGCCCGTCACTTCTATGACCTGGAACGCCTCTGGGGAGAACCGGACAGCGGAAGCGCCAAGGCATGAAGCTGAGGCTGCTGGCCGTCGGACAGAAAATGCCTGCCTGGGTTGAACAGGGCTTCGCGGAATACGCCAAGCGCCTGCCGGCAGACTGTGCGATCGAACTGGTGGAAATTGCTCCGGGACACCGCAGCAAGAACACCAGTAAGGAAAAGGCCATGCAGCAGGAAGCCGACGCCCTGCGCAAAGCTATCCGGCCACAGGATCATGTGGTGGCACTGGATGTCAAAGGTGCCCAGTGGCCGACCGAAAAGCTGTCACAGCAGCTGGCAGACTGGCGTATGCAGGGTGGCGATGTGGCCCTGCTGGTCGGTGGTCCGGATGGTATGACAGATGATGTTCTGGCGCTGGCCAGACAACGCTGGTCACTGTCACCACTGACCCTGCCTCACCCGCTGGTCCGGGTGCTGCTGGCGGAACAACTTTACCGGGCCTGGAGCATACTGCAGGGCCATCCCTACCATAAGTGAGCCCTTTGTATGTGGGAACATTCCTTCAGGGATAAAGCAGCAGAACGCCGGTTATTCCGTTCACGGGCAATCGTCCTGGCGCTGGTGATTCTGGCCCTCACCGCTGCCCTGATCTGGCGTATGACCTACCTGCAGATCACCCTGCATGAAAAATACAAAGACCTGTCGGAAAACAACCGTATTCAGCTGCGGCCGATCGCACCGAACCGTGGCCTGATTTACGACCGTAACGGCATCCTGCTGGCGGAAAATGTTCCCTCTTACAGCCTGACCGTGGTACCGGAACGGGTCCACGATATGGACCAGACCATTGCCTTCCTCGACAGCCTGATCGGTATCAGCGAGCGTGACCGCGAACAGTTTGAAAAACGCGAACGCTACCGCCGCCGTCCATATGAGCCCATCGTTCTGCGCCATAAGCTGAGCGAAGACGAAATCGCTCAGGTTATGGTCAACCGCTATTACCTGCCCGGAGTCGATGTTGAAGCCCAGCTGGTACGCCATTACCCGCAGGGAGAAGCCTTTGCCCACGTACTGGGCTACGTCGGCCGTATCAATCAGGGCGAACAGACAAAGCTGGATGCCGATCCGGAAACCAAGCGCCGCTACAGTGCTACCCGCTACATCGGCAAGCTGGGGGCAGAGAAACAATACGAAGCTGACCTGCACGGCGAAGTCGGCTATCAGAAGGTGGAAACCAACGCCCGTGGCCGCATTATTCAGGTAATTGAACAGCAGGACCCGGTACCGGGCTCGGATATTACCCTGCATCTGGATTCCCGCCTGCAGACGCTGGCACAGAAAGAAATGCAGGGCATGCGTGGCGCTCTGGTCGCGATCGAAGTGGCCACCGGCGGTATTCTCAGCCTGTACAGTAACCCCAGCTTTGACCCGAACCTGTTCGTTACCGGTATTTCGCACAAGGATTATTCCGCCCTGCGGGATAACCCCGACCTGCCGCTGTTTGACCGCACCATCCGTGGTCAGTATCCGCCGGCGTCCACACTCAAGCCCTTTATCGGTCTGGCGGCACTGGATGCCGGCATCACCAACTGGCAGGAAACCATCAATGATCAGGGCTGGTTCCAGCTGGAAAACGACGACCGCCTGTACCGCGACTGGAAACGTACCGGCCACGGCATCGTCAATATGGAACGCGCCATCGTTGAATCCTGCGACACCTATTTCTATGAAATGGCGGTCCGCTCCGGCATCGATACCCTGTCACCCTTCCTCGGTCAGTTCGGTTATGGCCGTGATATGACACTCGACGTGATCAATGCCCTGCCCGGCCTGCTGCCCAGCCGCGACTGGAAAAAACAGCGCCATAAATC
The DNA here is from genome assembly GCA_030145845.1 of Pseudomonadota bacterium. Taxonomy (GTDB): domain Bacteria; phylum Pseudomonadota; class Gammaproteobacteria; order Pseudomonadales; family Oceanobacteraceae; genus Venatoribacter. The sequence continues at coordinate 51,596 of JAIXHJ010000011.1, forward strand.
CTTCTGGTACGCCGGCGACACCGTCAATATGGGGATTGGTCAGGGTTATATGCTGGCCACGCCACTGCAGATGGCCACCGCCACCGCAGTACTGGCCAACCGCGGAGTCTGGAAAGTGCCGCGGCTGATTTATGCCCACAACGACACCATCGACGATATTCCGCACGGTGACATCCCGGATATCAAACTGAAGGACCCGGCCAACTGGGACCGTATGTATCACGCCATGCAGGAAGTGATCACCGGTCTGCACGGTACCGCACGCCGCCTGCTGCCTAACCTGCAGTACCCGATGGCCGGTAAGACCGGTACCGCACAGGTAGTAGGGATCAAACAGGATGAGGAATACGATTCCGAAGCCCTGCGTGAACGCCTGCGCGACCATGCGCTGTTTATTGCCTTCGCGCCGGTAGAGAAACCGGAAATCGCCATCGCCGTAGTGATTGAGAACGGTGAATCCGCCGGCCGTACTGCCGGGCCGATCGCACAGAGCATCATCAACGAATATCTGGGAGGCGCAGAAGGCTGATGGCCAGTACCGATTTCAGCCGCACCATCGGCGGCCACCATCACCAGCACGGCTTCGGCCGCAGTCAGGCGCTGTTTGCCCGGGTTCACCTTGATCTGCCGCTGACGCTGCTGATTCTGCTGCTCGCCTGTGGTGGCCTGCTGATTCTGTACAGTGGCAGCGCGCAGGACCTGAATATGGTGAAACGCCAGGCCATCCATTTCGGCATCGGCCTGAGCGTGATGGTGTTCGCAGCGCAGCTGCCACCGCGCATTTATCAGAATATTGCCCCCTGGGCCTATGCTGTCGGTGTCATCGCCCTGATTGGTGTACTGGTGATGGGGGTCGGTGCCAAAGGAGCCCAGCGCTGGCTGGCGTTGCCCGGCCTGCCGCGCTTCCAGCCATCAGAGCTGGTCAAACTGGCCCTGCCGCTGACCGTCGCCTGGTATATGGCGCGCCACCCGGTACCACCCAGGTTCAGTCACCTGGTGAAAGCCATCATTATTATCGGGCTGCCGACCGTGCTGATTCTCAGACAGCCCGACCTCGGTACCTCCATCCTGATCTTCGCGTCCGGTGCCCTGGTGCTGTTTTTCGCCGGCATGTCCTGGGCGCTGATTCTGTCAGCCATCGGCCTGGTCGCTGCCAGTGCACCACTGATGTGGTTTTTTGTGATGCGTGATTACCAGAAACAGCGGGTACTCACTTTTCTCAATCCGGAAAGCGATCCACTGGGATCAGGCTGGAATATTATTCAGTCGAAAACCGCCATCGGTTCCGGCGGCATTGATGGCAAAGGATTTCTGCAGGGAACCCAGTCACAACTGGAGTTCCTGCCCGAGAGCCATACCGATTTTATTATCGCCGTACTGGCCGAAGAACTGGGGCTGATCGGGGTACTGATTCTGCTGGCAATCTACTCGCTGATTATTATGCGCTGCCTGTATCTTTCGTCGCAGTGTGAAACTTTATTCGGCCGTCTGCTGTCCGGTAGTTTGTCTGTAACCTTTTTTATTTACGTGTTTGTGAACATCGGTATGGTCAGTGGCATCTTACCTGTGGTCGGCGTACCCTTACCTTTAGTAAGTTACGGCGGTACCTCGGTGGTCAGTCTGCTGACAGCCTTCGGCGTTCTGATGTCGATGGCAACACACCGGCAACGATAGCGATTAATGGATTTAACATGCGGAAACAACTGATTACCCTGACCGGCAGCCTGTTTTTACTGCAAGCGTTACCTGCAGCGGCCAACTATGACCAGCATCCCCGCACCGAAGAGTTTATTGCGGAAGTTACCAAGGAATACAATCTGCCGGCGGAAGAAATCCGTGACTGGCTGGCTCATGCTGAAAAAATGGATTCCGTGCTTGAAGCCATTCAGCGCCCGGCCGAAAAAACCAAAGAATGGGATGAATATCAGGATATTTTCCTGACCAGCAAACGCATTAATGCCGGTAAAGCATTTATGCAAAAGCACGCCACTCTACTGGCTGAGGCGGAAAAGCAGTACGGCGTTAAAAAAGAAATTATTGCCGCCATTATCGGCGTGGAAACCTTCTACGGTACCCGTCAGGGTGGTTACCGGGTGCTGGACTCACTGTCCACCCTCGCCTTTGACTATCCGAAACGGCCGATTTTCTGGCGTGAACTGAAAGCCTTTTTCGCGCTGGCGGAAGAAGAAAAGCTCGACCCCGGCACCATCAAAGGCTCCTACGCCGGCGCCATGGGGTATGGCCAGTTTATTCCCACCAGCTACCGTGCCTACGCCGTGGATGGCGACGGCGACGGCAAACGTGACCTGTGGGCCAATCCGGCCGACGCTATTTTCAGTGTTGCCAATTATTTCAAACGTCATGGCTGGCGCAGTGGCGAAGCCGTGACCCAGCGGGTTCATGTCAGCGGCGATAAGTTTGAATCCGTCGTCAACGACAGCCTGAAACCCAAGTGGACGGTGGCTGAGCTGAAAGCTCTGGGAGTTAAACCCACAACAGCGCTGGCGGATGATGATCCGGCCAGCCTGATCCGTCTGCAGGGCAAACACGGTGCGGAGTTCTGGCTCGGTGAATACAATTTTTACGTCATCACCCGCTACAACCACAGCCGTCTGTATGCCATGGCGGTGTACCAGCTGAGTGAGGCCCTGCATTGAACCGGACGCTGTGGCTGCTGTGCGCCGGCGTGCTGGTTCTGAGTGGCTGTTCCACCTCCCGTTACCAGCATGCCGAGGATTTCACCCCGGTCAGCCGCACCGATCTGCACAACCTGCCGGAACCGGAGCCAAAACAGGAACCGCGCAGCGCCATGGGCAATCCGTCCAGCTACCGGGTACTGGGCAGGGAATATCATGTCCTTGCCAGTGCTGATGGCTACCGCGAGCAGGGAATTGCCTCCTGGTATGGTATGAAGTTTCATGGTCACCGGACTTCAAACGGTGAAATTTATGATGTCTACAAGTTCACCGCCGCACACAAAACCCTGCCGCTGCCTTCCTATGTGCGGGTAACCCGCGACGATAACGGCCAGTCGGTGATTGTGCGCGTTAATGACCGCGGCCCTTTCCACGATGGGCGTATTATTGACCTGTCATACGCCGCCGCCGTCAGGCTGGGAATCAACAAACAGGGAACCGCCCGCGTGACCGTCGAAGTGGTACAGCCGCCCGCGGCTGACAGCGTCCGCTGGGTACAGGTCAGTGCCCTGTCCGATATTCACGCTGCCGAGCGCCTGCAACAGAGCCTGCAGAAAGGGCTGGCACCGATGACCTGGCCGGTAACCATTACCTCGGAAGACAGTGCAAAACCCCTGCACCGGGTACGGATCGGTCCCGTACCGGAAGGTCAGTCGCTGGATGATGTCCTGCAGCGGCTGCAAGAGATGCAGATCAGCAGCCCCATGCTGCTGGCCGTTCATCAGCTGTAAAAGCTGCAGACAAAAAAAAGGGCCATGACAAGACTGTCAGGCCCAGAGGCAAGGTACTCAGCGCAGAAAACAGGAGGGCCTGAGCCCTGTACAGCAGCTTGATACCGCTGCCTCCGGTCCCTGTCAGCCCGGAGTCACATGGCGCTGACGATTACTCGCCAGTACCGTGTTTCTGAATGTCTTTTTTCACAGCCCAGTAAACGCCACCGAAAAAGGCGCAGGTCAGGCCAACAATAATCAGACCGGAAAATACAACTTCGTCCATAAACATAAGCATCACCTCGTATCTGTGGCGGGAGACGGCTGTCGTACTCTTGCTCTGCTTACGTCGCCGTTCCGGTTATCCTGCGGCAGAACAGTCATCTCTGTGCCCGCCGCTGTTGGAAGTAACTCTAGCAAGGCGCGGAATAGCAGAATTGACACAAATCAATATAAAAAAAGCGGTTATTCCGCAGCGATCCGGTGCTTGATGCAGGTCAAATAACCATACACATACCGGGGATAATGGTGTGAAGATTGCTCAATCTGCAGCGCAGCAATACAGTTTTCCCCTCTCAACGCCTGCGCCGGCTGGCATTTTCCGTCAGCCAAGGCAAACTACGGGCTGCATTAATCAAGAGCTGACCCTGTGACCCGTTTCCGCCCGCTGCTGCCGCTGTTTGCCCTGCCTCTGCTGATGATTTTCACTGCCTCTGCCGGCGCAGAGGATGCAGCAACAGACCCGGCTCCCGCTGCCGCGCAAGCCCTGCAGCAACAGCTGGCAGAACTGGTTGCGGCACACGATTACCAGCAGGCTTACCGCACAGCTGCTGCCCGTCTGGCAGATGCGGAAGGTGAGCCGGTGTTTGATTTCTATTACGGCTTCAGCGCAGCACAGCTGGGTTACTATGATGAAGCACTGTTTGTATTCGAACGCCTGGTGGCTGAGTACCCGGCCGTCGCCCGTTACCGCCTGGAACTCGCCCGGGTGTGCTATGAACTGGGTCAGATCAGCTGTGCACGGCAGTCATTTCTGCTGGTGCGGGACAGCAACCCACCCGCTGGCATCCGCCAGACCATCGACGACTATCTGACCCGCCTGGAACGCCAGCAGGCTATGTCAGAGCCTGAATGGTCCGGTCTGCTGTCACTCAGCGCCGGTTATGACACCAATTTCAACAGCGCCACCGATGCCGATCAGATTAATATTCCCGACACCAGCCTGGTGGCGGAAATCGACAGCGACAGCCAGGCCAGCAGCAGCCCTTATTACCAGTTGCGCGCTCAGGCCGGCTACTTCCATCCTCTCAGCCTGCGCACCGCCTGGCATCTGGAAGCCGGTGGCAGCCGTAAGGATAACCGCGAAGATGACCTCTATGATCTCGATAACCTGTATGCTGAAGGTGGAATACGACGTCTGTTCGGCAGACATCAGCTGAGATTCCGCGGCCGTTTCAGCCAGTACTGGCTGGGCCAGGACAGATTGCTGAGCGAAACCTCTGCTCATCTGATCTGGTATCAGCAGCTGACAACAGGCTGGACCCTGAAACCGGAACTTAACCTGAGCCTGCAGAAGAACCAGTTCAATGACAGTCTCGACCAGAAGCGTGCTGAGCTGATACTGACCCTGCAGTGGTCAGGGGCGGAGATCTCCGCCGAGGCAGCACTGGTCGCCGAGAAAAGCTTCGCCCGTGAAGATGATTATTCGCGCCGGACCGCCGGTTTGAATGGCACGCTGAGCTATTCGCCAGGCCGCTACGGCACCCTGTACAGCGGCATTCTGTACCGCGATTACCAGTATCAGGATGCACCACCACCGGATTCCAATCCGGAGCGGGATGAGCAGATGCTGCAGCTGCGCGCTGGTTACAGCTATGGCCTCAGCTCTGCACTCAGCCTGTACCTGCAGAGCAGTCACATCCGTTACAACAGCAATGTGCCTCTGTACGAATACGACCGGACCCTGACGGAAGCCGGTATCAACCTGAGCTTCTGAGCCACTGACGATGAAAAGCAAAATTCTGTATTCCCTGCTGTTGCTGTCACTGACATCCGCCGTCAGCGCTGCGCCCGCAATCCGCGTACTTGCTGCTACCGGCGTGGTGCAGGCGGAAGACCGCTATGGGCAACGGCAGCCGGTCGGCCAGTACACCCTGCCGGAAGCCACTGAGACCCTGATCACCGGCGCTGACAGTCTGCTGCAGCTGCGTCTGACAGATGGCACCCGGATCGCTGTGATGCCTCACAGCCGCATCCGCATCGCCGACGCTGACCGCACTGAGCTGATCGCCGGTGGTATGCGTATTCTGAGCGGCAGTCAGCCACAGCAGACGGATACCGCCGCTGGTACCGTCCGCGCTGACAATGCGCATTTCAGTCTGTTCATGCAGGATAACGAACTGCAGGCGGCCGTCTGGCGCGGCCAGATCCGGCTGGAAACCAGCGCCATCGCACTGACCTTAGGAGAAAAGGCGGACTATACCGCCGGGGTACTCAGCAATGATGATTTCCGGGGACTGCTGGTGCCCCCTGCCACTCTGCAGGCCTTCGCTCACACGCCAGCTGAAGCTGGCCACTGAGCAGGTTGTCGCCTGAAGACACGTCACTCCTGGTGCGTCGGATGGCACCAGTCGCACTGTCCTGTTGCAGTCTCAGGCCGTTACTACCTGCCCGCGGTAGATCCGCTGCGTCCGCGGTGAACGCTCAGCATCATCAATCAACAGCTGGCTGCCACGGTAAACCCGGCCGATTTCCTGTGGCGCCGATGATGGTTCCTGGGTCGGCAAAAATTCTTCGATCATCCCCAGCAGCTCACGGCTGACGCCGCTTTGCACCAGTTTACGCAGATCCTGCTCCAGGGTCTGGGAATCGAAATGAATCACACATCCCTGTTCATCTTTGGCGAGACGTTTGATCTTCTGTAACAGGGCAATGCTGTGGCGGTTGAATTCCATCTGTCTTCTCCGGCTGTTGTTGAGAACTGTCTCTTACGACCTCAACCAGAGAAGCTGCAATGGTCATACCATATTATGATACTGCTCAGTAACCTTACCTTCTTTATGGATTAAATGCTCTGCTGCCAGCGCCGCAAAACGCTCGGCGATGCTTTCCCAGCTGGCACTTTCTGCCTGTACACGGGCCTGCGTTCCGGCGTGGTGCAGATCCTCAGCCAGCAGACGCTGGCAGGCCAGGATAAAGGCATCATCGCTCAGATCTTCCGCCAGCTGGCCGTTATCACCGTTACGCACATGCAGGGCAGCAGCAGCCAGAGGATACGCCACTACCGGCAGACCGCTGGCCATGGCTTCCAGAGTCACCAGACCAAACGTCTCCGTCTGACTGGGAAACAGAAACAGATCCGCCGAGGCAAAATAGCGGGCCAGCCGTTCACCGGTCTGAACCCCGGCAAAAATAATGTCAGGATGCTCCTGCTGCAGGGATTCCCGTAATGGCCCGTCACCCACCATCACCAGACGCAGATCCGGATGCTCCTGTCGCAGCGCCTGCCAGCTGCGGATCACCAGCGGGATATTCTTTTCTGCGGCGATACGCCCGACATAGAGCGCAACCGGCGTCTGCTGGCCGGCCTGCCACGCTTCACGCAGGGAGCCGGAACGGCGCCGTGGGTGAAACAGATGACAATCAACACCATGTGACAGCACCTCCACGTTGCGGAAGCCTGCGGTGCGCAGATCCGTGGCAATATCCGCCGCCGGGACGATGGTCATCGCCGTGCGGTTATGGAACCAGCGCAGCCAGCCCAGAGTGACGGTTTTCACCCAGCCAAGGCCATAAAAGCTGCTGTAACGGTGGAAATTGGTATGAAAGGCACTGATCACCGGCAGACCGCGCCGGCGGGCTTCACGCAGGGCTGAATAACCCAGCGGGCCTTCGGTGGCAATGTAGATCAGATCGGGCTGAAAGCTGTCCCAGACCCGGCGCAGACGACGTCCTGCCGGCAGGCCCAGCTGCAGATCAGGATACATGGGAATGCTGATACCGCGGCACCAGACTTCTTCGTGCTCCGGCACCCAGGCAGAGCGGGGCCGTGGCCGGACAATCTGAATACGGTACTGTTGCGGGTCAAGCGCCTGCAACATCTGCCGCAGGGAGTTGGCTACGCCATTGACATCTGGAACATAGGTTTCGGTGACAATGGCTATACGCACTGGCTTCATGGATTGACGGCACTCCGGTAAACATTACCTCAGTGTGCCGTCTGCTCCATGACAGTATTATGAAGAACAGTCCCCTGACGGGTGGCTGTCAGCACTCACCCGACAGTTTTGACAGACGGTAACGCAGCTGACGGGGGGTCAGACCCAGAACCTTGGCGGCCATGGTTTTGTTACCACTGCACTTTTCAATCGCGGCCCGGATATCACCCAATTCATCCGCCTGCACACGCTGATAAGGGCGGGCGTACAGGGTTTTGAAGTTAGGGACAACCTGCGTGGCCAGCATATGGGCAATCTGTGCACCAAAGAAGCTGATCACGGACAGATCAAGTTCCGGCGCCCGCGCGCCACGCAGATCCATTACCATCACCGCCAGTACAGACTGACGCAGCAGCAGCGGCACCAGCAGGCAACGGTCTGCTTTGCTCAGGCCATCCGCCTGCGGGTCAAAGCGTTCCGGACGCTCGCTGCCTTCCTTGATCACCAGCCATTCACGCGACTCAAACTGGCGGCACAGGGCGTGTTGCACAGCAAAGCTGTAAACACCATTGCTGACACCCGTGGAGCAGTACTGCGCTTTGAAGCGGCTGGGGGAATCGGGCAGAGCAATGGAAACATTGCTGAGACCGGTATGTTCAGCGACCAGCAATAACAGCTGCTGGATGCTTTCTTCATCGTGATAACGGCTTTCCAGAATTTCAGTCACACTGTGCAGCCAGGCACCCGGCATGGCAGAAGTGTTGTTGACTGGCTGACGGTAATCCTGCATTTCGGCAATTTTGTACATAGGCTGTTCCTCCTGAACTCTGGCCTTCGCAAAGACCGTACCATGTTCAAAAAATGCTCCGCCGCACTGGCTTCCGGGCCTGTTTTCCGTCATGAATACGACAAATGGCGCAGATTATGCGCCATTTGTTAACAATGGAACCCGCGGTATGTTCCATCCGGGTGCATTTCGTCGCAGCCCGGGAACTCAGGCAATACCGGGGTCGTCGTCCGGGAGATATTCTTTCTGCAGCCACAGGGCAAACGCCCGGCAGGCATCCTGACTGGTCAGAATACCGGCCAGCCGGTCCTGGCGCATCACCAGCACAGCATTGATGTTCTGCTCTGCCATCCCCATCAGCACCACGTCGAGACGGGTATGCAGATCCACCTGTTTCAGCTGTCGCCGGCACATATCACCGGCAGTCAGCTCCTGCAGTTCATTCACCGAATGGCCCGGCTGCTGAGCCAGACGCAGATCCTCGGTGGTCAGCAGACCGACCACGGTGTGATGATCCATCACCGGCAGATGATGGCAGTCATGGGCGCGCATCAGTCCGGCGGCCTCCGGCAGTGGCATCTGTTCCTCCACATGGACCGGAAAGGCAGTCATGACTTCCGCCAGGGTTGGCATATGTCGCATGGTGATTCCCTCCCGTGATGGGATCAGACGCCGATCCGGCCCAGCGTATCGACGATCTGACGCAGTACTTCCGCCAGCGTCGGATGCTCCTGTTCAAAACGGACTGCCTGTTCCTGCACCCGTTCACTCAGATCCGCCGCGTTGGCCGCTTCCACTTCATCAATATCGGCAGCGATGCTCTGCAGCAGCGCCTGACTGTCTTCATCCAGCTGGGGGTGTTGTTGCAGTGTGTCGTGCAGCGCCTGCAGCTGCTGCTTCAGTTCGTTCTGTGGCATATCCATCCTTCCTCTGTGAGAAAGGACAGTCTACCAACAGACGGTCATGCAGCGCTAATGCAGATCAATACAGTGCGTGATAAGCGAATGGCATGGCACAGGATTCAGCCACCGCCATCATCGAAGCACGGTTGGCACTGTCACCGATATACAGCAGATGCAGACCTGTCATCTTCAGCTCAGCACATTCGGGGAGCACCATACGCAGGGTATGCAGCAGGGCGGTATGATTGGCGGAGAGAGGCACCCAGGCGGCCTGCTGGCCATTGAGGTTACGCAGAAAAGCGGTCAGGGCCTGCGCATTGTCAGCCAGCGACAGACGGGAATTGATAAAAAAGAAGAACACCGGCAGTGATGCACCAATATCCTGTCGTTTCAGCAGGTAAGTGACCAGTGGCAGTGCATCATCCACCAGTTCACGCAGCTGTGGCGTATAGCCGGCAATACCCTGCCCGCCCGGATCATCCGGCAGGTTGGCAATATAAACGGCGGAGGATATTCCGCTCATGGCAGACGCCGGAAGTGGTACTCCCGGCGGGCTGACCCGGCGAACCGGGGTTTTCACTGCAGTGGCTGTAGCGGTCATAACAACTCCTTGTTACTCCTCACTGGATCTGCAGTCAGCAGAGCGTACTGATGCTTATTACGACTGCGCGCACCTGCCGCTGAAAATCAGTCTGTGTCTTCCTTGGTATAGACAAGATTAGTGCCGCCGCCCAGGCAACTCGTCCAGAGTGTCAACCGCAGTGCCGGTTCAGAAGTCCAGGAATTCGACCAGAACGGTCTTGATAATAAATCCCAGCATGCCCAGTCCGAGGGCAAAGAAAAGTACGAACATGCCGAATTTACCGGCGTTGGAGCGTTTGCCCAGATCGTAAATAATAAACATCATAAAAGCGATCAGGATGGTAATACCGACATCCAGGGCAATGGTTTCGAAATGTTGTGCATTCATGGTTTTTTCTTACGTGCGCTGAAAGGTGCGCGTATGGTACTCAGGGCTGCATCATGGCGCCACCCCGGTTAAGATGAACACAGATCTCACCTGACAATAACAATAAACAAAATGAGGCCATGCCATGTGCATCCCGCTCCGGCTGCTGCTGACTGCACCCACCCTGCTGTATTCCCTCACAGCCTTCCCTGCCACACCCGCGGCAGCACGGACGTTCTGTGTTTTTGATCCGCTCGGTAACAAAGGGCCGGTATTTGATGCCATGCGCGATTACCGCACCGCCGCCCTTGGCTGGGGGGTCAATTTCACTCTCAAAGCCTACACCAATGAAGCCGTGGTACTGGCCGACTTTAACGCCGGCCACTGTGATGCCATGGGCGTCACCGGCACCCGGGTAAGGCCATACAATACGTTTACCGCCAGTATTGAAGCGCTGGGCGGGGTGGAAAATTACCGGGAGCTGCAGACACTGATCGGCATGCTGAGCAAGCCTCAGGCCGCAAAATACATGCAGCAGGGAGAATACGAAATTGCCGGTATTATGCCCGGCGGTGCCGTGTATGTATTTGTCCGGGACCGCCGCATCAACTCCGTTGAAGCCGCTGCCGGGAAACGTATCGCAACCCTGGATTATGATCAGGCGTCACTGAAAGTGGTGGAAAAAGTGGGCGCCACCATGGTGCCGTCCACCATCGCCACCTTCGCTCCACGCTTCAACAACGGCGATGTCGATATCGCCTATGCACCAGCCATCGCCTACCAGCCGTTTGAAATGTACAAAGGTCTGGGCAGCCTCGGTGGCATCTACCATTTCAGTCTGGCGCAAATGAATTTTCAGCTGGTTACCCATGCTGACCGCTTCCCGCCCGACTTTGCCCAGAGCAGCCGTGACTACGCTTTCCGCCATTTCGACCAGGCGATGGAGCATATCCGTCAGGCAGAAGCCGGTATTCCGCAGCAATACTGGCTGCAGTTGCCGGCAGCGATGGAAACAGACTACAAGGAAATGTTGCGCCAGATACGCATCGGCCTGACCGCTGAAGGCGTTTACGATGCACGGATGATGAAACTCATGTTCCGCCTGCGTTGCCGCGCCGAACCCGGTCATTATGAATGTGCAGAAAAGGCCGAAGGCTGAGCGGTCGTCAGCCTGAATCCGCGCGCCTGATCCGTTACAATCAGCCCCTGACAGATCAGGATTATATGGCTCAGTTATGTCTGCGGATTTTGATTATTGCGTGATCGGTGGCGGCGCCGTCGGTCTGGCCACAGCCTTGTATCTCAGCCGGCACGGTTCCGTCTTACTGGCAGAGAAAAATGACCTGTTCGGAGCAGAAACCAGCAGCCGCAACAGTGAAGTGATTCATGCCGGCCTCTACTACCCGGCCGGCTCACTGAAAGAACGCCTGTGCCTGCGCGGCAAAGACCTGCTGTACGACTTCTGCCAGCGCCACGATATTCCCCACCGCAGAACCGGTAAACTGATCGTCGCCCCGGCGGCGGATCATCCGCAACTGCAGCAGCTGCTGGCCAAAGGTCAGCGACTGGGTATCCCGCTGCAGCTGCTGAACCAGCAACAGCTGCAGGCTCTGGAACCGGCCGTAGCAGGCAAAGCAGCCCTGCTGTCACCGACCACCGGTATTATTGACAGCCACACCTATATGCAGACTCTGGCTGCGCAGGCCGGGCTGCAGGGCGCCATACTGATGCGCCGCACTCAGGTACAGACCGCGTTCACTGACCAGGGCATCTGGCAGATTAAGGTGACCACCGACGATGGCCCTTACCAGTTCAGTGCGGCCGCCCTGATCAACAGTGCCGGACTGCACGCCACCGCGCTGGCGCAACAGATTACCCCCGCCGCCAGCCGTATTCCCGCGCTGTACCCGTGCCGCGGTCATTACTTCAGTTACACCCATCCAACGCCGTTCCGGCATCTGATTTATCCGCTGCCGGAAAAAAACCTGACCGGCCTCGGCATTCACGCCACGCTGGATCTGGGTGGGCAGGTAAGATTCGGACCGGATACCCTCTATCTGGCCGGCGACAACCTGTCTGATTACCGGGTAGACCCCGCACTGGCCACCCGCTTTGCCGACGCAATACAGGCTTACTATCCCGGCCTGCAGGCCGGTGATCTGCAACCGGCCTACGCCGGTATCCGTCCGAAACTGCATCCGGCCCATAAACCCGCCGCTGATTTCATCATCCGCACAACCCATAAGGCCCCACCCGCTGTGCAGCTGTTCGGAATAGAGAGTCCCGGATTAACGGCGTCTCTTGCCATTGGCGAACGGGTAACAGAAATGTTACAAAAGATTTAACTGGCCTGTTATGCCGCATCCATTCTGAATAACAGGCGGGTCTTCAGAAGGGATGGTTTCAACTAAGAAAACAGGCAGTTAGACCAATACGCTCCAATCAGGACCGGAAATGTACATTTTTGTTACAGCCCGACTACACTGAACGCAGGGCATACCGATATATTCCCGCGTTTGGTTACGATTGCTAACCATAAATTTCTGACAGGAAACAAGCAGCGCGCTCAGGCCTGCTATTCTGAAGAACAGTTGTTAAGAAAACAGTTTTATCCCTGAGAGGAAAACTATGAGCCAGCCATTACCGGTGGAACAGACAGAACCTGCAGGTGGCGAAGTGAGCACCATTCTGTCCGATAAGGTAATGATTCCGATCAGCTGCGATCACTGCGGGCGGGAAACCGACGTCAGCCTCGACACGCTGAAACGGCAACGGATGGTGGTCTGCGAACACTGCGACCAGGTGCATACCGTGTCCGATACTGAACTGCGCCTGATGCGTATGATGCTGGCCCGGGCCGGCTACCACTTTGCCATGTAACCGGGCGCCAGCCCGGTACCCTTCAACCTGCCGCGCGGATCAGACTCGGCAGTAACAGGCCGACATAACGGCGGACCACATCCTTCACCGACGCCATATCATCATCCTGCTGGTTAAGCAGGGCGCGGTATTCCAGCGAATGCAGTAATGCCAGCACGATTTCGGCGTCCGCTTCCGGTTGCGCCGAACCGGCGACATCACGGAAGAAAGCCACGGCGCGCTCAAAAATCACCCGGCGGTGCATGATAGCCAGTTCACGGATACGTTCGTTGACGATGGCTTCATAACGGAACGCCTGCTCGGCCACCAGCATGTCACGCTCAGTGACAATCTGCTCGCGCAGGTAGACGGTCAGCTGCTCCACCATAAATTCCGCCAGCGCCTGCTGTCCTTCCTCACTGCGGATATCTGAGCCCGTCATGGATGCCATCGGCTGATAAAACTGACGGGTGAACTCTTCCACGGTATGCAGGGCTTTTTCGGTATACAGAGTGAAAGCATCAACAATCAGCTCCTGTATATCCTTGAAGTAATAAGTCGTGGCTGCCAGAGGTACCCCGGCTTCCTTCGCGACTGCCCGGTGCCGGATACCGCGTACCCCTTCATTCACCACAATGCGCAGCGCGGCTTCAAGAATCACTCGCCGCCGCTGCTCACTCTTGGCACGGCTGGCCTTTCTTCCCTGATATTGCAACGGCTTGTCAGTGTTCAGTGCTGTTTCACCAGCTAATGCCATTCCGGACTCCCAACATCATTCATTGCTTAAACGACCATTATACGGTCAGCAGGTTCAAATCAGAAACCGAAATGGCCGGGACTTAGGTCGCTCTTTACAAAATTCGGCATTTGTATGAGCAGACATTGACCAAAACTGTACATAAGTCTCATTTTAAGATTTGATAGCCGAACAATAATAAACCCGCTATGAACGGAACCCTGTCATGTCATTCTCAGCCATCACCCGCATTCTGCTGCTCTGTCTGCTGCCCTTCTGCGGCGCCCAGGCCAGCGATATCAGCACCCGGATTGACTTTATCCAGACCAACTTTGACCGCAGCGCCAGTCACTCAGCCAGCTGGCAGACCGGCTGGCTGAGCCTGTTCTCAGCCACCGCTGCCGTCAACGGTCTTGCCTGGTCGCAGACTGACGGTGACCATAACCGCTATGACCGGGTGGTCGGCTTCAGCACCAGTTTTCTGGGGGCGGCCGATATGCTGCTGAACCCGATGCAGACCCATCACTTTGCCCGCCAGCTGCGGGCCCTGCCGGCCACCACCGACCAACAGCAGTCCGCCAAGCTGGCTCAGGCCGAAGCCTGGCTGAGCATGGCGGCTGAACGTGAACGTTATGAGCAGAGCCTGCTGAATCACGCCCTGGCCAACCTGGTCAACGGCATCGCCGGTCTGGCCGTTGCTTACGATGATGGCCGGCCGGATGATGGCTGGGTGACCTTTCTCACCGGTGTACTGGCCTCAGAAATCAAAATCCTGACCGCTCCGGAGACGATAACGGATGCGGAAATCCGCTACCGCAGCGGCAACCTCAGACCTGTGGCAGCGGCAAAACCTGATACTCCCTACTGGCAATTTGCCGCCTTCGGCCCCGTTCTGAGCGCTCAGTACCGCTTCTGAAGGCAGCTGGCACAGGCTCTGCATTGTCTGCTCTGAAAGGAGAAACGATCATGCTCAGTGCCCTCACCAGTTACCTGCAACAACAACCGCTCCCCGGCAGTGATCCGGGTACCAAAGAAGCGGAAGCGGTTACCGCCGTCAGGGAAACCGCAGCACCGGCCAATGACAGCGGAGAGAATCCGTATGCCCCGTCACAGCGGGCGCTGCTGGTCAGTGCCGTCGCCAGTGACTTTGACGTGCGCTCCCTGAGTTCAGAAGAAAGCGGTGCCCTGCAGCAACAACTGCAGCAGTACGGGCTGGTCACCACCACCGAACTGAACGCTTTCTCGCTGATCAATACCGCCCGTGCCGATCTGGCGGAGGGTGAAACACTGGATGCCGTCGCCATTCTTGATGACGCCCGCAATCAGTTTTCCGAACGCGGCACCGTCTACAGCGAACGGCAACAGATTACCCGTCTGCATACCCTGATGCACAATATCGCCTCCGCCAGGATTGCCTGATCGTTCCACTGAACTCCCGCCGCTATCCCACACCAAACTTTCCGCCACTTTCCGCAAATATCACTGGGGAAAGCCTGCGCTATCCGTATAATCCCGCGCCTGTTTATGGAGGTACTCATGCGCATACTGACCGCCGTCCTGTGCACGGCTCTTGCTGTTCCCGCCGCAGCGATCACCAATATTGAAGAAAAACGGGGTGTAAAAGACGAAGATGGCTGGAAAAGCCGGCTGGAACTGGGGTTTGACCTGGAATCCGGCAATACCGATCAGCGCGAATGGAGTATCGCCGCCAATACCGCCTGGCAGAACCGGACTGACCGTTTTTTTGCCTGGCTGGACCGCTCCTATGAATCAACCAATGGCACCAAGAGTGACGACAACACCTTCTTTCACGGCCGTTTTGTCCATAACCATCTGGCGGAATGGTCGCAGGAAGCTTTTGCCCAGTACGAACGCGATCCGTTTGATGCCCTGATGTACCGGGCACTGGTGGGTACCGGAGTACGTCATGGTGTGCGCCTGTCAGCGGATGGCCGCTGGTATCAGGGTATCGGTCTGTTCCATGAACAGGTACGGGAACAAGACGGGGAAGGCGAATACACCAATCAGCTGACCCGGGCCAACCTGTACACCCACCTGCAGTGGCAGCTGGCGCACAGCCTGTTGCAGACCACACTGTACTTCCAGCCATCCATTGATGAGCCATCCGATCAGCGTGCCCTGCTGCAGATGTCAGTAACCATGCCAATGTCGGCCAGTATGGATCTCAAATGGCTGTGGCAGAGCAGCTGGGATACCGAACCACCGGAAGGCACGGAATATCAGAATCATCAGACCCAGCTGCGGTTTGTGGTCCGTTTCTGAGCCGCAGCTCAGGCCAATGCCTGCTCCATCCACTCTTCCAGCCAGAACAGGGCATCATCGTCCGGCGTCACAGTTTCCGTGGCGTCAATGGTGACCCGCGGTACCGGGGCGCTGCCCTGCAGTTCGCAGAAGCGCTCTTCCATCAGCGCCCCGGCGCCACAGAACGTATCACCGTAGGAACTGTCGCCCAGGCTGATCACACCGAACGGCCGGCCATTCTGCAGCGGGAACTGCTCTTCCAGTTCCATGTAAAACGGCAGGATATTGGCCGGCAGGTCACCACTGCCGGTGGTTGAAGTACAGATCAGTACCGCATCACAGCCACTGCTGTTCATCGCCGCCACACTGGCCGCTTCATCCAGCACCACCTGATGTCCGGCACGTTCCATACGTTCTTTCAGCGCACAGGACACAGCTTTGGCGGTACCGGTGACACTGCCGACCGCCAGATAGACTACAGACATAACCTCTCCATCTGAGTAAAAACGGCGATTATACCTGCCCCGGCGATGTCAGTAACCGCCGGCGTCCGGCTGCGGGCTCTGCGGTTGCTGCAGCTGTGCCAGCAGCTGACGGTATTCGTTCTCCAGTTCTTTCTGCGTCCATTCCGTCAGCGTGCCATGCGCCCGGCACAGACTGCAGGTCTCGTGAAAACAGTCCTCCACGGCGGCAACGCTCTGCTCATACGGCAGTCCGTCATCACTGCACAGAACTGCCAGCGGCGTTGCATCATCGCTGATAGCCAGCCCCTCGCTCACCAGCCATTCCTGCAACAGCTGGCGGAACAGAGGCACAGGCTGACGCTCACTCCGGCTTTCCTTCAGGCCTGCGGCTTCCAGTGCCTGGTCAATCTGCGCCAGCACCTGTAAAGGTGACGGGATGTCTGAACGATCTGACATAGCCATATCTCCCCGGCATGCTTTACTTAGTGAAGATTGTTAATAACGACGCAGGGCAGTAAAGGGCAGTAATACGTCCCCGACGTTGTCACTGATTTACTTACAGCATAGCCGCGCGCGGCTGATTCACACGGCGACTGAACTGGTTATGGAAAACTCCGGCAACAACAAAGCTTCTCTGTTTGATATCGAGACCTTTCTCAATAACCTCATTCAGCGGCTGTTCCCCGTCTGGTATGCCGTACACGCTGCGCGTGAAATGCCCCTGCAGCCACTGGGGGTTCTCAACCCCAACAGTTTTCTCAGTCACCGCTGGCTGAGCCTGCATGCAGTATTCCGCTCACTGGCAGAATCCCTGCAGGCGCAGGACAAAGAATGGCAGCCGTTATGCGACCTGCTGGAAAAGGTTCTGGTCGAACGGGAATTCCGCCGGCCGCTGTCGGTTTCAGCCCTGGATGGCATTGAACACAGTACGCAGGAGGAAGACTGGCCCAACCTGCTGTCGTGGGCCGAGCACACCGGTGCCGCGGTGGCACACGAAACGGCTGAGGATTTTGACCTCTGTGTTCACCGCGCGTTTCCCCAGGAAGAAAGTCCGCACCGCGTGGTGTACCGCGAATGGGATGGCCGCTATTACTGGCAGAACAAGGAAGACAACGCACACTTCGCCGCCGCACTGTTATACGCTCACGAAAAGCAGCGCGATATGTCGTTTTCTGCGCTGATCAATGTCGAAAGTGTCAACAGCAAGGTTCTGGACCGTATCCGCAATGACTACTGGCTGCTGCTGCTGGCGCGGGAGAGTGCCTACCCGATTCACGATCTGATGGTCCGTGCCGACCTGCCGGTGGCACTGGCCGAATTCGAATGGCGTCGTGGCGATCTGGTGTTTATGGTGGCGCGCAAGAATAACCGCCATGTGAACCGGATTCTGATCAATCTGCTGGATAACCGCTCAACCCAGCATATCCTTGAGTTCGGCCGCTGGCTCGGGCGCCGCCATTTTCCCTTCCGCAACCAGTAACCTCAGCCATAAGCGGCACAAACGGCGGGATCAGACCCCGGCCTATTCTGCCAGGCAGCGGGTTATTTGCGACCCGGAATGACCAATTTCCCCTTGATTTACCCTACAGGCCTGTCATCCTAGGCCGGAACCAATAAACATAAAAATAACGGTATTCAAACATGATCCGAGGCACATGGAGCCTGACTGAACCTCTGGTCCCGGTGAATATTCCCGCGACCATGATCCGGGTCGGCCAGGAAAAAGGCATCACCGCAGACGACTTACTGGCCAACACCGGCATCGGCCAGAATCAGCTTTCCGACCCCTCAGCCCGCCTGACCTATCAGCAGATTCTGCTGCTGGCAGAGAACCTGATCCGCTTATGCCCGGATGAAACCCTGGGACTGGATCTGGGCAAGGCCATCAATATCAACCAGTTCGGTATGCTCGGCTATGCCATTCTCAGCTGTGCTGATCTGCGCAGTGCCATCCGGCTGGGCATCAAATACCATTCACTGGTCGACCCGGCGTTCACCTTCGAAGCCGTTGAGCAGGGCGATGTCACCGCCATCCGCCTGACCTCCCATATTCCGTTTGAACCCATGTACCGCCTGTTGTGCGATGTCTTTATCGGCATTTTCGCCACCCTGGCACGCTTCCTCACCGGCGACGAAATCAACGCCCGTGAAGTACACCTGAACCGCGCCCGGCCGGACTATGCACACGCCTACGAAGAGCTGACCCGCTGCCCGGTGCTGTTTGACCAGCCACGTACTGAATTTATTATCGACACCGCCCTGCTGAGCACACCACTGGCGATGGCAGACAGTGCCACCGCCGCCATGGCCGAAGCTCAGTGCGCAGAGATCCTGACCCGTATGGGGCCGAAGGAAGGCATCGTCGCCAAAGTGCGGCGTATCCTGCTCGGTAATCCCGGCAGTTTTCCGCCGGTGGATACCGTCGCCAGTCAGCTGGCCACCTCCACCCGGACCCTGAGCCGCAGCCTGCAGGATGTCGGAACCTCCTACCAGCGCATACTGGATGAAGTGCGCAAGGAAATGGCGATCGAATATCTGCGTAATTCCAATCTGCCTATTGAAGAGCTGGCCGCTCTGGTTGGCTATTCTGACCCGTCCAACTTCCGTAAGGCGTTCCGCCGCTGGACCGGTCATGCCCCGTCCTATTATCGCGGGGAACAGCACCCCTGAGGCCGCCCTGACGCGCCTCAGCCCCCGATTGCCCTGACTTCACCAGACTGTCACGGGGCTGCAAGATAACTGTCATAAAGGATGCTCAAAGTTAAAGGCAACAGAAATAAACCGTGAGCCTTTATGACAGTACCAGCCCTGCAGCGCGTCACCATCGTGACTGAAACCTTTGCCCCGGAAGTGAATGGCGTCGCCAATACACTGGGGCATCTGGTGCGTGGTTTACAGGCCAGAGGCATCAGGGTACAGCTGATCCGCCCCCATCAGGGGAAAGCTGAACAGGTACCGGAAGGTTCACCGGAACTGATCCGTCTGCCCGGACTGCCGATTCCCGGCTACAGTGGGCTGCATTTTGGTCTGCCGGTCGCCGGCCGCATCCGCCGGGCAATGGAAAGTTTCCGGCCGCAGGCCGTGTATGTGGCCACCGAAGGGCCGATGGGCTGGGCAGCCACCAGAGCCGCCCGCAAGCTGAATATCCGCGTGGTCAGTGGTTTTCACACCAATTTTCACCAGTACATTGAACACTACCGTCTGGGCTGGCTGGAAAAACCGGCCTACCGCTATCTGCGTTATTTCCATAACCGTACCGCCGCCACTCTGGTGCCCACCAGTCTGCAGCGTGACGACCTCAGCAGCCACGGTTTCCACAACGTCAGCGTTCTTGCCCGCGGAGTCGACAGCGATCTGTTCAGTCCGCAGAAACGCAGCACGGCTCTGCGCCGCCAGTGGGGCACAGATCCGGATGATCTGGTACTGCTGTACGTCGGCCGTATCGCGCCGGAAAAGAACCTGCAACTGGCACTGGAAACCTACCGCAATCTGCATTCCGCCGATGACCGGGTACGCCTGGTGCTGGTCGGCGATGGTCCGTCATTGCCGGCCATCCGTGAACACTATCCACAGGTCATCTGCTGCGGCATGCAGCGTGGCGAAGCACTGGCTGCCCATTACGCCAGCGGTGATATTTTCCTGTTCCCGAGCATGACCGACACCTTCGGCAATGTGGTAACAGAAGCCATGGCCAGCGGCCTGGCCGTCATCAGTTTTGACTACGCCGCCGGCCATGAGCATATCCGTCATCAGCACAACGGCATGCTTGCCCCGCTGGGCGATAAAAACAGTTTTATTGCCGCAGCGGCCACCCTGACCGACAGTCCGAACCTGTTGCGCAACATCCGCGACAACGCCCGCCAGCGGGCACTGGCCATCGGCTGGAACAGCATTGTCGATGAATTTATTCAGCGCCTGAGTGGCGCGGAAGTGGAGGATCTCCAGCATGGAAATCAGCAAAACCCTGCAGCCACGAAGCGCGCTGCTGTTTAACAAAGCCGACCGGCTTGAGCTGACCCTGTGTCAGAATCTTAACCGCATGGGCGCTTTCCGCCCTGTACGTCTGTTCTTCAAGGCCATCAGCCGTCTGGGTGACGGCGTGTTCTGGTACAGCCTGGCACTGCTGCTGCCACTGCTGATGGGCATGGACAGTATTGCCGCACTGGGGCACATCACCATCTGCGCTCTGCTGTGTGTGGCCATCTACAGCCAGCTGAAAAACCGTCTGGTACGCCAGCGGCCGTTTATTTCCTGGGAAGCCATCCGCGCCCACACCGCGCCGCTGGACCTGTACAGTTTCCCTTCCGGTCACACCATGAACGCGGTTAACTTTGCCCTGCTGTTCAGTGCGTTCTACCCGCCGCTGCTGTGGCTGGTGGTGCCATTTGCAGCACTGGTTGCGTTATCACGGGTGATTCTGGGAATGCACTACCCGACCGATGTGCTGGTCGGTGCCGCGCTCGGCCTGACCATCGGCTGGGGATCACTGCTGATCTGGCCGGCAGGGATGTTTGCCGGCATCAATCTCTGATCTGAGGCATCAGAACAGCGTCAGCTGCTTGCGGTCAATGTCCGGCAGCCGTCCGCCAATCCCCAACAGACGTACGGCTTTCTGCTCGCGTTGCAGCGCCAGCTTCAGCAGCCGCTCAAAACCTTCCGCCGTTGCCTGCTCATGGCTGTCTGCCAGCGTGGTCTGAGTGAAATCCGCAAACTTCACTTTCACAAAGGGGGCCAGCGCGGAACTGTTCCAGCCACTGCGTTCCACCCGCTCCAGCCAGCGTTGCCACAAGCCGGGCAGCTGCGCCAGACAATGGCTCTCAGCGGCCAGATCGGTGGCAAAGGTACACTCCACACTGACCGATTTGCGCTCGCGTTCGAGATTCAGCTGGCGGTGATCAATACCGCGCGCGCGCTCATACAGCATGGCCCCGGTACGCCCGAAGGTGCGGACCAGTTCGGTCAGCGGCCAGCGGCGGATATCAGCACAGGTAAAGAGCTTGTGCAGGGCGAGCTTTTTTTCCATTGCCGGACCAATACCGGGAATTTTCTTCAGCGGCAGTTGCGCGACAAAATCGTCCACCTGCTGTGGCCGGATCACCCACTGGCCATCCGGCTTATTCCAATCGGACGCTATTTTGGCGAGGAATTTATTCGGTGCGATACCAGCCGAAACCGTAATTCCCAGCTCATGCCGTACCCGTTCGCGGATAGTTTCAGCAATGTCGGTGGCGTTGCTCTGCGGATCAATTTCCAGATAGGCTTCGTCCACTGAGACCTGCTCCAGCTGCTGCGCGTATTGCTGCAGAATGGCCATCAGCTGACGGGAGACGTCACGGTACAGCGCCATCCGCCCCGGCAGCAGCATCAGCGGCGGGCAGAGTTTTTTCGCCTGTGCTGTGGCCATCGCCGAGCGCACACCAAAACGGCGTGCCGGATAATTACAGGTGGCAATCACACCGCGCCGGTCAGCGTCACCGCCGATGGCCAGTGGTATATCCCTCAGTGCCGGGTTTTCCCGCATTTCCACCGCAGCAAAAAAACAATCACAGTCAATATGAATGACCTTTCGCTGTAAATGGCTGTCAGAGTCCGGCGCGGCGGATACGGATGTCGGTTGTGCCTGCATGGTGCGGTCCGCTTTCCTCTTAATAAATACACTGTATACATATACAGTTAATTATTCAATCACCATGACAGAACGCCACGCTGGTGATAGCCTTAGCGCGTTTTTATTGTTTTCAAAGGAACATCTGAGTGACTGATTTCGACCAGGCAAAAACCGCTTTTCTGCAATCCATTGAATCCGGCCAGCATGTTTTTACCGATACGCTGAGCTTTATCGAAACCTGGTACGATTTTACCCCGACGGCTTTCGACAACGGTGACGTCAGTAACAGCGCTGAACAGAATCAGGGCAGCTGTAAAGTGTTTGCACTGGCAGAGCTGCTCGACCTGAGCAAGGAACAGACCCTGCTCTGCTTCGGCGAACATTACCGTGATGTTCTGGCCACACCGGATACCGATAACCACCACAACCTGCGCCGCGTACTGCGTGAAGGCCGTGACAACATCCGCTTCGGCCAGTTTCCGCTGCAGGCCAAAGGCTGATATGGATGCCGTCAATCTCAGGGCCGGACTGGTCCCGCTCACCACACTGCATTTCAGCAACAGCGACGAACAGGATATCCGTCAGCAACTGCAGCAGAAAAAAAGCGAAGCGCCGGCCCTGTTCCGTAACCTGCCCTGTGTGCTGGATCTCACCGGTCTGGAAGCCGGGCAGATCAGCCTGACAACCCTGCTCGCGCTCTGTACCGACTCTGGCCTGCTGCCGGTCGGTGTCCGCAATGCCCAGGGCGAATGGCAGGCTCAGGCACAGGACGCCGGTCTGGCGGACCTTGGCCGCGGTAAAATACGCACCGCAGAAACCAGCGCCGCTCATAGCAGCGAAGGTACGGCCACGGTGGCCGCTCCCCAGCGCAGCGTAAAAGTGCACCGCGGTAATGTGCGCTCCGGGCAACAGCTGTATACCGACGGTGACCTGATTATTCTGGGCATGGTCAGCGCCGGTGCCGAAGTGCTGGCAACCGGTGATATCCATATTTACGGTGCCCTCCGAGGCCGGGCTCTGGCCGGGGTAAAAGGCGACGAAACGGCGGTGATTGCCTGCCAGAATTTTGATGCCGAGCTGGTCGCCATTGCCGGTCAGTACCGGCTGTTTGAAACCGCACCGGAACAGGCACAGCAAACCGTGGTTGTCGCACTGACTGACGGTAACTTGAACATCACCAGCGTTTGAGAAATACTGCGCCACACATTGTATTTTCAGGGAATTACGGCTTTGGCAAAGATTATTGTTGTCACCTCCGGCAAGGGTGGTGTCGGGAAAACCACCACCAGTTCAGCTTTTGCTGCCGCACTGGCCATGAAAGGCCACAAAACAGTGGTTATCGACTTCGACGTAGGCCTGCGTAATCTGGATCTGGTGATGGGTTGTGAACGCCGTGTCGTCTACGACTTTGTTAACGTCGTTCAGGGGGAAGCGTCGCTGAAACAGGCGCTGATCAAAGACAAACGGCTGAACAACCTGTTCGTCCTGCCCGCCTCCCAGACCCGCGACAAAGATGCCCTGACTCACGATGGCGTGGAGAAAGTCCTCAACGATCTGAGCAGCGACTTTGACTACATCGTCTGTGATTCACCGGCCGGTATCGAGCACGGCGCACAGATGGCACTGTATTTTGCCGAAGAAGCCATCATCGTAACCAACCCTGAAGTCTCCTCCGTACGTGACTCAGACCGCATCATCGGTATTCTGCAGAGTAAATCCCGTCTGGCAGAACAGGGGCAGAGTGTGAAGGAGCATCTGCTGCTCACCCGTTACAACCCGGAGCGGGTGGCGCGTGGTGAAATGCTCTCGGTACAGGACGTGGAAGATATTCTGGCCATCCCGCTGCTGGGCGTGATTCCGGAATCTGAAGCGGTACTGAAAGCCTCCAACCAGGGCGTGCCCGTGGTCCACGATGCCGACAGCGATGCCGGTCAGGCTTATGACGATGCCGTTTCCCGTTATCTCGGCGAAGACCGCCCGCACCGTTTTCTGGAGAAGCAGAAAAAAGGGTTCCTGAAGCGGGTATTCGGAGGCTGATATGAGTTTAATGGACTATTTCCGCAAGGAGCAGAAAAGCAGCGCGTCCGTTGCCAAGGAACGTCTGCAGATTCTGGTAGCCCATGACCGTGCCCGCAACAGCGGCCCGGACTACCTGCCACAGCTGCAGCAGGAACTGCTGGCCGTGATCCGCAAATACGTCGCCATCGGTGATGAGGATGTGGCTGTCAGTCTCGAACAGCAGGGCACCACATCGGTGCTGGAGCTGAACGTCACCCTGCCTGAAAAGTAATCCCCGCCAGGCTGCTGCGGCAGCCTGTCCCTTCCCGCTCGAAAAAAGCAGATTATCAGCTAGACTCAGAAGGTTACTGTCTTTGCCGGAGTCCCTATGAGCAGCATCGCCATTCACCATATCCTGCTGAAAAGCCCGTTACTGGCGGATGACGTCATGAATGAGCTGAAACTGGGCGCCGAATTCGGCGAACTGGCAGCAGAATATTCCGCCTGCCCGTCGGCCCGCCAGCAGGGGTTTGCCGGTTATCACAACACCGACCACCTGCCACAGACACTGCTGCAGGCGCTGTATGAACATGATGCCACCTCGCCCTATGTCGGCCCGGTGCAGACTCCGTTCGGCTATCATATCCTGAAAGCCATTGACCCTCCTGAACGCACCATGCTGATTGATAACTGAATCGACAGGCAATAAAAAACCGGCAGCTGCCGGTTTTTTATTGCCTGTCAGTCACTGAACTGACTGAAGTCCCAGTCGGCAGCCATCACCGGCGCATGAATACTGATCAGCCCCATTTCATTAAAAGCGTCCTGCACGCGCTCATTCAGCACATCAAGACGGTGCGGGAAATTTTTGTCCGCCAGAAATTCCATATTGCCGGCCTTGTCGACAAACTGAGCGTCGTAATACAGATTCTCAATATCCGGCTGGGCAGTTTTATCCCCCAGCAGAATATCCGCAGACGCTTCCAGCAACTGCAGCTTACGTGGGTTATCCAGATCTTTCATCAGCGACTGCAGCTCACCGTTGGCGCGCATCATCACCTGCACAAACTTCTGTACGTCCGCCCGGTGCTGACGGAAATAATCGGCGCGCACCACGTATACATCGGCAATAATCCGGCGGGCAAACATGGTGGAAATAATCATCCGTGCGCCTTCCACCGAACCGTCTTTACCGGTGCCGACACGGCGGCCGGAAGTAATGCCATAGGCGTCAGAAATGATCATAAAGGCGGCATCAATATCAGCTTCTTTCAGCGCTTCCGGCGGTGAATCCGGCGACAGCGTCAGGTCTGACATCCAGCGTACATTCACATCCTGCATCGTCAGTCCGGCCTGCTGCAGCAGCGTGGTCATAAAATCCACATGCGGCCCATACGCCTGTAACGCCAGCGTTTTTCCCTTCAGCTGCCCCACCCGCATAATATTGTTCTTCGCGACCAGAGTGTCACCGCCGCGGGACCAGGTCAGCTGGTAAATCACCACAGGTTTTGTACGTTCGTCTTTATTGATCAGCTCCAGTGCCTGATTGCACATCCCGATGGTACAGCGCAGATACGGGGATTCACCGGACAGATAATCCTGCAGCTGGCGGTCAAAGTTATCCTGCAGCACCAATTCCAGATCAAGACCGGCCTCAGCCATACGACTGCCGGCCTGAGTACGGGTCGCCATACCATTGGCCAGCAGAGTCACCATATCCCCGCCCCAGGTAATCATCGGCACCCGTACCGGCTTGCCGCTTTTCACATTACCGACCGGGGTTGAAATCCGTTCAGCCAGCGGCTGTGGTTCGATATATTCCGGCGCCGCCAGCGCAGAGTGGGTGGCCAACAGGGCGATCAGAGATGAGAACAGTATACGCAGCACGATTTTCCTTCCTGTAAATCCGGCGCTTGTTAACGCGTTAATGGGCGTTCCATTATACCTGCTTTTCGCTGTTCCCCCGGTTACAGCCGCCTGCGGTAATGCATATTTGCGTAACGGCGCACAAAATAAAACGGCACCGGCGAGCGGACTAAGAATGCAAATTCATCTCAGTATTTATTGATCGTCAGGCGGCTGTCTCTCAGATAAATGATTCCGCAACGCCTGCCCGGCAGAGGCGGCATGCATCTGGTAGCCGGCAATCACGCACTGGTAACAGATCACTTCCAGGGTACGGTCGGAGAATATCAGAATCAGATGCTGCTGATCCTCAGCCGCATGCTCCGACGACGTATGCCGGTAAATGCCAGGCTCCAGGCCATAATCGTCACCGGAATCGCTGATCAGCCAGGCGTCTCCGCCGCAGTCCAGGACCACATAAGACGGCGGCGCGGATAAAAAATCCCGGGCCTGTTCATACACGATCAGGGTGTTCTGATCATAACGACCGGAGGTTACCCAGAGCGCCATTTCGCCCGGCACCCGGTCATCCGGCAGGGGCAATTCAGTCAGCCGCTGCATCAGGCGAGAGGCTCATAATGCCAGAACGGAAACGCCAGCCCGGCCATGGAACACAGTACACGGATAAAGGCATCCACGCTGTCCGGCGCGGCGCTTTCGGCCATGGTGTGATAGCCCGTGGTCGGAATCTGCAGCGTTGTGCCATCCACCAGCCCATCCGAGGCCGCAATAATACGTCCCATCTCGGTACTGCCGAGGGATTTTTCCGCCAGTCCACGGCGTTTGTTTTCTTCATTCTGACAACGGATATAGTCATCCTTGAAACTGTAACTGATGCCCAGCTTATGGCATTCCTCCGCCAGCCGGCCGGTCAGATCGCGGTTAAAGGTGGCATTGGCATCACTGTGACGCAGGACCAGCAGCTGCTGGTCGGCACTGGCCACATCCGGATACGGGCTGGTATCCACCACCACCAGCTGGTTAGTGGAGCCACCGAAACGGCGGAACCACTCCAGCAGATAGCGCCAGCTGCGGCCGGCCTCTTCCTGTGCGGTAAAAAATGCCGTGCCCTGAAAGCCCAGTTCAAACAGATACACCAGCACCGCCGCAGTCAGCACGTTATCCAGCTGACCACTGAAACGTCCCTGCTCCAGACTGAGCTGATCACGGAACGCCACCGGCGTTCCGGCCACCAGATGCGCCAGACCCTGTAATTCAAAAATCAGGTTATTACGGTGCGGACAGATATAGGCATTGCCGATTTTACCGTGGCCACGGTAAGCACCGGACCAGGGTTCATAGGCCAGTACATCCACGCCGGTAAAGCGGTCGACAATGGTCTTCATCAGTTCTTCCGATACGGAGTTACCCAGCAGATCGGAACGCCCACCGGCAACAAAAGCTGCATACTGAAATTCATCCGGCCCGGTGCAGACCAGTCCGTGGCGGTCAATATGAGCTGACAGCATCAGGCTCATAGGATCATTACCCTGCGCCACCAGCAGACCTTCATACCAGGTCACGCGCGCGCCACGTTCTTCCAGCTCACGTTGCAGAACACGGAAAAAAGAATGCTCAGCCCCCACCACAGACGGACTGCGGATCAGGCTTTTGAGAATATCGGTGAAAGAGGTGCGGTCGCTCATAAAACCTCCCGGCACAGTACAACAGGATGCCGGACAGGCCGTCCGCCCGGAACAGAGAAAAAGAAAGAGGCCGGCGGCCTCTTTCTGATCAGGATTCAGTCCTGATAATCAATATCGAAACCCAGCATATCACGCAGACGGGCCTGCTCAAGAATCCGCTCCGCCCGGCGGCGCTTTTTCTCGTAGTCAGCGGTACGTTTCTGTTTGCGCCGCTGCAGCTGGTCATCAAGGTCATCGAATTCGTCGTATTCTTTGCTCTGTCCCATATCCTCCTCCGATATAAAACGACATGCGGCGCCATACTCCCGCCGGCAACCGGCGTCGTAAATCGAAAAATATTTTTCCCGTGGAGAAGTATTTTTTATGGTCAGGGGATGACCTGAAAAGTGGATACCGCTACAATGCAGCCTGCTCTTGGGGGAGTAATCTGCTCTGAATTACGTCAGAGCGCCTGCGTCAACAGACTTGAGCCTCATGCTCATGGCGCCGGCGACCACAGTCCCGCTGTGGTTTGATGAGACCTGAGACAAACAGCGGAGTGACGAGGGCGGCACTCTGTCGTTTGTCTTTGGTTACAATAACCCGCCCCCGGATTACTGATGATGACTGACTCTTCTTTCCAGGCTATCACTGACAGCCTGTCTCACTCCGCTGTGCTGACCTCCACGGTTGCTGTTGCCATTGCCGAAATCGGCGATAAAACCCAGCTGCTGTCACTGCTGCTGACGGCAAAATTCCGTAATAAAAGCGCCATTGTCGCCGGCATTCTGGTCGCCACTCTGCTCAATCATGCCGTCTCGGCCTGGCTTGGCGTATGGCTGGGGGCCTCCCTTGACAGCTGGCTCAACGGCAATACAGCACACTGGATACTGGCGGCAGCCTTCCTGGCCATGGCCGCCTGGGTGCTGGTACCGGATAAAGACGATGACAGCGCCAATACCCATCAGGCCTGGGGTGCCTTCCTCGCCACCACCGTACTCTTCTTTCTCGCTGAGATCGGTGATAAAACCCAGGTTGCCACAGTGCTGCTGGCGGCCGAGTTTGACTCCGTTATCTGGGTGACTGCCGGCACGACGTTGGGCATGATGCTGGCCAACGTACCGGTTGTCATTTATGGCGAACGTCTGATGCAGCGTATGCCGCTGAACCTCGCCCGCTATGGCACCAGCCTCGTATTTGCCGGCCTTGCCCTGTGGGTGGTGCTGTCCGGCAATTAAGAAATGCCGGAATAACTCTGCACAGCTCTGCGCGAATCTTTCCGGGCTGCAGAGCAAGGCGGTGAAGAAAGGGAATGGCGGGCCTTTTCGGTTCGCCAACGCCGCGGTGTGGGCCGCAAAGCCCCGCCCTGCAGGCACCGGGTTATGCAGAGGCGTCTTAACAAAAATATGGAATCGAAACGATCTGTATTTTTCGTTTTTCACCTCCCCGGTGATCGGGTAAAAGGCCCGTTTAAACTGTCTCCGGGGTCCCCGCCATGCTCACTGCTCCTGATCTGAATACGGATGAAGGCCGGGAAACCCTGTTTGAGTCCATTGCTGCCGGGCTGCAGACTGACGGTTGCGTGGTAACGGCGAATGCCCTGCCGCTGCTGATCTCATCCGGCCTGCTGCACCGTATCGCCACCCTGCAGCACGACGATTTCCGCCGCGCAGGTACCGGCCGCGGACAGGAACACCAGCTCAACCGCTTTGTCCGCCGTGACCGCATCCGCTGGCTCAGCCATGAACATCCGGCTGAATCGGCCTGGCTGGACTATATGGCTTCCCTGCAGCAATACCTTAACCGGCGCCTGTTTCTTGGCCTGTTCAGCTATGAAGGCCATTTTGCCCATTACAGCCCGGGGGATTTTTACCGCCGCCATATGGATGCTTTTCAGGGCCAGGCCAACCGCATTCTGACCACGGTGCTGTATCTCAACCCGGACTGGGAAAGCCGTGATGGTGGTGAGCTGGTGATTTACGATCCCTGTAACCACGATAAGGAGCTGTGCCGTGTGCGTCCGGCATTCGGCACGCTGGTGACGTTTCTGAGCGAAGAATATCCGCACGAAGTGCTGCCCGCCCAGCGTGACCGCTACAGCATTGCCGGCTGGTTCCGCCTCAACTCGAGCACCGCGGCCATCAGCGACCCACCACGCTGAGCCAGCCATAGTATTAAATTTATCAACAAATCCGAACAATCCCTCGCATTGTAAGACTGCCATACTCGCCTAGACTGATGACTGAACACCTGATTTCCAGGTCTCTGCACAACGGTTAACGTCAGGAGTATGCGTATGTTGTGGTCCAATCTGAGTCTGGCGAAAAAACTGATTCTGCCGATCGCTGTACTCAGTGCACTGATGGCAGTTCTGTCCATTGTCCAGCTGTCGTCTCTCAACACCATTGCTGCTGATTACAGCAACATCAATAAGAAATACCTGCCCGCCCTGCAGCTGGTGCTCAATGCTGACCGCGACCTGTACCAGGCGCAGATAGCGGAGCGGACCATCGCCCTCGGGATGCCTGAGCCACTGTTTTTTGATATGCATAAAGAGAATCTGGATCAGGTCGAAGAACGGCTGCAGCAGGTTCAGCAGATGACAATCTCTGCTGAGGCCAAAACACTGGCCGGACAGTTCCTCGATGTGTTCTCACAATGGCGCCCTAAATCTGAACAACTGGTGCAGCGTGTCAATGACGGGGTGATATCCCTGTCGGCGTCTTCCACCATCAGCGCCGATGTACTGGAGAAAGAATTCGAGCAGATCCGCGACGTGCTGGATACCCTGGGTGAACAGCTGGGTAAGGAAGCAGAAAGCCTGCAGCAAAGCGCTGAGTCTTCGCGCACCAGTGCCATGGGCAGCATTTTTGTGCTGCTCGGTGTTGCCATTGTGACCGCCCTGCTGGTGGCGGTTTTTTTCCCGCGTCTGATCACCGGACCAGTGAATCAGCTCAGTAATGTGCTGGGTCAGATGGCCGATGGCAAAGGCGATCTGACCATCCGTATGCCCGATATCGGCAATGATGAAATCGGCGTTATGAGCCGTAACTTCAACCGTTTTATCAGTGGTATGCAGCAGATGATCGGCACCATTAAAACCGTGGCGGAAGAAGTCAGTTCAACCTCCTCCGGGCTGCAGTCCGGTGCCGCCAGCAGCCGCCGCATCAGTGACGAATATGCCAATGTCATGGATACCGTCGCGACCGCCAATCATGAAATGGGGCTCGCCATTCAGGAAGTTTCTTCCAATACCCAGCAGGTATCAGAAGAAGCCAGAACGGCCGACCGCTCCGCGCAGGATGTGGCAACCCAGTTCCGCCGTGCGATGGAAGAAATTCAGGACCTGGCCGCCAATGTGAATCAGTCCGGTCAGGTCATTCAGGAAGTCGCAGAAGAAACCACCAATATTGCCTCGGTGCTGGATGTGATCCGCGGTATTGCTGAGCAGACAAACCTGCTGGCGCTGAATGCGGCCATTGAGGCCGCCCGCGCCGGCGAACAGGGCCGTGGCTTTGCCGTAGTCGCGGATGAAGTGCGTACTCTGGCCAGCAAAACCCAGCAGTCCACCGGTGACATCAACGATATGATTGAAAAGCTGCGCTCCGGAGTCGAACGGGCCGTCAGCAGCATGCAGCAGAGCCGGCAGAAAGCAGAAAAAACCGTCGAATATGCGAGCGAATCCGAAGCCAATATTCAGTCTATTTCCGGTCTGATGGTCAGCATCAGCGACCGTATTCTGCAGGTGGCATCCGCCATTGAAGAACAGACCTCGGTGATCAATGAAATCAACGAGAATATGTCCGGCGCCAGGGATCTCAGCAGCGAGGGTTCGAAAAGCACCAGCCGTATCGTTGAGGCGGTGGATGGCCTGAATCAGGAAGCCGGTAAACTGAACCATGAAGTTGCCAACTTCACGGTCTGACGCAGACTGACAACAGGCAATAAAAAAGCCGGGTTTTCCCCGGCTTTTTTATTGCGTCAGTACGGTCAGAACATCGCCAGCCATGACATCACATCATGTGTTCTGGCTACCCCCAGCACATACAGATAACTCAGCAGCGCCGCAAAAAAAGCACGGCGGCTGGCCCGTTTGATGGCAACACTGCCAAACCCGATATAAGCGATAAGACCGATGACCTTGGCTGTCAGCCAGCTGTCAGTGAGCGGATACTGCGCAATACGGATACACAGCAGAATCGCAAAAACCAGCAACAGGGTATCCAGTACGTGCGGTAATATTTTAATAACCTTATTACGGCGCCATACCGGGTAAAAATAGAACAGCAGAAAGCGGCCAACAAATAACAGAATTGTCAGGTAAGCCAGACCAGCATGGCTGTGTTTGAGAATGGAATAATCCACGGCATATCCTCAGCAATTAACACCCCGCTAAGGGTAAGGTTCGGCGGAAAAATTGCAGCGAGCATAACAGGAAGCTCGCCACTCTTCATCTTTCCTGCCGCAGACTGACCTATGTTTACGCTTGCTGAAAAAGCCGGCGCATGAATCTTTGCCATCCTCCGGACCCCTGTACAGAATTAACCGGAGGAGCCTTTGACTTCCAGCCAGAAGGTCACCGGACCGTCATTCAGCAGCGAAACCTGCATATCGGCAGCAAACCGCCCACAGCCAGTGGTTACCTTCTCTGCCGCCCGGCCAACAAAATAATCGTACAGGTTTTCGGCCAGCGCCGGCGCGGCGGCGGAAGAAAATCCCGGCCGGGTACCTTTCGCAGTATCTGCGGCCAGGGTGAACTGCGATACCACCAGCAATTCATAACCACAGTCGAGCAGACTGAGATTCATGCGCCCGGTATCGTCAGGAAAAATACGGTAATTCAGAATTTTATTCAGCAGACGGTCCGCCACTGCCTGATCATCACCTTTCTGTACGCCCAACAATAACAGAATGCCTCTGCCTATCTGCCCGGTTACTTCACCCTCAACCTCGACCCGGGCTTCACTGACACGCTGGATCAATCCGATCATAACTGCTCTGCTTATCTGTTGTTGGAATAGCGAAGTCTCTCACAGACCGCCGTGAACTTTTATCCCATCCGCCGCGATCGTGATAATCTGGCCAGGTAACGCTATTTCCGCAAGACAAGGTCTCATTATGAAACATCCTGCCATTGCCCTGTTCTGTCTGCTCAGCCTGTCCGCTCAGGCAACCGAGGTTTATATGTCCCGTGATGCCGACGGCAAGGTGACCTTCAGTGACAAGCCCGCCGGAAATGCCGAGAAACACGAAGTCAAAGAACTGCCGGTCGTACCGGCCTTCGTAGCGCCGAAGAAAGAAGAAAAGCCGGTTAAAACCAAAGAACTGCCCTTTTCCTATACCAGCCTGACCATCGTCTCCCCGGTCAATGACTTCCAGCTGGAGAGTGGTTATGCCGGTGATCTGCAGATTTCCGGCGTTCTCAGCCCCGGCCTGCGCGAGAGCGATACACTGTTGCTGCTCGACCGCAACAGCGTCATCCGCGAAGGCCGCCAGACCGCCTTTACGCTGAAAAACCTCAGCCGGGGGGAGCACATATTCCAGATGACCGTCAGGGATAAAGACGGCAACAGCCTGATCAGCAGCAACCCGGTGACCGTTCACGTTCAGCGCGCCTCCGTCCTCAAGCGGAACTACTGATTCTGCCGGCGTGCCCCAATCTGGCCCTCCTTAACACACAAAAGCCCTAAATAAGTGCACTAAAAACTGATATAACCCTATTTTAGTGCACTGCTACTGCCGACCCGGTGATAGGTGTCCCCTTTAGCGCCACAGCGCAGGCCAGCCAGCGCTAATATTGTGCACAGCCCGATTATGGCTCATTTTTTGCTGTTATCCGGTCGTAATATGCCTTTATCACGGCACCGAGCCCGGTGCGGATTAACCAGGCAGCAAACGGAGACCTGAATGCTCGCCAGCCCGATTATCAACCAACGCCTGCTGGAACACCTGAATACCGGGGTTCTGC
The DNA here is from genome assembly GCA_030145845.1 of Pseudomonadota bacterium. GTDB lineage: Bacteria > Pseudomonadota > Gammaproteobacteria > Pseudomonadales > Oceanobacteraceae > Venatoribacter. Next base: position 85,222 of record JAIXHJ010000011.1, read on the forward strand.
TGCTTGACGCTGACCTGACGGTTCAGTACGTCAACCCGGCCGCCGAAGCGCTGCTCGAAATGAGCGGCAAGCGCTGCCTTGGGGTGCCTTTCTATGACCTCGCGCGGGAGTCGTCAGAAGAGTCGGTTGATGCGATGGAGCAGGCCATCATTACCGGCCATTCCTACACCAAGCGCGAAGCGACCATGCAGCTGCATAATCAGCAGCAGATCACCCTGGATTACAGCGTCAGCCCGGTTTCCCACCCGGAAACACGCCTGCCCAGCCTGCTGCTGGAACTGCAGGGCCGTGACCGGCTGATGCGTATCAGCCGTGAAGAGCAGCTGATCGCCAAACAGGAAACCACCCGCTCACTGGTACGGGGCCTGGCACACGAGATCAAAAATCCGCTCGGTGGCATCCGTGGTGCGGCGCAGTTGCTGGAACGGGAACTGCCATCGACGGATCTGAAGGAATACACCAACATTATTATTGAAGAGGCCGACCGTCTGCGTGACCTGGTCGACCGCCTGCTGGGACCGCGTCATATTCCGAAACAGGAAGTGGTGAATATCCACGAAGTTCTGGAGCGTGTGTGCCAGCTGATTGAAGTCGAATCGCAGGGCCAGGTTGAACTGATCCGTGATTACGACCCGTCTATTCCGGAACTGGAAGCCGATAAGGGCCAGCTGATCCAGGCCCTGCTGAATATCTGCCGTAATGCCATGCAGGCCATGCTGGAAGCCCGGCCGGCAGTTGAACACCCGACCCTCACCCTGCGCAGCCGCACGGTGCGCCAGTTTACTATTGGCCATCAGCGTCACCGTCTGGTTGCTCAGATCGACATCACAGATAACGGCCCGGGCATTCCGCCGGAGCTGCGTGAGAACCTGTTTTATCCGATGGTCAGCGGCCGGGCCGACGGAACCGGACTCGGTCTGTCCATTTCCCAATCCATTATTAATCAGAAAAACGGGATTATTGAGTTCACCAGCTCGCCCGGTAAAACCGTCTTCTCAATCTATTTACCATTGGAATAATTATGAGCACTGTCTGGATTATTGACGATGACAAATCCATCCGCTGGGTACTGGAAAAGGCCCTTGAAGGTGAAAACATCCGCACCCGGGTGTTTGAACAGGCGGAGCCGGCACTGTCAGCCCTGAAACGGGAGCATCCTGACGCCATTATTTCCGATATCCGTATGCCCGGAATGGACGGCCTGACACTGCTGCGTCACGCCCACGAAGCCAACCCGGACCTGCCGGTGATTATCATGACCGCTCATTCCGATCTGGAAAGTGCGGTGTCATCGTATCAGCAGGGGGCATTCGAATATCTGCCAAAACCGTTTGACGTTGATGAAGCCGTTAACCTGATCCAGCGTGCCATCGCGCACTTTGAAGAAATCAACGCTGCCGCACCGCAGTCGGATGAAAATACCGAAGAACATGAAATCATTGGTGAAGCACCGGCGATGCAGGAAGTTTTCCGCGCCATCGGCCGTTTGTCACAGTCCAATATCACGGTCCTGATCAACGGTGAGTCCGGTACCGGTAAAGAACTGGTCGCCCATGCGCTGCATAAACACAGCCCGCGCTCAGCCGAACCTTTTATTGCGCTGAATATGGCGGCCATTCCGAAAGATCTGATTGAGTCTGAATTATTCGGTCATGAAAAAGGCTCCTTTACCGGAGCCGGTGGCCAGCGCCGCGGCCGTTTTGAGCAGGCCAACGGCGGCACCCTGTTCCTGGATGAAATCGGTGATATGCCGGCCGATACCCAGACCCGCCTGCTGCGGGTTCTGGCCGACGGTGAATTTTACCGCGTCGGCGGCACCACCCCGGTTAAGGTGAATGTCCGTATTATCGCCGCGACGCACCAGAATCTGGAAACCCTGGTAAAAGAAGGCCGTTTCCGTGAAGACCTTTTCCACCGCCTGAATGTGATCCGCATCCATCTGCCACGCCTGGCAGACCGCCGTGAAGATATTCCCAAACTGCTGGCCCACTTCCTGAAACGCGCCGCCGAAGAACTGGAAGTGGAAGCCAAAACCCTGCGCCCGGAAACCGAAGAATATCTGAGCTCCCTCGACTGGCCGGGTAACGTCCGTCAATTGGAAAATACCTGCCGCTGGATTACCGTCATGGCGTCCGGCCGTGAAGTACTGATCAGTGATCTGCCGCCGGAACTGCTGGATCAGCAGGGCAGCGTGCACACCTCAGGCAACTGGGAACAGGCTCTGCGCTACTGGGCCGATCAGCAACTGGCGAACGGTGCCACCAGCCTGCTGGATACTGCCGTGCCGGTGTTTGAACGTATCATGATTGAAACTGCGCTGAAGCATACCGCCGGCCGCCGCCGTGATGCCGCCAACCTGCTGGGCTGGGGACGCAACACTCTGACGCGTAAAATCAAGGAACTGAATATGGATGGTCACGGTTCCGACGACGATGATGAGAGTGAAGAATAATCTTCACTCCCGTCAGTAGACTTCCCGCCAGTAAATAATCCGGTCATGGCCGCGGTAAACACCAAAGGTGGCCGTGGCCGACGGTGATTCAAGATCACCATCGCCGTCAAAGTCATCCTGCAGCCACAAGGGCACGGTATATTCCACGGTCACGTCACCGGTATCCGGTGTTCCGTCCACCTCAACCGGAGCACGCAGCAATACACCACCGCTGCCCTCACCACTGACCAACGTGGCACTGTCACCAATAATTTCGCTTAACGTGGATGATAACGCGGCTGCCAGCGGCGCATTATACTGCCAGCAGCTGTCATCACGGTTCAGTACAAAGCGGCTGCCGTCATAATATTCGGTATGCAGATTCATCCCCAGATTCAGGGTTTCCGGGCCATAAGCATTGTCCAGCCATAAGCGGCCATAACGGACCCCGAACTCCGCCTGCGGTGAAAAAGACAGGCTATTCAACAGATCCACGCCATCACTGTCCGTTGCCGCCGCCATGGTCAGATCGAGATCCGGAGAAAAAGGCGCCACCAGACTGAGCCGGGTTTTGTCATATTGCAGATAATCCGACTCCAGTGAACTGAAATCATAATTCACCACTCCCGGACTGCTGACCGACAGTGACCCGCTATTGAGGTTGCCGGAGACGGCCAGCAAGGCGGTATCGCTACCGGTCGTGCTGCCATCCGTGTCAGGTAACAGCACACTGACAGCGCTGGCCTGCAGCTTCATAAACCCGGCCGCCGTATAATTCTGCGTGGTCACCCCGGTGCTGTTCACCGCCGTTAACTGAATACGTGGGGCCACCAACCAGTTCATTTCCTGGCCGCTGTAACTGAAAGCCGTATCCGTACTGCAGAATGCCTCCAACTCTCCGCTGTCGGTGACTGCAGCAACGAAATGGTCGGGAATAAAACGTCCTGTCGGTTCACTGCTGCCCGGCGCAATATCATAGCCGAGATACTGTGCGGACGGTGTCACCACAAAACGGAACACCCCCACTTCCGACTGGCTTACCGTCACCGTATTCAGATTATCCTCAGCGGGCAGCTGGTTATAGACAGACGGTGTCACCGTGCCGTTAACGCCCGCTGCCGGACTGACCAGTTCGCTGCTCAGCTGTAAACCACTGAGCGCAAAATCCGGCGTCGGGGTATTACCGCTGCAGAAATCCGTATCAGCATCCGCTTCCCAACCCACCGCCTGCACGCTCAGCGGGAATGTTTGCCCCGCTTTTTTGAATACATCACAACTGCTGTCAGCGGCGGCACATTCGCCCCCGGTCTGCACACAGAAACCTGCCGGAATACTGATGAACTGACCATTACCGTCCAGATTTTCCAGAGTCAGTCCGTCGTCGTCACCACTGCCGCGGTAGAGAGCATTCAGCTGCATCAGTCCGGCATCCGCATAATTCAGCGCAAATGTGGCTTCGCCCTCACTGTTAAAATCCAGGCTGACCGTCTGAGCAGCGCTTGCACTGCTGCCGGCATCCGTACCATTCACGCTAACCGGCCAGCTGACGATCCGGCTGCTGCTGTCCGGGTCAATATAGGTTGACCAGAAACTGATATCGCGGCTGACACCGGCAAATGCCGGTACACAGGCTGTACCCGTGTCGGATTTTTTTACCGCTTTCAGTACCGCGCTGTCTGTCCCCCGGGAAGCCGTAATATCCGGAATATCCACCACAAAACCGGCGTCGGCAAACGTCAGGCTGCAATCACTGCTCAGCGCGCCACCATCAATGGAACACAGATTGGTGGTATAGGCTTGCTGCAATGGCTGCGATGCGCTGACCGCAAGATCCACACTGCCGGCCGTGGTGTGCCACAGACTGACGGTACCGGAACCACCGGAAATCACCTGGGTATCGCCCCCTTCCCAGCCGGAAGGTGACAGGGTTAAGCTGACATCGTCGGTATACAACTCAGAACAGCTTTCGTTGGCGCAGGCTTTTACCAGTACGTCCTGTGGTGAGCAGGTCAGGGCGGCACTGGCGTAATAAAATTCAAAGTGATGCACCACCGCGCCAATCGGATTGATGGTTCTGGCGCAGACCTCAAGATCATCAATGGCGTGGTTGTTATAGGACGCACCAGTTGAGCCGGTCAGTGACAACAGCAGATTTTCCGGAATATCCGTCTGCCCGGATGCTGCCATAATATCCACCGCATTAATCAGTGTGGTAAAACCGCTGCCCGTATCACGTTCAACCGTCAGATAGGCAGCACTGCCACTGCGGGCATCAATGGTAATACGGTAACGGTAGCCCGGCCTCGCCTGGTTATTACTGCGATAATCAATTTCCGGGTTAAGATTAAATGCCCCGGTAATATACCGGTAACCATCCTGACCGCGACCGGAACCACGTACCGTTACACTGTTCTCACGGAATCCTGGTCCACCGAGCCGCCCTTCCGTCGGATTGGAAAAATTGCCATATTCATCCAGAGCGATACCAATCCAGCCACCGGCAAAGCCATCATCTCCGTTATCCCGCTGCGCATAGCCCAGTGAACCACCAAAACTCCCGGCCTGCGGCGTAATGGTCGCATCGGAAAAAACCAGCGTAATACCATCCGCGCCGGTGCGGGCTGACGACCAGGCATAATGATCAAACTCCACCTGAATAAGATTGCCATCGGCCGGAAATAATCGCTGCAGTGTTGCCGCCGTCGACTGATACGTCACCGCCTGTGTCAGCAGCAGACGCCGGTTATCCGTGGATGGGGTAAAGGAGCCACTGAGGCGGGTCGCAATCCAGTCGTCCCCCAGTGCATTGCGGTCAAAGGTATCAGTCAGGCAGGTCAGCGGCTGATTGCCACTGCAGGCTTCCTCCGGCGTCGATCCCGGCGTACAGGTACCGATCACAGTACTGGTACCATTCACAAACACCGTGGTGTAATCCGGCGTCGTCAGGTCACCATACACCAGTGTATCGTTCAGTATGATCTCGCCCCATTGCGACTCAACCGTAACAGGGTCCGAGGGTGTGCCCACCGTGCTGTCGGAGAAGGTGACCTCTCCGGCATTGACCGAGCCTGATATCATCACCACGTTATCAAATGTTGCCGGATTACCCCCGGCATAAAAATCGCCCTGAATCGTGCCGTTGCTGATATCCAGTGAATTACTGCCGGAATAGGCACCGCCCAGCAGATCAGTACCGTCTGCCGTAATGGTGCAGCAGTTGCTGGTCACCAGCCCATCAATCTGCCCGCCGTTAAGTACGATGCTGCCATTGGTCGCGGTAATCGTACCGGCAACATCCGTATCCGTCAGACTGACACCATTACCGGCGCTGATATCGCCGCTGACTGAGCCACCATTCGTGGTGACTATTGAATTGGTGGTGATACTGCCATTGACCGTGGTCGCGGTTAAATTAATCGCACCGGAAGAGGTGATGACATCACCAGTGATGGTATTGGTACCGGAAGAAACAATGTTGCCGTAGCCGCTCTGCAGGGTAATGGTTTTACTGCTGTCACCGATAATATTGTTGTTCAGCTCAAAACCATTGTTGGCGTAAACAACAATATCATCCAAAGATTCAAACCAGGATGTTGAGACATAAACCTCATCCCCCGCTGCCAGGGTTATCTTACCGGTACAGGTAAAGGTTGAACCGGAACGACTCCAGCTCCCTCCGTCACAGGGAGGAGGGTTATTTGGTGTAAAAATCCCACCAGAGCCAAAAGAATAAGTAGCTGCCCAGACCGGAAGTGAAACCCCCAACCAACAAAACGTAATACAGTAATTAACTAAAATCCTCACTGCGCCATCACCTCCAGCGTTCTGACCGCCTGATCTTCACCACTGCCACAACGCCCCTGACTGGTCAGGGTATAAAAGGTTTCGCCACTGTCAGTGATACTGCGGCAGGCAACAGAAACACTGCAACCATTCAGGCCAGTTACAGAAAACGTCTGGCTGTAAAAGGGTGAAACGGAACAGCTGCGTGCCGCACTACCGCCCGGAGGTAACAACAGGTTCAGTGCCAGCTGCAACCCCGATTCGGCGCTGTAAAATGCACGGTGAGACTGTACCTGCAGCGATACTGTGCGTGCGGACGATGACAGTAACGACGACATGGCAGCAATCACCAGCGCCAGTACCGTAATGACGAAAATAGCCGCCGGCAGACCAAAACCGGCCTGCCGGCGGAGAGGAAATTCATGGCACATTATGAATCTGAACCTCCTGCGCGCTGGTCAGCTGATCACCATTGGCAGCGGTCAGAATAAAACTGAACGACACCAGGCCATTACGTTTCAATGTCGGCGGAACATAGTCAAACTGCAGCGAGCCTGCGCTCAGTCCGGCCGCCATGACTTCACGCCCGGCGGCATAATCAGCCGGTAAGGCAGCAGGCAGCTGTGACACCGCATTAATAAAGCCATAACCGCTATAGCGGTACAGCCAGGTCCCGTCCTGACAAAAGGTCTGTGGTGCGCCACTGATATACAGGCGTTGTTCCGGTGACGCCGAAGGAAAGCGATGAGGCTGCGGCAGATTAACCGTCACCAGTGCACTACCCGCTGGCAGAATCGCTGTGGTTGTGGTCAGCGGCCCGGTCGTGCCCGGGTTATACAGATTGCCATGAATCGGATAAACCGATACATAACCGCTGTAATTGTCGCTGTCAGAAACCGGTATGGCAGTCAGCGAAGAAACCGCCTGACCCGTATCCAGTCCACGATAGACCGTGGCCGCCACGACCGGCATAAACTCAATACAGGCACCGTCAGAGGTGGTACGGATACTGCCCGGCAAGGCCTGACGCAGCTGACGTGAAATCTGTTCATTAATAACAGCCGCCGTCGCTGCCAGTTGCTGCCTCGCTCCGGTATCAATCAGGGCCTGGCCACTGCCGGCAATAAACTGCACAGAAATCACCGCCACAATGCCGCCCACCATCATGGTGATCAGTAATTCAATCAGGGTAAAAGCAGACTGTTTCTGCATCAGAAATTTCCCCGGTAGGCAGTAAAACGGCTGACACTGCCATCCACCGCGGTTATCGTCAGATCAATGCGTTTGGCACCGGCGGTATTAACCCCCACCGAGTTATCACAGCTGACACGGACCGTCACACGATAACCGTTATACACAGAGGCCAGCTCCTGATTGATCAGCGCCGGGGGTTCATTACTGATGGCGTTATAGTCGTCCACATCGTCATAAGCTGAACGGCTTTCGCCGTCGTCGGTAATGCGGCAGCCAGTATAGGGAGGCACGCCACCATTACCGGTTTGCTCATCAAAGCGGGCGGCAAGAATTTCATCCAGATATAACTGTGCCAGATCCAGGGTACGGCTCTGAATCAGCGCCTCTGAACTGCGTCCGGCAAGCACAGAAAACGCTTTCAGGCTGGCCACCGCCGCCAGGCTGATGAGCAGAATAACGATAATCAGCTCAACCAGCGTAAAACCTTTTCTGTTACGGAAATACAGCGTCATAAACCATCCTGCCGGTTATTCTTCAGGCAGACAGAAAAGCCGGCCAGTATTAATTATGGCTGACAATCGCCGGCATGCGAAAATCCCGTCGAGGTAATACAGAATGCGCCGGATTCAGCACCACTGATGCGCCACTGATAATTGTTTCCCGTCGCGGCGTCAGCGGCATAATTGATGCTGCTGCTCTGACCATCCGCCAGTTGAGTGCCATTCAGCGACAGTGACAGACCATGACGGTCAATATTATCGGAGACCAGGGTATTACTGCCCTGCAGCAGGGACAGTTGCCAGCGGGAAGACGTCTGCACCAGCGTCAGAGAGACAGTGGCGGAATCGCCACTGTTGGCCAGCGCGCGTTTCTGCGCCAGCAGAGAAAAAGCAATCATCTGATCACGCGCAGCCAGCGCAGAGAAGGTGTCCGGCCGCGCAAACAGAGACATAGCAACCGCGCTCAGAATCCCCAACAGAACGATAACCAGTATCAGTTCTGTCAGGGTAAAGCCGGACTGCCGGTTCCGCATTATTTAAGGGTCAGCAATCAGTATCTACAACAGTAATGACCGGAGCACTATCTGCAGCTGGCGCGGTATAGGTAACCTGGCACTGTGTGGCTGTTGAAGCTCCCGGAACCTGAACAACGACAGAATCTCCAGCAGCACTGCCCGCATCAGTCGCTACCACAGTATATTCAGTGGAAGAGATTTGTGCAGCGTACAAAATACCATCCGTTGATACGCCTAAGGCCTGAGGGTAGCCATTAACCATCGCAACATCATTTTTACCTTCGAGTTCTACAGTGGCAGCATTATTTCCATCAGCCAGCCATTTTGCGTGCGCAATATTCGCTGCAGAACGAATGGCACCTGCTGCCGCCTGTACAGAAGATGTACGTGCTTCTCCCCCCAGATCTGCAAAGCGCGGCAGCGCAAAGGCCGACAGCACGCCAAGAATCACGATCACCATGATCAGCTCGATCAGGGTAAAACCAGCCTGTTGATTAATTGTGTTGTATTTCATCGTTCCGACTCCTGCTTGCTATCGGATGGTTAAGGTTACACGCCCATCAGTGGCGCTGTAGTCAATAAAAGCTTCACCGTTCAACCGCCGGTGCGGATCTGTAAAAACAAAACGGCAGCGGCCTTCATAAGTGGCAGCACGGTAACTGCCGTTTTCCTGGTTAACCGCGGTCAGCAGCAACGCACGCCACAGACGTTCACAACGCTCCGCTGAATGAATCTCAGCCCGGATGTCTGCTTCCCCACCCGGCTGCTGTACATCCACCGGCCAGCCCTGTGCTGATACCACCACATTGCCGGCCGCAAATTTTTTCAGTACCTGTGCCTGCTGCCGATCGCCGGTCGCGAACCACTGTTCATGGGCCTGCAATACCGAAGTCCGCAATGACATCGACGTTGCCTGAATCTGTATCCGCTGAGCATCGGCCAGCAAACGCTGAAAGGCCGTCAGCACAGCAATCACCAGCACCGTCAACAGCAACAGACCGGCCACCACCCGCAAGGCGGTATAACCACGGCAGTGAGACAGAACGACATCTCTATCAGCAACCATAGTTCAGCCGTTTTGTTTTTCCTGAAAAATTACGAAATAAAACAAAACGGAAACCGCCTTTGATGACATGTATCACTTTCCTCCCGTCGCCACGGAACCGAGATCCCACACCGGCAGAAAAACCCCCAGCGCCAGAATCAGTACCAGTACGCCCATAAAGGTCAGCAGAATCGGTTCGACGGCATCAGCCACCTGCTTCAGCTCGTAATCAATTTCCTGTTCATAAAAATCGGCCACCTCGTTCAGCAGCTGGTCGATGGCGCCGGTCTCTTCACCAACGGACATCATCTGCAGAACCAGAGGGGTAAACAGTCCGGTTGCCGCCGCGGTATTGGTCAGCCGGTCACCGCGCTCAACCCCCGATTGCATACGCCGGATGGCAGCACCGATATAACGGTTACCAACACTGTCGGCAACAATATTCAGGCTCTGCAGAATGGGTACGCCGGCTGCAATCATCATTGCCAGCGCACGGGAAAAACGCCCCAGGGCAATGCGTTCGAAAATACTGCCGATCACAGGAATATGCAGACGTTTTTTATCCCACCACAGCGCACCTTCCTCACTGCGAAGATAAAACCGGCCGCCGATAAAACCGATAACCAGCAGAATAAACAGCAGGTGACCGTAATGCTGCACAAAGGATGAAGCCGCGATCAGTATGCGCGTTGCCAGTGGCAGCTCTGCCCCCAGTTTTTCGAACACGCCGCTGAACGCCGGAATCACAAATACCGTAATCACGATCATGGCAATAATAATGGCGGTCACCACCATCAGCGGATAACGCAGGGCTGCTTTCATACGTTTACGGGTTTCGCGTTCCATCTCCAGGTGATCAATTAATTTCAGCAGCGCAGCATCCAGACGACCCGTGCTCTCGCCCACCTGCAGCAGACTGATATAAATCGGTGAAAATATATGTGGATGACGACGGAATGCCGATGACAGATCAGAGCCCGATACCAGTGAGTGCGATATATCAGACAGACATGCCCCCAGTGGGGCCGATGAAGCCGAGTCTGCCAGACCGTTAATCGCGCGCAGAATCGGAATACCGGCTTTCGTGAGTGCATACAGCTGACGGGTAAACAGAATCAGCTCATCGGCCTTCACTTTTTCACCGGCGATACGTTGCCACAGACCAGCAGATGAAGACTGTGTTTCAGCAACCCCTTCTTCCAGCCCCAATACCGTAACCTGCTGCTGACGCAGCTGCTCCAGCGCAGACTGCTGACTGCCGGCCGTCAGTTTGCCCGTTACCGGCTGACCAGCGACATTACGGCCACGGTAATTGAATTCGGCCATCAGTTGCCCCCGTCATCCAGCGTGGCGGAAACACGGAAGACTTCATCCAGGGAGGTAACTCCGGCACGGGCATAATCCAGCGCACACAATGCCAGTGAACGGAATCCGCTCTGTCGTTCCGCCTGTTCAGAAAATGCCTGCAGGTCATCACGGCGCATGGCAGCCACCAGCTCCGGCGTCATTTCCAGCAGTTCATAAACACCGATACGGCCGTTATAGCCGGTGTTGTGACAGTGATGACAACCATGAGCAGCCTGGTAAGAAGAATTACCGGCACCCGTTTCCAGAGTTTCCAGCCACAGCATTTCCTGCGCAGATGGCTGCTGTTCCTGACGGCAGTGCGGACAGAGCTTCTTCACCAGCCGCTGCGCCACAATGGCGCGCAGCGACGAAGCGACCAGATAACGGTCAACGCCCATGTCCAGCAGCCTTGCCACACTGGAAACAGCATCATTGGTATGCAGGGTGGACAGCACCATGTGGCCGGTCATGGCTGCACGCAGACCAATTTCGGCGGTCTCGTGGTCACGCATTTCCCCGACCAGAATAATATCCGGGTCCTGACGCACGGCTGCGCGCAGCACCGTGGCAAATTCCAGTCCAACCTTAGGGTTGACCTGCACCTGATTAACCCGCGGCAGCCGGTATTCAATCGGGTCTTCGGCGGTAATAATCTTCTTTTCCGGCTGATTCAGCAGCGACAAGGCGGCATACAGCGAGGTGGTTTTACCACTCCCGGTCGGGCCGGTCACCAGCACCAGTCCATGCGGGCGGTGAATTAAATATTCAAAACGTTGCTGCAGGGCTTCCGGCATACCCAGTTTATGCAGTTCAAGAATACCGGCACTCTGGTCCAGCAGACGCATCACCACCGATTCGCCGAACTGAACCGGCATGGTCGACAGTCGTACGTCGATATTTTTATGCAGCACGCGGATATTAAAACGGCCATCCTGCGGCAGACGTTTTTCTGAAATATCCAGCCCCGACATAATCTTCAGACGCGAGACCAGCGCCGATGCCACGCGTCGCTCTTTCATCACCTGTTCCTGCAGCTCGCCATCCACCCGCAGACGGATACGCAACTGATTCTCTTCCGGCTCAATGTGAATATCGGATGCTTTAATCTGCACGGCATCTTCAAACAGACTCTGCAGCAGGCGGACAACCGGCGCGTCATTGACATCCGATGACAGCGCCATTTCATCAATATCAAACTCGCTGCCACGCAGTTCACCTTCCAGCTCACCGGCAATCGTCGCCATCTGCTCCTGCCGGCGGTACATGGCATCCAGAATGGTGAGCAACTCAGACTCGCGCACAAAAGCGGGATAGACGGTGGTTTTCAGAATCCGCTGCAGATCGTCAATCGCCATCAGATCGGTGGGATCTGACATCCCCACCAGCAGGCCATTTCTTTCTTCTGATAAAGCAATGGCGCGGTAACGGCGGGCATGTGTTTCCGGCAGGCGCAGCACCAGCTGCTGATTAATGCGGAAGCGGCTCAGATCAATAAAAGGGTAATTGAAATAATCGGCCAGCGTGCGCAGCATTTCATCTTCACGGACGAAGCCCAGATCAGTAATTGCCCGGCCAAGTTTTTTACCGGTTTTTTTCTGTTCCGTCAGTGCCTGCAACAGCTGATCTTCGGTAATCAGCCCTTTCTCCTGCAGAAGGTCACCAACACGGACTTTTTTGCGCTGCGGAGTTTCCACCTGTTACCTCAACTGCTGTATTTTGCCGGTCACCCAACGCCGTTGCTCCGGCGTCAGCGAATAATGCATCAGGGTATTTTCCAGCACTGAGCGCGCCGGCAGAGGCTTGCCCTGAGCTTCCCACGCCGCGGCCAGTGCCAGCGGCCAGTTCACGACCCCCGGCTGCAATACGATCAGCTGCTGATAAGGCACCACCGCATCGGCGGCATAACCCAGCATATGCAGACCCGGAGCCGCCACCGCCAGCCAGTGTTCATCGTTGTCGCTGCGCTGCGCACGGTAATAATCGACAAAGGCCTGACGGTCAGACTGTTCCAGCAGAATGCGTAATTTCAGCGTGCGGTAATCGGGCGCAGAATTCAGCGCCAGAGCCTGTTCAACTGCAAGCAAGGCCTGATCTGCCTGGCCGTTCTGCAGCGCTGTCAGCGCGCTGAGATACTTCTGCTGGGCGTCAGAATGACGACGTATGACTCTGGCTGCCGGCACGGCTTCAGAATACTCAGCCCTGTCTGCCGAGAGAGCTTTCACCGCTGCCACTGGCGCGGCTATGCGTTCTTCAGCCACGACCTGCGGCAGTTGCTCCGGTGCGTCTGAAACCTCAGCCTCTGACGACCGTTTTTCTGCGGTCACCGCCGGTGCTTCAGTCAGCGTTACCGCCTTGTTTTCAGCCGCCTTATTTTCGGCCACCTGTGGCACTGCCGCGGTCGCTGCGCGGCTGACCAGCGCAGGCTCAACCGCGCCCTGCGGCAGCCCGGAGCGCTGCATCAGCACGAAGGCAACAAATACCGCGACCACAACCAGTGTCACCACAACCGTCAGCACGGGGAAACGACGGCTCTGCTCCGCAGGTGCCGACAAAGCCCCCGGCAACGCCGTCACCGGCTCGCGGCGGTCAATATCCTGCAGCACCTGATGCAACAGACTCATAACACCACCAGCATGAAGGCGCCGGCAATCGCCAGACAATGCCAGAGCAGCGACGGTGACGGCATCACCATGGCGCCTTCGGTGTCGGCTACCGCCCGCAGCACATGAGCTTCATCCAGCTCATGGCTACCGGAACCATAACCGGCCAGCAGGGTTTTGGCCGCCAGTACATTAATCAGACGCGGTATACCGCCACTGGCCTGCCACAGTATTTTCAGCGCCGCCGGACGGAACAGCGGCATACCCCGGTAACCGGCAAGGGTCAGACGCTGCTGCAGATACACCGCCAGTGCTTCACAGTTGGCCAGCGGCTCCAGCCGCGCAGAATAAGTGATACGCTGCCGTAACTGACGCAGCTCCGGCGACGCCAGCATGCGGTCCAGTTCGGGCTGACCAAATAAAACGATCTGCAGCAGTTTCTGGCGTTCAGTTTCAAGATTGGAGATCAGCCGCAGCGCTTCCAGGGTCGCCTGCGGCATGCACTGAGCTTCGTCAATAATCAGCACCAGCGGACGGCCGGCAGAAGCCATATTCAGCAGGCATTCCTGTACATGGCCCGGTACCTGACTGTCACTCAGATGACTGTCATCAATCCCCAATTCGCGCGCCAGTACCCGCCATAAAGCGGTCTGACTCAGATCCGGATTGGGAATATAGGCCGTCGGCACCCGCATAGCGGCCAGGCTGTTTAACAGGCGGCGGCATAACAGGGTTTTACCCGTCCCCACTTCGCCGCTGATTTTGACAAAACCTTCGCCCGACGACAGGGCAAACATCAGGGTATCAAAGGCTTCTTTCTGACTGGGCAAATCGACATAAAATCCGGTATCCGGAGTCAGTCCGAACGCTGGCTGACTCAGCCCGTAAAACTGTTCACAGGCATGCTTCAGTTCAGTCAGCTGCATAATCTCTCCAGGCAGGCAGCGCCTGAGAATAGCGTTTATTCAGCGCATCAACCTGATCGTCGCTCAGGGCGGTATCAATAATCCGTGGCTGAATCAGAATGACCAGTTCGCTCTGTACCGATTCTTCCCGTTGCTGCGAGAAAAACCAGCCCAGCAGCGGAATTTTGCCCAGCCCCGGCACCCCGGCTTCTGTCACGGTTTTGCTGTTTTTCATCAGACCACCGATCACCACGACCTGCCCGGAGCGGGCACGGATAATCGAATCGGTTTCACGGACCGAGCTGTACGCCAGCGGCAGGGTATAATCGTCATCGTTCAGCTGAATGGTTTTCTGCTTTTCTTCCACTTCTGTAACCGTCGGATGCACGTGCAGGGTGACTTCCTGGTTATCACCGACCTGCGGGGTCACGTCCAGCGCGATACCGGAAAAAAACGGTGTCAGCTCAATATCCGGGGTATCACTGGTGGTGGTGGTAGTGGATGTCGTGGTGGTACTGACGTCCGTTACAAAGAATTCATCGGTACCGACTTTGATCACGGCTTTCTGATTATTGACCGTGGCAATCCGCGGGCTCGACAGCACCCGCACATCGCCCTGCGTTTTCAGCAGCTGCAGTGCTCCGGTAAAATCGCCGAGAGAAAAATTGGCGGTAAAAATACCTTCAATCAGATCCGGATTTTCCAGGGCTGCAGAGGATAAGTCAGTACCGACCTGATAATCACTGCCGCGGTAATTTTTTCCGCCCAGTGCCGTCCAGTTAATTCCTGACTGGAAACCATCGTTCAGTGTGACTTCAACAATTTTGGCTTCAATCAGTACCTGTTTCTGCACACTCAGTTCAGCCCGTTCGAGATAATCCCCGACCGATGCCAGCGTCGCCGGCATGGCTTTGATAATGACGATACCGGCGTGCGGATCCACCACCACACTGGCATCCGCCTCATGGCCGACCATCAGTTCCAGTGTCTGTTTCAGACTGTGCCAGAAATCCGTAATGGATTCCGTTTCCACCTGACTGCTGGCCGCGGTTCTGGATGAGGTACCGGATGTGGAAGTCACCGAATTACTGCCCGATTTTTTTGATACTTCCTCAGTGAAGGTAACCTGTCCGCTGCTGACCCGCATCCCGGACAGACCGGAACGTTTTACGTTCAGATAATTGATCGGAAAAATCCGTGTCTGCTGACGGCTGGGCAGAACCTGAATACCGTAGGCAGAACGGATAAAGTCAAAACCGTACAGGTCACGCACCGCCTGCAGGGTTTCCAGCAGTGTCACCTGTTTCAGGTTCAGGGTGATATTGCCCTGCACCTGCGGATGCACGACCAGATTATTGTCGGTGCCATCGACCAGGCTGTTAAAAAAAGTCGCCGCCGGTACTTCACTGGCAATCACATCAAAACGGTCTTCGGTCTTTTTCTGCGGCTGCAGCGGCGGCAGCAGGCTGGTCAGGTCCAGCGCCTGCGGGGCGGCCACCTGAGGCTGTGGATCGGTGGCCAGCAGTGGTTCAGCAACAGAAGTTGTTTGCTGTTGCTGAGCTGTCGTGGTGGCACAGCCGGACAACAGCGGCAGCACGCAGATAACGCCTGCCAGCCAGAAACGGAACGCTGAAATAAAGCTGAAATGACGGATAGCTGAGCTGAACAAAATAAACACCTATTGCGCCTTTTGCCGTGTATCTGTAAGTAAAGACAGTTCCTGCGTTTTCTGCCCGATTTTTATCAGCACGCGCCCGGGTTTAATATCCACAATCCGGGCATTGCCGATCACATCACCCTTACGCAGCAGACGGTTGTTAATCACGGCACTGCCACTGCCATTGCGGAAACTGACCTGCTGCAGCTGCAGCGGCTCCTGCGCTTCAGTGTGCAGCGGTGCAGCGGACATCCAGCCCGGTGGTTTCATCGGATCGCCGGCCTGTGCCCCGGCCGGTACCAGCAGCGCCCCTGACAGGACCCACACACATAACTTATTCACCGCCCACAACCTCCTGCTGACGGCTCAGCGTCGATACCTGAAACGTCAGATCACCCTGCGGGTAACGGCTGACATCAAAGGTCAGCTGCTCCCAGCCAATCACCCAGGGCAACTGATCGAGGGAACGCAGATAACTCACCACGCCCTGATAACTGCCGCGCATACTGACCTGCAGACTGTGCCGGAACAGCTGTACATCCTCGTAGCCGTCACCCAGTTCAACCCGCTTTGCCGGCAGGCTGACCAGTGATACCGGCTGCAGCCCCTGCTGCTGTGCCAGTACCGGTTCCAGCAGCGCTGTCATCTGTGCCGGCGACACCAGTGCACTGGTCAGTCTGGCGATGCGTTCATCCAGTAACGTCTGCCGTGCACTCAGCTGCGCCAGCTCATCCCTTAATGACTGGTTCGGGTCCTGCAACTGTTGCTGCTGCAGCAGTTGCAGTTCGCTCTGCAACTGCTGATTGGCAGCTTTCTGTTCCTGCTGCTCCTGCCATTGCAGGCCAATGCTGTGCCACAGCGGCTGAGCCAGCAGCAGAACCACCACGGCCACCAGCAGCAGATTCAGCGTCAGCCGGGTCAGCAACTGTTCGCGGGCAGACATGGCCTGATAGCCGGCGATCATTTTTTTCGGCAGTGGCGCCCGCCACCAGTAACGCAGTGATTTCACCGGCGACCTCCCATGGCTACAGAGGAGGAAGCCGCGTCGGCCGGTGGGCGGGTATCAAGCCGGAACATCAGCCAGGACTTACCGTCCACTTCATTCAGGTCAATCTGGCGGAAAGCACGCTGGCGGTAAGCCGGCTGTGCCACCAGCGTGGCGATATAGGGTGAGATCTGCTGTGCCTGACGCATATAGCCACGCAGCTCGATGTTGCTGCCGCGGTCAAACAGCGAAAAACCGGACAGCCAGATATTGTCGTTATTCACGTCGGCCAGCTGAGCAACCAGTGGCGTAAAGGACGCCTGTTCGCCGATATTTTCCTGGCTCAGATAGGTCAGCACGCGTTGACTGTTCTGCACACCAGCGCGCAGGCTTTCAACCTGACTCTGCAGTTGCGCATCAGGGGTCAGTGGCGGCAGACGGGATTTCTCATGCAGCAGTTGTTGCTGCAACTCAGCGCCGGCGGCGCTCAGGGTCTGCGTCTGATACACGGCCCAGCGCTGCCCACCGAACAACAGCAGAGTCAGCAGCAGCGCGGCCAGTGCTGACAGCAGCAGCTGATTGAGCAGACGACGGATATCGGCCGGCATCGCCGGTGGACGGAATTCCCCGGTATAAAAATTAATCCGCTGGCGGATTTCACGACTCATAGCAGGGCCTCCCGGCTCAGCGCACTGCCCAGCGCCGTCACCGCCGAGGCAGTCAGTGGCTGGTCATGATCGCCGGTCAGTACTGCGGCCGAAAACCGGCGTACCGGCACATTAATACTCTGCTCCAGCGTCGGCAGGAAACCACTGTCCTGAATATCCGCATCGTCCGGGGTCAGCACCCAGATTTCACCGACCATCCCCATCCCCAGCTGACTGTCGAAATAATCCAGCGAGCGCTGTACTTCCAGTGCCAGCGTTTCAATATGCTGGCTGTTATCCAGTGAAAAACCGGTATCCGCCGTGTCCGCTTTCAGCTGCTGTGCACCGATATTCAGATGCCGGGTCAGATACAGAGCGCCGTCGCGGTAGAGATAGATCATGCCGTCAGTGGCATCCAGCCGCAGAATACCGACCGCCTGCTCAGGAACCATTGCGCTGACCAGCGACAGCAGGCTGAGTTCAGGAATGGTGATGGTGTCGAGTATCAGCCCGGCATGCCGGCACCAGCTGACCAGTTCGCGGATAACCGTACGGGCCACCACGGTGGCGAAAACCATATCCATACGGCCACGGTAGGCATCGGGCGGCATACGGAAGCCCTGTACCAGAGCGTCATCTGTCGGAATACTGATCAGATCGCCGATACGGAAGCGCAGGGCATCATTGAGTTCATCATCACTGACCGGTGGCGCTTCCACCAGGTGCAGTTCGTAATCCAGCCGGTCCAGGGAGATTACCGCCGGCACGCCCTGCAGCTGTTTTCTGCTCAGCCATTGCTCCAGCCCGGCCAGACCCTGCTCCCCCTCTGCCGGCGAATAACGGTCTGTTACGGCGTCGCCGGACCAGAGTACGGCGTAGGCCTGACCGTGGTGCAGTTCAATTCCCAGACAGCGTGTATCCCGCACCTGCCGGCGGGCGGATAATGTTTGCCAGGGCCAGCCCATGTAACCTCACTCCGGTGAAAGACATTACTGGGGAAAGTGTAGACCATGAATCTGTCGCACGATGACCAGGTCATAAAATTCGTCTGCCTGACTGGCAAACCGTTATAATGAGCCGGCCAAGTCAGTGAGCCAGCTATGTTCAATATTGTTCTGTTCGAACCCGAAATCCCGCCCAATACCGGCAATATTATCCGCCTGTGTGCCAACACCGGCTGCCGCCTGCACCTGATTGAACCGCTGGGTTTCAGCATGGAAGAAAAGGCCCTGCGCCGCGCCGGGCTGGATTACAGTGAATGGGCCAGTGTCGTGATCCATCCTGATTACGCAACATTTCTGCAGGCTGAGCAGCCGCAGCGCCTGTTTGCCCTGACCACCAAAGGTTCGGTCACCCATTCGGATGCCTGCTTTCAGGCCGGTGATTATCTGATGTTCGGACCGGAGACCCGCGGCCTGCCGGAGGATGTGCGTGCTGCAATCCCGCAGGAACGCTGGCTGCGTCTGCCGATGATGCCGCATTCACGCAGTATGAATCTGTCCAATGCGGTGGCCGTGATGGTGTATGAAGCCTGGCGGCAGATGGGATATGAGGGAGGAAGCTGACGGCGGCCAGCTATCGCTGACCACCGCGGGGCGCAGATAACTCAGTGAGTCGGCTGTTGTTCGCCCTGCTCTTCAGCCGCTTTGGCTTCCTGTGCCAGACGCTGCTGATACAGAGCATCAAAGTTGATCGGGGCCAGCATCAGTGCCGGGAAACCGCCTTTGACCACCATCGCATCCACACTTTCACGCAGATACGGGAACAGGATATTCGGGCACATGGCGCCGAGCATCGGCTTCAGCTGCTGCTCCGGAATGTTGGCCATGGCAAACAGACCGGCCTGCACCAGCTCCACCAGGAAACCGGTTTCACCGTCATTACTGGCCGTTACCGTTACCTTGATGAATACCTCATAGTGGTTGTCATCCACTTTGCGGGCACCGCTGTTCAGGTCCAGCTTAATTTCCGGCTTCCACTCTTTGGTGAAAACTTTCGGTGTGTTCGGCGCTTCAAATGAAGAGTCTTTGATATAGATACGCTGCAGCGCGAACTGCGGTTGTTGATTCTCAGCCATTGTTATTTCCCGTTAAAACCGGTGATCAGCCACGGATCACCGGAAGATTCTGACTATTCCACTCCATCATGCCGCCGGTCAGACGCACAGCATTGAAGCCCTTCTCGCTCAGCATTTTGCCGGCAACTTTCACTGTCTGGCCGGTTTTACAGACCAGAATGATCGGATGCTCTTTGTACTTATCCAGTTCGCCCATACGGCTGGCCAGATTGGCGTAAGGAATATTGACTGCGTTAGCCAGATGGCCTGCACTGAAATCCTTTTTATCCCGGATATCCAGTACCACAGCGTCGTCCCTGTTAATCAGCAGCGTGGCTTCAGACGGTGACACCGACTGCCCGCTGCGGCGGCTGTTATCCCACAGGAATGCCGCCAGGAAAGCGCCCCAGATTCCCACCAGCCACCAGTGATTGCCCACGAATTCAAACAGATGATCCATAACTACTCAACATCGGTCGGTTGCAAGAAGGCGGCAGTATACCGTCTGCCTGCCGGAGGAACCACCGCCCCGGGTGCTCCCGCTGCTGACTATCGCCCTGTGAGTAAAAATCAATCAGTCAGGCCGCGGCTGAGGGCGACGCCGGCCCCGGGCTTCGGTTACAATAGGCCCGTCAAAGTAATAATTCTGAGTTCGTTTTAATGAAATCGCGCCCTGTACCAACTGCTCTGATCATTCTCGATGGCTGGGGCTTCCGTGAGGAAACTGCCAACAATGCCATTGCCAACGCCAGCACCCCGACCTGGGACCGCCTGCTGCGTGAATACCCCAACACCCTGATTCAGACCTCCGGTGAAGCCGTCGGCCTGCCGGATGGCCAGATGGGTAATTCAGAAGTTGGTCATATGAATCTCGGTGCAGGCCGCATCGTTTACCAGAACTTCACCCGCATCAATAAAGCCATCAAAGACGGCGAACTGGCCACCAATGCCGCGCTTACCGGCGCCATCGACAAAGCCGTGGCCAATGGCAAAGCGGTACATTTCACCGGTCTGCTGTCCCCCGGCGGTGTCCACAGCCATGAAGAGCACCTGGTTGCCCTGTTGGAACTGGCCAAAGCCCGTGGTGCAGAAAAAGTCTTTGTACACGCCATCCTCGATGGCCGCGATATGCCGCCGCGCTCGGCCGCCCCGTCCATCAAACTGATTGAAGACACCTTCGCCGAACTGGGTAATGGCCAGATCGCCACGGTCGTCGGGCGTTTCTTTGCCATGGACCGCGACAACCGCTGGGACCGTGTGCAGCAGGCCTATGACGCCATGACTCTGGGAGAAGCGGAATTCAGTGCCGCCTCCGCCAGCGATGCCCTGGCCGCCGCCTATGAACGGGGTGAAAACGACGAATTCGTCAAAGCCACAATCATTGCCGGCGCTGACGGCCGCATTCAGGATGGCGACAGCGTCATCTGCTTTAACTTCCGCCCGGACCGTGCCCGTGAAATCACCCGCGCCCTGGTGGAAGGGGAAGAATTCCAGGGCTTTGAGCGCAAAGCCCGCCCGGCACTGGCTGACTACGTGATGATGACCGAATACGCCGCCGACATTAACGCCAACTGCGCCTTCCCGCCGGAAGCCCTGCACAATGGCATGGGTGAATACGTATCGTCACTGGGTATGAAACAGCTGCGCATTGCGGAAACGGAAAAATACGCTCATGTCACCTTCTTCTTCTCTGGTGGTCAGGAAGCGGAATACGAAGGCGAGACCCGCATCCTGGTGAAATCCCCGGATGTGGCCACCTACGATATGCAGCCGGAAATGAGCGCGCCGGAAGTCACCGACAAACTGGTCGCCGCCATTAAAAACCGCGAGTACGACCTGATCGTATGTAACTACGCCAACGGCGATATGGTTGGCCACACCGGCGTGTACGACGCCGCAGTTAAAGCGGCTGAGTGCATTGATGAATGCCTGCAGCGCGTTACTGACGCCCTGCTGGAAGTGGGTGGCGAATGCCTGATCACCGCCGACCACGGTAATGCCGAACAGATGCTGGATGACAATGGTCAGGCCATGACTCAGCACACCACCGGCCCGGTGAACCTGATTTACGTGAACCAGCGTGAACAGGCAGCGCAGTTGCAGCCCGGCCGCCTGTGCGATATTTCACCAACCCTGCTGAATATCATGGGGGTTGAACAGCCACAGGAAATGACAGGGGTCAGTCTGGTCCGCTATTCATGATGAAGTCCCTGCTGCTGGGCGGATTCGTTCTGCTTCTGCTGTGCGCTCCGGCGCGGGCCGACGATGAAGCCAAACTGGAAGCGCTGAAAGCGGAGATCGCCAGACTCGAACAATGGCTGAACTCTGCCAAAGATGAGTATTCCGATCTCAATGAAAAGCTGCGTCAGTCGGACAAAGAAATTGCCGACCTGACCCGGCAGATCACTGACACCCGCAGCCAGCTGGCGGAGGAAAAAGCCCGCCTAAAAAAGCTCAGACAGGAGCAGGGACAGCTCCGTCAGTTACAGGATCAGCACCGCCAGCGACTCGCTGAACAGCTGCGCGCTGCGCAGCGGCTGGGTGATCAGGGGCCGGTCAAGCTGCTGCTCAATCAGGATGATCCGCAACAGGCGCAGCGTATGCTGCGCTACTTCTCCTATTTCAACAGCGCCCGTATTCAGCACATCCGGGAAATTCTCGCTGAACTGACCCGCCTGGATCAGATTGCCGAACTCATCGTCGCGCAGGAAAAACAACTGCAGCAGACGGAACAGACCCTGATCCGGGAAAACAAACGCCTGCAGGACGGCAAAGCGCAGCAGCGCCGCCTGCTGGCACAGCTGCAGCAGAAAATGAACAGCGAAGGCAAACGGCTGGCCCAGAAACAGGCCGACCGTAAACGGCTCGAAGCTCTGCTGAATGAAGTGCAGACCCTGCTGATCAACAGCCCGCGGCGCGATGATGCGCGGCCGTTTACAGCACTGAAAGGCAAACTGCCACGGCCGGTCAGCGGCCGGATTGTCAGTGCCTTCGGCAACCGTAATAACGACGCCAAATCACGCTGGGAAGGCTGGCTGATTGCAGCTCAGGAAGGCGAACCGGTACATGCCATACACCATGGCCGTATCGTCTATTCCGACTGGCTGCGCGGCTTTGGCCTGCTGACCATTATTGATCACGGCCAGGGTTACCTCAGTCTCTACGCCCATAATCAGACCCTGCAGCGCGCCGTCGGCTCATGGGTCAATCAGGGCGATGTGATTGCCACCGCCGGCCACAGCGGTGGACTGGAACAGCCCTATCTGTATTTTGAAATCCGCTATCAGGGCAGACCTCAGGATCCGGCCGTCTGGCTGACCAGGGCCCGGCGCTGAGCAGCCACGCAGTGAGTTATTCTGACTTTTGTGCCATCCTTACGGAGTTTTAAGGCATGTACCCGGACCTTCACATGACAACAGACCTGATCAGGAAACCCCGCCTGCTGCTGAGCCTGGCTCTGACAGCCCTGCTGACCCTGCCACTGAGCCTGCACGCCGACAGCGCTGCTGATCAGCCAGCCCAGAGTCCGCATCTGCAGGGCGAACTACCACTGCAGGAACTGCGTAATTTCACCGAAATTTTTGAGCGTATCCGCACCTCCTACGTTGAGGAAGTGGATGACAAAACCCTGCTCGAATACGCCATTAACGGCATGCTGACCTCCCTCGATCCGCACTCTGCCTATCTGCAGGCGGATGCCTTCAGCGACCTGCAGGAAAACACCTCCGGTAAATTCGGTGGTCTGGGCATTGAAGTCGGCATGGAAGACGGTCTGATTCTGGTGGTCACCCCGATCGACGACACCCCGGCCGAGAAAGCCGGCATCCGCGCCGGTGACCTGATTGTTTCCCTCGACGGTGAAGCCGTGATGGGCATGACCCTGAGCGATGCCGTGGAAAAAATGCGCGGTGCCCCGGGCACAGACATTGAGCTGGAGATCCGCCGCCGGAACGAAAAAGAACTACTGACCTTCACCCTCACCCGCGCGGAAATCAAAGTCGCCAGCGTGCGTACGGAAATGCTCAGCGGTGGCATCGGTTACGTACGCATCACCCAGTTCCAGGAAAATACCGGCACCGAACTGTCATCGGCAGTGGAAGACTGGCGTGACACCGGCAACCTCAACGGCATTATTCTCGACCTGCGCAACAACCCCGGCGGTGTCCTTGATGCAGCGGTGGACGTGGTCGACAGCTTTATCAGTCAGGGCCGGATTGTGTACACCAAAGGCCGGGTTCCCAGTGCTGAAATGAGTTACAGCGCCACCAACCATACCGCCGCCGGTAAAACGCCGGTGGTGGTACTGATCAACGGCGGCTCCGCATCGGCGTCAGAAATTGTTGCCGGTGCCCTGCAGGACCATCAGCGTGCCGTGATTGTCGGAACCCAGTCGTTCGGCAAGGGTTCCGTGCAGAGTGTGCTGCCAATTACCGAAGACAGCGCCATCAAGCTGACCACCGCCCGTTACTTCACCCCCAACGGCCGCTCCATTCAGGCAAAAGGCATCACCCCGGATATCTGGGTAGAGCAGAGTGAAGTCACACCGTCGGAGCAACGCTTCTACAAAGAATCCGACCTGCCGGGCCACCTGAGTAATCCCAACGGTAAAGCCGGAAACCAACAGGCAGCTACGGAAGCGCCAACTGAAAGCAAAGCCGACAGCATGCTGAAAAAAGACTTCCAGCTGTACGAAGCGCACACCCTGCTGCGTGGCGTCACCATCCTGAGCCCGCGTCCGGAGTCCTGATTGACACACCCTGCTGTTCTGCTGCGGACCGTGCTGCTGCTGGCAGCACTGGCCGCGACTCCGCTGGTCAGTGCCGCCCAGCTGCTGCTGATCATTGACGACATCGGCAACAACCGCCTGTCAGGTGAGCGCGCCCTGGCGCTGCCCGCCCCGGTGAATCTGGCGTTTCTGCCCCATACCCCGTTTGCAGCGCGGCTGGCCGACAGCGCCTGGCAGCAGGGGCACGGCATCATGCTGCACGCGCCGATGGCCAATGAACATCATGCGCCGCTGGGCCCCGGTGGCCTGCAGGCCGGCATGGATCAGCAGACGCTGCAGCAGACCCTGATTGACAGCCTTAACGCCGTGCCTCACGTACAGGGCATGAATAACCACATGGGCAGCCTGCTGACGCAGCAAGCAGATGCCATGCAATGGGTGATGGATATTGCTCGCGAACGCGGCCTGTTTTTTGTCGACAGTCTGACCAGCCCACGCAGCGTGGCACTGGCCCAGGCGGAACAGAACGGTATCCCGGCACTGGAGCGGGACGTGTTTCTGGATAACGACAAAACCCCCGCAGCACTGCAGCGGCAGTTTGATCAGGCCCTGCGCCTTGCCCGCCACCGTGGCTACGCGGTGCTGATCGGCCACCCCTACCCGGAAACCCTCGACTTCCTGCAGCAGGCATTACCGGCGCTCAATGCCAGTGATGTCCGCCTTACCCGCGTCGATGATTTCCTGCGCCAGCGCCTGTGGGCACGCATGAGTGCACCCACCAGCCAGCCTTCACGTTATCTGCTGAACAGCAGCCAGACCCTGCAGCCATAACCCCCGCCCGTCAGGCTGACGCCTGCTGATTCTGCCCGTCTCAATACTTGTACCATAGTTCAGGATTGAGTAATCTCTGGCCATTAACGGGGGAAGCAGAATGATAAAAACACTCACCACCTTGGCCGGCAGCGTTCTGCTGTTATGCGCCACAACACCCGCCCGGGCCGCCGATGATTACACCATCGAGCTGTACGACCTGTACTGCACGGCCTGCCATGCGGTAAAGGCGTCCGGCGCACCTCAGGCCTTCACTGATGAATGGCGCGACCGCCTTGATCAGGGCATCGGAACCCTGGTCAGTCATGCCATTGATGGCATCGGCAATATGCCCCCGATGGGCACCTGTGTGGAATGCAGTGCCGAGGATCTGGCCAACATCATTCATTACATGGCACAGGAGCAGTAAGCATGAATTTCGACCGTATCAGGCTTAACCGCCGTGACCTGTTAAAGGCCTCCGCAACTGCGCTGGTTGCCAGCGGCACGGCAGGTGTCAGCAGCTGCAGCAGTCAGGTAAAACCCGCCGCCATGCCGGGCATTACCGGCCCCGATGGCAGGCGTGTTCTGCCGTGGAGCAACTGGTCGGGCAATCAGCACTGCCAGCCCAGCCAGCGTCTGCTGCCGAAAAAAGAAGAGGAATTACTCTCCGCGATTAAAAACGCCACGCAGCCCATCCGCTGTGTCGGTTCCGGCCACAGCTTCAGCCCGCTGGTGCCGACCAACCACACCCTGCTGTCGCTGGCACGCCTGCGCGGGGTGGAAAATGCCGATCCGCAGGCACTGGAAGCCGATGTCTGGGCCGGCACCCGCCTGTCCCAGCTGGGTAAAGAGCTGTGGCAGCAGGGCATGTCGACCATCAATATGTCAGACATCGACAGCCAGGCCTTCGCCGGTGCGCTGGCCACTTCCACACACGGCACCGGTAAACAGCTGGGCAGTCTTTCCACCCAGGTAAAAAGCCTGCGTATTGCCAGTGCCGCCGGTGACATCGTCGAATGCAGTGCCGGCAGCAACAGTGATCTGTTCCATGCCGCCGGTAACCACCTTGGTGCTCTGGGCGTTATCAGCAAAGCCCGGCTGCGCACCGACAAAGCCTACTACCTGAAAGAATACAGCTGGATGATGACGGAAGAAGAAGGGCTGGAACGGGCGCAGGAACTGCGTGATGCCCACCGTCATTACGAAATGTATGCCCTGCCGCACGGCGATTACATGCTCGGCATCGCCATCGATAAGATTGACCCGGCCGCCATTCCCGATGTGCCGGCGGTGGAAAGCGGCGATGCCTATGAGGCTTTCCGCACCCTCGCCAACCTGATTGATTATCTGCCTTTCCTGCGCAGCTGGCTGGTGAACTTCGGCGCCGGCGGCGTGGAACCGGAAACCCGCTATGGTGCTTCGCACGAGATTTTCGGCAACCTGCGTGATATCCGTTTCAACGAGATGGAATACACAGTACCGGCAGAAGTGGGCCCGCAATGCCTGCGGGAAATTCTGCAGACCATTAAAAAGCACAACATTCCGGTGGTGTTTCCGATTGAGGCACGCTACATCAAAGGCGATGACATCTGGTTAAGTCCGTTTTACCGGCGGGATGGCTTTTCCATCAGCTGCCACAACTTCCACGACAAAGACTATAAAAAGTACTTTGCCGCCATTGAGCCGATTTTATGGAAGTACGACGGCCGCCCACACTGGGGCAAGATTCACACCCTGTCAGCAGCAGAGTTCCGCGCCCGCTATGAACGCTTTGACGACTTCCGCCGTCTGCGTGCTGAACTGGACCCTCAGGGGCTGTTCCTCAACGACCATCTGCGCCATGTACTGGGCGTCAGCTGAGCAAGCCCTGAGTGCAGGGCAGCAATAACTGATATACTGGCTGTCAGACAATCTGCAACCACCAGAAGTACCGCCATGAAACTGCTCCAGAAACTGACCCTGCTGATGCTGCTGGCTGGTCAGTCGCTTTTTCCGGCCGCGGCCACTGCGGAAACAGCAGCGATCCCTTCTCCGGTTGTGGTGACCTCCACGGTAAAACCCTGGGGGCTGATTGCCGCCGATGGCAGCGACTCCGGTATCCTGGTCGACTTCCAGCAAGTACTGTTCAGCCGTGCCGGCATTCCCCTGCACAACAGCATGCTGCCCTACCCGCGGGTCATTCAGGAAATGTCCTCCGGCCGCGCTGATCTGGCGGTGATGTTTGTCAGCCCGCTGTCTGATCAGATTGCCGTCTCGCTGGGTCAGGTTGTCGAAGAACACATCATTATCGTCACCCGTGCCGATGCACCGGACTATAAGACACTGGATGATTTCAGCGGCAAAGATGTCGGCCAGGTGCGGGGGTCGCGTTACGGCAACGACTTTGACAGCCACCCGCAGATTCACCGCATTCCGGTCACCGACGTCGATCAGGGGCTGAAAATGCTGCTCAGCGGACGCCTTGACGCCATGGCCAGCACCGAACATTCGCTGCTGTATGCCATGTACACCACCGGCATCAGCAGTGACCGCGTGCGGATCGCCCTGCCGCTGTTTACCGCGCGGGCCGATCTCTATGTCACCCGCTCACAGCAGCACGCGCTGTGGGTACAGCCCCTGCGTCACGCCCTGCAGTCGATGAGTGAAGACGGCAGCCTGCGGCCTTCCCTGTACCAACGTGATTACTGGCCCTATGACACGTTCTGTTTTGCCGGCGGGCAGTGCCTGAACACACACTGATGGCGGAGCGGTTTAACGCCGCGCTTTACGGATAACATCGTAAGCAGTCTGAATTTCCTGCGTCTTTTCCTTCGCCAGCTTCATCATTTCTTCCGGCAGACCTTTGGCCAGCAGTTTATCCGGATGATGCTGACTCATTAATTTGCGGTAGGCTTTTTTCAGTTCGTCATCCGTGGCGTCGGCTTTCACGCCGAGTACCGCATAAGCGTTTTTTAATTGTGAGCCGGACGGTGGGCGGCCACTGCTGCTGCCGTATGCGCGGCCAGCGCCACTCATGGCGGCCTGCACCCGGCCATGAATCCATTCGAACTGAAACGGGCTCATGCCCAGCTGGCGGCAGAGTTTGTCGAACAGGCGCCGCTCTTCCATCGACAGACGGCCATCGGCATAAGCCACACTGAGCTGAATTTCCATAAACATCTGCGCCAGCGCCGTACGCTGGGCAAACAGGTTACGCAGCCGGGTCAGATCACTGACCAGATCCAGCTCCGGGTTTTTGCCTTCGGTAAAGAACTGAATGGCATCCTGACGCTGCTGACCGCTCAGTCCCATCTGATTCATGATCTGAGTGGCGGCATTAATTTCTTCCTCGCTGACGCGGCCATCGGCCTTCGCCAGCCGGCCCATCACGCGGAAAGTAGCGCGGAAAAATATCTGCTGAATCTGAACCCGGCCATTACCGCTGTCACCACTGCCGGGCGCCGGCCCGCCCAGCATCAGTCTGGCCATGGCCTGATCCAGCAGGTGACCGGCAAAAGCCCCTACCAGTAAACCGAATGGTCCGCCGGTGAGCATACCGATCAGGCCTCCCAGAATTTTTCCGGCCCAGAATTTCATTCACACTCCGTCAGTTGCTGTTGCAGTTGTGCCAGTCGCTGCGGCGTGCCGACATCCACCCACTGCGCCTGCAGGTGCTCGCCGCTGACCTGACCACGGTCCATGGCCTGACGCAGCAGCGGCGCCAGAGGATACGCACCGCCCTGACAGCCACGGAACAGATCCGGATGCAGCAGCGACAGGCCACTGAAGGTCAGCCGCTGAGCGTCCGCCGGCGCCTCATTCAGCACCCGGTTACCATGCAGTGCAAAGTCACCGGCGGGATTGTGTGACGGGTTATCCACCAGCCACAGATGGGCCAGGTCACCGTCATTCAGTGCGCCACCGGTGTAATCCCAGTCGGTCCAGACATCACCGTTAACCAGCAGAAAAGGCTCCTGCCGGCGGCCGTTATCGGTCAGCAGCGGCAGCGCGTTAAAAATGCCCCCGCCGGTTTCCAGCGCGTCCGCTTCGGCCGAGTACTGTATCCGCGCAGCAAACGCTGCACCATCACCCAGCTGCTGTTCAATCATACGGCCGAGATAAGCGTGGTTGATGACCAGGTCGGTCATTCCGGCGGCCACCAGTTTTTCAATATGGTGAACAATCAGCGGTTTACCGGCCAGTGGCAACAGCGGCTTGGGGCAGTGATCAGTGAGCGGCGCCATGCGGGTCCCGCGACCCGCGGCGAGGATCATGGCTTTCATTCGGCGCTGCTGTCCCGCACTCTGGGCAGATCGTCATTAATGGGCAGGGATTGCAGCTGCGGCAGCAGACGCTCATGCAGCCATTGGTGGAAATCAGCCAGTTCGGGATAGCGGCCACTCACTTCAGCCAGATAGCGGCAGGTATTGGGAATATCCGCCAGATAGCCGGCCTTGCCGTCACGCAGATTCAGGCGTGCGAAAATACCGGCCGCCTTCAGGTGACGCTGCATGCCCATCAGATCAAAATCGCGCTGGAACTGTGCCCAGTCTTTCAGGTAAGCACCCTGCGGCCGTGCCCGCTCCCAGTATTCGGCGGCCAGTTCATCCACCAGCGCTGCCGGCCAGCGCACATAACAGTCGCGCAGCAACGACACCAGATCATAGGTGGCCGGCCCGGCAACGGTATCCTGAAAATCAATGACGCCCAGCTGGCCATCGTCCCGCCGCATCAGATTACGGGAGTGAAAATCGCGGTGCACGACCACCTGCGGCTGTGCCAGTGCACTGGCCTGCAACAACGCAAACAGCTCATCGAACATGCGGTTGTCGGCGTCACTCAGGGTCATGCCCAGCTGCTCCGCACACAGCCAGTCACGGAACAGGGCCATTTCACGCTGCAGCAGATCAGCATCGTAAGGCGGCAGGCCGGTCCGCGGCAGGCTCTGAATGTGCAGCAGCTGGGTAATGGCCTGCAGGTACAGCGCCATCACCTCTGACGACGCCGGCGCATCATCGTGCAGCGCCGACCACAACAGTGTGTCACCGAAGTCTTCCAGCAGCATAAAGCCGCGCTCAAAATCGTGTGCAATCACCCGCGGCACCGCGATGCCGTGTTTATACCAGGCACGGGCAATGGCCACGAATGCCGGGTTATCTTCTTTGTCTGCCGGCGCATCGACGGCAATCCAGCTGTGATCACGGTAATGCAGCCGGAAATACCGGCGGAAACTGGCATCACCGGATACCATGGTCATTTCTGCTTTTACTTCATAGTCCGCATGACGACGGATATTGTCCGCCGCCCACTGTGCGAGATCTTCCCGCCGCTGATCCATGCTGGCCTCTCAGAGTCAGTCGTTCTAGAATTGGGCGCCTCACGGCACCCCGTTGTTCCGGGAACCCGAAACCATTTAAAGGTTCCTTAGTGCGGATAAACAGCCACAGACCGTTTAACCTTTTATTAACCGGCCTAAGATAACACACTCAATATGAACAGGCGCTACACCCGCACATGACAGAAATCCGCTCCCACACACGCCGTCCGGCGCCCGGCCACCGGCTGTTGCTGCACACCGCTCTGCTCTCTGCCGGTGGTCTGTCAGCCGTACCACTGCAGGCGCAGGACTATGCCCCGCTGAGCTGGTATCCAAGAGCTGAACTGAGCACGGAAGAACAGCAGGCGCTGCCGGATTTCTGTTCCGGAAATTACCGTATCCCGGCGGTTACCCCACTGACCGGTGGTGTTATAGAAGCAGAAGCCGATGAATCGGTTGTGAACAAACAGGGGGACAGCACCCTGACCGGTGATGTGGTATTGCAACAGGAAGACCGCATCCTGCGTTCCGATCAGACCCGCTGGTACCGCAGCAGCGGCCGTGGCGAATTTGAAGGCAATGTCTCGCTGACCTCCCCCGACATCGTACTGGAAGGTGACTCCGGCAATCTGGATCAGACCAGCGGCGAGGTGAATTTCTATGGCGCGGAATACTCTGTTCCGCAGCGTCATTTCCGCGGTACCGCCGACAGCATTGAAATGCACGACAGCGGACAGATGAAACTGACCAGTGCCACCTTCACCTTCTGTGAACCGGGTGATAACCAGTGGGACCTGGCCGCCAGCGAACTGAACCTGGATCAGGAAAGCGGTACCGGCAGCGCCTGGAATACCCGCCTGCGGGTGGAAGAGGTTCCGGTGCTCTACATTCCTTATTACCGCTTTCCCATCGACGACCGGCGCATGACCGGCTTCCTTGACCCCACCTTCACCGTCAATGAACTGGGGCAGGCCGAAGATATCCGCATCCCCTTTTACTGGAATATCGCCCCCAACGCCGATGCCACCATCGCCCCGCACCACATTCTCGACCGGGGCGTGGTCTGGGAATCACAGCTGCGGCACAAAACCCGCTGGTTCGGTGATGGTGAGCTGAACTACGGCTACCTCAACAAAGATGCCACCGCAGACGAAGAACGCTGGATGATCAACTACACCCAGTCCGGCACTCTCGGCAGTGGCTGGCAGCACCGCTGGGTTTACAACCACCTCAGCGACAAAGACTATCTGAAAGATATGAACCCGATGGCGCCGGTAAACCGCACCACCCATATGCCACGTCGCGGCGAAATTCTGTGGAATCAGTCGGCCTGGCATTTTGATATCACCGCCGAAAGCTTCCAGACCGTCGACGATACCATCCTGTTGCAGAACCGCCCCTACCGCCGGCTGCCGCAACTGAACCTGAGCTACGAACCGGCCGTGATCAACCGCTGGCAGCTGAACCAGACCCTGCAGGCCACCCGCTTTACCCGCGAAGATGAAGCCGATATCGGCGGCACCACCCAGACCCTGAGCGGCTTCGATGCCCTGAACGGCGACCGCCTGCTGTCGGATACCGCCCTTGCTTACCCGCTGGAATGGCCGTTCGGTTTCCTCACCCCGCAGGCTGAGTACCGTTACCGCAGCTACAGTCTGAGCAACGATGACGGGACCCTGACGGAGCTGGAAACAGACGTCAGCCACGGTGTTGCCCGTTACAGTGTCGATGGCGGCCTGTACTTCGACCGCGAATTCAACTGGTTCGGACAGGACTATCAGCAGACCCTTGAGCCCCGGGTATTCTGGGTAAAAAGCCCTTACCTGCAGGGCCAGGACAGTATTCCTAACTTTGACAGTGCGGCAACCACCGTCACCTATGCCAGCCTGTTTACCGGCGACCGCTTCAGCGGTGGCGACCGTCTTGCCGATCTCGATCAGATCAGCACCGGTCTCACCACCCGCTTTATTAATGGCCGCGGGCTGGAACAATTCCGTGCCAGCGTGGGTCGCATCTGGTACAACGAAGACCGCCGCGTACAGCTGGATGGCAGTGACATTCCGGATGAAGATACCCGCGCCACCTCCAGTACCCTGGCCGAAGTGGAGTGGAACCCGGATGAACGCTGGTCGCTTTACCACACTCTGGAATGGGACAATTACGAAGATTTCGCTGTCCAGCGGCGTTATGGCGTACGTTTCGCCAGTGCCAGCAACCGCTTCCTGAATGTCGCCACCAACACGGTGCAGACATGGAATTCGACGGATGAACAGGTCGATACCACCACCCGTCAGCTGGACGCCGGATTCTTCTGGGCCCTGAATGACCGCTGGGCCATTGTCGGCCGCCAGCTGCGCGATCTGCGCTCTTATGACGACGACGAACTGCAGCCGGTCAGCCCCGTACTGGAAGCACTGGCTGGCTTTGAATATCAGAACTGCTGTGTACGCACACAGTTTCTGTACCGGGAAACATCCCCGAAAGACACAGACGCCGATGCTGAATACAGCACCGATAAACGCTATGGCTTTATGATCAGCATCCAGCTGAAAGGACTTGGCATCTTCGGCGGCGGCACCGATGACATCATCAGCGAAGGCATAACCGGATACTCACAACGGCAATATCATGACTATTAAAAACCTGATTTTCAGCGCTCTGTTCACCCTCGCCAGTATCACCGTACAGGCGGCCCCACAGCTGCTCGACGAAGTGGTGGCCGTGGTGGATGACGACGTCATTATGGCCAGCGAACTGCAGCAACGCATGAACACCATCCGCCTGCAGAACCGGGATGGCGCCATGCCTGACGACGATGTCCTGCGTGATCAGGTACTGGAGCGCATGATTCTGGAAAGCATTCAGCTGCAGATGGCTGACCGTGCCGGTATCCGCATCGGCGATGCCCAGCTTAACGAAGCACTGGGCCGTATTGCCGCACAGAACAATATGACGCTGCCACAGTTCCGCAGCGCCATGGAAGCCGAAGGCGTGTCCTTCGCCCAGGCGCGGGAACAGATTGCCAATGAAATGCGCATCAGCCGTGTACAGCGCTATCAGGTCGGTGAACGCATCCAGATCACCGATCAGGATGTGGATTACTTCCTCGCCTCCGAGCTTGGCAAAATGGCCTCCGCAGCCGAATACCATCTGGCCCATATCCTGATTGCCGTGCCGTCCGGCTCCGGTCCGTCAGACCTGCAGGCCGCCGAAAAGAAAGCGCAGGATATCGTGCGTCAGCTGCGTGACGGTGCCGACTTCCGCAAAATGGCCATTGCCCAATCCAGCGGCCGTACGGCACTCGACGGTGGTGATCTCGGCTGGCGTAAGGAAGCCCAGCTGCCAGGTATCTTTGCCCCCGTGGTACCGGGCCTGAAAGTCGGCCAGGTATCGGACCCGATCAAGAGTGCCAGCGGTTATCACATCGTCAAACTGATCGACAAACGCGGTGGCAATACCAAACTCATTACCCAGGCCAAAACCCGTCATATCCTCATCCAGACCAACGAGCTGCGCGATGAACAACAGGCCGAAGCGCTGATCAACCAGCTCTATGAACGTCTGCAGGCCGGGGAAGATTTCGCCAAACTGGCCCGTGAATTCAGCGATGATCCGGGCAGCGGCTCGGCCGGCGGTGATCTCGGCTGGGTCAGCCCGGGCGACATGGTGCCGGAATTTGATGCCACCATGCAGGCGACGCAGCCGGGCCGTATCAGCGCACCATTTGAAACCCAGTTCGGCTGGCACATCCTTGAAGTGGAAGACCGCCGTCAGACCGACGTCGGTGAAGAAACCCAGCGTAATCAGGTGCGCAACATGCTCTACAACCGCCGTTTCGAAGAAGAGCTGCCGATCTGGCTGCGCAAAATCCGCTCCGAAGCTTATGTCGACATCAAGGAAGGCGTATGACCGTACGTCTTGCCATCACCGCCGGTGAACCGGCCGGTATCGGCCCCGATCTGTGCATTCAGATTGCACAGCAGGCCCACGACTGTGAACTGGTGGTGATTGCCGACCCGCAACTGCTGCAACAGCGGGCCGCACAGCTTGATCTGCCGCTCACCATCCGTCTGCTCGACGACAGCCAGCCGCCGCGCCCGGCTCAGGCCGGCGAGCTCTGTGTCTGCCCGGTAGCCCTGCAGGCAGCGGTCAGCGCCGGTCAACTCAACGTTGCCAACAGCCGCTATGTCCTGGACACCCTGACCACAGCGGTTCAGGGGGCGCTGGATAAACGCTGGGACGGCATTGTCACCGCACCGGTGCACAAGGGCATTATCAACGAAGCGGGCATTCACTTCAGCGGCCATACCGAATACTTCCGCGATTACTGCGGCGTTGAGGAAGTGGTGATGATGCTGGCAACCAGCGACCTGCGCGTGGCCTTAGTGACCACTCACCTGCCGCTGCGGGCGGTGGCGGATGCCATCACCCCGGAACGCATTGAGCGCGTGACACGGATTCTGGACCACGACCTGAAAACCTTCTTCGGCATTGCCACGCCACACATTCTGGTAGCCGGACTGAACCCTCATGCCGGCGAAGATGGCCACCTCGGCCGCGAGGAACTGGATATCATCATCCCC
Organism: Pseudomonadota bacterium; assembly: GCA_030145845.1. Classification (GTDB taxonomy): domain Bacteria; phylum Pseudomonadota; class Gammaproteobacteria; order Pseudomonadales; family Oceanobacteraceae; genus Venatoribacter. The sequence continues at coordinate 120,305 of JAIXHJ010000011.1, forward strand.
ACCCTTGAGCGCCTGCGCCGCGACGGTCTGCACCTGACCGGCCCTCTGCCGGCCGATACCCTGTATACCCCGAAACACCTGCAGGGCGCAGATGCGACACTGGCCATGTATCACGATCAGGGCCTGCCGGTGCTGAAGTTTCATGGTTTTGGCCGCGCCGCAAATATCACCCTGGGGTTACCGGTAATCCGTACCTCAGTTGACCATGGCACCGCACTGGATCTTGCCGGATGCGGTACCGCCGACAGCGGCAGTCTGCTGACTGCCATCGACGTTGCACTGCAAATGGCCGCCTCTGATGACCAATAAGCATACTCCCAAAGCCCACGGGCACCGTGCCAGAAAACGCTTTGGCCAGAACTTCCTGCACGATCACCACGTGATCGATAAAATCGTGCGTGCCATCAGCCCGAAAGCCGATGACTGTCTGGTCGAGATCGGCCCCGGCATGGGCGCGCTGACCGAACCCCTGCTGGAAGCCAGTGGCAAACTGGATGTGGTCGAGCTCGACCGCGACCTGATTCCTATCCTGCGCACCAAGTTCTTCAATTATCCGGATTTTCATATCCACGAAGGCGACGCACTCAAGTTCGATTTCAGCACCCTGCTGCAGCCCGGCCAGCAGTTACGGATTGTCGGCAACCTGCCGTACAACATTTCCACCCCGCTGATCTTTCATTTTCTCGCCCACCACAGCATCGTGCGCGATATGCACTTTATGCTGCAGAAAGAAGTGGTCGAGCGCCTGGCTTCGGCGCCGGGCACCTCAGATTATGGCCGGCTGGGCATTATGGCTCAGTACTACTGTAAGGTAGAGCCGCTGTTTATCGTCGGCCCGGGTTCCTTCAGCCCGCCGCCCAAAGTCGACTCTGCCATTGTCCGTCTGAGCCCGTACGATGAACTGCCCTGCCCGGCCAAAGACGTGAAAACCCTTGAACGGGTGGTGCGTGAAGCTTTCAGTATGCGCCGCAAAACCCTGCGCAACACTCTGAAGAACCTGATCAGTGCAGAACAGCTGGAAGCCCTGGGCATTGACACCAGCCTGCGTCCGGAACGCCTGACACTGCAGCAGTATGTCTGTATCGCCGATGCGGTGTACGATCTGCAGCAGGCAGAAGAAGGAGAATCATCATGAGCGGCAGCCAGGAACTGAGCGACAGCATTCAGGTCACGGTCGACACCGAATATCTGGAAGAGCAGTCTGTGCCGGAAGACGACCGCTTTGTCTTCGCCTATCACATCCGTATCCGCAATCTCGGGGATCAGGGAGCCACCCTGCGCAGCCGCCACTGGTTTATCACCGACGGCGATAATGAAGTGCAGGAAGTCAAAGGTGATGGCGTGGTCGGTGAGCAGCCGACCATCGAACCCGGTGAAACCTACCGTTACTCCTCCGGTGCGGTGCTCGCGACCCGGGTCGGCAGCATGCGCGGTTATTATGTTATGGAAGCCGATGACGGCACCCTGTTCCACGCCTCCATCCCGGTGTTCACACTGGCCATTCCGCACGCGCTTAACTGAACAGATGTCGACCGAAAGATAACCATATGGCAATATACGCAATAGGTGATATTCAGGGTTGTTACGAACCGCTGCAGCGGCTGCTGGATCAGGTGCAGTTTGATCCTGCCCGTGACCAGCTGTGGCTGGCCGGCGATCTGGTTAACCGCGGTCCGCAGTCGCTGGAAGTGCTGCGGTTTGCCAGAAGCCTCGGCCACCGGGTGCGCTGCGTGCTGGGTAATCATGATCTGCACCTGCTGGCGATCTATTATGGTGGTCATTCTGCGCGCAGTAATGACACACTCGCGCCCGTTCTTGGTGCAGAGGATGCCGCTGAGCTGCTCGACTGGCTGCGTTTCCAGCCACTGGTTGTGCTGGATGAAGGCCGTGGCTGGTGTATGAGCCATGCCGGTATTCCGCCGGCCTGGAGTGTACGCAGAGCGCGCCGGCTGGCGCAGGAAGTGGAGGCATTTCTGCAGAGTGATGACTGCGCGGCGTTCTTCCGTGACATGTATGGCAACAAGCCTGACCGCTGGCAGGCAGGCCTGCAGGGCATGAACCGCCTGCGGGTGATCGTTAACTACCTGACCCGGATGCGTTTTATCGACGCTGACGGGGTACTGGATCTGACCAGTAAGGAAGGGGCCGACACGGCTCCCGCCGGGTTTACCCCCTGGTTTGATGCCGCTGCGCGCAAGGCTTCCGCTGACCGTCTGCTGTTCGGGCACTGGGCAGCGCTGGAAGGCCGTGTCACCGTTCCTAACGTATATGCCCTCGACACCGGCTGTGTCTGGGGCGGACAATTATCGGCACTGAGGCTCGACGACCAGCAGTGGTTCCGGGTGCCATCTCAACCACCGGAGGTAAGTAAATGAGTGGTTTTCAGCGTATTACGGCAGGCGATGCCAAAGCCCTGCTCGATTCAGGCAAACTGAGTGTGGCCGACATCCGTGACGCCATGAGCTATCAGGCCGGCCATATTCAGGGGGCCAGCCGCGTGGATAACGACAATCTGGCAGATTTTATGGATACGGTGGGTAAAGATGACCCACTTCTGGTGTGTTGTTACCACGGCAACTCCAGTCAGGGGGCAGCACAGTTTTTTGCCGGCCAGGGCTACACCAAAGTCTACAGCCTGGATGGCGGTTACGAATTATGGAAACTGGCATTCCCTGATCTGTGTGAACGCAGTTAATGCCTGCCTGAAGCCCGCGTCCTGCGGGCTTTTTCATTTTTATTCCTGCTTTTTCCCGCTATAGCTGCTGTTTATAAAAGACTTATTCTCATCACCTGCAGAGATAAACGGCACACTCGATGCATACTATTTTCTGACGCGGCAGTTTTTTGTCATCGGCAAACAACTGTTTCATTTAACTTTTTACTGGCCAGTGCCGGATAAAGTGAACCATACTGGTTTACTACAACAGAATTAACGACGGAATTTTATGTAACGAAAAGCTACAGACCAGCCTGAACAAGGTGTAAGAGAGGTGACATCATGAGCGTATTCAGCCGTTATAAAGACAGGTATCAGTCCACCCAGGAAGAGGTGATGAGCCTGCAGGACTACCTCGAACTCTGCAAACAGGACAAATCTGCCTACGCGACGGCCGCCGAGCGCATGTTAATGGCAATCGGTGAACCTGAACTGATCGACACAGCAAAAGACATTCGTCTCAGCCGTATTTTTTCCAATAAAGTTATCAAGCGTTACCCCGCCTTTTCTGAGTTCTACGGTATGGAAGAAGCCGTGGAAAATATCGTTTCCTATTTCCGCCATGCGGCGCAGGGACTGGAAGAACGCAAACAGATTCTTTACCTGTTAGGCCCGGTTGGTGGTGGTAAATCATCGCTGGCCGAACGGCTGAAACACCTGATGGAAAAAATTCCCTTTTACGCCATTAAAGGCTCGCCCGTCTTTGAATCCCCGCTGGGCCTGTTCGACCCCGATGAGGATGCGCAGATTCTCGAAGAGGATTACGGCATTCCCAGTCGTTATCTCGGCAAAGTGATGTCACCCTGGGCAGTAAAACGCCTGCATGAATTCGGCGGTGATATCAGTAAATTTGAAGTGGTCAAACTCTACCCCTCGATTCTTGATCAGGTGGGTGTCGCCAAAACAGAACCCGGCGATGAAAATAACCAGGATATTTCGTCTCTGGTCGGCAAAGTCGATATCCGCAAGCTGGAAGACTTTTCCCAGGATGATCCGGATGCTTACTCCTATTCCGGTGGTCTGTGCCGGGCCAACCAGGGGCTGATGGAATTCGTGGAAATGTTCAAGGCGCCGATCAAGGTTCTGCACCCGTTGCTGACGGCCACTCAGGAAGGCAACTTTAACGGAACCGAAGGCATGGGCGCGATTCCGTTTGAAGGGGTCATTCTTGCTCACTCCAACGAGTCCGAATGGCAGGCATTCCGTAACAACAAAAACAATGAGGCCTTTCTTGACCGGGTTTATATCGTCAAAGTGCCTTATTGTCTGCGCGTGAATGAAGAAGTCCGGATTTACGAAAAACTGCTCGCCAGCAGTTCTCTGGCTGACGCCCATTGTGCTCCGGACACCCTCAGCATGCTGGCCAAATTTACCGTACTGTCACGCCTGAAAGTACCGGACAACTCCAGCATTTATTCAAAAATGCGGGTCTACAATGGTGAGAACCTTAAGGATACTGACCCGAAAGCCAAGTCGATCCAGGAATACCGTGATGCCGCCGGCGTTGATGAAGGGATGAACGGTATCTCCACCCGCTTTGCCTTCAAAATTCTGTCCAAGGTATTTAACTTCGACTCTACTGAAGTGGCCGCCAATCCCGTTCATCTGCTGTATGTACTGGAACAGGCCATTGAACAGGAACAGTTTCCGGAAGAAATTCACGACCGTTATCTGAATTTCATGAAGGAATATCTGGTCACAGAATATGTCGACTTTATCGGCAAAGAGATTCAGACCGCTTATCTCGAATCTTATGCTGAATATGGCCAGAATATTTTTGACCGCTATGTGACTTATGCTGACTTCTGGATTCAGGATCAGGAATACCGCGACCCGGAAACCGGGGAAATGCTTGACCGTGTGGCCATCAATGAAGAACTGGAGAAAATCGAAAAAGCCGCCGGCATCAGTAATCCGAAAGATTTCCGTAATGAAATTGTGAACTTCGTACTGCGGGCCCGTGCCAATAACAATGGTAACAACCCGTCATGGCAGTCGTACGAGAAAATGCGTTCCGTGATCGAGAAGAAAATGTTTGCCAATACAGAAGATCTGTTGCCGGTCATTTCATTCTCGGCCAAATCATCTTCCGACGATCAGAAGAAACACGACGACTTTGTTAACCGCATGGTTGAACGCGGTTACACCGAGAAACAGGTGCGCCTGTTATCCGAGTGGTATCTGCGGGTACGTAAGTCACAGTAAGCCGACCTGAAGGAGGGCTTTTATGTCCTACATTATCGACCGGCGTCTGAACGGAAAAAACAAAAGTACGGTCAACCGGCAGCGGTTTCTGCGCCGCTACCGGCAGCACATCAAGGAAGCGGTGGCGGATTCCGTCAACCGCCGTTCCATCACGGATATGGACCGGGGTGAGCAGATCAGCATCCCCACCCGTAACACCCATGAGCCGGTCATTACCCATGGCCCCGGCGGCAAGCAGCACCGGGTTTTTCCCGGCAACAAAGAATTCAATACCGGCGACGAACTGGAGAAGCCGGAATCCGGCGGTGGTGGCAGCGGCTCAGGTCAGGCCAGCGACCAGGGGGAGGGAGAAGATGATTTTTCCTTTTACATCACCAAAGATGAATTCCTGAATTACCTGTTTGATGATCTGGCTCTGCCTAACATGATCAAGAAAACCCTGAGCCAGTCAAAAGACTTCAAAACCCGGCGTGCCGGTTTTGTCTCCGAAGGAACGCCGAATAATCTGTCGGTCGTCCGTTCGCTGCGAAATGCCCATGCCCGCCGTATCGGCATGACCGTCGGCAAACGGAAAAAACTGAAAGAACTGAAACAGGAACTTGCCGCACTGGAGCCGGCTGAAAATGACGGCCGGCCAGACGTAGTGACGCTGATGGAGCAGATCGACACTCTGGAGAAAAAACTGAAGTCAGTACCTTTTCTGGATGATCTCGATCTGCGTTACCGCAGTCAGGTGAAAGTACCGACGCCCAGCAGTAAAGCCGTTATGTTCTGCCTGATGGATGTCTCCGGCTCCATGACCCAGGATATCAAGGACATTGCCAAGCGTTTCTATATTCTGCTTTATCTGTTCCTGCAGAAGAACTACGAACACATAGAGCTGGTCTTTATCCGTCACCACACCAGTGCCAAAGAAGTGGATGAGCAGGACTTTTTTTACTCGCGGGAAACCGGTGGCACCATTGTTTCCAGCGCCCTGAAACTGATGAAAGAAATCATCGACGACCGCTACACCAGCAGTGAGTGGAATATCTACGCGGCTCAGGCCTCAGACGGCGACAACTGGGACGATGACTCCCCGTTGTGTGCACAGCTGCTGGAGAAGCAGATACTGCCGCAGGTACAGTATTTTTCTTACATTGAAATCACCCCGAACCAGCATCAGGCATTGTGGGAATCCTACTCTGGTCTGCAGAAGACTTTCCCGCACCATTTCGCCATGGCACAGATCCGCCAGCCCGGTGATATTTACCCGGTGTTCCGGGACCTGTTCGCCAAAGATCGTTATCAGGAGGCTGTATGAGTCATCCGCAACCTGACACCGGACGCCAGTATTTATCCACGGATTCGGAATGGACATTTGAGCTGCTGGAAGTTTACGACCGTGAAATCGCACGCATCGCAGAACTCTACCGGCTCGACACCTATCCCAATCAGATTGAAATCATCAGCGCTGAGCAGATGATGGATGCCTACTCATCCGTCGGTATGCCCATCGGCTATAACCACTGGTCTTATGGCAAACAGTTTCTGCATACGCAGAAAAATTATCAGCGCGGGCAAATGGGGCTGGCGTATGAAATTGTTATCAACTCCAACCCCTGTATTGCTTACCTGATGGAAGAGAACACCATGCCGATGCAGGCACTGGTGATCGCCCATGCCTGCTATGGCCATAATTCCTTCTTCAAAGGTAATTACCTGTTCCGCACCTGGACAGATGCCAGCTCCATTATTGATTATCTGCTGTTTGCCAAACACTATGTACGCCAGTGCGAAGAACGCTATGGCGTAGAGGAAGTCGAGCAGGTACTGGATGCCTGTCACGCGCTGCAGAATTATGGTGTTGACCGTTACCGCCGGCCAAAACCGATTTCTGCGGCCGAGGAAAAAATGCGCCAGAAAGAGCGTGAGGATATTCTGCAGCAGCAGGTCAATGACCTGTGGCGCACTCTGCCGGCGTCACCGAAAGAGGAACAGAAAAAACGCAGCAAACGTAAATTCCCCAGTGAGCCGCAGGAAAATATCCTCTACTTCCTGGAAAAGAATGCGCCACTGCTGGCGCCCTGGCAGCGCGAGCTGATCCGCATCGTGCGCAAAATATCACAGTATTTTTATCCGCAGCGCCAGACTCAGGTGATGAACGAAGGCTGGGCCACCTTCTGGCATTATACGTTACTCAATCATCTGTACGATGACGGCAAAATCACCGATGGCTTTATGATGGAGTTCCTGACCTCACATACCAATGTGGTGTATCAGCCGGGGTATGATTCGCCTTATTACAGCGGTATCAACCCTTATGCGCTGGGCTTCAATATGTTTCAGGACATCAAACGCATCTGTGAAAACCCGACCGATGAGGACCGTGAATGGTTCCCTGACATGGCTGGTAAGGACTGGCTGGATACCCTGCATTTCGCCATGCGTAACTTCAAGGATGAGAGTTTTATTCAGCAGTTTCTGTCACCGAAAATGATCCGCGATTTTCATCTGTTCAGTATTTTTGATGACGATGAAAAAGACCATTACCGGGTCGAAGCCATTCACAACGAATCCGGCTACCGCACTATCCGGGAAATGCTGGCGCGTCAGTATGATCTGTCCGTACGTGAACCCAATATTCAGATCACCAGCGTGGATATTGAAGGTGACCGTTCACTGACCCTGCGCCACACCATGCAGAATAACACGCCTCTGTCCGGCGATATTCATGAAGTCATGAAACACCTGCACTTCCTGTGGGGCTTTGATATTCATCTGGAAACCTTTCAGGACGACCGGCTGATCAAACGCCAGAGCTGCCCGGATATGAAAATACCGGTCTGAGCTGACGTAAAAAAGGCGCCATTCAGGCGCCTTTTTTACGTCAGTCCGATTTCCGGCCACTACCAGGCAATCACCATATCATCGCGCTGAATCGCCAGATGTTCGGCACTTAACTGCATTTCTGCGACTACAAACTGTGGCTGCACCTGCCTGATCACCACTTCGGTGGCCATATCGGTCAGCTCGGTACGTGGTTCAAGATCAAGATTGTAGAAAGTGCCGGTCCGGTACACCTGAAACTTATCACCCGGGCGGATACCCGCTCCGGCACTGGCTTCAATGTGCAGACGGTTGCCACGGGCCTTTACGATACGTGCCATAAACGGCTGGCAGCGCAGTACTTCATCGACATCATCCACCACGCTGACCAGCAGCTCGCGGACTTCATGACCATAATTGGTGTGCCAGAACTGTGGCGTGGCAAAACCGGTTTTCTCCGTGGCCGCGCGGGTCCATTCCCCCTGCGCCGAATAACTGCGCTGGAACAGCATGGCACCGCTCAGGCCGTCATGCACAAAAACATCCACCACAAACTGGCGCTGATGCGATTCCTCATTCAGTCCCACCAGCGATAACCACGGCAGATTACTGGTCTTCACTTCATGCCGTGCTGCAGCGCCGGCCATGGCCAGATCCCGCACCACCCCGGAAACCACGTACTGGGCACCCAGTTGCGTGGCCAGTGCCACCGACGTTGTCAGCCTCTGCTGTGCGGTTTCAGCCGATGGGGCACGGCGCGGATCCTGATACAGGCTGATACGGCTGGCATCCAGCGCATGGATGGCTCCGCGGTCATTAAGCGTGTTCACCAGCACCCGTGGCAGGTCCTGCTCAACATTCTGCAGCGCGCCCAGTGTGGCCTGCACTGGCTGCGCCAGGCCGAAGCCAGCCACCGCCACCGCCTTGCGGTAACGCTGGGTACTGGCCGGACACATCGCCTGTGGGCTGACGTCCGCACGGATGGCGACCTGATACAGGCCGCTGTGCTGATCCTCCCACAGCACCTCAACATTCTTCAGCTGAGCCTGGCTGCGTATCTGTACATCATCCTGCTCCATCACGCCGTGGCTCATCAGCTGGGTGCTGCTTACCTGAGCACCGGCACGCAGACTGGCCTGACGCATGGCATCCTTCAGCGCCTGTTCACGGGCAAAGGATACCGAACCACTCAATGGGGCTTCGCCGGTCACTTCCACCGTGATGGCCGCGGCCTGAAACGCCGTCAGTGCCGCGATTAACAGTATCAGGATACGCATACCCTTCCTCCTTTCAGATCAGGCCTGATCACTCAATAAAGTAAAAACCGGTTTCCGGTACTGATGCTTCACCTTTCACACGCTGACGCTGGCTGGAGGCGAACTGGCCGGCAGCGGAAGGAGCGCCCAGCGGCGCACGGCAGTCAACATTGAAACGCTGGCTGTCCATGGTCTGCAGACAGTTGCGGAAGCCCTGATCAATCACCATTTCCAGAACGGTTTCGACACTGCCATCCGGCATTACATCGGTGGAAACCACGCGCGCACCGTGCATATAGGTTTCAACATAGGTACGGAAGCGGTCATTCTGCACCACCATATCCTTGACTGTGGTGCTGCCCTGAATGGACGTGCCGTAAACCCGTTCCGCCATCGCCCGGTAGGCATCCATTTTCGAGGCCCGGATCGCCATCAGGCGACGCTGGACTTCGGTTTTATTCTTCACGGTATCCATGGCGCCATAGCCGACCACGCGCAGAACCATCGGCGCAATCGGGTCAATTTCCTGCTCAACCGGCTGGAAGTAGGCTTCCGGTTCTTCTGCCACATTGTCTTCGCGCATAAAGGCGCCGGTGCAGCCCTGCATCAGCAGAACAGAGGTTGCAGCCAGCGCTGCAGGTAAAGGCCATTTCATACCGGTCTCCAAACTTCGGGGTCTTGTTAACGAGGTTGTCGGCAGCCGGCAGAAAATATTTAGGGCCTGGCTGCCCTTCTGTCCCTGTTCTTCAGCGCACGCCGTAACAACCGGTCCGGCAACTGATGCCACTGGTACAGCGCCAGACCACCCAGCAGGCAGGCAGCGCCGGCGACAGCACTGGCCGACAGACGTTCATCTTTCAGCCAGTACCCCCAGAACACAGCCAGTACCGGAGCAATCAGCGTAATCAGGGTAACCCGTGAAGTAGGCAGGGACTTGAGCACATAGAAGTACAGCATAAATCCCAGCAGCGAGCCGAAAATAACCAGATAACCGAGGCCGGCGGCAGCGTCTGCCGGCCACTGCTGCGGAATATGAATACCGAACAGCGGAATGGTCAGCACATAGCCCAGTGATGACACCCACAGCGTGCCACTGGTCTGCACCAGCGGATGCAGGCCGGCATTCACCTGCTTGACCCACACCGCACTGGCGGCAAAGCAGACCACCGACACCAGCGTTCCCAGCACTCCACGCCAGGCACCCGCATCCAGACTCAGGCGTGCAGACACCACCATCCACAACCCGGTCAGGGCAAAAATCAGCGCCACCATTCTGGCTGGCGTCAGCTCACGTTCCTTCAGCCAGACCCAGGCCAGTGCACCGGACAACATCGGGGCCAGCCCATAAATCACCGATATCAGGCCGGACGGAATGTAATGCGCCCCCCAGTACACGGCCATCATGGCGCCGTAAATACCGAGCGAACCGGCGACATAACTTCTCAGCGCCTGACGGGTCAGCAACAGACGCTGCCGCAACAGCCACAGCAAAGGCAGTGACAGCAGGGCACTGAGCCACATCCGCAGACTGACCGCAGTATAAAAATCCAGTCCGTTCTGGCTGAACTGAATGGCGATGGGCGTCGTCGACCAGATAAAGACAACGCCCAGATAGGCAATAAGTACTGGCATGAAATAAATCCCTGAAAACGGGAAAGAACACGGGACACGGACACAAAAAAGGCCGCGTTAAGCGGCCTTTCCGGTATTAACTGATCCGTTAATCCATTGACCGCCCATCCGCCGGGGAAACACAGCGCAGCACTGCCGCACGTGCTTCGGCACGGGGAGCAGACATCTTCGGCAGCGCTTGTTGCAGCAGGGTGACAGTCATAGGAATTACATGGAATTACGATATAAATACACACAAAAGCATAAAGGCCGGTTTTCAGCCGTGCAAGTCTTTCATCAGAGTCTATGCTTTTCAGTACACAGAAACTGCAGGCCGACGCACTATGACTAATGATAAGTCATTCAGTTTCAGCTGCAGAAAAATATTCCGGCGCAGGAATGCGCCGTGACAGATTTATCCGTCTGAACGTACAGGAATTTCATGATGATCAAACGCTCTCTGCTGGCAGTTTCCATCGCTGCTGTATCTTCCCAGGCTGCTTATGCGGCACCCTTTATGCCAATGGATGCCCGCGGTCTGGCGATGGGTAACACAGGTGTTGCCAGTGCCAAGCGCGCTCATGCACCGGCGTACAACCCTTCCCTGCTGTCACAGGCTGCTGAAGACGATGATTTTGCCCTGATTTTTCCTCAGCTCGGCGTCAACCTGTCTGATGAAGAAGAAATTGCCGATGAGGCGCAGCGTATCAGCGATGATATTTTCCCGGCGTTTGAAGATGCAATTGAAGGTGTGGCCGGCCAATCTGCAGGTCTGGACGCCAACATTGACACTCTGACCCAGGATATTGCTGCCCTCGAAACCGCACTGGCTTCCGGTAATGTTACCAATATCCAGACCGCGCAGAGCAATCTGGCTGATAGCCTGAACGCTGTCGACGGCGATCTTGTCACCACCCAATCAGCCGTCAGCGACCTGACTGATTCCCTGAACAGCATTTCCGGCAACCCACTGTCCGGCCGCCTGGGTATCGGTGCCGCACTGGCTATTCCAAGCAAGAAATTCGCCGCAGCGATTTCCCTGTCCGGTACCGCCAATGTTTCCGCCAGAATCAATTTCTCCGATCGTGACCTGTCTCTGCTGAACAGTTATGTTCCGGCAGCTCAGGGCTATGTTGATGCGGCCGAGCAGGTCAACACCGCGATCAGTGATGCTACCGCAGACGGCACCATAACCGCGGCTGAACAGACTGCTTTGGAGGATTCTGTTAATGATCTGCAGAACTACAACTACAGCAGCGATGATACCGCCATATTTGAAAATGGCGCTCTGACCGATGAAGCCAGCGATGCCAACCTGACTTCCACCGCGCAGGTTGTAGCGGTATCGGTCGTGGATCTCGGCCTGTCATTTTCCCGTGAATTTACCTTTGGTGAAGAAAAAGTGGCCATTGGTATCACGCCGAAGCTGCAGAAAATCTCCACCTATCATTACGCCGAAGAAGTGGACGGTTTTGAAGACGTGGAATCAGATGATATTGAAGATTCCAAAGAAGATTACAGCAAAGTAAACCTGGACCTGGGTGCTTCCTGGCGCTTCGGCAGTGACGACCAGTGGATGCTGGGTCTGGTGGGTAAAAACCTGCTCGGCGGCGAATTTGATTACGCTGATGCCGTCGTTACCCCGAAAGACGAAGATGGCAATATCAACGGCCTGCCATACACCATTGAAGGCGGTACCGTGTCACTGGATCCGCAGTACCGTGCCGGTATTGGCTATCACGGCAGCTGGTTTAATGCCGCCCTGGACGTCGACCTGGCCGAAAACGATCCGATCGCGTTTGAAAACCCGACTCAGTATGCGTCACTGGGCGTGGAACTGGATGTGTTCAGCACCCTGCAACTGCGTGCCGGTTACCGCACCAACCTGAGCGTATCCAACGCGGAAATCGTTTCTGTTGGTTTCGGCCTGTCTCCTTTCGGCATTCATCTGGATGTTGCCGCCATGGCAAACCCGAACAATGTCGAACAGGAAGCCGGTGTTGCCCTGGAAACCGGTTTCTACTTCTGATCCCGGATTTTCTGCACCACACCCAAAGGGCCGGCTTATGCCGTAATGCTGTTCACTTAAGCATTTGATGCACGAACGGGCTTTTAAGAAAATCCGGTATCAGAACCCTGATGCCGGATTTTTTTATGCATTTTCAACAGTCCCTGCTCGATCTGAGCGATCTGT
>JAIXHJ010000012.1 GCA_030145845.1 Pseudomonadota bacterium
GAGGAACTGATGCGCTCAATTGAGGGATATTTACCGGTTCGGTAAAGTAATACCCCCTGGGAGCCCAGGAATGGCGGGGGCTCCAGAGGCTTTTGTCCGTTTACGAGGGAAAATCCCTAGTACCCCTCTGGCGGTGTTTTGCGCCGGTAATTTTCCGGACAAATTTCTTTCCGCTGACGATGAGGACTCCAGTCATGAGGTTGCAGCAGGTTCCGGTAATAGATCTCGCCCCTTATTTTGAGGGAACCCCCGAAGGAAAACAGAAAGTCGCTGAGGCAGTCGATCAGGCCTGCCGGGATATCGGCTTTCTGGTCATTACCAATCATCAGGTTCCACAGGAGCTGGTGGACCGTGTTTATCGTCAGAGCCGGGAGTTCTTTAACCTGCCGATGAGCGAAAAGCGCAAAGTTGACCGCCCCGATCCGTCCATGGTGCGCGGCTACAGTGCGGTTGAAGAAGAAGGCCTGTCTTATTCACTGGAAGAAGCCGCGCCGGGCGACCTGAAAGAATCTTTTTCCATCGGCCCGACCGATGTGCCGGATGATGAATATCACCGTGGCGCAGAAGCCGGTCCGCACTTTGCGCCGAATGTCTGGCCTGAAGCCATTGCCGGTTTTAAAGAAACCTACAGCGAATACTTTGCAGCCATGAGCAGCCTGGCAGCATCCATCATGCGTATTTTTGCCCTGGCGCTGGATCTCGACGAACAATACTTCGACGACAAGATCGACAAAGAAATCAGCATGCTGCGCACGCTGAGTTACCCACTGGTAAAACCGGAAGATATCAAAGACGGCCAGATGCGCGCCGGTGCACATTCTGACTATGGCAGCATGACCATTGTCAAACCGGATAATTCACCCGGCGGCCTGCAGGTTAAAAACCTGAAAGGCGAATGGGTGGATGTGCCTTATGTCGAAGGTGCGTTTGTCGTCAACATCGGCGACCTGATGATGAACTGGACCAACGATCAGTGGATTTCCACCCTGCACCGCGTGGTTAATCCACCGGCCGATGTGGCGGCCAAAGAACCGCGGCAATCCATTGTTTTCTTCCATCAGCCGAATTACGACGCCATTATTGAGTGCCTGCCGGGCATTCTGAAAGCGGGTGAAAAACCGCTGTACGAACCGATCAGCTCCGGTGACCACCTGAAATCCAAATTCGTCAAGCAGACCACCTTTGGTGGGGGCGTGGAGGTGGCTTAATGAACACCCTTTCCTACGTCAATATTTTTGCTGAAGACATCGTGGCACTGAGTGGCTTTTACCGTGACCTGTTCGGTTTTAAGGAAATTCCCGAAATTGAATCCCCTATTTTCCGGGGGCTGGATACCGGTAAAACCTGTATTGGTTTCAATGCCAGCGATGCTTACGAAATGCTCAAGCTGGATCAGTATGCCGACACCCGGGGCTGCAAATTTCTGCTGAATATCGACGTCAGCAGCAAAGACGATGTTGACGAGTATGTTCCCAAGGCCCTTGTCGCCGGAGCAACTCTGATCAAGGAACCAAATGTTACCTATTACAACTGGTATCAGGCCGTTCTGCTCGACCCGGAAGGCAACGTCTTCCGGATTAACTACATGATGTAATGATCAGGGAAACAGCGATGAAAAAAATGATACTCAGCGCCGTTGCGTTGCTGGCCGGTTTTGCCGTCAGCTTCACAGCTGCCCACGCAGAAGAAGGATTCACCCTTAAAGGGCCGATGAAAATTGCCATGCTCTACATTTCACCGCGCAATGACGGTGGCTGGACTCAGGCATTTGATGAAGCCCGCCTCAAGCTGGAAAAAGAACTGGGCACCAAAATCCAGTACGTGGAAAATGTGCCGGAAACTGCCTCGGCCATCCGTCCGGCTGCCAAGCGCCTGATTCAGCGCGGCGCCAACGTTATTATCGGTACTGCGTTTGGTTATTCAGATACCTTTAAGGAACTGTCGGAAGAATATCCGGAAATCGCCTTTCTGAACGCTTCCGGTACCACCAATGGGCCTAACCTGCTGTCGTTCTACGGCCGTACTTATGAAAGTCAGTATCTGTGTGGTATGGCTGCCGCGGCGGCATCCGATACCGGCAAGCTGGGCTTTGTCGCGGCTAACCCGTTCGGCGTGGTTAACTGGACCATCAATGCTTACGAGCTGGGTGCAAAAACCATGAACCCGGATGCGACCCTGACCGTGGTTTACACCGGTGCGTGGAATGATCCTACCAAAGAACGCGCGGCTACTCAGGCGCTGATCGATCAGGGTGCTGACGTTATTGGCCAGCACGTTGATACCCCGACACCGCAGATTGTGGCCCAGGAAAATGGCGTTAAGGGTACCGGTCATCACCGTGACTTCCGTGAATTTGCACCGCAGGCGACTGTCTGTTCTTCCGTCTGGGTCTGGGACCGTTTCCTGGCCAGCGAACTGAAAAAACTGGCCGCCGGCAACTGGATCACCAAACCTTATGGCGCGCTGCTGTCCATGGGTGAAGGCGGTACCGATATCGCCTGCTGCGGACCGGGCGTTGATGACGCCGAAAAAGCAAAAATCATGGCTGCCCGCGAGCAGATTATGAATGGCAGCCTGCAGGTTTATGCCGGCCCGATCACTGACCGCGATGGCACCGTACGCGCAAAAGCCGGTGAAGTTATCGGTGATGGCGATCTGTGGAGCATGGACTGGTTTATTGATGGAGTGATTACCCAGCAATGAGTCAGAATAACGCGATCCACCTTGAACATATCAGTAAGTCCTTTGATGGATTTAAAGCACTCTCTGACGTGAGTTTTACTGCCCGCTGGGGGGAGGTTCACGCGCTTCTCGGGGAAAACGGTGCCGGGAAATCCACCCTGATGAACATCGTTTCCGGTCTCTACGGACCAGAATCCGGATCGCTTTATGTTGACGATAACAGCCTCAGCCTTTCCGGCCCGCGCGATGCAGCGCGCGCCGGAATCGGCATGGTGCACCAGCACTTCAAACTGGTGGAACCGTTTTCGGTGACTGAAAACGTCCTCCTCAGCCTGGATGGCAATCTCACTGCCCGCGCTTACCGCCGGCGTATCAGTGAAGTGGCGGGGAAAATCCGCGACAAGGCCACGGAACTGGGTTTTCAGATTAATCCGGATGCACGCATCAGTGACATTTCCATTGCCGAGCAACAGCGCGCCGAAATTCTGAAAGTGCTGGTAGGCGGTGCCCGGATTCTTATTCTGGATGAGCCGACCGCGGTGCTGACGGACGAAGAATCTGAAAGTCTGCTGGAAAAAATCCGCGATTTCGCCCGCCGGGGGAACGCGGTCATTCTGGTGACACACAAAATGAAAGACGTGTTCCGTTACGCCGATCAGGTAACGGTGATGCGTCAGGGCCGTACGGTGCGCACGCTGGTACCGGCGGATGTGACGGCTGATGAACTGGTGGCGCTGACCGTCGGCGATTCGGTTGCCGACGCCCATCAGCGCGCGCAACACGAAGCCGGAGAGGTCCTGCTTGATGTCAGTGATCTGATGACTGCCGCGGTGAATCAGGCCCGGCGCAGTCTGGACGGCGTGAATTTTCAGGTGCGCCGCGGTGAAATTTACGGCATCGCCGGTGTCGGTGGTAACGGCCAGTCAGAACTGGCCGCCGCCCTGATGGGACAGCCACTGAGCACCGAAGGCAGCGCATTGCTGGGCGACGAAAATCTGCTGACCATGAGCCACGCCCGTCGTCGTGAATGCGGCATTGCCTGTATTCCGGCAGACCGCTACCGCTCTGCCCTCGCCGGCCCGCTGACCATCGCCGAGAATTATGCGCTGGGAGAAATCTTCAGCGGCCATTACGGACCATTGTGGTTTCTGAAAAAGAAAAAAATTGAAGCCGAAGCGGCACAGGCCGTGGCGGATTTTGATGTGCAGGGCGTCCGTTCCCTGCGCCAGAAAGCAGCACTGCTGTCCGGTGGTAATGCGCAGAAACTGGTGATCGCCCGCGAATTCCGTAAAACACCGTCACTGGTCATCGTGCACAGTCCGTCACGTGGACTGGATGTTAAAGCCAGTATGGCGGTGCGTCAGAAACTGGTGGAGGCGCGCAATGCCGGTGCCGCGGTGGTACTGATCAGTGAAGACCTGGACGAAGTTATTTCCTTATCTGACCGCATCGGCGTTATGTCCGCCGGCAGAATCGTCGAAGAATTCAGCCAGCCGGCTGATCGTCAGCAAATTGGTCAGGCGATGGTGAATCATGTTTGAGAATGTCATAAAAGCTCCGCTTCTTACCCGCCGCTTTTCACTGGAACTGCGGCAGGAAATGGCCTGGTACTGGCAGGCCATGATTATTACCGCGTCGCTGGCGGCCGGTGTTGTCATTTCCGTACTGATCCTGATGGCCGCTGGCGTTCCTGCCGGTGAGCTGGTAAACGAATTTATTGTTTATACCCTGCTGGATGCGGAGAGTCTGAAATCAGTTCTGTATCAGGCATCACCGCTGATTATGGTCGGCCTTGCCGGCAGCCTGGCATTCCGCGCCCGCTTCTGGAATCTGGGCCTTGAAGGACAGATGATTTTCGGCGCCATTGCCGCCACCGGGGTGGCTATTTTTGATATTGGCCCGACCTCCATGCGTCTGGTCAGTATGCTGATTGCCGGTATGCTGGGCGGGCTGGCGTGGGCAATTCTGCCGGTGGCACTGAAAATCCGCTGGCAGGTAAATGAGATTGTGTCGACGCTGATGCTTAATTACATCGCCGCCAATTTTCTCTTTCATCTTCTGTATGGCAGCTGGAAAGATCCGAAGAGTGCCTTTCCTTATTCGCCCCAGTACGAAACCTTTGAGCGGTTGCCGGATATCATGAGTGGCATCAGTCTGTCAGTGCCACTGGCGCTGGTGATTTCCCTGATCGTTCTCTGGTACACCGTTATTTCACGCAGCTCGCTGTACCTGAAGTTTGTTGATAAAAGTCCGTCAGTGGCGATCGCCACCGGCATTCCGTTTACCCGCGTTATTCTGTTTACCGTGCTCATGTCCGGAGCACTGGCCGGACTGGCCGGGGTGATGATTACGGCCGGTCAGGAAGGTCGTCTGACGCATTCGTTTTATAACGGCTATGGTTTTTCCGGCATCCTGATTGCCTTTCTCGCGCGCAATAATCCTCTCGCGGCCATTGCCACTGCGCTGCTGATTGCCCTGCTGTTTATTGCCGGGCAAAGTCTGCAGGTGTTCTATCAGATTCCGTTTGCCATGGTGCAGCTGATCCAGGCCATTCTGGTGATCTGTGTTGCATCGTCTGACTTTTTTATCCGCCACCGCATCCGCCGCATTGCTTCAGGAGCTGAATGATGGACATTATTTCCAGCTGGATCGGCAATATTCCCGAATTTGCCCTGCCGTTTGCACTGGCTGCACTCGGACTGATTATTATCGAACGCTCCGGTGTACTGGCACTGGGCGCCGAAGGCCTGATGCTGATGGGGGCTCTGGCCGGTATCGGGACTTATCTGGTCAGTGGCAATAATGCCATTGCGTTATTCTCGGCCATGTTTTTTGCCGCACTGGTTTCACTGTTGTTTGCTTTTATGGTGCTGGTGCTGCGCATCAATCAGGTGATATCCGGGCTGGTGCTGGTGTTCTTCTGCCAGGGGTTGTCTGCCCTGCTCGGTACATTGCTTGACTGGACCAATCACCCGGTTCCCGGGTTGCCGGATATCAGCCCCTGGCTGCTGGCGGACCTGCCGCTGATCGGCGGACTGTTCCGGCAGAATATTGTGGTGTATCTGACGCCACTGGTCTTCCTGCTGAGCGGCTGGTTCCTGTTCCGCTCTGTGCCCGGATTGCGTCTGCGGGCGGTGGGTGAAAACCCGCAGGCGGCGGATTCGGTCGGCATCCCTGTTATCGGTTACCGTCTGCTGGCCATTCTGGCCGGCTCGGCCCTGATCGGTCTGGCCGGCGCTTATATTTCAGTGCTGAGCACCAAAATGTGGATTGCCAATATGATCGGTGGCCGCGGCTGGATTGCCGTGGCGCTGGTGATTTTCGCCCGCTGGTCGCCGTGGAAGGCGCTGGCCGGGGCGGTGCTGTTCGGCTGCATTGAAGCCCTGATTCCACAGCTGGCGGCATCCGGCATCCGGCTGCCGCAGTATTTTGTCTTTATGACACCGTACGCGGTCACGCTGGCGGTGATGATCTGGGTGGCGGCCGGTAAATCCGGCACATCATCCCAGCCCGGTGCACTGGGTCTGCCCTATGTGCGCGAAGAGCGCACCTAGGCGCGGTCAGAATCCGGCACCGACTTCGAAACGGTAAGCGGTGCCGGGCGCTTCAATGTAGCCACTGTCGATGTAGTCTGCATCCAGTACATTGGTGGCCGCCAGCGCCCAGTGCCATTGATCAAAGGTCTGCTTCAGGCCCAGATCCCACAGCCGGTAACCCGCCTGATCGTAGCGCACCTCGTATTTGTACAGCGAGGTTGCGCTCAGTCCGGGCAGCAGTTCATAAGCCAGGGATAGAATGGCCTGATGTTCGAGCTGCGACTGGCTGTAGCGCGCTTCCGCATACTGGTTGCTGAAATCCTGGATCAGGCGGGTGTAGCTGAGGCTGGCTTTCTGCAGGCCGCTTTCCGCCAGTAAGCCGGTGGCGTCCACTTCCAGGTCGTATCCCCGGGTATCAATACTGTCGATATTACGGGCGATGTAGGCGCTGCCGGCCAGCTGTTCCGCAGTGGTCCGGGTGTAATCAATGGCATCGGTGGTCTCACGGCGGAAGAACGCGATGCGGGTCAGCAGGCCGGCCAGATTGAGCCGTGTACCGATCTCGGCGCTGTCGGTCTGTTCCGCTTTCACATCGGGGTTGCCCTGGTTGGCCGCCTGATTGAGATAAAGATCGTTCATGGTCGGCACACGTACGCTCTGGCCGGCATTCAGATACAGCTGCTGCTGACCCAGTGGCACAGTGAAGCCAATCACCGGCAGCGTATAGCTGTCGCCGCCGTCGTAGTTCAGATACGACAGGCTGGCGGCCATCTGCAGCAGACCAAAATCATACTGACCATAACTGAACACGCTGCTGTATTCGCGCTCATGGTGGCCGCCGCTGATGGAGGTGCTGTCGATATCCTCCTGATTGTATTCGTAGCCGGCCGAGATGATGTCGCGGAAGTGGTAGCGCAGCCGCCCCTGCCAGGCGTTGGTCTGATGCACGGATGGCGCATAATCCAGATAGTAGAACTCGTCGTCATGCTGGCGCCAGTTAATGGCAGCGTCGGCACGTACATCCGGGCTGAAGCGCTGTTCATGGGTCAGATAAGCATGACGCTGAATGGTGTTTTCATTGGCTCGGCTGCCGGCGCCGGCGTAAAAGCCCTGCGCGCCAAAGGCTTTGTCCATATAGCCGTAAGAGGCCACCGTGGTGTGGGAATCGTTGCTGTGCACGATGCGCAGATTGCCCTGCTGGGTTTCATAATCCAGGTCCGCACCTTTGATATAGGTGTCCGACTCCTGCTGAGCGGCCGAGAAAAAGTGATGCCAGTTGCCGTTGTTTTTTGCCAGCCCCAGTGCGGCGCGGGCGTAATCCTTGCTGCCGCCTTCCAGCCTGATGCCGGCCTGACGGCCTTGTGCCTGTTTACGGGTGACCAGATTGATGACGCCGGCATTGCCGTTCGGACCGTACTGAGCGGCACCGGGGCCGCGCACGATTTCAATACGATCAATATCTTCCAGCAGCAGCGGAATATCGAAATTATGATGGCCGCTCTGCGGGTCGTTGAGGCGTACGCCATCAACCAGAATCAGCGTCTGCTCATAACCGGCACCACGGATACCCAGGTCCACCTGCGTGCCACCACTGCCACGCTGGCGGACATCCAGTCCACTCACCCACTCCAGGGCATCAGCAAGGCTGCTGACCGGCAGCAGCTCGATATCCGCGCGCTCCAGTACATCAACTGCAAATGCCTGTTCGGCCACCGGTTGCTCAAACAGCTGGCCGGTTACCTGCTGGGTATCCAGTTCCACGGCAGCAACAGGGAGTGTGGTGGCAGCGACCAGCGCCGCGAGTGGTGAGAGGTAAATTTTCATTGTTATAGCCCCGGAATCAGCGGATCAGATGGCGGCGCAGTGTAAGCCATTCCTGCGCGCTGACCAGAACAATGACAGCAGGAGGTTTGCTTCCGGTTAAATTCTGCACAGTGGTAACCCAACCTGACCGCGGCGTGCGGGGCTGGTATCATCTGCGCTGAATTGCGGAGTAAATGACATGACGACTTTTATCAGTTTTAACATCAATGGCGTGCGTGCCCGTCCTCACCAGCTGGAAGCCATCCGTGACCAGCTGGACCCGGATGTGATCGGCCTCCAGGAAACCAAAGTACATGATGAGCAGTTCCCGCTGGCCGACATCGAGGGGCTGGGATATCACGTCGAATATTTTGGCCAGAAAAGTCATTACGGCGTGGCCCTGTTAAGTAAAACGGCCCCTGAGTTTGTACAGAAAGGCTGGCCCTGGGATGATGCCGACGCGCAGAAACGTCTGATCCATGCCCGCTACCTGATTGATGGCAAGGTATGGGATGTGATCAATGGTTATTTCCCGCAGGGGGAAAGCCGTGACCACGACATTAAATTCCCCGCCAAAGAAAAATTTTATGCCGACCTGATGCGCTATCTGGATGAAACCTTTACCCCGCAGGATCGGGTACTGGTCATGGGCGACATGAATATTTCACCGGCGGATACTGATATCGGTATCGGTGAAGCCAACGCCAAACGCTGGCTGAAAACCGGTAAGTGCAGTTTCCTGCCGGAAGAACGGGCATGGTATGACAAGCTGCTCGGCTGGGGTCTGAAAGATACCTACCGCAAACATTATCCTGAAAGTGCTGAGCAGTTCAGCTGGTTTGATTACCGCTCAAAAGGCTTTGATGATGAGCCGAAACGCGGCCTGCGTATTGATCATATTCTGGCCACGGAACCTGTGTATGCCGAATGTACGGCGGCAGGAATCAGCTACGATATCCGTGGTATGGAAAAGCCATCGGATCACGCCCCGATCTGGTCGCAGTTCAGCTGAATATGAGAGGGTAAAAAAAACGGGCTAAGGCCCGTTTTTTTATGGCAGCGGATAGTCTTCCAGAGCGGCAATATAATCCAGCCAGGCTCTGGCGTTACCAGCACTGTCGGCATGGGTAAGTGCCTGCTGGAAATAGCGTTGTGCGGTGCGGAAATCTTTCATTTCGTAGGCAGAGCTGCCGGCCAGCATCAGCGCGCGCGGCTTATCTTTGTCGCTCAGGCCTTTTTTAATGGCGGCTTCGGTCAGGCGCAGTGATTCGGAGAAATGCGCATCCTGAGAAGCCATGCGCGCGGCACGGAACAACAGGCCGCCGTCGTCCATAAAAGCCGCCGCTTTTTCCAGCGCAGCAATGGCTTTATCCCGTTCCCTGCCCTGCTGCCAGGCAGAGGCGAGCAGTTTCCAGTTGCGCTCATTCAGTTCCAGCGTGTTGTCGCTCAGGTGTTTCTGCAGCAGGCGGCCGGCACGCTCCGGAATATTCTGTGTAATCAGCAGCTGCACCAGCAGCATGATACTGTCCGCTTTGGTGACATAACCGGCGGCATAACCCAGCTCCAGGGTGCGCAGGGCTTTTGCCGGCTTTTTCATTAACTGATAAACCGCCGCCTGCTGCTGCCAGTAGTCTTCTTTCTGCGGGTTAATACGCAGCAGATCATCCAGTGTGGCCGCGGCCTGCGGGTATTGTTCTGTCTGGTAATAGGCTGCCATCAGCATCACCAGCCAGTTTTCTTTGGGCGTGTCACCGTCGGCCCGGCTGCGGCTGATGGCCTGCTGCAGATACGGAATGGAGGGTGAGTATTCTTTCAGCAGCTGATGGGCAGCGGCCAGCGTGACGTAAGTGACCGGCTGAATAAACTGCGTATTACCATCGTTTTTTCTTTCTGCAGCGTCGCGCTCCTGCTGTTCGGCTTTACGCAGTCGTGGCTGCAGATCGTTAATAATCTGCCGGTACTGACCGTCGGCCAACTGCAGCTGAGCCACGGTGGTGGCGAGGTTGATTTCCTGCACGGTGGTGAGTGCGTTGAGGGCCAGCGATTTGCGGAACCAGCTCAGCGCCTGCGGCTGATTTTCCTGCAGCAGGCTCATCTGTCCATGCAACTGATAGGTCAGTGCCAGACCAAAACCCGGCTGCAGATCGTCTTCCAGTTCCAGCAGTGCCTCCTCTGCTTCGCTGTACTGCTCTTCTGCCAGAAAAGTCTGAATCTCATTCAGGGAGTTATAGGTGGCTGGCGACAGGTTGGTGGAAGCCCCCTGCACCGCGACGGAGACAGACCACAGAGTGAATGCAATCAAAGCAGTCAGTGTGCGCATGGTTAATCCCCGAGTTTGAATTCAATGGTCTGCGTGGCCTGTTGTGCTACCGGATGGCCATCTTCCATTTTTGGTTTGAATTTATATTTATACAGGGCGCGGATAGCTTCGCGCTCAAATACGCCGCGCGGCTGTGCATCGATAATTTCGACATCATCAACCGAACCCTGAGCATTAATCTCCAGTCGGGCGGTGACGTAGCCCTCAATTTTCTGCCGTATCGCCCGCTGCGGATAAACCGCCGGCTGACGTGACAACGGAATCACATCGGTATCACCAAAGCCCATGCCAACGACGGCATCGCCAAGCAGGTTGGTCTGTGCCAGTGACAGGTCGGGGGAAATATCCGGCATATTAAACGGCATCTGCTGCATAGGAACGTCCTGCTGACTGACGCTGTCTTTCGGCAGTTGTGGTTTTTTCGGTTTCGGTGGTTCTTTTTTATGCCGTTCTTTCAGTTGGGTGCGGCTGTCTTCCCGCAGGCGCACAAAATCGATCACCGCGCGGTCGCGCTCGACGCGCTGCATATCGCCGGGACCGGAAACCATACGGTGCATCATCCAGAACAGTGCCAGACTGACGCCGCAGGCGCCGATCAGGGCAATGGCCAGCCGTTTCATCAGTTGGCGGCCTCGGCAGAAATGGAAATATTGCTGATGCCCGCCAGACGTACCTGATCCATCACCTTGACCAGCAGGCCGGTCGGCGAAAATTCATCGGCCTGAATAATTACTGCCCCTTCCGGGTTTTCGGCTTTCATGCGTTCAATATTCGGCCGTACGGCGCGTACATCAATTGCCCGGCGGTCGATCCAGATTTCGCCGTTGGCGCGGATGGCGACCAGAATATTACTGCCCTTTTTCTCTTCCGCCGTCTGTGCACTGGGGCGGCTGACGGTAACGCCACTCTCTTTAACAAACGAGGTGGTGACGATAAAAAAGATCAGCATGATAAAAACGATATCCAGCATCGGCGTAATGTCGATGTCGTTACCATCTGCTTCGTTGTCTGTATGACGGCGTGCCATAAGATAAATCCGTTAATCTGTCGGTAATAATTCGGCCAGCTGGTGTACGCCACGCTCGCTCAGCCGTTTGAACCGGGTGCGGAAAAAAATACCGGTCAGTGCAACCACCAGGCCGGCCATGGTCGGAATGGTGGCCATGGAAATGCCGTTGGCCATGGCCCGGGCATTGCCGGTGCCGGTAATGGCCAGTACGTCGAACACCTTGATCATACCGGTGACCGTGCCCAGCAGTCCGAGCAACGGGCAGACCGCAATCAGAATGCCGATAAAAGGCAGAAACTGCTGCGCGGCCTGTTGCTGCCGGCTCAGCCAGGCGGCGCGGATTTTACGCGCATGCCAGCTGTGGTGTTCTGCCCGCTGCTGCCATTGCTGCGCCAGACTGCGGTTGCTTCGTGGCAGCTCAATGCGCAGAAACCAGATGCGTTCCAGAATCAGACTCCAGAGCAGAATGCTGAGTGCCAGTATGAAATACAGCACCACCCCACCCTGCGCCATAAAGTCCATCAGCCACTGCATATCAGTTGCCCTGTACCTTATGGGTTTCCAGCGCTTCAGCCATCAGTCCGGCGGACTGTTCGTCCAGCAGCTGAATCAGCGCCTTGCTGCGTGAGGCCACCCAGTTGTGGACCAGCAGCAGCGGAATGGCGGCCAGCAGGCCCAGTACTGTGGTGATCAGCGCCTGGGAAATACCCGCCGCCATCAGTTTGGGGTCGCCGGTGCCGAAGTTGGTGATGGCCTGGAAGGTGGCAATCATACCGGTGACGGTACCCAGCAGCCCCAGCAGCGGCGCAATGCCGGCAAACAGTTTGATAATGGTCTGGCCACGCTCCAGTGCCGGCAGCTCGCGCAGCACGGCTTCGTCCATTCTGGCCTCCAGCACCTCGACATCCACCGGTTTGGGCAGGTCCTGATAGCTTTTCAGCACGCGGCCGAGCGGGTTGTTGCTGTCCGGCTGCGTCAGGTTCTTCTGCTGTTTACGCACACCGGCGCTGATACCGGCCAGCACGATCAGACGCCAGGCAGCAATCAGCAGGCCGAGAATGCCAAGTCCGATAATGATGTAGCCTACCAGGGCCCCCTGACGGATACGCTCCATCATGTCCGGGCTTTCCAGGGTCATGGTCAGCAGAGCGCCACGACTGGGGTCCAGAGCAAAGGGGGCCACCGCGGCGCTGCTGTTCAGATAATCACTGATATAAGCGGCCTGTGCCGGCTGATGTCCCAGTTCCTGCAGGGTCTTCAGTTGCGGATCAAATGACAGATAACCGGACTCTTCCACCGCATTGAAAACCCCGAGCCGGGTAACCGTCCGGGTTTCGGTCTGGCCCTGCGGGCTGATCACTGCGGTGGCGAAGGTGGAAACATTGCCGTTGATGGTCATTTCCTGCTGCAGCGTGTACCACAGGGATTCCAGTTCACGGATGGTCGGCAGCTCTTTGGCTTCCGACAGTTTTTCCAGGTCAGCCCGGCGCTGCGGGATTTCCACGCGGGTCAGGCTGTCTTCGAGTGTGGTGTTGAGATCGGTCGCCACCTGGCGGACCACGCCGAACATTTCACCCAGATTGCCCATGCGCAGACGCAGCTCTTCCTCGCGATCGGTGAGTTTCTGTTCGTTGTCATCGAAGGTGTTTTTCAGCCGGTCGGCACGCTGCTGTTCACGCTTCAGTGCCGCCCGGGCTTCGGCCAGCAGGCGCTTCTGGCTGTTCAGGTCAGCGAGAAATTCTTTCTCCCGGGCGCGGTTAACGGCCTGTTCAGACGACTGATACTGACCTGCTTTGCGCAGCAGGGACTGCAGCGGATCGGTGCTCTCTGCCGCCTGTGAAATCAGCGGTGTGGCCAGCATTACCGCGGCCAGACACAGTGTGCGGATCATGAGGAAGCTCCCTGTTGCAGGCTGGACGGGGTCGGTAACGGAATCACCAGCAGCTCAGGTGCCGCGGTCTGCTGAGCCACTTTCAGCGCTTTGCGCAGGTCGCGCAGATAACCGCTGTCGAGGGCAAACCAGTCGCCCAGCCCTTTGTGCCAGACCCAGGCCTGCTGGCCATCGTTGCTGATACGGTACAGTGCCAGTCGGCCGATACGCAGGAAGTCATAAGAAACCCCCTCCTGCTGACCACGGTAGGCTTCGATATTGCGGCCGTAGTCCACTTCCACCTGATAGGCTTCGAGGACGCGGCGGAATTTTTCGGAGGTGGTGACATCCGCGCGCAGCAGCAGGTCCTGCAGCAGTGCAATGCGGGCCGTGCGTTCCTGCGGCAGGAAGGGCGTATCAAGGGCGACAAACTGTTCCAGCGAATCCAGCATGTGGCTCATCAGCGGCAGAATCCCCCGCTCTGTCCGCTCGATTTCATCGATCTGGCGTGCCAGTGAATCCAGCTCGTCATTCTGGTTGCCGATAATGGCTTCCATCTGGCGGTTATAGAGTGCGAGCTGGTCGGCTTCAGCCTGAATCTGGCGGTATTCATTCAGCAGCTGCTGGGTTTTGTCGTCGAGCTTTTCTGTCTTGCTCTGCGTGGCCTGTCCGGCTGCATCAGTCTTGTCGATGGCGCGCTGACCGTCGCTCAGGCTGTCGGCCATCAGTGCCGGACTGAGCAGCAGCGCCGCCACGATGAACGGGAATTTCATAACCGGTGTTTCCTGTCGGTTTGAAGGATGAAGCATTGTGGCCCGGCTGCCTGAATGGCGGCTGAACCACAACGCGTGGCGCATTATGCAACGTTTTGCGGTTGATTATCAATTAATAATCGTTCGCATTAAGACCGAGTCTGGCGGCAATGTCCTCTGTGCCGCGTGGCGCAACCACCGCCCGGATTCCTTCTGCGGACTGCAGATAACGGGCGGCGACGCGCTGAATGTCGTCCCAGCCGGTTGCCAGCAGGCGTTCACGGAACTGCTGGCGCAGCGCCGCAGTGCGTCCGGTGCGGTCCATATGGAAATATTGCTTGGCTTCACCGGCCGGTGATCCCGGGCGGTCCATGCCGCCGATCAGGCCGAGAACCGACTGCTCCACCAGATCGTCACCGGAGGCTTTGTTCAGTACCCAGTCGATCGAGGCCGCGAAATCATCGAACGTTCCTTCGCTGCGCGGGTCGCGGTAAGAGAAAAACTTGAAGCAGCCCAGCGCTGAATCCTGACTGGCTCCGGCACCGTATGCACCGCCCCGCTCCCGGATGGCGGTGTGCAGGAAGCCATTGCGCAGCACGCCGGACAGCACAGCCAGCGCGGCGGCATCCGGATGATCCACGGTGACTGTCGGCAGTGCCCAGGCACAGAAGTTCACCTGCGAATCGACCATCCAGTATGTGGCTTCATCCGCGGCCTGCCATTGCAGTTCTGCACCGCTGCCGGCACTGACGCCAGCCCAGCTCTGCTGCAGGCTGTTACGGTGCGGCGCGCTGCCGTGCTCATCGTGCACCAGCAGAGCTTCCTGTGGGGCCTGAATGTGACGGTAGAGGTCATCCAGCGCTGCAGAGAGGAACTCAGGACCATCCTGCTGCGCCTGCTGTACGCGTTCTTTCAGGCGCTTAACCTGTGGCAGACCACCGAGATCGTTGGCGATGTGCGCCGCCGCATTGAGTTTTGAGGCGGCCAGTGACATAGCCAGGCTGTGGCCACTGCCGGTAATGCCCTGCTCGCGGCGGGATTTCGCCTGTTTCAGCAGATCATGCAGACGCGCCGACTCAGAGAAGTCGGCCTGCTCCCAGGTTTCCCGGATCAGGGCCGAAAACTCATCGGCACTCGGTGTCAGTGCTTTACCACTCATGACCAGATACCCCCGCAGGGCGTTACAGTCGGCCACGCTGCCCTTGATGCTGGCATACGCGCTCAGGCTGCCGACGATGGCGGTCTGTTTCTGCTGCTGATGCAGATAATCGTGACCAGCGGCACCGACTTCGGTCCAGCTCTGGGTCATAAACGGCAGCCAGGTCATCTGTTCGCGGCTGAAGGCCGGCAGATCCAGCAGCAGTTGCTGATAAATCAGGCCGTTGGTGCCGGTAATGTATTCGGTGGCCGGCAGGCCGGCGTCAAAGGTTGCGCTGGCGGCCACATAACTGACGTCCGGACGGACATCATCGAGCGTTACCTGTGGCAGCAGTCCCGGATCATCTTCCTGCGCCTGGCGCGCCTTGAGCGCTTCTGCCTGATCGAGCACCGCCTGTTTGTCGGTGTCTGACAGCGCCGCACGGATGCTGGCCAGCCGTTGCTCTTCCAGTCGTTTCATTTCCGCGTTGACGCCATTGTCCGGGCGCAGTGTGAAGCGCACGCGGTGACGGTTGTTCAGCAGCAGGCGGCGGACAGCCTGCTGCATAAAGTCCGGCCGGGCGGCTTTTTCGCGCAGACGTTCCAGTGCCGGATCGAGATTGAGCAGACCGGCCGGATCACCATAATGAGTGGCCGCGGCAATGGAGTTGAAAATCAGCTGCAGACCATAAGGGTAATGATCACCGCCGATCTCACGCTGATGCAGCTCCAGCTGATGCAGTGCGGCATCAATCATACCCTGATCAACGCCTTCGTCAGCAACCTGCTGCAGGGTGTCGAGAATCAGCTGTTCCACTGCCTGTGCATGCTCCGGCTCACTGCCTTCAATGCCGCACATAAAGCTCATTTCACGGTTGGAATCCTCCAGTCCACAGAGTGGCGATGGCGAACCGCCGAGGTCGGTTTCTTCCAGTGCCCGGCGCAGTGGTGAAGCACTGTTGTCGAGCAGCACCTGGCTGACCAGATGGGCTTCCAGCTGCTCATCCAGATCGGTGGATTCACCCAGCAGCCAGCCAACCACATGGTGTGTGGAGGCAGACAGGTCATCACTGTCGAGGCCATAGGCCTGCTCGACGGCGATCGGCGCGGCGTAGCGTTTTTCCGGTTCCACGCGCCATTGTTTGTCCTGACGTTCAAAACGGCTCAGCGCGGCGCTTTCCAGCTTGTCCTGCAGCTCTGCCACATCCAGTTTGCCGAAGGTCATAAAGATGGCATTGGAGGGGTGATAATGCGTGCGGTAAAAATCCAGCAGCTGCTCATAGCTCAGATCGGTAATGGCCGCCGGATCGCCGCCGCTGTTGTAGTGATAGGTGGTGGTCGGAAACAGGTAGGCACTGATCCCCTGCCACAGCTGACTGACGGTGGAGGACATGGCGCCTTTCATTTCATTGAAGACCACGCCTTTGTATTCCAGCGGTGAATCCGGATTGCCCTCTTCGCTGAATTCAATGCGGTGGCCTTCCTGTCTGAAATCGAGTTCGTCGAGACGGGAGAAAAATACCGCATCGAGATACACATCGAGCAGGTTGTTGAAATCCTTATCGTTCTGCGAAGCAAACGGGTAAGCCGTCCAGTCGCTGCTGGTCATGGCATTCATGAAGGTATTCAGCGAGCGGCGCGTCATCATGAAAAAGGGGTCGCGCACCGGGTACTTTTCTGAGCCGCACAGCACGGTGTGTTCAAGAATATGGGCAACGCCGGTAGAGTCGTGCGGCATGGTGCGCACCGCGACCATAAAGGCTTTTTCATCATGATCGGTGGCCAGGTGGTAATGCACGGCCCCGGTGGCAATATGTTCGTAATGCTGGATTTCGATATTCAGGGATTCAACCCGGGTATTCCCCAGATGGCGAAAAGCACTGGATGATGACATACGCTCTCTGCTTTCATTAAGGCTTCAGTTGGGCCTATGGTAACAGTTGTCATTCACAGCTAGAACCATCGCGGTCAGCGGGTTTTCATACAAAGCGGAACAGACTGTGCCGGTTTATTTCAGGAATTACTATGACGCAAGCAGAATCTGAGCTCATCGCCGCCGAATTTCCGGTGAACGACGAATGTCTTTATCTCAATCATGCCGCTGTGGCGCCCTGGCCGGAACGCGCACGGCGGGCAGTCAGTGACTTTGCCGCGGAAAACACGGCACTGGGCGCCAGCCACTATCCGCAGTGGACGGCAACCGAAGCCAGTCTGAAACACAATCTGGAAGCTCTGGTTGATGCCGAGCCAGGCAGTGTGGCACTGGTTAAAAACACCTCAGAAGCCCTGTCGTTCGTGGCGGCCGGCATTGACTGGCAGGCCGGCGATGTCGTGGTGATCAGCGATCAGGAATTCCCCTCCAATCGTATCGTCTGGGAGTCCCTGCGCCAGCGCGGCGTGCGCGTGGTGGAGGTGGCGCTGCCGTGGGATGCGCCGGAAGCGGAACTGCTGGCCGCCATTGCTCAGAAGCCAAAACTGGTGTCGGTCAGTGCGGTGCAGTATGCCAGCGGTCTGATGCTGGATCTGGTTACCCTCGGCGATGCCTGCCGTCAGGCCGGCGTGCTGTTCTGCGTTGATGCAATTCAGGCAGTGGGCGCCCTGCCGTTTTCGGTGCGCGCCATTCAGGCCGACTTTGCCATGGCAGATGGCCATAAATGGCTGCTCGGTCCTGAAGGGTTGGGGTTCTTCTATGTCCGCCCGCAGATCATGGAGCAGCTGCCACCGGCGGAATATGGCTGGCACATGGTGGCGGACATGGGCAATTACGACCGCCGTGACTGGCAGCCGGCGGACGATGCGCGGCGTTATGAATGCGGCAGCCCGAATATGCTCGGTGCGGCGGCACTGAATGCATCGACTTCACTGCTGCTGGAAGTGGGCATGGACCGGGTCGCCACCCGGCTGGTGACCAATGTGCTGTATCTGCGTGAGCTGCTGGACGATAAGGGGGCGGTTTTTCTCAACCCGCTGCTGGATAAACGTCCGTCCGGTATTCTGACCTTCCGCTTTATCGACAAAGACAGCGCTCAGCTGTACCGCATGCTGATGAACAGCGGCATTATCTGCGCCCACCGCGGTGGTGGCATCCGTTTTTCGCCACACTTTCATACCACCGAAGACGTGCTCAACGACACCGTGGACGCACTCGAGTATATGCTCGACAGTCTGTAACACAGGCACAAAAAAGAGCGCTCTGGCGCTCTTTTTGATTGATGGCGGTGACTTACATGGTGTGCGTAACGCGGTCCGATTTCAGTGCCCCGGCGAGAAAGGTTTCAATCTTATCGCGGGCAATATTGTCGTCACCGGTAAACTGCACGCCGATGCCGGCCACCTTGTTACCCTGGGCACCCTTCGGTGTAATCCAGATTACCTTGCCGGCAACCGGGATTTTTTCCGGCTCATCCATCAGCTTGAGCAGCATGAAAACTTCATCGCCGAGCTGGTATTGTTTGTTGGTCGGGATAAACAGACCGCCATCCTTAATGAAGGGCATGTAGGCAGCATACAGTACTGATTTGTCTTTAATCGTCAGTGACAGGATGCCACTGCGGGCTCCGATTCCAGCTGTCATTCAGCCCTCTCCGTTCCTCTCGCTTCAGTGTCTGACGGGCCGGCGGCACGCCTCACTGAGGATTTACCAGATCCCGCCATTCAAGCAGCAGGGATTCGATCACTAATTGTTTATTGTAGCTGGCGGCGCCGGATAACAGAGCCGCCAGGATCTCTTTAACACGGTCGTGCAAGGTTATCAGCTTTGCCGCCGGGGGCATAGCGCCGCCCAGCGTGGCCCGGACCTGCGGGCCATAGATCAGCTGGTCATCGGCAATGCCCATATTGGCCTTCAGGCAGTCGCTGAGAAAACTGTACAGCCAGCCCATCACGTCCTGCAGATCCAGCTGTTTGCTCCACTGTTCGGCAATCAGTTGCAGTGGCGCAGTACCCTGCGTCCATTGCTGCAGCTGTTCCAGCCAGCGCTGTTGCTGATCACTCTGCTCGCCCTGCAGCCAGCTCAGAGCCTTCAGGGGGGCGCCGTGATTCAGACGCAGCGCCGGTTCAGCCTGTTCTGCGGCATAGCCCTGTGCTGCCAGCCATTGCAGCGATTCGTCTGCCGCCGGCGGATTCAGGGCGATACGCTGGCAGCGGCTGCGGATGGTTGGCAGTACGGAGCCGAAACGCTCGGTTTCCAGCAACAGGTAGCTCTCACCGGCAGGCTCTTCCAGTGTTTTCAGCAGAGCATTGGCAGAATTGGTGTTCATCACCTCCACCGGCCGCAGGTTGACGACCTGGCAGCGGCTGATCTGTGGCGTCTGCGCCAGAAAATCATTCACCCGGCGGATGGCTTCAATACGGATCTGGCGAGAACCATCTTCCGGCTGACAAAGCAGGAAGTCCGGGTGCGTGCCGGCATTCCATAACTGACAGCTGTGGCACTGGCCGCAGGGTTCGTCACCGTCCTGCAGGCACAGCAGCCATTTGGCGGTATACAGCGCCAGTTCATGTTTGCCGATGCCGGCCAGTCCGGTCAGCAACAGCGCATGTGGCAGACCCGTGCTGCGCCGGCGGCGCACCAGATCGTTATATACCGGTTGTTGCCATGGAAATGCCGTCATAATGCGCCCAGGGTCTGCAGTTCCGCGAGCAGCTGCTGCTGCACGGATGCCAGAGGTCTGGCCGCATCAATACGACGGATGCGTGATTCCTGCTGCGCCAGCCAGTCAAAGCCCTGCTGTACGCGCTCAAAGAAATCGAGTTGCTCCTGCTCAAAGCGGTCAACGGCTTCGCCGGCAGCGTCAGTCCGGCCCCGGGCGCGGCCCATGCCGACCGCGAGTGGCGCTTCCAGCAGGAAGGTGCAGTGCGGTTCCAGATCCTGCTGAACCAGCGCCTTCAGTGTACTGATCTGCTGCAGTGGCAGCTGCCGGCCAAAGCCCTGGTAGGCAATGGTGGAATCGGTAAAACGGTCACACAGCACCCAGCAACCACGCGCCAGAGCCGGACGGATTAGGTTCTGGATGTGCTGGGAACGGGCGGCAAACATCAGCAGCAGCTCCGCCAGCGGGTCCATGGCTTCCGGGTGATGCGCCTTCAGTAATTTCTCGCGGATGGTTTCGGCAATCGGGGTGCCGCCGGGTTCGCGGGTCACAATCACTTCAATGCCGCGCGCACGCAGCCAGTCGGCACAGAAGCTGATATTGGTGGATTTGCCGACGCCCTCTCCCCCTTCAAAGGTGATAAAAAGTCCGGGTGAAGCTGACGTCATTGAGCGGGTTCCTTTGACTGTCCGGCGGGCGGTGCCGAGCGGTAATCTTTCTTGCGGCGGTAAATCTGATACTGACGCACGGCTTTGTTGTGTTCTTCCAGCGTGGCCGAAAACTGATGGCTGCCATCGCCACGGGCCACAAAGTAGAGTTCCTCTCCCGTAGCCGGGTGCAGCGCGGCATCCAGCGCCGCGCGGCCGGCCAGAGCAATCGGCGTGGGCGGCAGACCTTTGTGACGGTAGGTATTATACGGATTTGACCGGTCCAGCAGGTGTTTTTTGCGCAGATTGCCATCGAAATCCGCACCGAGGCCGTAAATGACCGTCGGGTCCGTTTCCAGGCGCATGTTTTTCTGCAGCCGACGGACAAATACGCCGGCGATGACCGGCCGCTCAGCGACTGCGCCGGTTTCTTTTTCCACGATGGAAGCCATGATCAGTGCCTGATACGGCGAGTCGTACGGCAGGTCGTCAGCGCGCTCATCCCAGGCCTGCTGCAGCTGCTGCTGCATCCGTTGGTAAGCCTGTCGCAGCAGTGTCGAGACCTTGTCGCCACTGTGATAAACGTAGGTGTCCGGGTACAGCCACCCTTCCGGATTACCGCTGATACCCAGTTCGGCGGCGACCGTTGCCGGGGTCAGCGGCTGTACATCCTGCTCCAGCCGGGATGCGTCCTGCAGCGCCTGCAGCGCTTCGCGCAGATCATGCCCTTCAATCAGACTGACGCGGTAGCTGACCGGGGTGGCAGAGGCCAGATGGCTCAGCAGCCGGGGACCACTCAGGCCCGGTGGGACATCAAATTCGCCGCGGCGCAGCACCCGCCCCTGGCCGGTAATGCGTGCCTGAGCGCGCAACAACAACGCCGACGGCAGCCAGCCATCCTGTTGCCACTGACGTGCCAGGCCGCTCAGAGTGTCGCCCTGGCGGATTTCAATTCGGACGGTTTCCTGATTGTTATTCGGCAGCTGCCACAGGGCGGCGGCCAGAATAATCAGAATAAACACCAGGCCCGTGCCGAGCCTGAAAAGCCATTTCACGCAAACTGCTCCTGAAACTGCTGCTGCAATTCTGCTATCGAGGGGTGCAGATGATACTTGCGTGAAGCCACAGATTGAACCGCTGAAATACCATTCAGGGTATTGCACAGTAACAGAGCGTCGGCTTTGAGCAGGCGGTCACGCTCTACCGCAGCTTCGCTGATGTCCAGCGTCTCCTGCAGCCAGCGGCGGACGACACCATTAACGCCGCAGCGTGACAGGTCTGGGGTCAGCCACTGCTCGCCTTCCAGCAGCAGCAGATTGCTCATGCAGCCTTCGATCACCCAATCATTCATATCCGTCATAATGACTTCATGGCAATGGGCCGGAAAACGGCTGCGGGCCAGTACCTGCTCCAGCCGGTTCAGATGCTTGAAGCCAGCCAGTAACGGCTGTACCGCCAGCTGGACGTCACTGAATTCGCAAACCATCCCCTGTGGCAGGCGTTCTGCCGCCCAGGACGGTGCAGTAAAAGGCTGGAACAGGATCTGCACCTCAGCGTCTGCCGGCGGCAGGTAACCACGTGGGCCACTGCCACGGCTGACAAGCAGTTTACCGGCGGAGGTCTGCGGTCGCAGAGCGCTGATGGCTTCTTCAATCAGGGCGGCAGTCTGCAGCGGGAAATCCAGCGCTACCAGTCCGTGACGGAGGCGCTGGCGATGATGGCGCCAGAGCGGGATTTCCCCGGCTGGCGAGAAACGGAAGGTTTCAAACAGGCCGTCGCCGTAGTTCAGGGCCCGGTCAGTCGCCGGCCAGCCGGCAGCAGGCTGCCAGCCATTGGCCGGAGTATAGAGCAGCGCGGTATCAGCCATCGTAGCGGGTGAACAGCAGACTGCCGTTGGTTCCGCCAAATCCGAAGGAGTTGGAAATGACTGCGCGGATATCCATCTTACGGGCGCTGTGCGGCACGTAATCCAGATCGCAACCTTCATCCGGGTCATCCAGATTGATGGTTGGCGGAGCAACACCGTCACGGATGGCGAGTACTGAAATCATGCCCTCCAGAGCTCCTGCGGCACCCAGCAGGTGTCCGGTCATGGATTTGGTGGATGAGATGGTCAGCCTGGCGGCGTGATCGCCGAACAGTGATTTAACCGCCCGGGTTTCAGCAATATCGCCAACCTGAGTCGAGGTACCGTGGGCATTGATGTAATCAATATCCTGCGGTTGCAGACCGGCATCACGCAGCGCATTGGCCATGGCCTTTTCGGCACCCTCGCCGCTTTCCGGCGGACTGGTGATGTGGTGGGCATCATCGCTCAGGCCAAGACCTGACAGTTCAGCGTAGATGGTCGCACCACGGGCCTGGGCGTGCTCCAGTGATTCCAGCACCAGAACCGCAGCGCCATCACCGAGCACAAATCCATCACGTTCCTTATCCCACGGGCGGCTGGCTTTTTCCGGCTCGTCGTTGCGGGTGCTCATTGCCCGCGCGGCTGCAAACCCGGCCATACCCAATGCACTGGAACCCTTCTCGGAACCACCGGCAACCATGATGTCGGCATCGCCATAAGCGATGGTACGCGCTGCGTAGCCAATGTTATGGGTGCCTGTGGTGCAGGCGGTGGTAATGGCGAAGTTAGGCCCGCGCAGATTGTGGGCGATAGCAATATTTCCGGACGCCATATTCACCACGGAACCGGGCACCAGAAATGGTGACACGCGGCGCGGTCCGCTTTTCAGCAGCTGCTGATGATTGGCTTCGATGGTCGTCAGGCCGCCGATACCTGAGCCGACGGCAACACCGGCACGGTCAGGATCGAAATTATCGTTCAGGCCGGCATCCGCCAGTGCCTGACTCGCCGCCACCATGGCGTACTGAATAAAGAGGTCGATTTTGCGCGCCTCTTTTTCTGTCATCACACCGCTGACGTCGAAATCCTTAACCCCACCGTAAATCTGTGTGGCAAAGCCTGTGGCATCGAAGTGTTCCACCCGGCTGATGCCACTTTTACCCTGCAGGATGGCGCTCCAGGTATCTGCCACGTTAAGTCCGAGCGGATTAACCGTACCCAGCCCGGTAATGACCACGCGTTTTTTAGTCATAACATTCCAATCTGTAATCTGTTGCCTGAACAGTCAGGCACTAAACCAGACATAAAAAAAGCCGCGTCCGTAGAGGCGGCTTTTATATCCCCGCTGAACCCTTACAGGTTAGCGATGATGTAGTCGATCGCTTCCTGAACGGTGGTCAGCTTTTCAGCATCTTCGTCAGGAATTTCGGTTTCGAATTCTTCTTCCAGAGCCATAACCAGCTCTACAGTGTCCAGAGAGTCCGCGCCCAGATCGTCAACGAAAGAAGAGGAAGCCTTAACATCTTCTTCTTTTACGCCCAGTTGTTCACAGACGATTTTCTTTACGCGTTCTTCGATATTGCTCATGGTTATTTCCTACCGTTTCAGTGTTTCCTGGTGACTGTCAGCAGACTGCTGTCAGCCTCAGCCCATATTCATGCCGCCATTCACATGAATGGTCTGGCCTGTAATGTACTTAGCATCAGGACCGGCCAGAAAGGCAACAGTTCCTGCGATTTCTTCAACCTGTCCGAAGCGCTTGACCGGAATGGTGGCTAGGATGGCTTCTTTTTGCGTTTCAGGCAAGATTTCCGTCATGTCAGTCTGAATAAATCCCGGAGCGACACAATTGACGGTAATGTTGCGACTGGCAATTTCCTGCGCCAGTGAGCGAGTAAAGCCTTCCAGACCGGCTTTGGCCGCAGCATAGTTGGCCTGACCGGCATTGCCCGTGGTGCCGATAATGGAGCTGACGTTAATAATGGCGCCGGTTTTCTTCTTGATCATGGGTTTTACCATGGCTTTGCAGACCCGGAACACACCACTTAAGTTGGTGTTAATAACCTGCTCCCATTCGTCGTCTGACATGCGCAGAAACAGGTTGTCACGGGTGATGCCGGCGTTGTTCACCACCACGCCCGGCGTGCCGAATTCAGCGATAAAGCCCTTCAGGGCTTCGTCAGTCTGCGCAGCATCGGCAATATTCAGCACCAGGGCATCGTTATCCGCAGCGATTGCCTGCAAGGCTTCACGCACGGCGGCAGCGCCGGATTCGCTGGTTGCAGTGCCGATCACGCGGTAGCCGTCATGGGCCAGGCGCTCGGCGATTGCGCGCCCGATGCCTCGTGAGGCACCGGTAACCAGAGCCAGAATTTTGTCTGTCATATCAGGATCCCTGAATCAGAGCGATGGCAGCCGCAACGGCCGCTGCATCCCCTGTTGTCTGTGTTGTCAGCGTTTTGTCGATACGCTTATTAAGGCCGGCCAGTACTTTGCCCGGACCGAATTCCACGGCAAGATCAGCGGCACTGCGGCAGGCCTGTACTGCACCGGTCCAGTTGACCGGACTGTAAAGCTGCGCCAGCAGGCGTGACGGAATCTCTGCCAGTGTGGCGCTGTCATTGTCCACGTTGTGATACACCGGAAATTCCGGGGCGCGGAAGCTGACATTGCTCAGCGCCTGGCCAAATTCTTCGGCGGCGGCTTTCATCAGGCTGGAATGAAATGGACCTGAGACGGCCAGGGGCAGTGCGCGCTTGGCGCCGGCGGCTTTGGCCAGCTCAACGGCTTTTTCAATCCCCGCCATGGCGCCGGCGATAACGATCTGACCCGGAGCATTAAAATTGGCGGGCTCAACCACGCCGGCGACTGATGCTTCTTCACAGACGGTGCGGATCTGGGCTTCATCAAGCCCCAGCACCGCAGCCATGCCACCCTGACCTGCCGGTACGGCAGCATCCATCAGCTCACCGCGTTTTTTCACCAGACGCACCGCATCGGCAAAATCCACAGCATCGGCTGCAACCAGGGCAGAATATTCGCCCAGCGAATGTCCGGCGCCGGCTTTAACGGTCATGGCCGGGCATTGCGCAGTAACAATGCGCCACAGTGCAACACTCGCCGTCAGCAGGGCTGGCTGCGTGTTGTAGGTAAGATTCAGTGTTTCAGCCGGGCCTTCCTGCGCCAGCTGCCACAGATCCTGACCGATGGCGTCAGACGCTTCGGTGAAGGTGTCCTTGATCTGTGGATATTCAGCAGCCAGATCGCCGAGCATACCGGTATGCTGAGCGCCCTGACCGGGGAAGAATGCGATTACATCTGTCATTCAGTTACCCTTAATTTCTGAGGTTGTGGTGTTCCGGTCATACGGAATGTGATCCGGCCGGAAAACCGGGCACATACTATGGGTGTGAATTGTTACAATAAATAGTCAACAATGCACAATATTATTGAATCAGATTCACACATCCGGCCGTTCAGGTGCTGTCTGCTGAAATTTATCGAGGTATTGCGCCAGCTTTTCAGCGTCGAAATGCTGGGCTTTCTGGTGCAGGTAGCGCAGCGCATAACGGAATGCGCGGGCATCCGACTTGCCATGAGTCTTAACCACCACCCCGTTCAGCCCCAGCAGTAATGCACCACCATGACGGGCCGGAGAGATGCGCCGTTCAATATGCCTGACTGCGGGCAGCCACAACCACGCAAACCAGCGCATAAACCAGTGATTGCGGAATTCGCGATAGAACAGCTCCTGCAGCCAGTCGGACAATCCTTCGCTCACTTTCAGGGCAATATTGCCGGCAAAGCCGTCAGTAACCAGCACATCCAGCTCGCCCCGGTAAAGGTCATCACCTTCATAAAAGCCGGCGTACAGACCGGGCATGGTTACCTTCAGGGTTTCAGCCGCCTGACGGACACATCCGGTGCCCTTGGCAGATTCGCGCCCGACATTGAGCAGGCCGACCTTCGGGGTCTGCTTATCGAGTGTCATGCACCAGCCGGCACCCAGTGCGGCAAACTGCACCAATTGCCGGTTGTCGACTTCAAGATTGGCCCCCAGGTCGAGCATCAGCAGAGGCTTGCCGCGGGTCGGTAGCGTGGTTGCCAGTGCCGGGCGGTCAATTCCCGGCAGAGTTCCGAGAATATGACGGGCCAGCACCATCAGGGCACCGGTATTGCCGACAGAGATCATGCCCTGTGCGCGGCCCGCATGATATTCACGCAGAGCGCCAGCCATGGTGCTGGTCAGGCCTTTACGCAGCATCTGTGACGGCTTGTCATTCATATTGATCGCGCTGTCGCAGATCAACAGGCGGACGGCCGGATGGCGGCCAGGAAAGAAGGAGCGGGCTTCCTGCTCCAGGTCGGGCGTGATAGCGATAATCAGGCTGACGTCCCGACGAAAGCGGAGAAATTTTCGGCAGGCCTTAAACGCAACGCGGGGACCTAAGTCCCCGCCCATTACATCTACCGCGTAGGTAAACATATCAGTTGTTGCCGGTCTCCACGACTTTCTTACCGCGGTAAAAACCGTCTGGTGTTACGTGGTGACGACGGTGGGTTTCACCGGAAGTAGAGTCGGTAGCCAGTGCTACTGCTTCTGTATCCAGCGCATCGTGAGAACGACGCATGCCACGCTTGGAACGAGTCACTTTGTTTTGCTGAACCGCCATTTTAGGCTCCTAAATAATCGCTATTTCTGTTTAAGCTGAGCTAAAACGTCAAACGGGTTGGGCCGCTTTCCGTCTGAATCTGTTGTTTCAGGCTCGGGCTCGCTCTCTGTCTGTAACAGCTGGCATTCATCTTCGCTGTGAGTCGGGAAAGGCGGCAGTGCCAGCAGCACTTCGTCTTCGATCACAGTCCACAGATCAAGCTGTCCCTGTTCATCCAGTTCCGCAGGTTCCAGTCGCCGGGGCAACTGTCGGGCCTGCTCATCATTAAACACAAGTCCCAGCTCAAAGCTGCTGTCAATGTCGAGGGTGACTTCACCCAGACAACGCTGACAGATCATGACAACCTGTGTATGACAGCTCCCGGACATTATCCGGTTTCCTTCCTGATCGCGCGAAAATTCAACCTCGCAGGAAACAGGAGTGCTGCAGCGTATAACTGCATCACTGAGACGTAATAACTTAGAGCTGTCGATTCTGGCGTTAAATCGTTGATTATTATCAACTAATTTGTACGCATCGACACGCTGCGGGAGCTGAGCCTCTGCCATAGTGCGCGACATGATAGGTATGCTTGGCTCCTCTGTCAAAATTATTTAACGCAGTGTCAGGCTTTGCTCGGTCAGTAGTGTGGCGAAGCCCCGCCCCATGCTGGCACCAAGGCGCTGAACCAGATCTTCCCACGGAGTGGGCTTGCGGGTGAAATTAACCAGCTCGTCAGTACCCAGAAGCTCGCGGGCTACCTGGCTGCTGGATGCCAGACCATCAATCAGGCCGATATCCAGTGCCTGCTCTCCCGACCACACCAGGCCGGAAAACAGGTCGGGCGTATCCGTTTTAAGGCGGTCCCCCCTGCCCTTTTTCACCTGCTCAATAAACTGGTTATGCGTGACATTGAGAACGCCTTCCCAGAAGGCCTTTTCATCTTCTTTTTCCGGCTGAAACGGATCGAGGAAGCCTTTGTGCGCCCCCGCTGTGTACTGGCGGCGCTCAATGCCCAGTTTCTCCATGATGCCGGTAAAGCCAAAGCCGGAACCCACCACGCCAATGGAGCCAACCAGACTGGCTTTGTCGGCATAGATTTCATCGGCAGCTGCAGCAATGTAGTAAGCGCCGGAAGCGCCAAGATCCATAATGACGGCGTAAACAGGGAAGTCCGGACGGGTTTCCTTCAGGCGTTTTATCTCGTCATAGACGTAGCCGGCCTGTACCGGGCTACCGCCAGGACTGTTGATGCGCAGAATGACACCGCGGGCTTTTTCATCATCAAAAGCGTCGCGCAGTGCTGTAATCAGCATGTCAGC
The DNA here is from genome assembly GCA_030145845.1 of Pseudomonadota bacterium. Lineage (GTDB taxonomy): Bacteria > Pseudomonadota > Gammaproteobacteria > Pseudomonadales > Oceanobacteraceae > Venatoribacter. Next base: position 28,172 of record JAIXHJ010000012.1, read on the forward strand.
ATTGGCGTCTTCATCGGCGGCAATGACTCCATTCACCTCAATGACCGCCGCGTAATCGGACTGTGGCAGCATGTCACCACCGTGCTCGCCCGGCAGACGGATCAGCCACAGCAGTGCAAACAGATAAAGAAAGGTCAGGCTTTTAAAGAAAATACCCCAGCGCCGGGAGCGCTTCTGCTCACCCTGCAGATCCATCAGGACCTTTTCGATCAGCTTCCATTCTTTGCTGTCGTCAGCCGGCCGGCCGGAGGTGTTCTGATTCTGATGTTGGTTATCCATTATTGATGATCCGGTTAAAAAGTTGCTCAATGCTATGACAGATGGCAACAGGGCCACAAGCAAGCAGCTGGTCGTCATCATGCGCCCCATGCCCCATGGCGATGGATGCAACCCCTGCCGCTGCTGCCATTTCCAGGTCGTAGGTGGTATCCCCCACCATGACGGCTTCGGCGGGCGCGATACTGAGCTCAGATAGCAACTGCTGCAGCATCAGCGGATCAGGTTTTGAGCGGGTTTCGTCTGCACAGCGGGTGGCCGCGAACAGATGGCCAACATTCAGGTCGTGCAGCATGCGGTCGAGCCCTTTGCGGCTCTTGCCGGTAGCGACGGCGAGCAGATAACCCTGATTCAGCAGATTATTCAGCATCTCCCGGGCGCCGGGAAAGAAGTCCATTGCTACCTGGCTGCCGGAAACAAAATAGCCGGCATACACAGTGCGCATAGCCTCCAGTTGTTCAGACGTTATCACTGGCCATACCGCCTGCAGAGCCTCCGGCAGGCCGAGACCAATAATGTTCTGAATGGCGGCGTCCGGAACCTGCGGTAGTCCGACTTCAGCCGCCGCACGCTGCATACTGTCTACAATCCGTTGTGTGGAGTCGACCAGGGTTCCGTCCCAGTCAAAGATAATCAGTCTGAATTTTTGTTCAGAATCCGGCATAACACCCTGCCTTTTTCAACATGTCGGTAAATTCTTCATCCGGCCGGGCGGTCAGCGTCAGCTGTTCGCCCGTGTCCGGATGGCGGAAGGACAATTGCCAGGCGTGCAGGAATAACCTGCGCACCCCCTGACTCTTGTCGATGGCCTGCTGGGCCTTGTCGCAGTATTTTTCATCGCCGGCAATAGTGAAACCTTCGGCCAGACAATGCACCCGGATCTGATGCGTGCGACCGGTAACCGGTTCCGCTTCGATCAGTGAATAATGTGGCCCATTGGCCAGCAGGCGTGTTCTGGTGTGCGACGGTTTGCCATCATCCGCAACCATGACCATGCGTTCGCCAGACTGTCGCTCAAAGCGCTTCAGTGGCAGCCGGATATCGGTGATCTGTGCTGGCCACTGGCCATGCACCATGGCCAGATAGCGCTTACGGATGCCGGCTTTATTTACCAGCATGCGCTGCAGTGCCGTCAGTACACTGCGCTTTTTGGCCACCAGAATAATGCCGGATGTGTCGCGGTCGAGGCGATGAACCAGTTCCAGAAAGCTGTGGTGCGGGCGGATTTTGCGCAGTGCTTCGATCATGCCCAGGCTGACGCCGCTGCCGCCGTGAACTGCCAGTCCGTGTGGCTTATTGATAGCCAGCAGTCCGGCATCCTCAAACAGAATGGAACCCTCCAGCAGCTGGCGCAGATTATCGGAGACGTCCGGCGTTTCATTCTTCTCCGGCAGTCTGACCGGAGGGATTCTGACTTCGTCGCCGCTGTGGATGCGACTGTCTGCTTTTACCCGCTTTTTGTTTACCCGTACTTCTCCTTTTCTGATTATTCGATAAATCAAGGACTTAGGCGTGCCTTTTAGAGTCGCAAGGAGAAAGTTGTCGATGCGTTGGCCATCATTGTCGGCGGTCACGCGGACCAGCGACACCCGACTGGTATCCGTTAAAGGATTGGACATAATCAGTGCAGAATCACAGAGCTGTTTAAATGTTGGACGCAGTATTTGCCGGCCGTCAGCAATATTGCTATATTCGCCGACGGCCCCCGGAGCCGGCACCAGAAAGCATAGTGTATCAGCCCTCCGGATACCTCAGGGTGAGGCCATAACTGCCTGAGCGGCAGAGTATAAGGAAGATGAGTACCCGATAAAACTCTTCCTGAAGGAATAACACGGTGTGCTGATGCCCGGAATGTGGCTTCAGGCACCCGGTGAGATAAACCACGCAGCGAAGATCTGCTGGCAATCTCGCATTATCAAATTATGGACAGTGTTGGTGCACGACAAACCAGAGGCACCACTGCGGGACAGGCCAGACGCCAGAGCGCGTTGGCAGCTGATGCAAAGCACCCATAAATATTTTGGTAGTGGCCGGAATACGGCATTGCCAGCTGATGCGTTGCCCCAACGAGCTAAACGTACAGCATGAAAAGAATGCTTATCAACGCGACTCAGTCTGAAGAGTTGCGTGTTGCACTGGTCGATGGCCAGAAACTGTATGACCTGGATATTGAATCCGGTTCACGCGAACAGAAAAAATCCAACGTATATAAAGGCAAGATCACCCGCATCGAGCCCAGCCTTGAGGCTGCCTTTGTTGATTTCGGCGCAGAGCGCCATGGCTTTCTGCCACTGAAAGAAATCGCCCGCGAATATTTTGTCAAAGACCCGGGTCCCGGCCGCATCAACATCAAGGATGTTCTGCGCGAAGGTCAGGAAGTGATCGTTCAGGTCGACAAGGAAGAACGGGGCAATAAAGGTGCCGCCCTGACCACTCAGGTCAGTCTGGCCGGCCGTTATCTGGTGCTGATGCCGAACAATCCGCGTGCCGGTGGTATTTCCCGCCGTATCGAAGGTGACGAGCGTACCGAACTGCGCGAAGCCATGAAAGGCGTCACCGTACCGGACAAAATGGGCGTCATTGTTCGTACCGCCGGCATCGGCCGCACCGCAGAAGAACTGCAGTGGGATCTGGACTATCTGGTGCAGCTGTGGGATGCCATTCAACGTGCCGCCGATGAGCGCCCTGCCCCATGCCTGCTGCTGCAGGAATCCAACGTTATTATCCGCGCCATCCGCGACTATCTGCGTCAGGATGTGGGTGAGGTTCTGATTGATACCGATGCGGCCTTCAATGAAGCGCTGGCATTCGTACAGCAGGTCATGCCGTACTACCAGAACAAATTCAAGCGCTATACCGACAGCGTGCCACTGTTTAACCGCTACCAGATCGAAAGTCAGATCGAAAGCGCCTTCCAGCGTGAAGTGAAACTGCCGTCCGGTGGTTCCATTGTTATCGATCCGACAGAAGCACTGGTGTCCATTGATATCAACTCAGCCCGCGCCACCAAAGGCTCTGATATCGAAGAGACCGCACTGAATACCAACCTCGAAGCGGCCGATGAGATTGCCCGCCAGTTGCGACTGCGCGATATGGGCGGTCTGGTGGTGATCGACTTTATCGACATGCTGTCCAACAAAAACCAGCGTGAAGTCGAAAACCGCCTGAAAAAAGCGCTGGAAGTCGATCGCGCCCGCGTACAGGTTGGCCGCATTTCCCGCTTCGGTCTGATGGAAATGTCCCGTCAGCGTCTGCGTCCGTCACTGGAAGAAACCAGCGGCCACGTCTGCCCGCGCTGTAACGGTACCGGCGTCATCCGTGATATTCAGTCCACCGGACTGTCCATCCTGCGACTGATCGAAGAAGAAGCTGCCAAAGAGAACACTGGCCAGGTCCGTGCTGTGGTGCCGGTTCCTGTGGGCACCTTCCTGCTGAATGAAAAACGTGCCCTGATCGCTGGTATTGAGCAGCGCAATGGCGTACGCGTGGTGGTACTGCCGAATCCTTCCATGGACACTCCGCACTACGAAGTTCTGCGTCTGCGTCAGGATGACTCCCTGATCGGTGAGGTCAGCTATGAACACCGTTTTGATGAAGCTGAAGCTGAATACGGTATCGACCTGCCATTGCGTGAAACCAGTCCGGCTCAGCAGGCAGCGGTGAAGGCAGTCGCACACACGACCCCCGCTCCGGCAGCAGCACCAGCAAAAGTGGCCGTTGCCACAGAATCCGGTCCGGGCTTCTGGTCCAAGATCAGCAGTGCATTGAGCACTCTGTTCGAAGGCGGCGAGAAGGTTGAAGAAAAACAGCCGGTCGTTAAAGAAAAACCAGCCACGGCGAAACCACAGAACCGCCAGCGCAACAATGAACGCAATACCGAGCGTAAAGACCGTAATAACAATGGTCAGCGCAACAGTGAGCGTAACGACCGCGCTGATCGCAGCGAACGTACAGAACGCAGTGAGCGTAATGAGCGCAGCGAAAGCGGTAACGGCCGCAGCCGCAACAATCGTCGCAATAACCGCAGTGACCGCGGCGAGCGTAATGAACGCAACACCGCTGAGCGTGAGAAGCCGCAGGACAACCGTGCTGCCGGCAACCAGGCTCAGGAATCAGCGGACAGCAGCGATGCGCCGAAGGCTCCGCGCCGCGACCGCTCAAAAGGCCGCCCTCCCCGCAAGGAACGCCCGCGCGAAGACGTAGTGGAAACCGATGAGCAGAAACAGGCTCAGCCACAGGTTGCTGCGGATGACAGCAAAGAAGCAGCAAATGAGCAGAATAAAGAAGGTCGCCGCTCCCGCCGTTCCCGTCGCAGCAATCGCAGCGAGCAGCCACTGAAAACCGGCGAGCAAGAGGATAACAAGCCTGAAGCAGCCGCAGTCGTTGCGCCTGACAGTGAAGACACCGCAAGCCAGACTGCCGACGTCAAAGCAGACGCAGCAGAGAAGGCGCCGGTGCCTGAAGCTAATCAGGACGCTGCGGAAGGTGAAAAATCCAGCCGCCGTTCGCGCCGCTCCCGTCGCAGCCGTAATAACCGTGATGAGCGTAAATCTGCTGACCAGACTGAGGCCGTCACTGAAACGGCTGATAAGCAGCAGAAAAAAGCAGCTGATAAAGCAGACGATGCAAAACCGGAAAGTGCTGATGCAGACGCAGCGGCAAACGTGACCGGCTCCCAGGTATCAGAAGCACCGGTAGCGGAAAAGCCAGACGCTGAAAAAGCGGATGTTGCGGCAGTCGAGGCTGAGCAGTCCGCTCCGGCAGAGGCGGAGAAGCCTGCGCAGGAAGCGGCAGCACCAGTTGCAGATGCCGCAGAAGCACCACAGCAAGAAGCGGCAGACGTATCTGCTGCTGATGTGGAGCCAGCGCCTATCAGCGAAGCAGCGGCAGAGGAAGAAAAAGCGGCCGAGCCTGCTGAGGTGAAGACTTCTCAGGAAGAAGCTTCCACCACGACTGGTGGCAATGATCGCGGCGCCCGTCGTTCACGTCGCCGCCGCCCTGCTGGCCGGGTTGCCAATGACCCGCGCAATAATGGCGAATTTGGTGATGAGGTAGACCCTGCTCCTGACGCTGAAGCTGTCAGTTCGGAAGCAGCAGCCAAAACCATTGCTGAGCCAACAGCAGCACCTGCTGAAGAAGCATCTGCGGCTGACAGTGACAGCAAGCCGGCAACTGAAGGTGAGGAGTCTGCCGCAGCAGAAACCAGCCGTCAGTAAGCAGACAGAGCCACTCCGGTGGCTCTTTTAACCGCCCCGCCTTTCTGCCACCTGATGGCAGTCATGGTAAGCGGATATAAAAAAACCGGCGTTTGCCGGTTTTTTTATACCTGACAAGCTGTCAGAACTTCAGAAAGTGTCGCCCGGAATGCAGACACTGCCTTCCATGATCACCCGGGCACTGCGGCTCATCACGGCTTTTTTAGCCGTCCACTCACCATTAACTTCTGCTGCAGCCGCACCGACCCGCAGCGTGCCCGACGGGTGGCCAAAGGTTACGGCATCCCGTTCGCCACCACCCGCAGCCAGGTTAACCAGGGTTCCCGGTACCGCCGCCGCGGTGGCAATGGCTACCGATGCGGTTCCCATCATGGCGTGATGCAGCTTACCCATGGACAGCGCCCGTACACACAGGTCGATATCAGCGGAAGCGATCTGTTTACCACTGGATGCTTCATAGTCTGTCGCTGGTGCAACAAAGGCAATCTTAGGCGTGTGCTGGCGTTCAGCCGCCTCGGCAATATCGGCTATCAGACCCATTTTTACCGCGCCATAAGCCCGCATGGTTTCGAATTTCGCCAGCGCTTCTGCATCTGAATTCAGATCTTTCTGCAACTCAGTTCCCTGATAACCAATGTCGGCAGCATTGACAAAAATTGTCGGAATACCTGCATTGATCATGGTCGCTTTGAAAGTGCCGATGCCGGGAACGTCGAGATCATCGACCAGGTTGCCGGTGGGAAACATGGAACCTTCGCCATCGGCCGGATCCATAAATTCAATCACCACTTCTGCGGCCGGAAAAGTAACGCCATCCAGTTCAAAATCACCGGTTTCCTGAACCTCACCATTGGCGACCGGAATGTGGGCAATAATGGTTTTCTGAATATTCTTCTGCCAGATGCGGACGGTGCAGATACCGTTCTGCGGAATCCTGTCAGCATCCACCAGGCCTTTACTGATGGCAAAAGCACCGACAGCGGCTGTCAGGTTGCCACAGTTGCCGGACCAGTCGACAAAAGGTTTATTGATCGCCACCTGACCAAAAAGATAATCAACGTCGTGATCTTCTTTTTCACTTTTCGCCAGAATAACGGTTTTTGATGTGCTGGATGTTGCCCCACCCATGCCGTCGATCTGCTGGCCGTAAGGATCAGGACTGCCGATAACACGCAGCAGAATTTTATCACGGGCTTCCCCGGGCACCTGAGCCACCTGAGGCAGGTCCGCGAGGCTGAAAAATACCCCTTTGGATGTGCCGCCGCGCATATAAGTCGCCGGAATTTTAATCTGAGGTACGCTGGACATAATCAATCTCTCTTAACGTACAAAGGGAGACAACAAGCTCCCTTTTAATCGCTGTAAAAAAGGCGGGCATTGCCCGCCCTTAACCAAGGCTGTTGTGCTTATTTTTCCTCAAGGAAATCCTGAGCAAATTTCTGCAGCACGCCACCGGCGTTGTACACCTGAACTTCCGCGGCGGTATCCAGACGACAGGTCATCGGCACCTCCACGGTGTCACCGTTTTTACGGGTAATGACCAGGGTTACGTCACAACGAGGACTGAGATCACCAGCCACATCGTAGGTTTCCGTACCGTCCAGCTGCAATGTTTTACGCGTGGTGCCCGGCTTGAATTCCAGTGGCAGCACGCCCATGCCGATCAGGTTGGTACGGTGGATACGTTCAAAGCCTTCTGCGGCGATTGCTTCCACACCCGCCAGACGTACACCTTTGGCAGCCCAGTCGCGGGATGAGCCCTGACCATAGTCAGCCCCGGCAACAATAATCAGCGGCTGCTTGCGGTTCATGTAGGTTTCAATGGCTTCCCACATGCGTTTCACTTCGCCTTCCGGCTCAACCCGTGCCAGCGAGCCCTGCTTAACCTGGCCGTTTTCGTCCAGCACCATTTCATTGAGCAGTTTCGGGTTCGCCAGGGTTGCACGCTGCGCCGTCAGGTGATCACCCCGGTGCGTGGCATAGGAGTTGAAATCTTCTTCCGGCAATCCCATTTTCGCCAGGTATTCACCCGCTGCGCTGGACGCCAGAATAGCGTTTGATGGCGACAGGTGGTCGGTGGTGATGTTGTCCGGCAGCAGCGCCAGCGGACGCATCCCTTTCAGGGTGCGCGGCGCCGCCAGTGCACCTTCCCAATAAGGCGGGCGACGGATGTAGGTTGACATCGGGCGCCAGTCATACAGTGGGCTTTCGGCTTTTTCCACGGCACCCAGATCGAACATCGGGATGTACACATCACGGAATTGCTGTGGTTTAACATGCTCACCAACGATGGCGTCGATTTCTTCATCGGATGGCCAGATATCTTTCAGCGTTACCGGGTTGCCGTCTTTATCGGTACCCAGAACATCTTTTTCGATATCGAAACGGATGGTGCCGGCAATGGCATAAGCAACCACCAGTGGCGGTGACGCCAGGAATGCCTGTTTGGCATAAGGATGAATACGTCCATCAAAGTTACGATTGCCGGACAGTACGGCGGTTGAGTACAGGTCACGGTCAATAATTTCCTGCTGGATTTCAGGATCCAGCGCACCCGACATACCGTTACAGGTTGTACAGGCAAAAGCCACGATACCGAAACCGAGTTTTTCCAGTTCAGGCAGCAGGCCGGCTTCTTTCAGATACAGTTCGGCGACTTTGGAGCCCGGCGCAAAAGACGATTTCACCCATGGCTTACGGATGAGACCCAGCTCATTGGCTTTTTTCGCCACCAGACCAGCGGCAACCACGTTGCGCGGGTTGGAAGTATTGGTACAGGAAGTAATGGCGGCAATAATGACAGCACCATCCGGCATTTTGCCTTCTTTTTCTTCCTCAAGAACCTGATCCATGTGACCGGCAATGCCTTTGGCAGCCAGATCCGTGGTAGCCACGCGGGCGTGCGGATTGGAAGGGCCGGCAATATTACGCACCACGGAAGACAGATCAAAAGTCAGTACGCGTTCGTACTCGGCTTTTTCCAGTGTGTCTGCCCACAGTCCGGTTTCTCTGGCGTATTTCTCGACCAGTGCCACCTGCTCCGGTTCGCGCCCGGTCAGTGTCAGATAGTCGATGGTCTGCTCATCGATGGAGAACATGGCTGCCGTGGCACCATATTCCGGTGTCATATTGGAAATCGTTGCCCGGTCACCAACGGTCAGGCTTCGCGCGCCTTCGCCGAAGAATTCGAGATAGGCACCGACCACACGCTCCTTACGCAGGAATTCAGTCAGCGCCAGCACGATATCGGTCGCGGTAATGCCTGGCTGGCGTTTGCCGGTGAGCTCTACGCCAACAATATCCGGCAGGCGCATCATGGATGGGTGGCCCAGCATGACGGTTTCCGCTTCCAGACCACCGACACCAACGGAAATAACACCCAGCGCATCGACGTGCGGGGTGTGCGAATCGGTACCGACACAGGTGTCCGGATACGCAACGCCGTCGCGCGCCTGCACCACAGGTGACATTTTTTCCAGGTTAATCTGGTGCATGATGCCGTTACCGGCAGGAATCACATCGACATTATCAAACGCGGTTTTGGTCCAGTTAATGAAGTGGAAGCGGTCCTCATTACGGCGCTCTTCGATGTCACGGTTTTTCTGAAATGCGTCCGGATCAAAACCGCCGCACTCCACCGCCAGCGAGTGGTCAACAATCAGCTGAGTCGGTACAACCGGGTTTACTTTTGCCGGATCACCGCCCTTCTGTGCAATGGCGTCACGCAGGCCGGCCAGATCCACCAGAGCGGTCTGGCCAAGAATGTCGTGACAGACCACACGTGCCGGATACCAGGGGAAATCCAGATCACGTTTGCGTTCGATCAGCTGTTTCAGGGCATCCGTCAGCAGTTCAGGCTCGCAGCGGCGTACCAGCTGTTCTGCCAGAATGCGGGAGGTATAAGGCAGGGTTGCGTAAGCGCCGGGTTTAATGGCGTCTACCGCGGCACGGGTGTCGAAATAATCGAGCGCCGTGCCTTCAAGGTGTTTGCGATATTCGGTATTCATCAGCATCTCTCAGACAAAATAGCGCACCTGCCCGGGATGCAGGTGCGCTGCTGTTTCTTAACGGTCGGCAATCGGAGCGACTTTGCGGAAGTCTTCACCGACATATTCCGCACTCGGACGGATAATGCGGTTGTCCGCACGCTGTTCCATGACGTGAGCAGCCCAGCCGGTCAGGCGGCTGCAGACGAAAATCGGCGTGAACAGTTTGGTCGGAATGCCCATGTAGTTGTAGGCCGAGGCGTGGAAGAAGTCTGCGTTGCAGAAGAGTTTTTTCTCGCGCCACATAACCGCTTCACAACGTACGGAAATGTCGTACAGATTGCTGTCGCCATTTTCCTGTGCCAGTTTTTCTGACCAGGCTTTGATGATGGCATTACGCGGATCGGATTCACGGTAGATAGCGTGACCGAAGCCCATGATTTTTTCTTTGCGCTCGAGCATGCCCATCAGTTTCTGTTCGGCATCTTCGGCATCCTTCATGCCTTCGATCAGTTCCATCGCAGCTTCGTTGGCGCCGCCGTGCAGCGGGCCACGCAGGGAGCCGATGGCACCGGTCACGCAGGAATGCATGTCGCTCAGCGTTGATGCGCAGACGCGGGCGGTGAAGGTCGAGGCATTGAATTCATGCTCTGCATACAGCACCAGGGACGCATGCATTACCTGAGTGTGCAGCTCGCTGGGTTTTTCATCGTGCAGGGTCCACAGGAACTGTTCCGCAATGGAGTCTGCACCGGTTTCTTCATTGATGCGCTTGCCGTTATGGCTGAAGTTGTACCAGTAGTTGATCATGCCCGGAAACAGCGCCAGCATGCGGTCGGTAACGTCCTGCTGCTGTGCAAAGCTTTCTTCGGTTTCGAGGTTGCCCAGCATGGAACAACCGGTACGCATCACATCCATCGGATGGGCGGAGGCCGGAATACGCTCCAGTACTTCCTTCAGCGCCTGCGGCAGTTTACGCAGGCCTTTCAGTTTGGTTTTGTAGGCATCCAGCTCAGCCTGATCCGGCAGTTTGCCTTTCAGAATCAGGTGGGCTACTTCTTCGAACTGACAGTTGTCCGCCAGGTCCTTAACGTCATAACCACGGTAAGTCAGACCTGAGCCTTCTTTGCCCACAGTCGACAGGGCTGTTTTACCGGCTACCTGGCCGCGCAGACCGGCACCGCTTAATTCTTTCTTCGCCATGTGATACTCCCGTATTGGTGATTATTTGTTTTTGCCTTCGGCAAACAGAGCGTCGAGTTTCTGTTCGAAATCGTGATAGTTCAGGTAATCGTACAGTTCCATACGGGTCTGCATCATATCAACCACTTTGCGCTGATCGCCGTCTTCCAGAATCGCTTTGTAAACGGTTTCAGCAGCCTTGTTCATGGCGCGGAAGGCGCTCAGCGGGTACAGCACCATACCGGCACCCCACTCTGCCAGCTGTTCAGTATTCCACAGTTCGGTGGCGCCAAATTCGGTAATGTTAGCCAGTACCGGTACATCAAGTGCAGCCGAGAAGGCACGGTAGTGCTCTTCGGTCTTGATCGCTTCTGCGAAAATACCGTCAGCACCGGCTTCGACACAGGCGATGGAGCGCTCAATGGCAGCCTCAATGCCTTCCTGCTGGAAAGCATCGGTACGGGCCATGATGAAGAAGTTTTCGTCCGTACGGGCGTCTACAGCAGCCTTGATACGGTCAACCATCTCATGCTGTGAAACAATCTCTTTGTTCGGACGATGACCACAACGTTTCTGCGCTACCTGATCTTCCAGGTGAACCGCGGCCGCGCCGGCTTTTTCCATCTGCTGAATGGTACGGGCGATGTTGAATGCGCCACCCCAGCCGGTGTCGATATCAACCAGCAGTGGCAGTGAGCTGGCCGAAGTGATGCGGCGGACATCCTCAATCACGTCATTCAGCGAGGTGATGCCCAGATCCGGCAGGCCATAGGATGCGTTCGCCACGCCGCCACCGGACAGGTAGATTGCCTGATGACCAATGCGTTCTGCCATCATGGCCGCGTAAGCGTTGATGGTACCGACAATCTGCAGCGGCTTATTGTCCGCCAGTGCTTTACGGAATTTCTGACCCGGAGTCATGAGCGACCCTCCTCTTCAGCCAAACGGGTTTCAAGGTTATTCAGCGACGACTGGATATGCCGGCGCATCAGCAGTTCAGCCAGTTCTGCATCACGGGCAGCAATGGCTTCAACAATTCGTTGGTGTTCCTGCAGCGCCTGTGGTGGGCGCTTGGTGCTGGTACTGGTCTGGTAGCGGTACATACGCACCAGGTGGTACAGCTCGCCACACAGCATCTGATACAGACGGCTGTTGCGGCTGCCTTTGATCACACGGTAATGGAAATCAAGATCACCGGCTTTCTGGTAGTAAGCCAGCCCCTGCTCGGCAGCGATGGATTCTTCGTGTTCGCGCAGCAGGTCATAGAGTTCGGCAATTTCTGCATCCGTCATGCGCTGGGCGGCCAGACGGCAGGCCATACTCTCCAGCTCGACACGGACTTCGTAGATATCGCGCAGCTCTGCCAGGCTCAGGGAAACCACCCGGGCGCCTGCATGGGGTACGCGTTTCACCAGATGGCGGGCCTCCAGGCGCTGGATTGCCTCACGCATCGGTGCACGGCTGCCGCCGTAGCGTTCGACCAGGGTCTGTTCGGACAGGCGGTCACCGGGACGGAGTTCGCCACGCACAATCGCCGTGGTGAGTTCGGTAAACACTTTATCTGCCAGAGTCAGACTTTCATTCATAGGATTGTCTACAATCTTTGTGAGATGCGGGCAGAATACGCCTTTCAACACGGATTTCAACCCGGCCTAAGACTAAGATTGTATGCAATCCCGTTCTGAGAGGAAAAATATCAGACCAGAAAGGCATAAAAAAGCCCGGCAGAGCCGGGCCTGATGACGCTGATCGCCGTTATTCTGGCATACTCAGCGCTTCCGGCGAGACGATAACGCCGTTGTTGTCCGCATAAACGTAATGTCCCGGAATGAATTCAACACCCCCGAATTTAACGTTGACGTTGATATCGCCCAGGCCACGCTTGTCGGTCTTCAGCGGCACAGTTGCCAGCGCCTGAACACCCAGGTCGGTCTGCATAATGGCATCAACGTCACGGATACAGCCGTAGATGATGGCGCCTTCCCAGCCGTTTTTGGCGGCTTTCTCGGCAATCATGTCACCCATCAGGGCTTTGCGCATGGAGGCGCCGCCGTCAATGACCATGACCTTCCCCTTACCATTCTGCTCAACCAGCTCCTTCACTTTGGAGTTATCTTCGTAGCACTTAACGGTCACAATTTCACCGCCGAATGATTCGATGCCACCATAGTTGTTGAACATCGGCTCAACAACCTGAACCAGCTCAGGGTAAGCATCGCAGAGATCGGGCGTAATATATTGGGTCATAGTGGGATCCTTAATCTGTCAGTGACGTTTGTCCGTCACCGGATGATAAATGCGCCACCCCCGGACAAGCGGATGGCAGGTGCGACAACGCCAGGCATTGTCGCATGAATTATCCGGCCGGCTGAAGCTTTGTCAGCCAGTCTGATATGCGCGGCCAGACCTCTGCAGCCGCTTCCGGACTGACGATCATGCCGACATGATCGTAATCAAGGCTGAAGCCGGACGCCTTGCCCAGCTGAATGATTTCCTTGCGCTCACCGCCATACAGGTCGGCAAATTTCACGCAATGGCGCAGCGGATCAGTCTGATCCCCCGCCGCGGCCAGCGCCAGCAGAGGCAGCTTATGGAAGGCCTTCCATGACGGCAGCAGTTTCTTGCCGGCCGCAGCGAACTGCCAGCTACCGAACACGCCCTGTCGCCTGAGGTGTTCGTTGATCACCGCAGCCGGCTCATTTTCCGGGCCAATACCCACATCCCGGCCATCCACTTCGCCTTTCATCGATACCCGGGTACGTATCAGGGTGCCGGTCAGCGGAATCCAGCGGTACAGCGGGCGCCGGAGGGTCTGTGTGCCGAGCAGGACCATCCCCAGACAGTTGCTGTCACTGAGCTGGCCACCGGCCACGGCGGAACTGATGGCAACGCCACCCAGTGAATGCCCCATCCACACCGGCAGCTGTTCGGTCTGCTCGTGGACAAACTCAGTCACGGCCGGCAGGTCGTGCAGCACATACCGCTCCAGTGTGTTGTTGCGGTAATCCGTGTTGCGTGGCGACAGACCATGCCCGCGCATTTCCATCAGCCAGACATCAAAGCCGGCATCCAGCAGATAACGCGCCAGTCCTTCGCCCTTGCCGGACAGCCAGAAGCCACGATTGGTAAAACTGCCATGCAGCAGGATAACCGGCTGCCCGGTATGGGGCTTTCCGGCATAGCCAAGATGAGAAACCGCGACCTGAACACTGGTGTCCGGGTCGCGGTTATGTTTGATCAGATAAACATCCTCGGTCAGGTCGCCCAGGGCATCCGCCCTGAGCAGACTGACAGGAAAAAGCTCACTACTGCTTTTCATTCGTCAGATTTCAGACCTTTTTATCTGCCAGGAAGAACCAGGTATCCAGTACAGAATCCGGGTTCAGTGATACGCTGTCGATCCCATGTTCCATCAGCCAGCGCGCAAAGTCCGGGTGATCGGACGGGCCCTGACCGCAGATACCAATATATTTACCCGCTTTTTTACAGGCTTTGATGGCATTTTCCAGCAGCGCCAGAATGGCGTCATTACGCTCATCAAACAGGTGGGCAATGATGCCTGAATCGCGGTCAAGGCCGAGCGTCAGCTGAGTCAGGTCGTTGGAACCGACTGAGAAGCCGTCGAAGTATTCGAGGAACTGATCGGCCAGCAGTGCATTGGCCGGCAGTTCGCACATCATGATCAGGCGCAGGTCGTTCTCGCCTCGCTTAAGGCCATTCTCCGCCAGCAGATTGGAAACCTGTTCCGCCTCACCCACAGTACGCACAAATGGCACCATGATTTCGACGTTGGTGAAGCCCATCTCGTTACGCACTTTCTTCATTGCCCGGCATTCAAGCTCAAAGCAGTCACGGAAGTTTTTCGAGATATAACGGGAAGCACCACGGAAGCCGAGCATCGGGTTTTCTTCTTCCGGCTCATACAGGCGTCCACCGATCAGATTGGCGTACTCGTTCGATTTGAAGTCAGACAGACGCACGATCACGCGCTTGGGCCAGAAGGCAGCCGCCAGCGTGGAGATGCCCTCCACCAGTTTTTCCACATAGAAGTCGACCGGACCCGGATAGCCGGAGATACGGCGTTCAACGGTCGGTTTCACCTCATCCGGCAGAGTGTCGAAATTCAGCAGGGCTTTCGGATGCACACCAATCATACGGTTGATGATGAATTCCAGGCGCGCCAGGCCGACACCGGCGTTCGGCAGACCCTGGAAGTCGAATGCGCGATCCGGGTTGCCGACGTTCATCATGATTTTGAATGGCAGGTCGGGCATGGAGTCAACGCTGTTGGTGCGGACATCGAAATCCAGTGCGCCTTCGTAAACAAAGCCGGTATCACCTTCTGCACAGGAAACCGTCACTTCCTGACCATCCGTCAGATGCTCGGTCGCATCTTCACAGCCAACCACCGCCGGAATACCCAGTTCACGGGCAATAATGGCGGCATGACAGGTGCGCCCACCCCGGTTGGTTACGATGGCGGCAGAACGCTTCATCACCGGTTCCCAATCCGGGTCAGTCATGTCGGCAACCAGTACGTCGCCCTCCTGCACCTGATCCATTTCGTCAACGCTGTTGATGACGCGGACTTTACCCTTGCCGATACGGTGACCAATGGAACGGCCTTCAACCAGCACCTTGCCGGTTTCTTTCAGCAGATAACGTTCCATGATGTTCTTGCTGGCGCGGCTCTTAACCGTTTCCGGGCGCGCCTGTACGATATAGAGTTTGCCGTCGTCACCATCCTTGGCCCATTCAATGTCCATCGGCCGGGCATAATGCTTTTCAATAATCATCGCCTGACGGGCAAGGTTTTCGACTTCCTCATCAGTAATGGAAAAGACCTGACGCAGTTCACGGTCAACGCGCTGGGTTTCAACGGATTTACCAACCGATGCTTCTTTGTTGTAAACCATCTTGATGGCTTTGGCGCCGATATTGCGACGCAGAATGGCCGGACGGCCTTCAGCCAGATTGTTCTTATGGACGTAGAATTCGTCCGGGTTCACCGCACCCTGCACCACCGTTTCACCGAGGCCGTAGGACGAGGTGACAAACACCACCTGATCAAAACCGGATTCAGTATCCAGAGTGAACATCACGCCACTGGATGCCGTTTCGCTGCGCACCATACGCTGCACGCCGGCCGACAGTGCCACCTTGTGATGATCAAACCCCTGGGTGTGACGGTAAGAAATAGCACGGTCATTGAACAGTGAGGCAAACACATCGCGAATGGCATGCAGGACGTTTTCGACGCCAACAATGTTCAGATGGGTTTCCTGCTGACCGGCAAAGGATGCATCCGGCAGATCTTCTGCAGTTGCGGAGGAACGTACCGCCACGGCCATGTCATTATTGCCTTCCTGCAGCTTACTGAAGGCGGTGCGCACATCAGCCTCAAGCTGCGGCGGCAGTGGCGCTTCCAGAATCCAGTTACGGATGCGGGCGCCGGTTTCGGTCAGGGCACGGATATCTTCGACATCAAGACTGTCGAGCGCCTGCTGAATACGGCTGTCGAGACCTTCGTAGCCGAGGAATTCACGATAGGCGTCTGCAGTGGTGGCAAAGCCATTCGGAACTGACACACCAGCGGTGGTCAGATTACTGATCATTTCGCCGAGCGAGGCGTTCTTACCGCCTACCTTCTCAACATCACCCATGGACACCTGGTCAAACCAGAGTACGTAATCAGTCAACGTTCTTCTCCTGTAACTATGCACACCCGCCGGAATCACCTAAAATCGCCAGCTGCGGTCATTGGCTGCGTAATACTAAGTGCACGGGACATAAATTTCCACATGAAGCGAACTGCCTTCTTTATTTCCGACGGTACGGGGATTACGGCTGAAACACTCGGCAACAGCCTGTTGTCGCAGTTTGAAGCCATCGATTTTGAACGTATCACCCTGCCCTATATAGATTCTGTTGAAAAGGCAGAAAAAGCCGCCGCGCGTATCAATCAGGCCGCTGCCACCCATGGGCACCGGCCCATTGTGGTGGACACCATCGTCGACAAAAACATCCGCCAGATACTGGATTCCGCCGACTGTCTGAATATTGATATTTTCTCAACGTTTCTGGCACCACTGGAACGCGAGCTGAGCATTGAATCCTCGTATCGTGTCGGTAAATCCCACGCAGCGACCACCAGTCCGAATTATCTGGCGCGGATTGATGCGGTCAATTTTGCCCTGGATAACGACGATGGCGCCCGTACGCGCCATTATGCGGAAGCCGATATTATTCTGATCGGCGTATCCCGCAGCGGCAAAACCCCGACCTGTCTGTATCTGGCGATGCAGTACGGCATCAAGGCCGCCAATTATCCTCTGACCGAAGAAGACATGGCTGACCTGCGCATCCCGAAAAGTCTCGAGCCGCACCAGCAGAAGCTGTTCGGCCTGACCATCGACCCTGACCGGCTGGCCGCGATCCGTAACGAACGCCGGGCCAACAGCCGCTATGCGTCACTCAAGCAGTGCTATCACGAGATTGATGAAGTGGAAATGCTGTACCAGCGGCAGAACATTCCCTTTATCAGCACCACGGATAAATCCATCGAAGAAATCTCTACCCGCATTATGGAAGAGACCGGTCTACAGCGACGCCTGAAGGTCTGACTGCTTCAGTTCGTTCATCGCCGCGGCAATCATCCGCGGCCGGGTAAATACCAGGCTGTGATCCGCACCGGGAATCAGCCTGACCGACCAGTCAGTGCTCTGCTCCGCAAGCTGCTGATGGCGCTGATACATACCCGCAGCACTGAGTTCGCCAACAAAACTCATACCACGCCATGGCGCCTGCCAGCGGGTGTAATATTGTGGATCAGCAGACAGGCTGGTAGCCACGGCCTGCAACGCAAAGGCAAAGCCTCTGGCGTTACTGCGCAGACGTGAGATGGTCAGCGCATCCACTTTCTCATTGCGGACGCGCTGTGGTGATACCGAGTCGAGAAAATCATAATAAGCCTGCTCGCCAGCGGGATCGCGCAACACCCGCTCCGCTACGCTCAGATAATCACGTGCCTTCAGTGCCACGTCGCTGGCATCGGCCGACACCAGCATTGCCGGCTCTAACAGATAGCACAGACCACCGGCCCGACCACGGTTGAACAGTTCCACGGCCACCATGCCGCCAAATGAGTATCCGGCAACGTCAAACGCCTGCCAGTCAAGGGCATCCAGCAATTCTTCAACCTGCTGCGCGTAATCCTCTTTGCCGGGAGCACCGGAAAGCAGAAAGCGGCTGCCGCCCATTTCGGCCAGATCAGGAATCAGGATTTCATCCCATTCCGTCAGGTAATTAGTGACATACGTCCAGGTGGTTTCGCCGGCCACACCGGCCCCATGCAGCAGCAGCAGGCGCCGCGGCTGCGGAGATGCAACAGCAGACGGATACTGAATAAGGGATGCGTGTTGTTCGGCAATGGCGGTGTGAATGTTGAGCGGATGTTTTTCCATAATGGCGCCTTAAATCGTCAGCGCCATTCTACCTCAGCTGTAGCGGCATTGGACGTTCCGTCAGGGAAATACAGAATAACAGCGCGCAACGCTTTATCCTGAACAGAGATCACAGCTTCACGGTAAGCCTCATGCGACCAGGTCTCGGCCTGAAGCTGAAACCTGACCTCCGGAAGGTAATACAGAGGTTTAAGGTTTTCACCCAGCGCAACCAGCGCCAGCCGGTCTGTGGACCGGCGCAATTTGAGTGACAGCATTGCCTCACCGGAAGCCGGAAAATTACGGAGCGTAAAGTACCACGCCGGCCGCTGGCCGGATGATGTACGGAAGGGAATCCCTGCCTCAGCACGCTGCAACAATAATGGCTCATAACGGCTGCTGCTGACATGAAACGCGTTGCGGTATTCCTGGCAGCAGCCGGCATTGCGTATTGCCGCCGACACACGCAACGGCGGAATAAGCGTATGATCGGTCAGAACTTCCTGGTCGTCAGTTTCTTTATCGGAAGCCGTTCCCTGAGGCGTTTCCTGATTGTGAACGACACCCTGCTCATCGACCCAGACATAAAAAGGCTTATGCTGCTGTCGCTCCTGTTGCAGCTTTTTCTGCAACTCGTCCTCCGACAGATAACGGCTCTCCGCCGCATTATCTACAGGCGGGCGGGAAGGTTTATCCGTTTCTGCTTCCCTTTCTGTCTGCGGTCGCGGACTGTTATGAATCCGCCCCTCAGCGTCCACCCAGGTAAAATAATCGTCAGCAGCACCAGCCACTGACGATAACAGACTGCAGAGAAGGATCAGAATTTGGTACGGAAGCTGATACCGGCCGCGCCAATGGTGAGCTTGGTTTCGACATCCAGCCCGGGATACGGGTTTGTTACGGTGCATGTCAGGCAATTCCGGTTAAGCGCATTACTGGAGTTTACATAATCCCCGCTGGATTCTGCATCCTGAGGGTCGGCAAGAATGGTTTCCTTCGACTGCATAAAGCTGAGTGAAAGGTCCACCACGGTGTCCAGATCCCACTGATACCCCATACCGACACTGTACATGCGGGCAAAGCCAAGCGGCGCCTGAATGCTGCGGGCATCATCGGGAATCGAGCTTTTACGCGGCTCATAACCCAGACGCAGCTGTACCCGCGAATTCAGGTCATACTGAAAACCAAAACCAAAGCTCCAGACACTTTTGTAACCCAGTGGCTGGCGCAGCGTGGTATTGGTAACCAGTTCGGGGGCCAGCGTTTTTGCTGCACCAAGGAAGCTCACCTGACGGTCGAATTCAAACAGCAGCTCATCCCATTTATCATAATCCGTCCAGCCGGCATCGACATTCAGCTGATAATCATCAAGGAAGCGCAGTTTGATGCCCGCCTGAAAATGCTGCGGATAAGTCAGCTCGGTCGACACGTGCCCACTCTCCTTGCGCTGGCCGGTTGGCAGGGAAAAGATCGCACCACCGATCGCGCCGACAATGGAGGAGTTGAACGTGCGGAAGAAATCGGAAAATTCGTCGGTATATTCCAGCCGGTAAGTCCCTTTTAATTGCGAAACCGCTTCACTCTGATAGCCGACACCGAATGCAAACCAGTCATACGGTTCCCACAGAAAACCCAGATTAAACGATGGTGACAGACTCTGTTCGGTAACAATGCTGAGCTCACCAATATCATCATACGGGCCAACGTTACCGCCGCACAGACTGATAATCGGCGCCAGCGGATCATTACCGCTTGAAGAGCCATCTTCGTTAAAGCAGCCAAAGGCATCCTGCAGTTCTTCCAGTACGCCAATCAGCACGTTGGGTGCACGCAGATCCTGCACCACCGCCACCGCCTGATGGGAAAACAGAAAGCTTGCACCAATGGAAAATTCGTCAGTCACCTTGTAGCCAAAAGAAGGTGACAGATAGGTAAAACGTTGCAGCGCAACCTGCTTGGCCTGATAGCGCCCCGGGTCATCATCTGCCTTGGCGAAACCCGCGGCCATTGGCGCATACACGGCATTGGCAAACGTGAACTTCGATCCTGGCGGCTGAATGGAGATACCACCGGTGGGCAGCGTCAATAACGGCAGGCTCATCGGCACCAGTCCGATACCGGGAATATATGCGGCGGCGGTAGCTTCGCTGGTTGCCTCACCGTTACTGTCGAGAATGGGGTCCTGATCAATCTGCAGCAGGCCCGAGTCATCGGCATTGTAATCGTCGGGCAGGGAAAATTTTGCTTCAGACGATAACAGGATATTCATCAGCTGAACCTGAATCTGACGACCATCCAGTTTGGTAAGGCCAGCCGGGTTGAAGTGAATATCCATAATCCCGACCGGATCTGCCGTCACGGCATTACCCAGCGACATGGCTTTGGTGTCGAGAAAAAGATTCTGAGCCAGCTGAGCAAAGGCCAGTCCGGGCATCATTATCAGTAATAAGGTGAGAATCCGCATAGTAAGCTGCTGTTCGGTTATTTTTATCGTTATATAAGTAAACCGGATATCAGTTGCCTGACGACGGTTTTACCCCCTCAATATCTATAGGCAGGGACAGGCCAAGAATAATATCCGGAGACAGCTCGGTAACGCCGAAGCCGACGTTAATATTGGTAATGGTTTTAGGTGACACCCTGACTCCGAGGGCAAAATTCATGATGCCGCTCATCTGACTGCCGGCGACGGAGCTTTGTGTACTGTCGGTTGCCGGGGTGTAGAGTTCAAAGCGTGTGCGGTCGTTAAATGAGCCCTGAAATGAGGCGCTCAGAGAGACGTCATAGGACAGCGAATAAGCAAAACCCATCGAAAATGAAAGGCTGTTGCCAGGATGCACTTCTTCCAGAATTGAACTGCCGCGGACCTGGTCCAGCCCCTGCTGTGGCATATTGTAGGAATAACTGCCGGAACCGAACAGGACGACCGGATCCATGACCTTGGAAACACTGATGCCGGCACTGATGCTGTTATAGCCTGAGCCGGACGACAGATTTTTATCCAGATCTATTTCATAAGGACTGTCGCCGGTTTTAAGGCGCAGCGTAGCAAAATAGGTCTGACTGATCCGACCGGGAATGTACTCAAAGGGCTGATAGCGGACGGTGCCACTGATATCACCCAGGGCATAGGTGGTCAGCTCCTCTTCGGTATCAAATTTAGCGACCAGAGGCAGGCGGCCGCTCAGTGTTAGATTGTCGAACAGGCCGTAATCCAGCGTAAATGAATTAGTAAAGGTATGACTGGCCACCGGCGACACGTCAGCATTTCTGATGGTGGAAGACCCGGTCGGCTGACCTTCAGAATCCAGTGTTGGTTCAATAACCAGATCTATGCGCTGATCTCCGTAATAGGAGTAATCAAAGTTATAATTCAGCCCGGCACTGCCGCGCTTAAGCAATGAATAATTTTTTTCAGCCGCTTCAAAAACCTCCTCCAGGGCCTTTTCGGTATCGGCATCACTATCCTGCTTGGATAACGCCTCCCGTGCCTTGGAAAGATCTTCAGTCTCGTCCGCATAAGCGTTAAGACTGCATGAAACAAATAATGAGAATGTAATGAGTGAAACTCGGTTCAACATGGCAGACCTGTGTTCCTTATCGTTATTATTTTCTTCTGAAGCGCAGTTCTTTCGTCAGGCTTTCATTAGGATCTGTTGTTACGCGGACGTTGTAGTCATCTTTGCTCGCGCCATCTGAGCTGTCTTCAACGATGATTTCGTAAACAATATCGCCGTCGTCATTACGGACTGCGCTGCCGCTGTCATCCAGTACCGGCGCATAAGATGAATAGGCATTATTACTGAGAAAGGCGATCTGGTTGGTAATCGCATCCTCATATTTCATGGTCATCAGCGGAAATTCGCGGTATGCATTTTCAGCAATCAGGTAATCCGCAACAAACCGCATATCCTCTTCCCTCAGTTCAAGGCCCGTCGCAGGCTTGTGGCCATTGGGGAATACAATAAAAAGAACGTTGTTATCCCAGATTTCCAGGAAGCGTTCGAGCGTGAAACTGATGTTGCCCAGTGCCGGGTCAGCTACATATACGCGGTTTTCATAAACGGTGCGCAAAACAACAAAGTGCTTGAAGCCAGCATATTCGATCGGCGCAATGGCCGGGTGATCAAGACTGATCAGGTCTGAAGCTTCGGCCTTGAATCCACCGGATGGGTGCCCCAGCGCGGTTACCAGTCGTTTCATATCAAGCAGGGAAAATCCCCGGCGCTGAATAATGCGCTCGGTTTCACCGAAGCGCAGCAGTCCTTCCATGACCTGGCGCTCCTGAAAGTTACGGCCGAGATAGAAATCAAGCAGCGTCGTCAGAGCAGCAGAGCCGCAGGAATAATCATATGCCTGACGCACAACGTTCCGGAAGCGCTGCACAGCCAGAGGCTCGACATTAACGACCTGGTCATACTGATAGGGCTCGTTAACGCCGACACGATAAATGGTATCGCCCTGCTCTCTGTCATTAACAATGGCGAATTCGTGCACCATGGCAAAGCCGATGATGGAGCCGAGGAGAATGATAAACACGAATGATGACCTGAGGCCCCTCCGATTTTTTTATTGTTATCTTATGGTGAGCTGGCAACCATGTTACATAAAATCACAGAAACGACCAACCAATAAATGGCCCATCCGGCGGTGATTTACGGCTGTTTTTCTGACATTCAGGCATAAAAAAACCCGCCGCAGCGGGTTTTTGTCAGACAATTAACTCAGTGGCCGTAAATACGCTGAGTCATACCTGCAAGATTGATATCGGACACCTTGATGCTGCCGATGGATTCTCCACCCATAGCGAGACCGCCAACTTCCAGAGTGCCTTCAATCTGACCCAGCTGAATATATACACCACCACCCATTGCGGCAGTTCCACCTTTCGCCCAGATAGTCTGCTCAATAGTGGCTGCAGTACCTTCACCACCAGTGCCATAGAACTTCACATCCTGTACCTGAACAGCAGAACCGTTAGCCAGTAGAGCGGCATAAGCATCACGGTCATCGGCATCCACATCAGTATCGCCATCCTGGTCTAAGAGCTGGTTATTATCCAGGGCTGCCTGAGCTTTGGTGGCTGCCTGCGTGGCGGTATAACCGAACATGCCAACGTCCAGATCTGTAATTTCAACAGACATATTTGCAAGGATAGCAACCGAACCAGACTGGGCATCTGTTGGCAGATTTCCAATTTCCGTCGCATTACCGGCAGCCGCAAGGTTCATAATGGTCGTGGTTGAAGCCCCAAGATCGAGGGTCATATTCAGATTATTCACCAGCTCTGTTACTTCGCCTGCATCCGAGCTCAGGGCAACTGCACTGTACTGACCGGTTGTATCAGCCGCAGTATCGCCCAGAGCGATATTCATACCATCAACCCCGGACATGCCGATCAGCAGGTTGCCGTTCGCATCGACATCAATGGTCTGAGTGAGATTGGTCACATCTTTCACTGTCAGGTTCTGCATCAGTACAGAGCCTTCATCGGTATACTCGATTTCACCAACTGAGATACCTGCTGAATCGATATCGATTTCAATCGTCACACCCGCCTGACCTGTGGTCGAGGACATCGTTGCGTCATCCAGAGCAACCATCTCCGCATTAACGGCAAATGGGGCTGCTGCGATAGCCGCGGCGAGAGATGCTTTCTTAAGGAATTTCATGTGCACACTCCTGATTATTTTTCTTAGTTGTCGGGCATCATCCATGCCCTTTCACCGGGTGTACGCAACCAACCTGATGGCCAGAATGGCAGCGGACATTCCCTGTGATCTTCTTCAGAGTTGGTTTCTGATGACCTTTTTCATTATTCTTATACCTGCCCGGCGGTCAGACTGTGCCCGGGCATTTGCGAACAATCTATTCAAGGGTTTCAGGGTTGTCCAGAGCTTTTAATTACACAAGATAACAGGATGCCGCCTGCAGACACCCCAGTCCCACTCAGGGCAGCATCGGTTTTTCCTTAAAATACAGATACTTACACCACTGAAAACAACTCTCAAACTGGCTCAAAATGACGCATCAAAAGCTATCTGTTAACCCTTTCCAGCTTATTCAGGCGGGCCAGCTACTGGATCGCCCTGTTCTGCTGTATGGCCAGTGGCAGACCGAAGCTGACGATGGCAGTGCCGCGCAGCGCAAAGCCCTGCTGTTTTTCGCCCCTCAGCGCTGGCATGAAGTAAAATCCCGCTCTGAATTGCAGCACCTGCGCAGTGAAATTGCCGCCACTCAGCAACTGGCGGCGGGTCATGTGCTGTCATCCGGCTGGGCCGGTTACTTCAGCTACGAAGCCGGCCGCGCACAGCAGCAGATCGAAACGGGCTCTGCGATACTCGCTGAATTTGGCTATTACCCCATGGTCATTCATCTGGACCTGGGGCAGCAGGAAGCCGTTGCGCACTGGCACCCGGATACGGACGATGAGGCAGTGAAGCAGCGGCTGAATGATCTGTTACTTGCCGCCGGAGAGGTGGTGGATGGCAACACCGGCAGGCCGAGAACCTGGTCTCAGGTGTGGCAGCCGGATGATTATCAGCATGCCTTCCATGCCGTACAGGACTATCTGCATGCCGGCGATTGTTATCAGGTCAACCTGGCTATGCCCTTTGCCTGCACTGACGACCTGACATCAGCCTCCCCTTACGGACTCTTCAACGCCTTCGATCCAGCCTTCGGTGGCTATATGAACACTCCGCAGGTAACACTTTATTCCGTCAGTCCTGAACGATTTATGTGCATTGACAGACATGATATGGAGACCCGTCCCATCAAAGGCACTGCACCCAGAGGGGTGACGGCACAGGAAGACGCTGATAACAGAAACTGGCTGGCGCAAAGCGAAAAGAATCAGGCTGAAAATCTGATGATCGTCGATCTGCTGCGCAACGATATGAGCCTGTACGCTGAACCGCACAGCGTCAGAGTCGAAAAACTGTTTGATATTGAAACTCACGCTAACGTGCACCATATGGTCAGTACCATTAACGCCCGGCTGAAGAGCAGTCACCATGCCATTGATGCCGTGCTGGCAGCCTTGCCGGGCGGTTCCATTACCGGTGCGCCGAAGAAACGGGCTATGGAAATCATTGATGAGCTGGAAGCTTTTTCACGTAAGGCTTATTGCGGTTCGCTCGGATTTTTTGGTGACAACGGCGTGGCAGACTTTAATATTCTTATCCGCACCATTCAGGCCTATGCTGACGGCGCCGTGTGCTGGGGCGGCGGTGGCATTGTTGTTGATTCGCAGTGTCATGATGAATGGCAGGAGGTGCTGCATAAGGTGCAGAAAATTCTGGACACCTGGCTGTAAAAAAGCCGCCAGGTGGCGGCTTTTTTATTGGATGTAATTACAACCGGTTCAGACCGTTAAGCGCAGCAACCCGGTAGGCCTCTGCCATGGTCGGGTAATTGAATGTAGTGTTAACGAAATAACGCAGCGTATTCCCTTCCCCTTTCTGTTCCATAATGGCCTGACCGATGTGCACAATTTCAGCAGCCTGGTCACCAAAGCAGTGGATGCCGAGAATTTCCAGCGTCTGCCGGTGAAACAGAATTTTCAGCATGCCAACACCTTCGCCGGTAATCTGGGCACGGGCAATATTTTTAAAGAATGCCTGACCAACTTCGTAAGGAACTTTTTCTTCGGTGAGCTGGCGTTCGGTTTTACCAACCGAGCTGATTTCCGGAATGCTGTAAATCCCGGTTGGCACAGAATCAACAAAGCGGAAATCTTCCGGTGAGGAAATAACCGCTGCAGCCGCACGCCCCTGATCGTATGCCGCGGATGCCAGTGCCGGCCAGCCGATCACATCGCCGACAGCAAAAACATTCTCTACCGCTGTACGGTATTCGCGGTCAACTTCAAGCTGCCCACGGGCATTGGCCTGCAGGCCGATGTTTTCCAGCCCCAGGTCCTGCGTATTACCGGTACGACCCGCCGCCCAGAGAAAGGCGTCCGCTTTCACTTTCTTGCCTGAAGCCATCACCATGGTAACGTAGCGTTCATTGGCTTCAACCGAGTCAAATTGCTCGTTATGACGGATCAGAGCCCCCTTGTCACGCAGGTGATAACTGAGCGCATCAGAGATTTCGTCATCAAGGAAATTCAACAGACGGTCTCCCGGGTGAATCAGATCCACTTTTACGCCCAGGCCGGTAAAAATAGAAGCATACTCACAACCAATAACGCCGGCACCATAGATGATCATGGTGCGCGGTGTATGTTCCAGATGCAGGATGGTGTCAGAGTCGTAGACCCGGTGATGGGTAAAATCGATATTACCCGGGCGCCATGGACGGGAGCCGGTGGCAATTACCACTTCATCCGCGTGCAGGCGGGTATTGGTCTGACCGCCATGAAAAACATCAATGGTATTGGCGTCAGCAAAACGGGCCTTGCCGTTATACACACTGACGCGGTTGCGGCCATAAAACTCGGTGCGCAGCTTAACCTGCTTACCAATGACCTTCTCCGCACTTTTCAGTACACGGGGAAATGAAAACCAGCGCGGCTCGCCGATTTCACGAAACATCGGATTGGTATTGAACTGAATAATCTGTTTTACCGCATGACGGAGTGCCTTGGATGGAATCGTCCCCAGATGGGTGCAGTTACCGCCAACCATGGTTTTATCTTCTACGACTGCAACCTTTTTACCTTTCTTGGCTGCATTCATTGCGGCACCTTCGCCGGCCGGCCCTGCGCCGATTACAACGACGTCGTAGTGATAATCTGTCATATATGATTACTCCGTAATTCCATCCTGATGAAACCTGCCAGCTATCAGGCTGACAGATACAGCTACATTGTAGGTGAGATAGCGCGTTACGCCTGCTTAGCGCTTAGTCGCATCATAAAACTGGCCCGAAACCGCTTTTTTTGCTGCCTCAGCACTCTCTTTTTCGCATTTTTTGCGGTCACCACCACAAACGTCGCAGGCGCTGTCCATGCCAATGGCAGACATACCACCGCATGAGCCTGAAATAGGCTTACGGCCAAAAATAACACCAACGGCCATGGCGGCTACAATTGCCAGCATGACACCGAACACAACCAGTAATGTGGTCATAACTTACTCCTGAGACCCTGAGGTCTGATTCAGATAATGAGGAAAACGTTCAGCAAAGTGACTGGAAACCTGTTCATGATAGCCATCCGTATCGCGGACGATCATGAATACGCTGAGGCCATACTTCTCAGCCAGCTTCATACCCTGTTCGGGACCGGCGACATTGAGAGTGGTTGCCCAGCCATCAGCCATCGCAGATGAGTGATGTAATACGGTCACCGATGCCAGGCGGTGCGTAATTGGCCGGCCGGTGAAGGGGTTGATGGTGTGAGAATAGCGCACGCCATCCTGCTCAAAATAATTACGGTAATCACCTGACGTGGCAATGGCTGAGTTACCTGGCTCAATAATCAGCTCTGCGGAACGTTCAGCCAGGGCGGACGTCGGACGCTCAATGGCTATTTTCCATGCAGCACCTTCAGGCTTGGTACCGGCCGTGCGGATCTCGCCGCCGATTTCCACCATGTAGTTGTGCAGGCCATGAGACTCGAGCAAGGCTGCAATGTCATCCACACCCCAGCCTTTGGCGATAGCAGAAAGATCGAGATAGCGTGGTTCGGCCAGGCGGATTGCCGGCGGACTCTGACGCAGCGACATAACATTCAGACCAGTCCTGTTCAGCGCGGCTGCCAGTGCCTCATCACCGGGCACCTCATCCAGAGCCGGGTCCGGGCCGAAGCCCCACAGATTCACCAGTGGCCCGACACTGATATCAAACAGACCACCTGATTTCACATACAGTTGCTGTGAATCGGCAAGTACCTCGTACAGATCGGCTGACACGGCGATCCAGCCGCCATCGTCCGGCGCGGTTTGACCACGATTGATGAGGGAAAGCTCAGAGCTGCTGTCATACGTCGACATGGTGCGGTTGATGGCGATCAGGCGCTGATCAATTTCAGCTTTCAGGACTGCTGAATCATCCTTCTGACTGACCCAGGCGATATGATAGGAGGTGCCCATGGTCGGACCACTGATGCGGAACACCTCTTCTGATGGCGAACAGGCTGTCAGAAACAGTACACAACAGATCAGCAACGCCCGGTACATAACACCTCCGCAAAAACCGGCGCCAGTATACGCCCTATGTCCGGATCCTGCACTAATGCGATCCAGGAATAACCATTCGGAATATCGTTAGAATTATTTATTACACTGAATAAGTACATGGTTATATTTTTGGGTTCTGATATAGCATAAAATACCTGCTCTGATCATGGAGACCCTGTATGCCAGATATTATGTCAGATGAGATGCTGGAGCTGATCGCACAGCGCTTTCGTCTGTTGTCCGATCCGATGCGCCTGCGCATTCTGCATCAGCTGCAGAATGGCGAGAAATCCGTGTCTGAACTGGTTGAAGCCACCGGCGCTTCTCAGCCAAACGTATCCAAACACCTGTCCACCCTCAGGACGCACGGCCTGGTGCGCCGCCGACAGGAAGGCAATATGGCTTATTTCAGTATTGGTGCGCCGTTTATCTTTGATGTCTGCAATACCGTGTGCGACAACATGAAAGATGAATGGGAACAGCGGAATTCCCTGCTCGGGCAGTTTGCCCAGCCGCAGCCGGACTGAAGATAACTCAGGCGTGGCCGGCGTTCTGGCTGCGCCACACCGAGCGCCCACCCTCTCCGCCCGCAACGACCGATCCCAACTCCTGCCACTGACGCAGCAACTGCTGAAACTGACCTTTACTGAGGCGGATATCGTCCACGGCGTGAGCCTGCGGATGGCGTTTGAGTAATTGCGTGCGGATTGTTGGCGTGATCAGTGTTTCCAGATGGGTGCGCAGGCGATCTTCACTGGCGCCATGTTTCAGCGGCGCACCAATTCCCTGCAGCAGTTGATCCATGCGCGCCGGCAGCAGCACCTCTTCCCGCGTCAGGTTGCCACCCTGGTAAACCTTGGCGGTAATCTGCAGATTAACCACCTGACGGCTGCGCGCCATGCGCTGACTGGCTGACAGACCGCTGACCGATTCTTTGTCATCCTGAGGCGTAACCGGCAATTCGGCGACAGTGCGCTCGCCGGCATGTACCCAGCCAGCGCCAAGGTCCAGCTGAGGACTGCTGAGTGACGCACGCAGGTGTGTCATCAGCTCTTCGCGCAGATGCCACAACTTGTACGGCGTCTGCTGCACAATAATGCGATGAAAACCGACCAGCCGGCGCTGATCCTCAGTCTGACTTTTCTGTGGCTGAGTATTTTTGATAAAGGCCAGTACCGGCTTATTCAGGGAGCGCGCATGAACAAACTCCCGGTGCAGGTAACTGATACCCGTCGGTGACATTGGCCCGTATGCATCGCCCAGTAACAGAATAAACATATCAGCCAGTTCAATCTGCGAACGCGAGAGGTTCCAGTCGTACGGGCTGGCATCTTCACGACAGGCGAAACCCACATTGATCATGTTATGACGGGCCAGCTGGCGTTCTATTTCATAGCGTTCGAGTTCCAGCCCCTCATAGTTCGAGGCCAGATAGACGAGATACCGCTTGGGCTTCCGGGAGAGGCTCACCTTGCCATTATCCTAAAAGAAGAGTCATTCATCAGGGGTGTTCTGCCGCAGACTATACCAGCGACAACCGGGTCAGAATATAGAGAAATCCGCTGATTGTCAGCAGTGAGCCGCAGGTGGTGACCGCTATAGCCCGGGCCGTGAGCAGTGAATCCCCCTTCATGGCCCTGGCCATCACAAACGAGGCCGCCGCCGTCGGACTGGCAAACATCAGCACAATAACGCCAAGTTCCGCGCCCCGGAAGCCGGCATACCAGGCCGCCACGGCGACCAGCCCCGGCAGCAGCACAAGTTTGAGCACAACCGTCTGCAGCAGCAGCGGGTCCGGACGCCCATTCAGCCGGAACTGCAGACTGGCTCCCACGCCAATCAGTGCCAGCGGCAGGGTCAGCTGGGCCAGATAATCTGCTGTCTGCAGCGCCACCTGAGGCAACTCCACGCCCAGCCATTTCACCGGCACAGCAGCAAGAATGGCAACAATCAGCGGATTGCGCAGCACAGCAAGCAACTGAGCACCCCAGTCCGGTGACTGGCTGCGCCCAAGAATCCAGACCGACATCAGGTTGTACAGCGGAGTGACCACTGCAAGCAGCAGCGCGCCGAGAGCTGCACCGGTTTCACCATAGGCGGCAACACATAACGCCAGGCCGACAATGCCGAGATTCGAGCGGAAAGCAGCCTGAACAAATGCCCCACAGGACGCCTGCGGTACCTGTATCAGACGCGCCCAGACGGCAGCCACAAGAAACGCAGCAACCGCTGCACTGCAGGCAAATATGACGAAATCAGCATGCGCCGTCAGGTTCATATCGGCGGTGACGATGGCGCGGAACATCAATACCGGCAAGGTGACAGAGAACACCAGCCGCGACGACACTGCCACGAACGCATCATCCACCATACCCCGCCAGTGCAGCAGAATGCCAACCAGTACGATCATAAATACCGGCAGAGTGATTTCGAGTGACATCCAGATGGTCGGAGCATTCATCGGCAGATACCGCAGCGGGAAAAGCTGCACACACTAGCGGCTCAGCACAGAAAGTAAATGGCTGGCGTGGCATTCCGCCCCTGAGGTAAAATAAGCCCTCATTTCTGCACAGTAATCATCATGTCCCGCATAAAGAAAACCCGCTCCCTGAAGCGCATACACAAAACCAAAACCGGCAGCGTATCCAAGTTCAAACGCGAGGCCCGGGCTGCCGGTCATGACAGACAGGGAGGCAAGCGCGTCAAGAACCGCAGTTTGTCTGTCTATGAAAAATACCTGCAGGAGCACCCGGAAGCCCGTGAGCAGCAGGTTCAGCAGACCGCAGCTGAAAAAGTGCCGGCACAGGAAACTGAACTGACCGCGGAAGAGACGAAAAAGAAAGGTTCACTGCTGGATCAGCTGGACAGTAAAGATTTTGACGATATTTACTGATGCCCACCCTGCCAACCGACAACCTTCTGCTGGAATGTTTTCCGCCACTGCCCGATCACGTTGCCCTGCCACGGGATGCTGCTGACGATTACCTGATCGCCAGTGCCGATCCCGCGGCAGCAAAAGTGATTATCAATGACCGGTTTGGCGCTCTCGCCTGTGCCTTTCCGTCCGCGACGCTCTGGTCTGACAGCTTCAGCGCCAGACGTTCCTGGGATCACAACCTGACACTGAACCAATTGCCGCCGGCCGCCGGGCGCACACTGACCAGCCTGACAGAGACCGCAGCCGGCACTCAGCAGGTGCTGTTGCGCATGCCAAAAGCACTGGATCAGCTGTGCCACTGGCTGGATCGCATCAGCAATGCCGCCCCGGAGGCTGAAATACTGCTTGCCGGCATGGCGAAACACATCCCCGTCAGCTGGCTGAAGCGCCTGCAGCAGAACAGCGCCGGATACCAGCAACTGCGCATTGAACGTAAAGCCCGCCTGATGCGCCTGCGCGGCTGGCAGGCTGCGCCCCGCCCGGCATGGCGCAGCTACGGCAGCGGAGATGGCCTGCACCTGTCGGCCTTGCCTGGTGTTTTTTCCGGCGAAAAAGAAGATGCCGCCAGCCGGCTGTTGCTTGATCTGGTAGTCCTGCCGCAATCCGGACGACTGATTGATCTCGGTTGCGGAAATGGCCTGTTGGCCCTGACAGCGGCCAGTCGTGCTCCGGCGCTGACCGTCATTGCCTGTGATGACTCCGCCGCCGCCGTCGAATCTGCAGAATACAATGCCAGACAAAATGATCTGACACTGACGGTGCGGCAGAGTGACTGCCTCAGCGAAGTCGCAGAAACCGCCGACATAATCCTGTGCAACCCGCCATTTCATGATGGCCATCGTCAGCTGACGGATATTGCGGCGCGCATGTTTACCGAGGCGGCACAGCACCTGAATCAGGATGGTTGCCTGGCGGTGGTCGCCAACCGCCATCTGCCCTACCTGCCGCTGCTGCGCCAGCACTTCCGTGAGGTAAAAACCGTATCGTCCCATCCGAAATTCAGCGTTTATGTCTGCCGGCGGCCTGAATGACCGGCGAAAGCGTACCCGCCGGCCAGATTACTGAGGAATTTGAAGAAAAGCGCAGCCGCTTTATCGGTCGTCTGGTAGCGGCCGGCAGCGAAAAAGAATTTCACGCCGCCCTCGGTCTGCTGAAACAGGAGCACCCCAAGGCCCGTCATATTGCCTGGGCATTCCGTTTCAGCAGTGATAACGGACAGTTGCCGGCAGAGGGTTTCAGTGATGACGGTGAGCCTTCCGGCACTGCCGGTATGCCCCTGCTGAAGCAACTGCGGCATTACCGGCTGATTAATGGCGCCGTGTTTGCCGTGCGCTATTTCGGAGGTATCAAACTGGGAACCGGCGGACTGCAACGTGCCTACGGCCAGTGCGCACGCAGCGTACTCAGCAGTGACCATGCCCTGATGCCTTACATTCCGTTCAGTGACATCACCATAGAGACCTCATTCCAGGCAGATGGCGTGGTAAGGTCACTGATTGACCAGGCCGGCGGGGAAATATTGTCGGCCGACTACACCGCCACGGGCGTGCGGCTCAATTGTGCACTGCCGGACAGTGAATGGCCTGCTGTTCAGGCGGCGTTACCTGATGAGGCGATTGTCCGCTGAGTTTTATGCCATGCGGGACTGGCGGACGGAGCGGACCTGTTCAAGATCAACAACCGGATTCGGCGCAAGATGCTCCGAAATAAGCCGGTAGCCATTCTGCTCTATTTCGCTGAAACGGATCGTCACCATGCAGCGTGACTGAGATATCCGGCGTACAGAATACACAACCCCGGAACCACTGACAGAACAGCGGCCACTGTGAGAGGTCAGCGTCATTTCAAGATCAAACTGACGGTATTTCCCGGCATCATTGCGCAGCAGTTGCATATCGCTGAGCTCAACGTCGCATTCAATACCCATGGGTGAAATATCCGATACTTTACCACGCAGCGATATTTCATCACGCGCTCTTAATATAACGTCTTCCATAAGGAATAAACCTTCAGACAGTACATATTTTCAACAGTAGCCTATATATATTCCGCTGCAAGGACAATGTAAATGGCATCTGGTGACGATATATAACAAAGATAAGCAGCAATGCGTTGGATTGTGAACGACATCAACTTATATGTAGCGCAGTGTTATGGGAACCACCCATATCCGCCAACCCAATACCGGCATATGCGATATCCATTTATTGAATTTAGGCCAAAATAATGAAATTCCTTACCGCCGGACTAAATAGCAGATTAAGGCACGGTGGTGCCCTGGCGGATTCAGACGATATACTCCGCCCTTTGCTACTGCTACCGGAACCCGATTGTGACCACACCTGCCAGACGCTCAGCTTTCAGCCTGATGATTGCCACCCTGAACACCCCACACATCCTGCTCTGGTGTGACGGTCAGCAGCTCGACAGCACACCCTTCCTGAAGCTGAGACAGAAGCTTCAGGCTTACCTGCGGGGTGAACTGAAATCAGAAAGCAATCTGCTGCGTTTCTTCGATGCTTTCTGCGACTGGAAAGACGATCAGCCGGAAGAAGATTCACTCAACTACCGCATTGTGCAGCTGACACTGGGCGCTCTGTACAGCGCTACGGAAGCGCTGTTCGATCCGGAGTGCGATGATACGGAACTGCTGACCGGCGCCGTGGCCGAGCTGTATGACGAAATGGACGCCCTTGGCGGAGAAACCTCCGACCTGCGTCACTACTGGCAAAGCCTGAACAGTGAACTTGACTCACTGCTCAGCGACACTGCCAGCCGGCCACTGCCGGCCGCCTACTTCCGCTGGCTCAGTGAGGCTGACGCCAGCCTGTTCGGTCTTGCGGAATAAGTCGCATCAAGCAGCCGTATCAGGCTACACTCCGGTAAAAATCCCAAGGAGCCGATATGTTCAAGACCGCCGCCACCACATTGACTCTGATGTCCCTGTTGCTGGGCTCAGCCGCTGCTGTTGCAGCGCCGGAAGACATGGAAAAACTGCGCCTGCGCGACCAGCACGAGGTGCCGGTCCGGATGTCGGCCAACATCCGCTACGTGCTCTTTACGCACGACATGTCCGGTAAGGACATTGTAGAGGAGATGCTGGCGGAAAAGCCTGACGATTATCTGGATACCCATGATGCGCTGTTTATTGCCGATATCAGCGGCATGCCGCGCATTATTGCGCGCATGTTTGCCCTGCCGTCGCTGCGCAAAAAGCCATACCGCATTCTGCTGGATGAGGTTGGAAACCAGACCGGCGACTGGGCCCGCGAGGACGACGCTGTCACTCTTTACACCATTGATAATTATCAGGTAACCGGCTTCAGCTTTATCAGCAATGCCGCCGGCCTGGAACAGGCCATCAATACGCCACTACTGGCACCAGAGGCCGACAGCGGTAACGCCGAAGAATCTGAACAGAACGCCGACTGATACGGCCCACCTTTGTGCTACAATGCCCGCGATTCAGAATCCGGGCATCAGCACAGCATGACACCAGAATTACTCTCCCCGGCGGGCACGGTCCGCAACATGGAATACGCCTTTGCTTACGGCGCCGACGCGGTCTATGCCGGTCAGCCGCGCTACAGCCTGCGCGTGCGCAATAACGACTTCACCCTTGATAACCTTGCCCACGGCATTGGCCGTGCACACGAGCTGGGTAAGCAGTTTTATGTCGCCAGCAATATCGCGCCGCACAACAGTAAGATTGATACCTATATGCGCGATATCGAGCCGGTGATCGGCATGAACCCGGACGCGCTGATTATGTCCGATCCCGGCCTGATTATGATGGTTAAAGACCGCTGGCCGGACACCGTTATCCACCTCTCTGTGCAGGCCAATGTCGTCAACTACGCATCGGTCGAATTCTGGCGCCGCCAGGGTGTCAGCCGCATCATTCTGTCGCGCGAACTGTCACTGGAAGAAATCGCTGAAATACGGCGGCGCTGCCCGGAAATGGAAATTGAAGTATTTGTCCACGGGGCACTGTGCATCGCCTATTCCGGCCGCTGCCTGCTGTCCGGCTATATGAATCACCGCGATCCCAACCAGGGTACCTGCACCAACGCCTGCCGCTGGAAGTATGACGCCCACGAAGCCCAGGAAACCCTGTCCGGCGACGTTATCCCGGCCGGGGTTAATGAGTTTGATCCGACGCTGGGCAGTGGCAAGCCGACCGATAAGATCTTCCTGCTGCAGGAAGGCGGACGCGACAACGAATACATGCCGGCGTTCGAGGATGAGCACGGCACCTACATCATGAATTCCAGGGACCTGCGTGCCATTCAGCACATTGAAAAGCTGGTTGAGCTCGGCGTTCATTCGCTGAAAATCGAAGGCCGCACCAAATCCCATTATTATGTGGCCCGCACGGCACAGGCCTACCGCAAGGCCATTGACGATGCCGTGGCCGGACGCCGCTTTGACGCGGGCCTGATGGATACGCTGGAAAACATGTCCAACCGTGGCTACACCGAAGGCTTCTTCCGCCGCCATGTCCATGATGAGTACCAGAACTACGAACGTGGCGTTTCGCTCAGCACCCGCCAGCAATTCGTGGCCGAAGTGATGGAAGAACGTGGCGACAACCTGCTGCTCGACGTTAAAAACCGCTTCCAGCTCGGTGACTCACTGGAACTGATGACGCCGCAGGGCAACACCACCTTTACCCTCGATAACCTCAGTGACCGTAATGGTCAGCCGCGCGAGGATGCGCCGGGCTCCGGTTTTGTCGTCAGCATCCGCAAACCGGAAGGCTGCCCGATGGGCGACCTGAGCAAAGCGCTGCTGATCCGCAATCTGCCGGAAATGTCAGATAAGTGACTTTTGCGGTCACGGTCACATGGCGTAAACAGGCCAGGGTGTATAGTCTTGCAACTGACTCCCGATTCTGAGAACACCATGAAGCATGTCCTGACCGCCCTGTTTGCTCTGTGTCTGATATTTCCGGCACATGCCGCCACAGAGAATAATGATCCGGCCAGAAGCCTGATTGAACAGGCGGCAACGCAGATGACCAGCCGCCTGATCCGTGATCAGTCGCTGGTTCAGCGCCATGACTATTACCTCGAACAGCTGGTGCACGAAATTATCCTGCCGGTGGTCGACGCGCCCTACATGGCCCGCCGGGTGCTGGGCAAATTCTGGAAACGTGCTTCAACAGCTCAGCAGCAGAGCTTTCTTGAATCCTTTCAGGAAAAGGTCATCCGCACCTATGCCGGTGCCTTCCGCGCCTACGACGGTGAAGCCATCCTCTTCTTCCCTGCCCGCTATAACGACGATGCCACCAAAGCCATCGTGCAAAGTCAGATCAGTCGTAACGATGGCAGTCAGCCGGTCAGCGTCGATTACCGCCTGTACCTGAACAGCAATCAATGGAAAGTGTACGATGTGGTGATTGAAGGCATCAGCCTGATCCGCAGCTTCCGCGATCAGGTTGGCCACACCATTGATGAAATGGGGTTGGCGCAGGCCATCTCCCGCCTCGCAGATGAATACCACAGCGAAGCGCCGGTGGTCCGCCTCGGTGCGCACAGCTGGACACCTTACAGCGGTAAAACCCTGCCGGAACAGGGACTGGTCGCCGACATTGTACGCAGCGCCTATGCCCGTACCGGCTACCGGGCTGAATTTGTCTTCGGCTCCACCTCAATGCTGCAGCAGATGATCAGCAAAGGCGGAATCGCCGGTGATATTGCCGCCTGGCAGGGGCAGTCCACCCCGGTGGAACTGCTCTATTCCGAGCCCTACCTGACCAACCAGCTGGTACTGGTGAAACGCCCCGACGATCCGCTGGATTTCACCGATCAGGACAGCCTGGCGGCCTTCGTGCACAACAAGGGCTACCGCCTTGGCGTCTACGATGATGTCGATTTCGGTGATATCGCGGCCTGGCTGGATTCACTGTTTGTCGTCAGTGAACGTGACTACTGCTCACAGATGTTCCGCGACGTAGCCGCCAAGGCACTGGATACCGCTCTTGTTGACCGCTGGGCCGGTCAGGTTGAACTGGACAGCAAGCCGGCAATTGCCTCGCATCTGGTGATGCTGGAGACGCCATTGGTCACCCGCGACCTTCATGTTACTATCGCGCGCGTTCAGGCCGGCGATCCGGATTACGCTCCGGAGCTGCTGATTGAAGCATTCAACACCGGTCTGCGCCTTATCCGTGAAGACGGCACTTACCAATCGCTGCTGAAAAAACATAATTACCCCGAATGACCACTGCCGATATTATTCTGGCTGATGACGATATCATCATCCTAAACAAGCCTGCCGGACTACTCAGTGTGCCCGGTCGTTACAACAAAGATTCCGCGTTCTCACGCCTGCAGGCCGAGTTCGGCGAACTGCATATTATCCACCGGCTGGACATGGATACCTCGGGTATTATTGTTTACGCGCGCAACAAGGCCGCGCTGACCAATGTGCAGCAGCAGTTTGAGAAACAGCTGACGCGTAAAGTGTATGAGGCCGTACTGATTGGCCAGCTGAAAGGTTCTCACGGCTGTATCAATATGCCGATCTGCGTCGACTGGCCGAACC
This sequence comes from Pseudomonadota bacterium, assembly GCA_030145845.1. Classification (GTDB taxonomy): domain Bacteria; phylum Pseudomonadota; class Gammaproteobacteria; order Pseudomonadales; family Oceanobacteraceae; genus Venatoribacter. The sequence continues at coordinate 65,888 of JAIXHJ010000012.1, forward strand.
GGCCACTGCAGAAAATCAGCCATATCAATGGCCGCTACGCACTGACGCGCTGGAAGAAACTGGAACAGACTGACACCAATACCCGGGTTGAGCTCTATCCGAAAACCGGCCGTTCGCATCAGCTGCGCCTGCATATGCTCAACCTGGGTCACGCCATTGTCGGCGACCCGTTTTACGCGCCGGAAAGCGCCGCCAGCGAAGCGCGCATGCTGCTACATGCCCGCGACCTGGACTTTACCCACCCGGTTACCGGCGAGCTGCTCAGCATCGTCTGCCCTGCACCCTTCTGATCAGCGCATCACCCGCCGTTGCCACAGTATCAGCAGCCCCAGCAGTGCGGCATAAATCAGTATGCCGCCCGCAGCGATGGCCGCGCCGATACCGCCAAACAGTAACGGGGCTTTCATCAGCGTACTCATCAGGGAGTCCTGATAGTAGAAAAACCACTGGTGATTATCCGGGAAGATCCAGACGTGCAGCTGATAGAACACGCTTTTCGGCCCGGCAATCAGCAATATTGCCGTCAGCAGGATTGCCAGACCACCAAGCAGAGCACCCTGTCGGCGCCAGTCAGGAAACACCCGGCGCCGCAGCAAACCACGGCCGGCAATGATGGCAAACACGGCCATACCCACCCCGGCCGGCAGCAGAATATCGATCAGGTTGGCCACATCCTGCAGGTGAACGATTTCAGCGTGGTGCAGCAATGGCCGGCTGACGCCATCGCTGACAAAGCGGATATACTCCAGCCCCTGCCCCTGATGATGTACCGCCACGCTGATTTCATTGAACAAACGCACATGTTCGTCTTTGCTGAGGTCTTCCAGTCCGTGGATATAGCGGTTCTGCGGGCCGAAACGCTCAATATGGGCGCCGATATCGTACCAGTCATACCAGAAACTGTAGTGATAATTTCCCGCCGCCTGTATCAGCCAGCCGGCCGTGAGCGACCCCACCAGGGCACAGATCAATACCGCAAACCACAGGCTCTGACGTAACCACATCAGCCGATCCCCTCCAGAAATTCCGTAATCAGTGCCGCCACCGCCGGCGCGGTTGCCGCATCAAGGTGAAAATGATGATGCCCCGGCAATGTGCGGAACTCCACCGCCGGGAAGAATGGCAGCCGGGAATGAAAAAAGGCCTCAGGAATCAGACCATCAGCGGCGCGTACAACCAGTGCCGGTGCCGCAATACGGCCGATAAAGGCCTGCACCTGCTCTTCCGTCAGGCGCACTTTTGAAGCATCACGCAGGCGCGGATCGGTACGCCAGAAAACGGCGTCACCTTCGCTGACCAGATTACGCTCAGTGACCGGCCGGATGCAGTCAGCACTGAGTTCCTGATTCTGGCGCAGGCGCGCCTGCAGTGCCTCTCCGGTCGTGGCGTAAGAACGGCTGCGCCGGCCCGGGCGGCGGCTGACCACGGCATCCGCCAGCTGCTGTGGGGCCAGTTTCGCCGTGGTCGTCAGTGGCCCGACCGCATCCAGCGCAATAAAGGCGCTGACTTTTTCCGGAAAGGCACCGGCAAACAACATTCCCGCCGCTGCCCCCATGGAATGGCCGATAATAATCAGCGGCTGATTCCCCCCGGCCAGAGCCTCATGCACGTCATACAGGACTTCGGTTGATGACCAGATACTGTAGTCCCCGCCATCACCCAGCCAGTCAGAATGGCCGTGACCGGGCAGATCCAGCGCCAGCAGGCGGTAATTACTCAGGCCGGGGGTCAGACGGACAAAGCTGGCGGCATTATCCAGCCAGCCATGCAGGCAGAGCAGCAGTGGTCCGGACGGATTACCCGTATCGAGCCCCCGCAGCTCACCATAACGGCAACGGATAGTGACAGGTTCTGAACGGATCGATTGAGTCATAACATCTGCCCCAGCAGCTGGTGAATGGTATCGGCGGTCTGATCGGGGTGTTCCAGCGGAAACATGTGCGTCCCCGGCAGCCAGCGTACTTTCATGCCCAGCCGGCTGTGCATCCAGGCGCCATTGACCCGGCGGAATACTTTACTGTCTTCGCCGCCGATAACGGCCGCCGGAACGGTCAGGGGGGTGCGTAGAATCAGATCATGAGGAATAGTGCGGTAAATCTGCATTTCGATGTCCGGGTCAAAGCGCAGCGTAACACCCTGCCCGTTCTGCTCGGTACCATAGTCAACGTAATCCTGCAGGCAACGTGGATCGAAGTGCTTCATCAGGGATTTGCCAGAAAAATAATGCCGGGCTTCTTCCGTCGATGACCATTGCCGGCGGCGCCCTTCGGTCCGTCCTGCCGGCGTAATACGGTCGGCCATGCGCAGCCACTTCATCAGCTGCAGCCCGCGCGCCTGCACCGGGGTTAATGCCGGCGCATCCAGCATAATCAGGGCCCTGACGAGATCCGGACGCTCAGCAGTAACCATCAGGCTGAGCAGGCCACCAAGGGAATGACCGACGGCAATAACCGGGCGGCGGTAATTGTGCTCAAAATAATGGATCAGCTCGGTTTTCAGCTGCTGCCAGTTATCAGTCACCGGATATACAGGGTTGTGTGCCAGCCGGTCGATACTGCGCACGTCGCAGAACTCCGCCAGCCGGTTCAGTAACACACGGTAGCAGGGAGCAGGAAAGCCATTGGCATGGGAAAAGTGCAGAATTTCGTTCATTCAGGAAGTACAGCCCGTTAACAGGCGGTCAAGGTAACCGCACGAACGGGACTGTACAAGAGGCAGGACTGCGGTCGGCGGTCAGATACCGTCCAGTACCGGATACCAGACTCCGGCTACTGACATGCATCCGGCCGCGGCGATATCCCCTTCCAGACACCAGACTTCCGCCGGCGACCAGGGCTGGTCATGAACCTGGCCATCAACCAGCAGCGCGGCGAGGCGTCCGACCAGCGGCAGGTGGGATACGAGAATAAAATCCTGCGCACTGGCGGTAAATGATGCCGCCAGCTCAGTGACATCGGCATCAGGTATCAGACCTGCGTCAGTTTCTGCTGTCAGGCCACAGGCCCTGGCAATAGCGTCAGCCGTCTGCGCTGCCCGCTTGTACGGACTGCTGAGCAGGCGTACATCCGTGCCACCCACCTGATCAGCCAGCCAGCGCCCGGCACCGGCGGCCTGCTGCAGGCCGCGACCGGTAAGCCCACGACCCTGATCCTGCACAGCCCCTGCTTCCGCAGAACCATGTCGGACAATGTAAATTTTCACTCGGACAACCTGTTATTTTGTGCCCGGCCAGTCCTGAAACGGATAAGGTTTTTCGTCGCTGGCACCCGACAGATAATGCACTATCTGCTCAATATAAATGCCCAGCGCGGCGCCAAACTCCGCCAGTGATGCATTGGGTTCCCCTGACAACAGGCGGAAGAACCACTGCACCACCGTAATTACCAGCAATACCAGATCCAGTACCCGGTAAACGAGAAAGAATAATGCGATATACAGCGTTTTCAGCCAGAAAGCGTCTGATGCGACATTTTCTTTAAAATCGTTCATGACTGACCTCATGAATTTGGTTACTCATTTCAGGTTGCGGCGAACCCGTCTCATATTTCGTGGCGTGGCAGAGCGAACTCAACATCAGACGCATGCTCACCGGTCATCAACCCCTGAGCAACAACCCTGGGATCGGCGCCATTGAACAGTACTTCATAGGCACCCATCACCAGGGGCATATAAATACTCGATTCTGCTGCTTTTGCCCTGACATAACGCAAGGTATTAACACCTTCGGCCACTTCGCCTAACTCATCCACGGCCTGCTCCAGCGTTTTTCCTTCGCCGATAGCGAAACCCACGCGGTAATTGCGGCTCAGCGGAGACATGCAGGTCACCACCAGGTCCCCGACGCCGGCCAGGCCGAGAAAGGTCAGCGGATTGGCGCCCTGAGCGACCGCAAAACGGCTCATCTCAGCCAGTGAGCGGGTGATGATCATGGCTTTGGTATTCTCACCCATGCCGAGCGCGGCGACAAAGCCGGAGACAATGGCATAGATGTTTTTCAGTGCCCCGCCGAGTTCAACCCCGTAAAGGTCGTTGGAGGCATACACACGGAAGTAACTGCAGCTCAGAGCTTCCTGAACATTACGCCGTAAGTCACTGTTTCCACTCGCAATTACTGTTGCCGCCAGTTCTCTTTTGGCGATTTCCTTGGCCAGGTTCGGACCACTCAGCACGCCAATCGGATTGTCCGGACACAGCTCGGCCAGCACCTGGCTCATCAGATTAAAGCCGTCGGCTTCAATACCTTTAGTGGTACTGATCAGCGCCTGATCCGGCGTCAGCCACTGACACACGGATTCCATAACCTGGCGTACCGACTTACTCGGCACGGAAACAAAAATGGCTTCGGCGCCGCTGACAGCTTCCTGCAGTGACGTCGTCGCTGTCAGTGCCGGATTCAGTTCACGGCCGGGCAGATACTGCTCATTGGTATGCTGATCGTTAATTTCCGCCGCTGCGTCTTCGTTGCGCAGCCAGAGTGTGGTCCGGATACCGTTGTCAGCGAGGATATTCCCCACCACGGTACCAAAACTTCCGCCGCCGATGACGGCTGCTGATTGAATAGCCACAAGGCCCCCTCAGGCTTTCTGAATATAAAACAGGGTCAGGACTGATCGGATTCCAGTGAATCGACAAGTTCCCGGAATGCGTCTTTATTTTTATCGTTAAGACTCATCAGTACACGGTGCGCAGCGATCACCTGCCGCCGCGCTTCATCTTCATCCAGTGCATCTGCCGCCCAGTCACGGAATTCAGCCTCATCCGCAAACGGTTCATCAATGATATGAAACACCTGATCGAAGCCCATGCTGAGCAGAATTTTGGTAATACCCGGATTCGGACTGGCAATGGTTGGCGTAATGCCGAAGCGTTCACGGCAGACGATGCTGATCTTGGCCATCTGCCCCAACGTCGTACTGTCGACACCGTCCGCCAGCGACAGATCAATAATAACGTTATCAAAATCCGGGTTAGCGAGAATGCCATCCAGATACTGCTCAAGCGCTGAGCACAGATTGAGGCGCACGTCACCGATCAGGCGGATAACATGCACGCCACGACAGAAAGCCACCTGCACATGACCTGATCTCATACCGCCCCCCGGCGCACAGCCATCAGGGCAATATCGTCAGGCACTTCGGTCAGTTCGCCGGCACCCAGCCGGTGACTGATGGTATTGAGATCTCCGTGACTCATGGCCGCCACCTTAAGTAACAGGGCTTCTTTATCATTCAAGGTCGCTTCCTGCATGATTTCCAGTATTCCGTCAGAAAACAGCAGCAGCGCAAAGGCTTCCGGCAACTGAATCTCATGCTCTTCATATTGTGCTTCGCGGAACAGTCCCACCGGCATGCCGCGCCCGGTCAGAAACTCCGCGCCGTTACCATCCAGCAGTACCGGCATCGGAAAGTGACCGCCGACGCTGTATTTCAGTGTCAGCTCACGGGTATCAATCACGCCATAAAACATGGTCAGGTGCTTTTCCAGTTCGGAAGCCAGCAACTCGGAATTGGTTCTGGCCAATACCTGCGCCGGAAAGATCAGATCGTTGCTTGAGCCGCGCTGCATATTGCGCCGCAGACGATAAGTCAGATTTTTCAGCAGCACAGTCACGAAAGCAGACGAAGCCCCGTGTCCGGAAACATCGGCGATATAAAAAGCCAGCTTGTGATCACCGAGTTCAAAGTAATCGAGAAAATCACCACTCAGCATCAGTGACGGGAAAATCCGGTGTTCGCAGACGATGCCATCATGTTCCAGCTCGTCCGGCAACATGCGCAGCTGCGCCTGACGCCCGGCCTGCTGATCACTGCGCAGCTCATCCAGGCCGCGCTTAAGCTCGGTATTGGTCTTTTCCAGATGGTCCCGGTAAGCCTGATTGTCCGCTTCCAGACGTGCCCGCTGCAGCGCTTTTTCCAGCGCATGCTGCAGCACTTCCATATCCAGTATGGGTTTGACCAGAAAGTCGTCCGCACCGAGACGCAGGGCACGGACAACATCGTCCATGACGCCGGCGCCGGATACGACCACGACAGGCATTGCCGGGCGGTCGCGCTTAATGCGCTCAAGCAGCTCGATACCATGCATGCCCGGCATTTTCAGATCGCAGATAACGGCGTCAACAGCCTCTGCCGCAAGCAGCTGCAGTGCCTGAGCAGCCGTTTCAGCAGAAAACACCTGATAGCCTGAGTCGTCCAGATAGGCAACCATACTGTCACGTACAGCAGAATCATCATCAATGACCAGCACACTCGCGGCCATCTGCTACTCCCGGAATTCGCGTAATGGGGCGAACACTAACGCCATCCGACTGCCCTTGCAATCCCTGTGATCACAAAGCCGGGATTCCTATCTTTGTCGCATGGCACCCCCGGGTTAAAGGGAGTAATTAACGCCAGTTAAATTATTAATTCTTCTTGGTCCTGGCATAAAGAATGCTGAATTTTTCTCAATGTACAAAAAATAGTCACCGGTGCTAGCATCGGGTCATACCAATAAGGAGAACGCCCATGAACAGTCTGGCCAGAAACTATCAGGAAAAACGGGGATACATCCGCATGCAGGTATCCGCCCCGGCAGTACTGACACTGACTGATGGTCGCACCTATGAACTGACCTGCCTGGATCTCAGCAGCAGCGGCGTTCAGCTGCAGCATTTCGAACCCATTCCACTCGATACGGCCGGCCGGCTGGTGGTGTCCAGTGGTGGCGGTTACACCACTCCGCTGGAAGCGGATGTGACGGTATGTCGCATTCAGCAGAGCGGCGCCGATGAATACCGCATCGGCGTAGTGATTAACAGCTTTCTCTGACCACAAAAAAGCCTGCATCAAGCAGGCTTTTTTGTGGTCTCAGCGATCAGCGGAAGTACGCATTATCGGTCTGCGTATGGTCGGTGACGTCGCGCACCCCCTGCACTTCCGGGACCTTTGCCACCAGGGAAGCTTCAACACCGTCTTTCAGTGTCATATCAACGGCACTGCAACCCTGGCAGCCACCGCCAAATTTAAGAATGGCGATGCCATCATCAGTGAATTCAACCAGGCTGACTTCACCGCCGTGTGAGGCGAGGCCCGGATTGATTTCGGTGTAAAGCAGGTAGTTGATGCGCTCTTCCACCGGACTGTCGTCGGTAACTTTCGGCATCTTGGCATTCGGCGCCTTGATCGTCAGCTGACCACCCATGCGGTCTTTGGCAAAATCGATCACCGCTTCATCCAGATAAGGAATGCTCATCGCCTCCACAAACACCCGCAGCTTGTCCATCTGCTGCAGCTCATCGGATTCATGCACTTCTTCCGGACGGCAGTATGCCAGACAGGTTTCTGCGTATTTGGTACCCGGCTGGGTAATAAACACGCGCACCGCCATCCCTTCCACGTTCTGCTTCTCCAGCAACTGTGCCAGATAATCTTCAGCATCCGGGGTGATGGTTACATAGGTTGTCATATAATCTGTACCTCAATTAACTGCGCTCATTGTAAACCATGGCAGCAGCAGCGCAATACCAGAGCAGTTTGCTTGGATAAGACAAGCGGTTCGCGCTCTGGTACAATCCGGCGCCCTTTTTACCGTTGAATCAGCCGTTTTTTATGAGTCAGAACAACACTTCCCGTAACGCAGACCGCCAGCAACGGATTGAGCGGCTGAAATCCAACCTGAAAGACCGCATTCACATTCTGGATGGCGGTATGGGGACGCTGATTCAGTCCCATCAGCTGGAAGAAAAGGACTACCGCGGCCAGCGTTTTGCGGACATTTCACAGGAGGTCAAAGGCAACAACGACCTGCTGGTCCTGACTCAGCCCGACATTATCGCCGGCATCCACCGCCAGTATTATCTGGCCGGTGCCGATATCGTCGAGACCAACACCTTCAACTCCACCCGGGTTTCCCAGGCGGACTATCAGATGGAAGATCTGGTCCCGGAGCTCAACCGCGAAGCAGCAGCAATCGCCCGTCGTGTAGCGGATGAAATTGAAGCAGAAACCGGTATTCCGCGTTATGTTGCCGGCGTGCTTGGTCCGACCAGTAAAACCTGCTCAATTTCACCGGACGTTAATGATCCGGGTTTCCGCGCCGTCACCTTTGATCAGCTGGTCAATGAATACATCGAAGCGACTGAAGGTCTGATGGACGGTGGCGCCGATCTGATTCTGATCGAAACGATTTTTGACACACTGAATGCCAAAGCGGCAATTTATGCCGCGCAGGAAGTATTCGAGCAGCGCGGCGAAGAACTGCCGATCATGATCTCCGGCACCATTACTGACGCCTCCGGCCGCACCCTGTCCGGGCAGACCGCCGAAGCTTTCTGGAATTCCGTGGCACACGCCCGCCCACTGTCGGTCGGTCTCAACTGCGCACTGGGTGCCGAAGAACTGCGCCCACACGTGGAAGAACTGTCGAACAAAGTCAGTACCTTTGTCTCCGCCCACCCGAATGCCGGCCTGCCGAATGAGTTCGGCGAATACGACCAGTCGGCAGCTGAGATGGCAGAGATTGTTGAAGAGTTTGCCGCTTCCGGCTTCCTGAACATTGTCGGCGGCTGCTGCGGTACAACCCCGGCCCACATCCGTGCCGTTGCTGAGGCGGTCAGCAAACACCAGCCACGGGTCATTCCGCAGATCAAACCGGCCTGCCGCCTGTCCGGTCTGGAGCCGTTTAACTTTGATGAGAACAGCCTGTTCGTCAACGTTGGCGAACGGGCCAACGTGACCGGCTCTGCCCGCTTCAAACGCCTGATCAAGGAAGAAAATTACGAAGAGGCCCTGGAAGTCGCCCGCCAGCAGGTGGAAAACGGCGCACAGATTATTGATATCAATATGGACGAAGGCATGCTGGATTCTGAAGCGGCCATGGTCCGCTATCTGAATCTGATTGCCGCCGAACCGGATATTGCCCGCGTTCCGGTCATGGTCGACTCGTCCAAATGGGAGATCATTGAAGCCGGCCTGAAATGCATTCAGGGCAAGGCTGTGGTGAACTCCATCAGCCTGAAAGAAGGCAAGGAAGAATTCGTTGCCAAAGCCAGACGCTGCATGCGCTATGGCGCCGCCGTAGTGGTGATGGCCTTTGATGAAAGCGGCCAGGCAGACACCGAAGCGCGCAAAAATGAAATCTGCGAGCGTTCTTACCACATTCTGGTGGATGAAGTCGGCTTTCTGCCGCAGGATATTATTTTCGACCCGAATATTTTTGCCGTTGCCACCGGCATCGACGAACATAACAACTATGCGGTTGATTTCATCAACAGCTGTAAATACATCACTGAAAATCTGCCGCACGCCAAAATTTCCGGTGGTGTCAGTAACGTTTCCTTTTCCTTCCGCGGCAACGAACCGGTACGTGAAGCCATTCACTCGGTATTCCTGTACTACGCCATTAAAAATGGCATGAGCATGGGGATCGTCAACGCCGGTCAGCTGGCGGTTTATGATGATCTGCCGGCCGAGCTGAAAGACCGCGTTGAAGACGTCATCCTGAACACCCGCGCCGATGCCACCGATCGCCTGCTGGAAATTGCCGAAAAATACCGCGGCGATGGCAGTGTGCAGGAAAAAGAAAACGAAGAATGGCGCTCGCTGCCGGTGGCCGAGCGCCTGACGCACGCACTGGTCAAAGGCATCAATGCCTACGTCGAGGAAGACACTGAAGAAGCGCGGCAGATGTTCCCGCGGCCGATCGAGGTAATTGAAGGGCCATTAATGGATGGCATGAACGTGGTCGGCGATCTGTTCGGTTCCGGTAAAATGTTCCTGCCCCAGGTGGTGAAAAGTGCCCGCGTCATGAAACAGGCCGTGGCTTACCTGCTGCCGTATATCGAGGCGGAAAAAGACGGCAAATCAGAATCCCAGGGTAAGGTTCTGATGGCAACCGTCAAAGGCGATGTGCACGACATCGGTAAAAACATTGTTGGCGTAGTGCTGCAGTGTAATAACTTCGAGGTTATCGATCTCGGGGTTATGGTGCCGGCAGAAAAAATCCTGAAAACTGCCCGCGAAGAAAATGTCGATATTATCGGCCTCTCCGGCCTGATCACGCCGTCGCTTGATGAGATGGTACACGTCGCCCGCGAAATGCAGCGCCTGGACTTCCACCTGCCGCTGCTGATCGGTGGTGCCACGACCTCCAAGGCCCATACTGCGGTTAAAATTGAACCGCAATATCAGAACGATATTGCCGTTTATGTGGCCGATGCTTCCCGCGCGGTGGGTGTGGCCCAGAAGCTGGTCACCCCTGAAGCGAAACCGGCCTTTATTGCCGAGCGCCGCGAAGAATATCAGGCGGTGCGCGAACGCAATGCCAACCGCAAAGCCAAGGCGCTGCTGCCCTACGACAAAGCCTGCGCCAACCCGTTCAATGGCGACTGGGATAATTACACCCCGCCAGTGCCGAAAAAACTCGGCATCACCACCTACGAAGCATTCGATCTGGCTGAGCTGGCCAACTACATCGACTGGACACCTTTCTTTATGTCCTGGGAACTGGCCGGTAAATACCCGCGCATCCTGGACGATGAAATTGTCGGCGAAGCGGCGACCAGCCTGTTCAACGATGCGCAGAAAATGCTGCAGCGCATCATTGACGAAAAACTCTTCACCGCCAGAGGCGTGGTCGGTCTGTGGCCGGCACAACGCCGTGGCGCAGATGATATTGTCGTATTCAGTGAAGATGGTTCGCAGGAACTGGCGGTCCTGCACCAGCTGCGTCAGCAGGCCGACAAACCAAATGATCAGCCCAATTACTCGCTGGCTGACTACATTGCACCGGAAGGCAGTAAGCCGGATTACATCGGCGGGTTTGTGGTGACCACCGGCATTGGCACGGAAGAGCTGGCCGCAGATTTCGACAGCAGGAACGATGACTACAACAGCATTATGATCAAGGCACTGGCGGACCGTCTGGCCGAAGCGTTTGCTGAACGCATGCACGAAATTGTGCGTAAGGATCTGTGGGGCTATGCCGCCGATGAGACCTGTTCCAACGAAGAGCTGATCAAGGAAAGTTATCAGGGTATCCGTCCGGCGCCCGGCTATCCGGCCTGCCCGGATCATACCGAGAAAGGCACCCTGTTCCGCCTGCTGAATGCCGAGCAGGCCACCGGTGTGCGCCTGACCGAAAGCTATGCCATGACGCCGGCAGCGTCAGTCAGTGGCTGGTATTTCTCCCATCCGAAAGCAAAATACTTTGGTCTGGGGAAAATCGACCGTGATCAGGTTGCCGACATTGCCGCACGCAAAGGTCTGTCCATGGAAGAAATGGAGCGCTGGGTCGCCCCTCACCTCAGCTATGACCGCTGAGGTGCTATGAGCCTGTTGTCTGCCAGAAGCTGGTTATTTCTGACCGGTCGCCTGCTCAGGATTGAGCCCGGCAGACTGCAGCACATCCTGACCATCAGCATCCCCATCATCGGCGGCATGCTGTCGCAGAGCGTGATCAATCTGGTCGATGCCGCCATGGTTGGCCGTCTCGGCGATAACGCCCTCGCCGGCGTCGGCATCGGCGCTTACGCCACTTTTATTACGGTATCGGTTGTTATGGGTCTGTCGGCCGGTGTCCAGGCGCTGGTTGCCCGCCGCTATGGCGCCGGCCAGCGGCAGAACCTCACCGAACCCCTGCTTGCCGGACTGCAGCTGGCAGCTCTGGTGGGTCTGCCCCTGACCCTGTTGTGTTACCTTGCTGCGCCCTGGTTTATCCCCCTGTTTAATCCGGACCCGCAGGTGACCGCCATCGCCATTCCCTATTTCGAATGGCGCACGCTGGCAACCATCGCGGTCGGTATGAACTTTGTTTTCCGGGGCTTCTGGAATGGCCTCGGCGAAGGCAAAACCTATCTTTATACCCTGCTGGTCATGCATCTGGTGAATATCGCCGTCAGCTGGGTACTGATTTTTGGCGTTGGCAGCTGGGAGGGCTTCGGTGCCGTCGGTTCCGGCATGGGAACCTCCATTGCCATGTTCTTTGGCTGTTTCCTGTATTACTGGCAGACCTTCCGCCGCCACCGCGCCCGCTTTGCGGCGACAACCGGAGTCAGCCGGGCCACCATGACGTCCATTCTGCGTCTGACTGTGCCCAACTCCACTCAGCAGACATTATTTGCCCTGGGCAACGGCGTCCTGTTCTGGATCATTGGCCAGGTCGGCACTCAGGAGCAGGCGATCGGCCATATCCTGATCAGTCTGGCTCTGCTGATGATCCTGCCGGCGGTTGGTCTTGGCATGGCCGCCACCAGTCTGGTCGGCCACGCTCTGGGGCGGGAAGAACGGCAGGATGCGTACCGCTGGGGGTGGGAGGTAGTGCGCGTGGCCGTATTGATCATGGCACTGTTCGGACTGCCGCTGTGGCTGTTTCCTGAGTATGTGCTCCGCCTGTTCACCCCTCACGAGCACCTGATTGCGCTGGGCAGCACCCCTTTGCGTATTACCGGCATCAATATCGTCTTTGAAGTCACCGCCATGGTGCTGACCCAGGCCCTGCTGGGCGCCGGCGCCAGTCAGCAGGTCATGCGCATTAACCTGCTGATGCAGTGGTGTGTGCTGCTGCCACTGGCGTTTCTGGTTGGTCCCATTGCTGGTTTCGGGCTGCTCGGAATCTGGTTGCTTCAGGGCCTGCAGCGTATTACCTTATCGCTGATTTACGGGGCTATCTGGAAAGGCCGTCACTGGAGCCGGATTTCCCTGTAAGGTAACCAGCCGCCATGCGGCCACCCTGCTGTATTCTGCTGTTCAGGATTCTGACATGCCCAGCTCGCGCCCTCCGCAGATTATTTCCGCCTATGAATTCATCACCCCGGTAGTTGCTCACCGCGGTGCCAGTGGTCACGCACCGGAAAATACCGAAGCGGCAATTTCCCTGGCGGCCCGCCACGGTGCCCGCTGGGCAGAAGTGGACGTCACCATCAGCGCCGACGGTTTTGCTGTCATCCACCATGACCATGACCTGCAGCGCTGCAGCAATGGTAACGGGCTGGTTATTCTCAAGCGCCTGGCGGAACTGAAATCACTGGATTGTGGCAGCTGGTTTGCCGCGGAATTTGCCGGCCAGAAAATGCTGGCGCTGACCGATCTGCTGACGCTGGCCAATCACCTTGAGCTGGCACTGAATCTGGAAGTAAAACCCACGCCGGGGCGCGAATCGGAAACCGTCTGGGCCATCGCCCGTGCCCTGGAAGCCGTTCCCTTTGAGCAGCCGCTGATTCTCAGCAGTTTCAATATTCACGCCCTGCACGCCTGCTGCACCCATCTGCCACATGTCACCCGTGCCCTGAATACAGAAGCCATTCCCAGAAACTGGCAGGAACGGCTGGAAGAGGCCGGCTGTCAGGGGCTGCACTTCGCCAAAGAATTCAATGACCCGGCACTGGTGCGGGATATCCGTGCCGCCGGCTATCACCTGATGACGTTTACCGTGAATGATCCGGACGTTGCACAGGCCCTGCTCAGGGCTGGTGTCAGTGCCGTTTTCACCGATTATCCGCAGCGTATTATTCAGGCGCTGAACCAGGCGCTCAATGCCACCCTGAATCACTGAGCCCGCTGGCTTTTATATTCACTTTTGATCTTTATATATAGATAAATATTAATTTTAAGTATAAAAAACCTCTGATATCTTGCCCGGCCATAACCACACAAGTATGCAACAAGAGTTAGCAACCGGGTTCTTATGTACGTATACGACAAACACGACCAGCAACTGCTGAACGAACGCGTCGCTCAGTTCCGCTGGCAGATGGAGCGCTATCTGGCCGGCAAAATTGGCGAAGATGAGTTTCTGCCGCTGCGCCTGCAGAACGGTATTTATGTGCAGCGTTACGCGCCGATGCTGCGCGTCGCCGTGCCTTATGGTGCCCTGAACGCCACGCAGTTACGCGCACTGGCACAGGTGGCGCGCGACTACGACAAAGGCTATGCGCACTTTTCCACCCGTCAGAATGTGCAGTTCAACTGGCCCGCGCTGGAAGACTGCCCGCAGATTCTGGCCGATCTGGCAGAGGTGCAGATGCACGCCGTGCAGACCAGTGGTAATTGTATCCGTAACACCACCACTGACGAATACGCCGGCGTGATTGCAGAAGAAATCACCGACCCACGTCCTTACTGCGAAATCATCCGCCAGTGGTCGACGTTTCACCCGGAATTTGCCTACCTGCCGCGTAAGTTCAAGATTGCCGTTAATGCGGTTCCGGGCGCAGACCGTGCGGCCATCCAGGTGCACGACATCGGTGTCAACATTATCCGTAACGACCAGGGTGAGCTGGGTTACCGTATTCTGGTTGGCGGTGGTCTGGGCCGCACACCGATTATCGGCACCGAAATCCGCAGCTTCCTCGCAGAAGAAGATCTGCTGACCTATCTGGAAGCTGTTATCCGTGTCTACAACCAGTTCGGCCGCCGCGACAACAAATACAAGGCGCGCATCAAGATTCTGGTCAAGGCACTGGGTGTCGAACGCATGCAGGAGCTGGTGGAAGCCGAATGGCAACGCATCCGTCACAGCGACAGCCGCCTTACCCGGGAAGAACTCGAGCGTGTCGCGGCGCATTTCACGGCCCCGGACTACACGCCGCTGACCGACGAACCGCAGGAACTGGTCTCCGCCCGCGCCGCTAATCCCGCCTTTGCCCGCTGGCTGGGCCGCAATGTGCGCCAGCACAAACAGGCGGGCTATGCCGTGGTCACCCTGACGCTGAAGCAGAAAGGCACCGCCCCCGGCGATGTAACAGCCGAGCAGATGGACAGCGTTGCCACACTGGCAGACCGTTACAGTTTCGGCGAGCTGCGTTCCACGCACCAGCAGAATCTGGTGCTGGCCGATGTTGAACAGCGTGAATTATTCAACCTGTGGCAGGAAGCGAAAGCACTGGGGCTGGCAACACCAACACTGGGACTGCTGACCGATATGATCTGCTGTCCGGGCGGTGATTTCTGCGCCCTGGCCAATGCCAAATCCATTCCGGTCGCCGAAGCCATTCAGGTACGTTTTGACGATCTGGATTACCTGCACGATCTCGGTGAAATTGATCTCAATATTTCCGGCTGTATGAATGCCTGCGGTCATCACCACGTCGGCAATATCGGCGTGCTGGGTGTGGATAAGAAAGGTGAAGAGTTTTATCAGATTTCCCTCGGCGGCAGCTGCGGTGGTGAACACAGCGAGGAGGCTTCACTCGGTAAGATTCTCGGCCCATCCTTTGCCCGCGACCAGATGCCGGATGTTATTGCCAGAATCCTGGATTTTTACGTTGCTCAGCGCAGTGACGGCGAAAGCTTCCTCGAAGCCTACCGTCGCCTGGGTCATACACCTTTCAAGGAGGCCGTTTATGGCAAAGCTGATTAAACAGGGAGCGCTGCAGGACACAGATCCGTGGAGCACAGACACTGACGGTTACCGCCTGGTCACCCTTGAGCAATGGCAGAATGAACGCGATGCCGTGCTGGCTGAGCTGAGTGCAGGCCGCACCGGCCTGTTGCTCGACAGCCACGAAACGGCTGACCTGATCGGTGATGACAGCCGGCATTTCCCGCTGATTGCGGTGAACTTTCCCAAGTTTGCTGATGGCCGCGGTTACAGCGCCGCCCGCCTGCTGCGCGAACGGCATGGCTATCAGGGGGAACTGCGTGCTGTCGGTGATGTACTGATCGACCAGCTGTTCTATATGAAACGCTGCGGTTTCGATGCCTTTGCCCTGCGCGAAGATCAGGACTCCAGTGACGCCCTGCAGGCGCTGTCGACATTCTCAGTCACTTATCAGGCTGACGTCGGCGAACCACGGCCACTGTTCCGCCGCCGCTGAGTATCTGCCAGTGCGGACAAAACACCGCACTGGCAACCTGCCGCTGGCATCGCCGGCTTATTCTGCCCTATCCTGCCATTCAGCCCGCCAGACGATATAATCCGTTTATCCCACTGATAAGGCTCATTATGCAGCAGGACATCGTCTTCTCTTACTTTCTCGTGTTCTCCGGTGCCATGGTGCTGGCCACCCTTGCTCTGTACACACGTCAGCCGCTGATTATTGCCTATATTGCTCTGGGAGCCCTGGTCGGTCCTTCCGGCATGGGCTGGATCGAACACCCGGACCAGCTGGCGGATATGGCAGACATCGGCATTATCTTTCTGCTGTTCCTGCTCGGTCTGGATATGCAGCCGGTCGCCCTGTTTGCGGTTCTGCGTAAGGCAACCTGGGTGGCAGTCATCAGCTCACTGATATTCTTTGCCCTCGGCTTCGGTCTGACATCCGCCTTTGGCTTCAGCAGGATGGATGCTGTCATTACCGGCCTTGCTGCCATGTTTTCCAGCACCATCATCGGTCTCAAACTGATGCCGACCACAGTGCTGCACCACAAACACATGGGTGAACTGATGATCGGCCTGCTGCTGATTCAGGATATGCTGGCCATTCTGGTGCTGATTCTGCTGGGGGTCATGGAAGGCGGTTCCGCCATGCCGGTGTGGCAGCCATTTGCTGCCCTGCCACTTCTGGCGGGCGGCTGCTATCTGCTGGTAAAAGGCGTTATTCTGCCGCTGATCACCCGCTTCGACCGCTATCATGAATATCTGTTTATTCTTGCCATCGGCTGGTGTCTGGCGGTATCTGAAGCGGCCAAAGCGGTGGGACTGACGCATGAAATCGGTGCTTTTATCGCCGGCGTAACCCTGGCGACCAGCCCCATTGCTCAGTTTATGGCCATCAGCCTGAAGCCCCTGCGCGACTTCTTTCTGGTGATGTTTTTCTTTGCCCTTGGTGCTCAGTTCAACATCGGCCTGCTGACCGATGTACTGCTGCCGGCGGTGTTACTGGCGGGGCTGGTACTGGTGGCGAAACCGGTCAGCTTCCGTTTTCTGCTCGGACGTTTCAGTGAGCGCCGGAATCTGGCGTGGGATGTGGGATTCAGACTGGGGCAGATCAGCGAATTTTCCTTATTGATCGCCTTTGTCGCGGTGGAAAGCAGCCTGCTCAGCGAACGCGGTTCGTTACTGATTCAGGCTACGGCCATTCTGACCTTTATTATTTCCAGCTATATCGTGGTCTTTAACTATCCGAACCCGATTGCTGTCAGCGAAAAACTGCGGCGGGACTGAAACGTCCCGCTGCGGCGATCAGCCCTTGCTCTGCTGCTGACGGTTCAGCAGCGTCAGCAGCCGGGTAACCGCAGATTCCGCCCCTTTCTGCACCGCAATGCCCAGTTTTTCCTGCAGGGTTTTACGGTGTTCAAAGCGGACGCTGTAAACATCCGCTTTGTCGCAGGCGTTCACCAGGTAGTCATCGCTGGTACCGACGTCATCGATCAGGCGGTGTTCAAGCGCCTGCTGGCCGTACCAGATATCACCGGTGGCCACGGCATCAATGTCCACCCGTGCGCGGTAATGTTTCACATGCTGTTTGAACAGGTCATGGGTTTCTTCCAGATCGGACTGGAATTTATCTTTTGCCCGCGCGGTATTTTCACCGAACATCGTCACCGTGCGTTTGTATTCACCGGCGGTAAACAGTTCGTAGTCCACATCATGCTTCTTCAGCAGACGGTGAAAGTTCGGCAGCTGAGCGACCACACCAATGGAACCGACAATGGCAAACGGCGCCGCGACTACGCGATCAGCCAGGCAGGCCATCATATAACCACCACTGGCCGCCACTTTATCCACGCACACGGTCAGCGGAATGCCACGATCACGTATACGCTTCAGCTGTGAGGCTCCGAGGCCATAGCTGTGAACCATGCCGCCACCACTCTCGAGACGGACAACGACTTCATCGTCGCCACCGGCCATGGTCAGCACGGCGGTAATCTCATGGCGCAGATGCTCTACCTGGCTGGCCTGAATATCACCATCGAAATCGAGCACATAGACCCGCTTTTTATCCTGCCTGGCGGCCAGCCCCTCTTTGGCCCGCTGCTTTTCTGCTTTGGCCTTTTCCTTATCTTCTTTTTTACGCTGCTTTTCCTGTTCTTTGTGCTGTTCCTTGCTCAGCACAGCGCTTTCGAGCTGTTCTTTCTGCTCTTCAAGCTCGTCGTTCAGTTTTTTAACGTGCAGCTCACCATCACTGCGGTGACGGTTGCGGCCACCGATAGCCACCACACCGCCAACGACCACCAGAATGGCGGCCACAATGGTAAGAGCTTTGAGCAGAAAGGACCCGTAATCGACCAGAAACTCCACACTGTCTCCCTAAATCTGAGTGCATAAGGGTTATTGAGAGCGCAAGCATAACTGAATAGCGGTGCGGAACAAGTAAGATCACCCGGCAGAATTCAAACGGATGTATGATTTTTCATTGACAGCCCATTATGCAGATCATAGAGTTGAGCGGTCCTGATAATGAGACACCTAACGACAGGATGCTGAATCAGTAACACCTATCAGCAGAACTCCTGTCCTACTGTAGCAATAATAAGGAAACCGTTATGGCATCTGTTGCAGAAATTATCGAAACCATGCAGAGCAAGTTCAACGCTGGCGCTGCAGCTGGCCTGGATCTGATTTTCCAGTTCAATATTGAAGATGGTGAAACTTACCACCTGATCGTTAAAGATGGCACCTGTTCAGTTGCTGAAGGCGAGAACGACGACGCCAACGTAACACTGATCATGAACAGCGAAACCCTGCAGGGTATCGTTTCCGGCGACACCGATGGTATGCAGGCATTCATGTCTGGCCAGCTGCGTGTTGAAGGCGACATGATGCTGGCAACCAAGCTGGGCGAACTCTTCCCGGCTTAATCTGCTGTCAGCATAAAAAAAGCGACCTCCGGGTCGCTTTTTTTTGCCTTGCAACGGACAGATGTTACCAGTTGCCCTGCAAAGCCGTTTCTGCAACGTCATTCATGGGCCGGGCGATCAGTCCTTTGGGCGTCAGGTGGACAGCGAAGACCGCACCATTCACCAGCGGCATATACACCGCCTGCCCGGATTCAGCCTCCAGCCAGGCACCATGTCCACGCAGTGCCTCCCACAGGTCAAACCAGCGTGATTCGGTCAGACTGTAGACGCTGCGCTGCGCCGTACGTTCCTGCTCCAGTGACAGGTAGCGGCCGGACAGGCGATCCAGCCGGTACAGCGGCATCGCCCCCATGGCAGTAAAGGGCCCCTTCCACACCAGCAGCCGGACGTCCAGCTGCCACTGATCACCAAGAATCTTGTATCTGTGTTCGTTGTTATCGCCATCAACCAATGTCAGATCAAAGGCCTGATCATCCAGCTGATAAACGCTGACGGTTGCCAGTGGCTCTTCCTTCAGCAGCTGCCGGTAACTCCAGATGTCGACCAGCATAAACACGGCGACAACCGTCAGTGCCAGCAGAATAAAACCGGCGCTGCCCTTCAGCCACTGCACAAACCAGCCCCGCCCCCACCAGAGCACGACAATCAGCAGTACCGCCAGCAGAATAAAGGTTAAGGTAAGGCCGGTCAGCGTTCCCTGCAGCATATTACTTCCTCAGATGACCGATGCTCTCGCGGGCCAGATTCAGGGCTTCTTCAGACCCGGCAGAATGGCCGACCATGGAGTCCAGGAAGTACTCAATGGCCGTCAGTGCATCGGCCAGCGCTTCCATCTGTGCATCTTTCGGTGGCAGATCACTGCCAAGCACATTACGGGCAACGAAACGGTTAAGTTCCAGCAGCATATCGTGAACATCCGGACGTTCAAGGAACATCATAGCGCCGGCCACGTCGATCATACTCTTACCGATATTGCGGATATGAAGCTTGTCGCCATTGGAGTCGATATAGGCTGCGACCGCACGTTTGATCATGGTCAGCGCCGTCATTGATTCCGACAGAACCGCAATCTTGGCTTCACTCAGACTGACCGGGTCCACCAGGGTGCCCTGATCCAGACCAGTATGCGTCAGAGCGCGCATCGCCTGTTCGATATGGATAATCTCATCGGCGACAAAGGCCATGTCGGCAGACAGCCCGGCGCCGCCCTTTTCTTTCAGTCGGGCGACCAGAGCAAGGGTCCGTTCAGAGGCTTCCTGCTGGTTAGCTACCTGCAGGGTGTCGCCGATACGGGTCAGTGAGGTCAGGAATTCGCTGAAGTTAGCGTCGCTGATATCCGTACGCTCGAACAGATCAACCAGATCCTTGACCGACTGCAGTTCATCCTGCAACGCTTCTGACAGCGATTCGAGCGCCGACAGATCGGGGCCACTCAGACGCGCACGGGTGGCTGCCAATGCCGTTTCGCGGATTTCCTTTTCAACCCGGAACTGGTTCTGCAGACGCAGCAGCAGTTCGGTTTCCGGCTCGGCCAGTGCAATCAGATAAACAAACTCTTTCAGCAGCCAGTCCGGCTGCTTTTCATTGAAGCAGGCGCCCTTGGTATCCTGTATGCGGCGCACCTGACGGTCAAGCGTGCCCAGCAGCGTCAGACGCTGCGACGTCATCTCAAATGATTCCTGCGCCAGTGCTTCCAGCGCACCATTAACCACGTACCAGAACAGCCACGACGCACCACCCCGGCTGGCCATTTCAAAGCGGCGCGTCGCACGCTGCATGACCTGCAGTGGCCCGCGGCGGCCATGACCACGGATGAGGCCGATCAGACCAAGCTGATACAGCTGCCGCACGCGGCGGAATGGCAGATTGGCTGCCTGCGGATCAGCCGTCGGCGCATCCAGTTTGGGGCGCAGATTAACGAGAAAAAAATAGGCTTCGGGGAGCGGCTTTTCGCGGCGTTCGCGGCGCACGAGATTGATGGTCGGAATCAGCAGGCTGGGTGCTACCGGCTCACCGCTGACCACGGAATCGACATAACGTTTCAGAAAAACGATTGACCGGGTAAAGGCATTCAGGGTCGATTCGGACACCCCCCGATTACGCACAGCACGACCGGTTTCAGCCAGCTCTTCACACAGGCGCTCGCCGGCGCGGAAATCGAGCATTTTGAAGGTGCCGCGGACCTGCTGCACTTCTTCCAGAAAACCACGCAGATTCTCTGCATTGCCGTTCTCTGAATACACATCCAGCTGTGCCGCCGCCTGATCGAGGGCGTTCGAGATCTCGGCTTTCACCAGATTC
The DNA here is from genome assembly GCA_030145845.1 of Pseudomonadota bacterium. Taxonomy (GTDB): domain Bacteria; phylum Pseudomonadota; class Gammaproteobacteria; order Pseudomonadales; family Oceanobacteraceae; genus Venatoribacter. The sequence goes on from JAIXHJ010000012.1 coordinate 86,911, forward strand.
AGTGAAGCGGCGAATTGGGTGATTTCACTTCCTGTCGATATATCAGCCATTGCATGCATCGTTCATTGTTATCATCCGGGTCATTCTAACGACTATCAGTAAAAAGCGCGAAACGTTTTAAGCAGGCGAAATGTGATCCACTATACTGACTGGGCAAAAACTGACAGACAGCAATTAAGACAAAAGCCGTAAATGTTGGTTTTTGAATGATTTTTCACGTGGCCTATTGACGCAATGCAGTTGCATTTGCGCCGAAACCGATTAAATTGCCCGGCGTTTGCTCACCGCCCCGGATCATTCAATAAGGAATTCCCGATATGCAGTCAAGCTTACCTGCTGCCTTGATCAGCAACTTTCTGGGCAGCGCCCCTGTGTGGTACAAGAAAACCATTCTCGCCTTTCTTGCCCTGAATGTCGTTTTTATCTACACCCTCGGGCCTTACATCACTGGCTGGATCCTGATTCTTGAGTTTATTTTTACGCTGGCGATGGCACTGAAATGCTATCCGCTGCAGCCCGGCGGCCTGCTGGCGATTGAATCCGTCATTCTCGGAATGGCCCATCCGGACATTATTTATGAAGAGGCTCTGGCCAATTTCCCGGTCATTCTGCTGCTGATGTTTATGGTAGCCGGCATCTACTTTATGAAAGACCTGCTGCTGTTTATGTTCACCAAGATTCTGCTCGGTGTGCGCTCGAAAATGCTGCTGTCCTTCCTCTTTTCCGTGGTTGCCGCCCTGCTCTCAGCCTTCCTTGATGCACTGACGGTGACAGCCGTGCTGATCAGCGTCTCCGTCGGCTTCTACAGCGTTTATCACAAAGTGGCCAGTGGCAAAAATTTTAACACCGATCACGACCATGGCCAGGATGACGAGCTGAAAGAACAGCACCGCCAGGATCTGGAAGCCTTCCGTTCCTTTCTGCGCAGTCTGATGATGCACGGTGCCGTGGGTACCGCACTGGGTGGTGTCTGCACTCTGGTCGGTGAACCACAGAACCTGCTGATCGCCAAGATCGCTGGCTGGGAATTCGGTGATTTCTTCACCATCATGGCACCGGTCACCATGCCGGTACTGGTTGCCGGCCTGATCACCTGCCTGCTGCTGGAAAAAACCGGCTGGTTCGGTTACGGCGCCAAACTGCCCGACGAAGTCCGCACCATCCTTGAAGGTTTCAATGAAGACCAGAAGAAAAACATGACCTCGCGCCGTATCTCACAACTGGTGGTGCAGGGATTGGTGGCCGTCATCCTGGTTTTTGGTCTGGCTTTCCATCTTGCGGAGGTCGGTCTGATCGGACTGATGGTGATCATTCTGCTGACCGCCTTCAACGGCATTATTGAGGAACACCAGCTGGGCAAAGCGTTTGAAGAGGCGCTGCCATTCACCGCTCTGCTGGTGGTGTTCTTCTCTATCGTCGGTGTGATCCACGCCCAGCATCTGTTTACGCCGATCATTACCTGGATTCTGAACACGGATAATGTCTCCACCGCAGCCCAGCCGGGTATTTTCTTCCTCGCCAACGGCGTGCTGTCGATGATCAGCGACAACGTATTCGTTGCCACGGTTTACATCTCCGAGGTAAAAGCCGCGCTGGACGCCGGTGAAATCACCCGCGAACATTTTGACGTTCTGGCAACAGCGATCAATACCGGCACTAACCTGCCCAGCGTGGCCACACCGAACGGTCAGGCTGCCTTCCTGTTCCTGCTGACCTCAGCACTGGCACCGCTGATCCGCCTCTCCTACGGCCGCATGGTGGTGATGGCACTGCCATACACAGTTGTGATGACAGGCATCGGTTATTTCGCTGTTACCCACTGGCTGTAACGGCTGTCAGACACGGCGCCAGATGGCGCCGTCGCTTTTCCTATCAATCAGTTCCAGCATTTTTTCGTGAGCGCCCAGCTCTTCCTCTGAGGCGTGGATAACCGGCAGCTCTGCGGTGTTAATATCCAGATCGCCGATATCAATATCGGCTACTTCATCTTCTTTGTCTTCCTCAACCGCCAGTGCCAGCGCGGTCTGACCACCGGTCATGGTGAGATAGACATCCGCGAGAATCTCCGCATCAAGCAAGGCGCCGTGCAGATCCCGGTGACTGTTATCAATGCCATAGCGCTTACACAGGGCATCCAGACTGTTACGCGCCCCCGGGTGCATGTCACGCGCAAGTTTGAGGGTATCGAGTATGCCGCAGAAATCCGCCGTGCGCGGCAGATTCAAGCGCGAGAATTCCGCATCCATCATGCCGACGTCGAACGCGGCGTTATGAATCACCAGCTCTGCGCCGCTGATAAAATTACGGAAGTCGTCAACGATCTGGGCAAACACCGGGGAGCCCTGCTGCTCCAGCCATTCATTGGTAATGCCGTGCACCGCCGCTGCTTCCTCATCAATGGCGCGCTGCGGATTGATATACACATGATAGTGGCGACCGGTCAGCTTGCGCTCGATGACCTCAACACAGCCGATTTCAATAATCCGGTGTCCTTCACCGATACCTGTTGTTTCTGTATCCAGTACAACCTGTCTCACTGCTTATGCTCCTCAGCTCCACGGTTGGCCAGCTGGTCCGCCCGTTCATTGCCCGGGTGACCGGCATGGCCCTTGACCCAGCACCATTCAATCTGATGCCGCTGACATTCTTTATCCAGTGCCTGCCACAGATCCTGATTTTTGACCGGCTGTTTTGAGGCCGTGCGCCAGCCATTGCGCTTCCAGCCGGCCAGCCAGCTGTTAATGCCCTGCTTGACGTATTGCGAATCCGTGGTCAGCACCACGGAACAGGGCCGTTTCAGCGCTTTCAGCCCTTCAATGGCGGCTTTCAGCTCCATCCGGTTATTGGTCGTTTCAGACTCTCCGCCCCACAATTCTTTTTCATTACTGCCATAACGCAGCAGTGCTCCCCAGCCACCCGGGCCGGGATTTCCTTTACAGGCACCATCCGTATAGAGGTGCACTTTATCCGACATGCAGGTTCTCCGGTGTTTTATCACGGCTGGCAACGGGTTGTGCCAGTCCGAATGCGGTATCTTTAATCTGCCAGCGGCGTGGCCGGATCGGCGTCATGCCGGCAATGGTTTTTCTGGCAATCAGCAAATAGCCAGAGGCCGGCAGCCAGTGCGCACCGGCCAGTACCCGGTCAGCCCGGCGGCTCACCCGCTCCGAGCCCAGAGTCAGTGGCCAGGTGTGAGCAATCGGACAGCTCTGTTCGGTGCGGAAATCCAGCAGGGTCAGCCAGTCGCGCAGGCGACGCTCACTGACCGGATTGGTAATCCATGGCAGCCGCGTGGAAAAGGTCCGTGCCCAGCGTACCGTGCCCCACAGACTGTAGGGATTAAAACCGGTGATGATCAGATAACCGTTCGGCAGTACGGAACGTGCCGCCTCGCGGATGATCTGATGCGGCCGGCTGCTCATGTCCAGACAGTGCTGCAGTACAACGACATCCAGGCTGTCATCGGCAAACGGCCAAGCGGATTCACTCATCCGTCCGTCACCCGCAACCACGCCTTCCTGCCAGTCGAGACTCATGCTGAAGGTATGCTGCAGGCGACTGCGGGCAAGAAAACGCGGCTGGTTATCAATACCGGCATACAGCAGATGATGACCATGCAGATTGGCGACCCACTCGCGCAGCCAGCCGGCTTCCAGCGCCAGCAGACGCTGGGTGTCACGGTGTGTCAGCCATTGCTGATAAGAATCTGGTTTAATCCGCGGACTTCCCGCCATTTACTTTCTCCGGCTTGCTACCCACTGCTACGCTAATTAGACTGGCGGGCTACAGAGCTATATTGTAAACACATGAAGTCTTTCTCTCTATTGATAACATCCCTGTTTCTGCTCGGCGGCTGTTCGCAACTTGCGGTCAAGCCGGCGCAGATCACAGAAGAAAAACGTTCCGATGCCGAAATCACCGTCCTCGATGACTGGCAGACCCAGGCGACCGGCGCTGTGCGCTACGACGATATCTGGAGCCGTATTATCGCCTCCTACCAGCTGGATCTCAGCATCGACAACCCGCGCATCGAATCCCAGCTTAACTGGTATAAACGCCACCAGTCCTATCTGGACCGTGTCGCTGACCGCGGTGTGCGTTACCTGCATTTTATTGCTGAGCAGATAGAGGCGCGCAACGTTCCCGGCGAGCTGGCGTTACTGCCGGTCGTGGAAAGCGCCTTTGACCCCTTCGCATACTCCCACGGCCGGGCCTCCGGCGTGTGGCAGTTTATTCCGTCCACCGGCCGCGATTTCGGCCTGCAGCAGGACTGGTGGCACGATGGCCGCCGGGATATCCGCGCGGCAACCGAAGCCGCACTGATGTATCTCAATGCCCTGCAGCGTGAATTCAACGGCGACTGGCTGCTGGCACTGGCTGCTTATAACTCCGGTGCCGGCACGGTACGTAAGGCCCAGCGCTACAACCGCAGCCGTGGCCTGGCGACCGATTTCTGGGCGCTGGATCTGCCGCGTGAAACCCGGGCGTATGTGCCCAAACTGATCGCACTGGCCAAACTGATCAAAAACCCGGAACAATACGGCGTCACCCTGCAACCACTGCCGGATGAGCCCTACTTCGCCGTGGTCGACACCGGCGGCCAGATTGATCTGTCACAGGTTGCTGAGCTGGCAGAAACCCCACTCGATGAAATCTACCGGCTGAATCCCGGCTTCAACCGCTGGGCAACACGCCCGGAAGGGCCGCACGAAGTGCTGATTCCGGTGGAACAGCAGCATACGTTTGAACAGCAGCTGGCAGCACTGCCGCCCGGTTCGCGCCTGAAGTGGCAACGCTATGCCGTGCGCCGCGGTGACAGCCTGATTACCATTGCCCGTCAGTTTCAGACCACGCCCGATGCCCTGAAACAGGCCAATGGCCTGCACGGTAACACCATCCGTGCCGGTGAGCAGCTGCTGATTCCCGGTGCCTTCAAAAACCCGGAAGCCTATTCGCACAGCGTCAGTCAACGCCTGGACCGCCTGAAAACTCTGCGCCGCCCGGGTAACAGCCAGAAAGTGGAATATCAAGTCCGCAACGGCGACAGTTTCTGGCAGATCGCCCGCAGCCACGATGTCAGCGTCAGTGAGCTGGCGCGCTGGAACGGCATGGCACCCGGCGATCCGCTGCGCGCCGGCCAGACGCTGGTCATCTGGAGCAAAAAAGCCACACCCGGCCAGCGCGAGGTGATCCGCAAGATACGTTACCGTGTACGTCAGGGTGATTCACTGGCCAGGATTTCGCAGAAGTTCAATGTCCGCGTCTCAGACCTGAAGCGCTGGAACGCCGATCAGGTTAAGGCCAAATACCTGCAGCCCGGACAAACACTGACGCTTTACGTGGATGTCATGCGCTGATACGCCCGCCATTGATGAATACTGGGGTGTGCATTATGTGGAACAGCAGCGGATTGCCGGCAAGGTTTAAAATGCCGGCCCACCTGTTCTCCTGCGCCCTTCTGCTGATGCTGCCGTTGCTGATCAGTCACACCAGTCATGCGGCAGACATCCTGTACAAAGATATCGCTGCCCTCAGTGATCTCAACTGGCAGAGTGGCGCCAGCATCCCCTCCCCGGGTTCAGCGGATGCGCTGAACGGCGGTTCTTTCACCGCTGCCATTCACAGTTTCCCCCCAAACCTGCGCCGTATCGGCGGTCAGACACCGCACAGCTTTACCTCGCAGCTGAACAAGCTGCAGCTGCCACTGGCCGCCGTGACACAGGACGGGCAGCTGATTGCCATGCTGGCCTCACGCTGGGCTGCTGACAGTGAGAACCGGCGCCTGTATTTCGAAATTAACCCGCTGGCCCGCTGGTCTGACGGTAGGGCAGTAACGACCAGAGATATTGCGTTCAGCATGCAGTTTATTGCTGCACCGCACACGCACGCAGAGTGGCAGGCCCGCCAGCTGAACAACCTGGTGAAACAGACAGAGATCTACAGCAATCAGATATTTGCCTTTGTTCTGCGCAAAGACACAGACGCAGAATCCGCGTTGCTGACACTGGCCGGACTACGCCCGTTTGCCCGCCACGCCTATGAGAATATTAACGACTGGCCGGAACGCTTTGACTGGCGCCCGGAACCAGTCACCGGACCCTATATGATCACTCAGATCAACGCCGGTGAAAGCGTTGTGCTGCAGAAAGTCAGCGACTGGTGGGGCCATCCGGCACAGCCTTATTTCAGCAACCGCTTCAGCGTCAGCCGCATTATTCTGCGCTACACCGCCAGCGATGAACTGGAGTTATTCAGTCGCGGGGAAATCAGCGCCATCGATCTCCCGGCGGCCACTTTATGGAACTCGCCGGCAGTAACCCGCCTTGCCGATGAAATGAAAATACGCCGCTACCGGCTTTATAATCAGGCTCCGGCGACCACCAACGGCCTGCTGATTAACGGCCGCATCGCTCAACTGGCAAGTCCCGAAAACCGGGCCGCAGTCGCTGATGCACTTAATCTGCCTGCCGCAACCGGAGAAGAACGGGAACGGCTGAAAGGAATAGTCGCGGGCCATCAGCCAGCAGAGCCACCGAAACCAGCAACAGCCGCAGACCACCCACCCGCGCAGCTGGTTCTGAGCTACAGCGATGTTGCCGACGAAGACCTGCTGTTACAGCTGCGGCAGCAGGCGGCCACCAATGGTCTGCAAATCCGCTTGCGCAAATTACCGCCCGGTGTGCTGGCCGACAAGCTGGCACTGGGCGAATATGAACTGATCTGGCTGAGTCTCGCCCAACCCCTGAATCCGGACTCGCTGCTGTCGCTGTTCAGCAGAACTCAGGGAGCGCTGTATATTGCTGATCCGGGCATAAAAGACTGGATACTCAATCAGGTGGAAGATCCGCACCGCGCTGCGCGGCTGATTGAAGAAGAACTGATTAATAATTATCTGTTTCTGCCGGGCTACCGCTTTCCATACGCTCAGGCAGCTGCCTGGCAATGGCTGCACCTGCCTGAGCCACCCGGAACCCGCCAGAGCCGATCCCTGTTTGATCCGTTCGACCCTCTGACTGGCGGGTTATTCTGGGTAAACCGCCGGGAACGTGCTGAAATCATGGCACAACCCGTACGTGGACAATATGGCGAGGCGCCACCAGTTATTGATACCGGGTTTCAGGTGCCAAAAGGTGACCTGTAAACATATCGCAATGCAGCACGACATGGCGGACGATTAATCCGTAAAAGCACTGGCCGCTGATATCTGCCAGTGAGGCCATTGTTCGGTTACGGTTCAGTTGAAAATAAACAGCGGACATAGAAAAGGGGCCTCAGAGGCCCCTTTTTTGCTGCAACGATGATCAGGAATCTGATCCGCTGCGCTCAATTTCAGTCACAGACTTGGCCCAGAACTGATAGCTCATCAGGTCGGCCCGGCTGTTCTGTGCGCGTTCATTTTCGCGGGTTTCTTCGTTGTCAGCCATATCCTGCCAGGATTTGGCATCCACAGCGTCCAGACGCACAACGGTATATCCACCCGGTGTTTTTACCACGCCACTGTTACCTTCAGTCAGCGCAAATGCTTTCTGCTGCGCCATACGCGGTGCTTCAGAACTCTGCGCGTAAGTGGCAGAAACCTGCTGCCACTTTTCCGCACTTTCGTCCCCAGCCGCGATCTGAGTGGCCAATGCCTGCGCCTGCTCCAGCGCCCGCTCACGTTTAATGCCGGCGACAACTTTGTCTTTCACCAGCGCGAATGGCAGCACAGAAGCATCAATGTGTTCTTTAACGGCCATAACCAGCGCTCCGGACTCAGTGCTGACCACATCGCTGATCTGCTTATCCAGCATCACCGGATCAGAGAAAGCGGTTTCACGGACAGCATCATTGGCCGCAACGCCCTCGCCCGACTGACGGGTAAATAACGCCGTTTCTTTGACTTTCAGCCCCAGCGCCGCTGCTACATCATCGACAGACTCAGCCGAGAAAGAGATATTCGACAGTTCCTGCTGACGGGCAACGTATTCTTCGCCAGCTTTAGCCTGGCGGATTTCATTTTCCAGCTCGCTACGGACATCGGCCAGCGCCTTCACTTCCGGTTTAACGATGTCGTCTTCGCGGATAATGTGATAACCATAATCCGTTTTTACCGGCTGTGAAATTTCACCTTTTTTCAGGCTGTACAGAGCCCGCTCAAATTCGTCCACATAAGAACCACGGGCTGCCAGGCCAAGGCTGCCACCATTATTACTGGTACCGATATCATCAGAATATTCTTTCGCCAGTGCAACAAAGTCTTCGCCATTATCAAGACGCTGACGGATATCCTGCGCCAGTGCCTCCGCTTCTTCATCACTGCGACTGTCGTTCACTTCAATCAGAATATGACTGGCAGCACGCTGTTCTTTCTGCAGCTCAGCAGCACGGTAATCATCGTAAGCCTGCTCCACTTCGTCATCACTGACATCCTGCTGCTCAGCCAGATCGTTCTGGCTCAGTTCCACATAGCGGATGCTGACCTGTTCCGGTGTTTTATAGCGGTCTTTGGTGTCTTCATAAGCGGCCTGCGCATCTTCATCGGATACAGCGATATCCGCTTCAAGATCACGCGCATTAACTTCATAAAAACTGAATGTACGCAGTTCATTATTCAGTGCTTCAGCCATCTGAACCGAAACCGGTGTTTCGATACTGGACAAAATAAAAGCGGCCCGCGCCTGATCTGTTTTAATGTCATCAGCCATAGCGGCACGGAAAGACAACGGCGTCATGCCGTTCATGCGCAGAATGCTCTGGAACTGCTCCTTGTTGAATCTGCCTTCCTGCTGAAACGCCGGAATGGTGACAATCGCTTCATCAATGGCGCGGGTTGAGGCGTACAGACCCATACGCTTGGCCTGTGCCAGAGCGACGTTCTGATCAATCAGTTGCTCAATTGCGGACTGACGCAGGAATTTTTCATTAAAAAGATTTTCATCGTACTGATCGCCGAACTGGCGACGGAGATTAGCTTTCTGCTGTTCAACAACGCGGGCAATGTCCGCCTCACTGATTTCCTCTCCACCTACAGTGACTGCGGCTTTTTCACCACCACCGAGATTTACGATGCTTTCCACGCCCCAGAGCGCAAAAACGAAAATAATGAATGTAACAATTACCTTTGCGATCATGCCCTGTGCATTATCGCGCATTGTCTGCAGCATGCTTCCTCCGATGTGATTGCATGGCTAACACAAAAAAAGCGCATCCAGGATGCGCTTTTGATCTGGCGGACCGGACGGGACTCGAACCCGCGACCCCCGGCGTGACAGGCCGGTATTCTAACCAACTGAACTACCGGTCCTAAACTTCAGCTACTCAGTTTACAGCGTCTTTAAGAGCTTTACCGGCCTTGAAGCTCGGAACTTTTGCAGCTTTGATTTCGATCGGTGCGCCAGTCTGAGGGTTACGTCCTGTGCGTGCTGCACGTTCTTTAACCATAAAAGTACCGAAACCAACCAGAGCAACCTGGTCACCACCTTTCAGTGCTTCACCAATGCTTTCGATCATTGCATCCAGTGCACGACCAGCAGCCGCTTTTGGAATGTCCGCAGAAGCTGCGATTGAATCAATTAATTCAGATTTATTCACACTTATCCCCTTTACTCTGTGCGCAATTGTGAATTCTTGTTATGCGACTGGGCGATCGCTACAGGAAAATATCAGAGCGACGATTTATACCAAGCAGCCGGTGGAGCGTCAAGCAGCCTTAGTGGGTGCTTGGCCGCCCCTGGTCATCTTTTTTGGTACTCTTGTCTTCTTTGGTGATAATTTCACCAATCGCGGCTTCCGGTTTGCTTTCCAGAGCCAGATCAAGCACCTCATCAATCCAGTCAACCGGCACCACATTCATATCCTGACGGATATTGTCGGGTACTTCTTTCAGATCCTTCTCATTCTCTTTCGGAATGATGACTGTTTTGATCCCGCCACGATGGGCGGCCAGTAATTTTTCCTTAAGCCCACCAATTGCCAGCACTTTGCCGCGCAGGGTAATTTCACCGGTCATAGCAACATCGGCGCGTACCGGGATGCCGGTCATCACTGAAGCCAGGGCAGTGACCATACCAATACCGGCACTCGGACCATCTTTCGGCGTAGCACCTTCCGGCACGTGCACATGCAGATCATGCTTTTCAAAATAATCGTCTGCCACACCCATGCCAGCGGAACGACTGCGCACCACGGTCAATGCCGCCTGAATAGACTCCTGCATCACGTCACCGAGTGAGCCGGTTTTCACAATCCGGCCTTTGCCCGGTGTCGCTGCAGACTCCAGGGTCAGCAGTTCGCCACCAACGGATGTCCAGGCCAGCCCGGTCACCTGCCCCACCTGGTTTTCCACTCCGGCCAGGCCATAACGGAATTTGGCTACGCCAAGATATTCTTCCAGCAGGCCAGCATCAATTTCACGCGTCGCGACGGTCTGATCAAGCATATTTGCTTTAACCACCCGGCGGCACAATTTGGCGATCTGACGCTCCAGCGCCCGCACGCCCGCCTCTCTGGTGTAATGACGGATGATATCGCGCAGCACATCATCGCTGACGCTGATTTCACTTTCTTTGAGCCCGTTCTGCTTAATTTGTTTCGGCAGTAAGTAACGGCGGGCAATATTGACCTTCTCGTCTTCGGTGTAACCCGGAATACGGATAACTTCCATACGGTCGAGCAGCGGCCCCGGAATATCCATGCTGTTCGAGGTACAGATAAACATCACGTCGGACAGATCATAATCAACTTCCAGATAATGATCGGCAAAGGTGGAATTCTGCTCCGGATCCAGCACTTCCAGCAGAGCCGATGCCGGATCACCGCGATGATCCATCCCCATTTTGTCGATTTCATCGAGCAGGAAAAGCGGGTTTTTCACGCCAACCTTGGACATTTTCTGCACAAGCTTACCTGGCATGGAACCAATATAGGTCCGGCGGTGACCACGGATTTCCGCTTCATCCCGCACGCCACCCAGCGCCATCCGGACGAATTTACGGTTAGTTGCGCGGGCAATCGACTGACCAAGCGAGGTTTTACCCACCCCCGGAGGTCCGACCAGACACAACACCGCGCCTTTCACTTTCTTGACCCGGTTCTGTACCGCCAGATATTCGAGGATACGTTCTTTCACTTCATCCAGGCCGAAGTGGTCGGCATCGAGAATTTCTTTCGCTTTGGTCAGGTCATGACTGACACGGGTGCGTTTCTTCCATGGCAGGTTAACCAGCCAATCGAGATAACCCCGCACCACCGACGCTTCCGCCGACATCGGCGACATCATTCGCAGCTTTTTCAGCTCAGCATCGGCTTTTTCGCGTGCCTCTTTGGTCATGCCGGACTGTTCAATTTTAGCGGTCAGCTCATCAAACTCATTGCCACCTTCTTCCAGGTCGCCCAGTTCCTTCTGAATGGCTTTCATCTGCTCATTCAGATAATACTCACGCTGACTTTTTTCCATCTGCTTTTTAACGCGTCCGCGGATGCGTTTTTCTACTTTCAGCAGATCGATTTCAGATTCCATCAGCTCCATCAGATGCTCTACCCGTTCTTTCGGGTCCAGCATTTCCAGAACCAATTGTTTTTCATCCAGCTTCAGGGAGATATGCGCAGCAATGGTGTCAGCCAGACGGGAAGCGTCCTCAATACCGGAAATCGTCGACAACACTTCGCTGGGTACTTTTTTCGACAACTGTACATACTGTTCGAAATGACCAGTCAGGGAGCGCACCAGCACTTCGTTTTCACGTTCACTCAGCTCGCTGGTACCGACGGCCGTGACTGCACCACGGAACAGGGTTTCTTCATCCATCAGTTCATCAAGGCTGGCACGGACGTCACCTTCCACCAGGACTTTTACGGTGCCATCCGGTAATTTCAGCAGCTGCAGCACATTGGCGATGGTGCCGACCGGGTGCATATCGTCCGCACCGGGCTCGTCATCGGACGCATCTTTCTGGGCAACAAGCATAATGCGCTTGTCTTTTTCCATGGCCTCCTCAAGCGCCTGAATGGATTTTTCCCGGCCTACAAACAACGGAATCACCATTGCCGGAAATACAACCACGTCGCGGAGGGGTAATAAAGGGAGGACTTCTTGTGTCATCAAATAAGTACCTAAAATCTGCGATTAACGCCAATATGTCAGTAAGTGAGGGCTGCAGGCAAGGAATACAAGGCCCTGAAATGACAAAAGGAGGCACAGGCCTCCTTTTGTCTTCATGGTCAGTCATGATTTTCCGGATCAGTCGTCGTCCGGCGAAACCTTACCAACCTCGGCGTTTTCATAGATGATCAGAGGCTCAGATTCGCCACTGATGACGCCGTCATCAATAACAACCTTGGCCACATGCTCTTCTGATGGAATGCGGTACATGGTCTGCAGCAGTGCACCTTCCATAATGGAACGCAGACCACGGGCACCGGTTTTACGCTCCATTGCCAGGGATGCCACAGCATCCAGCGCCGAATCGCGGAATTCCAGTTCAACCGTTTCCATCTCAAACAGCTTCTGATACTGACGCACCAGAGAGTTCTTCGGCTCGGTCAGAATACGCATGAGCGCGTCCTTATCCAGCTCGTCCAGCGTCGCCACAACCGGCAGGCGCCCGATAAACTCAGGAATAAGACCGTACTTCACCAGATCACCCGGCTCCACATCACGCAGAACCTCACCCACCGCTTTCTGCTCCTGCTTACCTTTCACAGTAGCTGAGAAGCCGATACTGCTCCTTTCAGAGCGGTCACGGATGATGTTATCCAGACCAGCAAAGGCACCACCACAGATGAACAGGATATTGGACGTATCAACCTGCAGGAATTCCTGCTGCGGATGTTTACGGCCACCCTGCGGCGGAACGGATGCCACCGTTCCCTCAATCAGCTTCAGCAACGCCTGCTGTACACCCTCACCCGATACATCGCGGGTAATGGACGGGTTATCAGACTTGCGTGAAATCTTGTCGATTTCGTCGATGTAGACAATGCCACGCTGAGCTTTTTCAACATCGTAATCACATTTCTGCAGCAACTTCTGGATGATGTTTTCAACATCCTCACCCACATAACCGGCTTCGGTCAGCGTGGTTGCGTCAGCAATGGTAAAGGGTACGTTCAGCAGACGTGCCAGCGTTTCCGCCAGCAGGGTCTTACCACTACCGGTCGGACCGATCAGCAGGATATTACTCTTCGACAGCTCAACTTCGGCCTTGCCTTCACCACTGCGCAGGCGCTTGTAGTGGTTATAAACAGCAACCGACAGAACCACCTTGGCCTTATCCTGACCAATCACGTACTCATCAAGAGTCGTCTTGATTTCCTGCGGGGTGGGCAGTTTGTCGCCACTCCCCTTGTTTTCGGCTTCCTGAACTTCTTCGCGAATAATGTCGTTACACAGATCGACACATTCGTCACAGATGAACACCGATGGGCCGGCAATCAGCTTACGCACCTCATGCTGACTCTTTCCGCAGAAAGAGCAGTACAGGAGCTTGCCGCTGTCTTCGCCTTTGCCTTTGGTATCGTCGGTCATTCGACTGCCTCGTTATTCAATACTCAGGTCCTTAACATGGACCCTAAAGTGTCGTTCTTCAACCCCTGAGTTATCAGAAAAGATAATCAGGAATTACGGTTCACCAGAATCTTATCAATCAGGCCATATTCCAGCGCAACATCAGGGTTCATAAAGTTATCGCGCTCGGTATCGGCGGTCACTTTCTCGATGCTCTGACCGGTATGCTCTGACAGAATGCGGTTCAGGCGGTCTTTGGTGTCCTGAATATTTTTCGCATGAATCTGGATGTCTGTCGCCTGCCCCTGCGCACCGCCACTTGGCTGGTGAATCATGATGCGGGAGTTCGGCACACTGAAGCGTTTGCCCGGCGCGCCGGCAGCCAGCAGGAAGGCACCCATACTCGCCGCCTGCCCAATCACCATGGTGCTGACATCCGGCTTGATGAACTGCATGGTGTCATAAATGGACAGACCCGCCGACACAGAACCGCCAGGTGAATTGATATACAGGTGAATATCCTTATCCGGATTCTCAGATTCTAAGAACAACAGCTGCGCCACCACCAGGTTGGCCATGTGATCCTCAACCGGACCAACCAGAAAGATCACCCGCTCTTTCAGCAGACGTGAATAGATATCGTAAGCTCGCTCACCACGGGCTGACTGTTCTACAACCATTGGCACCAGGCCACTGGCCTGGATAATCTCAGACTGTTGTTTCATGGAGTCAAACATGGACTCTGCACTCCCTACACTATTGCACTCGGTTACAAAAACAGCCGCTATTGTGGCGGCTGTTTCTGAGTTTAGCCATTCACTGGCCCGGTGTCAGTCACTCCGGAGAGTGATCAGCCTGGCTGATTGGCTGACCGGATAACTTCTTCATAAGAAGAATCAGACTGACTGACCTTAGCTGCTGCCAGAACCTTCTCAACCGCCTGTTCTTCAAGCGCCAGCGCCTCTACCTGGGCTTTCTGCTGAGGGTTGCTGGCGTAGTAGTTACGCACCTCTTCAGGGTCCTGATAGGTCGCAGCAACCTCTTCAATCAGCTGCTCAACTTTTTCTGCCGAAGGTGTCAATTCATTGGCTTCGATCACAGCGTTCATCAGCAGACCAATCACAACACGCTTCTCCGCCTGATCCTTGAACAGTTCGGCCGGCAGTTGTTTCGGATCCAGCTGCTGACCACCGCCAAACTGCTGCACAGCCTGCTGACGCAGACGGTCAATTTCCTGATCGATCAGAGAGGAAGGAACATCAATCTTGTTGTTCGCTACCAGACCATCAATCACCTGCTGTTTGGTCAGACTGCGCAGGGCACGAGCCAGTTCCCGCTCCATGTTTTTACGGATTTCGGTTTTGAACTCTTCCACGTCCGCTGTTTCAACACCGAAAGACTTGAAGAATTCTTCATTCAGCTCAGGCAGTTGCGGTTTTTTAACGGTGGACACAGTGACTTTAAACTGAGCCGGCTTACCTTTCAGCTCTTCCTTGTGATAATCCTCAGGGAAGCTTACATCCAGCGTTTTCTCTTCACCGGCTTTGGCGCCAACCAGACCATCTTCAAAGCCCGGAATCATGGAGCCGGAACCCAGGGTCAGGCTGTAGCCCTTGGCAGAACCACCCTCAAAGGCTTCACCATCAATAAAACCTTCAAAATCGATCACAACCTGATCGCCGTCAGCAGCAGCATCTGCAGACTCTTCCCACTGGGCATTCTGCTTCTGCAGGGTTTCCAGCATGGTTGCCAGATCTTTGTCAGTAACTTCTGCAGACTTCTGATCCACCTCGATAGCGGAGAAGTCAGCCAGGGCGATTTCCGGGTAAACCTCGAAGGTCGCCTTGAATTCCAGATCCTTGCCTTCTTCATCAACAGTCGGCTCAAAGCTTGGCATACCGGCCAGCTTAACGTTTTCATCCTGCACAGCCTTGAAGAAAGACTGTTGCATCTGCTGATAAATGGCTTCGTAACGGGCCTGTTTGCCGAACATGCGTTTGGCAACGGTTGGCGGCAGAGGCTTGCCTTTGCGGAAACCGTTAACCTTCTGGCCTTTGGAAATACGCTTCAGCTCATGGGTCACTTTTTCTTCAACTTCGGCAGCAGGAACGCCGATAGTCATTACACGCTGAAGACCAGAGGTGGTCTCGATGGACACTTGCATAGATGCCTCTCAAATTACATGTCAGTTCAATGCGTCCGCAGCACGGACAGCGTAAATAAAGAAAGTCGCGGATTATAACGCAACCCGGCGCCGGAGTTAAACAACAAAAAACGACTTATATTTCAGAGACTTACAGAAAGGAGAAGAGAAGAAGTGGGGTGGCCGACGGGGATCGAACCCGCGACAACAGGAATCACAATCCTGGACTCTACCAACTGAGCTACGGCCACCACAGAAACTGCTGAGCTTGCCAAAATGGCGCACCCGGCAGGGCTTGAACCTGCAACCCTCGGCTTAGAAGGCCGATGCTCTATCCAGTTGAGCTACGGGCGCATGTCCATCTAATCAGGCGATTAAATGGTCGGGGTAGAGAGATTCGAACTCCCGACATCCTGGTCCCAAACCAGGCGCGCTACCAGACTGCGCTATACCCCGATCTATCCCTCAAAGGGCACTGCCCTGTGAGTGCGGCGCATATTATAGATACCCCCTCCCCCCGTCAACGACTTTTTAAAAAAAATTAATAAAAACAATTGGTTCTGGGTGTTATACCGGCAACGCCCGGCACTCAGGCCGGCAGCAACAGCCTTTGTTTTTCTTGTCCCTGCATGCGAAAATCGCGCGCCCAAGTACATGTTACAGGTTTACCGCCTCTATGACCGCGCAACTCATTGACGGCAAGGCCGCCGCCGCAGCAATCCGAGATTCAATTTCTGAAAAAGTCGCAGCCCGTAAGGCTGCAGGAAAACGGGCTCCGGGGCTCGCGGTCATTCTGGTCGGTAACGATCCGGCATCCGAAGTGTATGTGGCCCACAAGCGCCGCGACTGCGAACAGGTCGGCATCGTCAGCAAAGCCTATGACCTGCCCGCCACGACCAGCCAGCAGGAACTGCTGCAGCTGATCGACGACCTCAACAGCGACACCAGCGTTGATGGCATTCTGGTGCAGTTGCCACTACCCAAAGGTCTGCACGCCGAAGAAATCCTTGAACGCATCGATCCCACCAAAGATGTTGATGGCTTCCACCCCTTCAATGTCGGCCGCCTTGCTCAGCGCATTCCGCTGCTGCGGCCCTGCACACCGGCCGGTATTGTCGACCTGCTGGAAGGCACCGGTGAAGAAATCCGCGGCAAGCATGCCGTTATCGTTGGTGCCTCCAACATTGTCGGCCGCCCGATGGGTCTGGAACTGCTGCTGAAAGGCTGCACCGTGACTACCTGCCACCGTTTCACTCAGGACCTGGCCCAGTATGTCCGTCAGGCGGACATCGTGGTCGTTGCCGTCGGCAAACCCGGTATCGTGCACGGCGAATGGATCAAGCCCGGCGCAACTGTCATCGATGTGGGTATCAATCGCCTTGATTCCGGCAAACTGATCGGCGATGTAGATTTCGATGCGGCAGCCGAACGTGCCGCCTTCATCACACCGGTGCCCGGCGGCGTCGGCCCGATGACCCGTGCCAAATTACTGGAAAACACCCTGTTTGCCTGTGAAGAACTGCACAATCAGTAAGCACTTCAATGGCTAATAAAAAAGCCCGGCATTGCCGGGCTTTTTTATTTTACCTACTGCAGGCTTACTGCTTGGACCAGGTGGTTCCTTCCGGACCATCGCGCAGCACGATGCCTTTTGCCAGCAACTCGTCACGTACCGCGTCCGCGGTGGCGAAGTCTTTCGCCTTCTTGGCTTCCGCACGCTTCTGAATCATCTCCCCGATCCAGCCAGCTTCATCACCAGCTCCGGACTGCAGAAATTCTTCCGGATCAGACTGCAGGCAACCCAACACCCCACCCAGATATTTAAGCTGCCCGGCCAGAGCAGCCTGCTCCGCTCCCTGCGCTTTATTCACCGCACGCACCAGGTCAAACAGTGCCGCAATGGCTTCCGGCGTATTGAAATCATCATCCATGGCAGCATGGAAACGTTGCGAGTATTCATTAGCAATATCCGCCACCTCACCCACAGTCACGCCACGCAGCGCATTGTAAAAGCGCTCGAGACGGACCTGCGATTCCTTAAGACTGTCTTCCGAATAATTGATCGGACTGCGATACTGGCTGGAAATCAGCAGAAAACGCACCACCTCAGCCGGATACTGATTCAGGATTTCACGGATAGTGAAAAAGTTACCCAGCGACTTGGACATCTTTTCACCGTCCACCCGCACCGCTCCCGCGTGCATCCAGGTATTGACGTAATGATGCCCGCTCGCTGCTTCTGACTGAGCGATTTCATTTTCATGATGCGGAAATTTCAGATCCGGACCACCACCGTGAATATCGAATGTGTCACCTAAGCAGCACTTCGACATAGCAGAACATTCAATGTGCCAACCCGGACGGCCAATACCCCACGGGGAGTCCCAATGCGGCTCTTCCGGCTTGGCGGCTTTCCACAGCACAAAATCCAGCGGATCTTTTTTGTGTTCATCGACACCCACACGGGCACCCGCTTCCAGTTCATCCAGAACTTTGCCGGATAACTTGCCGTAGCCTTCAAATTTACGCACGGAATAATACACATCGCCATTATCCGCGGGATAAGCAAACCCCTTTTCGATCAGGGTTTCGACCAGGGCAATAATATCACCGATATGCGTGGTTGCTTTGGGTTCAGCATCCGGGCGCTCAATACCCAGCATGTCCGAATCTTTATGCATCTCTTCAATAAAACGTTCCGTCAGCGCATTAAACGCTTCGCCATTTTCATTGGCACGCTGAATAATTTTATCGTCGATGTCCGTGATATTGCGGATGTAGTTAACATCATAACCACGATGACGCAGATAACGGGCAATCACATCAAAAGCCACCATCACCCGCGCATGGCCGAGGTGACAGTAGTCGTATACCGTCATTCCACAGACATACATACCGACTTTGCCTTCCACCAGGGGCTTAAAGGTTTCTTTCTGTCGGGTCAGGGTGTTGTAAATCTTAAGGCTCATGATATTCCTTGTTACGTTGATCTGAGTTTTTCAGTCACTTAATTCTGCGTCAGGGCTTTATCTTCACGCAGACCAATGGTCAGGTTAAATACCGGGGTTTCCGCTGCATGATCGCAGCGGTCTGCCACATAATAACCTTCCCGTTCAAACTGGAAGTTACTTTCCGGTGCAACACCTGCCAATGCAGGCTCAGCCCAGGCAGTAATAACCTGCAGTGAATCTTTGTTAACGAACTCCATAAAATCACCATCGGTTTTATCCGGCATCTGGTGATTGAACAGACGCTCATATAAGCGCAGCTCTGTTTTTACCGAATGCGTGGCGGATACCCAGTGCACCACACCTTTCGGATTATCGCCGTCAGCCGGATTTTCACCCAGCGTCCCTTCAATCAGCTGCGCCCGCACCAGCACAACATTACCGGCATCGTCTTTGTCGTAACCGGTCGCTTCAATCACATAGGAGTGACGCAGGCGGATACGTTTACCCGGAGTAAATTTCTTCTTGAATTTTTTACTGTACTCTTCTTTGAAATCATCCTGATCAATGAAGATCTCCCGGGTAAACGGAAATTCCCGCACGCCCAGCTCCTGATCCGGATGGTATGGTGCCGACAGGGTTTCCAGATGGTCATCGGGCAGATTTTCAATAATGACCTTCAGTGGTTTCATCACCACCATCGCCCGCGGCGCATTCTTATTCAGGTCATCACGCACAGCGTGTTCCAGCATGGCGATATCGACCATGCCATCACTGCGGGTGACGCCGATCATATCGCAGAAATTACGGATTGAACGCGGGGTAAAACCACGACGGCGCATACCGGAAATGGTCGGCATCCGCGGATCATCCCAGCCAGCCACCACCTGCTGATCAACCAGTGACTTCAGCTTGCGCTTGGATGTCACAGTGTAATCCAGATTCAGGCGGCCGAATTCATATTGTTTCGGTACGCAGGGAACCGGCAGGTTTGCCAGGAACCATTCATACAGCGGACGGTGGTCTTCAAATTCCAGCGTACACACTGAGTGTGTCACACCTTCGATCGCATCCGACTGACCATGGGTAAAATCGTAAGTCGGATAAATACACCATTTATCACCGGTCTGATGATGATACGCCTTACGGATGCGGTAGATGATCGGATCACGCAGATTCATATTCGGTGATGCCATATCAATTTTCGCCCGCAGCACACAGGCGCCTTCGTCAAACTCACCCAGCCGCATTTTTTCAAACAGCGCCAGATTCTCTTCAACGCTGCGGTCGCGGTAAGGACTGTTCCTGCCGGCCTCCGTCAGGGTGCCACGGTATTCCCGTGCCTGTTCTGCAGTCAGATCACAGACATAAGCCTTGCCTTCACGGATGAGATGCAGCGCCCACTGGTGCAGCTGGTCAAAATAATCAGAGGCATAACGCACGTCCCCGGCCCAGTGGAATCCCAGCCAACGCACATCGTCTTTGATGGCATCAATGTATTCCTGGTTTTCTTTCTCCGGATTGGTGTCATCGAAGCGCAGGTGGCAATCGCCGCCGAACTGCTCCGCCACACCAAAGTTCAGACAGATCGATTTGGCATGCCCGACATGCAGGTAGCCGTTCGGCTCCGGAGGGAAACGGGTAACGACCTTGCCGACCTTTCCGGCCGCCAGGTCATCCTGAACGATTTTGGCAACAAAATTGTGACTGATTGGCGTTGTGTCTGTCATAGCAATCCGTATATGTCTGATACCTGCCGGGCTGCAGAACAAAGCATTCTGCGGCCTGACAGTCGATTGCGGCACTGTATGGCCGCTAAAAAGGCGGTATTATACGCATCCAACCCCCATTAGGGGTACATGAATTCAACGAGGCAAGCCATGATTCTGCTCAAAACCAACTTCGGCGACATCAAAATCGAACTGAACCACGAGAAAGCCCCGAAAACCGCGGCCAATTTCGAGAACTATGTGAAAAAAGGCTTCTACGACGGCGTCATCTTTCACCGTGTGATTGACGGCTTCATGATTCAGGGTGGCGGCTTTGAGCCGGGCATGACCCAGAAAGAAACCGACGACACAATCGAAAACGAAGCCGACAACGGTCTGGAAAACAAAGCCGGCACCCTGGCCATGGCGCGCACCATGGACCCACACTCCGCCAGCGCCCAGTTCTTTATCAATGTGGCCGATAACAGCTTCCTGAACCACACCAGCAAAACCACTCAGGGCTGGGGCTATGCCGTCTTCGGTGAAGTGGTTGAAGGTATGGATGTGGTTAACCGCATCAAAGGCGTACAGACAACCAGCCGCATGGGACACCAGGATGTACCGGCCGACGACGTCATCATTGAGAAAGCGGAAATCATCGACTGATGGCCGTCTATTTCATCTCTGATCTGCACCTGGAGCCTGGCCGCCCGGCCATGGCCCGGGGCTTTGTGGATTTTCTCAGTCAGCTGAAAGACGCTGACGCCCTGTACATTCTTGGCGACTTCTTCGAAGTCTGGATGGGCGATGATTATGAGGATGATTTTGTCTCTCAGATCAGGCAGGCGCTGAAAACGCTGTCCACGTCCGGGTGCCGTCTGTTTCTGATGCACGGTAACCGCGACTTTCTGCTCGGCCAGACCTTCTGCCAGCAGACCGGCGCTACCCTGCTCGACGACCCTTCGCTGATTGATCTGTACGGTGAGAAGATTCTGCTGATGCACGGCGACAGCCTGTGCACCCGCGACGTGGAATACATAAAGATCCGTGAAATGTTCCGTAATCCGCAATGGCAGCAGGACTTCCTGAGCAAACCTCTGGCAGAACGTATGGCCTTTGCCCGCCATGTGCGCAATGAAAGCCAGAGTGGTCAGCAGATGAAAAGCGCTGAGATTACTGATGTCACCGCAGCAGAGGTGCAGAAGGTGATGGATGAAAACGGGGTCTCGACCCTGATTCATGGCCACACCCACCGCCCGGCGGACCATCAGTGGCAGAAAGACGGACATGCCTGCCGCCGTATCGTGCTCGGCGACTGGAGCGACAGCCATGGCTGGATGATCCGCGCCGACGACAACGGCACAGTCCTGTCAGAATTTTCGTTCTGATCTCAGAACAGCTGGGGCTCCGGCTCCAGCTGCACCCCGAAGCGACTCAGCACATCCGCCTGCACCTGCTGCTGCAGACGCTCAACATCCGTATAAACCGCTGTACCATCCGTAACCAACACCAGTGCCTGATCCCGGTGCATACCGGCATGACCGGACCAGCGCCCTTTCCAGCCAGCCTGTTCAATCAGCCAGCCGGCGGCCAGTTTTACATCACCACCTGCCTGCGGATAACACGGTAACTGTGGATGTTCCCGCTGCAGTCCTGCGGCCTGCGCAGCTGAAACCACCGGATTCTTGAAGAAGGAACCGGCATTCGGAATCTGCTGCGGGTCCGGCAGTTTACTGCGGCGGATACGGCTGATTTCCTCAATCAGTGACTGCGGGGTTACAACCGCGGTAGCCGACCAGGTTGCCAGAGGACCATAGCTCAGCTGTGGTGCAAACTGCCGCGGCAGACGGAACACGACCCGCGTAATAACAAAGTCCCGCGCCAGCTCCCGCTTGAACACAGAATCGCGGTATGCAAAGCGGCACTCGGCCGCTGACAGGGTCCGCAACTGACGACTGCTGAGCTGTACACCAGTGACGGAATCAATAAAGTCAGCAGCTTCGGCGCCATAGGCTCCGATATTCTGTACCGGCGCCGCGCCCACGGTGCCCGGGATCAGCGCCAGATTCTCCAGCCCATGACCATAAGCGGTACTCTGCACCACCCAGTCATGCCAGCTGAGACCGGCTTCTGCGGCAACCCAGCTGAACTCCGCCGTCT
Source organism: Pseudomonadota bacterium (assembly GCA_030145845.1). Classification (GTDB taxonomy): domain Bacteria; phylum Pseudomonadota; class Gammaproteobacteria; order Pseudomonadales; family Oceanobacteraceae; genus Venatoribacter. The sequence continues at coordinate 109,354 of JAIXHJ010000012.1, forward strand.
GGCGTAACACCTGCACCCCGGCCATGCGCGGACAGATCACCAGCCCCGGAATGTCACCGGCCAGCAGTACATTACTGCCGCCACCCAGCACGCGCACCGGCCAGTGGCTGGCAGCCGCGGCCGACAGCAGTGTCAGCAGTTCAGAAACATCGGAGAACTCTCCCCAGAGCTGTGCCCGGGCGGGCAGGCGCAGGGTATTGCAGGCGCTGAGGTCATAATCTTGCCGGATCAAATGACACCCTTACCGGCCAGTTGCCGGGTGATATCATCCAGCAGGCCATCACAAGCATCTTCCACCAGATTCAGCACCTGCTCAAAACCATCAGCACCACCGTAATACGGATCCGGCACTTCCTCCTGCTGAAAATCCCGCGCAAAGGACGCCAGAAACAAGGCCGGTTCTGTGCGTGCGGCCGCGGGCTTAAGCTGTTGCAGGTTATGCAGATTGTCAGCGTCCATGGCCAGCACATAATCAAACGCATCGAAGTCCTGCGCCACAGCCTGACGGGCACGCAACGGCGTCAGGTCATAGCCGCGCTCCGCGGCAGCGGCCACCGAACGGGCATCCGCTGATTTGCCCGCATGCCAGGCGGCGGTGCCGGCAGAATCCACTTCCACATACGCTGCCAGCCCCCGCTGCTCCAGCTTATGCTGAAAGACACCATGAGCGGTCGGTGAACGGCAGATATTGCCCAGACAGACAAAAAGTACGCGGATCATCAGAGCTTATTCTGCGCCGGCCGAATATTTCTGCGCTTTTTCCAGCTTTTCTTCTTCGCTCATGCGGCGCGCTTCGCCTTCCAGCATAACCGGTACACCATCGACCAGCGGATACGCCAGACCATCATAAGTGCACAGCAGTTCACCGGCCTCTTTATCCAGCTTCAGCTTACCCTTGCACACCGGGCACACCAGCATTGCGAGCAGTTGTTTATCCATTATGTATCCCATTCTCTGATAGCGGATCCGCGCTGCTGACTGAGCGCAGCAGCTGATCCAGTTTTGTCTTAACTTCCGCCCGGGGTACGGCACTGACCTGCAGATACCACCACTCAGGGCGGGCGAATGCCCGGCATTTTACCCAATCTTTTTCGGTCATCACGAGCAGCCCCTGAAAATCGCGGGCAAAATCAAAATCGGCCAGCGAAAAATCATGGTGATCCGGAAAAGCGTGCGCTTCAACCCTGGCTCCCAGGCCCTGCAGTGTCTGATAAAAACGCTGCGGGTTGCCGATACCAGCCACGGCAGCCACGGCCTGCTCCTGCAGCGATGACAATGGCCGGCGCTCGCCACTCACGGCATTCACCAGTGCCACCGCCTCCACCGTGAAATCACGCCCGTTCACCAGTACCTGATCAACACTGTTCAGGCGTGTTACGGGTTCGCGCAGCGGCCCGACCGGCAGCAGCCAGCCATTGCCGAAACCGCGGTCACCATCGACGACCACCAGTTCGGCTGCACGCTGCAGCTGATAATGCTGCAGGCCATCGTCACTGAAAATAATATCGGCCCGGCCGGCCAGCGACGCTGCTGCGCGCCGGCGCTGCGGATCAACCACCACCGGACACTGCAGGCGCTGAAAGAGCAGCCGCGGTTCGTCACCACACTGGCGCACATCCGTATCAGCAGTCACTTCCAGCGGATAGGCATCAGCCTGACCACCATAGCCGCGACTGATGACGGCTGGGCGCAGGCCGAGCTCCCGCGCCCGCTGCGCCAGCCAGGTAATCAACGGCGTCTTGCCGGTCCCGCCGACGGTGATGTTACCCACCACCACCACAGGTACCGGATTAGCCGCAGGCGGATGCCGCAGAAAACGGCAGCGCCGCAGCCGGACTGCGACCACAACCAGCAGCCATAATGGCAGCAGCCAGATATTACGCCACCACGCCCGGTACCAGTTACCTTCTATCCGGGCGGCAAATGCTGATCGGCTCACGGGATTACTCGCTGAACTGAATCTGATGCAGCTGAGCGTAGACGCCCTGGTGGGCGATCAGGTCGGCATGCGTACCGTCTTCACGCACTTCACCCTGATCAATCACCACAATGCGGTCTGCGTTTTCAATGGTGCTCAGACGGTGGGCAATGACAAAGGTAGTCCGCCCTTTCATCACCTCTTCCATCGCTTCCTGAATATGGCGCTCGGATTCGGTGTCCAGCGCGGAGGTGGCTTCGTCCAGAATCAGTACCGGCGCATTTTTCAGCAGCGCACGGGCAATGGCGATACGCTGACGCTGGCCGCCGGACAGCAGTACGCCATCTTCGCCGACCTGGGTATCGTAGCCCTGCGGCAAACGCTGGATAAATTCATCCGCATGCGCCGCTCTGGCCGCCGCCAGCACTTCTTCATCCGAACACGATGCCAGCGCACCGTAGGCGATATTGCTGCGGATGGAACCGTTAAACAGGGTGACCTGCTGACTGACAATGGCAATCTGCGCGCGCAGGCTGTCGAGTGTCAGGTTACGGATATCTTCCCCGTCCAGCAGAATCCGGCCCTCAGTCACTTCATAGAAGCGCGGAATCAGGTTCACCAGCGTGGTCTTGCCACTGCCGGATTTACCAACAAAGGCCACCGAGGTGCCCGGACTGACATCCAGCGAAATCCCCTTCAGGGCTTCTTTATCCGCACCGTCATAACGGAAACGGACCTGTTCAAAGGTCACCTGACCGCGGGCGCGGGTCATGACCTCAGTACCGCTGTCGGGTTCAGTGCCGGCATCCAGCACAGAAAAAATGGACTCGGCAGCAGTCAGACCTTTCTGGATCACCGAGTTAATGTCGGTCAGTGCCCGCAGCGGCTTGGCAATCAGTGACGCCGCGGTCATAAACTGCAGGAATTCGGCACTGGTCATGCTGCCGGCCATCACCCGCTGGAACATCAGATACACCATCACTGCCAGCCCCAGAGCAACAATCTGCTGCGTCAGCGGCACGTTGATGGCACTGGTCAGACCGAACTTGAGCGACTGCCGGCGGTTGTAATCACTGGCCTTTTCAAAACGTTTCTGTTCGTACTCAGTACCACCGAAGGTACGTACTTCGCGGTAGCCGTTGATGCTTTCATTGGTGATCTGAGTGACGTTACCCATGGCTTTCTGAATACGCCGGCTGTAGCGGCGGAAGTAGCGGCTGGCAAGCCCGACCACGCCACCGATGACCGGGGTCAGCACCAGAAAAATGGCCGTCAGCGTGTAGTCGAGCCACAACAGGTAAACCATCAGGCCAACGACCGTCAGGCCTTCCTGAATCACAGCAGTTACCGCCTTGGTGGACGCTCCGGTGACCTGGTCAACATCAAAAATCACCCGTGAAATCAGGCGGCCGCTGGACTCAGAATCATAAAAGCCACTGGGCAGACGGGTCATTTTATTGAACAGCTCCGTGCGCAGGCTGTGCACCACGTTACGCCCGACCACGGCAACAAAGAACTTACCCAGAAAGGTACCGATACCGCGGTAAAGGAACACACCAACCAGCGTTGCCACTACCATAATGATCTGTTCGCGCGTCGGATTACTGAGCGTCTGTTCGACCAGCCCCATCATATGCGCCAGCATCGGCGCTGCAGAGGCATAGATACCAAAGCCCAGAACGGCAGTGGCAAAGGCCAGCTTGTGTGGCCAGACATAGGTGAGCAGGCGCCCGTAAAGACGCCCGGCTGAAGTCTTTTGCTTCATTGATTATTCACTCTTCCCCGGCTGACGGGTGGTAATACTGAGATTGACCAGCCCAAGCTGTCCGGCGGCGTCCATGGCGCGCACCACAGCTTCATGCGGGGTTTTTGCATCGGCAGTAATAACGACCGGCGCAGAATCGCGCTCATCCAGCGCTTTCTGCAGCCCACGTTTCAGGGTCGACAGTGTATGACTGACCAGCGCTTTGTCATTGATACTGTATTCACCACTGGCTGAAATCAGTATTTCAATGGATTCAGCCGGCGTTGCCGACGCTTTGGCGCTGGCCTCCGGCAGATCAATACTGAGATGGTTTTCTTTGGTGAAGGTGGTCGACACCATAAAGAAAATCAGCAACAGGAATACGATATCGATCAGGGGTGTGAGGTTAACCTCAACCGATTCCCGGTTCTGACGTTTGAAATTCACGTTAGCCGGCCTCTGAAGAATCTGCTACTTCACGGTCGCCCTGCAGCACATCAACCAGTTTGATGGCTTCCTGTTCCATATAGACCACAATCTCATCCACACGACGCTGCAGCAGGCGGTGACAGATCAGTGCCGGAATCCCCACAATCAGGCCGGCAGCCGTGGTCACCAGTGCTTCAGAAATACCACCGGCAAGCAGGTTGGCCTGACCGGTTCCCTGCGACATAATTTCCGCAAACACCTGAATCATACCGAAGACCGTTCCCAGCAGCCCCATCAGCGGCGCCACTGCCGCGACAGTCCCGAGGGCCGTGAGATAGCGTTCCATACCATGAATTTCATGGGCAGCCACTTCTTCAATACTTTCTTTCATGATCTGGCGCCCGTGACGGGAGTTCAGCAGGCCTGCCGCCAGTACCCGTCCGAGAGGACTGGACGCCCGCAGTTCCTTAATGCGGCCGGAGTCGAGCTGATTGTTTTTCATCCAGCCCCAGACCCTGGCCAACAGATCACGCGGCGCAATCTGTGCCGGACGCAGCGTCCAGAAGCGCTCCACGCTGATACCCAATGCCAATACCGAACAAATGATGATAGGTACCATCATCCAACCACCGCTCTGGATGATTTCCAGCATCTTCACTCTCTCCTGCCATGTAATTGGGCGCTACTCTAGCATAAGCCTTGCTGGCAGTATAAGACCTGCCCCCGCTATCTGTGCGCCACGTCTCCAGCTGCATTACTGCCGCCACACCGGCTGCCAGCCATGGCGCATGGCCATGGTCGCCGCATGCGGCTTACGCACCAGAGCACCATCCGCAGCGGTGCTGAATACTCTGGCGTTCAGGCGGGCAAAATGTTCCATAACCTGCGGATGCGGATGACCGAAACGGTTATTGAATCCGGCACTGACCCACACCTCCCGTGGCTGCACCGCCCGCAGGAACTGCATGGATGAGCTGCTGCGGCTGCCATGGTGACCGGCGACCAGCACCTCAGAACGCAGTTCTCTGCCATAGACAGCCAGCAGAGCCGCCTCCCCGTCCTGCTCCAGGTCACCGGGCAGCAGAAAGCGCACGCCTTCCCACTCCACCTGCACCACACAGGACGCGTTATTATCCGATGGGCGCAGCTTCTCACGCTCCACCGGCGGCAGAACCAGAATGCGCCAGCGCAGTGCCCCGCTGACGGTTTTCCAGCCGGAATCTGAGCGCTGGCAATCCGCTGTCGGCACACTATCGAGTGGCTGCCCTGACCAGATGTTATTCACCGTCAGGCCCGACTGCTCGGCGCGGCGCAGGAACCCCGGCAGACCGCCGGCGTGATCCTGATCGGAATGGCTCACAATCAGACCGGCCACGGCCTGTGGCGCAGTATTCAGTAACGACGGCAGGAGAATGGCAGAACCGATATCAAACGCCGGCGAAAAACGGGCACCGGTGTCATACACCAGCGCCTGCCCCTCAGAGGTAAAATAAAGCGCCAGCCCCTGGCCGGCATCGGTCAGCCGTACTTCATCCGTGGCGGATGGACGGCCAGTGAACAGCCCCGCCAGCATCAGCAGTGTCACACCCAGCGACAGCAGGCGCGGTACCCCCAGCCAGAGCAGAATTAACAACAGATACCAGAGCAAAAACAGCGTCAGTGGCAACCCTCCGCTCTGCGGCAGGTTGAGCTCAGCCACCCACTGCAGCCACTGCCAGAAGCGATCACCGCACCACAGCAGTAACGCCTGTAACGGCGGCCAGGCGGTCAGCGCGGCCATAAATGCCAGCGGCAGAATAATCAGACTGACCAGGGGTACCGCCAGCAGATTGGCCAGCACATGACTGAACCCGGCCACCTGCCCCCACAGCACGACCAATGGCAGCATGGCCATAAACACCACCCACTGCGGCATCACCAGTGCCTGCCAGCGCGGGCTGATGCGACCACTGAAAAAACCGATCAGCGCCAGTACGGCGAGAAAAGAAAACCCCAGTCCCGGCCGCGTCCACAACAGGGGGTTAAACAGCAACAGGCCGGCGAGAACCCACAGCAGGCTGTCAGCCCAGTCCAGACGCCAGCGACTGCCGGCAACCAGTCCGGCCACCATCACCATCAGCCACGCCCGCTGCAGGGCAATACCATAACCGGCAAGCCAGACGTACAGAGCGGTAAAACTTCCCATCACCAACAACCGGATCAGCTGCGGTGCCAGCGAGCGCCGGCCGATGGCTGCACTGGCGCGCCACAACAGGCCGCTCCACAACCAGGCCAGCCAGCCGGCAAAGCCTACATGCAGACCACTGACGACCAGCAGATGCAGGGTTCCGCTCTGCTGAGCCAGTTGCCATTGCGCCGCTGAAAAAGCCGACTGCTGGCCAAATACCAGCCCGGCAACCCATGGCCAGACACCGGCTTCAAGCCGCTCTTGCACGGAAGCAATCAACTCTGTACGCAGCGGCGTGGTACTGCCAGCCAGTACTTCACCCCGACGGATATAGCCCGTGGCATCGATCCCGGCGGACAGCAGATAGGCGGTGTAATCAAAGGCCAGACCGTTAACAAAACTGCGCGGACTGCGCAGCACCACATCCGCCTGCAACCGGGCACCGGCCTGCAACCCCGGCGGTGCCTGATACCAGTTCAGCTGCATCTGCCGCAACTCAGGCAGCTCCGCCGGCTTCGACTGCCACTGCAATGGCATTACCCGCAGGCGCAGACCCTGCTCACGTTCGGTCACCGACTCAACCTGCAGCGTCAGGCTGGCGGTGCTGCGGTCAAGTCCGGGCGGCAGGCGGTGACGGATCTGCATATCAACCCAGCAGGAAGACCACAGCAGGGCCGTTAATGCCGGCAGAAGCAGCAGACGGAATGCCGGCCGGTACAGCGTCAGCAGCAACAGTGGTGCAATAACCGCAGCACTGACCGGCGGAGAAATCATACTGCCAGCAATCACGGCAGCAATCACAAGAAGCAGAGTCTGTTGCATTGCCACTCCCTGGCATAATCGGCATAATCGGCCCGCGATAACCAGCTGGCGATGTCCATGCCTAAAAAATTCCTTAAAAAGTTCTTTCCGTCGCCGGAACAGGTGCAGGGTAATCCTTCCCTGCGCTTTTTAGCCCCACTGTTTGTCAAACCCAACCTGTGGCATATCAACCGGCGTTCGGTGGCGCGGGCCTTTCTGGTCGGCCTGTTCTGCGCCATGCTGCCTTTACCCTTTCAGATGGGCATCGCTGCATTCATCGCGTTTTATGCCAACGCCAATGTACCGATATCCATCGGCCTGGTATGGATCACCAACCCCTTTACCATGCCGCCGATTTTTTATGCCACTTACCGCTTCGGCGTGTGGCTGCTGAACAGCCCGCCCAGGGAGTTCAGCATCGAACTGTCGGTGGATTGGGTATTATCAGAACTGGGGGCCATCTGGGAACCCCTGCTGACCGGCTCCGTTGTTGCCGGCCTGATCTGCGGCATGATTGGTTTTATTGCCATTCAGATTGCCTGGCGGCGCCATGTTATCCGTAACTGGAAGAAACGCCGGCTGACCCGTCTGAAACGGGCCGCCGAGCAGGAAGAAGTCTGACTCAGCTGCTGTGCAACGCCTGATCGCGCAGATGCAGGCAGCGGTTCATCCTTGCGGCCAGTGACTGATCGTGCGTCACCATCACAAACGCGGTATCCGACTCGGTGGTCAGTGCCAGCATGGCATTTTCCACCTGACGGGCCGTCTGTTCATCCAGGTTACCGGTCGGCTCATCCAGCAGCACCAGCCGCGGACGGTTAACCAGCGCGCGGGCAATCGCCGTACGTTGCCGTTCACCGCCGGACAATTCTGACGGCTTGTGCTCCACCCGGTGCGCCAGACCCAGCTGTGCCAGACATTCCTTCGCCCGTGCAGCCGCCTGTGCCCGCCCGATACCCGCCAGCAGCTGCGGCATCATCACATTTTCCAGCGCCGTAAATTCCGATAGCAGATGATGAAACTGATACACAAAACCAACATCGCGGTTACGCAGTGCGGTACGTTCGTTTTCGCTCATTGCTGCCAGTGAATGGCCACCGATAGTGACCTCGCCGGCGTCCACCGAATCCAGCCCACCCAGTGCATTCAGCAGCGTGGTTTTGCCAGAGCCAGAGGCACCGACAATGGCCACGGTTTCGCCGGCATTAACGGTCAGATCAATGTTATCCCACACCGTGACCTGCTGAGGCCCGTTGGCATAGGTTTTACGCAACTGACGGGCAATCAGTACTGCCTGCTGATCATTCATAGCGCAGTGCCTCCGCTGGCTGTACACGGGAAGCCCGCCATGACGGGTACAGGGTTGCCAGGAAACTGAGCAACAGGGACGCACTGGTGATAATGGCTACATCCTCCCACAGGAGCTGTGACGGCAGATAAGAAATAAAATAAACATCGGCACTTAAGATTTTGAAACCAAAAAGGTTTTCAGCCCAGGCGACAATATCAGAAATGGTCAGCGCACCGGCAATCCCCAACAGGGTTCCGAGCACCACCCCAACTACTCCGATGGCAATGCCCTGCACCATAAAGATTTTCATAATGGTCCCCGGCCGTGCGCCCATGGTGCGCAGGATGGCAATATCCGCCTGCTTATCCGTGACCACCATCACCAGCGTCGAAATAATATTGAAGGCAGCCACTGCAACGATGATCAGCAACAGCAGGCCAATCATGGTTTTTTCCATGCGGATGGCATGAAACAGATTGCCCTGAGTACGGGTCCAGTCACTGCCGGTAAAATAACCGTCCAGCTGATTCACCAGCGTCCAGACCCCCTGCGGCGCATCAAACAGGTTGCCGAACTTCACCCGGATGCCCTGTGCTTCTGCCGTCAGTCGTCCCAGTTTGCGGGCATCATCCAGGTTTACGATGGCCAGATTGGCATCCAGCTCAGCACCAACCGAGAAAATACCGGTAACCGTCAGACGTTTGATGCGCGGCAGCACACCCGCCGGCGACAGCGTCGCTTCCGGCAGCATCAGGGTAATCCTGTCACCCACCACCACGCGCAGATGACGCGCCAGCAGGTCGCCCAGCAGTACGCCGAATTCACCCGCCTGCAGTGTGCCGACATCTCCGTCCAGCATATGCTGCGGCAGAATGGAAACCTTGCTCTCGGAATCCGGATCCACACCCGTGACCATAACCCCCTGCACCCGGCCACCATAGCCCATCATGCCCTGCAGTCGCGTCATTGGGGCCGCACCGACCACACCGGGCTGCTGTTCAATACGTTGCACCAGGGAGCGCCAGTCCTGTACGCCCCCCTGCTCATAGATCACGCCGTGCGGCACCATACCGAGAATGCGTTCGCGCAGTTCGCGGTCAAAGCCGTTCATCACCGACAACACCAGAATCAGCACCGCCACCCCCAGCGTCATGCCGATCATGGAAGAAGCCGAGATAAAAGAAATAAAGTGATTGCGCCGCTTGGCCGCGAGATAACGCAGACCGATCCAGAACGGCAGGGAAAGTCCGGAAGTTTTCATGAAGTCCTTAAATGCTATGCGGAAAGCCCACAGAAACGCTGGTGCAAGTGTGCCCGACCGGCGGCCTTCTGGCGAGTCCTGAGACAGGACCCGACAAAAGATTCTGACCTTAACGGAAAAATTTCTGCGGCAAAAGTTCCCTGGTCACTAAACGGCCTGAAGCGCCCTTGGCAGAGACAACCCGCTGAACTAGCGTCAATCAGACTGTCATCAGCTTCCCGCGGGAGATCAGTTATGACTGCAATAAACACCATCCGCTGCGCATTATTGCCCTGCCTTCTGCTGCCCGGACTGGCATCCGCTGACATCCGTGAAATTCCGGCCGCAGAAATGACTGAGGCCTATATCCGCGATTCCACCGTCATTATCCCGCAACAGAAAACCACACCGGAGCGGGAGAAAAAGTCGCTGAATGTGCGCGTATCCCCGGCAGACGAAGCTTACCGTGAAGGTGAAAGTCTGCGCCCGGCCACAGAGTCGCTCAGCACGACCGGGAACCCGGCCGACGACAACCTGGCAGAGCGCAACAGCGCCGCGCTCGATTCACTGCAGACGTATGACTTCAGCCCGCCGCTGCTGGACCCGGCACAGGCCGGGCGGGATGCCATTCTGCGCGAACTGCTGGCGCTCGACCCCGCCACGCCGATTGATTACAGCAGCCTGCAGTTTCCGACCACCGTCAGTACCGATATCCCTCCACCGGCCGGTACCAGCTATGACATTACGCCCGGGCAGTTTTCCATCAGCATTCCCAACAGCAACAACTACCCGTCCGACAGCTACGCTACGCCCGGCGGGGAATACCAGGTGGATGTCACCCCCTCGGACATCACTTTCACCATCAGACTGCCGCAGAATCAGTAACAGAACAAACGTACCATAAAGCACAGCAATCTTTATCCCGCAAGGCCAACCGGGTTTTCCCTATGCAACAAAAAACCTTTTAATATCAGTTAGATAGATACAGCAAAGCACACAGTTACAAAAACATACAACTGTGGTCATTTGTCTATAAATGGGATAGAGTCAGGGCACAATAAAAATAAAAGAGCAGTCGCGCCATGCAGTTCTCATCCTATTCCCCGGCCGCCCTGCGGGCTGCGCCGAAGACACAGATGCTGGTTACCTCCCGGGGCCGGTACCAGGTCAGTTATCAGGCTTTCAGCCACCCGGCGAACCGCCGCAAAACACCGGTGATGTTCCTCGGCGGAGCGTTCCAGAGCTTTTCCTCCTTCCGCAGTGAAGTGGAACGTGTACTCACCACCCATCCGGTGGTACTGGCCGATTTTCCGTCGCAGGGCAGCAATGAACAGCTGGCACCGGAACTGTCACTCAACGACTACGCGGTGTTGATTGAACACTTCTGCCAGCAGACTGAGCTGCAGCGTGTGATCATGCTCGGTGTCAGCTATGGCTCGGCCATGGCCACCCTGTTTGCTACGGCCTTTCCGCAGCGCGTTGAGCGGCTGCTGCTGTCCGGCATCACCTGTTTCCGCCGCGACACCCTGATCACCCTGCTGGAAGATTCACTGCAACTGCTCAGCGCCGGAGAGATGGATGCCTTTGCCAGCACGGCAGTGTGTAACCTGATTAACCATAACCGCCTGCAGGAAACCCGCGTCAGCCCGACCTACCGGCGCCTGCTCTACCGCCAGATAGCCCGGCTGAATAACAATGAACGCCAGCGCTATGCGCAGAACACCCGCCGCCTGCTCGACTTCCCTGGGTTCACGGAATACCCCCGTTGTCCGGTACTGATCGCCACCGGTGAGTACGACAACTTCACCCTGCCCGCTGAAAATGCCGCGGTTGCCAGACAGTGTGAGAACGCCACCTTTGCTGTCATCCATAACGCCGACCATCTGGCCCAGTTCGAACAGAAAGACAGTGCCGGCATCCTCTTTCACCGCTTTATGTGCGGTGAAGCGGTCGACAATATTGACGGTGTAACCGTGTGCGATGCCAGCCGCTTTGCCAGCCAGGACCAGCGTCTGCAGCCAAGGTTGCGACCACTGAATCAGCCCTATCGCCTGCTGGATCACAACAACGGGCAGGTGCACAGCGTGCGTATCCGCAATATTCATTTCGCCGGCTGCGAGCTGGAGGTGCTGCATTCGGACCTCAGCCTGAACAGCGATGCACAGGAACTGTGGCTGGAACTGCCACAGACCGGCTGCCGCTACCATGTACGTATTCTCGAACGGCAGCGGCGTACACTGCGCTGCCTGATTATCCAGCGCGATCTGAAAGACGCCGATCGGCTGCTGCAGTATCTCGTGAAGCCCGCCGCGATAAATAGCAGCAGAATGATGCAATATTTACAGTCTCTGAGTTGTTGCAGAGACTGTAATAGAATTGCAGATGGTCAGAATGTTGTGTAGATCAGCTCCTTACAAGGCTT
>JAIXHJ010000013.1 GCA_030145845.1 Pseudomonadota bacterium
CCGCACTCAGTGCGTTAAATACCGTTCCCGACGGTATTGTGTTGCCCGCCATCCCTGGCGGTCACCCTGCGGGCCGCACTCAGTGCGTTAAATACCGTTCCCGACGGTATTGTGTTGCCCGCCATCCGTGGCGGTCACCCTGCGGGCCGCACTCGGTGCGTTAAATACCGTTCCCGACGGCATTCTGTTGCCCGCTATTGGTGTTCTTATGCTGGAAATCCCTCGTTTCCGGCAGGGTTCTGCTGCTCTGGCTGTCAGTTCCTGGTAAATCCGGCCGGCTTTGACCTCCTGTTAGAGAATAAGTTTCTCATTTGCTGTTGATATTCATTCTCAAATAATGGATTATTTGTGAATGATAATGATTAACAACTAATGAAGCCCATTTTATCAGGAGAGAATCTATGCGTTTCAAACACCATATGCTGGCTTTGGCCGTTGCCAACCTGGGGGCGCTGGCACTGGTGCCGGCTCATGCAGACGAGGCGGAGAAAGAACTCGACAGCGTTGTCACGACGGCGACTCTGACCGCCCGTGATTCTGCCAAGGTACCGGCATTCAGCACGGTGATTACCGCTGAGGATATTGCCAGGTCACCGGTTACCAGTCTGGCGGATCTGCTGCGTGACACCGTTGGTGTCAACAACTATACCGACAGCCTTGGCCGCGACGAGCTGCGTATCCGTGGCCTGGGTGGTGAGTACACGCTGATTCTGGTGAACGGCAAGCGTGTATCCTCCGGTGCGGCTTTTGCCAAAGGCAGCGACGCAGACTACAGCTCCATTCCGCTGAACAGCATTGAGCGCGTTGAAATCATCCGTGGCCCGATGTCTTCTGTTTACGGCGCTGATGCCATCGGTGGTGTGCTGAATATTATTACCAAAGCACCGGCTGATGAGTGGCAGGGAAATGTGTCCGCAGAATACCGGACCATTGAATCCGGTGAAGACGGTGATCAGTACCGCGTTGGTGGTTCTGTGCGTGGTCAGCTGAGCAGCGATCTGCGCATGTCGCTGTCGGCCGAGCAGAATTTCCATGATGCCTGGTACGCTGATGCCGATGACAAGGATGCTGACGAAGCACCTAAGCTGGAAGAGAAGAAGAGCAGCAACCTGTTCACCACTTTCAGTTATGACGTTGCCAATGATCAGACCGTCGATCTGGATGTCGGCTACAACAAGGATGAGCGCCCGCTGGGTGTGTACGCGTCCGGTGGCCGTACCCGTGATCAGGAAATCACCCGCCTGGATATTGCTCTGACCCATACCGGTGAATGGGACTGGGGTAAGACAACTGCTTATGTCAAACACGAAGACTCGGATGTACGCGATTTTAACTCCAGCTACGATGCACCACAGAACCACCATACCAAAGAGAAAAACCTGTACGCCAAAGCGTATCTGAATACCCGTCAGGGCATTGTCGATATTCTGGCCGGTGTGGATTACCGTCAGCAGATTATTGAAGATAAAACGACCTATCTGCAGACCGGTAAACTGACCATTGATGAATGGGCGGCTTTCTTCCAGGGCGAAGTTGCCGTGATGGACGATCTGAGCATCACGCTGGGTGGCCGCTATGACGATCACGAAATTTTCGGCAATAACTTTTCACCAAAAGTGTATGCGGTATACAGCCTGACCGACAGCATCACGCTGAAAGGTGGTATCAGTGAAGCCTTCAAAGCGCCGGATGGCAGTTACCTGAGTCCGGAATACAGTGTGATCAGTTGTGGTGGTGCCTGCTACCTGGCCGGTAATCCGGATCTGGAGGCAGAAAGCAGTACCAACTATGAAGCGGGTATTGAAGTCCGTGAAGCCATCTGGGATCTGAGTCTGTCCTGGTTTAAAAATGATATCGATGATCTGATTGAGCGTCAGATTACCTACGATGCAAATGACGATCCGATTGCCGCAGAATGGATTAACGTCGCTAAAGCGAAAACAGAAGGCTATGAGCTGGCTGCTTCTGTTGATGCGCTGCAGAGTCTGTCATTTTCCGGTAACTATACTTACACCGATACGGAATATACCGATGCCGACGGCGAAACTGTCGTGATGGAAGGCCGTCCGGAGCATCAGGCTAACCTGAGGGCCGACTGGCGTGCGACCGATATGCTGAGCGCCAGTGTCAGTGTGAATTATCTGGCGGGTATGCAGTACTCCAGCAGCGGTGAATATCCGGTACTGCCATCCTACTACCGTACCGATCTGGGTCTGGTTGCGGCGGTTACTTCCGACCTGACATTGCGCGCCGGTGTTAAAAATGTAACGGATGTTCATCTGGATGAAATGGATGATAACTTCAATACATTTGAACTGGGCCGTAACTACTACGTCAGTGGCAGCTACAACTTCTGATACTGTCGGTAAAAAATGGAAAAAGGCACACAGCGTTCAGCTGTGTGCCTTTTTCTTTGCATGGGAGTCAGGGTGGAACATTATCAGCTGACGTCGTTTACTGCCGGTGACAGCAACAGGGTGCTGCTGGTGCGCTGTAATGTCTGTCTGCATCACTTCCGTGATGAGGATTTTAATACCGGCGGAATTTATTTCCCGCCAGCGCTGTACCCGGCGGTGCAGAAAAGAAAAGCGGAATATCTCGCCGGACGTCTCGCTGCCCGCCATGCCATGGCCGGGCTGGGCCTGCCGCTGCAGCCGGTTTTATCCGCAGAAGACCGCAGTCCGTGCTGGCCGGAAGGGTTAACCGGCTCGATATCCCATCGCAGCGCCGATGGGGCTGCTACCGCCTTCTGTCTGCTGGGGCATCAGTCTGTTGTCCGCCGGCTGGGGGTCGACAGTGAAACGGTTATGAGCGCTGAGGTTTGTCAGGCGGTTAAGGGGCAGTTTACCGATCACGCTGAACAGAGCCTGCTGGTGGCAGAGAGCAACCAGAAGATTATTCCTCTGCCGGCACTGTATACCCTGTTGTTTTCCGCCAAAGAAACCCTGTTCAAGGCGCTGTACCCGGAAGTCAGGTGCTATTTTGATTTTCTTGATGCAGAGCTGACGGGGTTTAACTGGCAGGCAGACTTTCCGTCAGTGGATTATATAAAGACTATAAGTACCATGGCGGAAAATCCGCTCTGTGGTTGTCTGCTGTTGCGGCAGAAAACCCGTCTGGGTAAGACGCTGCCCACCGGCACTCAGCACAGGGTATTTTTCCTGCTGACGGAAGATCAGGTATTAACCCTGATGCTCCGTTGACAGCCACTGATCCAGCAGGGAGATATCAGTCTGATCCAGCACGCCGGCGTAATATTTCAGCTGAACCAGCCGGGTCAGATAATCGTAACGGGCATGTTCATAATCTCTCTGCGCCTGATGCAGTATTTTTCTCGCCTGCAGTACATCCACCATATTACGCGTACCGGTACGGTGTGCCTGTTCTGTGGCGGCCAGTGCAGCCGATGCTGAGGTAATTACCTGCCGGCGGGCAGCGATATTTTTTACCGTATTATTCAGCAGGTGCAGCATACGGCGGACCTCATAACTTACATGACGGCGTTGTTTTTCCACGTCATGGGCTGCCGCCCGGAGCTGCCAGTCAGCCTGTTTCCGGCGGCCATAATCGCGGCCGCCGTTCAGCAGTGGCAGCGTTATCTGTGCGCTCAGGGTGGTGGTGGTTTCATGGTAGTGACTGTCACCACGGACTCTGTCGTGAGCACGGGAAAACGACATGGATGCGGAGGGGAGGTGGCGGCCACTGCTGGCATAATACTGCTGACGGGCTGTATCCAGCTGTGCGCTGGCTTCACGTATCAGCAGCTGTTGCTGCCAGGCATGGTCAGCCCATTGCCGGCTCTGCTCTGTCGATAACGGTGGTAAGGCAATACCGGACTGCAGTGGCCGCAGCGGCGGGACATCGCTGCCGGTCAGTTGCTGTACTTTTTCATAACTGACAGCAACGCCGGCTTCAGCTGAGTGCAGTCCGGCAAGCGCCGTATCGTAAGCGGCACGGGCCTCTTCTGCTTCGATCGCAGTAACCAGACCGGCCCGGTGGCGCTGCACGGCATAATGAAGGGATTCGCGGATGGCGGCGACTTCAGCCCGGGCCGCCATCAGACTGACTTCCGCCTTGAGTGTGGTGGCATATGCTTCGGTAACACGCAGAATCAGCGTCTGGCGCGCAATTTCCAGACTGACATCGGCAGCCTGCTGCTGTGCCCGGGCAGCGCGGTAACGGTACCAGGCTTCAGCATCGAACAGTGTCTGGCTTAACTGCACGGCGTAACTCTGGCTGCGGTAATTTTCTTCCGCAGTATTCATATTTTCAGTGCTGTGAGAAAAATTAATGCTGAGCCCGGCCTGGGGCAGCAGCGCCCCGCGTTGCGCTATGACCTGATATTTTCCTGCCTGATGGCTGACTTCGGCTTCTTTCAGCAGCGGATCATTATTCTGCGCCAGTTGAAAAATATGACTTAAACCGGTCTGGCTGGCTGCCGTTTTTGTGGCCATGAATAACAGTAACGGCAACAGAATCCATAACGCCATATTGGCAGCAGACGGGCTGCAGCACTCCCTGTTCACCAGTAACTCCCGGGCATTTAATAACAAAGAATTATTTTAATCAGCGACAGATTATTTACGTCTGACAGTAATTGACATTCTGTCCGCCGCCGCTGTATCGTACAAATGATAAGCATTATCATTAACGTTTGAATGCGAGGTGTCAAGTGAATCATCCTCTGTCCGGCATCGGCGATGGCCGTTTGGGTTATGTTTCTTCTGCACCGGTCCGGTCTGCTCCTGATACCGGTTCTGCGTCGTTTTATTTTTCTTCCGGCAGGCGGAAAATTTCTGCCCGTGGCATTGCTGAGCATATTGCGGCACCGCTTGGTTATGACAGCGGGCAGCGCGAGGATTTTCATAAAACAATCGCCTCGGCACTGAACCGGGCCAAAGCCTATGGTCAGAAAAATCCGCTGGTGATTGGTGCGCTGCCGTTTGACAGCGCACAACCGGCAACGCTGTATATTCCGCGGGAAGTGACTGTCAGTGAGGGCAGCGGCGCGGAACACAATGCTGCGCCGGATGTGGCGCTGGCAGAAAAACCGTCGGCGGCGGTTGTACGTGTGGAAAGTATTCCCGCCGAGGCACGTTTCAAGCAGGCGGTTGAACAGGCGGTTGCCAATTTCCGTCTCAGTGATATCCGCAAGGCGGTGCTGTCGCGCATACTGAATATTGAGCTGAACGGCATGATTGATACCGATGCGGTGTTCCGGCGGCTGTGTGCGCAGAATCCGTCCGGCTATCATTTCCGGCTGCCTCTGGCGGATGGTTCTGAGCTGATCGGCGCCAGCCCTGAACTGCTGCTGCGCAAGGAAGGTCCGCGTATTTATTCCAACCCGCTGGCGGGTTCAGCAAAACGTCAGCTCAATGCTGCAGATGACCGCCGGGTAAGCGAAATGCTGTGTGGTTCGGCGAAAGATAATTACGAACATAAACTGGTTATTGATGATATCCGCCAGGTTCTGGCTCCCTTCTGTGCCGGGCTGGACGTGCCGGATAAACCGTCGCTGATCAATACGCCGGCTATGTGGCATTTATCCACGTATATTACCGGTACGGTTTCTGCGCCGTCGGTTACGGCGCTGGAAATTGCTTCGCGCCTGCACCCGACACCGGCGGTGTGTGGTTTTCCGACCCGTCAGGCACATAAATTAATTAATCTGGTTGAGCCTTATGAGCGCGGGCCGTTCGCCGGGATGGTGGGCTGGTGTGACAGTCACGGCGATGGTGAATGGGTGGTGACCATCCGCTGTGGCCGGATTGAGCGCAATACCGCACAGATTTTTGCCGGTGCCGGTATTGTTGAAGATTCCTCGCCGGAAGCGGAATGGGCAGAAACCCAGGCCAAAATGCAGACCATGCTGAAGGCGCTGGGGGTTACGTTATGAGCGGAGCTGACACATACCGCCGGATTGAATTCACCCCCTGGCCGGAGGCACTGGCACAAAGTTACCGCGCGCAGGGATTGTGGGCAGGAAAGCCGCTCAGTGACATTATCGACCGGCACTGTTCGTCGGAGGCCACCGCATTAATCTGTGGCCAGCGCCACATCAGTTATGCCCGCTTCAGTCAGCTCACGGATCAGCTGGCGGCCGGATTATCGGCCAGTGGACTGGGGCCGGGCGATACCGCACTGGTACAGCTGCCGAATATTGCTGAATTTTATCTGCTGTTTTTTGCTCTGCTGAAAGCCGGTATTGCTCCGGTTAACGCACTGTACAGTCATCAGCGGCTGGAGCTGACAGCCTATGCTGCGCAGTTAAAACCATCATTGCTGATCGCCAGTCGTGGACATCGCCTTTTCAGCGATGATGTTTTTATTGAAGAACTGCAAGAAATTGCGCCGCCACTGCGTCAGACCGTGCTGTTGAGTGAGCAGACTCAGATTGAAAATCTGGCGGATCTGGTGAGTATTAACCGGGCGGATCATTTTGCCCCGGTGGCCGCTTCTGAGGTGGCGTTTTTCCAGTTGTCCGGTGGCAGTACCGGAACGCCGAAACTGATTCCCCGGACCCATGATGATTATTACTACAGTATCCGCCGCAGTGCGGAAATCTGTGAACTGTCGGCTGCCAGCCGTTATCTGTGTGCCTTACCGGCGGCTCACAATTATCCGTTAAGTTCACCGGGTTCTCTCGGTATTTTTTATGCCGGCGGGACGGTGGTCATGGCCCCGGATCCGGAGCCGCTGCATTGTTTTTCCCTGATTGAACAACATGCTGTGACCATGACGGCTCTGGTGCCGTCTGCGGTGACTTTATGGCTGCAGGCCGCAGCCGGGCGGCAGCAACCGCTGCAGACACTGAAACTGCTGCAGGTCGGTGGTGCCAGCTTTGCGCCGGCACTGGCACAGCAGGTGCCGTCCCGCCTGGGTTGTGCCCTGCAGCAGGTATTCGGTATGGCTGAAGGGCTGGTGAATTACACCCGCCTGCATGACAGCGCGGAAAAAATCTTTACCACTCAGGGCTATCCCATGAGTGATGCCGACGAGATACGCATTATTGACCCTGAAACCGGGGCAATGGCAGCAGACGGTGAAACCGGGATGTTACTGACGCGCGGGCCTTATACCTTCCGCGGTTATTACCGTGCCGCTGAACATAATGCAGATGCATTTACGGCAGAGGGTTTTTATTCCTCCGGTGATCTGGTGCGGCGTGATGGCGACGGTTATCTGACCGTGGTTGGCCGGGTAAAAGATCAGATTAACCGCGGCGGTGAAAAAATCGCGGCCGAAGAAATTGAGAATCTTTTACTGAAACATCCGCAGATCAGTGCGGCGGCGCTGATTTCGGTGGCCGATGATCGGCTGGGCGAAAAGAGTCTCGCCTGTGTGGTCAGCCGCGACCCGGCACTGAAAGCGGTCGCTCTGCGTAAATACCTGCGCACACTCGGCATTGCCGACTATAAGCTGCCGGATAAATTCCGCCTGCTGAAGACACTGCCGCTGACGGCGGTGGGAAAAACTGACAAAAAAACACTCCGCAGGATGATGGCCGAACAAGCCAAAGTCGGAGACGAAGCGCTGAGCTGAGGATTATTATGAGCATTCCATCCATTACCTCTTATCCACTGCCGCAGGCCGGCGACTTACCCGACAATAAAGTCAGCTGGCAGGTTATGCCTGAGCGGGCGGTACTGCTGATTCACGATATGCAGGATTATTTTCTGCGTTTTTATGGCGACGGCAATCCGTTGGCGGAAAATCTGATTAATAACACGGCCAGTCTGATCCGCTGGGCACGGCAACAGGGGATTCCGGTCGTCTATACGGCCCAGCCAACTGAGCAGAGTGATGCGGACCGGGCTCTGCTGAATGATATGTGGGGGCCGGGGCTGACCCGCGCTGATCCGGCCTTGCGTAATATTGCTGCACCGCTGGCTCCTCAGGCTGACGATACGGTGCTGGTGAAATGGCGTTACAGCGCTTTTCAGCGTTCACCGCTGCAGGAGCGGATGCAGGCATGGCAACGCGATCAGCTGCTGATTGCCGGTGTGTATGCTCATATCGGCTGTATGACTACGGCACTGGATGCCTTCATGCGTGATATTCAGCCATTTATGCTGGCCGATGCGGTGGCGGATTTTTCTCACGACGAACATAAGATGGCGCTGGATTATGTCGCCCGCCGTTGTGGTGTGGTGCTGACGCTGGCACAGCTGCCGGATTTTCCGCCGCCGGCCGCCGCGGCCTCTTCTCCTGTCAGTCGTGATGATCTGCTGCAGCGGATTCTGCAGCTGATTGATGAAGATGCCGGTGAATTTGATGGCGATGAATTACTGGTCGATTACGGCCTCGATTCGGTGCAGGTGATGCAGCTGATCGGCGAATGGGAAAAACTCGGAATTAACGTACAGTTTGAAGAACTTGCCCGTCACGCCACCTTTAACGCCTGGTGGGATCTGATCAACCAGCGCCAGTCCGCCGGAGCAGCCTGATATGACAGTACGGGCTGATTTCAGCGGCCAGCGGGTGTGGGTGACCGGTGCCGCCAGCGGCATCGGGCAGGCCATTGCCGGCGCATTTGCCGCTGCCGGCGCGCTGGTGACAGCACTGGATATTAATCCGGCGGACAGTCTGCCGGGCTGTTTTCAGCAGCGTCTGGATGTGACGGATGCACAGCAGGTTGCGATTACCTGTGAACGCCTGCTGGCTGAACAGGGTGGTGTGGATGTTCTGGTGAATGCCGCGGGGGTGCTGCGGGTCGGGACGCTCGACCGCTTAACGGCAGCGGACTGGCACCACTGCATGGCCGTGAATGCCGCCGGTGTGTTCCATCTGCTCAGCGCACTGACGCCGGTGTTCCGGACACAACGCCGTGGGGCGGTGGTGACGGTGGCATCCAATGCTGCTCATGTGCCGCGCATGGGGATGGCGGCTTACTGTGCTTCGAAAGCGGCGGTCCGCAGTCTGACCCAGTGTGCCGGACTGGAACTGGCACCTTATGGTGTGCGCTGCAATCTGGTCTCTCCGGGGTCAACGGATACGCCGATGCTGCATGGCATGTTTGCTGATGCAGACACCCGCCAGCACAGCATTTCCACCCTTATTGCCGGTCTGCCGGAACAGTACAAAGCTGGCATTCCGCTGCAGAAAATTGCCATGCCGCAGGATATTGCCAACGCCGTACTCTTCCTCGCGTCGGACATGGCTTCGCATATCACCATGCAGGATATTGTGGTGGACGGTGGTGCGACACTGGCCGCCTGATGGGTTAACCGCAGAATAAAAAACAGGATAAAACGGATTTATGTCATTCAGCATGACAGCGAATAAGCTGTTCACCGGCCTGAGAGCCGGCTTTTTTTTCACCCTGTCGCTGCCTCTGCTCAGCAGTTGTGGCAGCAGCGGAAACAGCAGCGGCGTGGCAGAGGATAATCCGCCCCCGCTGCCGGTCAGTGTGGTGACCGTCCGCGCAGCTCCGCATCCCCTGTATGCCGAACTGCCCGGCCGGGTTGCGGCGTTCCGTATGTCGGAAGTGCGTCCGCAGGTCAGCGGTATTGTGGAAAAGCGTCTGTTTGAAGAAGGTGCGGATGTGCAGGCCGGCGATCTGCTTTACCGCATTGATGATGCCAGTTACCGGGCGGTTTATAAGCAACGTCTGGCGGACCTGGCTGTGGCTCAGGCCAGTCTGGTGAACCTGCGCATCAGTGTGGACCGCTATGCTCAGCTGGTCGGCAGTGAGGGGGTCAGCCAGCATGAATACGAACTGGCGCAGGCGGCGTTTGCCCAGGGGGAAGCTCAGGTAAAGGCGGCCGAAGCAGCGGTGGAAGTGGCGCGTATTGATCTGACGCGTACTGAAATCCGTGCGCCGATTAATGGCCGCATCGGACGTTCTTCAGTGACCGAAGGTGCGCTGGTGACGGTCGGGCAGGATGAGCCGCTGGCGACGATTCAGCAGCCGGACCCTGTGTATGTGGATATCGTGCAGTCCAGTCAGGAGCAGGTACGCAATAAACGCCGCCTGATCCGCGGCGATTTATTACCCGGCGACCGCGGGGTCGGACTGTTGCTGGAAGACGGTGCGGCGTATGAATTTTCCGGCGAGCTGAAATTTTCGGAAATGAATGTTGATGCCGACACTGGCGTGGTAACGCTGCGGGCGCAGTTCCCTAATCCGCACGGGCTGCTGTTACCGGGTATGTACGTCAGGGCAAAAATCAGTCAGGGCACCGAACCTGCCGCCATGCGCGTGCCGCAGCAGGCCGTGCGCTACAACGGCAAAGGCGAGGCAACCGCCTGGGTTATTAATCCGGCGGGGGAAGCTGAACTGCGCTACCCGGAAATTATCAGTGCCGCGGGTGATGACTGGCTGGTGCGCAGTGGTATGGCGGATGGCGAGGCGGTGGTCATGGAAGGCTCACTGAAACTCTGGCCCGGACGCACGGTGGACATCAGCAGCCATGAACTGGCCGGCGGTTCTGCAGGGAGCCGGGTACAGCCATGATTTCGCATTTTTTTATTGAACGCCCGGTGTTTGCCTGGGTGGTGGCCATTCTGATTATGCTGGCCGGCCTGATGAGTCTGCGTGTGTTGCCGGTTTCCCAGTATCCGGATATTGCCCCGCCCATTGTCCGTGTCGGTACGGTTTATCCCGGTGCAGCGGCGGCGGTGGTGGAAAGCAGTGTCACTCAGGTACTGGAACAGGAACTGAAAGGGCTGGAAGGCCTGCTGTATTTTAATTCCACCAGTTCGTCGGACGGCGAAAGCGACATCATGCTGTTTTTCGAGCACGGACGTGATGCCGAAGTGGCGCAGCTGATGGTACAGAATAAAGTCAATCAGGTCGCTTACCGCTTACCGGCCAGTGTGCAGCAGAACGGTATTAATGTGACCACACTGCAGAACACCTTTCTTATGGTGGCGGTGTTTTACGACGAAACCGGCATGATGAGTGATGGCGATATTGCCGACTGGCTGAGTAATCATATCGTCGATGCCGTCAGCCGCATCACTGGTGTCGGCCGGGTGCAGAATTTCGGTTCCTCCTACGCCATGCGCATCTGGCTTGAGCCGCATAAACTGGCCAGTTATGGTCTGATGCCGGCGGATGTTATCAGCACCATTGAAGCACAGAATGTTGAAGTGCCGGTGGGTGAACTGGGGGCACAGCCATCCGCGGCAGAGCAGCAGCTGAATGTCACGGTTACCGCACTGTCGCGTCTGCAGTCGGCGCAGGAATTCCGGGAGCTGGTGATTAAAACCCGGACTGATGGTGCCGTGGTGCGTCTTGGCGATGTGGCAGAGGTTGCTGTCGGGCAGGAAAATTACGGCAGTGTTTCGCGCCTGAACGGGATGCCGGCATCGGGCATGGCGATTATGACCTCACCGGGGGCCAATTCACTGGCTACGGCGGCGGCGGTCAAAGCCCGTCTGGCACAGTTGCAGCGTTCCTTTCCCCAGGGTGTAAAGGTCATGTACCCGGAAGATGCCACGCGTTTTGTCAAACGTTCCATCAGCGCGGTCTTTCAGACACTGGCCGAAGCCGTATTGCTGGTGGTGCTGGTGATGTTCCTGTTTCTGCAGAACTGGCGCGCGACTCTGATTCCGGCCGTGACCGTGCCGGTAGTTCTGCTCGGCACCTGCGCAGTGCTGGCAGCCGGCGGATTTTCCATTAATACCCTGACCCTGTTCGGCATGGTACTGGCCATCGGCCTGCTGGTGGATGATGCCATTGTGGTGGTGGAAAATGTTGAGCGGCTGATGCAGCAGCAGGGGCTGAATGCACGACAGGCTACGCGCCGCTCAATGCAGGAAATTACCAGCGCCCTGATCGGCATTGCGGTGGTGCTGGGTGCAGTATTTCTGCCTATGGCATTTTTCCCCGGTTCGGTGGGCGTTATTTACCGGCAGTTTTCAGTCACGCTGGTAACGGCCATGGCACTGTCAGTGCTGGTGGCAATTACGCTGACCCCGGCGCTGTGTGCGCTGTTGTTGCAGAAGCCGGCAGAGAATAACAACAGCACAGCTGCCACGACATGGCTGCAGCGCAGCCTGCAGTTGCTGGGTGGGCTGCAGCAGAAATATCAGACCGCCTTATCGGCTTTTCTCACCCGCCCGCGGCGTTTTATCGTCATTTATTGTCTGTTGGGTGGTGCCGTGTGGTATGGCTATCAGAAATTACCGACCACGTTTCTGCCGGAAGATGATCAGGGCACGGTGATGGTGCGCTATATGCTGCCGCCAGGAGCAACTTATCAGCGTACGGCTGATGTGGTGCAGCAGATTGAGCAGTATTTTCTGCAGCAGGAAAAAAAGAATGTCGACGCCATTTATACGGTGGCCGGTTTCAGTTTCAGTGGTTCCGGCCAGAATGCCGGTATTGCTTTTGTGAACCTGCGTGACTGGGACGAACGCCGTGGCCGTGAAAATACAGCGCAGGCCGTGGCCAGCCGGGCAACGCAGCAGCTGAATAACAGCCTGCGGGATGCAAAAATGTTTGCCATGGTGCTGCCGCCGGTGGACGGCCTCGGCGATACCGCCGGTTTTGAATTCTGGCTGCAGGACAGCGCGGCGGCCGGTTATGAAACCTTAACCGCCAAAGCGCGTCAGTTGACAGAAGCCATCAGTCGTGATGCGGATGTTTTATTTGCCGATGCCGACGGCAGTGATATTACCCCGCAGCTGCGGGTGCTGATTGATCAGCAGAAAGCCTCGGCGCTGGGGCTGGATCTGGATGATGTTAATGACACCCTCAGCATTGCCTGGGGTGGTGTGTATGTGAATGATTTTGTGCATCACGGGCGGGTCAAAAAAGTCATGGTGCAGTCGGCGGCTGACTACCGCTCACAACCTGACGATCTGCGTCACTGGTTTGTGCGCGGAAATAATGGCGCCATGACGCCGTTTTCCGCTTTCAGTCAGACCCGCTGGGAAGCGGGGCCGTCGCAGCTGGCGCGCTTTAACGGACTGCCGGCTGTTGAAATCAGCGGCGCCGGCCTGCCGGGCGCCAGTTCCGGCGATATTATGCAGATGATTGAGCAGCAGGCGGGTACTGTGGATGGGACGGCGATGGCGTGGAGCGGATTGTCGTATCAGGACCGGATTTCTGCCGATCAGGCACCGTTGCTGTATGCGGCTTCCATTCTGTTTGTCTTCCTCTGTCTGGCAGCGTTATACGAAAGCTGGTCAGTACCGCTGGCGGTCATGATGGTGATTCCGCTGGGACTGGCGGGCGCCATTGCCGGGGTGATGCTGCTGGGGATGAAAAACGATATTTTCTTTCAGGTCGGTGTCCTCACCACCATCGGTCTGGCGGCCAAGAATGCCATTCTGATTGTTGAATTCGCAGAGTCCCGCGTGCAGCAGGGAGAAGCGGCACTGTCCGCCGTACTGACCGCTGCCGGGCAGCGTCTGCGGCCGATCCTGATGACTTCCCTGGCATTCGGTGCCGGTGTGGTGCCGCTGCTGCTGAGCAGCGGACCCGGTGCTGCCGGGCAGCATGCGATCGGCGCCAGTGTGCTTGGCGGGGTTATCTCGGCGACCTCGCTGGCCATCTTCTTTATACCGCTGTGCTATCTGCTGATTGCACAGCTGCGTCAGCGCTGGCAGGCGCGGCGTACGGCTTCCGATATAAGTAATAAATCAGAATTTAATAGCTGATAGTTCCTTTTTTTAAAAGAACAGGCAGCCTGTCATTGTCTTTACAAATAAGGTTAATTGTCAGTTGATAATGATTTTCGTTTATATAAAATGCCAGCATGTCTTGAGGCCGGCGGATGCGGCGGGAGAAGGTTATGGTCACATTATTTCTGGTTCTGACACTGGCAGGCTGTTTACTGCTGTTTCTGACGCATCCCAATCAACGCTGGCTGCATAAACCGCTGGCCGTTATGCCCTGGCGCTGGCTCGGGGTCGCGTTTGTGCTGGCCGGCTTATTCAGCGCGGTCAGTTATCTGCCGGTGAATGCCGCGCTGTTCGCCTGGCTGGTGATTATGATGCTGGTGATCGGTCTGCTGCCGTTCGCTGCCTTACTGAAAGAGGACGGGGGGGAGAAACACCGTGGCCACTGATGTTAACGGCGTGGCGGCCGGAACGGTTTCTGCCAGCAAAAAAGCCAGCCAGATTCAGCCACACTGGTGGCGTAAAACGTTTGCCGGGGCGGTACTCGGTTTCACGCTGACGTTTGCCCTGATCGGTATTTTTGCCTGGGCCGGGCCGGGGGGCATTTCTGCACCCGATAAAGTGCAGTTCAATATGTGGATGGTCACACCGGTCTGGATGCTGATTTTCAGTCTGGTGTATTTATTCCGTACCGGTAACCGCGCGCTGATCTTTATGCTGGCTTTTAATCTGCTGGCTTATGCCATTCTGTTTATTGTGCGCGGGGAGTCCGGCTGATGAAAGTCCGCAGTGATATTTTGCGGGTTTATAAAACCCTGCACACCTGGGTCGGTATTACTTCCGGGCTGCTGTTATTTATCGGTTTTTTTGCCGGTGCGGTCACCATGTTCAAGCAGCCGGTCGACCGCTGGGTCAGTGCGCCGGAACAACGCTTACCCGGCGTGGAAGCCAGCCAGCTGGATTCACTGGTGCAGCAGGTGGTGACGCAGCATCCGGAAGCCCGCGAAGGGTTTACCCTGTACCTGCGCAATGACGAAAGTATTTCTGCTCCGGTTCGCTGGGAAGCGCATGAAGAAGAGGAAGGCGAAGAAGGACATCACCATCATGGTCCGGAACTCGATGCCGTACACTGGCATGCGTCACTGGACAGCAATGGTGAACTGAATGCTGAACAGATCCGCCCGACCATGCTGGGTGAACTGATTGATATGTTGCACCGCACGGGTGGTGTTCCCGGTACGCTGGGAGGTGAACAGGCCGGTATTCTGCTGATGGGAGTGGCCGGTATTCTTTATTCGCTGGCTCTGGTCTCCGGTCTGATTATTCTGTTGCCGACCCTGATCAAGGATTTTTTTATTCTGCGCCGCGGTAAAAACCGTAAACGTTTCTGGCTGGATGCTCACAATGTCATCGGTATTACCAGCCTGCCGTTTCATCTGATTATTGCCATGACGGTGGTGGTATTCGCCTTTCATGACCAGTTTTATGATGGTCTGCATGAGATGGTTTACGGTGAACAGCCAATGTTCGGTGCCCGTCCGGCACAGCCGCCACAGCCACAGTCGGCAGAGAATATGCTGCCGGTCAGTGAGCTGATCCGTAACGTGCAGCTGGCGGCCCCGGATTTTGAAGTCACTGAAATGCTGTTTATGGGGCTGGAAGGTCCGCGCCCTGTGGTACGGGCGGGGATTTATAATCCGGATTATCTGGTGCACGGTCCCATCACTGCCTATGCCGGCATTAATCCGTACAGTGGCGACGTGACCATGACCAATATGATTCCCGGTGAGGGGAGTGTGTGGAGCGAAATTGTGATGCATTTCTTCGCCCTGCATTTCGGCAGTTTTGGTGGCGATTCCGTACGCTGGGTGTATTTCCTGCTCGGTTTAAGCGGCGCCTTTCTGTTTTATTCCGGTAATTTACTCTGGGTTGAATCGCGGCGTAAAAAGCAGAAACGGGGGCAGGCCTTGCCGCAGCAGCAACGCAATACGCGCTGGATGGCCGCCGCCACTGTGGGTGTCTGTCTGGGCTCCATGGCCGGGGTGGCCATAGCGATGGCGGCCGGTAAATGGGGCACAGCCTTCAGCAGCAGTAATGTGAATGCGCTGTATGTGAATGTTTACTACACCGTATTCCTCGCCTCAGTGATCTGGGCATTCTGGCGCGGCGCTGCACGGGCATCGGTCTCGCTGCTGCTGTTGTGTGCTTTCAGTTGTGCACTGATTCCGCTGACCAGTCTGATTGCGGTGGTTATTCCGGCCACCGGTCTGTGGGCGTATACCAGTCTGGCCACTCTCAGTGTGGATCTGACAGCATTGCTGCTGGCTGCTGTTTTTCTCTACGCGGCACGCCGCAGCCATCGTCGTCTGAGTCAGGCCGGGGCGGATACGGTGTGGAGCTATCAGCAGGCAAAAGAGTCCGCACCAGAAGGGGAAGTACTGCGTCAGGCCTGATTGCTGGTCAGGGCAAAACGGTTCAGTAATTTATCCAGCTGCCAGGCAATGATCAGCACCAGGGTCATGGCTACGATTACCGATGACAGACGGTAGGCGCTGGTATAAAAAATATCGTAATCCGGTTTCAGGTACTGACCGAACAGAATCCCTATGGTGGTCAGGGCGCCAAAGCCAACACCGGAACCGGCACGTTCCAGCAGATGCAGACGTGCTGCCAGCAGTACTGTCATAAACATCGCCAGCAGTACCAGCAGGAAATGTCCGATCAGGTCGGCCAGCAGAATCTGTACGCTGACGGCGAGAGCGCAGCCATAGGCCACGCCTTTGGCGCGGCTGATGGCACTGGCCATACTGCCCTGATAGGTCATCGGAAACAGCACCAGCATGGTGGCCACCTGTGCAGACAGCGAGTCGCGCAGGTCAAACATCTGAAAAACAATATAAGACAGGGTGGCCAGCGTCGCGCCCAGCAGGGTGCGGTGATTAATCTGTGCGTTATTCAGCGCTGGCCTGGGGGGCAGTGACGGTGTTTCTGGTTCCGGAATCAGCCAGTAAAAAATACTGGCACCGGCCACGGAAATCAGGGTGGCCAGCAGAGTGGCGACCATCATGTCATTGAGGCTGGCATCGGCATAACTGGAAAAATTCAGTACCGTCGACAGGGTTACCAGTCCGGATGCCCAGAGCAGGAAATACGGTGTGCTGGCCATAAAACGGAAATGGTAACCGTAAATAAAAAATACCCCGGCGATCATCAGCAGCGGATAGGGTGCCAGCAGCGATTTCAGCAGCCAGATCTCGGCAATATTCACCACCACCCCGGCAATAAACTGCAGCGCGACAACGCGGTTGAACACCGGTGCCATGCCCAGCAGCAGCATAGGAAAAACGGCAAAAAATACGCCGTATGGCCAGTTCATCAGTTTACACAGGGCGAAACCGGTGCAGCTGCCAAAGGCAATACGCAGCAGGCGGCGCTGTTCGTAAGGTGTCAGCTCAGTAGACATAACGCAGCAGACTGATGATGTGCATCTGCAGGCTGCCCAGCAGGCGCAGCAGGGTGTTGTCACAGGCGGCCAGCATGACGGTAGCGCGTGAACCGGTCACCAGCGAATCCGGCATCGGCTCTGAACTCAGACTGAGATACACCCGTACCCGCTGGGCATCACGCACCCAGCGGTCGCTGTCGTCCGGTTGTGCCAGCGAGCCATCGGCCTGCAGCTGACCTTTGGCCACCCCCAGATCACGGCCCTGCAGTCGCGCCGGAAATACCTCGCCGGGCAGGGCATCAAACACCACCCAGCCACTGACCTGATCATCGACCCGGGCCAGGCTTTTTTCGCGGAAGTCGGCGGCAATCCGTTCGTTACCAAGACCAACCAGTGACATCAGTGGCTGACCGGCACTGGCCTGTACCCCGGCAACCAGCTGCAGATTGGTGACCACGCCGTCTTCCGGTGCCCGCACGTCAGTACGGGATAAATTCAGCTGTGCCTGTTTGACCTGATTAACGGCCATGCGCACACGCAGGTTCTGTTCCCCGGCATCCCCCAGACTGACGCGTGCCGCATTACTGCTTTCCTGCACCGCGGCGAGTCTTGCCTGAGCGGCATCCAGATCGGTTTTTGCCTGGTCCGTCTGTTGTTCACTGACCAGATTGCGCTCATGCAGGGAATGGATACGCTGCAGCTCGCGCTGTTTTTCCTGTACCGTCACTTCGGCCTCACGCACGGCCGCCCGGGCCTGTGCCAGCTGTGCCTGCAGGGTAGCGTTGGTCTGGTTGACTTCGCGCAGCTGCAGTTCGGCCTTTTCCAGCGCCAGCTGATAATCACGCGGATCAATGCGGAACAGCAGGTCACCTTCCTGTACCGGCTGGTTATTGCGGACCGCGACGGCAATCACTTCACCGGGGACGCGCGGGGCAACGGCAACCACCGGCCGCTGGACCATGGAATAAGAGGTCATCGGCGTGGTCATATCCGTGGTTAAAACGTAAACCAGAATAATTAAAAAGAGGATGCCGGCACGGCGCATCCAGCGGTTAAAGTGCAGATCGGGTGTCATAATTTAGCGGCCGTATTCAGTTTGTCGGCGTTGTCGAGAATGGTAATCAGGCAGTCGTGCAGGATGGCTCTGTGTTCCTTGCTGATGCCAGCCAGTAACTGCTGGCGGCCTTTGCTGACCATGCGCTCGACCTCCTGCAGCAGTTCGCGGCCGGCGCTGGTAAACCACAGGGTTTTGCGCCGTGCATCGTTGGCGCAGGCGCGGCGTTCAATCAGCCCGGCGTCTTCCAGATGATTGAGGGTGCGCAGCATGGAAGGCTGCTCAATACCGATATCGGCGGCCAGTTCGCTCTGGCTGCAGCCTTCGCCCTGACGGTAGAGGTGCAGCATGGCAATCCAGCGTGACTGGGTGAGACCAATGTCAGCCATATAGCGGTCAACAATGGCGCGCCAGGCAAATGAAGTTCTGGCCAGCAGCCAGCCGATATTACTTTCCATAAGAGTCAGTTACTTAGTTAGCGTGCTAAGTATTCTGTCATATAGTTAGCATGCTAAGCAATAGTGTCATGCGCAGCACTGGCTGCGGCAGTGCAGGAGATACCGCCGGGTGCAGGCCGGACCGTGCTGAAACTCTGACGGCAGCGGTGTGGTCTGACTAACCCGGGGCCGGTTCGCAGGGGTGGAGCGGTAACATCACGGGGTAAACATAAATTGCCCTGCAGACAGGGCAACGGGAGGTCAGGGGATGAAGCGGATAATGACATCAGGATCAGGCAGAAGGTGGCCGCTGGCTTTACTGATGTTGCTGGCCGGCTGCGCGCAACAGGCGCCGCTCACGACTGACAGGATACCCTTCCGGATGGAAACCACGGCATTTTCTGAACGTATTTATCAGGCCTGCCTGGCTGCCACGGCGGCTACGGAACAGGCGGAGGATGTACGTCACGCGC
Source organism: Pseudomonadota bacterium (assembly GCA_030145845.1). Lineage (GTDB taxonomy): Bacteria > Pseudomonadota > Gammaproteobacteria > Pseudomonadales > Oceanobacteraceae > Venatoribacter. Next base: position 18,982 of record JAIXHJ010000013.1, read on the forward strand.
AGTGCGGTCATGATGCTGAAGACGTGATGCGTGCCGCGCGGCGCTATTTTTCCCTGCATAAAGTGGATGAAATGGCACGCCGCTGCAGTGGCGCGGCGGATGAAGATGTCTGCCGTGAATCCTTCCAGTTTGATTATTTTTCGTCACAGGCCGATCGTTTTATCGCCGGCCGTTATGGCCGCGACTGAAGCTGCTGCAGCAGACGTTCAAACGCCGTCAGGTCGGTGAAAATTTCCTCCGGGCGGGCATCATGGGTGGTAAATAACCCGCCGCCGGCACGGATGCCACCTTCAATCATCAGATTATCCTGCAGACCGAACTCCTCAATTTTCAGCCCCTGACGGTCGCGGATTTCTCCTGCTGACTGAGCACTGAGCGGGCCATCGCCAAAAGCCTGCCATACCCGCTGCAGATAATCCTGCTGCACATTGCTGTAACCGGCGGGGAATTTTCCCAGTCCGCGCGCCAGGCCCAGTTCATACACAGTACCGGCATCGGCACTGACACCGCGGAAGGGGGTCAGGTTGGCAATAATAATATCGGCCCGGGCAATCAGGGCTTCGTTGCCGCGGCTGATGGCATAGCCCAGGTTTTCGTGGTCATCCGCCATCTGAATTTCGCTGTCGATGGGAAACAGACCGCAGAAACCATATTGCCGGCACAGCTGTTTTTTACGTTGTCCGATTTCTCCGGCGTCGGGCAGGAAAACTTCCGGTCCGGCTAAATAGATGGTTTTCATAGCAATTCCGTGTCAGGGCAGACCGCAATTGAAGCATGCACGCGGCGTTGGGGGAACTGCCGGGTGGTGACCTCTGCCTTTCTTTAATTATTTATTGTCAGTATTTATTATCATTAGTAAATGATAATGATTTGCATCTAAGTCGGTGCTCTGGTAGTTTCATCCCGCTTTGTTCAATAACCGGGGGCCGGATATGAATGCCCATGTTGCTGTTTCTGTTACTGCGCCGGCCATTGCCGATGCCGCTTTTCTGCACACGCTGCAGGTGCTGGGACTGGATAAGGAAATAACCGGCAGTCCGGCCTGGTGGGAGCGGGTACGGCAACGCGGGACGCCACTGGTAACCGGTCGTGGCAATGGCGAAGCGGAACTGACCTTTCTCTGGCGTGACCCCGGCGGCAACGAACAGACATCCGTCTGGCAGTGCGTATTTATCGACGTCTGGTCACATACCCCGCATCCGACCCGTCAGCCTACCGCGCTGCGGCGCTTGCCGGGCACCGATGTCTGGTACTGGCAGACGCAGCTGAGCGATGACTGGTGCGGCAGTTATGTGTTGTTGCCGGCACAGGCTGATCAGCTGCCACCGGAACATAACGCGGCGGCCACGGGCAGTGATTATGCCGCAGCAGTACGGCGCTGGTGGTGTGCGCTGCTGGACAGTAACGGCTGTGCTGATGATCTCAATCCGTTGCCACCTCACCGCCGGGCCTGGGGCGGGGAATTATCGCCGATACAGCTGGAAGGCGCGCCGGTGCATCCGGTGTGGTCCGCTGTTGCCGGGCAACCGCCGCGTGGGCATCTGCACCACTGGCGCTGGCGCAGTGAGCTGCTGCATAACGAGCGCGATGTGTGGCTGTACCGTACCGGTCCGGCGGCAGCGGATTTGCCGCTGGTGATTCTGCTGGACGGACATTACTGGGCGCGCAGCCGTGGCTTTTTGGCGGCGCTGGATCAGCTCACGGCTGCCGGCACGTTACCTGCGGCCGTGTATCTGCTGATTGATGCACTGGACGCCGATACCCGGGCGCGGGAATTACCCTGCAATCCGGAATTCTGGCTGCTGCTGCAACAGGAATTATTACCGCAGGCGCAGTCTCTGGAACCTTTTACGGCTGCGGCGGAAAAAACCCTGATTGCCGGCCAGAGTTTCGGCGGGCTGTCGGCTCTGTATGCCGCGCTGAACTGGCCGCAGCGTTTCGGTGCGGTGCTCAGTCAGTCCGGTTCGTTCTGGTGGCCGGATGTGAACGAAATTGCTGACAATGGCTGGCTGACACGGCAGGTACGGGCGGCCGGCAGTCGCCGTGATCATCTCAGAATTGATCTCAGCGTCGGTCATTGTGAAGACAGCATGCTGGGCGTTAACCGCGCCATGTACGACGCTCTGCAGGCCGCCGGTGCCCGCGTCCGTTACCACGAATTCCGCGGCGGACATGACTGGCTGTGCTGGCGTGATGATCTGTTGCGCGGTCTCAGCCGGCTGTTGTCCGCCGGCATCTGAATATTCCTTTCTTTTTTATTTTCCATACCTGTAAGTCTGTTCAGACAGGGAGATTTTATGACCACCGATAGTGCTGCCGTTAATCCGTTTGATCGTCAGGATGAAGAATTTCTGGTGCTGAAAAACCGTGCCGGACAATACAGCCTGTGGCCGCTGTTTGCGGCCTGTCCACAGGGATGGGATACGGTGTTTGGCCCGGCTCCGCGGCCGCAGTGCTGTGATTTTATTGAGGCTGAATGGCAGACCATTAATCCGTTTGCCGCAGTCGCCGGCAGCGTGACAGGAGGCTGATATGGCAGCAGACACTATGCATTTGCGGGAGCTGCCGTTAACCGGTACGCAGCAGGGAATCTGGCTGGCAGACCAGGTCAGCGACAATGGCAGTCTTTACACCATTTCCCATGCCATTGAAATTCATGGCGCACTGGACAGCCAGTGTCTGTCGGCATCGGTGCAGCAGGCCATGAGTGAAGCCGACACGGTGATTGCGCGTTATGAGGGTGGCAGACAATACCTTCCACCGGACCCGCTTGCGGCCGCTGTTCCGCTGCCGCAAACAGTGGATTTTTCTGCTCATGCACAAGGCCGGGATCAGGCATTTCAGCAGATGTGGCAGGACACGCGTGAGCACCGCGATATTGGCGGCGGACAGCCATTGTTCCGGCATATTATTTTTAAACTGGCGGACAATCACTGGCTCTGGTATCAGCGCTACCACCACATCATGCTCGACGGTTTCAGCTTTAATGCCCTGACTCGTCGGGTGGCGGATATTTACCGGCAGAAGACAGCAGGTAAACCGGTGCCGGCCACGCCTTTCAGTGCCGTTGACGAGGTAGTGGCAGAATATCGGCACTACCGCGACAGTCGCCTGTATCTGCGTGATCAGGAATTCTGGACGGATTATTGCCGTGATTTTCCGGCCCCGGCAAGTCTGTCATTACAGGGACCGGCAGCAGCACAGGGCAGTGGTGAATTACGCCGGTACGAATGTGAACTGCCCTCCGGCACTCTGGCCCGGCTGCAGGCACTGGCCGCGGAATGCGGACATCGCACCGGGCTGCCGGACGTGCTGATGACCGCCGCCGGCGCTTATTTATTCCGCCTGACCGGCCAGGCAACCCAGTTACTGGGGGTGCCGTTTATGCGCCGTCTGGGGTCGGCGGCGGTTACCTCTGTGGCCCCGGTGGTGAATGTGTTGCCATTGCGGCTGACACTGCAGGCAGAGATGAACTGGCCGGCGCTGGCGCAGCAGGTGCAGCAGGAAATGAAAACCATCCGCCGCCATCAGAAATACGACGCTGAACAGATCAGTCGTGATCTGCACCGGGTCGGCAGTGACAACCGTCTGTATGGCGCGGTGGTGAATTACAAACATTTTGATTACCGGCTGGACTTTGCCGGCAGTGACGGTATTACGCATCATCTGGCGACCGGGCCGGTGGATGATTTTGAATTTGGCCTGCTGGTACACGACACACATATTATGCTCGAGCTGCGTGCCGATGCCGGGCGTTATACGACACCGGCGCTGGCACAGCACGCACAGCGCTTCTGTCATTTTCTCAGCGGCTGGCTGGATCATCCGCAGCAGTCACTGCAGAGCATTCCGTTACTGAGCGCGGCAGAACAGCAGCAGCTGAGCTGCTGGCAGCGCGGAAAATCCATGCCGGATACGGTGGCGGAAAATAATGTCGTCGATATTTTCTGGCAACAGGTGCAGGAAAAACCGCAGGCAACCGCCCTGGTCACGGAAGAAAGCAATGGCCGGCGGGCAGCACTGAATTTTGCTCAGCTGGGCGCTGAGGTGGCGCAGCTCAGCCGCGAACTGCAACGGCGCGGCGCCAGCGCCAATACCGTGGTGGCGGTGGCTTTACCGCGTTCACAGCAAGCGGTGGTTGCCATGCTGGCGGTACTCGACAGCGGTGCTACTTTTCTGCCGCTGGATCTGGATTATCCGCCGCAGCGGATGGCCATGATGTGTGACGATGCGTGCCCGCGGCTGTTGCTGACATCCGCGGGCGTAACGGCTGCACTGCCGGCGGATATTCCCCGTCTGAATCTGGATGCCGCAGACATGGCGGAGGCGGTCAGCCGGCAGCCGGCACAGCGTCTGAGTGTGGCGGAACGGCCGGCACCGGGCGGCGATGATATCGCTTATGTTATTTTCACTTCCGGCAGTACCGGCCGCCCGAAAGGCGTGATGAATACCCACGGCGCACTGCTGAATCTGCTTTCCTCACATTGCGACAGTTTTTATTTTCCATTACGCAGCCAGCTGGCGCAGCGTTCTCCCGGGCGGGCATTACGGGCCGCTCATACACATTCTTTTTCATTTGATTCCAGCTGGCTGCAGATTTTCTGGCTGTTGCTGGGCGAAGAACTGCATGTCTTTGCCGACGATACCCGGCGCGATGCTTATGAGGTCGTGCGTCAGGTTCATGAGCGGCACATTGATGCCATGGATCTTCCTCCTTCATTTCTGGCGCAGCTGCTGAACTGTGGACTGATGGATCACAGTGAGCATCAGCCGGCGTTGATTCTGATTGGTGGGGAAGCCTGTCCGGCCAGCCTCTGGCGTCAGCTGAATCAGTATCCGGATTTAATTGCCCATAACCTGTACGGGCCGACGGAATATACCGTTGATACCCTGCGCGCGGAATTAAAAGCCAGCGCTCAGCCTCTGGTCGGTCGGCCGATTGCCAATACCGCCGTGTATATTCTGGATGAGCGGCTGCAGCCCCGGCCGGCGGGCGTGGTCGGAGAGCTTTATATTTCCGGCAAAGGGCTGGCAGCCGGTTATCTGGCGCGGGCAGAACTGACAGCCGCGCGCTTTGTGGCCGATCCTTTCAGCAGCGAACCCGGTGCCCGTATGTACCGTAGCGGCGATCTGGTGCGCTGGACAGAACAGGGGCAGGTTGAATTTGTCGGCCGTGGTGATGATCAGGTCAAAATCCGTGGTCACCGGGTTGAAATCGGCGAAGTGGAAAATGCGCTGTCACTGCTGCCCGGTGTTGAAAGCACGGTGGTGCTGGCAGAAGCCGTGAATAACAGCCAGCGGCTGCTGGGGTATTGTGTTATTCCGGGATTATCCGCGGCGGAAAAAGCAGAACGCAGTCAGCAATTACTGGCACAACTGCATCGTCGTCTGCCGGATTATATGGTGCCGGCGCGTCTGCTGGTGCTGGATGAATTTGTGCGCAACGTCAGCGGCAAAATCGACCGTAAAGCCCTGCCTGAAGCTGGCCTGCTGCGGCAGAATTCTGCGCCACAGAAAGCCCCGTGTAATCAGCAGGAAAAGGATGTGTGCAGCAGCATGGCAGCGGTGTTGCAGCTGGACAGTATTTATCCGGCGGATGATTTTTTTGCCCTGGGTGGCGACAGTATTAATGCCATTATGCTGTGTACCGAACTGCGTCAGCGTGGCTGGCAGATAAAACCCAGTCAGATTTTTTCCGGCCGCAGCGCCGCTGCCATTGCGGCACAGTTACAGGCCGCTGAGCGGGACGACAGTCCGCGCGCGCCAACGCCTGCTGAACTGCCATTAACGTCTGACGAGCGTCTGGCACTGCAGCAGCGTTACGATGAATTTTCTGCGGTGGCACCCCTGCTGCCGTTACAGAAAGGTATGCTGTTTGAAACCCTGCTCAATCCGCAGGGCGGCAATTATAACGCCTATACCCGTCTGCAACTGAGCGGCGCAGTGGATGCCGGCCGCCTGCAGCAGGCGCTGAACCGGCTGATTGCCCGTTACCCGCAACTGGGTGGTCTGTTTGACAGTGATACCCTGGCCGAACCTGTGCTGGTCTTACCGCCACAGCATCAGTTACCGGAGTGGCAGTTTTCCGCTCACGATCTCAGCCATCTGCAGGGCCGGGCGCAACAGGAAGCCTTTGCGCTGTTGGAAGACTCCATGCTGTCACAGCAATACAGCACCCGGTCGTTTGGTGGCATGCTGGCGGCGGCACTGGTGGATCTTGGCCGGCAACAGGGCGAAAACCGTTTTTCCCTGCTGCTGGTTATTCATCATCTGGTGGTGGATGGCTGGTCAACGCCGCTGCTGCTGCATGATCTGCTGCAGGCCTACGAAAGTGATCATTCCCTGCCGCCATTAACGGTGGATTATCCGCAGTTGATGATGCAGTTATCCCGGCGTGACCGGCAGCAGGCTGAAACGCTGTGGCAGGAGGCGCTGGAGGGGGCTCAGCCGACGCTGGTGTTCGCCGCTGAGCAGGTGCCGGAGCATGCCGCCGTTAACGAAGCTGACATGGCATTAAGCGTGGCTGAAACCCGGGCGCTGAACGATAAATTACGGCAACAGGGGCTGACCCTGAATGTGCTGATGCAGGCGTTATGGGCCCGGACCCTGACCAGCCTGACCGGCCAGCAGGATATTCTGTTCGGCACGCCGGTGTCTGGTCGCAGTGCCGATCTGGCCGGTATTCAGCAACAGGTCGGATTATTCCTCAATACCCTGCCGGTACGGGTTCAGCTTGATCCGCAGCAGGCGTTGTGGCCACAACTGGGGCTTTTACAGCAGCAACATATTGTCCGTCTGGAGCAGGATGCTACGGGGCTGGCAGATATTCAGCGCCTGTGTGGTGGGCAGACATTATTCGATACGCTGCTGGTGGTGGAGAATTACCCCGATATTTCCCTGAGTCAGCAGACATTGACCGGCCGCGATGGTCAGCCGGTCAGTATTACCGATATTCATAACCGCGGTTACAGCCATTATCCGCTGGCCCTGCTGGTCTTGCCGGGTGAGCAGTTAACCTTGCTGGCCGAAGACCGCGGGGCGTTGCCGGCACTGGGCATTGATGCCGGCATTCTGCTGCAGCGCATGATGCGTCAGCTGCGGCTGGCACTGGCAGAAACCGGGGATTCTGCCCTGCCGCTGGCGCAGTGGCCGTTGATGAGTGCAGCCGAAGAACAGATGCTGGCGGAGGTCAATGCTACGGCGCAGCCATTGTCCGGCTGTACTTTGCAGAGCGCTCTGCAGCAGCAGGCACAGTTATCCCCGCACGCTCCCTGCGTTGCCGATGCCGGGCTGGCGCTGACGTATGCTGAGGCGCGTCAGCGGGTACAGCAGCTGGCCGCACGCTTACAGGCAGAGGGCGTCGGTGGCGGTGATATTGTTGCCGTCGCCTTACCGCGCAGCGTGAATTTAACACTGGCGATCTGGGCGGTCTGTGAAGCCGGTGCCGCGTATCTGCCGCTGGATCTGGGTTATCCGGATGAGCGTCTGCAGTTTATGCTGACCGACTCCGGCGCCCGGGTACTCATCACCGATACACAGAATACGGAGCGTTGTGCACAGCTCGGCGCGGACGCAGCAGTGACAACGCTGTGTGCCGGTCAGATGGATAACAGCGCCGCGCTTTTTACCCCGGTGCCGGTGACGCCACAGCACCCGGCTTATTTAATTTATACCTCCGGTACGACCGGGCGGCCGAAAGGCGTGCTGGTCAGTCATGAAGCCATCGTTAACCGGCTTGAATGGATGCAGCATGAGTATCCGCTGACGGCGGCTGATGTGGTTCTGCAGAAAACCCCGTGCAGTTTTGATGTGTCGGTGTGGGAATTTTTCTGGTCGGCGATGACCGGCGCACAACTGGTGATGGCCGCCGCCGATGCGCATAAAGATCCGCAGGCACTGGTGGCAACCATCGACCGTTACCGGGTTACCACGCTGCATTTTGTGCCCTCCATGCTGGCTATTTTTACCGCCACTGTGCGTGCTCTGTATGGTGAAGAAAGCGGCGTCTGTTCTTCGTTGCGGCAGGTATTCTGCAGCGGAGAAGCACTGACCAAAGCGCAGGCCAATGCCTTTAATCAGCGCTTTGCTAAGGGCCGTGTCTCAGCCCCGGAACTGCATAATTTATACGGCCCGACGGAAGCGGCCGTGGATGTCAGTTATCAGCCGGCGTCTGGTGATTTATCCACCGGTGGTGCTGGTGTGCCCATTGGCCGTCCGCTGTGGAATACGCAATTGCGGGTGCTGGATGAGCAGCTGCGTCCGGTTGCAGTGGGTGCCCGTGGTGAACTGTATCTGTCCGGCGTGCAGTTAGCGTTGGGTTATCTTGGCCGGCCGCAGCTGACCTTTGCCCGGTTTGTGGCTGACCCGTACGGGCCGCCGGGCAGCCGTATGTACCGTACCGGGGATGTGGTGCGCTGGCTGGGGAACGGTGCAGTGGAATATCTGGGCCGGGCAGATGATCAGATTAAAATCCGCGGTCAGCGCATTGAACTGGGCGAAATTGAAACCCGTCTGCTGGCGCTGCCGCGGGTTGCCAATGCCGTGGTGCAGGCGCAGGAATTATCGGCCCCGTCAGCGTCCGGCGAAGACAACCGTCAGCTGGTGGCCTACCTGGTGATGCAGGGACAGGCCACCGTGGACAGTGCGGCAATACAGCAGGCACTGGCGCAGGAATTACCACCACATATGGTGCCGGTGGCGTACATGCGCCTGGAGCAGTTACCGCTCAGCGCCAATGGCAAACTTGACCGTAAGGCACTGCCGCCGCTGCAGATCCGTGCGCAGCGCGGTCAGGGTTCTGCCGCAGCAGGGCGTCCGCCGGCGCGTGGACTGGAGCAGCGGCTGGCCGCTGTTTTTTGCCAGTTGCTGAATGTCAGCCGGGTTGCTGCAGATGATGATTTTTTTGCCCTCGGTGGGCATTCATTACTGGCTATGCGTCTGGCAGCAGAAATCCGCCGTCAGTTAAAACGCTCGCTGGCGGTGGGTCAGATTATGACGTCGCCGACCGTTGCTCAGCTGGCGCAGTTGCTGAGTGAGGAAGGCGCCAGCCCGGACAACGCAGATGCCGGTTTTGCGCCACTGATCCGTCTGCGCGCGGCGATGGCGGATGATCATGGCCGTACACCAGCACCGTTATTCTGTTTTTACCCCGGCTCCGGTTTTGCCTGGCAGTACAGTGTGCTGTCGCGTTACCTGCCCCCGGGGCGGGCCATTATCGGTCTGCAGTCACCGCGCCCGCATGGCCTGATTGCGGCCAGTGACAGCATGGAAGAGCTGCTGCAGCAGCAGTTGCAGATTATCCGCGCTGAACAGCCACATGGCCCCTATTATCTGCTTGGTTATTCACTGGGGGGGACCGTGGCCTACGGCGTAGCGGCGCTGCTGGAACAACAGGGCGAAGACGTGCGTTTTCTCGGCCTGCTGGATACTTACCCGGCCGAAGTGCATGACTGGAATGATCCGCAGGGCGCAGAAGCCGCGCTGGGGGCGGAGCAGGAACAGACGCGTCTGCTCAACGATGCCCTGGCAACGGAAGCCGGTGTGCAGGCAGAAAAAGAAAACCAGTTAGGTGACTGGCTGGCGGCACAGAATAACGGCCGCGCTGAAGCCGAGGCTGAAAAAGAGGCCATGCTGGCGCAGATTTTTGCCAATTACCGCGATGCCGTGCGTCTGCTGTCGGCCAGCCGGACAGCGGCATACGGCGGTAGGGTGACGTTGTTTGTCGCTGAACAGGCGCTGCCGGATTATGTGCAGCCGGAGCAGTGCTGGGCGCCTTACGCCGGCAATACGGATGTGCACCGGCTGGCCTGGGCCAGTCACGAAAATATTCTTGCGCCTGAGTCTCTGCAGACGCTGGGACCGCTGCTGGAGCGTTTAATTGCTGCAGCCGCGGCAGGCAGTGAACCGAAGGCCGCTGCGCCGGAACAGGCTGTGAGTTAAGGAAAATAAAAATATGCGTAAAAAATCATTATTGGTGGATATCAGTCTGCTGAAAAGCAACCGCCATTTCCGCAATGTATTTATTGCCCGTACCATCTCGTTGCTGGGTCTGGGCATGTTGTCGGTGGCGATTCCGCTGCAGGTGTATCAGCTGACGGCTGACACCTTTCAGGTCGGTCTGGTGATGGCGCTGGAAGGTGCCGGTATGTTTGTTGGTCTGCTGCTCGGTGGCGTGCTGGCAGACCGGCAGGAACGGAAAAAACTGATTTTATTTGCCCGGGCAGTGTGTGGCATCGGTTTTATCGGTCTGGCGGTGAATGCCTGGCTGCCGCAGCCACAGCTGTGGGTTATTTATCTGCTGGCGGTGTGGGATGGTTTTTTCGGTGCCATCGGCGTGACCGCTTTAATGGCCTGTATGCCATTGATTGTCGGCCGCGAAAATCTGCTGCAGGCGCGGGCAGTGAGTATGGTGAGTGTCCGTCTGGCGACGGTGATTTCACCGGCGGTGGGCGGTCTGATTATCGCCGCTGTCGGTGTCGGCTGGAATTATCTGATTGCGGCACTGGGAACCGGGCTGACATTAATTCCGTTACTGAGTCTGCCGGCGATGAAACCCCGGCAGGTGCAGACGCATCATCCGTTAGCGGCACTGGCCGGTGGTTTCCGTTATCTGCTCAGTAATAAAGTGGTGTTTTATGCGGTTATCGCCGGCACCCTGGTCACCCTGACGTCGGCCATCCGTGTGCTGTTTCCGGCGCTGGTGGAGCAGGGCTTCGGCGGTGGCGCGGCAGAACTGGGGCTGATGTATTCCGCTGTGCCGCTGGGCGCGACGCTGGGGGCGCTGATCAGTGGCTGGGCCAGTCATGTGCAATACCCCGGCAGAATGATGCTGCTGCTCAGCCTCGGCGCGTTTGTCTGCATGATGCTGCTGGGGATTAATCCGTTTTTTGTACCGGCACTGATGATTCTGGCGTTATTCGGTTATCTGGTGTCGGTGGCGTCACTGCTGCAGTACAGCTTGGTGCAGGGGCATACGCCGGATGAATATCTGGGCCGTATCAATGGCATCTGGACGGCGCAGGATGCGTCCGGTGATTCACTGGGTACGCTGGGGATTGGTGTGCTGGGCAAGTTTATGACCTCGCTGCACAGTATTTTCCTGTTCGGTGCGGTGGCCGCTGTGCTCGGCAGTCTGATGCTGTTACTGCGGCCGCTGCGCACGGCAGCCATGCATGATCCGCAGCTGCTGGCTGCGGATGAGAGCGCTGAGGAAACGGCGCAAGGGAAGGGTGAACCGCAGCCGGCATAGACAGACCACTGACGGGCCGGCAGACGCAGGATTACACCCATGGTCGTATGACATTCAGCGCGGTTATTCTTTGGCTGCGCTGGTGTATTCCGTGTTTATCTTCTTAACTTAAAGCATGTTAACCGTTATGGCTGTAGAACATGCAGGCTCCACCACTGCCGGAGAACGAAACTGAGCGCCTGAGGATATTGCAGGAGCTGCAGTTGCTGGGTACTCCGGCGGAAGACAAGTATGACCGCCTCAGCCGGCTGGCGGCTGAAGTGTTTGATATCCCCGTGGTACTGATCAATCTTGCCGGCGAGAACACGCTCTGGTGCAAGTCGCGTGTCGGGCTGGACATTCAGGAAGTTGACCGCAATACCTCGTTCTGTGCCTATACGGTGTACCACCGCCAGTCGCTGGTGGTGCCGGACCTGACGCTGGACGAGCGTTTCTGCACCAATCCGCTGGTCAGCGGCGGACCGGAATTCCGCTTTTATGCCGGCGTTCCGCTGTCACTCGATGGTGAGCATGTGCTGGGTACCCTGTGTCTGATTGATTACCGGCCGCGTGAATTCAGCGCCGGTGAGGTGCGCCGTATGGAAGTGTTCGGCCGCCAGGTGGAAGAACTGCTGCGCCTGCATCAGCAGACTCTGCTGCTGATGAAAGAAAGCCTCAACAGTCAGTACCGCTCGGCGCATTATCAGGCGTTAATTCAGGGCGCAGCGGCCGGCATTGTCCGCATTGACGGCCGCGGCCGTATTCTCGAAATCAACGATTTTGCCCTGACGATGCTTGGTTACCGGCGTGAAGAGCTGGAAGGGCAGAAAGTCGAAACCATGATGCCTGAGCCGTGGGCGTCGGCGCACGACCGTTACCTGCAGTCGTTCCTGCAGACCGGTGACGCCAAAGTGATCGGTGTCGGGCGGGAAGTGGAAGCACAGCACCGTGATGGCAGTGTGATTCCGGTGCATCTGGCTGTCAGTCAGATTCAGTACGAAGGTGAGGATCAGAAAGACCGGCTGGAATTTATGGGCGTGCTGACCAACCTGACGGAAACCCGCCGCGCTCAGCAGGCAGAACAGGAAGAGCGTATTCTGCTGCGCTCGCTGATTGAAGCCAGCCGTGACCCGATTTATGCCCGTGACTGTAACGGCCGCTACCTGATTGCCAACCAGGCCAGCCTGAGATTGCTCGGCCACTCCGTTGAAGGCGGCAATGAGGCACTGTCCCTGTGTGAAACCGAACGCGAGGTGATGCAGAGCGGTGAACCTGTGGTGGCCCGTCACAGCGATGAACAGGGCACGCAGTTTGAAATTTCGCACTCGCCACTGAAAGATGCTCATGGCCGGCCGCGGGGCGTGGTGAGTGTGGCGCACAATGTCACCGACCTGTACAACCTGACCACGCAGCTGGAACGGCAGCAGAAACTGCTCAGTGTGCTGCACCGCGGGCTGACCGACTATCAGGCACTGCTGTCCGGCAATTCGCTGTGGAACTTCCTGATGGAAGCGCTGCGTGAGCTGACCAACAGTGATTACGCCCTGATCGGCGAGCTGGATCCCGACAGCGCGGAACCGGCGCTGAAGATTCATGCCATCACTGACCTGTCCTGGAGCGATGAATCCCGTCATCTGATGGCGCAGCTGACGTCCGGCAACATGACCCTGACCAATCCGGATACCCTGCTCGGACGGGTGTTTGCCGGTGGTGAAACCGTGCTCAGCAACGATCTCGACCGCGACGGCCGTCTCAGCCGTTTCCCGCCCGGCCATCCGCATCTGTACCGCTATCTCGGGGTGCCGATTTATCATCAGGGGCGTCTGCTGGGGATGTTTGCCATTGCCAATGGCCGTGATCCCTATGATGAGGCGCTGGCGGAATGGCTGGAACCCTTTACCTCCACCTGTGCCCTGCTGATCAACCTCTACCGGCAGCTGGATGAGCGGGCACGGATTACCGAACAGCTGCGGGTGGCCGGTGAGGAAGCGGAGCGTGCCAGCCGGGCCAAATCCGAATTCCTGTCGTCCATGAGCCACGAACTGCGGACACCGCTGAACGCCATTCTCGGCTTTGCCCAGTTGTTGCAGAGTGGCCGCCAGCCGCTGACCGAACGGCAGACACGGCAGACCGAACAGATTTACCGCAGCGGCAAGCATCTGCTGGAACTGATTAACGAAGTACTGGATCTGGCCCGTATTGAATCCGGCCGCATTACCCTGTCGCTGGAAGCCATCCGCATCAGTGATGTGGTACGCGATGCACTGGAAATCCTGTCACCGATTGCCCAGCAGAACCGCATCCGCATCAGTATTGAGCCGGGCAGCTGTGAAGGCTTCTGGGTCACCGCCGACTATACGCGGCTGAAGCAGGTGCTGATCAATCTGATCAGCAATGCCATCAAGTACAACCGTGAGGGCGGTCAGGTGCTGCTCGACTGTGAGCAGCAGGACGGACGGCTGCAGGTGAACGTCAGGGATACCGGCCCCGGTATTGCCGCTGACAATCTGCCGCATCTGTTTGAACCTTTTAACCGCCTGGGAGCAGAGTCCGGACCGGTGGAAGGCACCGGCATCGGCCTGGCGCTGACCCGCCAGCTGGTTACCCTGATGCAGGGTGAGATCGGCGTGCGCAGTGAAGAAGGCGTGGGCAGCGAATTCTGGTTCACGTTGCCATTGGCAGAAGAACAGAGCAACAGTGCTGCTGACGGGGGCGGGCGTGTGCCGGCTGCGGCGGCCGACAGCCAGCGCAGCCGCATTCTGTATATCGAAGACAACCCGGCCAACCAGCGTCTGATGGAAGATATTTTCGACGAACTGGATGATTGCCGGCTGGACGTTGCCCACTCGGCTGAACTCGGTCTGGAGCTGGCCTGCAGTGCGGTGCCGGACCTGATTCTGATGGATATCGACCTGCCGGGCATGGACGGTTTTCAGGCGCAGCAGCTGCTCAGCCGTAATCCGCTGACGCGTCATATTCCGGTGGTGGCCGTCTCTGCCGGCGCACAATCGGGCAATATCCGCCGCGCCCAGCAGGCGGGCTTTGCCGGCTACCTGACCAAACCGGTGGATATTCCGTTATTGCTGGAAACCGTGCGCCGTCTGTTGCGGGAGGGGGATGTATGAACCTGCTGCATGCCGATATTCTGGTGGTGGATGACAACCCGGCTAACGTACAGCTGCTGCTGGATATGCTGGAAGATCACGGCTACGAAAAGCTGGAGGGCTGTTCGCTGCCGCTGCAGGCAATGGAGCGGATCTGCCGCCAGCCGCCGGATTTACTGCTGCTGGACATCCGCATGCCGGAGCTGAGTGGCCATCAGATTCTGACCCGTCTGCGCGAACGGTTCGGTGAAGAAGCACCGCCGGTCATTGTGCTGACGGCACAGACGGATCAGGACACCCGTATGCGCTCACTGGAACTGGGAGCGCGGGATTTTCTGACCAAACCTTTCCATCAGGGCGAAGTGCTGCAGCGCATTGAAAACGTGCTGCAGGTGCAGAGCCTGATGAATCTGAAAACCAGCAAAGCGCTGCTGCTGGAACAGCTGGTGGAAGAGCGGACCGCGGAACTGCAGAAACGTTCGGTGGAAGACCCGCTGACCTCGCTGCCTAACCGCCGTGCGCTGCTGGAAGAATTACAGCACCGGCTGGACAACGGTCAGCCTTCCTGTGTGCTGTTCCTGGCGTTTGAAGGCATTGATGATCTGGCCCGCCTGAATGGTTATGAACTGGCCGACAGTGCCGTGCTGGCCATCCGCGACCGGTTGCAGGCGCTGTCGGGTGGTCATTTCACTATGGCGGTATGGAACAGCAGCGAATGGGTGCTGCTGACGGCATCCTGTCCGGATAACGACCGTATTGCTGATGATGTGATTCATGCGTTGGGTCAGTCATTCGATGTTGGTGGCGTCAGCTTTCATCTGGCGTCGCGCATTGGTATCAGCGATACCGCTCATAGCCAGCAGGCCGATCAGCTGGTGCGCATGGCGGCGCTGGCGGTGCCGCCGGAAAATAACAGCTGGGGGCGTTACAGTTTCAGTCTCGAAGACGAACTGCTGCGCCGCACGGCCTACCGTGAAGCCCTGCACAACGCCATTGCGCAGAATGAACTCTTCCTGCTTTATCAGCCGAAAATATCCGTCGCCGAAGAACGGGTAGTGAGTGCTGAAGCCCTGCTGCGCTGGCGCAGTGAAGAACTCGGCCTGGTGCCGCCTGACTTTTTTATTCCGCTGGCAGAAAGCAGCGGGGAAATTCTGGAGATTGGTGACTGGGTCATTCAGGAAGCCATCCGTCAGTTAAGCGAATGGATGGCGGCGGGCGTGATTGACGATGATTTTCATATCGCGCTCAACGTCTCTGCACAGCAGCTGATGCAGGCCGATTTTGCCTCCTCGCTGATCAGCCGTATCCGCAGCGCCGGTCTGAATGCTTCCTGCATTGAGGTGGAAGTGACGGAAACCGGTCTGATGCAGAATATGGAACACGCCATGCAGCAGCTGCGGGTGTTGTCACAGGCCGGCGTATCGGTGGCGATCGATGATTTCGGCACCGGTTATTCATCGCTGTCATATCTGAAATCACTGCCGGTATCGGTACTGAAAATTGACCGCGTTTTTGTCGCCGATCTGGATACCAGTGAGCAGGACCGTAACCTGGCTGAAACCGTGATTCAGATGGCGGAAAACTTCGGTTTTACCACCGTGGCAGAAGGCGTGGAAAAAGAAGAACACGTCAACATTCTGGCCGCCATGGGCTGCGGTATTATGCAGGGGTTTTATTATTCCCCGCCGTTGCCGGCGGATATTTTTATTACCTTTGTGCGCGAATTCGAAATGTCCGGGCAGTAATAAAAAGCCCCGCAGATGCGGGGCTTTTTATTACGTATTTTGTACGGTGCAAAAGCGCTTACTGCGGCAGCAGCAGGGTCAGATACTGTGGCGCGACTTCCGCATCCAGATAAGCCAGACCAAGACGGTTGAGGTAATCCATGCGGTCGCATTTGAACGGATTCAGTTCCGGCAGCTGCTGGCCATTTTGCTGATAGAGTTCTTTCAGCCACAGCAGGTACAGGTTGCCCGGTTCCATGAGCAGCGCCGCCCCGCCGACATCGGTGGTGACACGGCTGTTGAGGTCTGCCGGCAGGCTGACTGCAAATACCACCGGGGTTTCTTCCTGCTGCATATACAGCGAGCGGGTATGGGCTTTCTGGTTGGCCCAGAAATACGCCAGCTCGCGGCTCTGGGTCAGGAACAGCGGGTCTTTCTGATCACTGCTTTCATGGCCGATCGTGCTCAGTGTCTTTAACTGGCGTTCCATCAGCTCGGCGTCACCCGAGCCTTTCAGGCCGCCGCTGCGGATGGCATCGGCCAGTCCCGACGCGGTACCGTGATACCACACATCCGAGGTGGCAAAACCATCTGCCGACAGCAGTTGTCCGGCGTCTTTGAGAAAATCCGGCGTGGTAAATTCGTTCATGATGTCAGTTCCGCATAGATGGGTGCCGGAATCACTCCGGCACGGTTCGTTCAGGGGCGGCATTGTACCAGCTGCGGCTGCTTTTTCAGCCTTTTTGCCGCCGGCCCTGCAGCTGGCTGTAAATCAGCAGATAGGCCACCGAACACAGGAGGGCGGCCAGCGTTCCCCAGTGCAGGCCCAGCAGCGGATAGAGGTAGCTCACCGCCAGAGCATACACCGCCAGCGAACCGATGCCGTCGGGGTAATGTTTGATGGTGCCACTCAGGACATCGGCGCCCCAGGTGATGTGCAGGATCAGAATCAGCGGGAAGAAACTGACCGGAAAGGCGGCCAGCAGTCCGGCCCGTGCCGGGCCCAGCAGATCGGCCAGACCGGTAATCAGCAGGATTGAGGCGGTGGCGATGCTGGCGCGGAACAGAATGGTGGCGGTTTTACCCGACAGCAGATGCGCCAGACGGTTATCCGCGCTGCGGTTACGGTCAATGGTGCTGTCCGGAATGGTGCGGAACAGGGTACGGAACAGCAGAATGGCGGCACAGATCACCGCCAGACTGAGCCAGCGGCTGGCGGGCAGATACTGCAGCGCCGCGGCCGACAACAGGAAGCAGGCGAAGCCCGACAATACCGCCAGTGGCAGCCAGATAATGCCCGGCCGCACGCGGATGACCAGCCAGTAGCCAAACGCCAGACAGATGGCAGAGGTCAGGCCGGAGAGGGTGTAAACGGCACCGGAAGCGGCGAAGCCGGCCCCCTGTTGCCAGCCAAAGAAATACAGCGCAATGGCGGTTCCCAGCGGGAAGCCGGCCAGCAGCCCGGCATGACGCGGGCTCATACGTTCTGCCACCTTGGCCAGCAGAATAACCGTCAGAAAAGTAACCAGAATTTTGGCAGCAATCAGCACATCACAGTCCAGCAGATAAACAGGGTGCGCAAGTTTAGCAACTTTGTCAGATGTTAAGGAACTTCTGCATAACCCAGAGCGGGCACCGGGTTATGCCGGGGTTCCTGACGGCATCGTTGTCACGCCCTGTTTCAGCTGCCCAGACTGTGGCGGGCGATGGTCAGTGCCTGACGGGCGGCACTGAGATCACCGCCGACCGCGGCTGAGGTGATGGCGCCTTCCTTCAGCAGCGCCCAGCTGCGCGCCAGCTCTGTGGCCCGGCGGTCATCCAGACAGGTACTGAGGCGCTGCTGCAGCGCCTGCTGCAGTTGCTGTTTGTGGCGCTGGCACTGCTGGTGTACCGGATGCGCCGGGTCGCTGTATTCGGCGGCGGTATGAATAAAGAAACAGCCACGGAACGGCAGCAGTTCTTCTGCCCGGCTGTTGAACCAGTCGTCCAGCGCCATAAACCAGGCGTCACAGAGTGTTTCTGCGTCGGTGGCCTGCTCCAGCGCCTTCATCATCCAGCCAGTGAAGCGCTGATCGCGGTAATTCAGTACCGCCAGCAGCAGGTCATCCTTGCCGGGGAAATGATGGTAGAGGGTTTTTTTCGCCACCCCGGCTTCTTTCAGAATCTGATTGATACCGGTGGCGTGAATGCCATTGCGGTAAAACAAACGGAATGCGGTGGTGATCAGCTGCTGCTGTTTATCCATAGCCTGCCTGCTGCGTGCCCGATGTTGGTGACCGATATTGACATGGGTAGACCGATCTGTCTACATTGATGGGTAGACAAACTGGTCTACCTGAGGAAAAGTTATGAATCTCTCTGAATCTGTTCCCGGCCGGGGACGCTGGGTGATTAACCGTCTGGGTGCTGGCCTACTGGCCGGTGGTGGGGCGGCGCTGTGCATCAGTCTGCTGGCGGCGCTGCAGAACTGGCAGAGTGTGGTGCTGCTGATGGCACCGTTCGGTGCCACGATGGTGATTCTGTTTGTCCTGCCGGAAAGCCCGCTGGCACAGCCGCGCAATATTATCGGCGGGCATCTGCTGACGGTGCTGGCCGGTTTTCTGGTGCAGCACTGGCTGGGGGTGGATGTGTTCACGCTGGGTCTGGCCACCGGGCTGGGGGTGTTCCTGATGGTGCTGACGGGGACCACGCATCCGCCGGCGGGGGCGAATCCACTGCTGATTATGCTCACTCAGCCGGCTTTCAGTTTTGTGCTCACGCCGGTGCTCAGCGGTGTCGCTGTGATCGTGCTGTTCGGTGTTCTGTATCACCGCGTGCTGTTACGCCGCCGCTATCCGTTGCGCTGGTTTTAGTCTGTTATACTGCGCCGATGACAGACACCCGCAGAACATTACTGGTGATCGGCTACGTGTGGCCGGAACCGGACTCCTCCGCCGCCGGCAGCCGTATGCTGCAGCTGATTCAGGCGTTTCAGCAGGACGGCTACCGCATTATTTTCGCCTCGCCGGCGGACGCCAGTGATCATGCACCGGATCTGGCGGCCCTGCAGATTGAAGCGCAGGCCATCGCCCTGAACTGCACCTCGTTCGATAGCTTTGTGACCCAGCTGGCCCCGGATGTGGTGATGTTCGACCGCTTTATGATGGAAGAGCAGTTCGGCTGGCGGGTGGAAAAGGCCTGTCCACAGGCGCTGCGCTTACTGGATACCGAAGACCTGCACTGCCTGCGTCATGCCCGCCATGCGCTGCTCCGGGCCGATCCGGCCGCGGATGTGCTGCAACCGGCGGACAGGTTTCTGTTCAGTGAACTGGCGGTGCGCGAAGTGGCGGCCATTCTGCGCTGTGATCTGACGCTGATGATTTCTGCCGCAGAAATGACACTGCTGCGCGAGCGCTTTCAGGTGCCGGCAGAGCAATTGCTGTATATCCCGTTTATGCCGCAGGCATTGGCTGACCCGCATCCGCTGAGTTATGAGCAGCGCCGGCATTTTGTTTCCATCGGTAATTTCCGCCATGAGCCCAACTGGGATGCAGTGCGTTATCTGAAAGAAACCCTGTGGCCTCCGATACGCAAGGCATTACCGCAGGCCGAGCTGCATGTGTATGGCGCCTACCCGCCGAAAAAAGCGACTCAGCTGCATAATGAGCAGCAGGGCTTTCTGGTGAAAGGCTGGGCTGACAACGCTCACCAGGTGATCCGGCAGGCCCGGGTACTGCTGGCACCGCTGCGTTTCGGTGCCGGACTGAAAGGCAAACTGCTGGATGCCGCTTATTGCGGAACGCCGGCGGTGACCACCCCGGTCGGCGCCGAAGCCATGTATGACCAGAATCAGCCCGGCGCCCGGGTGGCCGCGGAGGCCGCGGAGTTTGTTGCGCAGGCGGTTGCTCTGTATCAGGACCGCAGCCAGTGGCAGCCTCTGCACGAAAATGCGCTGCAGCTGCTCGCCCGGCGTTATGCCTTCAGCGAGCACGCCCCGCATCTGATGGGACGTGTGCAGGCTCTGCTGGCCGACACCGATGGTCACCGGCAGCCACTATTTTTTAACCGTATGCTGCGTCACCATACCCTGAAAAGCAGCCAGTACATGTCACAGTGGATTGAAGCCAAAAACCGACTGAGCGGAGAACAGCCATGAGTAACGGTCAGCAACACCTGCAGGGTATTACCCTGGAAACCCTTCTGACACAGCTGGTCGATGCCTTTGGCTGGAAAACGCTGGGCGAGCTGGTGCGCATTAATTGTTTCCGCTCGGACCCGAGTGTGAAATCCAGCCTGAAATTCCTGCGTAAAACCCCCTGGGCCAGAGCACAGGTGGAAGCCGTGTTTATTGGTCTGCAGGAAGGGGAAAATACGCAGCAGATCCGCCAGCGGCTGAAAGCCATGGCGGGGACGGGCAGCAAACCGTCCGCTGCCAGCAGCAGAGCGAAAAAACCTGCACAGCAGAAAGGGCCGCGCCAGAGCGGAACAGCCGATCCCTGGGCGCAGGCGCGGGCAAAAAATCAGCAGCAGTAAGCGCCGGCCTGAATGACTCAGGCCATGGTGACAATGGCTTTGCGGAAGCGTGCCAGCGCGATGCTGTAAAAAATCACTCCCAGCACAATCAGCACCAGCAGACTGGGCCAGACGGCTTCCGGTCCGGCACCGCGGTAAAGAATATTCTGTGCCAGTTTCACAAAGTGCGTCGACGGTGACGCCTGCATGGTCCACTGCAGCCAGTCGGGCATGCTTTCCAGCGGTGTGGTACCACCGGACAGCAGATACATAATAATAATCACCGGTAATACCAGCAGTGCAAACTGCGCCATGGAATGGGTCAGGGTGGCGAGCAGAATACCCAGTGATGTGACTGAAAACAGGAACAGAATACTGGCCAGCGAAAACAACAGTACCGAGCCCTGAATCGGCACATCCAGCACACCGTTTACCACCAGTTTCAGTGACAGCAGAGTCGCCAGCAGAATAATCAGGCCATTGGCCCAGATTTTGGCCAGCATAATTTCTGCCGGGCTCACCGGCATCACCAGCAGGTGTTCAACCGTGCCGTGCTCACGTTCACGGATCAGGGCGGCACCGGTGAGGATCATGCCCAGAATGGTGACACTGTTAATCACCTGCATCATGGAGTTGAACCAGGCCGATTTTGAATTGGGGTTGAACAGCTTGCGCACGGTAAAACTGAGTGGCAGCAGACTTTCATAACTGGTGGCCGGCGACAGATAACGGATGGTGCCGGCCAGGAAAATTTCCTGCAGATAGACGGCACCGTTGCCGGCCAGAGTCATGGCCGAGGCGTCGATATTGATCTGGATTTCCGGCTGTTTACCGCTCAGTACGTCGCGTTCAAAATCCGGTGGAAAGACAATCACAAAGACATATTCGCCCTGATTCAGTACCTCTTCCATGCGGCTGGCAGGAATGCGTACCGGTGGCTGGAATTCAGGCTCCAGCAGGGAAGCGATCAGTTCACGGCTGAGCGGGGAGTCATCGTCATCGACCACCGCAACGGACGCATTTTTTACTTCAAAATTCACACCTTTGGCGATGGTGTACACCGCAAAGGAAAAAATATAAACAATCAGCAGCAGCAGAACCGGATCAGCCTTCATGCTGTACAGTTCTTTCACGCCCAGCGTGGCAATATTCTTCAGTTGCATGGCTCAGCGCTCCTGTTTTCTCAGGCCGGCGTACGACAGCCAGGTAAAGACCACAATAAACACCATCAGCATCAGATGGTTATGCCACAGCTGGGAGAAATTCAGCGCCTTGGTAAAACTGCCCAGGCTGATCGGCTGGAACCAGGCCGCAGGGTAAATCAGCCCGATCCATTTACCGGCTCCGGTCAGTGTGGAGACCGGTGTCAGCAGACCGGAGAAATTTACCGCCGGAATAATGCTCAGTACCACGGTGGCGAACATGGCCGCCACCTGCGTACGCGTCAGGGTCGACATCAGCATGCCGAAGCCGGTGGTGGCCCAGACATACAGCAGGGCACCGGCGGCGAGTGTGGGCAGCGAACCTTTTACCGGCACGCCGAATACCAGCCATGACATCAGTACCAGCGAAACAAAACTGATAAAGGCGATGACGATATACGGCGTCTGTTTGCCGAGCAGAAATTCCAGCCGGCTGACCGGCGTGGCATAAAAGTTAGCGATGGAACCGGTTTCTTTTTCACGCACAATCCCCAGCGCCGTCATCATCGCCGGAATCAGTGCCAGCATCAGGGTAACGACACCGGGCACAATACCGTACACACTTTTGAACGCCTGATTGAATTTATAGCGGCTCTGGATACTGACCGGCAGGTTGAGGCCGCTGCTGTTGGGGCTGCGGGCGGCCAGTGCCTGCACTTCCCTGAGCAGCAGCCCATTGATATAGCCGGACGCGGTTTCGGCTTTGAACGGCATAGCGCCATCAATCAGTACGCTGATTTCCGGCTGCCAGCCGAGCATAAAGTGACGGCCGAAGTCCGGCGGAATTTCGACCACCACCGTCAGCTCACCGGTGCGCATTTTTTCCAGTGCCGCGTCGTAACTGAGCGGCGTGTCCTGTTGCAGAAAATAACGTGAACCCGACAGCCCCTCCGTCAGCAGGCGGCTTTCCCGGGAATGGTCGTTGTCGATGATGGTGTATTTCAGGTCTTCAACATCAAAGGAAATGCCATAACCAAACACCAGCATCAGCAGCAGCGGACCGAACAGAGCAAAGGCCAGACGGATCGGATCGCGCTGAATTTCCAGCGTTTCGCGCCAGGCATAGGCCCACCACCGGCGCGGGGTAAAAAAGTCGCGCCAGGCAGGGCGTTGCAGCGGCTCTGCCGTGGTGTTACTGCTCAGGGTTGCAGGCAGGTCTGAATGTTCATCTTCTTTACGGATACCGGCGGCTTCGCGCAGATAATCGACAAAGGCCTCTTCCAGTGATTCGCTGCCACGCTGCTGCGCCAGCTCATGCGGCGAGCCCACCGCCAGTACTTTGCCGGCGTGCATCAGCGAAATACGGTCACAGCGTTCCGCTTCGTTCATAAAGTGGGTGGAAATAAAAATGGTCACGCCGTCGTCGCGTGACAGCCGCACCAGATGATTCCAGAACTGATCGCGGGCCACCGGGTCCACCCCGGAGGTGGGTTCATCGAGAATCAGAATATCCGGCTCGTGCAGTACCGCGACCGCCAGCTGCAGGCGCTGACGGATACCCAGCGGCAGACTTTCCGGATGGGTATCGGCCACTTCGGCGAGACCGAAATCTTCCATCACCTGCGCGATGCGCTGTTCGCCACGTTCACTGCCGAGATCGTACAGGCGGGCGTGCATGGCCAGGTTCTGACGTACGCTGATTTCCGCATACAGGGAAAAACTCTGCGACATATAGCCGACGCGCATGCGGGTGGCCATATCATCGGCGGCCGGCAACTGGCCGAATAAGCGCGCTTCGCCGGAAGTAAACGGCAGCAGGCCGGTGAGCATTTTCATGGTGGTGGTTTTGCCACAGCCATTGGAGCCGAGAAAACCGAAAATTTCACCGCGCTGAATACGGAAGGAGACATCATCCACGGCGGTAAAATCGCCGAATTTGCGCGTCAGATGAGAGGCCTCAATGGCGGCATCGCCGCTGGCAAAATCCACCGGTGGCACGATGACGGCCTGATGTTGTGCACGTTTTTCTGCCGGCAGCAGGGCAATAAAGGCCTGTTCCAGCGTCGTGGCAGCGGTTTTTTCCAGCAGAGCCTGGGGTGAACCGGTGGCAATCACACGCCCGTCGTCCATGGCGGCCAGCCAGTCAAACTGCTGGGCTTCTTCCATATAGGCGGTGGCGACCAGCACACTCATATGCGGGCGGTTGCGGCGGATATCACTGATCAGTTGCCAGAACTGCTGCCGTGACAGCGGGTCGACGCCGGTGGTCGGTTCATCCAGCACCAGCAGATCGGGATCGTGAATCAGGGCACAGCACAGTCCCAGTTTCTGTTTCATACCACCGGACAGCTTGCCGGCGGGACGGTCGAGAAACGGGTCGAGGCCGGTGGCTCTGGTCAGTTGCTGAATGCGCTGGCGCCGTTCTTCTGCCCCCTGACCGAACAGATGGCCGAAAAAGGCGAGGTTTTCCTCCACGCTCAGGGTGGGGTAAAGGTTTTTGCCCAGCCCCTGCGGCATATAGGCAATGCGCGGCAGCGAGTGGCGGCGGTGAGCGGCGTGGCGCATATCGCCACCCAGCACCGTCAGTTCACCCTGCTGCACTTTACGGGTACCTGTAATCAGTGACAGCAGGGTGGATTTACCCACCCCGTCCGGACCGATCAGACCGGCCATGGTGCCGGCCGGAATATTCAGCGTGGTGGGTTCCAGTGCCGTGACTTTGCCATAACAGTGGGCAATATCACGCAGGACAGCGATATCCTTCATAGCAGACGCCCCTGATTATTGTGCTGCTGACGGGGCATCCTGAGGCAGGGGCTTGCTCAGTGCTTCGCCCCACGGAATATCGGTGCCGGTGCGGACGTATGCGATACCGCGTACGCCGGTTTTTACTTTATCTTCGTATTTTTTCAGCAGGGCCGGGTCAATACTGAGTTTGACGCGGAACATCAGATTATTGCGTTCTTCGTCAGTTTCCACGGATTTGGGCGTGAACTGGGCGTCGGTGGCGACAAAGGTGACCTGCGCCGGCACCACGTACTCCGGAATCGGGTCGAGGATCAGTTTGGCTTCGTCGTTCAGGGTCAGCTTACCGGCCACGGACGCCGGCAGGAACACCGTCATATAAACATCAGAAATATCCAGCAGGGTGACCACCCGGCCACCGGCGGACAGCACTTCGCCTGGTTGTGCCAGCACGTACTGCACGCGGCCGGAACGCGGGGCTTTGATATTGGTATCGTCGAGCAGGGTCTGCAGCTCCGCCAGCGCGGCGTTGGCGGCATCAATACTGGCCTGGGCACGGCGGGCGGTGGCTTTGGCCAGACGCAGGGCGGCGGCGGCGGAATCATACTGCGCCTGCGCCTGATCCAGTTTGTCCTGTGGCGCGACCTTTTTATCGAACATGGTCTGTGTACGCTGCAGTTCCTGTGTGGCCAGTTTCAGCTGGCTCTGACGCTGGGCAACACCGGCTTCCGCTTCTTCCTGTGCCAGTTCGGCGGCGGCAATCTGGGCTTCGGCTTCGCGTTTGCGGGCCAGCAGCTGCTGATTGTCCATGCGTGCCAGCAGATCGCCGCTCTGTACCAGCTGACCTTCGCGGACCAGCACTTCGGCGATACGGCCGGCGGTTTTGGTGGCGACTTCAATCTGTTCAGCTTCCAGGCGGCCGTTGGTACTGAACTGTCCGAGCGGCAGCTGGTCGGGACGGATCAGGGTCCAGGCAAGGGTGGATACTGCAGCGATCACAACCAGGGCGGCAGTCAGCAGCACTTTTTTATTCATGGGAAGCTCCGTGTATATCCTGAATAACGCAGACTTTAACGGATCAGACGGAAATGGCTATTGATACCTGCCAATCTTTTTTTACGTCTGTCCGTGTGAATGACCGTTGCCCGCAATTTACGGCTGTTTTCAGCGCTGAATACAGCCTGTCTGCCGATTGAGCGCGGAACTGCAACAGTGTGTTAAGGCCCTGTTTAAGGTTTGCGCACAATATGCAGATGATTGAAAAAACGTGCCGACAGTCCGTGCAGAAAAATACTCAGCAGTATGGTCAGTACGGTGGTGGCAAAAAATTCCTGGTCATCCGGGTTGGTAAAACCGAGCTGCTCCATCACCAGCAGCAGGTAAAGCACACTGGCAATACCGCGCGGACCAAACCAGGCGAGAAAAAACTTTGCCCGCAATGGCAGCCCGGAACCGGTGAGCGCAATCCATACCGGCACGATGCGGATCAGTGTCAGGCTGAGTACGGCATACAGGATGCTTCTGGCGGTTACCGCCGGCAAGGCATCGGGGATAAAAATCAGACCGAAGAAAAAGAAAATCAGCAGGCTCAGCAGCTGGCCTTCGGCTTCCCCGAATTCTTTCAGCCGTTTCATCAGCCGCGTATGTTCGGCAGACAGGAACAGTCCGGCGAGAAAGGCGGCGATAAAGCCATTACCGCCCAGCAGTTCGGCACCACTGTAGGCGATCAGCGCCAGTGACGGACCGCACAGGCGCTGGAACAGCGGCGAAATCCATAACTGACGGCTGGCGTATTCGGTCAGCCAGCCACCGCCACGGCCGCTGATCATGCCCCACAGAAAGCCGATAAAAAATTGCTGTGAAATAAAAAACAGCCAGTGCAGGTGATCAATATTTGCGGTGTCGCCATGCTGACTGGCGGCCAGCAGGGCCAGTACAAACAGCAGTACCGGCAGGGCCAGGCCATCGTTGAGGCCACTTTCCACGGTAATGGAATGGCGCAGGGATTCATCAATCCCCTGTTTATTGAAAATGGCCTGCGCCAGCGCCGCGTCGGTCGGCGTCAGCATAATGGCCAGCAGGGCGGCCAGCAGCCAGCCGGCCGAAAAAATACTGTGTGCCAGCAGCGTGCCGGCGAGCATGGTCAGAGGCAGGCCGATGGCCAGCAGCCGGATCGGCAGAATTTCGTATTTCATCAGATGCGAGCGTTTGATCTGACTGGCATCGGTAAACAGTATGAGTGCCAGTGACAGCTCGGCCAGCAGCATCAGGCCATGGCCTTCAATCCGCACCGTGGTCCAGTCGAGCACCAGCGGGCCGAGAATAATTCCCAGCAGGGTAAACATCATCGGTGCGGTCATGGCGGCGGCTTCGGTTTTACGCGACAGCAGGCCGTAAGCAAAAACAGCGCTGGCGAGGATCAGGGCGAGTGGTGATTCGAGCACAGTATTCCCTTAAGGATGAAAAGCCGGGTCTTACCCCTGATGATCGTCTTCCCAGACAACGCGTAACGGTTCACCGAAATCATCGTAAATAATTTTCTGCCGCGGACCGCGTTCTTTTTTCATGTCTGTGCGGCGCACGGGCTGACGTTTTGCATCGCGCCGCTGATCAATGGTTTTCAGGACATCGGTCAGTGGCGTGCGTTGCTCGCGGGGTTTTTCAAATCCCAGTGAGCGGTCATTGTAGCGGCCATCAACCAGACCGGAGGCACCGCGCTGAACCTGTTCCACTTCACCGCCATGGTCCAGGTAGTCACGGACTTCCCGGTCAAGCTGTTCGCGGATTTCACGTTTTGTCGGACGTTTTTGCATACGCAAGCCATGGTCAGGAACGCGGGTGAATGGGCCAGTATAGAAGAACAGCCGGCCACCTGAACAGAGGGCGGGCGGAATATGCCCGGGCCGGTGCTGCCGGTGAGTCATATGGGTTTCCTGCAGCGGTTTTTATTATCAGTGCCCGGCGTCCTCTCTGCTCTGGTATGCTCAGGGAACCATGGAATGACGGATTAAAGGAAAACCGGGTGAAGTCGTCTCCTGCCACCAGAAAACGCAAAGGAACAGGTCGTAAGGGCCGCCTGTCAGGCATTATTTTCGGTGCAGTTTTTATGCTTGCCGGTCTGCTGCCCATCGTCTTTATGACGCTGACACCGGCTCTGCGCTGGGTCAGTACGCAGGACTGGCAGCCGGTAACGGCCACCATCCGTCATCTGCAGCTGGAATCACACCGTGGCGAGGATTCCACGACCTGGAGCGTGTCCGCTTCCTACGATTATTATTACCAGGGTCAGCCGTACCATTCGGATCAGGTTTCTCTCTACCGCGGCAGCGATAATGTTGGTACCTACTGGCAGGATCTGCAGGCACGGCTGGCGCGTGATATGAATGCCGGACGCGCCGTCGCCTGGGTTAATCCACTCGATCCTCAACAGGCGGTACTGGACCGCACGTTCCGCGCCGGAATGCTGGCCTTCAGCCTGATTTTCGGACTGATATTTGTGGCTGTCGGTGCAGGGATTATTGCTGCGGTGCTGTACAGTCATCGTCGCCAGCAGCAACAGCAGGCCATGATTGAGCAGCATCTGAGCGGCGGCGCTTCTTCCCGGCAGACGACCGGCATTGCCAGCAACAGCCGCAGTGGCGGGCTGTTCCTGCTCGGCTTCGGGGCTCTGTTTTTTCTGATCGGGGCTCCGGTTTCCGGCTTTGCCCTCACCGAGGCGTTGCCGGAAGGCGAATACGCGGCCCTGCTGGTGCTGATCTTTCCATTGGCCGGTGCCGCTATCATGGCAGGCGGTGTGCAGAAGCTGAGAAAATTCCGCCTGATCGGCCCCACGCCTTTCTTCCCGGATCCGGTGCCGGGATTCTCCGGTGGTCAGACCGGCGGCTCCTTCACCCTTCGCCGGGGCCATTTCCGCCAGCCGCCGCAGGTCCGGCTGGTCTGTCTGCATGTGTATTCCACCGGTTCCGGTAAAAACCGCTCCACCCACCGTGATGTACTCTGGCATGACCAGCAGCCGGCGCTGCTGGAAAACAGTGGTCAGCGAGTGCGGGCGCTGTTTGATGTACCGGCCGGCCAGCCGGTCAGTGGTGAGCAGCAGGGTTACCGCGGCACTGTGACGTGGGAAATTCAGTGTGAAGGCGAGCTGATGCTGAATAATGCGTCAACGGACGGTGCCTCCATCCGCTTCAGCCGCTGCTGGGAGATCCCGGTGGTGGCGGGCACTGGCAGTGCCAGCTGGCAGTTGCCGGCGGCGCAGCGTGAACAACGGCAGCAGCAGAAACGGCAGCGTGCACAGCAGTCAGCGGCGGAACAGATTCAGCAGCGGCCAACCGCACAGGGGATGCTGCTGACCAGTGCCGCAGGCCGCCACCGTAGTGTTGCTCTGATGTTTGTCCTGATGGGCGTGATCTTTGCCGGTACCGGGGTGTTCCTGTTCATACAGGCGTCAACTGAAGGCGGTATGCTGTGGCTGATGACGGTGGTGTTTTCGCTGCCGGGCAGTGTTCTGCTGCTGGTTGGCATCGTCTGGGCCGGGCGGGGACTGGAATCCGAAATCCGTGCCGGCGAAGTACGTATGATCCGCAGTCTGTTCGGTGTCCGGCTTTATCAGCGGTCGGCGCGGGTGACGTCCGCCGCCCAGTTGCAGCTGCGTAACAGTATGACATCGACCAGCGCCGATGGCCGGCAGACCCGTTATTACCGCCTGCTGGCGGTGGCAGATGGTAAAACCATCCCGCTGGCGGAAGGGATCAGCGGACGCGAGGCCGCCGAAGTACTGCAACAGCAGGTGGCTGATCAGCTGCTGCAGTCGCTGGATGATGAACTGGTATAAGCTGTATCAGCTGTCCACCGCGCTGGTCAGCCTGCTGTTAATGGAACCGCTCACGGAAAGGGGATCTGATGCAACTGAACGACGAATTTGAACGCGCCAACCTGAAAACCCGTCAGCACCTGATGGTGGTGGTGCTGGCGGTGACGCTGGTCACCGCACTGATTTCGGTTTCCCTGCATTACTGGTTCAGCCGTGATATGGCGCTGGAAGCAGCGGCGGAACGTTATCAGCTGACGGCTACCGCCACCCGCGACTATCTGGCTCATATCGACTCCAAGGCGATGGAAACCGTGCGTGTCCTGTCGCGTTTTCCGCAGCTGGTGACCGAGAGCGGTGACAACGGCCCCTGGATCAATCGGGCCACGCCGGAACTGTTTGCCGAGGTGATGCGCAGCAGCCCGCTGTTTTATGCGCTCTATATCGGCTTTGATGATGGCGATGTCTATGAGCTGGTAAATCTCAACAGCAACGAAGCCGTGCGCCGGCAGCTTAACGCCACCCCCAGTGACCGCTGGGTCATTATCCGGGTGGAAGGTGAAGGAGCACAGCGGCAGCGTACGTTTGACTATTACAGCGCCACCTTTGAACGGAATTTCAGCCGTTCTGAACCCAGTAATTACGATGCCCGCGAGCGTCTGTGGTACACCACGGCGGAAGCCGGCAGCGTGCGTAAAACCCCGCCTTATCTGTTTCAGCATCTGCAGGCGCCGGGGCAGAGTTTTGTCACCCGGCTGGCCGGCACGGATCATGTGCTGGCACTGGATATTACCTTTTCCACGCTGTCGTCCCATCTGCGAGCCCAGTCACTGAGCGCGGACGGTGAGCTGTTTCTGTTTGAGCAGAACGGTGATCTGCTGGCCAGTAATCTGTCCAGCGAGGATGCCGGCCGTCTGCCGCCGGTGCCGCGCCTCAGCCTGAGCGCCGAACAGCGCGCCTACCTGCGCTCACTGGGCAGTGTGCGGGTGTCGAACGAAACCGACTGGACGCCGGTGGACTTTGCCGTGGGGGGGGAGCCGCGTGGCTACAGTGTTGATGTGATGCGGCTGATCGCGCAGATGACCGGGCTGTCGCTGGAATTCGTCAATGGCTACCGCTGGTCGGAGCTGGTGGCCATGTATGAGCGGCAGGATCTGGAACTGCTGCAGCCGGTGGTCCCGCTGAATGATTCCCCGGGCCAGCTCAGCAGGCCGCTGCTCAGCCTGCCGTTCGGACTGGTCAGCCGGCGTGATCAACCGGCCGTCAGTGATCTGTCGCAGCTGGCCGGCAAGCGCCTGGTGATGCCGGAGGGCTGGTCGGTGCTGCCACTGCTGCAGCAGCAATACCCCGCGATTCAGATTGATACCGTGGCCGATACCCGTGCCGCACTGACCGCCGTCGAACAGGGACGTGCTGATGCCACACTGGATACTGCGCTGGTGCTGAAACAGTCAATGACGCAGTTTTTTCTGCAGAACCTGGTACTGCATGACAATATAAAAGGTCTCGAAGCCTTACCGCGCACCGTGCATATCCGTACCCGGCCGGAACTGGAACCACTGGCCGCGATTATTGATGAAGCGCTGCAGGCGATTCCGGCGGAGGCTTATGCTTTCCTGCAGGATAAATGGTTTTCTGCCCCGGCGCAGACCGCCGGTGGTCTGCCGGTCGTGCCGTATGAACACCTGATGACACTGCCACGCCAGCCGTCCAGTCAGGACCGCGTACAGACCGTGCGGCTGAATGGCCGCGATTATCTGTCGTTTGCCTCCGTGTTTACCCGGGCAATGAATCCGCCGGAATATTTTGCGCTGGTGATCCCGGCAGAAAAAGTCTACGCGCGGTCGGTTTATCAGTTGTGGACTTCCGTCATTATTATCGGTCTGGTGTGGATACTGCTGATGCCGGTGGTGCTGATTTTTATGGTGTTACGGCCCGTGGAAAAACTCGCGGCACGACGGCCGTGACGCAGATCATTATTCCACTGAGCAAAAGACTGTTGCAGGCATAAAGGCGGAATTTCTGCCGCCGGTGGCGTACAAATCATGAATCAGAAATCAGTAAGGAGACCGTTATGATTGATTATCAGCTCAGTGGTAAAAAGGCCATGATTACCGGTGGTGCTTCCGGAATTGGTCTGGCCACCGCCGAAGCACTGGCCGCATCCGGTGCCGACATTGCCCTGTGGGATCTGTCGGACGATGCACTGGCCAAAGCGCAGCAGCATATTGCCGGTTATGGCGTTCAGTGCATTACCGTCAGTTGTGATGTCAGCGATACCGCTTCTGTGGCCGCCGCGATGAAAAAAACCGTCGATGAGCTCGGCGGGCTGGATATTGCAGTCAATAATGCCGGCATCGGCGGGCCGTCCGCTTCGTCCGCCGATTATCCGCTTGATGGCTGGGACAAAGTCATCAGCATTAATCTGAGTGGCGTGTTTTATTGCCAGCAGGCGGCGCTGAAAATTATGCGCGAACAGAAATCCGGCAGTATTATCAATATGGCCTCCATTCTGGGTCAGGTGGCCTTTGCCGGTTCCCCGGCTTATGTCGCCGCCAAGCATGGTGTGGTGGGGATGACCCAGTGTGCGGCAGCCGAACACGCCGCCGATGGTGTGCGCATTAATGCCGTCGGTCCCGGTTTTATCCATACGCCACTGGTGGATAACGGTCTGCCGGCCGAAGTGGTGAAGGCGCTGGAAGACAAGCACCCGATCGGCCGTCTCGGACAGCCGCAGGAAGTTGGCCAGCTGGTGGCCTGGCTGGCCAGTGATGCCTCTTCGTTCGTGAATGGCGCCTATTATGCGGTGGATGGCGGCTACCTTACCGTCTGATACAGAATAACGGCGTTCCGCAGTGGACGGGGCCGTTACCTTCCAGTACAGTCTGCCGCCTTCTTTTACCCGGGTCTGAGCCATGTTTCAGGCCCCAGGCAGACTGGTACTCCATGACCTCATTCTCCGATCTCGGACTGGCAGATCCGATCCTCAAAGCCGTAGCTGAACAGGGCTACTCGACTCCTTCACCCGTACAGGAACAGGCGATTCCCGCCGTTCTGGCCGGCCGTGATGTTATGGCTGCAGCGCAGACCGGGACGGGTAAAACCGCTGGCTTCACTCTGCCCATGCTGCACCGTCTGCACGGTGGCCGCCGTCCGTCAGCCAACCGCATCCGGGCTCTGATTCTGACGCCGACACGCGAACTGGCGGCACAGGTCGGGGAAAATGTGCGCGAATACAGCAAGTATCTGAAGATATCCAGCACCGTGGTCTTCGGCGGTGTCGGCATCAATCCGCAGATGCTGGCGCTGCGCAAAGGGGTGGATGTGCTGGTGGCCTGTCCGGGACGGCTGCTGGATCTGTATCAGCAGAATGCCGTGCGCTTTGATGAAGTGGATTTTCTGGTGCTGGATGAAGCCGACCGCATGCTGGATATGGGCTTTATTCACGACATCAAAAAAATCCTGAAGTTATTGCCGGCCAAACGGCAGAACCTGCTGTTCTCGGCGACGTTTTCGCCGCAGATCCGGGAACTGGCCAAAGGTCTGGTCGATAATCCGCTGGAAATTGATGTCAGTCCGCGTAACAGCACCGCCCACACGGTCGATCAGTGGCTGGTGCCAGCCGATAAAAAACAGAAGCCGAAAATTCTTGCCCACCTGCTGCAAAGCAATCAGTGGCAGCAGGTGCTGGTGTTTACCCGTACCAAACACGGCGCTAACCGGCTGAGTAAATATCTGGATGAGCAGGGAATACGTTCCGCTGCCATTCACGGTAATAAAAGTCAGGGTGCCCGCACGCGGGCGCTGGCTGAATTCAAGAGCGGTGATATTGCGGTGCTGGTGGCCACCGATATTGCGGCCCGTGGACTGGATATCGAGCAGTTACCACACGTGGTGAACTTCGAGCTGCCGAATGTGGCCGCCGATTATGTGCACCGTATCGGCCGTACCGG
The DNA here is from genome assembly GCA_030145845.1 of Pseudomonadota bacterium. Classification (GTDB taxonomy): domain Bacteria; phylum Pseudomonadota; class Gammaproteobacteria; order Pseudomonadales; family Oceanobacteraceae; genus Venatoribacter. The sequence continues at coordinate 52,175 of JAIXHJ010000013.1, forward strand.
CCGTGCCGGCGCTTCCGGTGAAGCCGTCTCACTGGTCTGTGCAGATGAGCTGGAGGATCTGGAAGGCATTGAGGGTCTGATCGGCAAAAGTATCGAACGCCGTCCGCTGGCAGGATTTGAACCGGCTACGCCACTGCCACTGTCGCGCCCGAAAGCGCCGAAAAAACCGAAGAAGCCGAAAAAACCAAGACAACCCGGTGCCGAGCGCAGCGGTGGTGCACCATCGGCTGAGCGTAAAACGGCGGATAACCGTCAGCAACGCCGGCCACAGAACAAACCGCGCAGCACGGCGGCAGCAGAAGCAGAGAAGCCGGCACAGCCACAGGGTCGCCTGCGCCGTTCCCAGCGCCGGGCGCAGCGTGCGCCGGGCGGCGAATAACAGCCTGCAGGCCGGCCTCGTGCCGGTCTCTTTTCCTGTTACTATAACGCTCTGTTACTGAGGAGACCGGGTATGCTCGGCTGGCTGTTTTTTCTGGCCCTGATGGCATTGCTGTATCTGCTCTGGAGCCGTCAGCAACAGGCCAAACTGCACGCCCTGAAGGCGGTGCGCCGCCACTGTCAGGAGGAAGGCGTACAGCTGCTGGACGATACGCTGGAACTGACCGGGATGCGTTTCCGCCGCGGGCCGGGGGGCTGGCGGCTGCACCGTCATTACCGCTTCGAATTTTCATCCACCGGTGATGAGCGTTACCGTGGTCAGGTGATTCTGGCCGGGCGTCATATCACCGGCCTGCGTCTGCAGGCGCACCGGATTCACTGAGGGCTCTGTATGATTGAACATCAGCCGGCGCAGCAGCGTTTTGTGCTCACCCGGGATGGGCAGGAATGTGTACTGGAATACCGCCTGACCGGTAATCACATCGATTTTACCCACACCTATGTACCCTTCCGTCTGCGCGGACAGGGGCTGGCGGAACAGCTGGTGGAAGCGGGCCTGGCCTGGGCCCGTGAACAGCAGTATGAACTGGCGGCCAGCTGCTGGTACGTGCAGCGCTTTCTGTAAGCCGTTTACAGGTTAATAAATTCCATGATCCAGCGGCCGACGGTGTCGGAGTCGGTGGTCTGATCGAGCGTGGTCATGCCCTGTTCGAACACGTCTGCGCCAATGCATTCGCGCCGTCTGGGTAACAGGCGGCGGGTGAATTCGGCGGTAAATTCCGGATGTCCCTGAAACGACAGTACCTGCTGCCCGATATAAAACGCTGCATTTTCACAGAATTCACTGCTCGCCAGCAGGCGTGCGCCCGGTGGCAGCTGTTCCACCTGATCGCGGTGGCTGTAGATCAGGCGCAGGTGTGACAGGTTGTCGTTGAGCCACATCGGGCGCTGTACCACGCGGGTGGTGTGCACGCCAATGCCCCAGCCTTTGGGGCTGCGCGCGGCATGACCACCCAGGGCATGGGCCAGCAGCTGATGGCCGAAGCAGACGCCGATCAGCCGGGCACCGCCGGCATGAGCCTGTTGGACCCAGTCATACAGGCCGGCAATCCAGCCGTGTTCATCGTAGACACCGGATTTGGAGCCGGTAATCAGCCAGGCATCACATTCGTCGGCAGTGGCGGGCAGTTGTCCCTGCTGGATCTGATAAAAACGGTACTGAAAACCGCCCCCCAGCGAGGTAAAGAAGCGCCGGAACATGGTGCCGTAGGATTGGTAATCCGGCAGCAGGTCAGGGTACAGGGTGTCGGTTTCCAGCAGTCCCAGTGTTTTCATCGTGGCTGTCAGTGTCGCTGTCAGTTTGCAGTCGGTATCAGTGCAGGGTGTCTGCCGCAGCACCGCCAGGCTGGGCCGTGGCACGCAGTGGTTTCAGCAGACCTTCAAGACCGTTGATTTTGATTTCCAGAGCCAGTCCCAGCAGCATGCCCAGCTGCCCCTGTGGCAGGCCTTTTTTACTCAGCCAGAGCAGGTACTCTTCGGGGATATCAATCAGTACCCGGCCTTCGTATTTACCAAAGGGCATAGTGACAGTCACCAGCCTGACGAGATCGGTTTTATCAAACACGGTCATTCCTCACATTGCTGGCATCATGATGACCATCCGGGCATTTCAGCGCAAGTCGTCCGGCAGCCGGGTTTTCTGGTCTACACTCAATGACAACTATCTTACTTTCTATCTGAGCCATGTGAGCCATGACCGCTGAACAGAAGCAGAACCGCTTTGAGGATTTACGCCTGTTGCCGGGGCAACCGCTGCAGCTTGATTTTGAAGGGTATACCAGTGACCGTGACCGTTCTTCACTCATAGGCTACCGCCCGGGGCAGGGCATTATTGTGACCACGCCGCTGGTTAACGGCACGCCGATGGTTCTGAAGCTGGGCACGCCGCTGGCGGTACGCCTGTTTGCCACGCAGATGAACTGCGCCTGTGCGTTCCGCACGACCATTACCCATATCTCGCGGGCGCCGTATCCGCACCTGCACCTGGCGATGCCTGGTGAGCTGGTGCTGGGTGAGGTGCGCAGTTCGGTGCGGGCGAAAGTGGCACTGATCTGTTCTGTGTATTATGGCGATGGCCTGCAGCAGAAAAGTTCTGCCAAAATCCGCGATCTGAGCCTGGGTGGTGCCCGTCTGCAGGCGAAAACCCTGCCGGTCACTGCCGGCGATGAGGTGCGTCTGACCGCGCAGTTATCGGTCAGTGGTATTGAACGGATTGTCACGCTGGAAGGTGTGGTGCGCTCGGTTACCAACGATAATGATGGCACTCAGGTCGGGCTGCAGTTTAACAGTATCAGTGATTCTGACAGGATTACGCTGCACGCCTTTGTGCTGTCGAATATTTACCGGCAATAAAGCAGTACCCGATCTGGAGTAGTAGATATGACTGGGATGCCGAGTTCTTCTGCGTGGGAGCACTGGAGTGCAGCCTGGAAAGAACGTGTCTGTGGTGAGCCACTGAGCGTTGCCGATATGTTGCCAGCCCGTCACAGCGGCTCCGGGCAGCTGCTGGAGCAACTGCTGCTGGGCTTTATGCAGACCACCCGGCAGACGCTGGAACAGGACCTGCAGGCCGCACTGCAGTGTCTGGCGGCCAGAACCGGCAGTTCCTGCATGATGCTGTTTCTCTGTCCGCAGGACGAACACAGCAGCAGCCACTGCATCATCTCGCAGCAGGGCAGCAGTCAGGACGGTGCCGGCAGTATGCTGACGCTGTTTGAGACGCGCCATCTGTGGTGTTCTCTGGTACACAACGACATTCTCCTGCTTGACCCCACCGATGAGCGCGAAGCCAGCTGCCATATCCGTGCTCGGATGGACGCTGATTATGTGTTGCTGGTACCGGTATCCGCGCATGTCAGTGGTTCCGGCTGTCTGCTGATGGCGCTGGATGACAATACCCGCCAGCCGGATGCTGATGAGCGTTCGCTGTTATCCAACGTTGTGCAATTGTGTTATCTGGTCGCAGACCGGGTGGCGACCACGGCCAGTCTGCAGGAACGGGAACAGCGGCTGCAGCGTACAGAGCAGCTGGTCGGACTGGGCAGCTGGTATGACGACATTGCCTCCGGCCGCATGACCTTCAGCCGCCAGGCCGGTCAGTTGTTTGACCTGGAGCCGCAGCAGACCGAAGCCTCGCTGGAGGAATTTTACCGCCATATCCATCCCGATGATCTGGGCCGGCTGCAAACCATCTATGACGAACTCCGCAGCAGTGCCGAAGCCACGGATGTCGTGTTCCGTATTCTGGCCTCAGACGGGAGCAGTAAAGTCATTCACTCGGTTGTTGAAGCGGTGTTCAGTGATGATGGTCAGGTCATCGGGCGCGCAGGTTCCGTGCAGGATATCACCGAAAAATATCAGCAGGAGCAGCGCCTGAAACAGGCTGCACGGGTCTTTGATTCGACCATGGAAGGGGTGGTGATTACGAATGCCCGCGGACTGATTGAACAGGTGAATCCGGCCTTTACCACCATTACCGGTTACCGTGAGGAAGAAGTCCGCGGCCGTCTGATCAGCCTGCTGAACTCGCGTCGTCATGATCCTTCATTTTTCCGTACCCTGCTGAAAGACTGTGCAGAGAAGGGCTACTGGCATGGTGAAATCTGGAACCGGCGTAAAAATGGTGAGGTATTCCCGCAATCCGTGACGGTCACCACCATCCGCGACGACGATGATGAAATTATTCAGTACGTGGCCGTATTTGCGGATATCACCCGCATCAAACGTTCAGAAGAGCAGGTGGATTATCTGGCGCATCACGATCCCCTGACCGGCCTGCCCAACCGTCATTCCCTGCTTGGCAGGCTGGATGAAATCCTGCGTCGTGCTGCTGTTCAGGACAGCAGCGTGGCCATCATCAGCATCGATCTGGATCATTTCAAACACATCAACGACAGTCTCGGTCACCCGGCCGGCGACCGTCTGCTGCAGAGTTGTGCCCGCCGCCTGCGGCAACGTCTGCGTGATACCGATATCGTTGCCCGCCCCGGTGGCGATGAGTTCTTTGTGGTGCTGGAAAATGTCAGCGATCAGGACCAGGTAGTGCAGATGACGGAAGTCCTGCAGGGGCTGTTTTCCCGTGCCTTTGATGTCGGCGTCGGTCATGAGATTTTTATCGGTGCCAGCTTCGGTATCACCCTTTACCCGGATCACGGGCGTAACGTCACGCAGCTGATCAGTAATGCCGATGTGGCCATGTACTGCGCCAAGCAGCAGGGACGCAATCACTATCAGTTTTATACCAACGAGATGACCCAGGCCGCCAACGACCGGCTGGAACTGGGCTCGCAGCTGCGTCATGCACTGCAGGAAGAACACGAGCTGGTGCTCAGGTATCAGCCGCAGGTCAGTGCCGACAACGGTGCCATGGTCGGTGCGGAAGCCCTGTTGCGCTGGCAGCATCCGCAGCAGGGACTGATGCAGCCCGGGCGTTTTCTGCCGGTGGCGGAAGATAATGGTCTGATGCCGGAGCTGGATAACTGGGTACTGAGCCATGCCTGTCAGCAGCTGGCACAGTGGCAGCAGGCGGGCTGTGCGCCGTTTGTGCTGGCGGTGAATATTTCCCAGCCGACCTTCGTCGCTGGCTCACTGGCCGGGCGGGTGGAAGAGCTGCTGACACTGCACCGGCTGGACCCTTCCTGGCTGGAACTGGAAATTACCGAAGGGGCGCTGCTGGAACCGACGCCCCAGATTCTGGCCACCATCGCCCGGCTGAAAGAGCTTGGGGTGTCGCTGTCAGTGGATGATTTCGGTACCGGGTATTCGTCACTGGCGTATCTGCACCGTTACCGGGTGGATAAGATCAAGATCGACCGCAGTTTCGTTAACAGCGTCGAGGAAGAAGAAGAAGGGCGGGTGATTACCCGGACCATTATGACGATGGCGGAAGGACTGGGGCTGAAAATTCTGGCGGAAGGGGTGGAAACGGCCGGCCAGCTGGCGTTTATGCGCGATAACGGCTGCGATATCTGTCAGGGCTTTTATTTTTCCCGGCCACTGCCGCTGGCGGAGTTCCATGGCTGGCTGGAGCACTGACGGCTCCGGCCAGCCGCATACGGCTTATTCGTAAGTGCAGAAATAAGCGGTCTGGATGGTGACTTTAACACCGAATTTCACGTTGGCAGCCACGGTGAATGACTGGCCGTCAGTGAATGTCTGCCATTCGCTGCTGCCTGGCAGCAGCACGGTCAGGCCGCCGGAAATGACGGTCATCACTTCTTTCTGACTGGTACCGAATTCATATTCGCCCGGTTCCATCACGCCCACAGTGGCCGGCAGTGTCGCGGTCTGCAGAGCAATGGATTTTACGTTGCCATCAAAATATTCGTTAACGTTCAGCACTTCAGGTACTCCTCAGAATAAAGGGGCGGTGATTATACGCGACTGGCGCAGGGCGGCAATTCAGTTATTGTCTGCGGGGCGCAGGCGGCGTGGCAGGCGGATAATGAATTCACAGCCGGCTCCGGGGCTGCTGCTGACTTCCAGCGTGCCCTGCAGCTGGTGGCAGACCAGATCCTGAATGATGTAGGTGCCAAGGCCGCTGCCGCCGTGCTGGGCGCGGGTGGTGAAGAAGGGGTCAAACAGGTGATTGCGGGTGTCTTCCGACATACCGGCACCGTCGTCGCGGTAAATAATACAGACCTTCTGTCCTTCTTCCGTTACCGTCAGGGTGATATTGCCGGGATGATCACGATCATCACGGTCGGGCGGGAAACCGTGGGTCAGGGAATTGGTGATCAGGTTGGTGATGATCTGGGCGAGGGCGCCGGGATAGCTGCTGATAATTACCCGCTGTTCACAGTTCAGCTCAACCTTCACCGGCCGGTATTTATAGCCCGGGCGCAGTGAGGTGAGGATGCTGTTGAGGTAATCGCAGAGCTCAAAATCACGCTTCTGTTCACTGGCCTGATCCACCGCTACCTGCTTGAAGCGGGCAATCAGATCGGCAGCGCGGCGCAGGTTGTCGGCGGCGATACTGACCCCTTCGCGGGTCAGTTCGGTGTATTCATCAAAGCTTTGCCGGGTCAGCTTATGGCTGCGGAACTGCTCTTCCAGGTCACGCAGCTGTTCTTCCAGAGCACTGACGGCCGTGACACTGATACCCAGCGGGGTATTAATTTCATGCGCCAGCCCGGCAACGATATCGCCCAGGGCGGCGTGCTTTTCCAGGTTCACCAGCTGTTGCTGCGTCAGCTTCAGCATGCGCAGTGATTCGTTCAGTTCCTGGTTTTTTTCCGCCAGTTCATGGGTCCGCTCGCTGACTTTCTGCTCCAGTGTGCTGTTCAGTTCTTCCGCCCGGCGCTGTTCGGCATACAGCAGGGTATTGGTGCGCGACAGCCGGTCGGTATAGCGGGCAATCTGGTCGACCAGGGTATTGAAGGTATCGACAATGGGGGAGAACTCATTGCTGTCGTCGTAGCGGATGGGGTTGAAGGTCAGCCGGTCAGACTGACTGTTAAGCAGTACGGCATCGCGCAGACGCTGCAGTATCTGTTCAAACGGGCGGAAGAGGATGGTCAGCACCAGTGCCATCACAGCAATAAAGACGACGGCGATGGCAATGTTCACCCCCATATTGCCGGCCAGAAAACCGCTGACCAGGGTTGCCAGTTCCTGCCGGGGCACCAGTGCGGCAATGATCAGTCCGGTCTGGGTGCGGGCAGCAAACAGATAATCGCCGCTGGCGGTCTGGTGTTCGCGGGAAAAGGACTGTCCCGGGTTGTTCAGCAGGGACAGCGGGCTGATCGTTTCTGCGGTCAGAAACCGGGCGCTGAGCGGGTCATACAGAGCGACCCGGGTACCGGGGGAAATCTGCAGCCCCTCCAGTGGCTGCAGCATTTTGCCGGCGTTCCAGTTAACCGTGGCGACTCCCAGTAATTTCTGTTTTTCATCGTACATGGGCACGGCGACGGTCATGACCGTCTGCTGGTTGTGGCTGTCGGTGTACGGACGGCTCCAGTAAAAGGTCTGCGGCCGGTGTTCGTTGCGTGGCCAGTCGGCGGGAATGGCGAGCCGGTACCAGGGCTGATTGTGGTAATCGTAATGGCCGGATTCCCGTTCCCAGGTAAAGGTCAGCTGGCCCTGATCACGGTAGACGAAGGGAGCGATACGGTCTTCATGGTGATCGAGTGTGGCCGGTTCATACCAGATACCACCGCCTTCGGCGGCGGGGAAAGAACTGAAGGTGCGCAGCAGCAGACGTTTGAGTTCGCTGCGCAGACGTCCGGTGTCGCGCCGGTGATGAACTTCCTGAAAATGTTCGCCGCCACGGGCGAGACCGGCAGCGGTGCGCTCCATCTGTGCAGCGATGGCATCCAGCTGATGCACGGTTGCGGTCAGGGTGGCACTCACCTGAGTGCGGTTGAAATTGAGAACCGACGCCGATGCCCGCTTGTTGTAGTTCAGCAGCAGGGCACTGAAGCCTATAATCTGCAGGACAATAACACTCAGCAGAATTCTGGTTTTGATATTCATGCGCTGACAGCCGTCGGCATACCTTTATAAGCAGCTTCTGAGCTCAGGTTAGCAGTAACCCGCAGCCTTGCGTAGTATCAATCCTCTCAGAAACTGTGGTTTTCCCCGATCCCGCTCAGGCAGAAGCTGACTTTTGTACGATCTGCAGCGACTGAACAAAAAATAAACAGGACAAGACTCTGTCATTACTGTATAGTGCGCGGCCCTTTTAGATAACCGATGAGTCGGGCCCGGCCGTGTGAGAGAGTGGAAGCCAAGTCTTCCCTGTGAACGGCAAAGCCCTTCCTTCTTTTTCACACAGGTACAATATGTCCGAATCAAACTCCACAGGCTTTGCCAGCCTGGGTCTGCCTTTTGCTGTCCTCCGTACACTGGAAGAACTGGGTTATGAAGCCCCGTCGCCGATTCAGGCGAACAGCATTCCACCCCTGCTGGAAGGTAAAGACGTGCTGGGTATGGCCCAGACCGGCACCGGTAAAACCGCAGCCTTCGCGCTGCCGCTGCTGACCCGCACCCAGGCGGATTTCAATTCACCACAGGTGCTGTGTCTGGCACCGACCCGTGAACTGGCGCAGCAGGTTGCTGAAGCCGTGAAAACCTACAGTAAATACATTCCCGGTATCAACGTCACCGCCATTTACGGTGGTTCTGACTACGGCACACAGCTGCGTGAACTGAAACGCGGTCCGCAGTGGGTGGTTGGTACCCCGGGCCGGGTCATGGATCACCTGCGTCGTGGCACCCTGAATCTGGCTGACATCAAAGCCGTGGTTCTGGATGAAGCCGACGAAATGCTGCGTATGGGCTTTATCGATGACGTGAACTGGATTCTGGAACAGACCCCGCGCAGCCGTCAGGTCGCGCTGTTCTCGGCCACCATGCCGAAAGAAATCCAGAAAGTGGCGGAAACCCATCTGCACGATCCGGTACAGGTAAAAATCGAATCCAAAACCACCACCAACGACCGTATCCGTCAGCGTTACTGGTTTGTTGCCGGCGCGCACAAGAACGATGCTCTGCTGCGTATTGCGGAAACCGAAGACTTTGATGCCATGATGATCTTCGTGCGCACCAAGCAGGCGACGGAAGAAGTGGCCGACTTTATGGTCGCCAATGGTTTCAGCTGTGCGCCACTGAACGGCGACATTCCGCAGGCTCTGCGTGAAAAAGCGGTGGAAAAACTGAAAGCCGGTCAGCTGGATATTATTGTCGCGACTGACGTTGCTGCCCGTGGTCTGGACGTGGAACGTATCAGTCACGTGATCAACTACGATATTCCGTCAGACACGGAATCATACGTACACCGTATCGGCCGTACCGGCCGTGCCGGACGTAATGGTGAAGCCATTGTGTTTGTCCGTGGCCGTGAAAAACGCATGCTGCGCGATATCGAAAAAGCGACCCGTCAGCCGATCGAAGAAATGCCGCTGCCGACCGCTAAAATGGTGAATGAAAAACGTCGTGAGCGTTTCCAGTCACAGATTGTCGATGCCATTAATCCGCAGAAAAACCAGCAGTACCGCGAAATCATTGAGCATATTCTGGTGGAAAATCCGGTTGATGCTCTGGATGTTGCAGCGGCGGTTGCCAGCCTGCTGCAGGGCAAAAAATCCCTGTTTATTGATGAAAAACAGGATGCCCGTATGGCGGATGCCCGTGAGCGTGAAAACCGCCGCGAGCGTCGTGAACCACGCGAAGGCCGTGACAGCCGCGACAGCCGTGAGCGTCCGCAGCGCAATAAAGCGCTGCCGGAAGCCCATGCGAAAGCGCTGAAGGGTCACCCGGAAGTGGAAATGCAACGCTATATGGTGAGCCTGGGTTATGACGACGGTCTGAAACCGGGCAACCTGGTTGGTGCCGTAGCCAATGAAGCGGATCTCGACAGCGAATACATCGGTCATATCGAAATCTTCAACCAGTTTGCGGTCATCGACCTGCCGGAAGGTATGCCGGCACCGGTGATGAACAAACTGAAAAAAGCCCGCGTTTGCGGCCGTCCGCTGGAAATCCAGCAGTACAAGCCGGCGCTGGTCAAAGAAGACAACGGCAGCAGCAAACGCCCGTCCGGCCGTCCGGGGTTCAAACCGGGTGTGCGCGCCGCTAAAGGTGGCGCGGGCCGCACGGATGACCGTGGTCCACGCAGTGACCGTGGCCCGAAAAAGCCGCACCGCGGTAAAAGCGAAGGCCGTGCCCGTCAGGGCTGATTCTCTGCTGTGTGAAATGCCTGCAGTTAAAAAGCGGACCTCCGGGTTACTGCTGTCCCACAGTTTAACGAAATCTGTTTTCTGTAGACGACGTTTACATCCGTAACGCCCAATGCCTCCAAGGGGAACTTATCCCCTTGCCGGCGGGCGGCCCCCAGCTTTTCGCTTTCTGGAGCGTGATCCTCATTCTCTCGATTTTTCCTGGCCACGCGCCCCTGCGACATCCCTGTCGCTGCGCGCTCGCCGGGCATCCATGCCCGGCGAGCCGGAAAAATCATCATTCATTTCGGCGCTCCCAGAGGCGAAGGAGTGGCAGCCTTGACGCCGCTTTTCAATACCACTCTGTCGCTGAATACTGGTCAACGACATGACATTCAACCTGGTTGTGAATCGTATAAGCAGATTAAGAGGTCACCGCAAATAGCGCCTCTGGGCTCGCCGCAGAAAGCGACGATATTTCCGACCTGCCCGCAGGGACCCGGGCAAGTGGCCCCGGCCATGGATGGCCAATGGGTCACGCGGTCAGGAAATATCAAGGTTTCAAGGATGAACGAGCCAGACAGCGCGAAGCGGGGAGGTAGCCCGTCCGGCGAGAGGGGTAAGTCCCCTCTATGAGGACAAGGGGACTGTGATTTTTCACAAACGTTTAAATAAAAATTTGTGGGACAGCAGCGGGCCTGCGGGTCCGTTTTTTTATGGCACGGAAAAAGTCCCCGGCACAGGGCCGGGGCAAGACTCCAAAAACGTCGCGGGGAGTTGGAGGAAAGAGTCTTCTGCAGCCTCAGTGGCTGATCATCCAGGGACGCATCCCGGGGAACATCTTGTTGCCCTCAGCGGTGTACATCAGGTTACTTCTGCGCTTCTGTCCACAGCCACAGCCATTACCGTGCTTATGACGGTTATCAAATAAATACTTTTCCTGTTTTTCTTTTTCGCGCTCATGATACTGAGCGGACGTCATAAAATCGGGGGCTTCTTTGGCCTTTTCATTGCGCTCCATGGCTTCACGTTTTTCTTTAATCATCTGCGCAATTTCCGGCGGTAACACAATCACGCGGGCAGATTGGGTGGCACATTGCGGGCAGGGTTTCGGCTGATCGTGTTCAGCCATGGGGGCCAGTTCCTGAAAAACACCATGTTGTGGGCATTTGTAATCGTATAACGGCATTATTGTTCTCCTGACAGCAGCAGCTCCGCGGCTGAAGAAATCATACTATTGGAGTCGTTGGTTAAATTGCCGGCCCCGTTGCCGGGGCCGGCGTACCTGGAATTAACTGAAAATCAATCAGTCAAGGTCAGGCGCTTTCGGAATATCCACCGATCCATCCAGATGTTTCACCGGACCGTTGGCGTTCGGCTTCACATCAAATTCGAAGATATCCGTCGGCAGCCACAGGGTGGCACAGGAGTTCGGGACATCCACCACGCCACTGATGTGACCCTGAATCGGCGCACAGCCGATAATGGCGTAGCCCTGAGCTTCGCTGTAACCGAATTTGGTCAGATAGTTAATGGCGTTCATACAGGCCTGTTTGTAGGCCAGACTGGTATCAAGGAAGTGCTGTTTACCATCGTCATCGACTGAAATACCTTCGAAAATCAGGTAGTCGTCATATTTCGGTACCAGCGGACTCGGTTTAAAGATAGGGTTTTTGATTTCGTATTTTTTCATACCGTCTTTAATCAGGTTCACACGCATGTGAATCCAGCCGGCCATTTCAATGGCACCACAGAACGTAATTTCGCCATCGCCCTGACTGAAGTGCAGATCCCCCACCGACAGGCCGGCACCATCAACATAAACCGGGAAGTACACTTTGGCACCGCGGGTCAGGTCTTTAATATCACAGTTACCGCCATGCTCGCGTGGCGGAACCGTACGGGCACCTTCTGCTGCCGCGGCGGCTTTTTCGTCACCGCTCATACGGCCCATGTGCGCCGTGTCTGCGAAGGGCAGGCAGGCCAGAGTCGGTTCGCGCTCAGGGTCGGTATCGAACAGTTCTTTTTCACGCTTGTTCCACATGTCGAGCATATCGCGTGACGGCAGGCAGCCGATCAGACCCGGGTGCAGGATACCGGCAAATTCAACGCCCGGTACATGACGGGATTTGGTATAAACGCCGTTGAAGTCCCAGATGGATTTCTGTGCTTCGGGAAAGTGGTCGGTGAGGAAACCGCCGCCGTTTTTCTTGGCGAAGAAGCCGTTGAAGCCCCATTGCTGTTCGGCAAAGGCACCGATATCGAGAATATCCACTTCCAGCAGGTCGCCGGGTTCGGCACCTTCCACGGCGATCGGGCCGGACAGGAAATGCACCTGGGTCAGATCCACATCGCGGATATCTTCGGCGTTGTCATCGTTTTTGATCTGACCACCGGTCCAGTCATAGCACTCGACAATAAAATCATCGCCGGGCTTAACGGTCGCCACCATCGGAATATCCGGGTGCCAGCGGTTATGCACGCAGTCATTTTCATAAGCAGACTTGCTCAGATCAATTTTAATGATGGTATCAGTCATGGTCTTCTCCTTGTTTGGCCTCGGCGGCCTTTAAAACGGGCTGGGAGCCGGGATGAGCCGCAGGCCCGGGGGTAAAAAACAGGGTGTCCTGATCAAGCTGCGCCAGCAGCTGTACAGGCTGATCGGATTGCTGCAGGGCAAGCAGGGTGGTCGCCAGCGGTGCCATAACCTGCTGCTGAAAAATACGTTGCACAGCACGGGCACCGAAATGCTGCTGATAACTGCTGCCGGCCAGCCACTGAATAACGGCTGGCGGAAAATACACACTGACGCCACGTTTTTTCAGCGTCTGGTTCAGTTCGGCAATATGAATGGCAAGGATGTCCGGCAGGCTGTCCGCGGCCAGCGGGGCAAAGGTTTCGATACAGCTGATGCGGTTAAGAAACTCGGTATCAAAATGATCGTACAGTGCCCGCTGCTGAATGCGGCTGCGCTGCTTTGCCTGCAGTGCCTGTGGCAGCCAGTGATACCAGCGCGTCTGATGCCACTGGCGTGAACCGGCATTGCTGGTCATAAAGACCAGGGTATTGCGGAAGGACAGGGCTTTCTGTCCCGATGCCAGTGCCAGATGACCGTTATCGAGAATATTCATCAGGCTGCGCACCACATCCGCACTGGCTTTTTCAATTTCATCGAACAGCACAATGCCAGGACGGGTCAGGGTGCCGGCAATCTGCTCTTCATTAAGCATGGTGAGATTGTCTTTGCTGCCGACATAGCCCGGCGGCGCTCCGGTAATGGCGGCGCTGTAATGACTCTGCGACAGGGTATTCATATCAATGCGGCAGAACGCATCGTCACGGCCGTGAATGGAGCGGGCAATGCAGCGCACGGTTTCGGTTTTACCGGTGCCGGTATCACCGAGAAGCAGCGCTGTCAGCAATGGCCGGCGCGGGTCGGTCAGGCCGGCTTTGATGATATTGAACTGCCGGCGCAGATGGCTGATCGCCTGTTCCTGACCAACGATATGCTGGCGCAGATCCTGTTCAATGCGTTCCGGCTCGAAGGCAAAGGCTGATCCTGCCAGTGGTGTGGCGGGGGTGGAGTTCTGAGCCAGCATATCGTTGACAAATACCATGGCCGCCGTCCTCAGGAACCGGCTTCCATGGATTTTTCTGAGCCCGGCAGATTACCCACCGGACACTCCTGTACACCAATGGTGTCGCGTGTTAATGCCTCAACCTGATCACGGGTTTTTTCGGCATCCATGACCCAGCTGCGGTAGAACTCAAACGGACAGTCGGCCACGCCTTTATCGCCATCGCCGGAGTTATACATGCCGGTGTAACCGCGGTGCAGCAGTTTGAACAGGTGGTTCTGTGACTGATCGTTTTTACGTGCATCACGGATCTGCGAAACGGACAGTTGGGCGTACTGCACACCCATATCCTCTTCACCGCATTCACCCAGTGTCCGGCCGTCGAAACCGACAATGGCGGAATGACCGAAGTAGGAATATACGCCATCAAAGCCACTGGCATTGGCGACGGCGACATAGCAGTTATTGGCCCAGGCCATGGTTTTCGCCATCATCACCTGCTGTTCTTTGGCCGGGTACATATAGCCCTGACAGCGGACAATTAATTCGGCGCCACGCATGGCACAGTCGCGCCAGATTTCCGGGTAATTACCATCGTCACAGATGATCAGACTGATTTTCATACCCTTCGGACCTTCGGTCACATAGGTACGGTCTCCGGGATACCAGCCCTCGATCGGACACCAGGGCAGGCACTTGCGGTATTTCTGTACAATTTCGCCCTGATTATTGATCAGTACCAGCGTGTTATAAGGGGCTTTATGCGGATGTTCTTCGTGCTGCTCACCAGTCAGGGAAAATACGCCCCAGGTATTGGCGATTTTACAGGCCTCAGAAAAAATAGCGGTTTCATCACCGGGAATCGTCGCCGCGGTGGCCATCATTTCATCATGGTCGTACATAATGCCCATGGTGCTGTATTCCGGGAATACAATCAGATCCATGCCGGGCAGACCCTGTTTGATGCCGACGATCATATCGGCAATCTGACGGGCATTATCCAGTACTTCCGCTTTACTGTGCAGGCGCGGCATTTTGTAATTCACCACTGCTACACCAACGGTATCGTCGCTGCTTGAAATATCACCGTGTCGCATATCAGACTCCTGTTAAACAGAAAGGTATTTGGTAATGGTTTCCTGATCGGCTTCCTCTACCGGAACATCGAGAACAATTTTCCCTTTCTCTATCACCAGAATCCGGTCGGCCATATCGAGAGCGAAGCTCAGCACCTGCTCGGAAACAATAATGGTGAGATCACGCTGGTCGCGGATTTCCTTCAGTGTTTTTGCCATATCCTTGATGATGGATGGCTGAATCCCTTCGGTGGGTTCATCGAGCAGCAGCACGCTGGGATTACTGGCCAGAGCGCGGGCAATGGCCAGCTGCTGCTGCTGACCGCCGGACAGATTGCCACCACGACGGTGACGCATTTCATGCAACACCGGAAACAGGCTGTAGAGGTCGGTAGGAATTTTCTTTTCGCCGGTACTGGTCAGTCCGGTTTCGATATTTTCTGACACCGTCATGGTGGAAAATATCATCCGGCCCTGTGGCACAAAGCCGAGGCCGGCTCCGACGCGTTCATGGCTTTTTAACGCTGACAGTTCTTCCCCATCCAGGGTGACACTGCCTTCTTTGCTCGGAATCATGCCGATCAACGACTTCATCAGCGTGGTTTTTCCCATGCCGTTGCGGCCGAGAATGGCCACAATTTCTTTCGGTTTTACCGTCAGGTTCATGTGCTGGATGACATCACTCTGACCGTAGGCAACACCGTAATCGGTTAACTGAAACATAGTCCGCTTCCTCAGTGGCCGAGATAAACTTCGATGACTTTCGGGTCGTTCTGCACACGCTCCATGGAACCTTCTGACAGCACCTGGCCCTGATGCAGAACCGTGACCCGGTGGGCAATATCGGCGACGAACTGCATATCGTGCTCAATCACCAGTACTGAACGGTCTTTGGTGATGCGGTTTAACAGCTCAGCAGTCTGCTTGCGTTCCGATACCGACATACCGGCCACCGGTTCATCCAGCATCAGCAGTTCCGGGTCCTGAATCAGCAGCATGCCGATTTCCAGCCACTGTTTCTGGCCGTGACTGAGCAGATCCGCAGGCATATCCAGCTTGTCACCGAGAAAAATCATGTCGGCAACTTCCTGTACTTTGTCGATGACTTCTTTATCGCGGCGGAAGGTCAGTGCCCCCCAGACATTGCGGCCGCGGGGAAAAGACAGTTCCAGGTTTTCAAATACGGTCAGGTCTTCATAAATGGAAGGATTCTGGAATTTACGGCCGACACCGGCATGAACGATCTGGTGTTCGTTCATTTTGGTGAGTTCTTTGCCTTTGAACTTAATCGAGCCTTCGGTGGCTTTGGTACGGCCACAGATCAGATCCAGTACCGTGGTTTTACCGGCCCCGTTAGGGCCGATAATGACGCGGATTTCCTGTTCCTCAACGTACAGCGACAAATCATTCACGGCCTTGAAACCGTCGAAAGAAACCGTCAGCCCTTCAATGCTGAGAACGAAGTCTTTCGGACCGATGTGCTTATTAGTTTCCAGCATGGCTCAGCTCTCCCGCTTTGGATTTCTTCTCGTCTTCTGATGCTGTTTCTCCGGCAACGGCGATTTCTGCGCCGCTTTCTTCCGGGTTGCGGTTGGTAATGATCCAGTGGAATTTTTCCGGAACGTATTTCTGCAGCCAGGGTGCAATGTAAGTCTGATAAAGACCGGCCAGACCATTCGGGAAGGCCATAACCACACCGATAAACAGCGCACCCATGGCGAACAGCCAGAGTTCAGGGAAGGATTCGGAGAAGCTGGTTTTCGCCCAGTTCACCACCAGAGCGCCGTAAACCGCACCAAGGATGGCCAGACGTCCGCCAAGCGCACAGAAGATAACCATTTCGATGGACGGGCCGGTGCCCACAAAGGTCGGTGACATAAAGCCAACCTGCAGGGTGAACATAGCGCCACCAATGGCAGAGATGGTGGCCGCCGCACAGAAGATAAAAATCTTGAAGGCCGAGACGTCGTAACCGGAGAAACGGACACGGTCTTCACGCTCACGCATGGCAACCAGTAAGCGGCCTAATTTACTTTTAATGATGTAGCGGGCAACAAACAGGCAACCGAACAGCAGCAGACCATTAACAAAATAGAGAATGGTTTTTGCTTCATCGGTACGGATATCCCAGCCGTGCAGGGTACGCAGGTCGGTAATACCGTTTACACCGCCGGTATAACCCTGCTGACCAATAATCAGGATGGTCAGAATGGCGGCGATGGCCTGGGTGATAATGGCGAAATACACCCCACCAACGCGACGCTTGAACATAGCGACGGCAATAATAAACGCGAAGGCGGCGGGCAGAATTAAAATAGCGAAAATGGTAAAGGTAAAACTTTGGAAAGGTACCCAGAACCACGGCAGTTCCGTGAGCTGGTTCCAGTCCATAAAATCAGGAATCCCCGGCGTAGACTGAATGGCGGTATTTTCCGGGCTGGAGGCTTCCAGCTTGAGGAACATCGCCATGCAGTAACCGCCAATACCAAAGAATACCCCCTGGCCAAGGCTGAGAATGCCGCCGTAACCCCAGCACAGCACCAAGCCAAGTGCGACGAAGGCATAGGTCAGATATTTACCCACCATATTCAGGCGGAAAGAATCGAGTGCCAGTGGCATCACAACAAATATCAGCAGGGCCAGAATAATAAAATGGCTTAACTGATAACGTCCGATAAATGAGCCGACTTTATTCATAATATGCTCCTGCTCCTCAGCGACGCATTTTCAGTGAGAACAGACCTTCCGGACGCAGCATCAGAATGATGACGACGGTCAGCAGGGTCAGGACTTTGGCCATCGAACCACTGAGGAAGAATTCCATGGTTGACTGGGCCTGCGAGATGGTGAAGGCGGAGGCGACGGTACCGATCAGGCTGGATGCACCACCGAATACCACCACCAGGAAGGTATCAACGATGTACAGCTGGCCGGCGGTCGGGCCGGTGGAACCAATCATGGTGAAAGCTGAACCGGCAATACCGGCGATGCCACAGCCAAGGGCAAAGGTCAGGCGGTCAACTTTTTCGGTATTAATCCCGACGGCGGCTGCCATCGGCCGGTTCTGTACCACTGCGCGGGTTTGTTTACCGAGGCGGGATCTCTGCATCATCAGCGCCACGGCGATGGTGATGACGATGGTCAGTACCATGACGAAAATACCGTTGATAGGCACTTCAATCATGTCAGTGATGGCGTAGGAACCCATCAGCCAGTCAGGCAGGGTGACACCCACTTCACGGGCACCAAACACCGAGCGGTAAATCTGCTGCATGATCAGGCTCAGGCCCCAGGTGGCGAGCAGGGTATCCAGCGGGCGCTTATACAGGTGGCGGATAATCGACCACTCAACCAGAGCGCCGAGTGCCCCGGTTATAAAAAAGGCCAGTATCATCGCGATAAAAAAGTAACTGCCATAAATGGATTCAGGCAGGTACGCAGAGAATACGTTGGACGTCAGGTAAGTAACGTAAGCACCGAGAATCATAAATTCACCGTGTGCCATGTTGATGACTCCCATCTGGCCGAAAATAATCGCCAGGCCCAGAGCCATAAGAACAAATACAGAAAACAGAATCAGGCCGGCAAATCCCTGCATCGCAAAAATCGATGTCAGTTCCGCCATGGAATAGTCAGCGAACATTGGTCAATCCTCCCGGTGAATAGTTCGGCATTTGGAGCGGTGCGCAACTGCGCACCGTCCGGATCACGTCAGGGCAGGGCCCTGAGTGAAGCTGAGCCTTACTGGTAACCTTCCGGGAACGGGTTTGGTTCGATCAGCTCTTTGGACTCGTAAACCACTTTGTACTGGCCGTCTTTCTGAGCCTGGCCGATACGGGTTTTGGACCACAGGTGATGATTCGGGTGAACTTTGACATAGCCTTCCGGCGCGGTAGTCAGCTCAATACCCGGTGACGCTTCACGTACTTTGTCGATATCGAAGGAGCCGGCTTTTTCAACCGCTGCTTTCCACAGCCATGGGCCGAGGTAAGCTGCCTGGGTTACGTCACCGATAACGATGTCTTTGCCCCATTTTTTCTTGAAGGCTTCAACAAAGGCTTTGTTGTTGTCGTTCGGCAGGGACTGGAAGTACTTCATGGAAGCGTAAATGCCTTCGATGTTTTCGCCACCAATACCCAGAATTTCATCCTCGGTTACGGAGATGGTCAGGAACAGTGGTTTTTCTTTGCTCATATCGATACCGGCCGCTTTCAGCTGCTTATAGAACGCAACGTTGGAACCGCCAACCACAGAGATGAAGACAACGTCAGGCTTTTTCAGCTTGATTTTGTTGATCACAGAGTTGAACTGAGTGTGACCCAGCGGGTAGTACTCTTCGCCAACCACTTTGTCGCCCAGCACGTTTTCGATGTGCTTACGGGCGATTTTGTTGGACGTCCGTGGCCAGATGTAGTCGGAACCCAGCAGGAAGTATTTTTTCGCACCTTTGGTTTTGTCAGCCCAGTCCAGACCTTCAAGAATCTGCTGGGTGGCTTCCTGACCGGTGTAAATCACGTTCGGGGACTGTTCCAGTCCTTCGTAGAAGGTCGGGTAGTAAAGCATACCGTTGTACTGTTCAAAGACCGGCAGGGCGGCTTTACGCGATGCGGAGGTCCAGCAGCCGAAGACGGCGGCCACTTTGTCATTCACCAGCAGTTTTTTCGATTTTTCGGCGAAGGTCGGCCAGTCACTGGCACCGTCTTCCTGAATGAATTCGATCTTACGGCCAAGAACACCGCCCATGGCGTTGATCTGTTCGATGGCCAGTTTTTCTGCCTGTACGGAACCGGTTTCACTGATGGCCATGGTGCCGGTCACTGAGTGCAGGATACCGACTTTCACCGTATCGGCGGTGACTGCCAGGCCTGTGGTGTTAGCGGCGTCAGCCAGCGTGGACGGTGCATGCGCCAGTGCCAGTGCGGCTGGAATCGCGAGCAGGTTTTTCAGCAGACTGCGGCGGCGCAGGTTGCCTGTCTTCGGACGTGTACCTGAGTGCATAGTGCCTCTCCTTTCCTTCGTGATTGTCATAAGTGATGCCGGCTCAGAATGCGGCAGTAGCGGAAAAGCGGGTATGGAGTGTTTGCACCAGCGGCCTACGTCATTTGACGCATATGTTTTGGCATGGGATGTGTTTAGTGTCAGAAGCTGAATGTCAGCACACAGAACCTGATTAACTGGTCAGGCACTGGACAGCGCTCACCGGCAACAGGACAGGCCGGGTTGGTATGGATGGACCGGCAGCAGACAGCGGCAGAATGGCCGGAATGCCGGCGGATTGGGAAGTGGTCAATGTCAGACCAGTATGTATTCAAGACGCGACGCAGCTATAACCGCTGGGTAGCGAACCAGACGCTGGAAGATTTCGCTCTGCGCTTTACCGCGAAAGAAGCCCGGCGCTGGTCCGCGGTGCGGGTATCCAACACCGCACTGGGGGCTATTTCCTTTCTGGCACTGGAAGCGATCGGTGCGGCCATTACCCTGATGTATGGTTTTGATAATGCGGTCAGTGCCATTCTGGTGGTGTCCGCCATTATTTTTCTGACCGCCATCCCGATCAGCTATTACGCCGCCCGCTATGGCGTAGATATCGATCTGCTCAGCCGTGGCGCCGGTTTTGGCTATATCGGCTCGACCATTACCTCGCTGATTTATGCGTCGTTTACCTTTATCTTTTTTGCGCTGGAAGCCGCCATTATGGCGTCGGCCATGGATATTCTGTTCGGCCTGCCGCTGATGGCCGGCTATCTGCTCAGCTCGCTGATTGTTATTCCGCTGGTGACCCATGGTATTACCCTGATCAGCCGCTTTCAGCTGTGGAGTCAGCCGCTGTGGGTGGTGCTGCAGATAACGCCTTTTGCTTTTATTCTCTGGCATGAATGGTCAACCGCGGCGGAATGGATCAACTTCCGCGGCGTGGCGGAAGTGCAGGATGAACTGAATAACAATGCACCAGAAGGTGGCGGACACTTTAATCTGATCTACTTTGGTGCGGCGTCGGCGGTAGTCTTTTCCCTGATTGCCCAGATCGGGGAGCAGGTCGACTTTCTGCGTTTTTTGCCGGAGCCGGGAAAAGATCCGCACAAGCGGGTGCGCTGGTGGGCAGCCCTGATCAGTGGCGGGCCGGGCTGGATTATTGCTGGTGCGGTGAAATTTATTGCCGGCTCGTTTCTCGCGGTACTGGCCCTGCAGCATGGTCTGGGACTGGCGGAAGCGTCTGATCCGACACAGATGTACCGCGTTGCCTTCAGCTATATCAGTGATTCGCCGCTGGTGGTGATGTCGCTGACCGGTATTTTCGTCATCCTCTGTCAGATCAAAATTAATGTGACCAACGCCTATGCCGGTTCCATTGCCTGGTCGAATTTCTTTTCCCGTCTGACGCACAGTCACCCCGGCCGGGTGGTGTGGCTGGTGTTCAACGTGATTATTGCCCTGCTGCTGATGGCACTGGGGGTGTATGAATCGCTGGAACATATTCTGGGTATTTATTCCAACGTTGCCGTGGCCTGGGTCGGAGCGCTGGTTGCTGATCTGGTTGTTAACAAGCCGCTGGGTCTTAGCCCGAAACACATCGAATTCAAACGGGCTTATCTGTACGACATCAATCCGGTCGGTTTTGGTGCCATGCTGCTGGCCAGTCTGGTGGGTATTGTCAGTTACGTCGGGGTGCTGGGAGAGATGGCGCAGGCGATGTCATCGTATCTTTCCCTGCTGACGGCGTTTATTGTCTCGCCGGTGATCGCCGTTCTGACCCGGGGCAAATATTATCTGGCACGGGACATTATTCCGCTTGGCAGCGTGGCGGAAAAACTGCAGTGTGTGGTGTGTGACAACGTCTTTGACCGTGAAGATATTGCCCAGTGTCCGGCGTATAAAGGCCATATCTGTTCACTGTGCTGCACGCTGGAATCGCGCTGCCATGATCAGTGTAAAACCCGCTCACGTCTGAGTGATCAGGTGGAAACCCTGCTGGAAACCATGCTGCCGCAGCGCATTGTTGAACGCATGAATCCGCGCCTGCTGCAGTTTACCGGCCTGTTGTCATTGATTGCCTGCATCGTCGGTGCCCTGTTCTGGCTGGTGTATATCCAGGTGCCGGCGACTTCATCCGGGCAGGCGCTGGTCGGGGCCACCCTGATTCAGGTCTATCTGCTGTTGCTGATTATTATCGGTGTGCTGATCTGGCTGTTTGTGCTGGCCAACGAAAGCCGGCAGTTCGCACTGGATGAAGCGGTCCGGCAGACAGAACTGCTGTCGCGCGAAATTGCTGCACACGAAGAAACCGACCGCGCGCTGCAGCAGGCCAAAGAAATGGCCGAGGCCGCCAACCATGCCAAAAGCCGTTACCTCGGTGGCATCAGTCATGAATTACGCAGCCCGCTGAATTCCATTCTCGGTTATGCCCAGCTGCTGGAAAAAGATCCGGAACTGCAGAATGCGCAGCGTAATAAAATCAGCCTGATCCGCCGCAGTGGCGATCATCTGGCAGACCTGATTGAAGGTCTGCTGGATATTTCCCGCATTGAAGCCGGGCGGCTGGAAATCCGCCGTGATGAAGTGGCCATCCGCTCGCTGCTGGACGAGCTGGTGGATATGTTCCGTCTGCAGGCGGAAAGTAAAGGCATCAGTTTTATTTATCAGGCGGCGGAATTTATGCCGGAATTTGTCAGTACGGATGAAAAACATCTGCGTCAGATTCTGATTAATCTGTTATCCAATGCGGTGAAATTCACCTCTCAGGGTTCCGTTACCCTGGCGGTGCGTTACCGTAATCAGGTGGCTGAATTTACCGTGACGGATACCGGCGTCGGTATTGAAGCCGATGAAGTGACGCGTATTTTTCAGCCATTTGAACGTATCCGTAAACCCGGCCTGCCGCAGATGCCGGGTACCGGGCTGGGGCTGACCATCAGCCAGTTGCTGGCCGATATTATGGGCGGCGAGATTACCGTCAGCAGTGAGCCGGGCAAGGGCAGCTGTTTCCGTCTGTCGCTGATGCTGTCGAGTATCGCCCGGCCACGTCAGGTCGGCAGCCCGTCACGCCGGATCTGTGGTTATAACGGCCCGGCAAGAACCATTATGGTGGTGGATGATGATGCCTCACACCGCGGACTGATCAGTGAAATTCTGTTGCCGCTGGGTTTTATTGTGCTGGAAGCACAGGATGCGTACTCCTGTCTGGCGCAGCTGGACGAAGCGGAAATTGATCTGTTTCTGCTGGATATTTCCATGCCCGGTATGACCGGCTGGGAACTGCTGCGGACCCTGCGTAAACAGGGCATTAAAACCCCGGTCATTATGGTTTCAGCGGATGCCGAAGACCGTCATTCTGCGCTGGCCCAGGGCGCGGCAGAAATCGGTAAACGCACCAACAGTGATTATGTGATCAAACCCATCCGCGATCAGGTACTGCTGAGCAAACTGGGCGCGGTACTGGAACTGGAATGGAATTACCGGCAGGATCAGCCCCGCCATGCCGCCGGTGTGGCTGAAAACCGTATGGAAAGTCTGTGCCGTCAGATCGGTACGGCCGATGCGCGGGAGCTGATGACCATGGCGGAGCTGGGCTATGTCGGCGGCATTGAAAGTATGCTGAGCCGGATGGAGCAGGATGGCATTGACGCCGGTTGCCTGACGCTGCTGCGTGAGCAGGTTAAACAATATCAGTTTGCGGCCATTATTTCGGTCTGCCAGAAGGTACTGAAACATGAACCGTGAAACCAATAAAGGCGTGGTACTGATTGCGGATGATACCGCTGAATCGCTGAGCATGCTGAACGAAGCCCTGACCCAGTCCGGCTATACCGTACTGGTGGCGATGGATGGCGTACAGGCACTGAGCATTGCCGGGCGCATGACACCCGACCTGATTCTGCTGGATGCCATCATGCCCAATATGGATGGCTTTGAAGCCTGTACCCAGCTGAAGGCTGATGTGGATCTGCAGGATATCCCGGTGATTTTTATGACGGGGTTGAGCGACAGTCAGGATGTGGTGCGCGGGCTGGAAAGCGGCGGTGTGGATTATCTCACCAAGCCGGTAAAAATTGACGAATTACTGGCCCGGGTGCAGGTGCATATGACCAACGCCCGCAAAACCCAGAGTGCCCGTGGTGCCCTGAATGAACTGGGTCAGCCGGCGTTTTCCTGTTCCCTGCACGGTGAACTTTACTGGTGTACCAACCGCGCGCTGGAATTGCTGGAGAATCTGGGCACTGACTGTGCCGGGCTGGAAACGGTTCTCGCCCGCGAGGCCAGCAGCTGGCTCAGCCGCGGGCCGCAGAAACACAGTCAGATGCGTATTGATATCGGCAGCAAAACCCTCAGTCTGCGCCTGCTGGGCCAGCCTTATCCGGGGGAATATCTGCTGCGTCTGGTGGACGAAGACGATCTGGCATTATGTCAGGATCTGCGCGGCCATTTTCAGCTCACTGAACGGGAAGCCGAAGTGCTGCTGTGGCTGGCCCGCGGCAAGAGCAATCAGGAAATCGGCCAGATTCTGACCATGAGCCCGCGTACCGTGAACAAGCATCTGGAGCAGGTATTCCGCAAGCTGGAAGTTGAGAACCGCACCTCGGCGGCGGCCGTCAGTCTCGGCTATCTGTCCGGTATCAAGCTGCTCTGACTTAGTGATACCGGAAATTCAATATAAATATTGATTTTGTATCACTTTTAAAGTGCCGTACTTTCCCTTACTGTATCCCTCCTGTTACCTGCCGGCCGGCAGGTCTGCCAATCAATACAACCAATAAACACAACAAAGGCTCAGCTATGAAACTCTACAGTGCGCACAAAGCCCCGGGCCCGCGCCGGGCGCTGATGGCTCTGGCGGAAAAGGGCATCACGGATGTCGAGGTCGTGAATCTGGATCTGGCCGCTGGTGACAACCTGACCGATGAATTCAGCCGTATGAATCCGATGAAAAAAGTACCGGTACTGGAACTCGACAGCGGTGAATGTATTGCCGAAGCCGGTGCCATATACCGTTATCTCGAGGAAATCTGTCCGCAACCGCCACTGCTTGGTACCGGGGCTGAACAGAAAGCGCGCATTGAAATGTGGGACCGCCGGCTGGAACAGTATTTCCTTATGCCGGTCGGGCAGTGTTTCCAGCATTCCAGCGGATTTTTCAAAGACCGCATGACGCCGGTGGCGGACTGGGGACAGGAATGCGGCCGTCAGGCAGCGGCGTTTCTGCCGGTGCTGGAAGCACAGTTACAGCAGCATGAATTTGTTGCCGGTGAAGTGTTTTCGGTAGCGGATATTACCGCCGTCTGCACGCTGGAATTTGCGCGTATTATCAGCCTGCGGCCGGGGGAAGAATTTCCGGCCATTCAGCGCTGGCATGAACAGCTGAAGCAGCGTCAGGGCTATCTGGTGCTGTAAGGCGCGGCTTCTTTGGGGCTGGCCCGGTAAAAACGTGTGAGCCCTGCGCTGGTGGCTGGCGAGAACTGAATGGCTGGCCTGTGGTCACAGGCAGTACATTCACAGTGACAGAGAAGGAGCCTGTATGATTCCTGAAGGACTGAATATCTGTATTCTCTCGGCCAGTCACCGCGATGGTTCACAGAGCCTGCGCATCGCTGAACATCTGCGTACACACTTCCTCGCTGGCCAGGCCAGTCTGATTGATCTTAACCGTGACCGCCTGCCGTTATGGGATGGTCAGCCGGCGGATGAAAGCGGTGAAGAAACCGCCGCCACCGTGGCGCGGTTGCGGGCAACCCTGAACCGTGCCGATGCTTTTGTGCTGGTGGTACCGGAATGGCACGGTATGGCACCGGCCGGACTGAAAAACTTTTTCCTCTGGTTCGGAGCGGAGGAACTGGCACATAAACCGGCGCTGCTGGTCAGTGTGTCTGCTGGCACGGGGGGCGCCATGGTGATCAATGAACTGCGCGCCAACAGTTATAAAAATACCCGCCTGAATTACCTGCCTGAGCACCTGATTTTCCGTGATGTCCGTCATCTGTGGACTGAGGATGGTCAGGGCGATAGTGATGAGTATCTGGAAAAGCGCACAAAGTACGCCCTGGGCCTGCTGATCACTTACACTGAAGCACTCAAACCTCAGCGCACAGCGCTGGCAGCAGGCCTGCAGGATTACCCCAATGGTATGTCATAAGGTGTTCTTCCGGCAGCACTTCTGCCGCTGACGGCAAGGGTCCTGTAGCGCCATAGGTGACATAATGACCAGAAACGTTTCCTGACTCCCGGCCAGGCGTTATGCTTGGGTTTCCTGCAGCCATCTCAACACGGCGCTGAAACTGCGGAAACGGACATGGATATATCAGAGTCAGGTTTATCGGTTGTTCCGGACAGCCAGCTGATGGAGTCTCTGTACCAAACGGTGCAGAGACCACAGGAGTGGGAGGAGTTTCTCAACCGTCTGGTCAGAACACTGGATGCCCGCTCAGCCCGGATTCTTTTTATGAACCGCACTGCTGATGAAGTGGTTAATGGTGTGGCGGTCAATCATGACGCTGCCTTTATGGATCAGTACAAGGCTTATTACGTTAATAAATGTCCCTGGCGGCCGGAGCTGGCACAGAAAAAGCCGGGCAGACTCTATTCCACTTATCTTGATTTCAGCTGCCGGCAGAAGGCTTTCCGCCAGACCGAGTTTTACCATGACTGGGCCAGACCGCAGCAGATCGAACACGGTATCTGTGGCACGGTACTGAAAGGACCGGAGCATACGATTCAGCTGCTGGTGCAACGCACTGCAGATGCCGGCCATTTTACCCGCAGCGAAACCGACCAGTTCAATAACCTCTGGGTTCCTCATATACAGAATGCGATACGGCTGAGTGCCGATGCTGAGCAGATGCGCCGGGTGATGGAAACGGCGAACGGCCTGGCAGAAACCTATGCTCAGCCTTTCGCACTGCTGGACTCAGAACTGTACGTCCGTTATGTCAGCCCCTCCATGGTTCAGTCTGTTGAGCACAGCCGGGGGCTGCAGCTGAAAGGTAATCGCTTACGGGCGCTGCAGGGGCATGATAATGACAGCCTGTACCGCTTACTGCGTGATGCATCAAATGCTGCTCAGGGGAAAAATTACACCGCGGGAGAGCAGCTGTCGGTCAGTGCTGACGCGGATGATCATCTGGTGCTGCGGGTAGCGCCGTGTCCTGCGGCAGCGGGCATCCGGCTTTTTCCCGGCAACGATGCGTTTGTTGCAGTGTTCCTGAAATCCGACCGTACGGTGTTCCGTTGCGCGGCGGATATGCTGATGGCAGAGTTCGGCCTGACGCGGCGTGAATCTTATCTGGCCATGCAGCTCTGTGCCGGGCATTCACTGGAAAATATGGCTGCGCACGATGGGGTGTCGGTGGGAACTCTGCGTAAACAGCTGAAGTCCATCTATCAGAAGACCGAGACCCACCGACAGGCACAGCTGGTCAGTCTGTTACTGAACAGTTTTGCCGCCAGCCGCACCGCAGGCCCGGGCTTTCTTTAAATCTTCCCCCCATATGGGGTAAACAAGCCGTGATTTAACCCGTTAGTCTGACCTTTTCTATGGCTCGAAAAGGAAGATATTGTGGTCTCACTCAAAAAGATACCCAGCCTTGTTGTCTGTTCTTTTGCTTTCATCCTGACGGCCTGTGGTGGCGGTGGAAGCTCTTCTTCTTCTGACGGGGAAAGCATAAGCGATGGCACTGCAATCTCTGGTACTGCCACGGCGCCTGCCGGCAGTGTGGCTTCCCTTACCTCCTATGGCTGGCAGATTGCCCTGCGTGATTTTCTGATCAGCCCGGCCCAGGCCGCGATTGATGGTTTATCCGCTGTGGAAGGCGCGACGGTTGAGCTGATTCAGGTGGATGATAACGGCGATCAGGTCGGTGATGTCCTGGCCACTGCGGTGACCAGTATTAGCGGCGATTACAACCTGACAGTGCCGGCCGGAACCAGTCTGGCAGGTAATCTGGTGGTACGTATTACCGGCACCGGCGGTACCGAAATGCGCGCACAGGTCGTTGAGCAGGATGTGGATATCAACCCCATCACCGAATATGTACTGAGCAAATTCATCGACCAGGGCAGCGAGCTGGGGTCTTTGACAACGGCTTCAGTGATCCGCCTGACCGGACAGGTTGAGGAGTTTGATCTGACTGCGACCAGCGATCTGCAGACCATGCTGGCGGCACTGGAAGATGAAACCGGCGCCTTTGTCGAAGAGCAGATCGATATTATCGATACCGGCACCGGCGATGCCAGTGCACTGGCCGGAACCTACCGCTCATTCGAATTTGCGCTGGGTCTGCATGATGATGACGGCAGCAATGGCGTTGGCGATTACAGCAAGGAAGCCACCGTTCTGGAATTCAGCCTGACTGACAATGGTGATGGCAGTGCCGATGTCACCACAGGTGGCAGTGACTACTGGTGGTCAACCCAGTCTGTTTATAACGATGCCTGGACACTCAATTATGTGGTGGAAGAAGAAACCGGCGGTGACACCATTACCGTTCAGGTCAGCGACGGTGATGTGCTCAATATCGAGAGCGAATTTGAAGAAGATATTGATGGTGACTATGGCTGGCGCTGGCCGCCGTATGTGATGCGCCTGCAGAAAGCAGCCAACAATAAAGTGCTGCTGGGTGCCTTTACCGCAGCGGCTGTACGTTATGAAACCACGGATACCAATGACGATGGCGAAAAAGATGCCGTTGATCCTGATGCCCGCAGTGGTGACGAAGTATTTTCCTATCTCTTTATTGCCGCAGATAAACCGCAGTCTATGACCGCCTCGGATCTGAGCGGTGATTACGGTGTTGTCGAGCTGGCGGTGAATACAGACGAAAATGGCTATTACGGCCTGTCGACCAGTAACTTTATCGCCAGCTTTGATGGTGTGGGGGCACTGGACCTCAGTACCACAAGTGGTGATGAACTGGAGCGCAGTGGCACCACGGTGACTTACACCAGCGGTGATGATATCGCCGAGACTGATATCCCATACAGCGTGTCAGCGGATGGTTCAACCTTCACTGCCGGTGGCGAGGATGTTACCAGTCTGTTCAGCAGCGACTATCAGCTGATGCTGTTGCATTCTGTGACCACCGCTGATGACAGCATCACTGACGATGAATACTTCTCTGAGGTCGAAGCGGTTAATTCCTACGGCGTTAAATTGCCGGATGCACAACTGGATCTGAGCGGTAAAGAATACCGTCTGGTTTACAACGGTGAGATGCTGAGCGGATCCGCTACGGCACTGAGCACAGGCCGCTTCTCCAATACTCTGACCGTAAACAGCGACGGCCTGTCCGGTACCCTGAGTTTTGCCGCGCTGGTGGCAGAGAAATCATCCGCAGCGGCGGATATCGAAGCGGATAACGATGCAGAAGCCACGGATTATGATGTGAGCTTTACGCTGGCGGCGAATGGCGTCTCGGCCATGACACTCACGGATGCCGGTGACACCAACACGGTGACATTGACCGGGTATTTCTCCGCTGATGGAGCGCTGGGTGTATTCCGTGTGTCATCGGCTGAGACGGGTTCCGACCCGGATCAGCTGGGTGTTGCTTTCCTGGTGGAAGTGAATGCTGACAATTAACGGCATGCGTTGAACCTGTCTCTGCATCTGTGCTTATATCGGGTCTGATTATCGTGCTGGTAATCAGACCCGTTTGTTATTCAGCAGGACGCAGAGATGGCTGTACAGACCCGTTTGATCGAATACACCGTAGATGACCAGGTTTTTGAAGGATACTTTGCCTTTCAGCAGGGTGGTCAGAAACGCCCGGTGATACTGATTGCCCATGCCTGGGAAGGGCGTGATGAGTTTGTGTGTGATAAGGCCCGGCAACTGGCCGCTCTGGGATACAACGCCTTTGCGCTGGATACCTATGGCAAAGGCATTCTCGGCAGCAGCCCGGAAGAAAACGGCCAGCTGATGGCGCCATTGCTGGAAGACCGTCATCTGCTGCAACGACGTCTGCAGGCGGCTTATGACGTTGTTGCTGCTCAGGATGAAACAGACAGCCGCCGCATCGCCATTATGGGCTATTGCTTCGGTGGTCTGTGTGCACTGGATCTGGCCCGTTCCGGAGCGGATCTTTGCGGCGCGGCGAGTTTCCATGCGCTGCTGAACAGCCCTGAAGGCATCGACAACCGCTCGGCGGGTACCCGCATCCTGATTCAGCACGGTGATCAGGATCCTCTGGTGCCGGTGGAAGAAGTGATCCGCTGTCAGCAGGAGTTTACGGCCGCCGGTGCCGACTGGCAGATGCATATTTATGGCGCTGCCAGACACTCGTTTACCAACCCTGATGCCAACGATCATGAACGCGGTCTGGTGTATAACGCCAGTGCTGACAAGCGCTCCTGGCGGCAGTTATTGCTCTTTCTGGAAGAAATTTTCAGCGACTGAAACGGCATTATTCGCAGCTGCCGGGACTGACGCCATCACAGGTTGATGGCTGACAAGGGTTGTCCGGCACTGATCTGCCGGCAGCCAACCGCTGTACCTCTCTGTTAAACTCCCGCCGTTTCCTTAACCACGACTGATACCGATTTGACCAATCATCATCCGGACATTGCTCAGTTACGCCCGGCATTGCCGGGGCTGACACCAGAACAGGCGCAGGTGGTGTCACATGCTCACGGCCATGCCCGTGTGGTGGCGGTGGCCGGCGCCGGTAAAACCACCACCCTGACGCACTTTATTGCTGCCCGGCTGGCGGAAGGCTGTGATCCGCGGCGCCTGCTGGTGCTGATGTATAACCGCTCGGCGCGGGAAGATTTTCAGCACAAGCTGCGTCGTCTGTTGCCGGCGCAGCGCCTGCCGGATATCCGCACGTTTCATTCCCTGGGGCTGAAGATTTATCAGCGCCTGATCGCCGATGGCGTACTGCCGCCGTTTCAGGGGAAGCCTTTGTCGGACGGTGAAGCTGAGTCGGTTGTGTGGCGTCTGCTGCAGCAGCTGGCGGATGATGAAACGCGGCAGGATATTCTGTCGCAGCGTAAAAAATGGGTGGAGCCGGCACTGGGGTTTATTGACCTTGTGAAGTCCGGACTGCAGTCTCCGCAGGAGGTGTTTGACGGACTGGAGCTGCCGTCTCAGTGCCGGATTTTCGTGGAATTATTCGACCGCTTTGAAGACTGGCGCCGTCACCAGCGGCGCATCAGTTACGCCGATATGCTGTACGATCCGGTGATGGCCTTTGTTTATCAGCCGGAAGTCGCGGCCCGTTTTGGCGGCCATATGCAGTGGATTCTGGTCGATGAATATCAGGACATTAATGCCATCCAGCAGAGGCTGCTGGAAGTGCTGTACGGCGGCCGTGGTTCGCTGATGGTGATCGGTGATCCGGACCAGACCATTTATGAATTCCGCGGTTCGAAGCCGGAATTTATTGTCAGCGGTTTCCGCGCGGCGATGGGCAATATCAGCACCTATCAATTGCCGCATACATTCCGCTACGGCCACTCGCTGTCGCTGCTGGCCAATCATCTGATAACCCATAACCGCGAACGAGACGACGTCCTGTGTCTGTCGCATCCATCAACCGGAGCGACCCGTATCCGTCTGCATGAGGCCCGTCATGAGGCCGGGCTGGTGCTGAAACTGATCACCAGTGAAGCAGAGCAACGGCCGCTGGAAGAGATTGCGGTCATCAATCGGCTGTGGGCTTTGTGCGCGCCGGTGGAACTCGGTCTGCTGCAGGCCGGTGTGCCGTATCAGCTGAATCATTCGCAGTCGGTGCTGGACCGCTGGGAGCTGCAGATTTTCTGGCTGCTGTTTGAAATTGCCGCCGGGCGTTTCAGTCAGCGCGATGAAAAACAGCGTCTGGATGCCTGGCTGCAGATCCTAACCACGCCCTATCCGAAGATCAAACGGCCGCTGCTGGAAGAGATTGCCCGGCGCATGGCCACGGTGGAAGCCGGTTATGGCGAAGCGCTGTCGCAGGCCATTCCGCAGGAACTGAGCAAGTGGCAGCAACAGCAGCTGCAGGCCCGCGCCGAAGTGATTGCCGATGCGGAACACATTAACCAGCACGCCTGGCGGCTGGTTAAAAATTATATCGATCAGACGGAGCTGGAAGACGGCATTGCCGACAGTGCCTTTTCCGCCCAGCAGATTGAAGACCGCCTGCAGACCATCCGCGCCTTCGTCCGCTTTCTGCGTGACAGTGGCCAGAGCAGCCGGGAAGTGTGGGATTACCTGCAGGGGCTGAAAGCCCAGCGTCTGCAGCAGACCCGTGACGGGCAGCAGGGCGTGCAGCTGACGTCGATCCATAAAAGCAAAGGCCTGGAGTGGCCGGTGGTGATCATTCCCGGCCTTAATGCCCATTATTATCCATACACCCCGGAAGGCGAGTTTACCCAGCCGGCCAGTGAAGAGAGTGAACGGCGGCTGCTGTACGTTGCCATGACCCGGGCACGCAGCCAGCTGCATCTGATTGCCCCGGTCGGGGGCCAGGAAGGGCGTCAGGCGCAGTTGTGGCCGAGCCGTTTCCAGCAGGAAATGCAGTGGCAGCGTTCGGCGGATATCGGCCGCGCGCTGGATCAGCAGGAAGCGGAAGTGGAAATCAGTCCTCTGGGCGGGGCGTTGCCGGCCTGGCTGGATGACTATCTGACCCGGTTGCAGCTGACGCTGAAGCTGGTGATGGCGGTGCCGGCGTCAGAGCCGGAACGTCCGGCCAGCGACTTTATTATCGACCGTAAGCATCAGACCGAAGACGGCAGCCGCATCCGCCATGAGAGTCTCGGCGAGGGCTGTGTGGTGTCGGAGGATGAGCGTTATATCAAGGTGCGTTTTGATGGCGAACGCAGTGCCCGCACGCTGGATAAAAAGACAGCCATCGCTTTTATCCGCCGTCTGTAAAGCTTTATTGGCCGCTGTGCGGGGGTGGTACTGAGCATTGCAGTTGTTATACTGGCGCTTTTCGTAGAGTCAGTCTTGCAGGGGAACCCCGGGTCGTCTTTGCGTTACAACATGCACTGGTAAGTGCCAATACACCTCCCCGCCGGGGACCACAACAGGATAGAACCCTATGACCATTGCACAGCAGAAAGTTGTTACCATTCACTACAAAGTGGTTGATGTGGACAGCGGCGAAGTGATCGATTCCTCTGAGGGCGGTCAGCCAATGACCTACCTGCACGGCGCACAGAACATTATTCCGGGCCTGGAAGCAGCACTGGAAGGCAAAAGCGTTGGTGATGAACTGGAAGTAACCATTGCACCGGAAGATGCCTACGGTGAATACAGCGACGAACGGGTACAGAAAGTACCGATGGAAGCGTTCCAGGGTGTTGAAAAAGTCGAACCAGGCATGGCCTTCACAGCACAGACTGAACACGGTCCGATCAACCTGATCGTAACCGAAGTTGACGAAGCCGTTGTGACCGTTGATGCCAACCATCCGCTGGCCGGTAAATCCCTGCAGTTCAGCGTTAAAGTTGAATCTGTACGTGACGCCAGCGAAGAAGAACTGACTCACGGTCACGTTCACGGTGAAGGTGGTCATCAGCACTGAGTGCTGTTGTTTAACCTTTATGAAAACGCCGGCTTTTGCCGGCGTTTTTGTTTCTGCGGCAGTGGCGGTTTCCAGCGCAGAAAATACTGCTTTTATTGCCTGTTTTTTCACTGATAAAAAAATAAGAAGAACTTATATATTATGCCGGGTATTCAATATTTTCTGTTGCATTGTGGCGCTTGAAAATGATCGGAAAAATGGTTTTTCTGTTCACACAGGGATGTAATTCCGGCCACAGGAAATATCAATAAATATAATGGTCAGGGCGTGGAGTGTGATGAAGCCGGATAAATAACGTGTCCGGTTACGCAGTAGCTGAAAAACAGCGGGTTCTGACAGTCTTCAGCTGGCATAAGGACACATAAAAAATTCCGGACAGGAGCTCCGCGCCTGAAATACGCGCAGGGGTTCCGTTACCCCATCCGGGCGGGATCGGGAAAACCGGTCGGATCCGGGGAGAGACTAATACTGCCTGTCGGTCTGACTGAACAGTGTCCAGGCAACCTGGCCGGCGGCGAGGCCACCGTCATTGAGCGGGGTATGCTGTGGTAGCACCAGCTGCATATCGTGCTGGGCGAGGTAGTAACGCAGCAGCCGGCGCAGCAGGGCATTCTGCAGGGTATTACCGGACATGGTCACGGAATTCAGCCGGTAATCGCGGGCGATGCGTTTGACCCAGGCGGCAATCCCCATGGCCAGCTGCTGATGCCAGAGCCAGGCGAGACGGGCCGGATCTTCACCGTTAAGACAGCCTTCAATTATGCGCTGCACCAGTAAGGTGAGGCGCAGGGTGACGCCGCCGTCATCCCCTTCGCGTTCAGTCTGACACAGGTTCTGCTGCTGGCCGGCAGGCGGCAGCGTTTCTGCGGCCTGTTCAGCCAGGGCTTCCAGACGCAGGCAGGCTTCGCCGTCGTAACTCTGCTGTGGGCAGAGGCCGAGCAGGCCGGCCACCGCGTCGAACCAGCGGCTGGCGCTGGTGGTTACCGGGGTATCCGGTTCGTATTCCAGTTGCTGCAGTACGGCGGCAACAGACTCTGCATCCGCACCATAGCCCAGACTCAGCCAGCGCTGCCGCTGTTCTTCATTGCCATAGCCGGTCAGCAGGCTGAGGGCCATGCGCCAGGGTTCGCGTGCGGCTTTATCGCCACCGGGCAGCGCAATACGGGAGAAAGCACCGATCACGAAATATTCCGGGGGGGACATCATCACCAGTTCGCTGCCGCCGCTTTTGCCGTCGTGGCTGTTGCCGGAGCCGTTCAGGGTCAGGCCGAGAATGGGGTCCAGCCGTGGCTGTTCGGCCAGCACGGCGGCCAGCTGGGCAACATGGTGCGGAATGTCGTGCAGTGGCAGCTGCAGCTCCGCGGCATGCTGTTCAGCCAGCCGGTGAGCATAGTCTTCGCTGTGTTCATCGCAGGCAATCAGCTGCGGGGGCGTCTGCAGCCGGCGGTTGAGGGCCGCCGCCGTCAACTGCTGCTGGCGGCAGTGCTGCGGGTTGTTCAGGTCACCGATCTGTTGTGACAGAAACAGCCGCTGACCGCTGTTCCGGGCCACAGCATTGTTGTGATAGCCGCCGGTGGCGAGTACGGAGGGCAGGCTGTGAAGGCCGCTCAGTGACGGAATGTCGAAACTCTGTGGTGCCAGACCCCAGCCAATACGCTGAATCAGGGTATGACCCGGGTTGCGGGCATCGACGACGGAATCATCACCGCGTTCGCGGATATCACGCTGAGGCATGAGCAGAACATCAGCTATACCGGCCAGATAGCGGCGTGCGTGCTCATCAGCACTTACCAGTGGGGCAGCGGCCAGATTGCCGCTGGTCACCGCCAGAGCCAGCGCTGTGGCAGACAGCTGCGCGGCGGCGCAGAACAGTTGCCGGTGCAGTGGCGTCGGCGGCAGCATAATGCCCAGGGTATTCAGTCCGGGGGCCAGTTGTGCGGCAATGTCCGCTGCCACGTCAGGACTGAGGGTCTGCAGCACGATGGGGGCAGCGGGACGCTGCAGCCAGTCACGGCCATTGCCGGTGGTCTGTACCCAGTGTGGCGCGGCCGCGCTGTCAGCCAGCATAACGGCAAAAGGCCGGGCCGGGCTGCGCTTGCGCTGGCGCAGACGGGCAATGGCCTGTGGATTGCGGGCATCGCATAACAGCTGAAAACCGCCGTTGCCGGGCAGGGCAACAATACCGCCGGCCATCAGTGTCTGCAGTGCCTGCTCAATCACGGCGCTGGCGCTGAGGCCTGTGTGTGCCTGAGGGGGCTGATGAGCGTGGCAGGTTTCCAGCCAGATATCGTCTGCACTCTGCTCCCGGTGGGCGCTGGGATTCAGACGGTCAGTCTGTGGCGGGCAGTGTTGTCGGTTGTCAGGCATTCGGCACAGGACCTGCGGTTATCGGTTCCGCCGGATGGTATGCGGAGCGGGAAGGGTTGTGTGCAGCGGGAAAATGAAGAAAAAAGCCCTCTGACTATCTCAGTGTTCTGTCAGACAGTCAGAGGGCAGGCGACGAAACGATCAGTCAGCTTTCATGCTGCCGGTTTCTTCATAACGCTGGTGCCAGCTCAGGGCTTCGTTCAGCAGGTGTGGTGTATGCATACCACGGCCGCTGGAACAGGCACGTTCAAAGTAGCTCATCAGCTCATCGCGGTAATCCGGGTGAGCACAGTTTTCGATGATGGTTTTGGCACGCTGACGTGGGGACAGACCACGCAGATCCGCCAGACCCTGTTCGGTCACAATGATTTTGACATCGTGTTCGGTGTGGTCGACGTGTGAAACCATCGGCACGATGGCGGAGATTGCGCCATTTTTCGCCACTGATGGTGTCACAAAGATCGACAGGTAACCGTTACGGGCAAAGTCCCCGGAACCACCGATACCGTTCATCATGCGGGTACCCATCAGGTGGGTGGAGTTGACGTTGCCGTAAATATCCGCTTCCAGCAGACCGTTCATGGCAATAATACCGAGACGGCGGATCAGTTCCGGATGGTTACTGATGTCCTGCTGACGGAGGATGATTTTGTCGCGGTAGATATCGATGTTCTCATCGAACTCGCGGATACCGTCCGGGCTCAGGGAAAAGGCCGTGGACGATGCAACCGACAGGGTGCCGGATTTCAGCATTTTCAGCATGCCGTCCTGAATCACTTCGGTAAAGGCTGTCAGGCCCTTATGACGGCCGGCGTCCAGACCTTCGAGTACGGCATTGGGAATGTTGCCCACGCCGGACTGAATCGGCAGCAGTTCTTCCGGCAGACGGCCGGCTTCGATTTCACGCTCGAAGAATTCCAGGATGTGATCAGCAATCTTGCGTGACACATCATCCGGGGATTTGAACGGCGTGTTACGGTCAGCGGCTGCAGTTTCAACCACTGCGATCACTTTTTCCGGCGGACAGCGCAGGTACATTTCACCGATGCGGTCTTCCGGTTTGGTCAGCTGA
Organism: Pseudomonadota bacterium; assembly: GCA_030145845.1. GTDB lineage: Bacteria > Pseudomonadota > Gammaproteobacteria > Pseudomonadales > Oceanobacteraceae > Venatoribacter. Next base: position 88,856 of record JAIXHJ010000013.1, read on the forward strand.
ATCGGCTTACGGTTCGGCGGCAGAGCCGTGCCGTAATACACATCGTGCATGCCTTCCAGCTTGATGTTCTGCTTGCTGTTCACTTCCAGGATGATTTTATCAGCCTGTTCAATCCAGGTTTTGTTGTTACCGATGGATGAAGAAGGAATCAGACTGCCGTCTTCACGGATACCGGCCACTTCGATGATGGCCAGATCCATTTTGCCAAGGAAGCCGGACCAGGCGTACTGGGAGACTTCTGACAGGTGGTAGTCCACATAATCCATGCGGCCGTCATTGATACGGGTACGGCAGATCGGGTCGGTCTGGAACGGCAGACGCATTTCGATGCCGTCTACTTCAGCCAGGGCGCCGTCCAGTTCCGGAGCCGTGGAAGCGCCGGTCCAGACGTTGATGCGGAAACGACCGCCTTCGTTGTTAATACCTTCAATGCGCTTGGCCAGAGCCTGCGGGATGGCTTTCGGGTAACCGGCACCGGTGAAACCACTCATACCCACGGTGGCACCATTCGGAATCAGCTCTGCGGCCTGTTCTGCAGACATGACGCGCTGGCGCAGAACCGGGCATTGAATACGGGCTGTGTCAATCATTCAGAAATTCTCCTGACGAAGTTCAGACAAATCGTCACACGGCAGCCGCTCAGGAATTCCTGATGAAACGGAGTCACAGGCTGGATAAGCAGGTAACTGACGGTATGCCGGGTGAGGAATGTTCAGGCGGGCGACATAATAGCCGGAATAAATTGGCCTGACTTGACCTATAGAGTACTCCTTTAGTCGTACGCTTCGCCAGCGGCGGTCAAAATGAGTAACTGACTTGTGTGACTGAGGTGGGGAAGTGGCCGGGCGATAATGCCCGCCATGACTGGCCTGCGGGGCAATAACTGCTTGTCGCCGGCGGCCGGATTTTATACACTACGCGCCCTTTTAACGGGATGCTCTGTTTCTCTGCCCTGCAAAACGCAGGACCGGAGCGTGGCAGAACGTCCTTAGGCCCCGTCGATCTGGGATTTACCGTAACAGGGTAATCCGGGAAACGCGGGATGATTAACGGCAGGCGATCCCAAAACCTGTCACCTGATAAAACGATCGGAGTGATCTGAACTTATGGTAGTAATCCGTTTGGCCCGTGGCGGCTCTAAAAAACGTCCTTTTTATCACATCAACGTAGCTGACGCGCGCTCTCCACGCGACGGTCGCTTTATCGAGCGTGTCGGGTTCTTCAACCCTGTTGCTCGTGGCCAGGAAGAAGCTCTGCGTGTTGATCTGGAACGCGTTGAGTACTGGCTGGGTAAAGGTGCACAGGCTACTGACCGTGTCGCCAAATTACTGAAAGACGCCAAAAAAGCTCAGGCTTAATTGGTAAAGACGGAGATCTGATGTTGGCACAACAGGTGGCGGACCAGGACATCACCATCCTCGGTAAAATCACCACCGCGTTTGGCATCAAAGGATGGGTGAAGGTGTATTCCTACACAGATCCGATGACCAATATTCTGGAGTACCGGAACTGGCTGTTACATATCGATGGTCAGTGGCAGTCCTTCAGAGTGGCGGACAGCAGAGCTCAGACTAAGGGACTGGCGGTTTCCCTGGAAGGCATTACAGACCGCGATCAGGCACTGGCACTGCGCCAGGTTGAGATCGGCGTTCTGACCAGTGAGTTACCCGAGCCCGAAGAAGATGAATATTATTGGTTCCAGCTCGAAGGACTGAAGGTTGTTACAACCGGCGGTGTTCTGCTGGGCCAGGTGAAAGAACTGTTTGATTCCGGCGGCGGTAATCAGGTGATAACGGTTAAGGCCTGCGAAGGCAGTGTCGATAAACGTGAACGCATGATTCCATACGCAGAAACAATCGTTCTTGAGGTCGATCTGGACAGTGGTGAGATCCAGGTGGACTGGGACCCGGATTTTTAACCGGTGTGGTTTGGAGTTATCTCCCTGTTTCCGGAGATGTTCCGGGCGCTGACCGATTTTGGTGTCAGTGGCCGGGCGGTGAAACAGGGCAAAGTAACGGTGGAATGCTGGAATCCCCGCGATTTCACCCACGATAACTACCAGACGGTGGACGATCGTCCGTACGGTGGTGGCCCCGGTATGCTGATGAAAATTCAGCCTCTGCAGGATGCCATTCACGCAGCGAAAGCCGCTGCGGGAGACGGCGCCAGAGTGATTTATCTGTCACCTCAGGGCCGTAAACTGGATCAGCAGGGTGTGCTCGAGCTTGCTCAGAGCGACAAACTGATTCTGGTCGCCGGACGGTACGAAGGCATTGATGAGCGTCTGATTCAGCGCGAAATCGACGAAGAGTGGTCTCTTGGCGATTTTGTCCTGAGCGGTGGGGAACTGCCGGCCATGACACTGATGGATGCCGTGATCCGGCTGGTGCCCGGTGTATTAGGGCATGAACAGTCGGCACAGCAGGACTCCTTTATGGACGGACTGCTGGATTGTCCGCATTACACCCGCCCGGAAGTTTACGAAGGGCAGACGGTTCCTGAGGTGCTGCTCAGCGGCAACCACGAAAAAATCCGGCAGTGGCGGCTTAAGCAGTCACTGGCAAGAACCTGGCAGCGCAGACCGGACCTTCTGGAAACGCTGGAACTGACAAACGAGCAACAAAGGTTATTGACAGAATACCTGCGTGAGCATGAAGACTCCGCAGACTGTTAAGGAGCAAAGAATGAGCAACAAGAACACAATCATTCAGCAGATTGAAAACGCACAGCTGAAAGAGTCTGTACCGGCATTCGGCCCTGGTGACACTGTCGTTGTACAGGTTAAGGTAAAAGAAGGTAACCGTGAGCGTCTGCAGGCGTTTGAAGGTGTGGTTATCGGTAAACGTAACCGTGGTCTGAACTCTGCGTTCACCGTACGTAAGATCTCTCACGGTGTTGGCGTTGAGCGTACTTTCCAGACTCACAGCCCACTGGTTGACAGCATCGAAGTCAAACGTCGTGGTGACGTTCGTCAGGCGAAACTGTACTACCTGCGTGAGCGTAGCGGTAAGTCTGCACGTATCAAAGAAAAGGTTTAATCCTGCTCTTTGCGTCAGTACGTTAAAAAAACGGGCCTGGTGCCCGTTTTTTTATGCCTGTTTGTCCGCCTGTCATAATGCGGCGGTATACTGCAGGAACACATTTACTGACACTTGGCTGCTTGACTCCCTGTTGGTCATTTGAAAGGGTTAGCAGCTTTGCTGACATGGCTTCTGGCCGGTCATTCTCCGGATATAAAGGTACAGGAATGAAAAAGACGCTTCTGGCTGCTGCTCTTGGTCTGGCGCTGATGGCGCCGGCTTATGCCGCCGACACTGACAGCACGGTTGCCCTGGAGCAACAGGTTGAAAACAAACTGGTCGCTGCTTTCGGCCCCCGTCTGCAGGTACGTGAAGTGGCTGCGCTGGCTGACGGTCAGATTCTGGAAGTGGTGCTGGTGGACGGTTCCATCATGCATATGACACCGGATCTGAACCATTTCATCTACCGCGATGAGCTGTATCAGCTGGGTGAAGATGGCCCGGCCAACGTAACCCAGAACCGTAATAATCCGAAGCGTGCGGCAGCCATGGCGGCCCTGGCGGATGATAAAACCGTACTGTTCAGCGCCAAGGGTGAGCAGAAAGCGCTGATCAATGTGTTTACGGATATCGACTGTGGTTACTGCCAGAAGCTGCATCAGGAAATTCCGCGCCTGAATGAGCTGGGCATCACGGTCCGTTACCTGGCTTACCCGCGTTCCGGCATCAAGAATCCGCAGACCGGTGAGCTGACTGATTCCTACCTCAAGGCCAATTATGTCTGGTGTCAGGCCGACCGTAAGGCGGCGATGAGCACCATGAAGAATACCCAGCGTGAAATCAGCATGCTGGGGCAGCGCCTGCGTCAGGGCGGAGCCGTGATGCTGGAAGACCAGTACCGCGCACTGACCGCACAGATGCAGGAAATGATGGATAAGAGCAAAGACTGTGGCGCTCCGATTGCGGAAGAGTACAGTCTGGGTTCTGAAATGGGAGTGACCGGTACGCCGGCGATCGTACTGGAAGACGGTCGTCTGTTTCCGGGTTACCTGCCGGCAGATGAACTGGCACGTCGTATCGGCGTTCTCTGACTGAGCGTCCGTTCCCTGCAAAAAACCGGCTGCCCTGCAGCCGGTTTTTTTATGCCGGTTTTATGACACCTGGGTGTCAGGCTTTTAACCACTTATCCACACAGCTCTGAGTCAGTGTTCACTAGCCTGTCGCGCCCGGTATAACGTTTTTCTGCCGCTTTTATTCAGTCGCTACTGATCAGGGCTTCATTTTGGCGCACGCTGAACTCTGATGAGGCAGGTTATGCACATGGCCGCTTTTACCGCCTGCATAGCGGTCAATTTGTCCCCAAATATTGCAGTTTTGCTATTGATTTTTATAAGTGATTGAAAAATAAAGACTTTTTTGTTTGGTTAAAAAATAGTCAATCTGTAATGATCCCCGTATTTATGCTGTTCAGCCACACATATAAATAACTTACCAACAAAGTTACCCACAGAATCTGTGGACAGTAAAAATGCTCCTGAACAACTGTTGATAGATCTGACACAAATAGGCGGAAATATTTCTGCGATGGCTTGACGGTATTGCGTAAGCGTGGTTATGCACAAATCAGCGGCGGATGTTCTGAACGTAAATTCAAAAGTCAAAAAACTGAAACATTTGCTTGAATAATCTGTAAGTCATTGAAATATAAGCTACTGACAGGCTGGTTTATTTTCAGTCAAATTGACACGAGGCCGCATAATGACTGGCCTGGCACGACTTTTCACAAAGTTTTCCAGTGTTTTATCCACAGAAATTGTGAATAACGTCCGGAACCCTGTAAAAATCAGGGCCGGACGGGCTGTGGATGACTTATTAGCCAGTCAGATATCGTCAATGACGTCTTCATTTGTGATATTGAGGAATAAATCCATCGAGCTGTGTGGCTCTGTATTCAGGGACGCCTGTATCCGTGGTGGCAGCGATGTGCTCCAGTCAAAGCGTTGCAGCAGCTGACGGAAGATACGGTCGGGCGGCGCAACAAAGGTCAGTGCTTCTCCGCTGAGCGGGTGCTCAACCGTCAGCTCACTGGCATGCAACAGCAGGCGCGGGGCATCCAGATGATCACGGAAGTAACGGCTGTGACGGCCTTTGCCGTAACGGGCATCACCGATAATGGGATGGGCCAGATGTTTCAGGTGACGGCGGATCTGGTGCTTGCGGCCGGTATGAGGCGTGCATTCCAGCAGGGAGTAGCGTGACTGCGGGTACTTGTCGACCGCCACCGGGATTTCCACCTGAGCCAGAGTGCGGAAGTCGGTGATGGCTTCCTGTTCCGGCTTTTTCTTTTCATGCCTGGCGTATTTATCCACCGGCGGTGACATGGCGTAATCCAGATGGGTAAATTCCGGCATCCAGCCACGCACAATGGCCAGATATTTTTTCTCGACCGTGCGCTGGCGCCACAGGTCGGTGATACGGCTGGCCATCTCCTGACTGAGTGCAAAGGCGAGGACGCCGGATGTCGGCTTATCCAGCCGGTGCACCGGATACACTCTCTGTCCCAGCTGATTACGCAGCAGCTGCAGGGCAAAGCGGGTTTCATGGCGGTCAATTTCGCTGCGGTGCACAAGCAGTCCACTGGGTTTGTTAATGACCACCATGGCATCGTCGCGGTAAAGGATATCGAGTTCAGTGGACATGATTTCTCCGGCGCAAAGCGCGCGACTTTACCCCACCCGGGCCGCTTTCCCAAGCCTGTTGCCGCTTCAGGAAGGCTGGCGCAGGTTATCGAAGCCGGCGCCCGCGGAGGACGGGCCGCTGCAGCGAAATTCCAGCAGGGCTGAAACCAGGTTGCCCGGATCTTCGAGCTGTGGGTAATGGCCGGTCTGCAGCTGAACATGACGCTTGCCGGCCAGTGCGGGCAAAGCCCGCGCCAGCGGGTCATAGTGACCGCTGATCACCTGCAGCGACGGCAGCTGCTCTGCCAGACTGTCCCACTCGCGGCATAAGGGCAGCTCATAGCGGTAATTGAACATGCGTGGCAGAACATGCAGACCCTGATGGGCGCACAGCAGTTGCCAGCTGTCGCGCAGGCGCTGAGTGGTCAGTGGCGCGTACGGGCCGGTGAGTTTTTCCAGATAGCGGCCATACAGGCCTTCGCTGACCAGTGGGCTGAGCAGGTGACCGGAAGGGCCGGACAGCCAGCGCTCGCGCCACAGATAAGCGTCGCGGTCACCGCACAGCCGCGGCGCCAGCCAGCTGATGGCAGAGGGTTGCAGGGTGTGCTCTGCATTCAGCAGTGCCCAGCTGACGGCAGCCCCGTAACCATGGCCGATCAGCTGGTAATGGCTGACGTTGAGATAGCGCAGCAGGCTGAGCACCAGAGCGGCCTGGTCGGCCAGCCGGTAGTCATGCTGCTGTGGTTTGTCGGAATCACCGCAGCCGAGAAAATCCAGGGTAATCAGACGGAACTGGCCGCACAACATGGGCCAGATCATATGCCAGTCCCAGCTGTTGCCGGGCAGGCCGTGCAGCAGCAACAGCACCGGGCCATCCCCCTGGTCGTGGTAACTGATCTGATGTCCCTGCCAGCGGAAATCCAGCTGCTGGCTGCGCCAGATATTGGGATTAAGCAAATCGTCTCCTCAGCTTCCGTTCCTGATGGTGGTCGTTCAGAGGTCGTCCTCCGCTGGCATAAACAGCAGATCGGTCACGCCGTAATCCACGCCGTGCTGGCTGAGGGCAGCGGTTATCTGACCGCGGTGATGGGTCTGATGATTAAACAGGTGCTGCAGTACCCGGTCGAGGGGCTGGCTTCTGTCTTCGCCAGCACTGCTGGTGTATTGCAGAACTGCATGAATATCGTCAGCGCGCAGCAGGTCGCACCAGCGGATCATCAGATCATCGAGACGGGCGCGCAGTGGCTGCAGCTGTGGCACATCATGCACCAGGGTCTGATCCAGTGCGGTGGGCGTGGGCAGGTCCCGCAGTTCTTCCAGAATGGGAAAAATCTGCGCCAGACGTTTGAGCCACAGCAGATCAGTCACCAGCAGATGATTCCAGCTGCCCAGCAGGGAACCGAAAAACAGTCCGCAGGGCGCGGCCAGCTGTTCACTGCTCAGCTGTGCACAGGCGGTGGTCAGCTGCCGGTTCTGCCAGCGGTTGTAGCGTGCATAGCGCCGGTAGTGATCAGACCAGGACATACCTCTCTCCCTGACGGTTGCAGCCTTTTATTGTTATTGGCTGTGGGTCTGTGAACAGTGCTAACTCTATGTCACGGAAACAGGCTGAGCAACTGCTCAGCTGTGTTGTTGCTGTCATATTATTCGGCTATCGTGCCGGTCACTCTGTGCTTAAGGATAGTGTATGAGCTGCTGCCTGAAATCCCTGCTGATCCTGCTGGCTGGTCTGCTGATGATGCCGGCACTGGCCGTTCCCGTGGCCTGGGATGAGGACGGTGATATCTGGCGTACCCGTACCTCTGAGCATTTTGCCATTCATTACCGCGACAGCTACGACGCCATGGCGCAGCGGGCGTTGAGCATTGCCGAGCGGGTGCACCAGGAACTGGTGCCGTTTTTTGTGCAGTCGCCGGCGGTCCGTACCCATATTGTGCTGACCGACGAGGTCGATTATTCCAACGGCTGGGCCACGCCGCTGCCGTTTTCACAGATACGCCTGTTCGCCAGTCCACCGGAGGATGTCAGCGGACTGGAGCATATGGATGAGTGGCTGCATGGTCTGATCCGGCATGAGTATGTACACACCCTGCACCTGAACATGAGCCGTGGCATTGTCCGCACAGGGCGCAGTGTCTTCGGCCGTTTCTATCTGCTGTTTCCGCATATTTTCACCCCGTCGCTGTTCACCGAAGGGCTGGCGGTGTATCTGGAAACCAATCATGAACTGGGGTATGGCCGTCTGGATGGCAGTCTGTACGCCATGGAAATGCGTGCCGAGGTGGCGTCCGGCCATCCGGACCAGCTCACCGAAGCCGTACTGCCGCTGCGTGACTGGCCGCTGGGTAAAAACTATCTGTATGGCGCCTGGTTCTTTGAATATCTGGCGCAGACCTATGGCGAGGCCGCGCTCAGTGACTATCTCAACCGTTACAGTGGCCAGCTGATTCCATACTTCCTGCAGAACTCAACCGTGCGCGGCACGCTGGGTAAGACGTTTCCGCTGTTATGGCAGGATTACCTCGACTGGCTGGCGATACGTTTCGGTGCGCAGAGCGGCAGCCCCGGGCAGGCCGGGGCTGCCGTACAGTCCCTGCCATTGCTGCCTGACCGGCGTCAGGTGATCGCGGCGGCCGGCGACGATCTGCTGGTGGTGGTGAACAATGCCGAAGACCGGCCCTATGTCAGCCGCTGGTCAGCCGCCGGGGAGGTGTGGCAGGAAGAGCGCCTGACGGCGGCAAAAAATATCAGCGATATTGACCGCCGCGCGGATGGCACTCTGGCCGTGTCGCGCCAGATTCCGTATGCCTCCGGCCGGGTGCTGAATGATGTTTTCCTCTGGTCCGGTGACGGGGGCTGGCAGCGGCTGACGCAGCAGGGGCGTTTCCGTAAGGTGCGCTGGAGCCCGGATGGGCAAACGCTTTACAGCAGCCGTAAGGATCACGGCCGCAGTGAACTCTGGCGCATCAGCACGGATGGGGATGCGAGGCGTCTGTGGCAGTCGCCGCCACGGACCGTCCTGGGCGGCTTTGATATCAGTCCGGACGGACAAGCGCTGGTGGCGGCGGTCAAGCGCCCGCAGCAGGGCTGGAATCTGGAACGGCTCGATCTGACTTCCCTGCGCTGGCAGCCGCTGACCGACAGCCGGGCAACAGAGAACGATCCGCGTTATCTGCCGGATGGCCGCATTCTCTACAGCGCCGATTACGACGGTGTGTATAACCTGTTTGCGCTGTCCCCGCAGAGCGGAGACACCGAACAGTGGACGCAGCTGAGCAGTGGGGCCTTTACCCCGCAATGGCTGAACGGCCGTGTGGCCTGGCAGGAATACACGGCGGCAGGTTATCAGCTGCAGATCTCAACTCCACAGGTGGTGCGGCACTTCAATATTGCTGAGTATCAGGGCCGCTACGATTACCCGCCGGCCGTGACTGAGACGGTGCCGTCGGAGGTGACAGACTACAGCCCCTGGCCGACTGTGCGGCCGCATTACTGGTGGCCGCTGCTGGCGCTGGATGAGTATTCATCATCACTGGGGCTGGGGACCAGTGGCAGTGATGCCCTGGGACGCCACAGTTACACGCTGGCCGCGAGCTGGGATTTCCGTCAGGACTGGTCGGATTTCAGCGCCACTTACACGTATGACAACCGCTGGACGCTGTACTGGCAGCGCACGCACTCCTTTACCGATCTGGATCTGAATATCGACGACAACTGGTATGCGACGCGGGAAGATCTGTTCGGTGTGCGCCGTAACCATATTCTGGACCTGTATGAAGATCAGCTGCAGCTGGCGGCCGGGCTGACCGCTGACCATGAAAAAATCGTGCGTACCCCGCAGGGCGTGTACGCCAGTCAGGGAGTGGAAGAGACCCTGGCCGGGCTGGCACTGACGTTCGATAACCGCGAGGCTTACCGCAATGTACCGGGTACCGGCTGGGGCAGTTATCTGGATCTGGTGTATGAATCCAATGACGTGCTCAACAGTGATTACAACGGCGATCTGTGGCAGGCACAGTGGAACCACACCTTTGATCTGCCGGGCCGGCAGACGCTCAGTCTGCATGCGGCCGGGGGCTGGGCGGATCAGGAGGCCGGGCCGTTCTCTCTGGGCGGGCTGGACAGTGAAGAGAGTCTGCTGTTCGGCCGTGATCAGTTCAGTCTGCCGGGCTACGACGATCATGTTCTTATCGGCCACCAGTATTACAGCGGGCGGCTGAATTACCGCGCCTGGCTGGCACGGGTGGAACGTAACTGGGGGCTGACGCCATTCGGGCTGGGCGATATTTCTGCCGATCTGTGGCTGCAGAGCGCCAGTGCCTGGTTCCGTGACCAGCATAACCCGCAACTCAGCAGTGTCGGCGCGGAGCTGGTGGTGGATCTGGTGCTGGGTTACAGCCTGGCCGTACCGGTCCGCTTCGGGCTGGCGCAGGGGCTGGATGACGAACGGGGTAAAACCCAGGGGTACGTCCGTATGCAGCTGACATTCTGAGTCATTTGCCAGCCCGGGGAATGATCACTGTCAGCGCCGCAGCGCGGGCTATCGGTTAGAATAGCGCGCAGATAACAAACAGAACCGGGATCGATATGGATTATTTGTGGGTATTGGTGGCTTTCGTCTGCGGCTTTCTGGTCCGGCAGCTGGGCATGCCACCTCTGGTCGGGTACCTGATGGCAGGCTTCGGCCTGCATGCACTGGGGGTGAAACCGGCCGGCAGTCTGGAGACGCTGGCGGATCTGGGGATCACCCTGATGCTGTTTACCATCGGTCTGAAACTGAATGTGCGTGAGCTGATCCGTAAGGAAGTGCTGCTGACCAGTATCAGCCACACGGCTATCTGGCTGGTGCTGCTCACGGCAACCCTGATGCTGCTGGCATGGCTGGGCACCGGCTATTACTTCGATATTCCGCTCACCGCCCAGCTGCTGGTGGCCTTTGCCCTGAGTTTTTCCTCCACCGTGTGTGTGGTGAAAATGCTGGAAGAAGCGTCGGAGCTGAAAGCGCGGCACGGCAAAATCGCCATCGGTATTCTGGTCATCCAGGATATTCTGGCGGTGGTCTTTCTGGTGGCTTCCACCGGTAAGGTACCGTCGCTCTGGGCCATTGGCCTGCTGGGGTTGTTCCTGATCCGGCCATTACTGGGCCGGCTGGTGGCGCAGGCCGGGCACGGCGAGCTGTTGCCGCTGCTGGGTTTTTTCCTGGCTCTGGGGGGGGCAGAACTGTTTTCTCTGGTCAACCTGAAGGGCGATCTGGGGGCGCTGATTGCCGGTATGCTGCTGGCGTCACATGCCAAATCTGCCGAGCTGTATAAAGCCCTGATGGGCTTCAAGGATCTGTTCCTGATCGGCTTTTTCCTGTCGATTGGCTTTACCGCACTGCCATCGCTGGATATGACGCTGACGGCGCTGGCTCTGACGCTGGTGCTGCTGTTCAAGTTCGGCCTGTTTTTCCTGCTGCTGGCACGCATGAATGTTTCCGGCCGCTCGTCCTATCTGAGTGCGCTGGCGCTGACCAACTACAGTGAATTCGGCCTGATTGTCGCCAGCATCAGCGTCGACGCCGGCTGGCTGCCGCAGGACTGGCTGGTCATCATCGCGCTGGTGATGTCGGTGTCCTTTATTCTCAGCAGCTTTATTTACCGCCGTGCCCACCGGATTTATGCCGGTTACAAGGGCACCATCAACCGCTTCGAACGGCCGGAAGCTCATCAGGGGTTTGTCCAGCCGCCGGAAGCCGAAGTTCTGATTCTCGGTATGGGGCGGGTAGGGAAAGGCGCTTACAACGCACTGGAACGGGAATACGGGCGTAAAGTCTGGGGTGTGGAATCCGATGCCGAACGGGTTGCGGTGCTGCGCGAAGAAGGCATCAATGCGGTGGTGGGGGATTCGGACGATCTCGAATTCTGGGAACATATCAGCACGCAGGATATCCGCCTGGTGATGCTGGCCCTGCCGTCACAGACCGAGATGCTGAGTACTCTGGAGATGCTGCGTCTGGCTGGCTATCAGGGCAAGGTGGCGGCGGTTGCGCGGTATGAAGACGAACGCGGCGAACTGCTGCGCCGCGGTGTCGATGTGGCGTTCAATTATTATTCTGAAGTCGGTGCCGGCTTTGCCGCTGAAAGCCGGCATCTGCTCAGCCCGGATGAACCCCTGCCGGTGGCCCAGCAGGTGTGATTCAGCGGCTGAGCTGCTGCAGCAGATCAGCCGGTGTCGATGCCCGCAGCAGCTGTTCGTTGCCGTGGGCAAAGCCTTCCTGACGGACATGACTGAGCAGGTCGAACAGCGGCTGCCAGTAGTTATCAACGTCGTAACACAGACAGGGTTTGCTGTGTGCGCCCATGCCGGCCCAGCACCAGATTTCAATCATTTCATCCAGCGTACCGACGCCGCCGGGCAGGGCGATAAAGGCATCGGCCAGATCGGCCATCATGGCCTTACGGGTGTGCATGCTGTCAACGTGATGCAGGGCTGTCAGCCCGGGGTGAGCCACTTCCCGGCGGGTCAGGGCATCGGGAATCACCCCGGTGACCTCGCCGCCGGCGGCCAGCGCGGCGTCGGCGACAATGCCCATCAGGCCGGTTTTACTGCCACCATAAACAATGCCGATGCCCTGCTGGGCCAGAGCTGTGGCGACGGCCGCGGCCGCCTGAGCGTATTTTTCTGAATTTCCGTGGCGTGAACCACAGTAAATGGCGACGCGTTTCATCGCTTTGTCCTCACTTCTGCATTCTGTTCAGTGTAAAAGGCGCGGCCGCCGGAGGCCAGGGAAGCGGTGAATCACCCGGTGTCCGTTCCGGATGACAGGGAGCAGATACAAAAACGCCACCCGGAGGTGGCGTTTGGCTGGCTCAGGCAGAACTCAGAAGAGTTTCAGTACCAGAGCGGCCGGTTCGCAGTGGTCTTTCTCTTTCAGGTCGTTTTTCTGTTTCGCCTGTTCGGATTTGATCTGGGTAAAGCTGCTCGGTGAGCCTTTACAGATGGTCAGACCCAGTACGTTGTTTTTGGTTTTAACGTACAGGTTCATATTCACCAGACCACGGGTACGGGAACGCAGGTGGATTTTTTTCGGTGAGATGGTGAACGAACGCAGACCGTCTTTGGCGGTGATGTTCATGCTTTCGCCTGCCGGTGCATTGACGAACACGGCATCGTCGCGGATTTCGATGCTGGTCCAGTTTGAATCGGTTTCAAATTCCAGTTCATACACTTTTTCTTCGGCTTCGGGCGTCGCCGGTGCGGCAGCCAGCAGGTTAAAAGACAGTGCGGACAGGGCGGCAAATACGAATGCTTTGATCATGGTTAACCTTCCGTGGATTGCTCCGGGATGGTGGATTTAAATGTGAAAAAAGGGCTTTGGAATCCAAAGCCCTGTTAGTTATATAGTTCAGGTTTCTTATATCGTCAAAGAACTCAATGAACTCAGTAACCCAGGCATCACTCTGCCGGGTTGTCTACAGATGGGTTTCGGCATACTCCGCCAGCTGTGACCGCGGTGAACCCTGCAGATGCACGGTGCTGCCGTGACCGAAGTCTTTGAAGCGTTCAATCAGGTAGGTGAGGCCGGAGCTGATCGGATTCAGATAGGGTGTGTCGATCTGTGCCAGATTCCCCAGACAGACCACCTTACTGCCGGCGCCGGCACGGGTGATGATGGTTTTCATCTGATGCGGGGTCAGATTCTGGCATTCGTCGATCAGAATCAGACTCTGCTGGAAGCTGCGGCCACGGATATAGTTCATGGATTTAAACTGCAGCGGTACTTTCTGCAGGATGTAATCGACGCTGCTGGTGGCGTTCTCATCGTCGTTGTGCAGGGCTTCCAGGTTGTCGGTGATGGCCCCCAGCCAGGGTTCCATTTTTTCCGCCTCGGTGCCTGGCAGGTAGCCGATATCCTCATCCAGACCGCGGGTTGAACGGGTGGCGATAATGCGTTTGAACTGGCGGGTGGCAACGGTCATTTCAATCGCTGCCGCCAGCGCCAGAATGGTTTTACCGGAACCGGCCTGACCGGTGAGGGTGACGAGGTGCACATCCGGGTCGAGCAGCAGATGCAGCGCCAGCGCCTGTGGGATATCACGCGGGGTCAGCCCCCAGGCACTCTGTGCCATCAGCTGATCGGCGGGCAGATCCTGCAGCACCGCAGAGTGTTCTTCCAGCTGTACCACGCGGCCGACAAAACCTTTTTCATCAACGATAAAACGGTTGAGATACAGGTCTTCAGGCAGGTTGGCGAGTGGCACACGGTGAAAGGTGCCGGCTTCATCGTGAAAGGTTTCCACCTGCGCCTGGGTTTCCCAGAAAGAATCGGCGAAGGCGTGATAGCCGGTTTCCAGCAGGGCAACATCGGAGACCAGCTGGTCATTCTGATAATCCTGCGAGGCAATGCCGCAGCCGCGCGCTTTCAGGCGCATGTTGATGTCTTTGGTAATCAGCACCACTTCGCGGCGCGGATGTTTCTCCTGCAGCCCCACCAGACTGTTAATGATTTTATTGTCGTTCAGATCCGGAGGCAGGGAGCGGCTGCGGTTATCAAAGCCGTCGAGCAGGATGGAGAAGTGACCCATAATCATGCCGTCAGGGCGGATGATGGGGACTCCTTTGGCAATTTCTGTCGGTGAGGCGTCGCCGATAATGCCATCAATTTTGCGGATTGCCTCGCGGCAGTCGGCAGCAATGGCTGCTTTTCCCATTTTTAATTTATCCAGCTCTTCCAGAACGGTCATGGGAATCACGACCTGATGCTCTTCAAAATTCAGGATCGCTGACGGATCGTGAATCAGAACATTGGTATCCAGAACATACAGCTTGGTTTCAGATTTCAGTGCGGCCATATAAGCACTCCTGATAGCAGGTTGGGCTGAGCAAAATGCGTGGATAGGAAATCATGCCGGCAGGGTTCTCCGGACGCAGGCAGGGCATGGGCTGCACGGCGTTTTTCTGGGTTAAGGGGAGCGGGTTGTAAAGACGGATGTGGCAGAAATTGAGACGGTAAGGGAGGGGGACGTTGCAACGGCTGTTGAGCGTCTCCGGATGCTGCAGGCAGGATTCACACAGATCCGGTGCGGATCTGCCTGATCTGCCAGCCTGTGACAGATGCGTTGTTTCAGGCAACAACGACCTCCTCCATGGGGGTTCCGCAGCTGACCTGACGGCCAGCAGGTTTTCTTACTATGCAGACATGAAAGCTTCCTGCCAAGTGTTAGTTTTATGACAGCCGATTGGCCACTTTGGGCTGCCGGATGGCCCGTCTGGCGGGGTTCAGCCCTTCAGCCGGACCAGATACTGAGCGATGTCCGGCAACAGCTGCAGGTAGATGCCAAGCCGGCTGAGGGTGAGCAGGTGATCTTTATCACGCAGGCGTTCATGGGTCTGCTGTACGGTTTCCTGCAGCAGGCGCCGGGCCCGCAGACGGTTCATTCCCCACTCTACGCCGGGTGCCAGCAGTGGCGATAGCAGGACCACCGACGCCAGTCCGGTGCCGATACCGGCCCAGCTGACCCAGCCGGGTACACCGAACCAGCCGGCCCAGAAAGCGCCCCACCAGGACTGCTGGCTGATGTACACACCACCGGCCAGTGTGCTCCCCAGACTGGCAGCACTGCTGAGCAGTGCCTTATCGCCGAGCAGGCGCCCGGTCAGCATGATGCTGAGCGCCAGCAGGCCTTCACGGATGCCTTCGCCGGGCAGGTGCAGGCGTTCCAGCTGATGACTGAGCCAGTGTTCAAACGCCTGGCGCTGGTCTGCGGTCAGTGGCGTCAGGTCGGTGACGCTGCTGAATTCTGCCATCACGTTTTCACAGTAGCTCTGCAGTTTGTGCTCCAGACCGGGCAGATCCAGCAGTTCCTGCTCCAGAATGCGCCGCAGTTCCTGTTGTTTGCCGGTCAGCGGCAGCTCACCACGGCGGCGCAGAAGCACCCGTCCCAGTGTGCGTGGCAGGGCCAGCAGATCCTGCGGGATATCGCGGCGGTGTTGCCAGTGGCGGGCGGCAATGGCGCCGGGACGGGCAAACCAGGTCTGATAGACCTCCTCGGTGCGGGCTTCCGCGGCGCGGAAATGTTCATCGATCAGACGCTGCAGAGCGGCTTCGTGAACACGGCTGCTGGGCGGGTTATTCCCGTCTGTTTGGCGCATATGAACCTTTTGGCTGCTGGCGATTGACTCTATTGTCGCTGACCCGGTGACTGCCGGGACAAGGATGATCCGCGGCCGCTGTGACAGACTGCAGGGCATCCGGCGGAATGTCAGCGCATTCCGCAGAGAATAACAATAAATAACTCACCAGAACTGGGGGTATCATGCCTTTTATTTCCCGGCTCCTGCTGTCGGCGCTGGCGCTCAGTGCTCTCTCCGGCTGTTCCACGATTTACCGCACCACCGGCTGGTTCGCCTACGACTACACCGAAGACTATGCCATTCCTTACACCATGAAAGGTTCTGATCCGGAGATGGTGTGCGGGCTGACGTCGTCGATGACGCCGGCCCTTATGTCGTTTACCGAACTGACCTACAGCCCGGACCGGGCGGCCATCACCATGTACATGATGGCGGGTTCCTGTGCGGAAGAAAAAGCCCATGAAGAGGCGCTGGCGTATCTGCGTGCCTTCCGTGCGCAGAACGTTAATGAAGCCAGGGATGCTCGCATCCGCGAAAAACGCCGCTTCGCGGTGGCAGCGGCACGCCAGTATCAGGCCTACCGTCATATGGTGGCGGAATTCGGTGAGCCCGGTGCTGACTGCCCGGCGCTGGATGACGACGAAGAGATTTATTGGGTGCTGGGAACCATTGCCGGTATGCAGTCGGTGATGAGTGATCTGCGTTCGCAGAGTGCGGTCAATGTGCCCAAGGATATCGCCATGAAATCGGTGCGTGGTCTGCAGTGTGTCGATAACGAGCGCTGGTGGGGGCTGCCGCAGGCATTACAGGCCGGCATCTGGGTGATGATGCCGGACACCGCGCCCAAAGGCGTCGACCCGTGGCAGGAAATGAAAGACGCCAGCCGTATCGCCACCGCCTCCGGCGTGCGTATGGCTCATGCCATTGAGGTGGTGATTGCCGATGGTTCCGGCAACAGCGTCCAGCTGCGCGACGCGATCCGTCGCCACGCCGATTCACTGCACAGTGTTCCTTCCGATCCGGACTACCGCATGATGGATATTATGGCTGACCGTCAGATTCTGGCGGTATCAGACCGGTTGTGGACGGAAGCCACGGGCTCGCGCACGCCTGCCGGCGAACTGGGAACCTTCTGGGATGACACGCCGGCGCAGCTGAATCCGCTGGATATTGATGATCTGCTGGGAGAGTAACGATGATGCGTATTCTGATGTTAACGGCACTCATGATGGTGCCGCAGCTGACGCTGGCGATTACCTCTGACGGCGGTATCAGTAAACGGACTTTCTGTATTTATGATCCACTGGGGGCCAATGGTTCGTTGTTTGGTCTGAGCAAGGATTACAGCACGATGGCTCTGGAGTGGGGGGTGGATTTCCATCTGCGGGCCTACACGGATGAAAAAATTGCCATTGATGATTTTAAAGCGGAGCAGTGCGATGCGGTGCTGATGACCGGTGCACGGGCGCGGCCATTCAATAAGTTCACCGCCACGGTGGAAGCCATTGGCGCGGTGCCCAGCGATGACATCATGCGTAACATCATCACCACGGTATCGTCGCCTAAAGCGGCAAAGTATATGACCGAAGGACGTTATGAAGTCGGTGGTATTTTACCGGCTGGCCCTATTTATCTGTTCGTGCGTGACCGCTCGGTGGATTCAGTGGAAGAACTGTCGGGCAAACGTATTGCCACGTTTGAATACGATGAGCCTTCCATCAAACTGGTGAATCATGTCGGCGCATCAGTGGTGCCCGCTAATTCGGCCAATTTCTCCGGTAAATTCAATAACGGCAGTGTCGATGCCGCCTATGCACCGGCCGTCGCCTATAAACCGCTGGAAATGTATAAAGGCCTGGGTAATAAGGGCGGCATTATGCGGTTCAATCTGGCCTATCTCGATTTTCAGATTATTCTGCATAAAGACCGTTTCCCGGAAGGATTCGGGCAGAAATCACGACAGAAAGTTGCGGCCAGTTTCGATCGTATGCTCGGTTATATTGAACAGGATACGTCCGGTATTGATAAAAAATACTGGATGGATCTGGCAGACGCCGATCAGAATAAATACAACCAGATGCTGCGCAATGTGCGTATCGATCTGCGTGAAGAAGGCGTGTATCACCCGGTCATGCTGCGTCTGATGCGCAAGCTGCGCTGTGCCGAAGATCCGGCCGCCGCCGAATGCGTGGAAAAATTAGAATAATAAAAATAACACAGGGCCACCTTTGCCGGTGGTCCGGCAGAGGTAAGCACTATGGAGCAGACCATGCGTGTGGGGCACCGCAGCGCGTATGAATGGTTGGCTGCATTACCGGCATTTATGGTGCTGGTATTTGTAGTTGTTCTGAATACCAGCCACGCATTTCATGCCCAGCTGCTGCAACTGGGGGAAAATATCTGGGACGGTTATTTTCAGCTGCGCTCAGACCCGGTGGTCCCGGTCTGTAATCCGGCCATGGATATCGACGCCGAACTGCAGCGCCTGCTGGCGGAAGCCGGAACCCAGGATGACGAATGGGATCTGTTTGAGGCGCAGCCGGCCGATCCGGAAGCCACCCGTCAGTCGTTGCTGGCGGCTCAGGCCCAGTGCCTGCAGAAGCACGCATTTTACGACAGCACGGTGGAACGTATTACACCGGCGGTTAAAATTTTCCGTGCCGTTGAACAGGGCGTGGCAGCGTTCGGTGAATTTGGCCTGACCGCGCAGCGTATTATGCTGGCGGTACTGGTACTGATCTGTGGTCTGACCGCACTGTTCCGGCGCCACCATATTGCTCTGCGGCCGATGGAAACCGTGATGGACTACCGCGTGGCTGCCGGCGCGCAGCTGGTCGCCAGTGCCATTCTTTTTTACTCGGTTTACAGTTTCCGTGAAGTGGCTTTCAGTGCCGGTGTGGCCGTATCACTGCAGCATAATATTCTGCATCACCTGTGGATTGTGGGCTTTGCTTTTATTCTGCTGCTGAGCCTGTATCAGTTCCTGTTTATTCCCAGAGATGCAAAGCCCGGTGGCAGTTTCCTCAAGGCGCAGCTGGCGATTCCTCTGTACGCCACCATGTGCATTATTTCCGGCGTTTATTTTATTGCTGCCGGGCACAGTGCAGGCATCGGTATTTATCTCAACCAGATGATGGAACTGTCACAGTTGTTCCTGAATGTGGGTCTGTATGTATGGATCGGTATGCTGCTGAAGCGCACTGAACTGGCCCAGGTGATATTTAATATTTTCCGGCCCTTCCGAATGCCGCCGGAACTGCTGGCAGTCGTGGTGGTGGCCGTGGCGGCAATTCCGACCGCTTATACCGGTGCCTCCGGTATTTTTGTGATTGCCGTGGGCGGGCTGATCTATGCGGAATTACGCCGCGCCGGTGCCCGTCGCCAGCTGGCGCTGGCGGCCACGGCTATGTCGGGTTCGTTGGGGGTGGTGTTACGGCCCTGTCTGCTGGTGGTGATTATTGCCGCCCTGAATAATGAAGTCACCACCGATCAGTTGTTCGGCTGGGGGGTGAAAGTCTTTTTTCTTACCACCCTTTTGTTTGCCGGTATGGCCTTACTGACACGGCAGGGGCCAATGCGGCTGGAAACGCCGGATAATGTTTTCCCGCAGTTCCTGCAGGCGCTGAAACCTCTGCTGCCTTATTTTCTGATTATTGGTGTCACACTGCTGCTGTATGCATTGGTGCTGAATGCGTATCTGGATGAATTTTCCGCGCCTTTTATTCTGCCGGTTCTGCTGCTGGTGATTCTGATTTATGAGCGCCTGACGCAGGAAAAAGCGGTTCTGCAGCGCGAAAATATGAACATCGACTATGTGGAAAACCGGCTGGAGCAGTCGTGGCAGGATCTGCGTTACGGTAATGATTCCATTGAAAAGACTATCCGTGAAGCGACCACTGAGACCACCGGTCATATCGGTGCGCTGCTGATGCTGATGGGGCTGTCGGTCAGCATTGGTGGCGTGATCGAACGAGCGGAGCTGATGAGCATGGTGCCGGCCAGTTTTGATTCGCTATGGCTGGCAATGGCCTTGCTGGTGGCGATTCTGGTGGTCATTGGCATGGTGATGGATCCGTACGGCGCAGTGATTCTGGTCAGCGCGACCATTGCGTCTGTGGCCTATGACAGTGGTATTCACCCGGTACACTTCTGGATGGTAACCCTGGTGGCGTTTGAACTGGGGTATCTCAGCCCGCCGGTGGCCCTGAATCATCTGCTGACACGTCAGGTGGTGGGCGAAGAAGAAGTGCGGCTGGCGAAGGAAGAGTCGGCCGGGATGCCGTTCTGGTACCGGCATGAAAAAATTCTGCTGCCGCTGCTGACCATGGCAACCGCGCTGATGATCGTGGCCTTCGGGCCGCTGCTGATCGGATATGGCTGATCAGGCGCTATTGCTGGGTTGCCGTTGTTTGCCGGGTGCTAATCAGATGCCATAAAAAAGGAGAGCGCGACTCTCCTTTTTTATTTCAGTCTGAAATTCAGGACGGCCGGCAGGCAGGGTCAGTGCAGCTGAATCCTGACCGACGTGCCGGGACCAAAGCTGATGTCTTTCAGAATCACATCCCCCATATGTGCTCCTTCAGAACCGCTGACACGGACGTTGCGGAAAGCGACCTGCTGAATTTTGGTCGGCATCTGAATATCCAGCGAACCGTCAGCATTGATGGTGGTGCGTGGGCCGGGTTCATATTCAACCCCACTGACTTCCATATCGGCATCCAGCAGATTGGTGCCGGGAATCAGCGACGACGCCAGGCTTTCCAGCGTGGTGATGGCGGTTTCCTCATCCGTGCTGAGGTCGTTATTGACGATATCCAGCAGACGCTCATAGTTTTCCATCACGCCCTGAGCGCTGATGGCAGACATATCGCTGGCCGACAGTTCCTGCATGCCGCCGCGTTCGGTGATGGTCTGTTCGGCGACGGCCTGATCATCGTTGACCGGGCTGGCGTTGGCCATAAAGGGCTGAATGGGACCAAGCAGGATGGCACTGATGGCGGCTATCAGGCGGTAACGTGACTGCCGGCGCAGGGCTTTTTCCAGTTGCCTGCTGGTGATCCAGCCCTGACTGATCAGGGCTTCACCCAGACGCATACCGGTCTGCCCCTGCAGGGTCAGGGCTTCATCGAGCTGATGGCGGGTGATCAGGCCTTTGTGGATCAGCAGGGTACCGAGACGGGATTTCTGCTGGATTTCATGGCGCTTGTGCATGCTGTGACCTTAATGGTTTCTTATTATTCCGTAGCCTCTCTATGCTGCCTGACGGGTCCGGGGCAGGCAAGCAGAGGGCTTTGGCGGAATAAAGCAGTGACGGATATCACGCCTGTAACTTATTGATCTGAAAAGAAAATGTCGAAACAGGCCAGTTTGTAACCGGTGCCGGCTGAGTCGCCGGCAGCTGTTGTCAGTATAGAGCTCAGGTCAGCGCCGGCAGGCCGATAGTCTGCCTGCATGGATAAATCAGCATTATCAATTGTCAGTAGCGGGTGGCCGGTGTCAGGATGCCGGTCAGCGTTTCCGGGCGAACACTGTTTACCGCAGCAGCATTTTATCCGCAGGCTGATGCCCTCTATAATGCCCGGCTGTTGACCGAATTACTGACACTGGAGACTCATCCGAATGAGCGAAGCACGCCACGTTAAGTTACTGATTCTGGGCTCCGGCCCTGCTGGTTACACTGCTGCCGTTTATGGTGCCCGGGCGAACCTGAACCCGGTGATCATTACCGGTATGCAGATGGGCGGACAGCTGACCACCACGACCGAGGTGGATAACTGGCCGGGTGATGCGCAGGGCGTGCAGGGACCGGAACTGATGGAGCGCATGAAAGCGCATGCAGAACGCTTCGATACTGAAATCGTGTTTGATCAGATCAGTGAAGTGAATCTGCAGCAGCGTCCTTTCTATCTGAAGGGTGACAGCGGTGAATACACCTGTGATGCACTGATTATCGCGACCGGTGCCAGCGCCAAATATCTGGGGCTGGACAGTGAAGAGGCCTTCAAGGGCAAGGGCGTTTCTGCCTGTGCGACCTGTGATGGTTTCTTCTACCGTAACAAGCGTGTGGCCGTGATCGGTGGTGGTAACACCGCGGTTGAGGAAGCTCTGTACCTGGCCAATATCGCCGCCGAAGTGGTGGTGGTTCATCGTCGTGACAGCTTCCGTTCGGAAAAAATTCTGGCTGATAAGCTGCTGGATAAAGCCGCCAATGGCAACGTCACCATTCACTGGAATTCCGAACTGGATGAAGTGCTGGGTGACGATATGGGCGTGACCGGCATGCGCATCAAAGACCGTAACAGTGGTGCAACGCAGGATATCGAACTGGAAGGTGTTTTCGTTGCCATCGGCCATGCTCCCAACACGGCTATTTTTGCTGACCAGCTGGAAATGGAAGGTGGCTATATCAAGGTTCAGAGCGGCAGTCAGGGCAATGCTACCCAGACCAGTGTTGAAGGTGTGTTTGCCGCCGGCGATGTGAGCGATCATATTTACCGTCAGGCCATTACCTCGGCCGGAACCGGCTGTATGGCAGCGCTGGATGCTGAGCGTTATCTGGATAATCTGAAATAATCAGCGCTGACGTTCAGCCCCGCGATAAGCCCCGCCATGCGGGGCTTTTCTGTTTCTGGGGCTCACTCCGTCAGGGCGGTCGGCAGACGTGTCAGGCCGCTGGTGCGGGCAGCATCAGCCGCGCTACAGCGTGCTGCCGGATGATTCAGAGTTGCCAAACCTTTATAGCCCGGAAGCAAAACAGGCAAAGTGAACTAGACTTATCAGGAATATAACCCACAGAGCGCTGAGAGCTTTTGTCATGATGGAGCAGTTTTCCGCCTGGACATTGGGACTGATGATCGCCATTGCCGGCCTGACCGTCTTTTTCCATGTCTTCCGCTATTCCAACCGCACCGCGGAGATAGCACCCAATATCCTCACCAGCATCGGTATCTTCGGTACCTTCCTGGGGGTGGCGCTGGGGTTATGGCACTTCGATACCACCGATATTCAGGGCAGCGTGCCGAAACTGATGGATGGCCTGAAAACCGCATTCTGGTCATCCATTGTGGGTCTGCTGGGAGCGCTGACGCTGAAGATTCGTGCAGCCCTGGCACAGACCGGCCGCCGGGAAGTGAAACAGACCCGTGTCGCTACCATCGACGATCTCGATGCCTCGCTTAAGCACCTGGCCGACCAGATGAATCCGGAGCAGGACAAAGGCCTGCCGCAGCAGCTGCAGCGCCAGCATATCCAGAGTCTGGAGCGCATGAATCAGGTGATTGCGACGCTGGAAAACTATGAAGAACGCATGGCGGAAGCCAACGCCAAAGCGCTGGTGAACGCTATTGAAATGGTGATGCGTGAATTCAACACCAAGATCAACGAACAGTATGGCGACAACTTCCGCCGTCTGAACGAGTCGGTGATCGCCATGCTGGAATGGCAGAAGCAGTACAAAGATCAGATCCGTGACCTGATCACCGAGCAGGAACGCACCTCAGGTTCGATGAAAGAAGCCAGCGAAGCTTTCGAATATATGGTGCGTCACGCCAACGCCTTTAACGGCATTTCTGAATCGCTGCAGGATCTGCTCAATGGTCTGGAAGCCCAGCGTGCCAACCTGCAGGCGCAGCTCAGCAGCCTCGCGGATCTGGTCAACCACGCTGCCGACGGGCTGCCGAAACTGGAAGACCGTATTGTGGCGCTGACTCAGGGCATGGCCGATGCGGTACAGAAACAGCAGCACTGGGCAGCCGAGCAATTGGGCAAAATGCAGCAGGGTATTGAACAGCAGCTGCAGCAGAGCCTGGTCGACAGCGGGCAGCGTCTGCAGGATCAGCAGAATCAGAGTCTGCAGAGCCTGCAGCGTCTGGGTGAGCGGGTAGAGCGGCAGGTATCCGTACTCGACGAAAGCATGGAAGAAGAGCTCAACAAAGCCCTCAAATCCTTTGGTATGCAGCTCACGGCACTGTCTGAAAAGTTTGTCAGTGACTACTCACCACTGACCGAGAAGCTGCAGCGTCTGGTGCAGATGGCAGAACGTATCGATGAATGAAAACGAACTGGAACAGCTGAAAGAGCAGGAAGGTCACTGGGTTGCCGTCTCTGACCTGATGGCCGGCCTGATGATGGTGTTCATGCTGATCTCCATCGTCTTTATGATCAATGTCGAGCAGGAGCGCAACAAAGTGCGCGACGTCGCCATTCTGTATGATCATCTGCGGGTGCAGCTGTACGAAGACCTGAAACAGGAATTTGCGCCGGACATGGCGCGCTGGGGTGCAGAGCTGGATAAAGACCTGACCTTCCGCTTCAACAACACCGACGTCCTGTTCGACAAAGGCAAGGCGGAACTGAAGCCGGAATTCCGCGCCATTATGGCGGATTTCTTTCCGCGTTATATGCACATCATTGCGCAGGAAAAATACCGCAACGATATTCTTGAAGTCCGTATCGAAGGCCATACCTCCACCACCTGGTCGGGTGCTGCCAGCGACGATGAAGCCTATATCCGCAATATGGCCCTGTCGCAGGAACGCACCCGTTCCACTCTGGCTTACCTGCTGGAACTGGATGCTGTACGGGCCGATAAGGACTGGCTGAAATCCCACCTGACGGCCAATGGCCTGTCATCTGCCAAAGTCATCCGCAATGCTGACGGCAGCGAAAACGGCGACCGCTCACGGCGGGTGGAATTCCATGTGCGCACCGATGCCGAAGGACGGATTGCCACCATTCTCGAGAAGGTGCTCTGAGCATGAAGCTGCCCGACTTTCTGCAGGACCCGGAACTCAACCGTCTGCGGCAGCAGATGGGGGCCGACAAGCCCGGCGAATTTGAGCTGTTCGATCCGGAAAAACAGCTGACCTGGTCGGAGCGGGAAGGGCTGATGGCTGGCGATCTGCCAGTGGCAACTCATTATCTGCGGGTGCTGAAAGACAAGACCCTGGCCTATAAAAACAGCCGCGTCTGGCTGCACGACGGGCAGGATTATCATCTGGCGTACTGCCAGCGTGTGCAGTCACTGCGTCACCGTGAGACGGAAGTGCTGGCCGGCACCGGTGTCTTCAGCGCCGCCAAAGATCAGGGCGTGTGCCTGGAATGTTTATCCGTGCTGCTGTATCAGGGCGTGGATGCCCGGCGGCTGCGCCGGGCAGAATTCTCAGAACAGATCCGTGAGCATTTCTCGCTGGAAGAATTCTGGCAGGAATACCCTTTCTACCCCATCACCTGAGCGCTCAGAGGCTGAGTGACTTTTCCGAATGGAAGGTCATGCTGTCCGGCTGCCAGACGCCAAGACCGGGCAGCAGATCGGCCTGTCCATCCAGCGAAAAACTCATCGGCTTATCACTGGTCAGCAGACTGAACAGCGCGCTGCCCAGCTCAGAAATGCTCAGCGTCAGTGGTAATGACAGCGTCTGACTTTTGCCGCTGGCCAGCGATAGCGACGACACCTGACCACTGCCCAGGGTTTTACCCTGCGCACCCAGACGGAAACCCAGCTTGTTCAGATCCACTGCAAAGGCATTGGGATTCCTCACCAGCATATCCAGCTGCAGCTGAACACTGCTGAAGCCGGCTTTCAGCAGTTTAACGTTCTGCAGCTTCACATCCGGCAGATGCGGAATGGGCAGAATATCGTCATACGCCAGCGGTACACTGACATCCCCCAGTACCGGTACGGCAAAACGGATACTGCCCTTCAGGCCGTAAGGCACCTCATTTTTATCTTTCAGCCCGGATACCGCCCGGTACAGATCGGCAAACTTCAGCGTCACCGGCAATACCACCTCCTTGCTGCCGGAAGCCGGCAAAGTCAGGCTGCTGTCCGGCTGGCTGACCGTTGCCAGATGGCCACCGGCCACCGACAGATCCAGCGTCAGGCCGGCCGCCTTCAGCTCAAACGGATTCGGGTTATCCAGCTTAACGCGGGTGTTAAGGGTAATGTCCTGCAGCGACAGACTGGCAACCGACACTCCGGCTACCACTGCTTTCGGCTTCTGTGCCTCGGCCATCTGTTTAAGATTGGCACAGCCCGGCAGGAGCAGCGCCATCAGAGCCAGCAGGGCTGGGAATCGCCATACGTTCATAACCACCTCCGTTTTATGATGGCCTGAGTGTACCACTGAAGCAGGGGGAGGAAGGTGAAGTGTGTCTGACGGGGGAAGCGGAGACAGCATCCCTACAGGGACTTGTCCCTCAGTTGTACGCTTAGGAGGTGAAAATCTATATTTTATAAGTCATTTATATTTATAGTTTTAATTACAATCAGTATTGACAGATGAAGTTAGTGACGGATTTTTGTTTACTTAAAAGGTTGACACCGCACTGATGGGTGTTTACCATTTTGGTAAACACTGGTGTAGAAAGTTGAAAAAAGCTCAAAGAATGAGCAGAAATCTAACACACAGCAGCCCACCACCTCAATTTGCTCGTGAGGCCAAAGAAGAGGTTTAAGGAGTAAGACCATGAATGAATTAGGCAAATACTTGAGAGGAGTCAGAGGAAATAGAGGACAGAGTTTGAGAAAAATGGCTGAAGAACTGCAAGTAACGCCTGCAATTCTGTCCGCTGTAGAAACAGGTAAAAAAGATATTTCAGAAAGTCTTATCGGCAGAATTGCAGAGTACCTAAAGCTGTCCGGGAATGACTTGCTGCGATTTGAAGTAATGGCGCAAGCTTCTAATGAAAGTTTAAAGGTTGATTTGCGCGGTAAGTCCAAAGAAGAAGCAGAAACATTCGCTTTGCTGGCTCGGAGAGTTGGAGATTTAAAACCAGAAGTCTTAAGCCAGCTTCGTGACCTTATTGAACCAGAGTCTGAAGACGTGAGTTGAAATATTATGTAAGGAGTTGACCGTGAAAGTAACAGCACCCTATCAGTCGCTTGAAAATATTCGCAAAAGAGCATGGATGCTCAGACTGGCGAATGGAGCAAAACCAGGAAGATACTTTGATGCTATGGATGCATTAGAGAAGTTAGATGCAGGAATGGTTGAGGAGTTTAACCGGCATATCTGGGAATGTGTACAAATTGAGGATATGCCTGATAGCTTGGGTGAGGTATCTCTCAAGGAAAGGAAAATTTTACTTAGAGAAGACTGTTACTTGAGCGCAACTGACGGTGACAAAGAGGGACTTTTTACCGTAGCGCATGAGCTTGGTCACTTTTTCTTACATACGGATTGCCGCCTACATCGCTTACTGCCTGATATGGAGTTAGATGAAACAAGGTGTCCGGAATACCAAGCTGATGCATTCGCATGTGAGCTGTTGATAGATAGTGATTATCTGATAAGAAGCATCCACAGAATGACCATTGATGAACTATCAGATAGGTTCCGAATACCGGTGAATAAACTTAACGATCATCTGGGAAGAATGGCTAAGAATGGTGATATAAACCAGCAGTTATCACTCTTTTAAAGAAAAAGGCGCTAGGGGAACGGTGCCACTAGCGCCTCTTGTGAGGAATAACGAATTCGATGAGTTGGCGCTCATCAAACTACAGGTATGCCCTCGAGTTGACATTCGAAAGCCTAGCGCACCTGTAGAGAATTCGCAACCATCCTTACAAGTTTCCATGCCACCGATATGGAGACTTTGTCCATGAGTAAGTCCGTTGGAGACGCGGAATACATCTTTGTGACCAGCTTCCGACACCCAAAGACCGGTAAGAGAATCTATGCCAGTCAATGCGGTAAGAAAGCGTTTCGTCTGAAGATCAAGAAGCGTAAGTGATCGTTGTGAATTTGGCCGAGGAGAATGTGACGCTACTCCGGCCCTCTGTAGGTTGTCCTCGAGTTGATATCAGGCACCTGTTGAGTCTACGCCGTCACTCAACATAAGGAGGTGCACTATGAATCCAAAAGTTGTTCCGGTACGCAAATATAAGCGTTATAAAAACGGTCAATGGGAAGATGTATGTGCTCATTACCGCAGTTTGCCACGCCGTTAAGGTAGGCACCTGGAGAGGGCTCAGCCCTCTCAACCAAGACAATCAATTTTGGAATGAGGAATCATAGTTATGGCGAATTTAGGCAGTATTAAAGGTAATGCTGATGGTGAGCATGGAGAAAATGACTCTTATACCATTCGTGGACGTGGTGAAGTATCAAGGGATAAGTTGGTAGATGAAGTTAAATCTGGCCAACATCCTGATTACCATATCTACGAAAGGGGTGGCGAAGAGTATGTTCGTTCAAATCCTAATGGTAGAAATAAAGACAATGTAGATTGAGGAAAAGGCCTACTCTTTAATAGGGGTAGGCCTATATCTCAGGTAAGCGCTCAACAGCATCCCGCTGGCTGGCTTCGCGGGTGTTGTTGTAGTATTCACGGTTGTCTGAATGTCAGTATGCTTCGCAAACTGTTGGGCCTTTTAGGGGGCTTTCGCCGTCATTGAGTAGCCAGGTAATCATGACGATACACCTCCATTTTAGTGGGAGGGTTTCAATTAGCTGGTCGAGTAATGAAATATTTAGGTGCTGGATAGTCCACCGAGTAAGCCTGTAAATAATACCGAGCAGACACTAAGGAGACTCTGAATAAGTCTCAAAAATCAGCGATAATACGGCCATCATCAACCGCATAGGATTCGTTGCCACCATGGATCAGATGACCTTCTCCGAAGCCGAGTACCAGAACAAGAAGCGCAAGACCC
>JAIXHJ010000014.1 GCA_030145845.1 Pseudomonadota bacterium
AGGTGGCCGTCACACGCCATTCTTCAAAGGTTACCGTCCACAGTTCTACTTCCGTACCACAGACGTCACTGGCGCTGTTGAACTGCCGGAAGGCGTTGAGATGGTAATGCCAGGCGACAACGTCCAGCTGACTGTGACTCTGATCGCGCCGATCGCGATGGATGAAGGTCTGCGCTTCGCGATCCGTGAAGGTGGCCGTACTGTTGGTGCTGGTGTTGTAGCCAAGATCATCGAGTAATCTGTGATCCGTCTGCTCCGCTTCTGGCGGAGTGGAAGAAAGCCCCGCTGATGCGGGGCTTTTCAATTGTTCTCTCTGTTCCTGCTGTCCTGCCGGGAACTGCTCCCTCTTTATTCTTTGGTTGACACTTTTTGTACAGCCGCATACAATTCGCGTCCCCTTAATCCGGGGAAATGAGCTCTTGCACCTTAAACTTGGAGTTTGGTAATGCAAAACCAACGAATCCGTATCCGTTTGAAGGCATTTGACCATCGACTGATCGATACTTCGACTCAGGAGATTGTTGATACTGCCAAACGTACGGGCGCTCAGGTACGTGGTCCAATCCCACTGCCAACCCGTAAAGAGCGTTATACCGTTCTGGTCTCTCCGCACGTTAACAAAGACGCGCGTGATCAGTACGAAATCCGTACGCACAAGCGCATGCTCGACATTGTTGAGCCGACTGAGAAAACAGTTGATGCGCTGATGAAACTGGATCTGGCTGCCGGCGTGGAAGTTCAGATCAGTCTGGGTTAATCCCCCGGGATTACCCGAATACACAGTGCTCTGTGTAACGCCCGTATCTCAACAATAAGGGCGGCCATAGTGGGTATCAGCCCCGTACACGAGAGGTAATTGAAATGGCAATTGGTGTTGTCGGCAAGAAAGCGGGTATGACCCGTGTTTTTACCGAAGATGGTCAATCTGTTGCTGTGACTGTAGTTGAAGTGACGCCTAACCGCGTTACTCAGGTTAAGAATGCCGAAACTGACGGCTACAGTGCTCTGCAGATTACTTATGGCGAGAAGAAAGCTTCCCGCGTTAACAAAGCAGCCGCTGGTCACTTTGCAAAAGCAAACGTGCAGGCAGGTCGTGCTCTGAAAGAATTCCGTACAGATGAAGCTCTGGCCATTGGCGAAGAGCTGACTGTTGCGCAATTCGAAGCTGGTCAGAAAGTAGACGTGACCGGTTCTTCCAAAGGTAAAGGTTTCCAGGGTGGTGTTAAGCGCTGGAATTTCCGTACTCAGGATATGACTCACGGTAACTCACTGTCTCATCGTGCTCCTGGTTCTATCGGTCAGTGTCAGACTCCTGGTCGTGTGTGGAAGGGCAAGAAAATGGCAGGTCACATGGGTGCAGAACAGGTTACTACTCAGAACCTGGAAGTTGTACGTGTGGATGCAGAAAACAATCTGCTGCTGATCCGGGGTGCTGTGCCAGGTTCTACTGGTTCCGAAATTATTGTTAAACCAGCTGTTAAGGCTAAGGGGTAAGCAATGGAACTGAAAACTAACACTGGTGCTGCAGTAGCGGTTTCCGAAGCGGCATTTGGTCGTGAATTTAACGAAGCTCTGGTTCATCAGATCGTTACTGCTTACATGGCAGGCGGTCGTCAGGGTACCAAGGCTCAGAAAACCCGTTCTGAAGTAAGCGGCGGTGGCATTAAGCCATGGCGTCAGAAAGGTACTGGTCGTGCCCGTTCAGGTACTTCCAACTCTCCGATCTGGCGTTCAGGTGGTGTGAGCTTCGCAGCCAAGCCACGTAACTTCGAACAGAAAGTGAACAAGAAGATGTATCGCGCAGCGATGCAGTCCATCTTGTCTGAACTGGTTCGTCAGGACCGTCTGGTTGTTGCGGATACTTTTGCTGTGGATTCCCACAAAACCAAAGAATTCGTTGCCAAGCTGAAAGACATGGAACTGGATAACGTTCTGATCGTAGCGGACGAAATCGACGAGAAGCTGTATCTGGCTGCCCGTAACGTTCCGCATGTTGGTGTGACTGAAGCATCAGCAATCGATCCTGTAAGCCTGATTGCATTCGAGAAGGTACTGGTGACTGTGCCCGCCCTGAAGAAACTCGAGGAGGCTTACGCATGAACCGTGAACGTATCTATAAGGTGCTGGTAGCTCCGCATATTTCTGAGAAGGCAACTATGGTTGCTGAAAAACACGGTCAGTATGTTTTCCGTGTTGCTCCGGATGCCACCAAGCCTGAGATCAAAAAGGCTGTTGAAGCTCTGTTCGAAGTCAAAGTTGATTCCGTACAGACTGTCAACATCAAAGGTAAAACCAAGCGTACTGCCCGTGGTCTGGGTAAGCGTAACGATGTGCGTAAAGCCTACGTTCGCCTGGCCGACGGTCAGGACATCGACTTCGCAGACGCGGAATAAGGAGCACAAGTCATGGCATTGGTGAAAACTAAACCGACTTCTGCTGGTCGTCGTCATCTGGTGAAAGTCGTCAACTCTGATCTGCACAAAGGTAAGCCTTTTGCTGGTCTGGTTGAGAAGAAGAGCAAAGCCGGTGGTCGTAACAACAACGGTCGTATCACTACCCGTCACGTTGGCGGTGGTCATAAGCAGCACTACCGTGTAATCGATTTCAAACGCAACAAAGACGGCATTGCCGGTGTTGTTGAGCGTCTGGAATACGATCCGAACCGCAGCGCAAATATTGCTCTGGTTAAATATTCTGACGGTGAACGTCGTTACATCCTGGCTCCTAAAGGCCTGGTTGCCGGTGATTCCGTCGTATCTGGTGAAGATGCACCAATCAAGGTTGGCAGCGCGATGTCTCTGCGTAACATCCCGGTTGGTAGTGTGATTCACAACATCGAGCTGAAGCCTGGTAAAGGTGGACAGCTGGCCCGTTCTGCAGGTGTATCAGCTCAGCTGGTTGCACGTGAAGGCGCGTACAGCACCATCCGTCTGCGTTCCGGTGAGATGCGTAAAGTACTGTCTGACTGCCGTGCAACCCTCGGTGAAGTCGGTAACAGCGAACATGGCCTGCGTGAACTGGGTAAAGCCGGTGCAACCCGCTGGCGTGGTGTTCGTCCGACCGTCCGCGGTACTGCGATGAACCCGGTAGATCACCCACACGGTGGTGGTGAGGGTCGTACCTTCGGTCGTCACCCGGTTACTCCATGGGGTGTTCCGACTAAAGGCTATAAGACTCGTAAGAATAAGCGTACTGACAAGCTGATCGTACGTCGTCGTTCTGCGAAATAATTAGAGAGGATAGAACTGTGCCACGTTCATTGAAAAAAGGTCCATTTATCGACCATCACTTAATGAAGAAGGTAGAGGCCGCTCTTGAGAAGAACGACAAACGTCCGATCAAGACCTGGTCTCGTCGCTCCACAATCTTTCCGGATTTCGTGGGGCTGACAATCGCTGTTCATAACGGCAAACAACACGTGCCTGTTTTCGTAACTGAAGACATGGTTGGTCATAAACTCGGCGAATTCGCGCTGACCCGTACTTACAAGGGTCACGTAGCGGATAAGAAAGCCAAACGCTAATTAGGGGTGAAGTATGTCTGAAGTAGCCGCTGTATTACGTGGTGCCCGCTTGTCCGCTCAGAAAGCTCGTCTGGTTGCGGATTCCATCCGCGGCAAGCAGGTTGATGAAGCACTGAATATTCTGGCCTTCTCAGGCAAGAAAGGTGCGGACATCATGAAGAAAGTACTGGAATCTGCCATCGCCAACGCTGAGCACAACAACGGTGCCGACGTAGACGAACTGAAGGTTTCTACTGTGTTCGTTGACGAAGGTATGACAATGAAGCGCATCCGTCCACGCGCCAAAGGCCGTGCGGACCGTATCTTCAAGCGCACTTGTCACATCACTGTGAAAGTTTCAGAGAAATAGGAGTTGGTCAGATGGGTCAGAAAGTTCATCCAACCGGTATCCGTTTAGGCATTACTAAAGACCACAACTCAGTGTGGTATGCCGGTAAGGATAAGTACGCCGACAACCTGCTGACTGACATTGCTGTTCGGTCCCTGATCGAAAAGCGCCTGGAAAAGGCATCAGTGAGCAAGGTCGTTATTGAGCGTCCAGCACAAAACGCCAAAGTAACCATTCACACTGCCCGTCCGGGTATCGTGATCGGTAAAAAAGGCGAAGACGTAGAAGTTCTGCGTAAAGACATCAGTGAACTGATGGGTATTCCGGTACACATCAACATTGAAGAAGTTCGTAAACCGGATCTGGATGCCAAGCTGGTAGCCCAGAGCGTAGCCAGCCAGCTGGAGCGTCGTGTGATGTTCCGTCGCGCGATGAAGCGTGCTGTGCAGAACGCTCTGCGTGGCGGTGCCGAAGGTATCAAGATTCAAGTGAGTGGCCGTCTGGGTGGTGCTGAAATCGCTCGTTCCGAGTGGTACCGCGAAGGTCGTGTTCCGCTGCACACACTGCGTGCAGATATCGACTACGCAACTTATGAAGCACACACCACCTATGGTGTTATTGGCGTTAAAGTCTGGATCTTCAAAGGCGAGATCCTGGGTGGTATCCAAGAGGTACGCGAACGCGCCAAGAGCCAGGGCAAGAAGAAATCCGGTCGGTCGTAAGGGGATTTAGTAATGTTGTTACCAAAACGTACGAAGTTCCGTAAAGTTCAGACCGGCCGCAACCGCGGTCTGGCGATCCGTGGCTCCAAAGTGAGCTTCGGTGAGTACGCTCTGAAGGCTACTGGACGTGGTCGCCTGACTTCACGTCAGATTGAGGCTGCACGTCGTGCAATGACTCGTAAAGTGAAGCGTGGCGGTAAAATCTGGATTCGCGTATTTCCGGATAAACCAATTACCGAGAAACCTCTTGAGGTTCGTATGGGTAAAGGTAAGGGTAGCGTTGAGTACTGGGTATGCCAGATTCAGCCAGGCAAAGTCCTGTATGAAATCGAAGGCGTATCTGAAGAGCTGGCTCGTGAAGCCTTCTCTCTCGCGGCTGCCAAACTGCCTTTTGAAACGGTATTTGTTAAACGGACGGTGCTGTGATGAAAGCAAGTGAACTGAACAACAAATCAGTGGCTGAGCTGCAATCTCAGCTGGAAGAACTGTTGAGCGATCAATTCAAGCTGCGCATGCAGAAAGCAACTGGTCAGCTGGGTCAGACTCACCTGATCGGCCAGACCCGTCGCGATATCGCTCGTGTCAAAACCGTGCTCGCACAGAAGGCAGGTGAATAATCATGACTGAGAACGCAAAAACTGTTCGCACTCTGTCTGGTCGCGTTGTAAGCAACAAGATGGATAAGTCCGTCACCGTTCTGGTTGAGCGCTTTGTAAAGCATCCGATCTATAAAAAGTTCGTGAAACGCTCTACCAAGGTGATGGCACACGATGCCAATAACGAGTGCCAGATCGGCGATCTCGTTACGGTAAAAGAGTCACGTCCACTGTCTAAAAACAAGACTTGGGCGTTGGTAAGTATTGATGAGCGCGCCGCCAAGGTTTAATACCGGGCGCATGTAGTTAGGAGCGATAGGCATGATCCAGACTCAAACCATGCTTGACGTTGCCGACAACAGCGGCGCGAAACGCGTACAGTGCATTAAAGTACTGGGCGGTTCTCATCGTCGTTATGCCGGCATCGGTGATCTGATTAAGGTATCCGTTAAGGAAGCAATTCCTCGCGGTAAAGTGAAGAAAGGCCAGGTAATGAACGCAGTGGTTGTTCGTACCAAAAAAGGCGTACGTCGCCCGGACGGATCTGTGATCCGTTTTGATGTAAACTCTGCCGTTCTTCTGAATGCTTCACTGGCGCCAATCGGTACCCGTATCTTTGGACCTGTGACTCGTGAACTGCGCTCTGAGCAGTTCATGAAAATCATTTCCCTGGCACCTGAAGTGCTGTAAGGGAGGGGATGTTATGTTGAAGATTCGTAAGAACGACGAAGTAGTAGTTATTGCCGGTAAAGACAAAGGCAAGCGTGGCAAGGTTCAGAAAGTAATGAACGACGGCCGCCTGCTGGTATCCGGTATTAACATGGTGAAAAAACACCAGAAACCAAACCCGTACCTGCAACAGCCAGGCGGCATCATTGAAAAAGAAGCTGGTATTCAGGCTTCCAATGTTGCTATCTGGAACCCTAAAACTGAGAAAGCTGACCGTGTTGGCTTCAAAGTTGAAGGTGAGAGCAAGGTACGTATCTTCAAATCCACTGGCGATCAAGTCGACGCCTGATAGGAGCTGGTACTACTATGTCTCGTTTACAAGACCTGTATAGCAAAGAAGTAGTAGCCAAGCTGACTGAAGAGTTTGGTTACAAAAACGTAATGGAAGTGCCTCGCATCACCAAAATCACCCTGAACATGGGTGTTGGTGAAGCACTGGGCGACAAAAAACTGCTGGAGAACGCGGTTGCTGAAATGGAAGCAATCGCAGGTCAGAAAGCGGTAGTCACCAAGGCACGTAAGTCAGTCGCCGCGTTCAAACTGCGTGAAGGCTGGCCAATCGGCTGTAAAGTTACCCTGCGTCGTGACCGCATGTGGGAGTTTATGGATCGTCTGATCGATATTGCTCTGCCACGTGTGCGTGACTTCCGTGGTATTAACGGCAAGTCTTTCGATGGCCGTGGTAACTACAGCATGGGTGTGAAAGAGCAGATCATCTTCCCGGAAATCGACTACGACAAAGTAGACAAGGTCCGCGGTATGGATGTGACTATCACAACCACTGCAAAAACCAACGAAGAAGGCCGCGCTCTCCTGAAAGCGCTGCAGTTCCCGTTCCGTAACTAAGGAGTTTGTCATGGCTAAAATTAGCATGAAACAGCGTGAACTGAAGCGTGAAAAGCTGGTTGAGAAGTACGCTGCCAAACGCGCTGAGCTGAAAGCAATTATCAGCAATGTGAATTCTTCTGATGAAGATCGTTGGAATGCGCAAATGGCCCTGCAGAAGCTGCCTCGGGATTCGTCCTCAAGCCGCCAGCAGCGTCGTTGCCAGATGACCGGTCGCCCACACGGTGTATACCGTAAGTTCAAGCTTTCACGGATTAAGTTGCGTGAAGAAGGCATGAAGGGTAATGTACCGGGCCTTAAAAAAGCTAGTTGGTAAGCAATTCCCGGCTTGCATGAGTGGCGTACCTGATTTCAGGTGCGCCGTTCCTGTATGTGCCGGGGCGCTGTACAACAGAGGTAACTATTAAATGAGTATGCAAGATACGTTGGCGGACATGTTCACCCGCATTCGTAATGCCCAGCAAGCTGGTCATACGTCTGTGAGCATGCCGTCTTCAAAAATCAAGAAGTCTGTAGCCCAGGTGCTTGAATCTGAAGGTTACATCAATGGTTTTTCCGTCGATGAAGCGGCCAAGCCGACTCTGAGCATCGACCTGAAATACTATGAAGGTAAGCCAGTTATTGAACGTATCCAGCGCGTAAGCCGCCCTGGTCTGCGTCAGTACCGTAGCTCTGCAGAACTGCCAAAAGTTGAGGCAGGTCTGGGCGTGGCTATCGTTTCTACTTCCAAAGGCGTAATGACTGATCGTGCCGCCCGTGCAGCGGGTGTCGGCGGTGAAGTTATCGCGACCGTATTCTAAGGAGTTTTAACGATGTCCCGCGTAGCTAAAGCTCCCGTACAAATTCCTGCCGGCGTAGAAGTTAAGCTGGCTGGTGATAAAATCGCCGTTAAAGGCAAGCAAGGCCAGCTTGAGCTGGATGTGCACTCTGCTGTTGAAATCAAACAGGAAGAGAATGTACTGACCTTCGCTCCTAAAGCAGGCGACAAGCAATCCAATGCTCTGGCCGGTACTTTCCGTGCCCTGGTAAACAATATGGTTACCGGTGTCAGTGTTGGCTTTGAAAAGAAACTGGTTCTGCAGGGCGTTGGTTACCGTGCCAAAGCTTCCGGCAAAACCCTGAATCTGTCTCTGGGCTTCTCTCACCCAATCGACTACGAACTGCCGGAAGGCGTTACTGCTGAAACACCGAGCCAGACCGAAGTGGTCATCAAAGGCATCGACAAGCAGCAGGTAGGTCAGGTTGCAGCTGAGATCCGTGGCTACCGTCCGCCTGAGCCGTATAAAGGTAAGGGTGTACGTTATGCTGATGAAAACGTGCGTCGTAAAGAAGCCAAGAAAAAGTAAGGTCTAGGCCATGAATGAGAAGAAAAAAGCTCGTCTGCGCCGTGCCTCCAAAACTCGCGTACATATCCGTGAGAAAGGCGCGGTACGTCTGTGCGTCCACCGTACGCCCAGACACATCTATGCTCAGATCATCTCTGCCAATGGCGCTACTGTCTTGGCTACCGCTTCTACAGTAGAAGCTGATCTGCGCACTGAGGGGACTGGTAACGTAAATGCAGCGACCAAAGTTGGTCAGCTGATTGCTGAGCGTGCGAAAGCTGCCGGCGTCACAAAAGTTGCATTTGACCGTTCCGGTTTTAAATACCATGGTCGTGTTAAAGCCCTGGCTGACGCGGCTCGTGAAAACGGCCTGGAATTCTAAGGGTAAAGATCATGGCAAATAATGAACGTCAAGAACGTAACGAAAGCGAACTGCAGGAAAAGCTGGTTCAGGTTAACCGCGTAGCCAAAGTGGTAAAAGGTGGTCGTATTTTCGCCTTTACCGCTCTGACCGTTGTCGGTGACGGAAACGGCCGTGTAGGTTTCGGTCGCGGTAAATCCCGTGAAGTTCCGACTGCTATTCAGAAAGCAATGGAACAGGCCAAACGCAACATGGTTAACGTCCAGCTGGACGGCAGCACTCTGCAGTACCCGGTCCGTGGCCGTCATTCCGGTTCACAGATCTACATGCAGCCTGCTTCAGAAGGTACCGGTATTATTGCCGGTGGTGCAATGCGCGCCGTTCTGGAAATGGTTGGTGTTAAGAACGTACTGGCTAAATGCTACGGCTCAACCAACCCGGTGAACGTTGTGCGTGCAACTTTTGATGCACTGGCACAGATGAAGTCTCCGGAAGAAGTTGCAGCCAAGCGCGGCAAGTCTGTTGAAGACATTCTGGGGTAATTCGTTATGGCTAAGAAAACCGTAAAAGTAACCCAGACCCGCAGCACCATCGGCAAGCTGCCTAAGCACCGCGAGACCATGAAAGGTCTGGGTCTGCGTCGCATTGGTCATACTGTTGAGCTGGAAGATACTCCTTCTGTCCGCGGTATGATCAACCAAGTTCAATACATGGTTAAGGTAGAAGGGGAGTAATATGCGTCTCAACGAATTGAGCCCAGCTCCTGGTTCTAAGCCTGTTGCCAAACGTGTAGGCCGTGGTATCGGCTCTGGTCTGGGTAAAACCGGTGGCCGTGGTCACAAAGGTCAGAAATCACGTTCCGGCGGCAAAGTGGCTCCGGGCTTTGAAGGCGGTCAGATGCCAATTCACCGTCGTCTGCCAAAGTTTGGCTTTGCTTCCCGCAAAGCACCGTTCGTTGCGGAAATCCGCCTGAACGAACTGACTCTGGTTGAAGGCGATGTGGTTGATCTGGCGGCACTGAAAGCAGCAGACGTTATCGGCGAGAAGATCAAAGAAGCTCGTGTGATTCTGTCTGGTGAAGTGGCTAAAGCAGTAACCGTTAAAGGTCTGAAAGTCACTAAAGGTGCTAAAGCTGCTATTGAAGCAGCAGGTGGAAAGGTCGAAGACTAATGGCTAGGCAAGGACTCCCACAGGGAATGCAGAGCGGTATGGGTGAACTCTGGGCACGTATCCGCTTTGTCTTCCTTGCGATTGTGGTATATCGGATTGGCACCCATATTCCGGTGCCGGGTATTAATCCGGATGCATTGGCGCGTCTGTTTGAACAGAATCAGGGCACGATCCTGGAGATGTTCAACATGTTCTCCGGTGGTGCACTGGAGCGCATGAGTATTCTGGCGCTGGGTATTATGCCCTACATCTCTGCGTCCATTATCATGCAATTGCTGACGGCGGTGAGTCCCCAGCTTGAACAACTGAAGAAAGAAGGCGAAGCCGGACGTCGCAAAATCACCCAGTACACCCGTTACGGGACTGTGGTGCTGGCGACGATCCAGGCCTTCGGCGTCTCGGCCGGCCTTGCCGGCCAGGGCGTTACCTTTTCTTCAGGCATTGATTTCTACATCGCGGCGGTGCCGTCCTTCGTGGCTGGTGCGGTCTTCATGATGTGGCTGGGTGAGCAGGTTACCGAACGTGGTATCGGTAACGGTATTTCCATCCTGATCTTTGCCGGTATTGTTGCAGGCTTGCCGAGTGCAATTGGCCAGGCGTTCGAATCTGCCCGTCAGGGTGATCTGAATATTCTGGTTCTGTTGGCGATTGCTGCACTGGCAGTAGCTGTGATCGGTTTTGTCGTGTTCGTTGAACGCGGTCAGCGCCGGATCACCATTAACTACGCCAAGCGCCAGCAGGGTCGTCAGATGTTTGCTGCTCAGACCAGTCATCTGCCGCTTAAACTGAATATGGCCGGTGTGATTCCCGCTATCTTCGCTTCTTCTCTGCTGTTGTTCCCGGCGTCGCTGGGACAGTGGTTCGGTCAGGGTGAAGGTATGGAATGGCTGCAGGATATCAGTATGGCTCTGGCGCCAAGCCAGCCGCTGTACATCGTCCTGTTTGCTGCCGGCATTATTTTCTTCTGCTACTTCTACACGGCGTTGATGTTCAACCCGAAAGACGTTGCCGAAAACCTGAAGAAATCAGGTGCTTTTATCCCGGGTATCCGCCCGGGTATCCAGACCGCCAAGTATATCGACGGTGTTCTGGGGCGCCTGACTCTGTTCGGATCTCTGTACATCACCTTGGTGTGTCTGATGCCTGAGTTTCTGGTCGTTGGTTTCGGTATACCGTTCTATTTCGGTGGTACCTCTCTGCTGATCGTGGTGGTGGTCGTAATGGACTTTATGTCTCAGGTGCAGTCACACCTGATGTCGCACCAGTACGAATCACTGATGAAGAAAGCAAATCTGAAGAATTTCGGCTCAACCCGTTGAGCCGGATTTAGGAGACTGTCATGAAAGTACGTGCGTCTGTTAAAAAAATCTGCCGTGAATGCAAAATCATTCGCCGTAACGGCAGCGTGCGCGTGATCTGTTCAGATCCCAAGCACAAACAACGTCAGGGTTAATCCCCCGACCTGGTCGGGTGTAGTAAATACTGTCAGGTGGCTTGATTTATGATCAAGCCACCTGTAGTATTCTGCGCCCTTTCATCAAGTAAAGTGTAACGGAGTTAGACATGGCCCGTATTGCCGGTGTCAATATTCCTGACAACAAGCATGCAGTGATTTCTCTGACCTACGTCTATGGCGTTGGTAAGACTACTGCCCAGCAGATCTGTGCCGCTACCGGCATCGCTGAGACCACCAAAATCGGTGATCTGAACGAAGACCAGCTGGATGTTGTTCGTAACGAAGTAGCTAAATATACGGTTGAAGGTGATCTGCGCCGTGAAGTGCAGATGAACATCAAACGTCTTATGGATATGGCTTGTTTCCGTGGCATCCGCCACCGTCGCAGCCTGCCACTTCGTGGTCAGCGTACTAAAACAAATGCCCGTACCCGTAAAGGTCCGCGCAAGCCGATCCGTAAGTAATTACTTACGGGCCGGACTTTTAGTGTAGCTGCATTCGACTTGTTGCAGTGTTGATATTAAAAGCAGGATTTATCAAATGGCTAAGCCACAAAGATCAACCAAGAAAAAGGTTAAAAAGACGGTAGTGGACGGCATCGCCCACATTCATGCCTCTTTTAACAACACCATTGTGACCATCACCGACCGTCAGGGTAATGCTCTGTCATGGGCAACTGCCGGTGGTTCTGGTTTCCGTGGTTCCCGTAAAAGCACTCCTTTCGCCGCTCAGGTTGCTGCCGAGCGCGCTGGTGAAGCTGCAAAAGAATACGGTCTGAAAAACCTGGACGTTGAAGTTAAAGGTCCTGGTCCTGGCCGTGAGTCTGCAGTCCGCGCTCTGAACGCATGTGGTTATAAGATCAGCAACATCACTGATGTTACGCCGATCCCACATAACGGCTGTCGTCCACCTAAGAAGCGTCGCGTATAAGGAGGCTGAGAAATGGCACGTTATATTGGTCCTAAGTGTAAGCTGTCCCGTCGTGAAGGAACTGACCTGTTCCTGAAAAGCGGCGTGCGCGCTTTAGACACTAAATGTAAACTGGAAACTAAGCCTGGCGTACACGGTGCTGGTCGCGGTCGTCTGTCTGACTACGGTCTGCAGCTGCGCGAGAAGCAGAAAGTACGTCGTCTGTACGGTATCCTGGAAAAACAATTCCGCAGCTACTACAAAGAAGCAGCGCGCCGTAAAGGTGCAACCGGTGAAAACCTGCTGCAACTGCTGGAATCCCGTCTGGATAACGTTGTATACCGCATGGGCTTCGGTTCAACCCGCGCAGAATCCCGTCAGCTGGTCAGCCATAAGGCGATTGCAGTGAACGGACAGACTGTGAACATTCCTTCTTACCAGATTAAGAGCGGTGATGTGGTTACTGTTCGCGAAAAAGCGAAGAATCAGGACCGTATCAAAACCTCTCTGGAACTGGCTGGTCAGCGTGCTGACTGTGGCTGGATCGATGTTAATTCCGGCAAGATGGAAGGAACTTTCAAAGCAGTTCCTGAGCGCGCTGATCTCCCAGCAGAGATCAACGAAAACCTGATCGTGGAACTTTACTCTAAGTAATCTAGAGGAATTTAAGGGGCAGCTATGCAGCGTGCAGTTAATGAATTTTTGACTCCTCGCCATATTCAGGTGGATGAGGTAAACAATACCCACGCCAAGGTAACACTTGAGCCGCTGGAGCGTGGTTTTGGCCATACTCTGGGCAACGCATTGCGTCGTATCCTGCTGTCTTCAATGCCGGGTGCTGCAATCGTTGAATGTGAAATCG
Organism: Pseudomonadota bacterium; assembly: GCA_030145845.1. Lineage (GTDB taxonomy): Bacteria > Pseudomonadota > Gammaproteobacteria > Pseudomonadales > Oceanobacteraceae > Venatoribacter. The sequence goes on from JAIXHJ010000014.1 coordinate 12,828, forward strand.
ACGGCGTTCTGCACGAGTACAGTGCAATTGAGGGCGTTCAGGAAGACGTTATTGAAATCCTGCTCAACCTGAAGGGTGTTGCGGTCAAATTACATGAACGTGACGAAGCGATCCTGAGCCTGACCAAAACCGGTCCGGCCACAGTGACAGCTGCCGATATTCAACTGGATCATGGCGTTGAAATTGCCAATCCGGATCACGTCATCGCAAACCTTGGCGAAGGCGCTGAGCTGAAAATGAGCCTGAAAGTCGCTTCCGGCCGTGGTTACGAGACTGTTGAAGCCCGTAACCAGAATGACGAAGAGACCAAGGCGATTGGCAAACTCCAGCTGGATGCCACTTACAGCCCGGTTAAACGTGTTTCTTACAGCGTGGATTCTGCGCGTGTGGAACAGCGTACTGACCTGGACAAGCTGGTTATCGATCTGGAAACCAACGGTACTATTGATCCGGAAGAAGCGATCCGTCGTTCCGCGACCATCTTGCAGCAGCAGCTGGCTATCTTCGTAAATCTGGAAAACGACGAAGTCGTTGAACAGGTGCGTGAAGAAGAAGAGATTGATCCGATTCTCCTGCGTCCGGTGGACGATCTGGAGCTGACCGTTCGCTCTGCCAACTGCCTGAAAGCAGAAAACATCTACTACATTGGTGATCTGATTCAGCGTACAGAAGTTGAGCTGCTGAAGACACCGAACTTAGGTAAGAAGTCTCTGACTGAAATCAAAGACGTTCTGGCCTCACGCGGACTGTCGTTGGGTATGCATCTGGAGAACTGGCCACCTGCCAGCCTCCGCAACGACGATAAAGTATTAGCCTGAGCGGAACGTTCAGTTAGTTAAGGAATTTAACCATGCGTCATCGTAAAAGTGGTCGTCACTTCAATCGTACAAGCGCACACCGTCAGGCCATGTTTAAAAACATGGCTGTGAGCCTGTTCGAGCATGAAATTATCAAGACTACTCTGCCAAAAGCGAAAGAGCTGCGTCGTGTAGCTGAGCCGCTGATTACTCTGGCTAAAGAGGATTCAGTTGCTAATCGCCGTCTGGCCTTTGCCCGTACCCGGAGCAAAGAAGCAGTAGGTAAACTGTTCACAGATCTGGGCCCGCGTTATCAGTCCCGTCCTGGTGGCTACATTCGTATTCTGAAATGTGGTTTCCGTGCCGGTGATAATGCACCTATGGCCTATGTTGAGCTGGTCGACCGTCCTGTTGTTGAAGCAGAAGACGTTGTTGAAGTAGCTGACGACGAATAAGCTCCGGCTTATTGAAAAGCCCGCCACCTGCAGAGGTTGCGGGTTTTTTTGTGCCTGAGGGAAATCCCCGCCTTTCTCCCTGGCGCCTGCTTTGATGCTAAGGCTGAGGCTGAGGTGCCGGGCAGACAGAAAAGGCGCCGGAAGGCGCCTCTATGTCGCTGGGTACAGCGTTCTACAGTAAGCCGAGGCTCAGCCAGGGCAGGTAGGTAATCAACAGTACACAGGCCAGCAGAATAAAGAAGAAGGGGATGGTTGCCCGATACAGCGTCATCACCGGCTTATTAAAGCGGAAGCTGGCGATGAACAGGTTCATACCGACCGGTGGAGTGAAGTAGCCCAGCTGCATATTGGCCAGGAACAGAATGCCCAGATGGATCGGATGAATACCATATTCCACGGCAATCGGCAGAATGATGGGAATCATAATGACGATGGCTGAGAAGATATCCAGCATCATGCCCAGTACCAGCAGGAAAATGGTCAACAGCAGCAGGAAGGTGAACGGGTCACTGATGTGCGCCTGAATATAACCGAAGATCTGCTCCGGCACGCCGGCATCGACCATATAGTTGGTTGAGGCGATGGAAACCGCCAGAATCAGCAGAATGGCACCGACCAGTTTCATTGAGTCACGCATCACCTGCGGCAGGGCGGTGAGGCTGATTTCGCGGCGGATCACCACGCTCACAATCAACACATAAAAGGCCGTCAGGGCGGCGGCTTCGGATACCGCAAAGAAACCACCGTAGATGCCACCGAGAATCACAAACGGCAGCGGTATTTCCCAGATTGAATCCTTTATCGCAGCCAGTGCTTCTTTTTTATCGAACGGGCGCTGCTCGCGCTGGATGCCGCGGGTTTGCCAGGCGCTGTACAGTGACAGTGCCAGCAGCATCAGCCCACCAGGCAGCAGACCGGCGATAAACAGGTCATCGATGCTGACCGGGGTATCGAGTGCCATCTGCTGTGCGACAACGCCATAGAGAATCAGTGGCAGGGACGGCGCAAACAGCAGGCCGAGACTGCCTGAGGTGGTCACCAGTCCGAGATTGAAGGATTCACGGTAGCCGGCTTTCTGCAGCGCAGGTACCAGCAGGGCGCCCAGTGCGACGATGGTGACACCGGAAGCACCGGTAAAAGCGGTGAACAGAGCACAGGCTGCCAGCGCCACGATGGCCAGCCCGCCGGGCATCCAGCCGAGGAAGGCATCCGTGATGCGCACCAGCCGCTGTGGCGCTTTGCTCTCACCCAGCAGGTAGCCGGCAAAGGTAAACAACGGAATGGCGATCAGCACCGGCATCTCGGCGACCTGATAAATACTCACCGCCATGGCCTGCAGGTCGACATCGGTCTGGTAGTAGCCCCACAGGGCTGAGGCGGCAATGACCGTGAACAGAGGGGCTCCGGCAAGGGCCAGGAACAGTAGAATCAGTGGTACCAGAATACTCATGCGGCTTTCTCCGGCAGACCGTACAGGGCACTGCCGAGTGCCTGCAGAACAAAACGCACAGCCATCAGGCCGAAGCTGAGGGGAATAATCAGCTGCAGTGGCCAGGCGGGGACACGTCCGAAGGCCACGTCACCGAATTCCCAGGCGTAGCGCACGAACTCGCCGGCGTGCCAGGCAATCACACCACAGACAACGGCGGCAAAAGCGGAGGTCAGGACACTGAGCCAGCGTTTGACACGGTCGCCGGCCAGACGGTTGATCAGGTCGATGGCGATATGTTCACGCGAACGGGTGGCAACCAGCGCGCCGAGCAGGCCCACCCACAGCACCATCACGCGCAGTGTTGGCGGAATCCACAGCACGCCACCACCGAACAGCAGGCGGGACAGGATATCGAAGCCGGCCAGAGCGATCATGACCAGCAACAGCATCACCAGGACTGCATCTTCGGCGCGGTGCAGTATGCGCAGCAGGGCGGCCATAGTCAGTTCTGACGCTGGCTGTTCAGAGTGTCAGTCAGTTTCTGATAAACGTCAGCCGGATAGACATCCTGTTCACGCAGGTCGGACATGGCTTTGGCAGCCAGTTCACGCCAGGCCACTTTGTCTTCTTCTGACAGCTCCACAAATTCCATGCCGTTGCTGATCAGCGCCTGACGGGCTCCCTGTTCGTCCTTTTCATTCTGCAGATCCAGACGGTGGAAGGTTTCTTTCATCACGCGGCTGACGATGGCCTGATCGCCGGCACTGAGTTTGGCAAAGGCGCGCTCATCAACAACCAGCATGCCGAACAGGAATACCAGCGGGAAGTCGGTGGCGTACTTCAGCCGGGTGTGCCACTGCAGGGCGATGGAGGTGGTCGGGTTAACGGCGACGGTATCAATCAGGCCGGTCTGCAGACTGGTGTAAACATCGGATACCGGCAGGGAAATCGGCTCAACACCGCCGTTAACGAAAATGGTCTGGCTGACCGGGTCGCCCTCCGGTACCCAGACTTTCTTGCTGCGCACGTCGGCCGACGTTTTCAGCGGGCTGTCAGACATCAGGTAAGCGAAACCGCCTTCCGACAGGCCAAGCAGCACATAGCCGTTATCCTGCAGGGCTGAAGCAATGTAGGGGTCGAAGGCTTCCCGCACCGTGCGGACTTCGTCCAGATTGCGGAACGTGAATGGCAGGCTGTACAGCTGGGTAAGATTGGTGACGTGAGACAGGGCGCCGATGGACATCATGCCGCCCTGCAGCTGATTGATGCGCATCTTGCGCAGCACACTTTTGTCACTGCCCTGCACCCCACCGGGGAAGTATTTGATTTTCACCCGGCCGCCGGTTTCTTCTTTGACGGTGGCTGCCGCCTGGCGCATTTCCTTCATCCAGTTGGTGCCATCCGGCGCCAGTGTGGCAATTTTCAGTGTTGCTGCCTGAACAGCAGGGGCCAGCATGCTCAGCACGAGGGCCAGGGTGGTCAGCAGTTTCATAAGATCTCACTCAAAATAGTCAGCAGATCCGGCCAGCAGGTTCTTTGCCTGCTTCTGAGCCAGTCGGTTAATCAGCGTCAGTCCTTCGCTTTGCGGGTCGGCTTGCAGCGCTTCCTGCAGCAGCCGGTCATGCAGTTCCTGATCGAACATCAGCCGCGCGTACTGCTTGGCATACAGCACCTTGGCCATCAGGTTGTGTCCGTCACTTAAACGTATGGCATTTTCGAAGTATTCCCGGCCCAGCTCGGGTTTGCCGCCCAGCGTTGGTGGCAGCTGGGTTTCCAGTACCCCGAGATACACCTGCACTGTAGCGTGATCGTAGGCCGGGTCCAGGGTGGCGACCCATTCCATAATGGTTTTTACCTTGCTCAGCTGAGCGATGGCGTTCCAGTCATCTGAGTTGGCCTGAATCCAGCCGGCCCAGGCCACGGCCATGGCATAGAACACCGGCAGGTCATCGTCGTCATAGTCTTCGTCCAGCGCCGGGCGGATATTTTCCAGCGGGCCATCGAGTAGCAGACAGGCATCGTCATCGTATTCGCATAAGGCGCGGCGGGCGTAGCCCATGGCTTTGTCGGCCATGCTTTTGGCCTGCGCCGGATCGGTGGCGAATACGCCGGCATAGGCGCCATACAGGCGGGAGCCGGCGAGCAGGAAGTCTTCGTCATCCGGATAGGTGAGAATCAGGGCGTCGAGCAGCAGCAGATAGGCCGGGGCGCCGGCCTCTACGATAGCCGGGTCGTCCTGGTTCATCATGGAACGGGAAAGGTTGCCGGGCAGGTTGCCGACAGAGCAGGCACTGAGCAGGGTCAGCAGAAACAGGCTGACGGGTAACTTCATGGTATATAAACCGACGGCTGAAAGAGGGCGGATTGTACACCGGTTAACACTGCAGTTTCATTAACCCCCGCCACCAATGGGGGGCGGGGGTGATCACAACTTAGTGTTGCGCCAGCTGCTCCAGTGTCTGGTGCTCTGACGGGGCGCTGATAATGAAGTCGATACCGATGGTGCGCAGGATCTCCCATACGCTGTTGTTGGGGCTGTATTCGGCAATGGTCTTCTTGGCCATGAAGTGGGTGATTTCCTGAATGGATTTGACCAGCGCGTAATCCGCCGAGCTGGTATGCAGCCCGGAGATGAAATTGTGGTCAATTTTCACATAGTCCACCGGCAGGGCCTTGAGGTACTCAAAGGAAGACTGCCCGGTACCGAAGTCGGACAGCACAAACTGGCAACCCAGGCTGCGCATCTCGTGCATGAAGTCGGCGGCATCCTCGAGGTTGCGGATGGCGGATGTTTCATTCAGTTCGAAGCACAGTTTTTTCACCGGCACATCTTTCTCGCGCGCCTGTTCAAAAATGTAAGCCAGCAGGCTTTCGTCGTTGATGGCGTGGCCGGACAGACGCAGCATAAAGCGGTTGATGCCTGCCGCTGTCTGTGGATTATCCGCCAGCCACTGCACCAGCTGTTCAATGGTCCAGCGGTCGAGGGCGTACATGCGGTTGTAATTTTCCGCGGCCTGCAGGTAATCCATCGGCGGAATCTGGGCTCCACTGCCATCCTGAATACTGATCATCACCTCATACTGGCGTGATGATTTATGCCGCTCCTGAATCGGATTGACCGGAACGCACAGCACCTGCAGCTGGTTGTTGCTGAGGGCCTGATTGAGCTTGTTGCCCCACGCCATAAACTGATCCTGACGCTGATGGCTTTCGTCATCCGGACGGTACTGCTCAATGCGGCTGCCGCCTTTTTCTTTCGCGATCAGGCAGGCGGATTCGCCCTGTTCGATCAGATCGGAGACGTCGCTCAGATCCGCTGTCATGGCGGCAAGGCCGATACTGACGTGAATGCGGAAGGCGCCGGCATCGCTGTCGATGTTGGTGTTTTCAATCTGTTTCTGCAGCTGGCGTACGGCCGGCAGGGTTTCATTCATATCCTTATGACGGAAGAAGATGGCGAACTCATTGCTGCCCAGACGTGAGCAGAGGGTGTTTTCCGTGTCTTCCAGCAGCGTGGCGACGGTCTGCAGGCAGGCATCGCCGCCGTCGACACCGTAGTTTTTATTGATCAGTTTGAACTGATCAATATCGATCATGCACAGGGTGCCACCGGAGGCGGCGCGCAGGCTGGCCATAAAGCGCTCCTGCAGCAGACGCAGGAAATGCTGGCGGTTGATCAGGCCGGTCAGCGGGTCGATGTTGGCCTGCTCTGACAGGTCGCGGTAAATCTGCTGCACCAGTTTGTCGACGCCGCGGTCAACGGCCGACTCTTCCTGTTCGTACAGACGTTTCACCCGGCCCTCATCGAACGCGGCAGCCAGTTCGGCGAGGGTGAAATCCACCACCTTCATGCCGCTGTGGTTGACACAGGCAAAGCGCGAGGCGTCCTGCGCGATCCAGACCACCGACACGGACTGATCCTGATCGGTGAGCAGCAGCCAGTCTCCGACCTGCAGATTCATGGCGCGGCGCATACCGCGGCCTTCCGGCACAATTTCCGCCGGCTTGGCGACAAAGGCCGGCAGGTCGACGGCTTCGCGGATGGTGCCCTGACTCAGATGCTCTTCCGCCGCCTGCATGATATCGCTGTACCAGCGCTGGTGTTCCGGCAGACTGCCGTTGAGACGGTCCATTTCACTGCGCGCCAGATCCATCATGGGTTCAAAACGCTTCAGCAGTTCCCGGCGGCCGCTGTTGTCGGGGTTAAACAGCACCAGTACCTGACGGTAGAGTTTGACGGCACCGCGGAAGCGTTTGCTGTCCTGACCTTCGCGCAGCAGCAGCAGGGTCAGCATCTGCTGCCAGCCATTCTGCAGCCAGTCGACAACACTGCCGGGCAGAGTGCGGTTGGCGATGTCTTTGCCCAGCTGCTGCTCCACCTGACTGCGCACTTCCTGCAGCCGGTGTTCTCCCTCGGCAGCCTGTGCGACACGTTCAGCATTCTGGCGGGCTTTGCGCTCAGCGTTGGTGACCATGCCCTGCAGGCTTTCCAGCAATTCTTCGAGTGAGCTTTCGTCGGTTTCCAGCTGACCGCCAACCGGTGCAATCAGGCTTTCCAGTTTACGCGCCAGCTGGGCTTCGCCACTGGTGGTCAGTTGTCCCAGTTTGGCCAGCAGGTTGAGGATGAGGCGGCCGGGATGATCCGGATTAAACAGCAGACTGGCGTCTTTCAGCATCAGATTGAGCAGTGGCCAGCCCAGCTGTTCGATAAAGGGTTTGATAAAGTCGGATACCTGATCGCTTTCGAGCAGGTGCTGGGTGACATGCTCAAGGGTGTCGATGGCATCGCGGGATTCGATGGGCAGACTGACATCCTGTGCCGCCAGCGCCTGTTCGACACTTTTCAGCACATCAACGGAGCCGAGTGAGCTGTTCAGCGCCAGATGGCTGACCACTTCTGAGACCTGTTCCGGCTGTGCTTCGGGCAGGGCATCCTCAGTCGCCGGTTCCAGCCGCTGATAACGCAGCTTGAGCAGGTTCTGGATATTGGCATAAGCCTGACGGGCTTCCTGCTGATGGCGCTGGAAGTTCTGCATGCTGTCGCCGCCCGGATAGGCTGGTGCAGTGGCAGACATGGCCGGTGCCGCTGCCTTGAAGGCATCCGCACTGACGTCGGCGGGACTGAAGCCACCATCCTGTGGCTGTGGCACCGGTGTGTGCTGCTGCGGTGGCGGCGGGCGGCGGTAGCGGAAGGTCAGCGGGATGTCGATCTGGCTGATCAGTTCCTGATAACTGTTCTGCAGTATGGTACCGGCGACCTGTTCAAACACTTCAAAGGCCAGTGCCCGGGCTTCCTGTGGCAGCTGCAGCTGCTCCAGGGCATCGCGGAAGGCTTCGGTGACGGTGGTCGGGCCGAGCGGGTTGAAGCAGTGTTCGATGGGGGCACTGCTGAGGGTATCGAGTAACTGGCGCAGTTCGAAGGTGAGGTGAGCCAGCCGTGACTGCAGATGTGAGGCGGTGACTTTGGCCAGCAGCCAGTCTTCGAAATCTGCCTGCTGTACCAGTGCCAGCTGCAGTTCACCGGATTCGGCTTCATGATCGGGAATGTATTCACCTTTGCCTTCCTGCCAGCGGCTGAACTGGCGTTCAATATTGCCATTGAACTGGCGCAGTAATTTAGCTGCCTGTTCCTTGGCCTGTTTTTCCAGCCGCAGCCATTGCTGTTGTTCGGTGGTGTTGTGGGCAAGGTTGGCTTTTTCGAAGGTTGCTTCGAGAAAATCCGGCAGCCATTTTTTCGGCAGCCGGTCACTGAGTGCGTTCACTTCCTTCTGCAGGATGGCCAGGTATTTTTTCTGCTTGGCGGCATCCAGCGTTTTGCTTTTGCGGTGTTCCTGATTGAATTCCTGCAGTTTCAGAAACAGTTTGTCGTTGTGTTCCTGCAGGCGCAGGCCGACATTCTGTTCATGGCGGTGAACCCATTCCACCGGTACGGTCAGTTTTTCATCTTCCAGCTGCAGATGCAGGGTGTGCAGGCCGCTGGTATCTTCCGGCATCTCGTGGGGCCAGTAGAGATGCATACCGGACTGTGAATAATCGAGCACCTGGCAGTCATAGGTCTGGCCATCTGCGAGTGTCAGCCGGGCATTGAAATAGGTCGGAAAGCGGGGGTTTTCACGGAGCTCAACAGCCATGTTTTAATCCAGTTGTGCGGGTCACGGGCCGCTACCGCTGAGGTACGGCGACAGCTGTCTGTCCGGTGCTGTTTCCACCGGGAGGGTGACGTTCCGTGTACCTTGATCAGTTCGTTATAGGACTATCTTATAAGGTTATTCTGGCCTAAAAATACAGGCTGCGAAACCAGAAATGGCAACACTGAGGTGATTTAGATATCTGATTAATTATTGAATGATTTATCAGAAATCATCTTCGCTGTCTTTTTCCCGTAGTTGTTTCAGTTTGCGGTACAGGGTGCGTTCGCTGACGCCCAGTTTCTGCGCCAGAGTATTGTTGTCCCCGGTATAGGCGCGGGAGATACGGCTTAAATAGGTATTTTCCAGATCGGCCAGTGGCAGGATTTCTTCACCGCTGAGCAGGGCGGGGGTTTTTCCGGCGGCGACGCTGTCGCCACGACCGGGTTGCAGATGTTCCGGTTCAATCAGCATGCCGTCGCACAACAGGCTGGCGCGTTCCAGCAGATTGCGCAGTTCACGGATATTGCCCGGGTAGGCCCGGCTGATCAGCCAGTCGCAGGCGGCATCTGATAACTGCAGTGGTCGCTGGGTGCTCAGTTGTTCGAGCAGGTGGGTCGCGAGCGGGATGATATCTTCCGGACGTTCATTCAGGGAGGGCAGGTGCACCGGGAAAGGACTGATACGGTAAAACAGGTCTTTACGGAAAGTATCACTGGCGACCATCTCTTCCAGATCGCGGTGGGTGGCGCAGATCAGGCGGAAATCGGCCTGGCGGGGCGTTACGCTGCCGACCGGGCGGTAACTGCCGCTTTCAATCAGGCGCAGCAGCTTGACCTGCATGCCGAGTGGAATGTCCCCGACTTCGTCGAGAAACAGGGTGCCGCCACGGGCGGCTTCAACCAGGCCGGGTTTGCGGTGTGTGGCGCCGGTGAAGGCCCCTTTCTCATGGCCGAACAGCTCACTTTCAAACAGGCTTTCGGTCAGCCCTGAGCATTCCACGGTAACAAAGGGGGCTCCGGCCCGCGGGCTGTGGCTGTGCAGATACTGGGCCGCCAGCTCCTTACCGGTACCCGAGTCCCCCAGCAGCAGCACGCTGATATCGCTGGGCGCGGCGCGGCTCAGTAACTCCAGCATATGGGTGTAAGCCGGACTGTAGCCGATCATATGGCGGTCGAGGTTGCGGTCGTCGTGGCCGACCGGATGCATGACTTCGACAAAGAAGCGGATTTCGCCTTCCTCATCGCGGATCGGATTTAGTTCGACATCAACGTGTTCACGACCGTTGGGGGTGTTATGGATATGCAGGATACGCTGCCGCTGACCGCTGTCGATGCAGTGTTTCAGCGGGCAGGTTTCCCCGGCCTGGTCACAGGGGACGCGGTAACCGTGGGACACTTCATAGCAGTGGCGGGAAAGCAGCGCCTGATCGGCGGAAAAGGTCCGGCGGTAGGCTTCATTGGCGGCACAGATCTGGTAGTTGCGATCCATCAGAATGGCGGGTGCCGTAATGGCGTCCAGCAGGGAGGAGATGGCCGGGAGTGACTGATAATGAGGATCGGACATGATTCTGTCATCTGTGGCAGTTATGTATGTCAAATTTGGCAGTGAGTGACAGAAAAGTAAAGGGAATGGTCATTTAACGCACTGTTCTGTTATCTGGCCGGGCGGGTAAATAATGATCAGAAACGCAGGTATTGCCGCCGATTATGGCGGAATCGTGGTGACATTCTTGATCTGAGCCAGTGTTTTTTTTCCGTGGAATAAAATCAGCGGAGGTTATTTTTTTATTGGCCTGCTCCTTGCTCAGGGGGAGAGCATAGGTATCAGGAAAATCGGCTTCCGGGGTCTGAGCATGGTAAGAGTCAAGCAATGGGTGGATGAAGAACAGCTGAGTTATCTGCTGTTTGATCCTATTTCCCGTCGCAGTGCTCTGGTGGATGCATTACCTGCCCATCAGGATATTTATCAGAAAGTGCTGCAGATGCGCGGACTGCATAATCTCTATCTGCTTTATACGTTTGACCATAATTTTTCTGTGGATATTCCCGGCACTGTCATCATGCCGGAACTGGATCTGCCGGACAGTGTGTTGCCGCTGGGAGAGACTTATATTGAGCGTTACCGTGACGCTTCTGCTACGCTGGCAGCGTATCTTTGTGAAGGTCATTTATTTACCGGCAGCTGGTGGATACCTTTTTCCCTGCGACAAATTGGCGCAGATGGGAACTATGGGAAATCCGTTATGCTGCCGCTGATTAATCTGCCGGACGATCATATTCTGCACCCGGGCAGAATGGTGTCCGGAATCCGGATCAGCACCATTGGCCAGGAAAAGGCATTTGCTGAATCTGATGTGCCCGGAGGAGTTTTACGTGGCTGAATCAGTTTTCCATCTTTCCGTTTCTGCGGACATTTTTCCCGCTCCTGTGGGCGTGACATCCCACAGGGCTTTATTTCCCGTCAACCGGTTTTTTAACCAACTAAAAATACTCTTCCCTCGCAATCGGAGGATCTGCAATGATCAGTGAAAGCCTAGTTGATATTTCGCGGCTGCAGTTTGCAATTACCGCGCTTTATCACTTTCTGTTCGTCCCCCTGACGCTGGGCCTGTCATTTATTCTGGCGATTATGGAATCGACCTACGTAATGACCGGCAAGCAGGTTTACCAGGACATGGTTAAGTTCTGGGGTAAGTTATTCGGTATCAACTTCGCACTGGGTGTGACAACCGGTCTGACCATGGAGTTCCAGTTCGGTACTAACTGGGCTTATTACTCACATTATGTGGGTGATATTTTCGGTGCTCCGCTGGCGATTGAAGGTCTGATGGCGTTCTTCCTGGAATCCACCATGATCGGCCTGTTTTTCTTCGGCTGGGATCGTCTGAGCCGCGTACAGCATCTGGCGGTGACCTGGCTGGTGGCGATCGGTTCCAACCTGTCAGCGCTGTGGATTCTGATTGCCAACGGCTGGATGCAGAACCCGGTTGGTGCTGAGTTTAATTACGACACCATGCGTATGGAAATGACCAGCTTTGCTGAAGTTCTTTTCAACCCGGTTGCTCAGGTTAAATTCGTGCACACCACCTCTGCCGGTTATGTAACAGGCGCCATGTTTGTACTGGGTATTTCCAGTTACTACCTGCTGAAAAAACGTGACATGCCATTCGCACGCCGTTCTTTTGCCATTGCTTCAAGCTTCGGTTTTGCCGCCATTCTGTCGGTGATTATTCTGGGCGACGAATCCGGTTATGAACTGGGTGACGTACAGAAAGCCAAACTGGCTGCGATTGAAGCAGAATGGGAAACTCAGGAACCACCGGCTGATTTCACCCTGTTCGGCTTCCCTGATCAGGACGATATGGAAACCCATTTCGCGGTGAAAATTCCGGGTGTTATGGGCTTGATTGCAACCCGTTCCACCACGGAAGAAGTTACCGGTCTGATCGACCTGAAAGCGGAACACGAAGAGCGTATCCGTCGTGGTATGGAAGCGTATGCACTGCTGGAAAAAATGCGTGCGGGTGATAAATCCGAACCGACAGTCGCTGCTTTTGATGCGCTGAAAGACGATCTGGGTTACGGCCTGCTGCTGAAGAAATACACTGAAAATGTGGTTGATGCGACCGAAGCTCAGATCAAAATGGCCGTCGAAGACAGTATCCCGCATGTGGCGCCTATGTTCTGGACTTTCCGCATCATGGTGGCCATCGGTTTCCTGATGCTGGCGATGATTGCACTGTCATTCTGGTCCAGTATCCGCAATACCGTGGAACAGAAACCCTGGCTGCTTAAAGCGCATCTGTGGGCGATTCCGCTGCCATGGATTGCCTGTGAAATGGGTTGGTTTGTAGCCGAGTTCGGCCGTCAGCCATGGGCTATCGGTGAAGTGCTGCCGACGCATCTGGGTGTTTCGTCACTGTCGATGGGCGACCTGTTCCTGAGTCTGGGCAGCTTTATCGGCCTCTACACTCTGCTGCTGGTTGCTGAGGTCTACCTGATGTTCAAGTTTGGCCGCATGGGACCTTCTGCGCTGCATACCGGTCGTTACTACCATGAACAGAAAGCCTCTGGTGCGGTTGCTGCACCGGCTCAGGCTGTAAAAGATCCGGCGTAAGGAGCAGATCATGGATTACGAAGTATTAAAAGTTATCTGGTGGGTACTGATCGGCGTACTGCTGATCGGCTTTGCCGTCACCGACGGTTTTGATATGGGCGTGACTGCGCTGCTGCGTGTGATCGGCCGTACTGACAGCGAACGCCGTGTCATGATGAACACGGTGGGTCCGCACTGGGATGGTAACCAGGTGTGGTTTATTACTGCCGGTGGCGCCATTTTTGCCGCCTGGCCGGTGGTTTACGCCGTGGCATTCTCCGGTTTTTACTGGGCCATGCTGCTGGTGCTGTTTGCACTCTTCTTCCGTCCGGTTGGTTTTGAATACCGTTCGAAAGTGGAAGATCCACGCTGGCGCAGTGCCTGGGACTGGGGTCTGACCATTGGCGGTGCTGTACCGGCGCTGGTCTTCGGTGTTGCTTTCGGTAACCTGCTGCTGGGCGTACCGTTCACCATTGATGAGTTTATGCGCTCAACTTACACCGGTTCTTTCTGGGCTCTGCTGAACCCGTTTGCTCTGGTCACCGGTCTGGTCAGCCTGCTGATGCTGGTGATGCATGGCGGTACTTATCTGCAGATGAAAACCGATGGCGACCTGCGGGAACGGGCGCGTAAAGTTTCCCTGCTGGCAGCCATTGTTGTGGCAGCTCTGTTTGCCCTGGCTGGCGTCTGGCTGGCCATGGGAATCGACGGCATGGTGATTACTTCAACCAGCGTTGATGTGGGTGGCGTTATAACGCCGCTGGATAAAGTGGTTGAAGTGCGTGAGGGTGCGTGGCTGGCTAACTACTCAGATTATCCGGTCACCATTCTGGCACCGGTTATCGGTTTTGCCGGTCTGCTGCTTACTGTGCTGATGTCAGCGGCTAACCGTTGTGCACTGGCGTTTGTCAGCAGTTCTCTGGCCATTACCGGCATCATTCTGACCGCTGGCGTGAGTCTGTTCCCGTTTGTAATGCCTTCCAGCTCGAATCCATCTCACAGTCTGACACTGTGGGACGTGGTCTCCAGTGAGCTGACCCTGAACATCATGTTCTGGGTTGCCATGATCTTTGTACCTATCATCCTGGCGTACACTGCCTGGGGTTACTACAAAATGCGTGGCCGTCTGACAACAGACTTTATTGAAGGTAATAAATACAGCACTTACTGAGTGCGGTATTTTCTGAACACAAAAGGCAGCGGCGGTGCCGCTGCCAACAGGAGAAAAAACTATGTGGTATTTTGCCTGGATCTTAGGTGTATTGCTGGCCTGTTCATTCGGCATTCTGAATGCAATGTGGCTGGAAATGAATGAAGACTTCGACCGCGACGCAGACGTTAAAGAGTAACTGCGCCGATGGCCGGACCTGTTAATTATAAAGACTACGGCCCGCTTTATGCGGGCTGGGCGCGTATGCTGTCCCTGCTGGTGGCACTGGCTCTGTCGGGCATGCTGATGTTTACCCGTCATGATGCCTGGGTCAGTTATCCGGTTCTCGACCGGACACTGCTGGGCCTCACTTTCTGGGGCATTATTGCCGGTTATATCCATGGTGTCGGTTATGTGCCGGTGTGGAAAATCTGGCGGTATATTTTCAGCCCGTATGTGGCCTGGCCACTGCTGCTGACTGGTGTGCTGTGGTGGAACAGCTGAGCGTTGGTACTCACGAATTATTTCTGTATGCTTATCCGGTAATTTATCCGGAACAGCAGGAGAGAAACATGGCTTTAACAAAAGAAGATCTGCTGGCTGAAGCCCGCAATTCCGTCAACCCGGTCAGCTGTGATGACGCAGAAACCCTGCTGTCGGGTGGCGCTGTGGTGCTGGATGTACGCGAGCCGGCTGAATTTGAACTGGGTCATCTGCCGGGTGCGGTTAACGTCCCCCGTGGCGTGCTGGAATTCCGTGTCGGTGATCATCCGGCGCTGACCAATCCAGAGGCCGAGATTCTGCTGTACTGCAAAAACGGTGGCCGCAGCACGCTGGCGGCCCATACCCTGAAACAGATGGGTTTTGACCATGTGAAAATGCTGACCGGTGGTTTTGATGGCTGGTCCGGTGCGGTTCACAAAGTGGAAGTTGACCCAAGCGTCTACCAGTGAGGTGTCCCATGCGCAGACTGTTACTGACTCTGGCTGTGCTCGCAGCCCTGCCTGTTCAGGCAGAAGATACTGAAGCACTCACCGCCGAAGCCCGTATGCAGGCTAAAGCGCTGGGAACCCAGTTGATGGGTGTACTGAAGAAAAGCATTGAACAGGACGGACCGGAAGCGGCTATTGCCGTCTGTAATACCCAGGCTCCGGAAATTGCTTCCGCCCTGAGTAAGGATGGCTGGCATGTTGCCCGCACGTCGCTGAAAATCCGTAATCCGGAAAACCAGCCGGACGCGTGGGAAAAGCAGACGCTGAAAGAATTTGAAGCGCGTAAGCAGGCCGGTGAAGACCCGAAAATGCTGGAGGCCACCACGGTGGCAGACGGTGAATTCCGTTATATGAAAGCCATTCCGACCGCCGGGCTGTGCGTGACCTGTCACGGTGTGGCCTTGTCAGAACCGGTGACAGCGCGGCTGGCGGAGCTGTATCCGCAGGATAAGGCGCGTGGCTTCAATGTCGGCGATCTGCGCGGTGCTTTCACCATCCGTAAAACCCTGCAGGACTGAGTTATGGCCGATCACGTTATCAATGTTCAGTGGCATAAGGCGGGTGACTTCTCCCATGAGGGGTTTGAACGCCGCCACACTATTGCCTTTCAGCCTGATGTCAGTATCGACGCTGGTGGTGCCGGTAATACCTTCGGTGCTGATCCGGAACAGATGCTGGCAGCGGCCATGGCCAGCTGCCATATGCAGACTTTTCTTGCGCTGGCGGCGAAGAAACGCCTGACGGTGGAGTCGTATGAAGATTCTGCCTCGGCAGAACTGGAACAGCGGGAGGACGGCAAGTTCTGGGTCTGCCGTCTGGTGCTGACCCCGAAAGCTGTTTTCAGTGGTGCGAAAATCCCGGATGAAGAGGCCATCCGGGCAATGCATGACAAAGCACATCAGCATTGTTTTATCGCCAATTCCGTGACCAGCGACGTGGTGGTTAATCCACGTTTCTGACCTTCCGGCCGGTGGCTGTATGGCTGCCGGCTTCCTCTTTTTTTGCTCTCTTTTGCCTGAACGTGGCCTGATCCCTGCCAGAGTGCTCCGTCTGGGTTAAGCTTAGGGGTATCAGCGGATAAGATTCAGGAGAAACCTGCGCGGATGATTTTTTCACTGTCCAACGCAATCGGCCTTTCCGGCGTCGACCCGGCAGAAAACGAACGTGCCCGGCGTGCCGGACGTTATTTCGAATGGCCGATGATCGCCATTGCGCTGTGGATTATGTTCGAGTGGTATCTGGAAGCCAGTACGAAGGAACCGCTGCAGTATGCTTATGTCACTGACTGGTTTCTGTGGACCTTCTTTCTGCTGGAAACCCTGGTCATCACCTCGCTGGTGGATGATAAAAAACGTTATCTGGCAACCAACTGGAGCAACCTGGTGATTGTGGTTGCCGGTTTCCCCATGCTGTGGGAATACCTGCCTTATGCCGGTGGTCTGAGAGCGCTGCGGCTACTGGCGATGTTCACCATGCTGATGAATATGTCCGGCAGTTTTCAGAAAATTATGGGGCGTAATCACCTCGGTCCGACGCTGATGGTGAGCTTCATTATTATCGTGATGGCCGGCACCCTGATGGCGGTGATCGATCCCAATATCAAAACCCCGCTGGATGGCATCTGGTGGGCCTGGGTGACGGTGACCACCGTGGGCTACGGTGACATTGTTCCGGGCAGTAATGCCGGACGCCTGTTCGGCTCACTGCTGATACTGATGGGTATCGGGCTGTTCTCTATGATGACCGCCAGCTTTTCTGCCTTCTTTATGCAGCAGGAAGAAGAAGATCTGTTTACCAAGGAACGCCGCCATGCCGAGCAGCTGGCAAGAATGGAAGAACGGATGGAACAGCTGGAGAAAAAGCTCGACCGCCTGTTAACCATTGCGCTGGAGGCGGAAAGGGTCCAGCTCGAACGAGGGCGGGACCCAGAGGCCGGTGAGCGCTGAGTCAGTCGCTCTCAGCGGCGCAGTTAACGCACAGCGTGGTGTAGGGCACGGCCAGCAGACGCTGCTCGGCGATGGTGGCACCGCAGCGACTGCATTCACCGTAAATACCGGCGTCGATACGTTTCAGCGCCCGGTTAATCAGGTCAATTTCATGCTGGGCTTCACTGGCGATTTCGCGCAGTACATCGTCATTTTCCCGCTCCACCGCCTGCTCGGCAAAATCCGCTGACAGCGGCTCATCACGATGGCTGGCGTCGCGGGTGGTTTTACTGGCTCTGGCTTCAAGCGCCGCACGGCGCTCGGTCAGTTGTTGTCTGATCAGGCTGAGATCCATAGTTTTATCCTTCATTATTGTGCTTTGTCAGGCTATGCCTGTGGATGCGGGTATGCATTGATATGCGTCACACCTTAACTGCAATCGCTCCGGTAAAACGGTTGCTGAAACACAGTGGCCGGCAGACTGGAAATCTGACACCTCTTATCTGCTCACTGCCTATACTGAAACAATCTGCCGTTGCGCAGTGCCTTAATGAGAGAAGTCCGGGAAATTGTTATGCATGAACCTGCCGTACTGAAAGATCCATACCGCCTGCTGGGCACTCCCATGCACTTTATCGGGCGTCTGGAGCATCTGTACCGTGTGCTCAGGGAACAGTTTGAAGGCATCCAGCGGTTCGCCATTGCCTTGTATGATGGTGAAGAAGACCGGCTGTCGACCTTTATTTATGAAAGTGAGGAGTCTTCGCCGCTGCTGGGGTATGCGGTGCAGCTGTCTGATGTACCGTCGCTGCAGTCGCTGGCCGAAAGCGGCGCCTTGCGCGTCGTGCCGGACATGCGCATTTTCCGCAGTGAAGCTACCTCATCGCACAGCCAGGCGCTGCTCAGTCAGGGTTACCGCTCCAGTTTCACCATGCCGCTGCTGCACGATAATCGCCTGCTGGGATTTCTGTTCCTTAATTCGTCCCATCTGGATTATTTCGATGCCGCTAAACTGGCGTACTGCAATCTGTGGGGTCATCTGGTTGGTCAGCTGCTGGCCCGTGAGCAGGAAGATGTGGCGAAAATGCAGGCGCTGGTGCACTTTGCCACCGATGTCACCGGCCGCCGTTCAGTGGAGACCGATGCGCACGTGCGCCGTATGGCCGCCTACGCCCGTCTGATTGCGCGTGATCTGCAGCAGCAGTGGCAGCTGACGGATGCCTTTATTGAATATCTGGCGTTGTTTGCGCCGCTGCATGACATCGGCAAAATCGCTATCCCCGATCATATTCTGCATAAACCCGGCCCGCTGACCGAGGCAGAATTTGCCACCATGAAGCAGCATGTCTCCATCGGGCGTGATATTGCCGATCAGGCGATCCGGCATTTTTCACTGGGGGATATGGAGCATGGCGATATGCTGCGCAATATCATCCAGTTCCATCACGAAAAGCTGAACGGCAATGGTTATCTGGGGGCGAGTGGTAATGAGATTCCGCTGGAAGCGCGCATTATTGCGGTGGCGGATATTCTTGACGCACTGCTGAATCAGCGCAGTTACAAGGAAGCCTGGCCGCTGGAGCAGGTGTTGCCGGAAATGCAGCGTATGGCAGACAGCCATGATGTGGATAAAGCCTGTGTCGATGCCCTGCTGCGTCACCAGACACAGATTGCAGAGATTCAGCGCCGCTATCCGTAGGACGGCAGCGCCGGCAGTCAGGCGATCAGGAAGCCTTGTCCAGCAGGTGAATGGCCAGACGGACAAAATCCTGCGAGGTCAGCAGACCGGTCAGACGATTATTATCGTCGGCAACCAGCAGACAGCCCTGGCGTTTGGCCCGCAGCAGCTGGCCGGCCTCGGTCAGTGGCATATCTTCAGGAACAGTCAGCACATCGGTTTTCATGCACTGTTTCAGTGGGGTTTTCGCCAGATATGCCGACAGGTTATGGGCACCGAATTTGTCGGTGATACGGAAGGCTTCCGCCAGAAATTCCTTCTGGCTGATCAAGCCGGCGATGGTGCCGTCTTCCTCAACCACCGGGATATGGCGGATCTGATGTTGGCCCATGGTTTGTTCAGCATTCTGTAACGTATCGTCCGGTCTGTGCGTCAGCAGATCGCGCATCATCAGGTCTCTGACCAGTTTCATAATTCCTGTTCCTGGTATGAATGGTTATTCAGAACTTTCCTGCAGCCCAGTGCATGCACTGAGTTATTCAGAGGCTCCTCAACAAGTAAAGCAGGAAATCGGCGAAGTGCTATGCTGGAAATAAGGATCCGGAGGACGACGATGAGTATTAATAACAATATCCGCAATTATTACGAGCAACTGGTTGCTGAAGAGATTCACCGTGCACTGGCTGACCGCAGTCCACAGCCGGATATGGGCTATATGGCGGATATAGCCTGTGTGGCCCTGAATCGCCTGCCACCACGTTATATCCGTTTTGAAGTGGATATGGCCTTTTATATGACACCTGACGAGCTGGCGGCGATTTCTGCATCGGTCAGAAACACCGTGAGTGAGGCCATCAGTTTTGTCGATCAGCACGGGCGTGACGGGCAGGAAACCTGAGCAGCCGGCGGGGGTGAACTGCAGAAGTCTTTACAAAGTGTAAAGAAACGGCCAGCTGCTTGAAACTAAAGCGCTTTTTCTTCGACACTTGGCCAGTTACTCAGGGAGACCACCATGAATCTGTTATTAATTGATGATGATCAGGAACTGTGCGCGTTACTGGCACGCTATCTGGAACGTGAACTGTTCCGGGTAACGGCTGTGCATACTGCTCAGGCCGGTCTTGATGAAGCATTGTCAGGGAAATACCAGGCGGTGGTTCTGGACATCATGCTGCCCGGGGGGGATGGTCTGGAAATTCTGCGTACCATCCGTCAGCGCAGCGATCTGCCGGTCGTTATGCTGACGGCGAAAGGCGAAGAAATGGACCGTATCCGTGGGCTGGAAATCGGTGCTGATGATTATCTGCCGAAGCCCTGTAACCCGCGGGAGCTGTCTGCCCGTCTGCGTTCTGTTCTGCGCCGTGGCCGTTCCGGTGATATTACCGAGGCCAGCATCTGCCTGGATGAGCTGCAGATCAACCTTGATCAGCATGAGGTACTGCGTGACGGTGACCCGATGGATCTGACGGTAACCGAATTCAATATTCTCACGGTGCTGGCCCGTGACGCCGGCAAAGTGGTGGAAAAAAACCGTCTGGCGGAACAGTCACTGCAGCGCTCACTGACCCTGTTCGACCGCAGTCTGGATATGCACCTGAGCAATCTGCGTAAGAAACTCGGACCGAACCGGCAGGGTGATCCACGTATCCGCACTGTGCGGGGCGTCGGTTATATGTATACTCCGGAACAGGATGCTGCACAGGCCTGATACGTGCGTGGAATTTTTGTCCGGATTTATCTGGCATTTCTCTTTACCAGTCTGGCCGCCACACTGGTCACACTGGTGCTGGCGATCTATTACCGTCAGTGGTCAAACGACTCCGTTAACCTGATTGCCCCGTCGGGCGGGTATATTTCTGCCGCTGAGCTGATGTTGCAGCGCGGCGGTGATCCGTTGTTAATCGAGTGGCTGGAAACCTTCAGCCGTCATCCCAGTGTGAACGCTTACGTTTTTGACGATCAGGGCATCAGTCTGTTGGCGGATGTGCCGCAGGCGGTGACGGATTACGCCTTTACCTCCGATTCCTATCAGGCGCGGGTCAATCCGCTGGGGCAGAGTGAGATACTGGTAAAGGCACCGATCACCAGCCTCGATGGCCGGGTCTATCTGCTGGTGGTGGAATTCCTGCATCCGCTGGCGGTTTTCAATCTGCCGGCCTATCTGGCCTGGGGCTTTGTCTCGTCGCTGGCTCTGTTTGCCGTGCTGGGCTTTTTCCTTTCCCGTTATCTGATGCATCCGCTGCTGTCATTACGGCGCAGTGTCAAAGCCTTTGCTGACGGCAAATGGCCGGTCAGTATTGCGCCGGACGTGCTCAGCCGGCGCGATGAAATCGGTGAGCTGGGGCGGGAGTTTGACCAGATGGCAACCCGGCTGGAACGCCTGATTTCCGATCAGCGGCAGCTGCTGCGGGATGTGTCGCATGAACTGCGTTCCCCGCTGGCGCGTTCGGCGGTGGCGCTGGAACTTGCCCGCCTGGATGCGCCCCAGCCGCAGCTCGAATATCTGGACCGGATTGAACTGGAAACCCAGCGCCTGAATGAGCTGATTGAAGACCTGCTCAGCATGGCGCGGCTGGAAACGGTGCAGGATCACAGCCATTGGCAAAGGTACCGTTGTTCTGAACTGCTGGCCGGTATTATCGACGATGCCCGCTTTGAACGGCCGGACAGTCATTTCAGTCTGGCCATCAGCGACGACTGCTGTGTGCTGGCGGATGACCGTCTGCTGCGCTCGGCCCTGGAAAATATTGTCCGTAATGCCGTGCTGCATACCCGACCGGGAACGGATGTTGAACTGCGGCTGGAAAAACAGCCGGGCTGGGCGCATATCCTGATCCGTGATCATGGCCCGGGTGTGCCGGCCCATATGCTGGAAGATCTGTTACGGCCTTTTGTCCGCAGCGAAGAAGCACGTCAGCGACTGAACAGTGGCCACCGCGGTTTTGGTCTCGGACTGGCCATTGCCGACCGCGTCATTCTCCACCATGGCGGTACCCTGACGCTTGCCAATCATCCGTCCGGCGGCCTGGAAGTAAGTGTACGCTTACCTCTGGCGTCAGAGTGACCGGTGTCATGCGGGATTTACGCTGGGTTTACCGGTCTGGGCTTGGGAGAGTCGGGCCGGGCAGCTACAATCTGATGAGTGAATCATGGGGTATGTGCGTGCGTTCAGGTCTGTTTATCATTATCTGCTGCGTTTTATCTGCCGGGGCTTATGCTGAGCCGGATCTGGCCGGTGCAGACCTGCCCGAACCACAGCGCAGGGCTGAACCTGTACACCCCGGCCTGCAGCTGGAATGGAATAACAGCCGCCCGGAACAGCGGGAAGCGCTCGATCATTTTTACCGCTCACTGGAACGGGCCCCGGATCGTCAGCAGAGCGCCCGTCAACTGGAGCGTGAAGAACATCTGCAGCGTCTGCGCAGTATGTCGCCTGAGCAGCGCCAGCAGCATTTCACTAACTTCCAGAAACAACTGCCACCACCGCCTCCGCCACCACCGGTACGATGATACCGTTTCTCTCGTCATAACCGGCAGCAGCCAGTAGAATCCCGCCAACAGTGAAAGACGGACGGGGTTATGAAAACACGTATTACCGAATTACTGGGCATCCGCTATCCGCTGGTTCTGCCGGGCATGAGCTGGATTTCCACACCTGAGCTGGTGGCAGCGGTGTCGAACGCTGGCGGGCTGGGGATTCTCGCCAGTGGTCCGCTGACGGCTGACGATACCCGTCAGGCAATCCGCCGCATCCGGGAGCTGACCGACAAGCCGTTTGGTATTGGCGTGACCCTGCTGATGCCGGGAGCGAAGGAAAACGCCGAAGTGGCGTTGCAGGAGCAGGTACCGGTCATTAACTTTTCGCTTGGTAAAGGTGACTGGCTGGTAAAGCGTGCCCATGAGTATGGCGGCAAAGTCATTGCCACCGTGGTGTCGGAAAAACACGCCCTGTCGGCTGAGAAAATCGGCGCGGATGCTCTGCTGGTGACCGGCCACGAAGCCGCAGCACACGGCGGTGAGGTCACCTCACTGGTACTGGTGCCGGCTATCAGTGCCCGGGTGAGTATCCCGGTGATTGCCACCGGTGGTTTTGCCGACGGCCGTGGCCTGATGGCGGCACTGTCGCTGGGCGCAGAAGCCGTGGCCATGGGCTCACGTCTGGCGACCAGCCTGGAATCGCCGCTGCACCAGACGACCAAACAGGCGGTGCTCAGCCGTACTGAGCAGGACACCATTTATTCCCGAAACTTTGATGGCCTGTGGGCAAGGGTGATGAAAACCCCGCGCTCGGTGAAAGAAACACGCCGGCCGATGAATATTATCCGCGCCTGCTGGGAAGCCAGCAGAGCAGCGCGCATTGTCGGTCAGCCGGTGTGGAAGATTCTGCTGGGGATGCTGGCGATGCTGGATAAGGTTCTGTTACTGGCCTATTTCGGTGCCAGTGTGCCCCGCCTGAAAGCCGCGACCATTGATGGTGATCTCGATAAAGGGGTGCAGTTTATCGGTCAGACACAGGGGTTGATCGACGATATTGCCAGCGTTGAAGACATTATTCAGCGTACCGTGCAGGAAGCGGAGGTGGTCTGCCGCCGGCAACAGGACCGTTTCAGCGTTTAACGGCCAGTATGATGGCCGGTGGTGACTGACACTGCCGGCCATTCCCTCATTACCTTTCTTTTTGCTCCTTTTTGCCACTGGCCTGATTTGTCTTCGACTATCCGGGGATAAGCTGTCCTGCATTGTCCTGTTACCCGGGCCTGCCTCTCTTAAACTGACCGGGCTGTTTTGCACAGGTACGGCCACAGGCTGTCCGGCCGGCCAGAAAAACAAAAATAAAAAGGATAATTCCATGAAAAAACTGCTCGCCGCTGCAGCCATGGCTGCCACTCTCTTTGCTGCGCAGGTGTCGGCCATGTCCGACAGCGCAGAAACCGGATACACAGAAACAAAATACCCGATTGTACTGGTCCACGGTTTTCTTGGCTGGGATACCATGCTGGGCATCGATTACTGGTACAAAGTGGTGGAAACGCTGGAAGAAGACGGTGCTCAGGTGTTCGTCGCTTCCGTTCCCAATGCCAGTACCCCGGAAATCCGTGGTGAAGAGCTGATTCCGCAGGTGGAAGAAGTGCTGGCCATTACCGGCGCCAGCAAAGTGAATCTGATCGGTCACAGCCATGGTGGCCCGACGACCCGTTACGTTGCCTCCGTGCGTCCGGATCTGATTGCTTCCGTGAC
Organism: Pseudomonadota bacterium; assembly: GCA_030145845.1. Taxonomy (GTDB): domain Bacteria; phylum Pseudomonadota; class Gammaproteobacteria; order Pseudomonadales; family Oceanobacteraceae; genus Venatoribacter. The sequence goes on from JAIXHJ010000014.1 coordinate 36,721, forward strand.
CTCCATTTCCGGCGTTAACAAAGGCACTCCGATTGCCGACACCCTGATGGAGCTGTCTGATGATTCCGCAGCCTTTGACGCGGTATTCGGTACCATCGTTAACGTCGCTGCTGAAGTTCTGAATCAGATTTCCGGCGCTGATTTTGACGGTGTGAATGCCATGGTCGCCATTGAATCCATGACCACTGACAATGCGGTGATTTTTAATGCGGCACATCCCGGTGGCATTCCGGCGACTGAATGTGGCGAAGGCGATTATGAGTATAACGGTGTACGTTACTACTCCTGGGCGGGTGCCGACCCAACCACCAATGCGCTGGACCCGATGGATCTGATTACGCTCGCTTTTACCCAATTTTTCCCGGACGACGTGGTTAACGACGGTTTTGTCGGAGCCTGTGCGGCGCATCTTGGTATGGTGATCCGTGACGATTTCCGTATGAACCACCTGGACGAAATCAATCAGTTCCTGGGTATGCATGATCTGACGGAAACTGATCCGCTGACGGTCTTCCGTACGCACGCTAACCGTCTTAAAAATGTCGGACTGTAAATTATGAAGCCACTGCACGGTGCTGTCCTGATTACATCGCTTGCCGTCGCCATCTGGATCGGCGGTTACTGGTCACGGCCTGAGGTTCAGATCGGCGACAGCTCAGCCGCTGTCCCGCCGGCCGCAGCGACAGACAGTACTGTGCAGAATTTGCCTCAACCGGCTGCAGGTTCCGCCCTGCAGCCACAACAGCTGAAAACATTCCGTGGTGCACAGACCGACGGTATGTTGCGCACCAACCTGCATGGTGAGCTGATGATTGATATGCCCCTGCGCCGCTGGCTGGATTTTTATCTGTCGGCACAGGGAGAGGTGGCACTGGAAACGCTGGTGGCCGCCATGCATGCCGAAATGGATAAACTGCCACAGCCAGGACGCGATCAGGCGGTCAACCTGCTGGAAGACTATCTCGGTTATCTGGCAGCGCTGGCGCAGTACGACAGTGAATCGCAGAAGCGTATTGCCAGCGGCAGTCTGGATGATCTGGTTGCCCGTACGCAATGGCAGCAGCGCTTACGCCGGCAGTGGCTGGAACCGGCCGTCGTCGAGGCTTTTTTCAGCCGTGATGAAGCGCTGGATAATTACAGTCTGGCCCGCTACCGGCTGATGAAACAGGGCGCCAGTGCGGAAGAGCTGGCGGCACTGGAAGACAACCTGCCTGAGGATGTACAGCAGATGCGGCAGTCATCACGGGCAATTATCCGCCTGCGTGAGCAGGAAAGTACGCTGCAGCAGACCGGCGCCGGAGAGGCTGAAATTCAGGCCTGGCGGACGCAGGAATTCGGAGCTGAGGCAGCACAGCGTCTGGCGCAGGTGGATACCCGTCAGGCGGAATGGCATCAGCGTCTGCAGGCGTATAAAACCTATGTGGATTCGCTGGCGCTGAATGGCCTCAGTGAAAGTGATCGCGAACGCCTGTTGAATACTTACCGCCAGCGCCATTTTTCTGCCGATGAAATTAAACGCCTGCCGGCGGCATTAGCCCTGCTGGCTGCTGAGTAAGTATTTATCTGCCTGCTGTAACAGCGCCTGCAGAGGCTCATACAGGGCCGGGGCGGTAATCAGCAGATCTTCTCCCCACAGCTGTGGGTTGGCGTCCTGTGGTGGCGGGTAAATATGACCGCTGCTGGCACCGGCTTCGCGGGCGATCAGCTGCGCGGCAGCAAAATCCCAGGGCTTTACCGTTTCGTAATAAGCATCCAGACGGCCACAGGCGACCCAGCAGATATCCAGTGCCGCTGAGCCCAGCCGGCGCATATCGGCACAATGACTCAGTACGGTATTCAGCCGGCTCATCAGCTGTGGCAGTACGCCGTCTTTCTGATAGGGGAACCCGGTCGCCACCAGAGCCCGTTTCAGTTCATGCTGTTCACTGCAGTGAATGGGCTGCTGGTTCAGCCAGGCTCCGGCTCCCTGTTCGGCACAGAAGGTTTCCTGCAGAAACGGATTATGTACCACCGCCAGCCGGGCCTGACCTTTGTGATAATAGGCAATGGAAATGGCGACCTGCGGATGCAGATGCGCGTAATTAACGGTGCCGTCGATGGGGTCAATAACCCACAGATGGCGGTGGTCGGTAGCGGCATCCGGCGCCAGTTCTTCCGACAGAATATGATGCTGTGGAAATGCGGCCAGAATACTTTCGCGGATCACCCGGTCGGCAGCAATATCGGCCTGGGTGACCAGTTCGTGTCCGCCTTTGAACTGAATATCGAGTTTGTTACGTTCGGAGACGATAATTTCACCGGCGGCAATCGCCAGTTTTCTGATAAAGCCGAGGGTAGGCTGGGCGGACATAGGCGCTCCCGGTCGCTGGGTTTTGCTCAGTTTACTGCGCCAGTGCTCATCCGTATATCAGGAGGGCGGTTGTGACAGACGGTTGTGGGTGGCGTTGGCCACAATGTCGCGGAAAATATTCAGCGGTACCGGTTTGCTGAAAAAATAGCCCTGATAACAATCGCAGTTCAGTGCCTGCAGACGTTGTAATTGTTCACTGGTTTCCACCCCTTCTGCGACCAGCTCCAGCTGCAGTGATTTGGCCATGGCGATAATGGCATGCACAATCGCTTCATCTTCGCTGTCGGTGGTAATGTTGCGGATAAATGACTGGTCGATTTTCAGTTTACTGATCGGGAATTGTTTCAGGTAACTGAGTGATGAATAACCGGTACCGAAGTCATCCATGGCAAAGCGGATACCCAGCTGACTGATTTCATCCAGCAGGCGGATATTTTCCTGCACATTATCCATCAGCAGACTTTCAGTAATTTCCAGTTCCAGACAGTGTGGCGGCAGTCCGGTACTCTGCAGAATTTCAGCCGTACGCCGCACAAAGGCATCGTCCAGCTGACGCACGGAAACGTTAACCGAAATCGTCAGCTCCTGACCATATTCCTGATTGAGCTGACGGAATTGTTTGCAGGCTTCATACAGTGCCCAGTCGCCGATATCGCGGATCAGTCCGGTTTCTTCCGCTACCGGAATAAAATCAGCCGGGGAGACAAGACCGGCAGTCGGGTGCTGCCAGCGGATCAGGGCTTCGGCACCGGCCAGGGTATTATCGGCAGAGGCTACCTGGGCCTGATAAAACAGCTGAAATTCATTGTTCTGAATAGCCCGCCGCAGTTCGCTTTCCAGGGTCAGCCGGGTGTTGACCTGACGGTTCATTTCTTCGTTGTAAAACTGATAACAGTTCCCGCCTTTATTTTTGGCGTTATACATGGCGGTGTCGGCGTTACGCAGCAGAATATAGGATTCTTCCGAATCGTCCGGACTGAGGGTTATGCCGATGCTGCAGGTGGTGGTCAGGCGGTAATAATCCAGCTGAAATGGTTGGCTGATATGTTCCAGAATGGTCTTTGCCAGCGTTTCCACAACCTCCCGGCTTTCCGGGTTCAGCAGCATAACAATAAATTCATCGCCGCCGAGGCGGGCCAGCATATCGTCGGCTGATACCAGATGACGCAGCCGCTCCGATACCAGTTTCAGCAGGCGGTCACCGATATGATGCCCCAGCGAATCGTTGATGGTTTTGAAACGGTCCAGGTCGATAAATAATAATGCCAGCGTGCCATTATCCGGCCGTAACCGGCCGATGGCATTAATCAGTTCATCGTTGAAATAATAACGGTTGGCCAGTTCGGTGAGCGGGTCACGGGTGGCGAGATATTCAACGTGCTGCTGGGCAACCACGTGGTCGGTAATATCGACCAGAATGCCTTCAATGATCGTGCTGTTTTCCTCTCTGGCCACCACCCGGCCACGGTCAAGCAGCCAGTTATATTCCTGGGAATTACTCATCACCCGGTACACCAGTTCCCAGGAATCATAACTGCGGGCTTTTTCTTCCATCTGGCGGGCGTAATTTTCCTGATCATCCGGGTGAATCAGGTTGATCAGGCTGTGTCCTTCTGCTGAGCGGATAAAGGCCGGCGGAAAAATATCATCGGATCCGGTGGTCAGGCGCAGCAGGCGGTGGTCGGGCAGGCTGATTCGGTACATGGCCCCCTGCAGATGTTTCATCAGGGCCGAAATCACTTCCCGCCGTGCCGTTTTATTCGATTCCGGTTCTGAGCCTTTTTGACGGCGGCCGGGGCGGGTCAGATACCAGAGCCCGGCGGCATAGACCAGCCAGATCAGCAGGCCCCAGCGGATATCCTGCAGCCAGCTGTAAAGCATGTAGCTGAGCGGCAGCGACAGCACATAAATCAGGCCACTGTTTTCGTCCCGCCGGGCAATGCCCAGCAGGCGGCTGTTATTCAGCCCGCGGATGTTAAAGAAATGCTGGCTGGCGCCTTTGCTCAGCGTGCCGACCGCCAGGGAGCGCTGCAGCCCACTGCTCAGGGGTTGTCCCAGCAGATGCTGATGGCTGAGACCAAGCAGGTTGGCCAGCAGCAGGGTGCCGTCAGGGCGGATAAGGCGGAAAATGACGGGGTTGTCGTCCGCCAGTGACAGGTTCCACTGCAGGTGTTCGCTGCTGGTGGAGGTCAGCAGACAGAGAAAGGTATCCGCCGGCCTGATCAGGCGTTGGCAGAAAGGCAGGTAATAACCGCCTTTGGCGATCAGAGGCGCAGCCAGATACAGGGTGCCGGTGGCTGTCATGGTCTGAACATCGGTCTGTTTCAGCGCGGGTTCCGCTGGCAGCTGCTGTGCCGGCCACAGAGTGGAGGCCAGCCACTGACCATCGCCGCCGATCAGCGCCGTATGGCTGTATTGGCTGCGTGCCGGCCGGTGCTGACTGAGCCAGTCATCCCAGGGCTCATGGTTGGTGTATGCCGACTGACTGAGAACCGCCAGCTGCAGGCCGGCTTCACGCAGCTGCTGCTGCAACTGACGTTCAGTAATGCGGGTATAGGTGCTGAGTTGGCTGTAAACGCGTTCGCGGGCCTGATTCCAGCTGGCGGCAAGATAGAACAGCAGCACCGGCAGCATGAGCACAAATCCGGAGATACGGAGCCTGCGGTGACTGATCCTGCTGTCCGGGATGCTTTCCTCCGTCACGCTGTGCCTCCTGCTGAACGTACTCCTGAAACAACAGTATAGGAGGCTGAGCGTAATATGCCCGCGTTACTGAGTTTCCAGCCAGTCAAGGATCAGCGGCAGGACGGCATTCATCATCTGCGGCTGAGCGGCGGCCTGCGGGTGAATCCCGTCGGCCTGCATCAGTTCAGGACGGGTGGCAACGCCGTCCAGCAGAAAGGGCACCAGCAGGGTGTTTTCCTGCTCTGAAAGGCTGGTGAACAGGGTGCGGAACCCTTCGCTGTAGCGGGCGCCATAATTGGGCGGGATCTGCATACCGAGCAGCAGTACGTCACTGCCGGCCTGACGGCTGAGCGCAATCATGCGCTGCAGATTGCCGCGGATGCGCTGCAGCGGCATGCCACGCAGGCCATCGTTGCCGCCCAGTTCGATAATGGTCAGATCCGGTTGGTGCTGCTGCAGCAGCGCGGGCAGGCGGTTAAGGCCGCCCACTGTGGTGTCACCACTGATACTGGCATTGACCACCTGAGCCTGTGGAACATCCTTTTTCACTTCCTGTTGCAATAAGGCGACCCAGCCCTGTTGCACCGGGATGCCAAATCCGGCACTAATGCTGTCTCCGACGACAAGAATCACAGGGTCTGCACGTGCGAGTGCGGGCAGAGCCAGCAGCAGAAGCAGAAGGTAACGAAGCATTATGCCGACAGAGACGCCCCTCAGGCACGCGCAGGACAATACAGAAACAGCCACAGATACTTCACTCCTGATCCGCTCACTGGTGAAAGAGGTCGATACCGGCCCCCGCAGGCTGACCATCCTGAAGGGCGTCAATATCGAAATCAAGTCAGGGGAAAGCGTTGCCATTGTCGGTGCTTCCGGCAGTGGCAAATCAACCCTGCTGGGCATTATGGCAGGACTCGACCTGCCAAGTTCCGGCCAGGTGACTCTGCTGGGCCGGGAACTGACAAAGCTTGACGAAGATGAACGCGCCGCCGTGCGCGCGCAGGGCGTCAGCTTTGTGTTCCAGAATTTCCAGCTGCTGCCGGGGCTGACTGCACTGGAGAATGTCATGCTGCCACTGGAAATCCGCAGTGACCGTCATGCCCGCGCCGAAGCCCTGCGGCTGCTGCAGCAGGTTGGTCTGCAGGACCGGGTTCAGCATTATCCGTCACAGCTGTCCGGTGGCGAGCAGCAACGGGTGGCGCTGGCGCGGGCATTTGCCGGCCAGCCGGCCATTCTGTTTGCCGATGAACCGACCGGTAACCTCGACAGCCTGACCGGCCACCAGGTGGAAGACCTGCTGTTTGAACTGAACCGTGAACGTGGCACCACGCTGGTGCTGGTTACCCATGATGAGCGTCTGGCACAGCGCTGTCAGCGGCGGGTGAAAATGCAGGATGGGCAACTGGAGGCCGGGGCATGATCTGGCGGACTGCCCTGCGCCTGTTGTGGCGTGAAGCACGCAGCGGCGAGCTGACGCTGATTCTGGCAGCGCTGCTGATTGCCGTGACGTCCACCACCGCGATTGCGCTGTTCAGTGCCCGTCTGGAACTGGCGATGGAATCCCGCTCCAACGATCTGCTGGGTGCGGATCTGCGCCTGCAGTCGACAACGGAACCGGATGCCGGCTGGCTGGCGGAAGCTGACCGGCTGGGATTGCAGCGGGCGCAGGTGCTGACGTTTCCGTCGGTGGTGCTGCACGGAGATGACATGACACTGGCGGCGGTCAAAGCCGTGGATCAGGCCTATCCGCTGCGCGGCTCGCTGGTGGTACAGACACAGGCCGGTGCACCAGCACAGCCGCAGTCTCACGGACCGGCAGCCGGAGAAGCCTGGGTGGAAGCGCGGCTGCTGGCGCTGCTGAATGCCGCGCCCGGGGATGAGGTTGAGCTGGGCAATATCCGTCTGCGTCTGAGCGGGGTGATTGAGGAAGAAAGTGACCGCGGCGGCAATTTTTACAGCTTGTCGCCGCGGCTGATGATGAACTGGGCCGATCTGCAGGCCAGTGGTCTGGTGGCGGCCGGCAGCCGTCTGCGCTGGCGTATTCTGGTGGCCGGTGATGCGGCAGCCATTGAACAGTGGCGCGGCTTCCGTGAGCTGCTGCCGAATCAGAACTTCGAGTCCCTGCAGGACAGCAATCAGGCGGTGGCCAATACGCTGGATAAAGCCCGCCGTTATCTGGGGATCGCGGCGCTGCTGGCGGTGGTGCTGGCCAGTGTGGCGGTCGCGATCAGCGCCCGCCGTTACGCCAGCCGCCACTATGACATCAGCGCCCTGATGCGCACCTTTGGTCTGGCGCGGCGCCAGGTATGGAACATTTACGCGCTGCAGTTGCTGCTGCTGGGCGGGGCAGCGACACTGGCCGGACTGTTACTGGCGGCGGGTTTACAGGCGTTGCTGCTGACTCTGCTGGGCGGGCTGGTGCCGGATAATCTGCCGCCGGCACCGGTGTCGGCCTGGCTGCTGGGAATGAGCAGTGGTCTGCTGACGCTGCTGGGTTTTGCCCTGCCGTATCTGATGCCGCTGGCACGGGTGACACCGCTGCGGGTGCTGCGCCGCGATCTGGAGCCGGTACCGCTGGCCGGCTGGCTGATCACCACGCTGGCGCTGGCCGCGCTGACCCTGATGCTGTGGCTGTTTACCTCCGACCTGTTGCTGACCGTGGGGCTGATGGCCGGCGGCAGTGTACTGATTGTGCTGATGTTAGTGCTGCTGCATGCTCTGATCAGGCTGGCCCGGCGGCAGCTGGCGCAGCGTGATCTGCCGCTGAGTGTACGTTTTGCCTGGCAGCATATCAGCCGTAACAGCCGTCAGAGTGCCGGTCAGGTACTGGCCTTTGCGCTGACGCTGATGGTGATGCTGGTGATCGGTAATCTGCGCAATGATCTGCTGGCGGACTGGCAGGCCAGCCTGCCGCAGGATGCGCCCAATGTTTTCGCCATCAATATCCAGTCGTATGAAGTGGATGATTTCCGCGCCGCGCTGCAGCAGCGCGGGCTGGCGCACGAAAAGCTTTACCCCATGGTGCCGGGGCGTCTGCTGACCATTAACGGGCAATCGGTGCAGGAACTGGCGGTGGCGGACGATCCGGCCATCAACCGCGATCTGGCGCTGACCGCAGACAGTGATCTGCCGGCGTCCAATACCGTGACGGAGGGTGACTGGCAGAGTCTGGCGCAGAGCAGCGGTCAGGTGTCCATTGAAGAGCGGCTGGCGGCACGGCTGGGCGTGGGCATGGGCGATACCCTCGGCTTCAGCGCCGGTGGGGTGGAATTCAGCGCAGTCATCAGCAGCATCCGCCAGGTCGACTGGAGTGCGATGACGCCGAACTTTTATATGATGTTCTCAGCCGATGTACTGGCGGCACTGCCGGCCAGTTACCTGACCAGTTTCTATGTGCCGCCGGCGCAGCAGTCTCAGCTGACGGAACTGATCCGCGCCTATCCGGGTATTACCCTGCTTGATCTGCAGGCGGTGCTGGGACAGATTCAGGGGGTGCTGCAGCAGGTGACACTGGCGGTGGAACTGATTCTGCTGTTTGTGCTGGTGGCGGCGGTGCTGGTCATGCTGTCGTCACTGGTGGCAGCGTTACCGGAGCGGCTGCGGGAAGGTGCGGTGATCCGCACGCTGGGAGGCAGCACCGCGCTGCTGCGCCGCGGCCAGCTGGTCGAATTCCTGTTGCTGGGCGGGCTGGCGGCGCTGTTTGCCCTGGCCGGTACTGAGGCCGTCTGCGCCTGGCTGTATACTCAGATACTGAATATCCCCTATCACGGGCAGGGGCTGGCCTGGCTGTGGCTGCCTCTGCTGGCGGCGCTGGTGCTGGCATTGCCGGGTATGTGGCTGCTGCGCCGTACCGTGCATGTGGCGCCACTGCGGGTACTGCGGGAACTGGTTGATTAGTGTTATATTGTAACTTTATTACACCGGGTAACTGAGCATGATCCGCACACATCTGATTACCGGCTTTCTTGGCGTCGGTAAAACCACGGCCATTCTGCATCTGCTGAGTCAGAAGCCCGCACATGAAAAATGGGCGGTGCTGGTTAATGAGTTCGGTGAAGTCGGTGTCGATGGTGCGATTCTGGCCAGTCAGGGCGCGGTGGTGAAGGAAGTTCCCGGCGGCTGCCTGTGCTGTGTTGCCGGTCTGCCATTCCAGATTGGTCTGAATATGCTGATTGCCCGGGAAAAACCGGATGTGCTGCTGATCGAGCCGACCGGGCTTGGTCATCCGCGTAATATTCTTGAGACCCTGCATAACGAACATTACCGCGATATTCTGCACACAGGTGCCAGTATCTGTTTGCTGGACCCCCGCCAGCTGAGTAATCCGCGCTACCGTGAGCACGAAGTCTTCCGTGATCAGATTGAACTGGCCGACGTGCTGGTGGCGAATAAAACGGATCTGGCATCGGCAGCCGATAAAGCCGCTTTCGAAACGCTGCTGGCGGAGGCCGACCCGGCCAAATCAGCCAGTGCCTGGGTGACGCAGGGACAGCTGGATATCAGCCTGCTGTCTGCTGCGGTCAGTGCCGGCCGTCAGGCGCAGCATCCTCATGCCCATGACCATCATCACCGCCGGGAAGGACTGCAGCCACAGCCGGCGCTGGCGGAGGGTGAAGACCTGCGCCTGCTGGAAAATCACGGGCAGGGTTTCTATTCCGTGGGCTGGCTGCTGACCCCGGCATGGACCTTTTCAGCTGCCCGCTTACGCGATTGGCTGAATGGTCTGGAGCTGGAACGCATCAAAGGCATTGTGATCACCGATGAAGGACCACTGGTGCTGAATATGCGCGATGGCGTGCTCAGCGAAATGCCGACCCGGCGCCCGGATGAAAGCCGGCTGGAGTTCCTGAATCAGCTGCCAATGCCAACAGAAACCCTGCAAAAAGCCTTGTTATTCTGCCGCCTGTCCTGAACAATGCCAGCAGGTTGAGTTCTGGATTATGTGATGCGGTTACTTGCTGTACTGCTGCTGGCGCTGTCAATAACATCTCAGGCAGGAACCCTGAAAGTCGCTGCCGAAGATGCGTGGCCGCCTTTCTCGGACAGTCAGGGAAAAGGTTATTCCCGGGAGCTGGCCACCGCCGCATTTCAGTCCGCCGGTATTACCCTTGAGGTACAGACAGTACCCTATGCTCGGGCCCTCAGTATGACCAGCGCCGGCGAAACGGATGCCTGCTGGAACGTGACCCGTCAGCCCAGCACCGAAGCCACCTTTGTGTTCGGTGAAGTTCCTCTTTTTCAGGCGACCGCCTCTTATTATTACAAAACCGGCCAGCAGCGGGATTACCGTCGCCCGGCCGATATTCCTGACGGAACCCGGATTGCCGTGATCAATGGTTATGAATACGGCTCTGAATTTGAAAGGCACCGCCGCCGGTTCAATCTGATCGAAGTATCGAAGCAGAAGCAGATTCTGTCGCTGCTGGTGAATGAACGTGTGGATATGGCAATTTTCTTTGACCGCGTGTTTGATTACACCATGGCTCACAGCCATCTCGACCGCAGTCTGTTCATCCGTGGTGAACTGAATCACGTCAGCGATATTTATATTGCCTTCAGCCCGGCCAATCCGCAGTCGGAAAAATACGCCCGCCTGCTGGATGACGGTCTGCGCACACTGAAAGCCAATGGCGAATATGACCGTATTATGGGTAACAGCACGCCGGTACTGTAACCACCGCCCTGTCTGAACCTGTCACGGGAATGGCATAAATTCTTCATTAAACGTTATCTGAACTGCAACAGCCCTCCTTCTCAATGCCCTGCGGGATTAACAACAAACCGGAGGGATCATGAAAAACTCTTTACTGACGGCAGCCCTGTTGGGCGGCAGTCTTCTCACTCAGTCCGCGGCAGCGGAGCTGATGATCAACGAAGCCGATGCGGATCAGAGCGGTACTGATACCGGCGAATTTATTGAACTGTTTGATGGCGGCAGCGGCAATACTGCACTGGATGGTTATACGCTGGTGTTGTTCAACGGCAGCAATGACAGCAGTTATCAGGCCTTTGATCTGGACGGATACAGCACCGGCAGCGACGGCTATTTTGTGCTCTGTGGTGACAGCAGTGTCACCGCCGGATGTGACCTGGATGTATCACCGGATTCCAATCTGATTCAGAACGGTGCCGATGCCATCGCACTCTATCAGGCCGGTGCCAGCGAATTTCCTTATGGCACCGCGGTGACGACAACCGCGCTGGTGGATGCGCTGGTGTATGACACCAACGACAGCGATGACAGTGGCCTGCTGGTGCTGCTGAATACAGCTCAGCCTCAGGTTAATGAAGGTGGCGAAGGGGATAAAGACAGCCACTCCAGTCAGCGCTGTGACAATGGCAGCGGTGGCCTGCGCAACACGGCCAGCTATATTCAGGCACTGCCGACACCGGGGGCAGAGAATGCCTGCGGTGTTAGCGCAGAGCCGGCACTGGGCAACTGTGGTGACAGCTCACAGGAAGCTTTTCAGCTGATCAGCAGCATTCAGGGCAATATCAGCGATGTCAGCAACGACGCCAGCCCCCTGTCCGGACAGACGGTGATTGTGGAAGCCATTGTGACCATGGACAAGCAGGGCGGTTATCTGGCCAACGGCGATTACTCTTATCAGTACAGTGGTTTCTGGCTGCAGGAAGAAGACGCCGATGCTGACGGTGATGCTGCTACCTCGGAAGGTATTTTTGTCTACGACTATTCAGACAGCGTCAGTGTCGGTGACAAGGTCCGTCTGATGGCGACGGTCAGTGAATATAACCAGGTGACCCAGCTGAAAAATATTACCGACATCAGCCTCTGTTCGTCAGCCAACACCCTGCCGGCTGCCACGGCAGTGACCCTGCCGGTAACCGCATTGGCGGAATGGGAAGCGCTGGAAGGAATGCGCATCAGCAATAATCAGAATCTGGTGGTCAGCGATCTGTATGGCACAGGTTATGGCCTCGGAAATTACGGCCAGTTTGTGGTGTCTTCAGCCCTGCATTATCAGGGGACTGAAATTGCTCTGCCGGGTTCTGCGGCAGCATTGGCAGCAGAAGAAAACCGTACGCTGGATGTGTTGCTGGTGGACGATGGCGTGGCAGCGTCTTATCCGGCCTTTATTCCTTTCCCTGATGAAACCGGTTTCAGTGCAGATAACCCACTGCGTATTGGTTATACGGTTCCGGATATTGCCGGTGTTATGCACGCCTATAAAAATAATTACATGATTGTACCGGCTGATATCACCATTGACCCATCGCATCCGCGCACCAGCGAACCGGTCGTGGCGGCTGATGCCGATCTGGTGATTGCCGGTATGAACGTGCTCAATTATTTTAATGGTGATGGCCTGGGCGATGGTTTTCCGACCTCCCGTGGCGCCGCAACCTATGATGCGTTCAGCATGCAGAGCGCTAAAATTGTTGCGGCTCTGAGCGCCATAAATGCCGATATTATTGGTCTGATGGAACTGGAGAATGATGGTTTCGGTGAAGACAGCGCAATTAATACGCTGCTCTCGGAATTAAATGCACAACAGCTGCCGGGTGATGAATATCAGTTTATCGATCCGGGGACCGCTGTTATCGGCAGCGATGAAATTACTGTGGGTCTGCTTTACCGTCCGGGAAAAGTGACGCCGGTAGGCGCGACCGTTATTCTCAGCAGTGATAATTCACCGCTGGATGATGATGGTGAAGCATTGTTTATTGACAGCAAAAACCGTCCGTCGCTGATTCAGTCTTTCCGTCACCGCGGTCAGGTATTTACCGTATCGGTGAATCACCTGAAATCAAAAGGTTCGGCCTGCGCTGAAGACAATGAAGGCGAAGACGGCCAGGGCAACTGCAATCAGACCCGTACTCTGGCGGCACAGGCGCTGGTGGAATTTCTGGATTCACAACCGACCGGTGTACCTTCATCCGGCACCATTATTCTGGGCGACCTGAATGCTTACAGTCAGGAAGATCCGATGCAGGTTTTCTATGCTGCCGGTTATACCAACCTGAAATACACTGATGCGGCGTCCGAAGCACAGCCGTATTCCTATTCTTACAGTGGTTTCCTGGGCAGTCTGGATCATGCGCTGACCTCCGGACGTCTGACTTCGCAGGTGGTCAGTGTTGATGCCTGGCATATTAACTCAGTGGAAGACAGCCTGATGGACTATGCCACGGAAGCAACCGGACAGAGCTACTCGTCGGTGGATAATTATGCCGCTGCCGATGCTTACCGTTCATCGGATCACGATCCGGTGGTGGTCGGACTGAAGATGACGCCGGTACGTCAGGGACGTTATGAACAAAATTGTCAGTGCCGTGGCTGGTGGTGCCTGAGCCGTTGTAACCGGCATGAGAGTGGCCGTCTGTGGCTGTGGAATAACAGCCGTGGTCATGGTGCGGCACCGTTTTATCACTGGGCTCACTGACGCCACATAAAAAAAGCCGGCGCAGGCCGGCTTTTTATTGATTTATTTATCAGCCCTGCATCTGCTGCAGGGTTTTTTCCAGCACATCCAGCACATCCAGCATTTCCCTGGATTTATCGTTCAGCAGCTCCAGCTTTTTCTCGGCAATTTTACGGTTTTCGGCATCCGTAGCTTTCTGTCCCATTAATTTCTGCCAGAAAGAGGGTTCCGGCTGATTGAACAGTTGCTGGAATATTTCACGGTAAATCGCGTGTACCTGCTGGTGCGGCTGCTCAACCGCCTGAAATTCCGGTAGTGAAGACAATTCTTCAGGCACACTGTAATACCAGTGTCCGAACTGACATTCGGTGTGATCCATCGGCAGCTGGCCTTCTTCAACCGCATAGCCGGTCGACAATGCCATTGCATAAGCACGCCAGCGCAGGTGCGCTGTTTTTGCACGCCTGATCTGTTGCAGAATCTGATCAATTTCTGCTGCCGGAATCCCTGAGCCAACCACTGTCATACTGACCTCTCTGTGCCTTATACCGATACTGAATTAATGCTATCAGTATTTGCGGTATTTTGCGCTGGCTGGCGACCGCTTTGTCAGGAAAAGGTAAGTTGCGTCCCTGCTAACCCTCAGTCCTTATTACGGATGCCGGTGGCAAATATTTTTAATGGCAGCCGTCAGTGGCATGAAATTCATGATGCAGATGGCATAACCGGGCATGTTGAGCCGGGCTGCTTTTATAAATCTGCTGCAGCACAAAATAAGGCTGATACAGATAATCGGAACACAGGCTGCGCCACTGACCGGAGGCGTGAGTGTTGAGTGATGCCAGCAGCAGCGTGCGGTAAATCCGGCGGATCCAGCTGGTCTGCAGTGCCTGCAGGCAACGTTCACCGGCCTGGCTGGCGAGCTCAAGACCGAGGTCCAGATATTCATTCAGCCAGTCAGCTCTGGGCTGATCCTGTTCATAGGCCGTGATCTGCTGTTCCAGCAGCGTCAGGCGCTGCTCCACCGGCAGACTGAATGACAGGTCAGAGGCAACAACAGGGGATGGCAGCATGGTCTTATCTCCGGCAGCTGGGTAGGCAATTCAAATTAACGATAATAATTATCATTTACAAATATTAAGTGGTAATCAGCTGCCGGTAGTTTCATAGCTGTGATCAATGAGGGTCGCTATACTCGTGGCCGCAGACAGGACACAGGGTGCGGTGACGGTGGTGAAGAAGGTTCTGGTGATTGAAAACCCGCTGGCCGGAGGAGCACGGCGCGGGTTAACGGCGGAGGTACTCTGCCGTCTGTCGGATGCCGGCTGTGAAGTGAGTCTGTACCGTACCCGCGCCCGCGGGGATGCGCTGAATGGTATACGCCAGTGCCGCTTCCGCCCGGATATGATCGCGGTAGCCGGTGGTGATGGTACGGTGAACGAGGTGGTGAATGCGCTGACCGACCCGGTGCCGCTGGCGCTGATTCCCTGTGGCACCACCAATGTTCTGGCACTGGAGCTGGGCATCCGTCAGGACGCGCAGCAGATTGCTGACAGTATCCTGTCCGGCCAGCTGCGCCCTGTCTGTCCGGGTAAGGTCAACGGCCTGCGTTTTGTGCAGATGGCGGGTGTCGGTTATGACGCATGGGTGGTGCAGGGTGTGAATCTGCAGCTGAAACAGAAAACCGGCAAGCTGGCGTATGTGCTGTCGATGCTGCAGCAGTTGTCTGCCTATGGGCGGCGGTCCTACCGGGTAACCGTGGACGGTCAGGCGGCGCAGGCTTATTCCCTGATTATGACCAATGGCCGTTTCTATGCCGGCACCTTTGTTCTGTCGCGCCGGGCGTCGCTGGCAGAGCCACAGATTCAGGTGCTGATGATGCAGGGCCGTTCACGTCTGCAGCTGTTGCTGGCTTTGCTGGCCCTGCCTTTTGGTCAGATGGAACGCATACCGGGAATCCGTTCACTGGCGGCCCGCTCGGTCAGGGTTGAATCGATGACGGCCGAAGGACCTGCGGAGCCTGTGCAGGCCGATGGGGATGTGGTCACGCAGCTGCCGCTGTTGCTGGAAATGGAAGAGCGGCCGCTGCTGTTTGCGGCCCCTGAGGGCTCACCAGCGTAGCGGTTTTTCTTCACCACGGATCAGTTTGATCCAGCCGCCGTCGCCGTTTTCGCCCTCGCTTTCCTGCCAGCCGCTGTCGGAGCAGCGGATTTCGCAGCCCAGCGCCTGATGTGCAGAACGGGCACAGTCGAGGTCGTTATTCCACGGCGTGTCATTCTGTTTGATCCACAGGCTGGCGAAGTTTTTCTCGGCATTTTCATTGAGGAAAATATCCATCATCCGTGCCGCCTGCGTTACCCGCCAGTGACTGTGGCCGGCGCTGCTTTTCAGCTCCTCAACCTGTCCGGACAGTGACTGTTCCAGCCACTGACGGACTGCCTGCGGGTCAGGTTTCATCAGATAAATTTCAATATCGGGAAAGCGTTCAGTCATCTCGGGAAGTCAGCCTGATAATACGGAGGATACCGAGGGCGATATAACCCATGGCAGCCAGTATGCCGCCCACCCCGGTCACGAACAGCCCGCACAATACCAGTATTTCCTGTTTCAGCGAAGGCAGCATCATGCGGTCTGCCAGCACCACAACAGCGAGGCCGGTAAAAAAAACAAACGCACCAATCACAAACAGGCGCAGATTTTCGCGGTCTTTGTTTGCCCGCTCCAGCAGCCAGCGGCGAATGCCAGAAGCCATGATGTCACTCTTTTCTGCAATACCGGCTCAGCATAGCAGAGAGGCTATTGGGCAGCGAGACGCCAGCTCTGTTCGCAACGCAGCAGATAGGCCGGTTTCAGGGCGTCACCGACGGCGGGCCAGGTGCCGGCACTGAGTTCACACAGGTTGCTGACCAGCTGGTCGGAGAAACGGCTCAGGCGGCTGATCTGCTGTTGCTGCTGCTTGCCGTTACGCTGGCTTATGGCCAGCTGCACCCGGTTATCGGCCAGTTGCTGCTGCATGCCCAGCAGCTGCTGACTGACGGCGCTGAGCTGTTGCTGTTGTTGGTGTTGTTGCATGACCTGTTGTTCTGCCCACTGTTGCTGTGCTGCGGCATACTGCTGCCACTGCGTCAGCTGTGCCAGCCATTGCCGGCGTTCTTCCGCCTGTTGCTGCTGCAGTCCGCTGATCTGTTGCTGCAGATTGAGGGAACCTGTGGTCAGATTTTTTATCTGTTGTTTCAGGTCGCTGATCAGCACGCCACTGCTGAGCAGCAGACAGAATAGCAGCAGGGCGATAACGGCCCGGCTCCAGTCCGCTGGCGGGCGTTGTGCCCGGATGGCAGCGGCCGGCGTTTGCTCTGCGGTGCTGGCGGGGGTGTGCGGCGACAGCAGACAACTGAATGCCGCACTGAGTGACAGCAGCTGCTGTTCCAGCGCTGGACGCTGCTCATCGCCGGCCTGGCGGAGCTGTTCCAGTGTCTGCTGATAACGCAGGCGGAAGGCGGCGCGGATATCCGCCGGCTGCCGGCTCAGGGTCCCCAGAAGGCTGTGTGCCTGAGCAGAAGTGAGCGTGTTGCTGTTGTGAACCGGGTGTTCCATGGTGTTCCCTCCCTGTGAAGGATCATCGTCCCGCAGCCGCATAATGACGACAATCAGGCGCGGGTATGGGAGCGTTTGCCGGCGGGTCAAAGTGGTCACTGGGAGCCGCCCGTGGCAGTTGGCATGCTGAGTAATATGTAACTAGACTGACATTAACCGCACCAGGGTCTGTTCACACCAGATGAATCAGACCTGCTGAGAACCCGTTTTTCTCAGCACAAGGAGTGAGGCGTGATATTCGCTTAACCCGTCAGGCCACACTCTCAGCGCCTTGCCTGAGGTATTTTTAGCCGATAACAGACCTGTTTAATGAGTGTGAACAGGCCCTAACAAAGAGAAAAGAGAGCTGTCTGTGAGTATTAGGGATGACGACGAACTGAGTGAAAGCCAGCGTCTGAATATGCTGGAAGAAACCGTATCCACCAACCGGCTGGTACTGATGGCCATGGCGGTGGTGGCGGTGGTGGCAATCTCAGTCGGGGTTACCATCGGCGTGATCAAACTGATGACGCCGGATATGAGTTATGTCGACAGTCGTGCCTTTGCCCGGCTGGAGCGTGAGGTGGCGATCCTGAAAGACGCTGCCATCAGCTATGAAAAGAGCCTGAATAAGGCCCGTGAGCTGCTGGATACCAGTAATTCCTCAACCTACAAGGCACTGATGCTGGAACAGGAACAGAGTCACCAGCGCTATCTGCAGACACTGAAAGAAGGGATGAGGGATCTGGCGCGGATGATTCCCGGTTCGCGTACCTGGCTGGAAGAATACAACGAACAGCTGGATCAGGTGGCGGCGGAAAGCCGCGCCCGTATGCAGCGGCTGGCCGATATTCAGACCAGCAACCTGCCGCCGGCCGATACCTACGCCCTGCCGGATATGCTCGACCCGGTCCAGGTAAAGGAAGGGGAGTAAATCCCCGCTTTCAGCCGCGCTGGTCAGCAACAAACGGATTGGTGCGGCGCTCATGACCGAACGTGGATTCGGGTCCGTGACCGGGAATAAAGGTCACATCATCGCCCAGCGGGAACAGCTTATCGCGGATGGAAGACACCAGCTCAGCATGGTTGCCTTTCGGAAAATCCGTGCGTCCGATTGACCCCTGAAAAATCACATCACCGACAATCGCCAGTTTATCCTGCGGACTGTAAAACACCACATGGCCGGGAGTATGCCCGGGGCAATGAATCACCTGCAGGGTGACGTCGCCAACGCTGACCGTATCACCATCGTTCAGCCAGCGGTCCGGAGTGAAGGTTTCCGCGGCCGGAAAACCAAACATGGCCGACTGCTGCGGTAAGCCCTCAATCCAGAACAGATCCCCTTTTTCCGGTCCTTCAATGGGAATATCCAGCGTGCGCGCCAGTTCGGCGGTGCCGCCGGCATGGTCAATATGGGCGTGGGTGAGGAGGATTTTTTCGGCGTCTGCACCCATGCTGCTGAGCTGTGCCTGAACCCGGTCCAGATCACCGCCGGGATCGACAACGGCGGCTTTACGGGTGGTGTTACACATCAGGATGGTGCAGTTCTGGACGAAGGCCGTTACCGGCACAACGGCGACAGATAAGCTCATATTCATCAGACTCCGGGCAATCAGGCTGCGGATTGAAAGGGGCATAGGTTAGCCCGCAGCCTGACCCGGCGCAAACGCTCAGAAGGTGGCGATGGCCGGTTTCACTCCGGCATAGCGTGGCATGGTCATACCGGCGCTGGCGTTAATATAGGTCGGGTCGGCGACCACATAGCGTTTGCCACGGTAGCGCCAGCTGTCGCCGCTGACCTCGCCATCAAAGGCTACGGCGGTGGCGACATGGCCGGGGTAGTCGAGAATCACCACATCCAGTCCGAGCAGGGATTCGGTCAGCCAGGCAAACAGTGCGGCGCGGTCTTCGCAGTCTGAATATGGGTAATGCAGGGTCTCCAGCGGGAAGAGGTAATTTTCTTCCTGAAACTGATCCTGATCCGTTTTGTAGGCGAAGGCCGTCTGCACAAAGCGCAGCAGGCGGTTGACGGCTTCGGTTTCGCTCTGGTTACGCACCACCGGCGCCAGCTGCTGCAGCAGGGAATCGGCGGTGACCGCCGGCAGGCCGGCACGGAAATAATTGGGCAGTGACAGTTGCGGATAACTGCTGAAGTAGCTGACGTAACGCTGCGGATAGGCGACGCTGATGTCGTACTGCTGGCCGTCGTAGCGGAAGCTCAGGCGGCGCTGTTCGTCATCGCCGCTTAAGGCAAAACGGTTCGGCTCACTGAAATCGAGTGGCCGTGCGCCTTCTTCGTGCTGACCTTCATAGGTGTAGACCTTGCCGGGTTTTGCCTGGCGTTCATTCAGGTTGATGGCGTAATAGCGTTTACCACTGAGGGTAAAGTAGGTGACGCCGAACAGCGGCTGATCTGAGGTCAGCAGCAGATAAATACGGCGGTTATAAGCAACACGGGCATCGTAGCCGCCTTTCACCAGCAGGAACCAGCTGGTCAGTACCCGGCTGGTGTCATCGCTCTGCAGGCTGCGGGCAAAACGGTCGAACAGCAGGGCGGTGCCCCAGTCGTTCAGCCCGAGCAGCTCAGCCTGCTGCTGCAGTTGCTGTACCGTGGCTTTATGGTCTGTGGTGGCCAGCTGCTGCCAGTAAGCGGCAATGGACTGATTGCTGATCTGGTCGCGGAAGCGGGTGATCAGCGCTGACGGATAACTGATGCGGATGTGAGTACCGTAAAAATCAAACTCAGCGACAGGCTGACCGGCCGGCAGGGGGCGTGGGGGTGTAACCGGTTGCGGCACCGGCGCCTGAGGCAGCGGCCGGATGCTGACTACGGGGGTATCCGGCCCGGGTGTGGCCGGCTGTTCCGGTGCCTGGGGCAGGTCGGACGGTTTCGGCTGCGGATCGCGCTGGTCGGCGGGCCTGATATCAACCGGCTGCCATTTACGCTTGAGGAATGTCAGGAAGGCTTTATCGTTTTCATCCAGATACGTCTGGAATTCGCCCTGGGTTTTTTTCAGCCACTGCTGGTATTCCGATTCGGCGTCTGATTCGGCTTGTAACGGCGTCAGGGGCAGCAGACCGGCAAACAGCAACAGACAGGCAGACTTTTTCATATTTCCTCCGCAAAAAGAAAAGCCGGCGCAGGGCCGGCTTCTGAGACAGGACAGCGGTTAACTCAGTTCTCGTTCTCCATGCGGGAGATTTCGCTGGCCATTTCATCAAAGGATTTTTCGGCCTGGAATTTCTGCCACAGCGCGCGCTCATTGTTCATTGAGGTTTTCAGCGCCTGTTCTGCCAGCTGATTGACGGTGTCGGCATCCAGACCAACCAGCACCACCATACCGCCGCTCGGGGTTGGCATCTGGCGTACAATCCGGGAACCGACCAGAGTCTCTTTGGTGATCTGTTTGGTGACCGAGGTGTTCACGCGGTCAACGGTTTCGGCATCGCCGGCACCGGTGGTTTCCGCGTATTGCTTGATCATGTTCTGCACTTCGACCTGCATGGTCTGAGCCAGTTCCACACGGGCGGCGGTTGCTGCCATCTGTTTCATGAAATTCGGACCGGCAGCGGATTTGTCGGCGTAACCGACCGCGGCCAGATCAACGCCTTCCACCGGTGCGCCACAGACCCACAGTGGTGCTTCCTGACCGGAGCCATCGGCGAACACGCAGTCTACCACCTCGTCAGTCGGGGTGGAGGCACAGGCGGCAAGCAGGGCGGTCGTTGCTGCAGCAAACATTACACGAAATTTCATCTTCCTCTCCTTGAACGAAGTGAGCAGGGCTGCTGAATAATTAGTCTGCCGAGAATAGCGGATGCGTTATCAAAATACCACACGGCGGGCGGTGCTCTGCGGGGGGACTGCAGCAGGGTGTGAAACGGGCTGCAGAGCCGGATTTCCGTGCGCCTGATCCCCGGCTCAGGTTATGTCCTGCCGCCGGTGCCGGCGGCTGAACATAGTGTTGCTGCAGCACATGAAATCAGTGCTGATGACCACCGGTACCGTGGGCATGACCGTGGGCGATTTCCTCGGCGCTGGCCGGCCGGACATCCTGAATATCGACCTCAAAACACAGTGTTTTTCCTGCCAGTGGATGATTGGTATCCACGTCCGCCATAAAACGGCCCATTTTGACGATGGTGACCTGGCGGCTGCCCTGTTCGGTTTCCACCCAGGCGACCATGCCTTTCTTCCATTGGCGGCTGCCCTGCAGGTGTTTGACCGGAACCCGGGTGACGGCATTGTCGCGGCGCTGGCCGTAGGCCTGTTCCGCACTCAGGTTAATGGTGAACTGTTCCCCGGCGCTGTGGCCTTCCATTGCCTGCTCAAAACCGGCAATCATATTGTTGTGGCCATGCAGATAGGCGATGGGGCCACCTTCGGCGGTGCTTTCGATAAAGTTCTGCTCACCGTCTGACAGGCGGTAATGCAGCAGGACAACCGTATCGCGGGCAATCTTCATAACAGTCTCTCATGCTGGGTCGGGGGGCGGAGTATCGGCGCTGGCTGCAAAGCTGGCAAGCGTCCCTTGATTTGTCGGTGGCTGTCCCCATATCCCGAAGTTCAAACAGAAAATGCAGGAACAGAGTCATGACAACGATTGTATCCGTCCGCCGTGGAAATGAAGTGGTTATCGGTGGTGACGGTCAGGTTTCGCTGGGCAATACCGTAATGAAGGGGAACGCCCGCAAAGTACGGCGTCTTTATAATGGGCAGGTACTGGCAGGGTTTGCCGGTGGTACTGCCGATGCATTCACTCTGTTTGAAAAATTTGAGGCTCAGCTGCAGAAACACCATGGTCAGCTGACCCGGGCAGCCGTTGAACTGGCGAAAGAGTGGCGTTCCGACCGGGCGCTGCGCAAGCTGGAAGCGATTCTGGCGGTGGCCGATCATACGGCGTCACTGGTGATTACCGGTAACGGTGATGTACTGCAGCCGGAAGACGATCTGATTGGTGTGGGTTCCGGCGGTAACTATGCGCTGTCCGCTGCACGGGCGCTGCTCGACAATACTGATCTGAGCGCTTTTGAAATTGTTGAAAAAAGCCTGAATATCGCCGGCGATATCTGTGTCTTCACCAACCATAATCAGACCATCGAACGCCTGGCATACGGAGAATAAATTATGAGTCAGATGACGCCGCGTGAAA
Organism: Pseudomonadota bacterium; assembly: GCA_030145845.1. Taxonomy (GTDB): domain Bacteria; phylum Pseudomonadota; class Gammaproteobacteria; order Pseudomonadales; family Oceanobacteraceae; genus Venatoribacter. The sequence continues at coordinate 58,866 of JAIXHJ010000014.1, forward strand.
TCGTTCATGAACTGGACCGTCATATTATCGGCCAGCACAATGCCAAGCGTGCCGTTGCCATCGCCCTGCGTAACCGCTGGCGCCGTATGCAGCTGCCCGCGGAGCTGCGCGATGAAGTAACGCCGAAAAACATTCTGATGATTGGCCCGACCGGGGTGGGTAAAACTGAAATTGCCCGCCGTCTGGCAAAGCTGGCCAATGCGCCTTTTATCAAAGTTGAAGCGACCAAATTTACCGAAGTCGGTTATGTCGGTAAGGATGTCGAATCCATTATCCGTGATCTGGTTGAAACCGGAATCAAAATGCTGCGCGAGCAGGAAATGACCCGGGTTGCCGGCCGTGCCGAACTGGCCGCTGAAGAACGTATTCTCGATGCGCTGCTGCCGCCGGCACGCCCGGCTTCCAGCTGGGACACCACCACGGATGCAAAACCGGAAGACAGTTCAACCCGGCAGGTGTTCCGCAAAAAACTGCGTGAAGGCCAGCTGGACGATAAAGAAATTGAAGTGGATGTGGCGCAGGTCAACATGGGCGTGGAAATTATGGCACCGCCCGGCATGGAAGAGATGACCAGCCAGCTGCAGAATATGTTTTCCAGTCTGGGTGGTGATAAGAAAACCCGCCGTAAACTGAAAATCAAAGATGCCCTGAAACAGCTGCGGGATGAAGAAGCCGCCAGCATGGTCAATATGGAAGAGCTGAAAGGCCGGGCGCTGGAGCTGGTGGAGCAGAATGGCATCGTCTTTATTGATGAAATCGATAAGGTTGCCAAACGCCATGAAGGTGGCAGTGGTGGCGATGTCTCACGCGAAGGCGTACAGCGCGATCTGCTGCCGTTAATCGAAGGCTGCACGGTCAGCACCAAGCACGGCATGGTCAAAACCGATCATATTCTGTTTGTTGCATCCGGAGCTTTCCATCTGTCCAAACCCTCGGATCTGATTCCGGAACTGCAGGGCCGTCTGCCGATCCGGGTGGAACTGGAAGCTCTGACGCCGGAAGATTTCCAGCGCATCCTGACCGAACCGAATGCGTCGCTGACCGTGCAGTATAAAGCGCTGATGGAAACCGAAGGGCTGGCGATTGAGTTCACCGGAGACGCCATCCAGCGTCTGGCTGAGATTGCCTTTGAAGTGAATGAAAGCACGGAAAATATCGGTGCCCGCCGTCTGCATACGATTATGGAGCGCCTGCTGGAACAGGTGTCATTTGATGCGACCGATATGAGTGAAAAAGTCCTGATCGATGCTGCTTATGTTGAGCAGCAGCTGGGAGGACTGGCGAAGGATCAGGATCTGAGTCAGTTTATTCTGTAATAAAAAAGGGAGGCATCAGCCTCCCTTTTTTATTTTTTCACGGCGCTCAGTGCCGCTTACACTTTAAAGCGTTCAATCAGTTTCACCATATTGGCGGTACTTTCCGCCAGCTGCTGGCTGTAGTCTTCGGTACGGCGCATATTCCCGGCAATATCCCCGGAAGATTCGGCAATACGGACCACGTTGCCACTGATTTCATTGGCTGCGGCACTCTGTTCCTCAACCGCACTGGCAATACCGAGGTTCATTTCGGTAATGGTATTCACCGCGGTGCTGATGGAGGAAATAGCCTGCAGTGCCTGTTCTGATGTAGCGGCGGTATTTTCCGAATTATGTACGTTGGCTTCCATGGATGACACTGCGCTGACCGCCTGATCCTGCAGGCGGGAAATCATTTTATTGATTTCCTCGGTGGATTCCTGGGTGCGTGATGCCAGCGTTCGTACTTCATCGGCGACCACGGCAAAACCACGTCCCTGTTCACCGGCGCGGGCGGCTTCAATGGCGGCGTTCAGTGCCAGCAGGTTGGTCTGTTCGGCAATGCCGCGGATCACATCGAGAACGGAACCGATGGCATCGGTTTCTGCCCGCAGTCCCTGAATCACCTGACAGGAATGCTGAATATCCTGTGCCAGCTCACCGATACTGCGCTGGGTATCTTCCATGGTGGCTTTACCACGGGTGGCGTTGTCGGCCACTTCACGGGCCGCATCGGCAGCGCGTTCGGCGTTACCGGAGACTTCGTGAATGGTCTGGCTCATTTCATTGGAGCCGGTGGCTGCCAGGTCGGTCTGCTGCAGCTGGTCGTCAGTCAGACGGCGGGTTTCGCTGCTGACGGCAGCGATATCCTGTGTCAGCCGTGACAGCAGTTCGGACGCGGTTTTGCTTTCACTGACCACCTGCTGAATCTGGGTCACAAAGGCATTGAACGAGCGGGCAATGGCTGTGATCTCATCTTCACCTCGGATCGGCAGACGCTGAGTCAGGTCGCCTTCACCGCGGGCGATATCGCTCATGGCGTTGGTGACATTCATCATCGGGCCGCGGATGCTGGCAGATATCAGCATAATGATGGCGATCAGCAGCACAATGAAGACGGTACTGGTGATGCCCTGATTAATGGCATCGCTCATAAAGGCGGTCTGAATATCGTCGGTATAGACGCCGGTGCCGATAATCCAGCCCCATTCGCGGAATTCTTTCACGTAGCTGATTTTCGGCAGGGGCTTGTCACTGCCGGCTTTCGGCCACATGTATTTCACAAAGCCGCCATCGCGGCTGGCTTTGGCCGTTTTAACGATTTCGCGGAACAGATACAGGCCTTCCGGGTCTTTGACATCCTTCATGACCTGACCGGCCAGTTCCGGCTTGCCGCCGTGAACGATAACCACGGTATTTTCATCGTTTACCCAGAAATATTCGTTGCCGTTATATCTGAGTGTTTCAATTGCCTGCTTTGCGCGTTGCTGGGCTTCCTGCTCAGGCAGTCCTTTCTGATATAAGTCATAATAATGGCTGACCAGACTGTAGACGTTTTCAGCCTGTTGGCGCACGGCCAGGGAACGGGACTGGGTCATGGAACTGTGCAGGTGCTGCAGGGCCTGAATCTCAATCAACAGGACACAGATAACAGCGGCGGCAAGCATAAGCCAGAGCCGGGCCTTAATGGTTATTTTTCTTAAAGAATTCATAGGCAGCCCAATAAATGCGATAGTAAACTACTGAGTATTCAGGTAATACGCGGCTCCTGAACATGAGCCGGACCTTTGGCAGGAAGGGCTCTCTGAACTCAGTTTAGATGGTGGCGGGAAATTTTCCTGCCGTTGCAACTCATACTCAGGTATAACGTGTCACAGTGATTCCGGATTCCATAAAAGTTAAGAAAAACAGCCGCGTGCTGGAACTCTGTTATGGCAGCCAGTGTTATGGTCTGCCTTATGAGTATCTGCGCGTGTATTCCCCTTCTGCTGAAGTCCGCGGCCATGGTGTCGGTAATGAGGTACTTCAGTACGGCAAGAAAGACGTGAACCTGCTGCGCATAGAGCCGGCGGGCAATTACGCGCTGAAACTGGTGTTTGACGATGGTCATGACTCCGGACTGTACGACTGGAACTACCTTCATCATCTGGCGCTGAATCAGCAGGCGTTATGGCAGGATTATCTGCAGCGCCTGCAGGCGGCCGGCAAAAGCCGTGAATCATCTGCCATCAGTTTCCGAGCTTTGTAACGGGCCTGTTACGGCAGAGTCCGTTATAGTGATAACAAATTTAAACACAGGAGCCGCACCTTGACGGATTCCAACGACCCGAAAGAGCCACAGGTCACCCCGACCGTTATTCACGATCCGAATGCGGCTGCTGAGGCTGAGAAATACGATAATCCGGTACCCAGCCGTGAGGCACTGCTGAGTCTGCTTGAGCAGATCGGTCACCCGGCGACGCATGCGGAAGTCTGTGCCCATCTGGGCGAAACCGATGAAGACCGGGTCGAGGCACTGCGCCGGCGACTGATTGCCATGGCCCGCGACGGTCAGCTGATCAGTAACCGCCGCAATCAGTTTGCGCCGCTGCGCAAAGTGGATCTGGTTACCGGTATCGTGATGGGACACCGCGACGGCTTCGGCTTTGTGCTGCGTGAAGGGGCGGATGACGTGCATCTGTCCAACCGGCAGATGAGCAAAGTCTTCCACGGCGACCGGGTGGCGGTGCAGATTCTCGGCCTCGACCGCCGTGGCCGTCCGGAAGGCAAAATTGTCGATGTGCTGGAGCGCAACACCCGGCAGGTGGTCGGACGTTATTTCGATCAGTCCGGTGTGGGTGTGGTGCAGCCGGATAACAAGCGTATTTCAAAAGAAATCCTGATTACTCCGGAAGGGCGTAAGAACGCGCAGCATGGCCAGTTTGTGGTGGTGCATATTACCCGTCAGCCGGAAGCCGGTGCGCTGCCGGTGGGTGAGGTAATTGAAGTTCTGGGTGACCATCTGGCGCCGGGTATGGAAATTGATGTGGCTATCCGCAGTCACAACATTCCGTTTGAATGGCCGGAAGAAGTGGCCGGTGAAACGGCGGCACTGCCGGATCAGGTGAAAGAAAAAGACAAACAGCACCGTATCGACCTGCGCCATCTGCCGTTTGTGACCATCGACGGTGAAGATGCCAAAGACTTTGACGATGCGGTGTACTGCGAGAAAAACCGCAACACCGGCGGCTGGCGCCTGTACGTGGCCATTGCCGATGTTTCCCATTATGTCCAGGTGCATTCGGCACTGGATCATCAGGCACATCTGCGTGGCAACTCGGTATATTTTCCGGAGTTCGTGGTGCCGATGCTGCCGGAAAAACTGTCCAACGGCCTGTGCTCCCTGAATCCGGAAGTAGACCGCCTGGTGATGGTCTGTGAAATGACCATTTCCCGCGCCGGTAATATTTCCGGTTATAAATTCATGGAAGGCCTGATTCATTCCCATGCCCGTCTGACTTACAACAAAGTCTGGAAAATGCTGGAGCAGCCACGCACCGAAGACGGTGATATGTGGCGTGAGCATTACCAGGATGTGGTGCCACATCTGGAAGATCTGTACGGTCTGTTCCGTCTGCTGCGCAGCAAGCGTGAAGACCGTGGGGCGATGGATTTTGACTCGGTTGAAACCCGTATCGTGTTCGATGCCGAACGTAAGATTCAGGAAATCGTGCCGGTACAGCGTAACAACGCCCATATGCTGATTGAAGAATGCATGCTGGCGGCCAACGTCTGTGCTGCGGACTTCCTGCAGCGTTATAAAGTGCCGTGTCTGTACCGGGTGCATAATGGTCCGAGCGCAGAAAAACTGGAAAATCTGCATTCTTTCCTGGCGGAGATTGGTCTTTCCCTCAGTAAAGGAAAAGACGGCCCGTCACCGAAGGATTATCAGGCACTGCTGGAACGCATCGAAGACCGGCCGGATTCTCACCTGATTCAGACCGTACTGCTGCGCTCACTCAGTCAGGCGGTTTATCAGCCGGAAAATGAAGGCCACTTCGGGCTGGCATATAAGGCCTACACGCATTTCACCTCCCCGATCCGCCGCTATCCGGACCTGCTGGTGCACCGCGGTATCCGCAGTGTGATCCGCAGCGACCGTGAGTGTAAGCACGTACAGCGGGCTGACGGTGCACAGGCGCTGAAAAAGACCAGCATTTATCCCTACGATGAAGGCGCTATGGTGCATCTCGGGGAGCACTGTTCGATGACCGAACGGCGGGCGGACGATGCCACCCGCGACGTGGTCGATTTCCTCAAATGTGAATACATCAGTGACCGGGTAGGGGAAGAGTTTGAAGGCGTGATCAGTGCCGTGACCGGCTTTGGTCTGTTCGTGGAACTGAGCGACGTGTACGTGGAAGGTCTGATTCACGTCAGCACCCTGGCCAATGATTACTACCATTTTGATGCCGTCAAACACCGTCTGGTGGGTGAACGCACGCGGCGCAGTTTCCGTCTCGGCGATAAAGTCTGGGTACGGGTAACCGGCGTCGATCTGGATGAACGTAAAGTCGATTTCGAACTGGCCACGGCGCCGCATAACCGCCGTGACGGCAGTGCTGATCTGCCGACACCGGCACGTTCACCGCGTAAACGCGTACGTCAGGATTCCGGTAGCTCTGAAGAAGTGACGTTACAGCCGGGGCGGAAAAAACCGGCAGACGGTGATGGTGAAAGTGCCAAAGGCAAAAAGAAAAAACCGAGTAAACGGCAGAAGCTGAACAGCCGTAAGCCGGGTGCCAAAGACGCAAAAAAAGATAAGAAAAAAGACGGCAAAAAGAAAAGCGCAAAAAAGAAAACGACGGCGAAAAAGCCAAAGAAGTAACAGGTAAGTAAATGAAATCAGAAGCCGTTTACGGTTTACATGCGGTCACCAGCCTGCTGCAGCGCAGCCCGGATCAGGTGGTGGAAATCTGGGTACAGAAGGGCCGTCAGGATCAGCGCATGCAGAAAGTGCTGCAGCTGGCGGAAGAGCAGGGGCTGGCAGTGATGGAGGCCGATAAAGGCCTGATGAACCAGAAAGCTGCAGAAGGCAATCACCAGGGCATTATTGCCTGGCGCAAACCGCTGCAGCATAAAAGCGAAAAACATCTGCCGGATATTCTCGATGGGATTGCCGGTACCCCTCTGCTGCTGATTCTGGATGGTGTGACCGATCCGCATAACCTCGGCGCCTGTCTGCGTACCGCCGACGCTGCCGGTGTGGATGTGGTGATTGCGCCGAAAGATAAATCCGCGCCGCTCAATGCCACGGTGGCCAAGGTAGCCTGTGGGGCAGCCGAAGCGGTGCCTTATATTCAGGTCACCAATCTGGCGCGCACCATGAAAGAACTGCAGGAGCGTGGCATCTGGATTGTCGGCACGGCCGGCGAAGCTGAACAGACGATTTATGAGCACGACCTGACCGGGCCGATGGCGCTGGTGATGGGTGCCGAAGGACCGGGCATGCGCCGTCTGACGCGGGAACACTGTGATTATCTGGCCAATATCCCGATGGCCGGTGAAGTCAGTTCCGTGAATGTCTCGGTGGCCACCGGCGTGTGTTTGTTTGAAGCCGTACGGCAGCGCCGTAACGCCGGCTGAGTCACGGAGTAACGCTTGTGGAATGGTGGAACGATTTAATTTCGCAGAATTATGACTGGTTCTGGGATGTCAGTATTGCCCTGGGCATTACGCTGGTGGCCGGGCTGGTGTGGCGTCTTTTCCGGAAAACACTGGCCAGGCTGGTGGCCGGCACCAACAATAAGTGGGATGACATTGTCATCGAGGCGCTGGGCATGCCGGTGAACTGGATGATTGTTGCGGTCGGCGCGACCTGGATTGCTGATATTACTGCCCGTCATTATTCCTCGGAAATCGTGACCAGCATTCCGGTAGTGCGGCAATTGTCGCTGGTTATTCTGCTGGCCTGGGCGCTGTGGCGTCTGATCAGCCGTATCGAACAGCAGCAGCTGCACAGCGGCAGTGATCCGACCACGGTACAGCTGGTCGGTAAAGTCGCCAAACTGACGGTGACCGTGCTGATTGTGCTGCCGGTATTCCAGATGCTGGGCATCTCCATTTCCGGCATTCTGGCCTTTGGTGGGGTCGGTGGCCTGATCGTCGGTATGGCCGCCAAGGACCTGCTGGCGAATTTCTTCGGCTCACTGATTATTTATCTCGACCGGCCGTTCCGGGTCGGTGACTGGGTGCGCTCACCGGACCGCAGCATCGAAGGCACCGTGGAACATATCGGTTTCCGCGTGACCCGTATCCGCACCTTTGACAAGCGGCCGCTGTATGTACCGAACTCGGTTTTTACCACCATTACGGTGGAGAACCCGTCGCGGATGCTGAACCGTCGTATCTATGAAACCATCGGCGTGCGTTATCAGGATTCCGGCCGGCTGGCGGCAATTCTGGATGATGTGCGGGCGATGCTGCGCGAGCATCCGGAAATTGACAGCGAGCAGACCATGATTGTGAACTTCAATGCGTTCGGTGCGTCCAGTCTGGATTTCTTTATTTACACCTTCACCAGAACCACCGAGTGGGTGCGTTACCACGAAATCAAACAGGATGTGCTGTTACAGGTGCTAGCGATTATTCATCGTCATGGCGGTGACTGTGCCTTCCCGACGCGTACGCTGCATCTGGATTCCCTGCCGCCACAGCTGCAGGGCATTCCTGCGGCCAAAGATCAGGCGCCGGCTTCTTCCTGAAGCTGGCGTACCAGTCCCATAATGATACGGCTGCCGGTCTGCACCAGTACGTGGCGCTGCTGGGCGTAGCCGCTCAGTAACCAGCTGGCTGAAATCTGGCGCATGGCGCCGACCAGCCCGGTTCCCAGTAATTCCGCTTCGTCTGCCTGCAGTTGCCAGTGCGGATGAACGCGGCGGGCCATATTGATCAGCAGCAGCGCGAAGCGGCGGATATAACCCAGATACAGGGCATCGGTTTCTGCGCTGACCCCTTCCAGTTCAAGAATACAGACCCTGGCCACGTGCGGGTCTTCCAGTTCGGCAAAGAAAATATCCAGCGTGCGGCTGACCAGTAGCTGCATATCATCACCGGCACTGAGGCTGTGGAATTCAGACGTCAGCTGGCGGTAAATACGGTCCATGCAGTCGCAGTAAACGGCCTGCAGCAGGCCTTCGGTATTGCCGAATTCCTGATAGAAGTAACGGTCAGTCAGCTGCGCCTGACGGCACAGGCTGCGCACGGTGGCGTGGCGGAAACCTTCATTGCCGAAGATCTCCAGTCCTGCTTGCAGAAACTGCTGGCGGCGCTGGGCCTGCCGCTGCTGGCGGCTCTGGCCGGCGTAAACCCGGTCACCGCTGTCTGCTGGCGGGCACTGATTTTTTGTCTGAAATTGACTCATGCAGATATTTGACGACACATGTCGTCAGAAGTAAAGTGAAGACAACTGTCATCAGATAGATCAACAAGAATAACAAATGTCCCGGGCCGCCAGCCGGCCTGATAAGGGGGAGCGTTTTATGGCCTTTTATACCGTCATCATTATCGGCAGTGGCTTTGGCGGCCAGTGTGCGGCAATCAATCTGCATAAGCAGCAGATCGACGATTTTATTATTCTCGAACGCCGTGAATTTATGGGTGGAACCTGGGCGCAGAATACGTACCCCGGTGCCGCGGTGGATGTTCAGTCCCCACTGTATTCAATTGAGTCTGAGCCCTACGACTGGTCACAGATGTTTGCCGGCCAGAACGAGTTGCAGGAGTACACCAATTACGTGATTGATAAACACCGGCTGCGGGAGAAAACCCTGACCGGCTGTAATGTGGAAAAAATTGCCTGGAATGAAGAACAGCAGTGCTGGGATGTGTCGGTCGCCGGCCGTGAAGCGATGCAGGCAAAATTTATTATCAATGCCTCGGGGCCGCTCAGCACACCGGTTATCCCGGATTTCAAAGGCCGGGAGCGCTTTCAGGGCACATCGTTTCATACCAATAACTGGGATCAGAATTACGACTACCGGGGTAAACGGGTCGCTATTATTGGCAGTGGTGCCAGTGCTGCACAGATTATCCCGGCGATTGCGGCGGATACTCAGCAGCTGCATATTTTTCAGCGTACCCCTCACTGGGTGATGCCAAGGCCGGACTATATATTCAAACCCTGGCAGCGCCGTCTGCTGCGTAACCGCAGAGTTTACCGACTGCTGCGCGAACTGATTTACTGGGGCCTGGAAACGCGGGTGATCGGTTTTAAATATTCAGAACTGATGCTGGAACTGATGGCTGCCAGAAAAGCCCGTGCTCATATCCGCCGGCAGATCAGGGATCCGCAGCTGCGGGCCAAAGTCACACCGGATTTCACCATTGGCTGTAAACGGGTGATTCTGTCCGATACACTCTATCCGGCCTACTGCCGCGATAACGTGGTGCTGCACGATAAGAGCGATGGGATTGCTGAAATTAATGAAAGCGGTATTGTCACCACGCACGGCGAGCAGGTGGATGTCGATCTGATTGTTTATTCCACGGGTTACGATGCCACAGACGGGGTTATTTCCTATCCGGTGGTGGGCCGTAACGGCAGAACACTGGCGGACGTCTGGGCCGATTTCCCGCGTGCTTATCTCGGTACGTCGGCACCGGGTTTCCCTAACCTGTTTATTGTTACCGGCCCGAATACCGGCATTGGTCATACGTCGGCGATTTTTATTATTGAAGCGCAGATGAATTACATCATGCGTGCCATTGCTGAAGTGGAGCAGCGGGGTAAGCGTCTGATCGAGGTGAAAGATACAGCAGAAGACAGCTACACCCGGCATATTCATCAGGAAATGGAAAAAACCGTCTGGCATCAGGGCGGCTGTAACAGCTGGTATAAAAGTAAAAGCGGTAAGGTGATTGCGATGTTTCCCGGCTTCAGTTTTACTTTCCGCCGCTGGACCAGGAATTTCCGCGAAAAGGATCATATTTTTTCCTGACGCTGACCATAACAACAAGAATAAAAAGGAACGCTTATGAAATTGTTGCTGCTTGCTGTCATTATTATTGCTGCTTTCTGGCTGCTGCGCCGCCATTATTCCGCGGTGGGAAAATGGCTGTATAACACTGCGATGGCCACCGAAGCTGCTCTGTATGGTTTCCGTAAGCAAAGTGTTGCTATCGGTGATATGCACCTTACCTGTTACCGCAATCACAATCCGGGCAAGCCGGTGCTGGTGATGCTGCATGGTTTCAGTGCCGATAAAACGGTATGGCTGCGCTTTGCGCGGCCGCTGGCAAAAGATTATGACATTGTGATTCCGGATATGGCCGGTCATGGTGACAGCCCTTATGACCCACAGTGGAATTATGGCATGCCGGCGCAGGCAGAACGGCTGCAGCAGCTGCTGGAAACGCTGAATATTCCCCGGGCGCATCTGATCGGTAATTCCATGGGTGGCTTTCTGGCTGCTACCTTCGCTATCCGTTATCCACAGAAAACGCTGTCGGCAACCATGGTTGATCCGGCCGGGGTACATGCTCCGCAGGCCAGTAAAATGATGCAGATGCTGGAGCAGGGGCGTAACCCTTTTATCATCAACAGCCGGGCTGAATTCGATGAGTTCTATGCCATGACCATGGAACAACCACCCTTTGTACCGGATATTGTGCTGCAGGCGGTGTATGAAAAATACCGCGGCAGTCAGCAGCAGCTGGAACGGATTTTTGCGGATTTTTACAGCAGTGATTATCTGGAGGAATCCCTCGGCCAGCTGACGGTGCCGGCCATGCTGTGGTGGGGGGATCAGGATAAACTGCTGCACGTCAGTTCCGTGGAGGTATGGCAGGCAGGGATTCCTCATCTGCGGGTGGAGGTTTTTCCCGGCATTGGCCATATGCCGATGGTGGAAATGCCGGCACGTACTGCACAGCTGTATCGCAGCTTCCTCGACAGTCTGTGATGTCTGCCGCTGTGCCATAGTGGCATTATCACAGCAGCATTAATAATCCTTATTGGCCGGCCGGGAATCTATTCTTTATTGTGTAGTCAGTTTTTAAATCTGCATAACGAAGGAAACAGGAGCCGGCGATGACATCTTTCCGTACCGAACGCGACAGCATGGGTGAACTGCAGGTACCGGAGAACGCCCTGTACGGCGCTCAGACCCAGCGCGCAATCAATAATTTTCCGGTCAGTGGGCAGCCATTACCGGAAGCCTTTATCCGCGCGCTGCTGCTGATCAAAGCGGCGGCCGCACGGGCCAACCGCGAACTGGAAGTCATCCCCTCACCGGTGGCAGTCGCTATTGAACAGTCGGCCAATCAACTGCTGGCCGATGAGAATATGCTGTCACATTTTCCGGTGGATATTTTTCAGACCGGCTCCGGTACCAGTTCCAATATGAATGCCAACGAAGTACTGGCCACCCTCGCCAGTCAGCGTTGTGGCCAGCCGGTCAGCCCGAATGATCACGTTAATGCCGGGCAGAGCAGTAATGACACCATTCCTTCGGCTATTCACCTCAGTGCAGCCATGCTGTTGTCGGAAGCCTTGTTGCCGGCGCTGGAGCACCTGCAGGAAGTCATTGGCAACAAAGCGGACAGCCTGAAAGACGTGGTCAAAACCGGTCGTACCCATCTGATGGATGCCATGCCGCTGCGCATGGATCAGGCGCTGGGCGGCTGGCGCAGTCAGATTCAGCAGAATATCCGCGCCCTGCTGGCACTGCAGCCGGCGTTACAGTCGCTGGCCCAGGGCGGTACTGCGGTGGGTACCGGTGTGAATGCCCATCCGTCATTTGTGCTGGTTTTCCTGCGTGAACTGTCGACCATGACGGATCTGCCGCTGACCCAGGCGGACAGTTTCTTCGCCCATATCGGCAGTCAGGATATTGCCGTGTCGGTTTCCGGGCAGCTGAAAACCACGGCGGTGTCGATCATGAAAATTGCCAACGACCTGCGCTGGATGAATTCCGGGCCGCTGGCCGGGCTGGGTGAAATAGAACTGGAAGCGCTGCAGCCGGGGTCATCCATTATGCCGGGTAAGGTCAATCCGGTGATTCCGGAAGCCGCGGCCATGGTGGCAGCGCAGGTAATTGGCAATGATACGGCGATTACCGTGGCCGGCCAGTCCGGTAATTTCGAGCTCAATGTCATGCTGCCGCTGGTGGCAAAAAATCTGTGTGACAGCATCAGTCTGCTGGCCAGTGTCAGCCGTCTGCTGGCTGATAAAGCGATTGCCACTTTCCGCGTCAATGAAGAGCAGCTGAATGCCGCACTGGGCCGTAATCCGATTCTGGTCACAGCGCTGAATCCGGTAATCGGTTATCTTAAGGCGGCAGAAATTGCCAAACAGGCTTACAAAGAAAAACGGCCGGTGATTGATGTGGCACTGGAAAATACCGACCTCAGTCGTGAAGAACTGGAAAAACTGCTCGATCCGCGCCACCTGACCGGTGAATAAGCGGCATCGGGTAACAGCAACAGGAGGCATTGATGAAAGGATGGGCTGTGCTGACGCTGTCAGTATTGCTGGCGGGTTGTGACTTCGGGGCCAGTCTGCAGGGCAATGTCCGTAATCTCGGAGATGCCATTGATCATTGCCGCAACTACACCCGCCATGTGGTGATCGCCGATACCGTGATCAGCGTGGATCAGTTGTCGACCCGTCAGAGCCGTGACTTTTATGAGGTCTATCTGAATCTGGATACTAAGGAAAAGCACGGCTATTCCTACTGTCAGATTGATATGGATGGTCTGATTGTGCAGCATTCTGCTCCTGGCTTCCGTAAAAACAGTGGCGCATTCAGTCAGTTCTGAGTGCAGGGTTGCCGGTTGTTTCCGGACTGCTCAGAAAGGTTGCTGATTCTTACGTTCTGTTACCTTAATTTCTGAACATCTGTTCTAGAATGTCAGTACTATCAGCTTACAGAGTGTCACAGGAGTCAGGGATGAAGTTTTTCGGGGGGCTGCCACCTTTGCTGTTACTGATGCTGATCAGCGGCTGTGCAGATAAAGGCTATCCCAAGCAGGCGCAGGATGGGGTGCGTAATCTTGGTGAAGCCATCGGCCATTGCCGGGCCTACACCCGCTACCATGTGGATGGCGATCCGGCCATCAGTCTCGATAATCTGTCGACCCGCCGTGACCTGAAGTACTATGAGGTCTTCCTGAATCTGACCACCAAAGAAGACAGCGGTTACGCCCACTGCCGTATCAGCTTTGCCGGTGAAATCCGCATTCACCGCATCAAAGGCTTCAATAAAGGCGGCGGTTTCTTCGGTTCCTTCTGATCCCTCAGCCTGCCTGCCAGGCGGCGTGAATCTTCAGCATCATGTCGGCGGCATCCAGCGGCTTGGCAATATGATCCTGCATGCCGGCCTGATAACAGGCTTTGACATCGGTATCCATGGCGTTGGCAGTCATCGCCAGTACCGGGGTATGGGCAAAGCCGGGCAGCTGACGCAAGCGGCGGGTGGCTTCCAGCCCGTCCATCACCGGCATCTGAATATCCATCAGTATCACATCCGGCTGCAGGCCATTGCACAGCAGGTCCAGGGCATCCTGGCCATTGTCGGCGAGGGTGACGGCCGCGCCCATCTCCGTCAGTAATTCCTGCGCCAGCAGCTGATTCAGCGCAACATCTTCAACCAGCAGGCAATGGCAGCCAGCCAGCGGCTGCGCGCTCTGCCCGCTTATGCCGGCGGTTGGCTGTGCTGCCGGTACGGTGTCGGCGGTTGCCGGTGGCAGTGTCAGGGTAACCAGAAATTCACTGCCTTTGCCTTCTTCGCTGCGGACCCGGATCTCACCGCCCATCAGCGTTGCCAGCTCCTGGCAGATACTCAGGCCCAGCCCGGTACCGCCGAAGCGCCGGCTGGTGGAGGAGTCGGCCTGACGGAAGGCTTCAAACAGATGCGGCAGCTGTTGCGCTGAGATACCAATACCGGTATCGCTGACGCGGATTTCCAGCTGTTCTGTCTGCGGCTGGTAATCAACGTGCAGATGCACGCTGCCCTGCGCGGTAAATTTGAAAGCGTTGCTCAGCAGGTTAAGAAAAATCTGTTCGCAGCGCAGTTCATCACCGCTGACCAGTGCCGGTACCTGACTGCTGCAGTCAACAGCAAAAGATAAGCCTTTTTCTTCGGCTTTCAGATCAAACAGGGCACGTATTTTATGCAGCAGGTCAGCGATGGAAAAGTTATGCCGTTCAAGTTCCAGCTGACCGGATTCAATCTTGGCGTAATCCAGCGATTCATTAATCAGCGCCAGCAGGGTGGAAGAGGCTAACTGGGATTTTTCCAGATAATCTTTCTGGCGCGTGGTCAGTTCAGTTTTCAGGCACAGATTAATAAAACCGATAATGGCATTCATCGGTGTGCGTAATTCGTGGCTCATGTTGGCCAGAAAACGCGATTTTGCTTCATTGGCAGCACTGGCTTTTTCCATCGCCTGTTTCAGCTCGCGGGTTTTGACATCGACCTGTTTACGCACATGCTCGTAGGAACCGGTCACAATCAGAATAAATATCTGAAAAAGAGCAGTAATAAAAAAACCACCGGTAATAATCAGCCAGCTGCTCCAGTCGCGGGCATTCTGTAACAGTGACTGATTGGCATAAAACTCGATGTTGTAGCGGCGGGTGCCGAATTCGGAAAAATACGTAAAAGGCTGGTAAACCGGGTTGGCGCTCTCCGCGGACTGAAACAGTATCCGGTCACTGGCGTCTTCCGACGAATCGGACACCCTGAGTGAAATGCCCTGCAGGCTGGCCTGCTGCAGAATAGGGCCAAGCATGTCACCCATACGGATCACACCGCTGGCATAACCGATAAAAGGAACCTGCTCAGAACCGGATTCATTATTCATGATATCGAACACCGGCATATACAGAATGGTGGCTTTCTGATTACCGGTTTCCTGGGCCAGCGTAATGGGTGCGGTTGCCACCGGACGCTGCAGAATTCTGGCTTGCTGCAGGGCATCAAGGCGCGATTGATTGGCACCCAGATTGAGCCCCAGAGCACGCTTGTTGCGTTCAAACGGATAAATATAAATCACCGGGTAGTATTCTTTATGCTGGCGGGCCGGGATCAGTTCACCCTGTTCATCAATTTCCTGCATGCGGAAATCCGGGAATTCCCGGCGCATCGACGTTTCAAAACTGTCGCGCTCGCTGTCCCGGATCACCGGTGTCCAGCCAATACCATACAAAGCGGCATCGGAATCCATAATGACTTCGGAAAAGGCGTTGAATTCTTCCAGTGTCACGTAATGTGATGCATTGAACAGTGCCGCATAGGCAATCAGTTTTTTCTCCGATATCTTCAGCAGCTCATTAATTTTCTGACCAATCTGTTCGGCCCGGCTTTCAAACGCTGTCTGGCGCTGAACCTGGCTCAGCTGCTGGGATTTGATAAACAGGGAAACGGCAATGGTGAACAACACCATGGTGGGAATAATGACCTGTGCCCGCCGCTGGTTGGGAATATCCGGTGTCAGCAGGGTCAGCAGCAGTGGTGTGAACAACATAATGCCGATGCCATCGCCGACCCACCAGGTGAGCAGGGTGAAGCCAAACTGACTGCTGTCGGTAAAGCCGGCCGCCAGCAGCGTCAGAGGACCAATCAGGCTGTTGACCAGGCTGCTGCCAAACGCCACCGCGAAGACAAAATACAGAATGGCAGAGGGGGAGTAAGGAATTTCCCGGCGACCGATCAGACGCTGGTAGATCAGATAACCGGCCAGGGTCTGCAGACTGGCGCCAAGGCCGATACATAAGGGTACCCACAGGTTGGCGTTGCCGAGTTCACGGAAACCGGCGGAGGCGACCCACAGGTTGGTGAGAAATGAACCCAGCAGAATACCACTCAGCACCGCCAGCGGCGGGAAGCGCAGCGCCAGCGCCAGCGCCACACCGGAGGCCGGCCACACCGCAGAGGCAAAGCCGGGGGGAATCGCAAGCTGAATTCCGATCATACCGGCGCCATGATAGGCCGCTGCCGACAGCAGCGTAATCAGTATGAAGCGGACCATAGGAGTTTTCCTCCGGCTCAGCATTGGATTAACTGAGTATAGTCAGGCGGAGGAAAAAGCGTGATTCAGAGACTGTATCTTTGATGACAGTGGGCAATGCCGGAGACGATCGGATAATCCTGACATTCTGCGCTGGTGCAGACAAACTCAGCGATACGGGCTTCCGCCGGCAACAGCACTTCGGGCTCACCCAGATAACCGGCAGGGCAGAGTTCACCGGCACGGCGGTGCCAGTATTCCTTAAAGGTACTGATGGTTTTGTCATAATTAAAAATAAACTGATAACCACCGACCTGACGGACTTCAATGACATACACACCGGGCGCGATCTGTTCGTCGAGGTAGCCGTCATGGGCGTCGCCGAAGGTACCGGTTACGGGTTTGTATGCCACAGGGCTGCAGCCGGAAAGCAATGGCAGCAGACTGACAGCAATAACAACAGAGTAAATAAAACGAATCATGAATCAACAGAAAACAGGCTGGCCAAGCGCTGCATTCTGCACAGTGTCAGGCGTCACGTCCAGTTACTGATCAGACTGTTTCACAAAGCTGTGATGGGGTTAAAAACCGCGCGCGTCAGTCTGGCCAGATCCTGTGGTGACAGCGCAATTTCGAGTCCGCGCCGGCCGGCACTGACGTGCATCAGCGGCAGAGCCTCAGCGCTGGCATCAATGACCGTGGGTAAGGCCTTCTTCTGCCCCAGCGGACTGATCCCTCCGACCACATAGCCGGTGGTCTTTTCGGCCAGGTGCGGATCGGCCATCTCAGCTTTTTTGGCGCCTACTGCCTTGGCAATGGCTTTCAGGCTGAGTTTGTGACTGACCGGCAGAATGGCAACCGCCAGCGGACTTTTATGACCGCTGAGACTGACCAGCAGGGTTTTGAACACCTGTGCCGGGTCCAGTCCGAGCACGGCGGCGGCTTCACCGCCGTAGGATTCCGCCGCCGGATCGTGCTGATATTCCAGTACCTGATAAGGGATCTTTGCTTTTTTCGCTGCATTGATGGCCGGGGTCACGACTGCACTCCCGGGTATTCCGGTTCTTCTGACTGGTTTTCGGTAGCCTGCAGCAGGCGGAAGCGGGGTACCCGGCTGCCGCCGGCTTCCACGCTCTCCGTAAACATCGCCAGCGGCCTTACCCACAGGGAGTAATCGCCGTACAGGGTTTTGTACAGCACCAGCCATTCTTCGGTCTCACTGTGGCGGACCAGACCTAACACCTGATAGTCGTTGCCTTTGTAGTGGCGGTAAATACCGGGTGTCAGTTCAGGTTTTTCTGCGTTCATGTTTCTTCCACTGTTTATCTGCTGTTGCCGGTTCAGTTATCCAGTTCAAAACGGACCTGTACTGAGGCCGTGACACTCTGCTCCTGGATCAGCATGGGAGCCGGGCTGGCGGCTGATTTTGCCACGCTCAGGGCGCGCATTTCCATCAGCGGTGTGTGGCTGCCACCCTGTTCCGTAATGCGCACCACGTCGCCGATGCGGGTATCCAGAGCCGCGGCCATGCTGCGGGCTTTGTCGCGCGCATCGTGCAGGGCCAGGGTGCGCGCCTGCTGTTCCAGTGCGGCACGGTCGTTGAAACGCAGGGCAGAGGTGTTCAGGCTGAGGTGGCTGATGCCCATCAGTTCGTGTGACAGCCGGGTGTAGTCGTCCAGCTGGCGCAGGGTCAGCACCACGTTGCGTGACACCTGTTCACCGCGGTACTGACGGCCATCCTTGCTCCATTCCCACAGTGGCTGATTGGTAATGCGTGCAGCATCAATATCCTGCGCGTCGATGCCATGATCAGCGGCCATCGCCAGCAACTGTTTCATACTGTCATCGACCTGCTGCTTGGCCGTTCTGGCGTCGGCTGCGGTGGCGGAGACCAGGATGCTGAGGCTGATGTAGTCCGGCATGGCGCGGACTTCGCCATTGCCCTGCACCTCAATGTAATCGTCGCCGGCGCTGGCCAGCGGTGACCAGGCCGCCGCCGTGAGCAGCAGCATGGCCGGGATACTGATGCGGAACAGGGAAGTGCGGTGTGTTGTCATGGGATTTCCTTGTCAGAAGATTCACAGCTCAGACCCCGGTTAAGGGGCGGCAGTTCAGTCTGTCTGCGGATGCTTTGCTGTCAGCATCAGCCGTTGCGGGCATTAAAGGCTGCCAGTTGCTCCGGGGTGGCTTCTTGCTGGTACTTCGCTTTCCATTCGCTGTAAGGCATGCCATAGACGTGTTCGCGTGCCAGTTCGTAGTCGAGGCTGACGCCTTCCTGTCCGGCGGCTGTGACCATCCATTTGGCCAGACAATTACGGCAGAAATCGGCCAGGTTCATCAGTTCGATGTTCTGCACCTCTTTATGCTCATCAAGGTGCTGCAGTAAGCGGCGGAAAGTGGCGGCTTCAATAGCCATCTGCTGTTCAGGGCTCATAACGGCTCCGGTGGTGAATAAGTCCGCAGAGAGTGTAGCGCAAGGGCCTGGTTGCGTCAGTGGCATCGGGCCGCGAAATCCGCGAGAATAGCGGGCTTTTCACCGCCTGTGGCGGTATCGCTATCGGTAACGGAAGGTGTTATGACTGAGTCAAGGCAGCCACTGCGTATCGCCATTAACGGTTTTGGCCGTGTCGGCCGCTGTATCCTGCGGGCCCTGTATGAAAACGGCTACCGTCAGCAGCTGCAGGTGGTGGCGATCAACGAACTGGCCGATATCGAAACCATCAGTTATATGCTGCGCTATGACAGCACCCATGGCCGTTTTCCCGGCACGGTATCGGTGGCGGATGATAATCATCTGCTGGTTAACGGTGACCGTATCTGTATCCGCCATGAAGCGGATACTGCCCGCCATGACTGGGCAGCGCTGCAGGTGGACCTGGTGCTGGAATGCAGTGGTCAGATCAAAACCCGCGAAGAGTGTGAAGCCCATCTGCAGGGCGGAGCGGGCAAAGTCCTGATTTCCAACCCGGCTGACAGCGCAGTGGATAACACCATTATTTTCGGCATTAACCAGCATACCCTGAGCGCAGAGCAGCGTATCGTCTCCAACGGCTCCTGCTCGACCAACTGTCTGCTGCCGATCCTGACGCAGCTGAACGACGCCTTTGGCATTGAAGCCGGGGTCACCACCACCATTCACTCGGCGATGAACGACCAGCCGGTGATTGACGCCTACCATTCTGACCTGCGCCGTACCCGTTCAGCGGTGCAGAGCATTATCCCGGTGGATACCGGCCTGCCGCTGGGAATCGCCCGCCTGATGCCGGAACTCAGTGGCCGCATTGAAAGCCTGCATGTGCGGGTACCGACCATTAATGTCTCGGCACTGGATCTGAGCCTGCAATTGCGGGAAAAGACCAGCTCACAAGCGGTCAATGACCTGATACAATCCGCCGCCGACGGCCGGCTGAGCGGGATTCTGGGCATTACCCGCGAAGCCCATGCCTCCATCGATTTCAATCACGATCCGCGTTCCGGGGTGGTGGATGCCACCCAGACCCGGGTCAGCGGCGGCCGGCTGCTGAAGATGCTGGTGTGGTTTGATAACGAATGGGGCTTTGCCAACCGTATGCTGGATACCGCGCTGTGTATGGCCGGTAAGGCTGACTGAATTTTAAAAAAGACCACCCAAACGCAAGACACAGAGGAAACACAATGGCTGTTCTGAAAATGACTGAGCTGGACCTGAAAGGAAAGCGGGTTCTGATCCGTGAGGACCTGAACGTACCGGTAAAAGACGGCAAAGTAACGTCAGACGCACGTATCCGCGCATCCCTGCCGACCATTCAGCATGCACTGAACGCCGGTGCGCAAGTCATTGTGATGTCTCACCTCGGCCGTCCGACTGAGGGTGAATACGCCGACGAATTTTCCATGCAGCCGGTGGCCGATCACCTGTCCGGACTGCTCGGTCGCGACGTGAATGTGGTGAAAGATTTCCGTGCCGGTATCGAACTGGCCGATGGTGAACTGGCGCTGCTGGAAAACGTACGCTTTAACAAAGGCGAAAAGAAAGACGCAGACGAGCTGGCCAAAGCGTATGCGGAACTGTGCGACATCTTTGTGATGGATGCGTTCGGTACTGCGCACCGCGCCCAGGCCTCCACGCACGGTGTTGCTAAGTTTGCCCCGGTTGCCTGTGCCGGCCCGTTGCTGGCAGCGGAACTGGACGCGCTGGGCAAAGCACTGGATAAACCGGCCCGTCCGCTGGTGGCCATCGTGGGGGGCTCCAAGGTCTCTACCAAGCTGGAAGTGCTGGAAAGCCTGTCTGACATCTGTGATCAGATCATCGTCGGTGGTGGTATTGCCAACACCTTCCTGGCCGCAGCGGGTAAGCCGGTGGGTAAATCCCTGTATGAAGAAGACCTGATCCCGGCGGCTAAGAAGCTGATGGAAAAAGTCTCCATTCCGGTACCAACTGATGTGGTGTGCGGCAAAGAATTCTCTGAAACCGCCGTGGCGACTCTGAAAAGTGCCGACGACGTAGAAGCCGATGACATGATCTTCGACATCGGTCCGGATTCCGCTGCCGCACTGGCAGAGCAGCTGAAAGAAGCCAAAACCATTATCTGGAACGGCCCGGTGGGTGTGTTTGAATTCGACCAGTTCGGCGCCGGCACCAAAGCGCTGTCACTGGCGATTGCTGAATCCGATGCTTTCTCCATTGCCGGTGGTGGTGACACGCTGGCAGCGGTGGATAAGTATGAAATCGCCGACAAGGTGTCTTACATCTCAACCGGTGGCGGCGCGTTCCTCGAATTTGTGGAAGGCAAAACCCTGCCGGCGGTAGCGATTCTGGAAGAACGCGCGAAGTAATTATTCCCGGCAGGGCAGAAACCCCGGTAACGCCGGGGTTTTTTATTTCCGCTAATCGCCGGGGCTGCAGTTTCTACAGGTTTCTATCCCGTCTGATAGCCGTTAGAATACGGCCAGATTTTCCAAACGGTTAAGGTAATTCTCATGGCATTAATCAGCATGCGTCAGATGCTGGATCACGCCGCCGAATTCGGCTACGGCGTACCGGCTTTCAACGTGAACAACCTCGAACAGATGCGCGCTATTATGGAAGCGGCAGACAAGACCGATTCCCCGGTGATCGTGCAGGCCTCTGCCGGTGCCCGTAAATACGCCGGTGCGCCTTTCCTGCGTCACCTGATCCTGGCGGCTGTTGAAGAATTCCCGCATATCCCGGTGTGTATGCACCAGGACCACGGTACGTCACCGGCCGTATGTCAGCGTTCCATTCAACTGGGCTTCAGCTCGGTGATGATGGACGGTTCTCTGGGGGAAGACGGTAAAACCCCGACTTCTTACGAATACAACGTTGACGTGACCAAACGCACGGTGGATATGGCCCACGCCTGTGGCGTATCGGTGGAAGGTGAGCTGGGTTGCCTGGGTTCCCTGGAAACGGGTCAGGCCGGTGAAGAAGATGGCATCGGTGCAGAAGGCACGCTGTCGCACGACCAGATGCTGACCGACCCGGAAGAAGCGGCTGACTTCGTGAAGAAAACCGGCGTGGATGCGCTGGCCATTGCCTGTGGTACTTCCCACGGTGCGTACAAGTTCACCCGTCCGCCAACTGGCGACATTCTGGCCATCGACCGTATCAAGGAAATCCACAAGCGTATTCCGGATACTCATCTGGTGATGCACGGTTCTTCCTCTGTGCCGCAGGAGTGGCTGGCGATCATCAACGAATTCGGTG
The DNA here is from genome assembly GCA_030145845.1 of Pseudomonadota bacterium. Taxonomy (GTDB): domain Bacteria; phylum Pseudomonadota; class Gammaproteobacteria; order Pseudomonadales; family Oceanobacteraceae; genus Venatoribacter. The sequence goes on from JAIXHJ010000014.1 coordinate 80,859, forward strand.
GTGAGATTCCGGAAACCTACGGTGTGCCGGTTGAGCAGATCGTGGAAGGTATTAAATACGGTGTGCGTAAAGTGAACATCGATACTGACCTGCGTCTGGCCTCTACCGGTGCGATCCGTCGCTTCCTGGCGCAGAACCCGGCTGAATTCGACCCACGTAAGTACTTCAAAGAATCCGTAAAAGCGATGAGCGACATCTGTATCGCCCGTTACGAAGCGTTTGGTACTGCGGGTAACGCATCCAAAATCAAAGCGGTATCGCTTGATGCGATGTTCGAGCGTTACGCCAGCGGTGAGCTGGATCCGAAGATCGCCTGATTCGTTGCTGACCAAAAAAAAACCGGGCTCGTCCCGGTTTTTTTACGTCTGCAGAAAATGAAAATCGGGTGCCGCCGCACATCCCTGTGCTGCAAAAAATTAACAGACACAGGGAGCTCAACCCCTGTGTCTGTTAAAGAGAGTGGATGGCCATTGGCCTGTTAATCTTCATTAACCCTGCCAGACTATTTGGCTGGCACGTCAGTATCAATACGACAGAATGCTTAGTAGTGGCGCATTGTTAACCGACACGGAAGATCTGCAGCAGCTGATGCTGACGGTCGGCCAGTGATTTCAGGGCATTGCTGAGATGTTCAGTTTGTCCGGCCTTTTCCCGGGTTTCGCTGCTCAGACGGGTGCTGGTGGCAGAACGGTTGCGCATACTGGCCGTCAGCTGTTCCTGTTCCTGTGACAGCTGGTGGATGGTCTGATTCACGTCCTCCACCTGACTGAAAGACTGACGCAGGGCAGCCAGTGCGCTGCTGGCCTCCTGCGCCTGGGCCGCCATGGTGGTGCTGAGCTGGCTGGTGCTCTGCAGGCCGCTGGCGGTGCGGTTGCTGGACTGACGGATATTGTCGACCAGCTGCTGGATTTCGCGGGTTGATTCGGCGGTGCGCATGGCCAGGGTGCGCACTTCATCGGCCACCACGGCAAAGCCACGGCCCTGCTCGCCGGCACGGGCTGCTTCAATGGCGGCGTTCAGGGCCAGCAGATTGGTCTGCTCGGCGATGTTGTTGATGACGGTCAGTACTTCACCGATATTTTCACTGTGGGCCTGCATCTCTTCAGCGCTGGCTACCGCGGCTTCCACCTGACTGACGGACTGGCGGATGGTGTCACCGACGCTGGCCACACGGCTGCTGCTCTGGCTGATCAGTTCCCCGGCGGTGGCGGTAGCGTCGGTGGCCTGGGTGCAGGTATGACGGATTGCTGCGGCCGCTTCTCCCAGCCGCTCACCTTCCTGATGAGTGTGAGTGATTTCAGTACTCTGCTGCGTGGCGGCTTCGCCTGCGGCCTGGGCCAGCGTCAGCAGCTGTTCGGCGCTGGTGGTGACTTCGCGGCCGTTGCCATGAATGGTACTCAGGGTGCTGGCGAGGGTGTCCATCATCTGATCGAAGGCGGTGGACAGCTCGCCCAGTTCATCGGCATGACGGTAGCCGGTACGCAGGCTCAGATCGCGTTCTTTCCCGATGTCGATGACCTGATTACGGATAGTGCGTAACGGGGTGAGAATACGGCGGTAGCTGAACCAGCCGGCCAGCGAGGTGGCACAGATCAGCAGCACGGCCAGCAGCAGGATATTACGTACGGTGGCATGGGTCTGTTGCAGAGCCTGACGCCGGCCTTCGGCGGCCAGTTCGGTCTGAATGGTTACCAGCTCACGCAGCAGCTGCATGACGGGCGTCAGTGCCGGGTAAAGATCCATGTCGATATAATTACCAAGGCTGTAAGATTCGTGCTCTTTAATATAGGTTGCCACCTGAGCCATGGCGTCCATGGCTTTCTGCCACTGTTCTGTGGCGGCGCTGATCTTTTCCTGTTCCGCCGCGGATAAAGGGCTGTTGAGGTAAGACTGCCAGGTACTGTGGATGGTTGCACTGGCCTGACTGATGCGTTGTTCTGCCTCGGGCCAGAGCATCATCTGCGCGCGGCTCAGGTGAGCGGTGTCGATCACGCCTTCAGACAGGTTGCGGCTGATACCGGTCAGCATCCATACCGGTTGCATACGCTGTTCAAACAGCAGGGTGGTGTCGTTGACGACGCGGCTGATCTGCAGCCAGACATACAGTGAAATAATGGCTGCCAGCAGTGCGGGAAGGGCAGCCAGCAGCAATAAACGATGCCGGATTCGCATGGTGTTTCCTGATCAGTTATTCAGTGAAGACCAGAATAGTTTCCGTCGCTCATCTTTTCATGGCTGAAATATGAAGTTTTTATTACAGACCTTGCGAAAAAAGTCCTTTGATTTCATGTGCTTATCATTGAGCAAAGCACGTGTTTACATTCTGCTTACTGACGTTTGCGGGCAAATCTTTACCGCTGCAGCCTGTCCGTTTCTGACACCCTGTGCGATGCTTCGTTTACCTTCACCGGCAGTGGCCGGTAGTGAGAGTCCTGCCCCATGATCAGACGAGTAAACCTTCTTTCCGTATTTTCTGCACGGCCGGCATTCTGCTGTGCAGCGCTGCTGCTGGCTGGCTGCAGTTCGACCGCGACGCTGGCACCGCCACCGACGATCGAGGCCGGCAGCGGCTGGCAGTCAGAACTGCCGGCCGGGGTGGTGGTGGCCGAGCAGAGTGGTGATCTGGGTGGCTGGTGGCAGCAACTGCAGGACCCGCTGCTGAATCAGCTGATTGAACTGACGCTGCAGAACAGCCCGGATATCGAAAGTGCGCGCATCAATTACCGTCTTGCCCGGCTGGAGCAGGGGATTGCCGGGGCCGATAACAAGCCGGCCGTGGTTGCATCAACCGGTGCCAGCCGTGAGGGCACAAGTGGCGACATGGAGACCGGCTACAGCGCCGGACTGACGGCTTCCTGGGAGCTTGATCTGTGGGGCAATATCGCTTCCCAGCGCACAGCGGCTAAGGCCGGGGTGGATCAGGCCAGTGAGGCATTACACGATGCTCAGGTCAGTCTGATTGCGGAAACGGCGACCGCCTATACCAACCTGCGGCTGGCGCAGGAGAATATCCGCGTGGCGCAGGCCAGTATTGATATCCGCCGTGCAAGTTACGACATGGCCAGATTTGAATACGAAGCGGGCCTGTCCACGGAACTGGCCGTGATGCAGGCAAAAACCCTGCTCGACCAGAGCCGGGCGGAGTTACCGTCTTACCGTAAGGACGAGGCGGAAGCCATTAATCAGCTGACGGCACTGGCCGGCGGCGGTAACAGCGGCCTGTTGCCGCAGTTGCGCCAGCCCGCTGCATTACCGGCCCTGCCGCAGCAGGCGGTGGTCAGTCTGCCGGCGGATATTCTGCGCCAGCGCCCGGATGTAAAAGCGCAGGAGTTTGCCGTGATTCAGCAGGCGGAAGCGGTGACCCAGGCTGAGAACAGCCGTTACCCGTCCTTCACCCTGACCGGCAAACTGACCGGTCAGGATGATCATTACGCCGATGTATTCGACGTCGACAATATGATCCGCTCCCTGGCGGCCAGTCTGTCCTATACCCTGTTTGACAGCGGCGTGCTGAAGAAAAAAGCGCAGGAGGAACAGCTGGCACTGGAAACGGCGCTGAATACCTACCGCAGTACTCTGCTGACAGCGCGTCAGGAAGCCGAAGATGCCCTGTCAGCCCTGACCTCGGCCCAGCGTCAGCAGGAAGCGTATGAACAGGCGCGGGCGTCGGCGGCCATGGCCGAGGAACTGGCCCGCTTCCAGTACGATGCCGGACTGCTGGATTTTACGGATCTGCTGGATACGCAATCGGAACTGCTCAGCGCAGAAACGTCGCTGGCAGAAAATAAAGGCACATTACTGAACAGCTGGATTCAGCTGTACCGCACTGTCGGCGGTGGCTGGCAGGGGCTGGAATCATCGACAACCGCTGACTATCAGGGTGAACAAGAGTGAACGAAGCACAACAGAAAAAAGCCGCAGAGCTGGGGCTGGCCGCGGGCCGCAGCCATAAAAAAAGCTGGCTGCTGGCGGTGGTCGTGGTGGTTATCCTGCTGGCGGCAGCGGTGTTCTTTTTCCTGCAACCCGGTAATCCACAGGACAGTCAGCTGTTCAAGACGGACACCGTGACCCGTGCTGATATCGCAGTGACGGTATCCGCCACCGGCAGTGTCGAACCCAAGGATGAAGTTGAGGTGAGTTCTGAGCTGTCCGGCATTATGGATGAAGTGTATGTCGACTATAACGATCATGTGACCGCCGGCCAGGCGCTGGCGAAGCTGGATACCAGCACCCTCAGCGCCGATGTACTGGAAAAACAGAGCTCGCTGAAGTCGGCCAAAGCGAACGTTGCCCAGGCCGAGGCCGAACTGGAAGAGGCGCAGCTCGACTACCAGCATTATCAGAAAGTGTGGCAGCTGAGCGATGGTAAACACCCGTCGCAACAGACGCTGGATTCTGCGCGCATTGCCGTGACCAAGGCGCAGGCCAGTCTGCAGGTGGCACAGGCCAGTGTCGAAGTGGCGGCGGCCGATCTTGATTCGGCGCAGTCGGATCTGGTAAAGGCCACCATTGTGTCGCCGATTGATGGCATCGTGCTGAGCAAGGATGTGGAGCCGGGGCAGACGATTGCGTCATCGTATTCCGCGCCAACCCTGTTTCTGCTGGCCGCCGACCTGAAGGATATGGAACTGCATGTTGATATTGATGAGGCGGATATTGGTCTGATTAAACTGGGACAGCAGGCAAGCTTTACCGTTGATGCCTACAGCGGACGTGAATTTCAGGCGCAAATTATTCAGATCCGGCTGGCGGATACGGAAGACGACGACGACAGCAGTGTTGTGTCTTATGAAACCATTCTCAAAGTGGATAACAGCGACCTCGCGCTGCTGCCAGGGATGACGGCGGTCACCGATATTGCCGTGCAGTCAGCCAGCGACGTCCTCACTATTGCCAGTGCTGCACTGCGTTACAGCCCCGACTTCGGCGAGCCGCCGGCCGGGGCTGATGACGGCGAAGAAGGGGGAGGCCTGTTTGATTTTATGCCGCGCGGTCCGCGGCGCGATAACCAGAATAAACAGGCAGATAACGACAACATCAATGGTTCGCTGGAAGGGCAGAAAACCACCATCTGGGTTCTGCGTGATAAATACCCGCAGCCGGTGGAAGTGGAAACCGGTATCAGCGACGGCCTGCGCACTCAGATTGTGGCCGGAGAGCTGCAGGAAAACGATGAGGTCATTATCGACGCTGTCCAGGTTAACGACTGATGGCAGCGGATAATGAGGCGCTGATCCGTTTCGACGGTGTGACCAAATCCTATGGTACCGGTACGGCCGAATTCCAGGCGCTGAAGGGCGTCGATTTTGCCGTTAATTCCGGCGAATTTGTTTCCCTGATGGGCCCCAGTGGTTCCGGTAAGTCGACGGTCATGAATATTGTCGGCTGTCTTGATGTGCTGACCAGTGGTGAGTATTTTTTTCAGGGCGTGCCGGTGTCACAACTCGACCGCAATCAGCGTGCTTTACTGCGTCGCCAGCATATCGGCTTTGTCTTTCAGGGCTTTAATCTGCTGGCCCGTACTTCGGCGATAGAAAATGTCGAGTTACCGTTGGTTTACCGGGGGCTGAGCCGCAGGGAACGTTACCGTTTATCCATGGCCGCGCTGGAAAAAGTCGGACTGGAGCAGTGGGCCAATCATAATCCGGGGGAGTTATCCGGTGGTCAGCAACAGCGTGTGGCCATTGCCCGGTCACTGGTCACCAGCCCGGCTATTCTGCTGGCAGATGAACCGACCGGTAACCTGGATACCCAGCGCAGTCAGGAAATTATGCAGTTGATGGCGGATCTGAACAAAGATCAGCAGCTGACGATTCTGATGGTCACCCACGAACCGGATATGGCGGAATATTCTCACCGCGTGATTCATTTTGTCGATGGCCGGGTCGATAAGGAAGAGGTGAACCGCCATGCTGAATAATGCATTAAAACTCGCCCTGCAGCAGATCCGGCGCAATATCATGCGCTCATTTCTGACCACGCTCGGCATTATTATCGGTGTGGCTGCGGTGATCACCATGGTCAGCCTGGGCAATGGTGCCACCGCACAGGTAACTGCACAGGTGTCGAGTCTTGGCAGTAATCTGATGATGGTTAACCGTGGGCAGGGCTTTGGCCCGGGCCGTGACCGGGTGACAGCGCCGGCCTTTGATCTGGATGATCTGCAGGCGGTGAACAATGAAATTGCCGGCATTAAAGCCATTGCGCCGATGGCCAGCAGCAGTGTGACGCTGGTGCATGGTAATAACAGCTGGAGTTCCACCGTACGCGGAACCGATAACCAGTATCTGATCGCCGGTAACTGGGAACTGGAGTCCGGGCGCGAATTTACTCAGGAAGAGGAAGATAACGGTGCGGCAGTCTGTATCGTCGGCCAGACGGTGGTGGAAGAAGTCTTTGATGGTGGCTCAGCGCTGAATCAGAAAATGCGCATTAACCGGATTAACTGCACCGTAATCGGCGTTCTGGACGGTAAGGGGCAGACCAGTTTCGGCAGTGATCAGGATGATATTGTGATTATGCCGTTACCGACTTTTCAGCGTCGTATTGCCGGTAACCGTGATGTGGCGCAGATTTATATTTCGCTGGAAGATAATATCGATTCAGAGCATGTGGAAGACCGGCTGACCACGCTGCTGCGTAAACGCCGTAATATCGCGCCTAATGAAGACGATAACTTCAATATTTTCAATACCACGGAACTGGCAGAAACCCTGACCAGTACCACCCAGACCATGACCGGCCTGCTGGGCGCGGTAGCCGGCGTCAGCCTGCTGGTGGGCGGTATCGGGATTATGAATATTATGCTGGTGTCGGTGACCGAGCGGACCCGGGAAATCGGTATCCGCCTGGCCATCGGTGCACTGGAAAATGAAGTGCTGCTGCAGTTTCTGGTTGAGGCTGTGGTGCTGTCCTCGCTGGGCGGCATTATCGGTATCCTGCTGGCTTTTCTGTTGTCCTACGGGTTAGCGCTACTCATGCACATGCCGTTTATTTTTGATATCAGCATGAGCGTGGCGGCGTTTGTGTTTTCCGCGCTGGTAGGGGTGGTGTTCGGCTATGTTCCGGCCCGCCGGGCCGCACAGATGAATCCGATTGAAGCCCTGCGTCATGAATAAAGTCTGGCAGGCAGGCATAAAAAAGCGCGGTCATAACCGCGCTTTTTTATGCTCTGATAAGAGCGGCTGCCGCAGTCGTCAGATATTATCTTCTTTCGTCAGCAGTTTGATTTCACCTGGCATGAGCGTATTCAGAATAATGGCAGCCAGACCACTCATGGTCACCGCCGAGCCAAAGATATTCTGGATGACTTTCGGCATTTCTTTCAGCAGATCCGGTACCGCAGCAACGCCCAGACCCAGACCAAAGGCAACGGCCATAATCAGCATGCTGCGGCGGTCGAGATCCACTGTGGCGATAATACGGATACCGGCCGCAGCCACGGTACCGAACATCACCAGGGTGGCGCCGCCGAGCACCGGTTTTGGCAGCTGCTGGAAAATACCGCCAATCACCGGGAACAGGCCGAGAATAATCAGGAAGGCGGCAATGTAAAATGCCACATAGCGGCTGGCGATGCCGGTCAGCTGGATCACGCCGTTGTTCTGACTGAAAGTGGTGTTCGGGAAGGTATTGAACACGGCTGCAATCATGGAGTTGATACCATCGGCGAAAACCCCTGCTTTTACCCGGCTGCGGTACAGGTCACCGGTAATCGGTTCTTTCGATACCATGGAGGTTGCGGTCAGGTCACCGGAAGATTCAATGGCCGTGATCAGGTAAATCAGTGCCACCGGCAGGAAGGCGGCAAAATCAAAATCAAAACCGTATTTGAACGGTACCGGCAGAGCAAACCAGTCCATTTTGGCGAGACCGGAGAAATCCACTTTGCCCATCAGCATGGCGGCAATAAAGCCGACAATCAGACCGAAGAAAATCGCGCCGGAACGGATATACGGGTTTTTGCTCTGGTTGAGGATAATGATCAGCAGCAGTACGGTGCCACCCAGCGCCAGATTGGTCAGGCTGCCGAAGTCTGCAGCTTTGAAGCCACCGCCGAGATCGGTGATGCCGACTTTAATCAGGCTCAGGCCGATGGCAGTAATCACGATGCCGGTTACCAGCGGGTTAATAAAGGTTTTCAGTTTGTGCAGGAACTGGCTGAGGAAAATCTCGATAAAGGCACCGAGGAAACACACACCGAAAATCAGGCTGAGAATTTCTTCCGGACCGCCGCCTTTGCCTTTGGCGATAAAGCCGGCCGCCAGAATAGAGCTCAGGAAAGCGAAGCTGGTGCCCTGCAGTGCGACCAGACCGGAACCGATAGGACCGATTTTTTTCGCCTGAATAAAGGTACCGACACCGGAGACGATCAGCGCCATGCTGATCAGGTAAGGAATTTCGCTGCCCAGACCCAGAACACCACCGATGATCAGTGTCGGGGTAATAATACCGACGAAGCTGGCCAGCAGATGCTGCAGTGCCGCCAGAATGGCTGCCGGAACCGGTGGTTTATCATTTAATCCGTACAGCAGATCCGGATTGGCCTCTGAATTGTTCGACATAAAATCTCTCCGTTATGAGGGGTCTGCCCGGTCGTGTTAGCAGCTGCAGTGCCAGGCTGTCAGTTATGATGCGGACTGTCCGCGCAGCAGATTAAGCAAAATCCTGACCAATTGGTTAAGTTTGCGGCAAAAAATGCTGATCTGATCAGAAAACAGACAGATTGTTGTTGTCAGCTGATTAAACAGCACAAGGCTTATGCAATTGGTTGGTCTGGGGCAAGAAAAAATACTGAAGGGAGGGATAAGGAATTGACGCTGATGCACCAATATTGTGCTATGTGTCAATATTGGTGCATCGGTGTGGGCTGTAATGGGGAGTGCGGTAACGCTCAGGCGGCTTCAGCGGCGAGGTTACGGATCTTTTCCACCATCGCCCGCAGACCATTACCACGGGTCGGACTCAGGTGTTTGAGCAGGTCGATGCTGCCGAAGTAAGCATCAATATCGAAGGCCAGGATATCGGCGGCGGATTTGCCATTGTAGGCCGCCAGCACCACGCCCAGCAGGCCGCGGACGATGTGAGCATCGGAATCGGCTTCAAAAGTCAGGATGCCATTGCTGCTGGCGCTGTCGATCCATACCTGGCTCTGGCAGCCACGCAGCAGATAGTCTTCCGTCTTTTTACTGTCTGCCATGGCCGGCAGCTGCTTACCCAGATCAATGATGTATTTGTAGCGTTCTTCCCAGTCGTCAAAGAAACCCAGGGTGTCGAGAATATCGTCGGTGGTGATATCCGTACCGAACGGGTTCGGGGTTAAAGCCATGGGACCTCCTTACAGGGATTCAACAAAGGTTCGGATACGCTGCGCCGCTTCGGCGCATTCTTCCACACTGGCAACCAGCGCCATGCGCACGCGGTTTTTACCGGGGTTAATGCCGTCCACCGTGCGCGACAGATAAGAGCCGGGCAGCACGGTCACATTCTGTTGTGCGAACAGCTGCTGGGCGAAGGTCTCATCATCCACCGGGGTACTGGCCCAGAGATAGAAACCGGCTTCGCTCTGCTGCAGCGGCATAACCGGGTTGAGGATATCGATCACGGTGCGGAATTTCTGCGTATATTCGGCCCGGTTCTGCGCCACATGGGCTTCATCGCCCCAGGCCGCGATGCTGGCGTACTGAGTCTGCAGTGGCATGGCGCAGCCATGATAGGTGCGGTAGAGCAGAAATGGTTTCAGCAGACTGGCGTCGCCGGCAACAAAACCGGAGCGCAGGCCCGGCAGGTTGGAGCGTTTGGACAGGGAATGGAAGACGATGCAGTTACGGTAGTCGTCACGGCCCAGTTGTGCACAGGCCTGCAGCAGTCCCATTGGCGCTTCTTTACCGTCGACATAAATTTCGGAATAGCACTCGTCGCTGGCGAGAATAAAGTCGTAGCGGTCAGCCAGTTCGATCAGTTTGCGGAAATCGTCGAATTTCAGCGTTGCTCCGGTGGGGTTACCCGGCGTGCACAGGAACAGCAGCTGGCAGTCCTGCCAGACACGTTCCGGTACCGCGTCATAATCCGGATTGAAGCCGTTATTCTCCAGGCAGGGCAGGAAATAGGGTGTAGCACCGGACAGGTAGGCCGCGCCTTCGTAAATCTGATAGAAGGGGTTCGGTGACAGCACCAGCGGGTTGGCCGCGCTGCGGTCGATGGCGGCCTGGGTAAAGGCAAAAATGGCTTCGCGGGTGCCGTTAACCGGAATGACCTGGGATACCGGATCGACCACATTGAGGCGGAAACGTCTGACCAGCCAGTCGGCGATGCTCTGGCTGAGTTCCGGCAGCCCCTTGGTGGTCGGATAGTTTTCCAGACAGTGGATATTGCTGATCAGCGCCTGCTGCACGAATTCCGGTGACGGATGCTTGGGCTCACCGATGGACAGGGCAATATGAGGAAGCGCATCGTTGGCTGTCACCGCGCCTTTCAGGCGGGCCAGTTTTTCAAACGGATAAGGCTGTAATTTCGACAGATCAGGGTTCATACCGTACCACAGGTCAGTTCAGGGACATTTAGCTCAGGTCAGGGCGACCTCGGCGCAGTATAACAGCATGTTGTGCTGCGCTCCCGTTCAATGCTCTGTGCTCAGCCAGGGTGTCGGTCAGGGTGTCGGTCAGGGTGTCGGTCAGGGTGTCGGTCAGGGTGTCGGTCAGGAGGCCGGAAAACCCGCAGCCATAAAAAAAGCAGGCCGCAGCCTGCTTTGGGGTGAGGGTAAGACGCTGGAGGATCAGCAGTCTTTTTCGTCACCGTCGCTGCCGGGGCGGCTGCGGTCATCTCTGCTGTCGTCAGCTGACGAGTCGTCTTCTGAGCTGTCATCCTCTGAGGCATCGTCATCGTAGCTGTCATCATCGCTGCTGCCGGCATCACTGTCATCACTGACGGTTTCGTCATCGTCAGTATCTGCCGCTGCCCCCGGCAGGCGGTCGCCGTTGTCCAGCCATTCGCTGATCAGACGCAGTTCCTCGGCTGACAGCATATCGCTGTGGTCGACGCGCGGACCTTCACCATCCGGATCAAACAGATAGGTATCGTGGTCAGGGTCATTGCCAAAGACTTCATAGAAGTTGGCCGACTCCAGCGCCCCGTCTTCTGACATCAGGATGCGGTCGTAGCAGGTAAAGCAGTCGTTGCCGGGTTCATCCGCAAACGGGAAGCCGGACTGACGGGCGCAGCGCGAGCTGTTCACCGGAGCGAACTCATTGGCCAGATACATATAGCTCTGCTGCACGCTGAACAGCTGCTGATAGGACATAACGCTGTCGGCATCGGCGGCAATGCCGTCCCAGGTCAGATCAATGGATGTTGCGCCGGAGTTATCGTGACAGGCGACACAGCTGCGGCCTGAGCTGTCACGGCCATCTTTTTCCCACAGCGGCTGAATATGCTGCAGATACTCCACACTGGCAACGCAGTCGGCACTCCAGTCATTGAGACAGGCAGAGCTGGCCGGTGCGGTGGTGTCGAGGTTGCTGTAGCTGTAATCAATATCTGCCGCCGGTGCACTGATGCCGCTGTCAGTCCAGTTGTCGCGGTACGTCACGTCGCTGCTGACCGGATCAACCTGGTCGCGGTAATAGGCCATGGCTTCGGCCATGGTCTGACCGGCCGCCGTTGCCCGGATATCCGGGTTGGCATTGCTGAACGGGGCGCCGGCGTAATCTGCACCCGGGTTGACCACAGAGTCCGGCTGATATTCCAGGGTTTCACCGGCGGCGACGGACAGCAGGTCTTCAGCCATGTCGGCGAAGTAGCTGTATGCATAGCCGTTGCCTTTGCTGGCAATGGCTTTCAGCCGGGCATTAACCACTTCCATGCGGAAGCCGGTATCGGCAGGTACCTTGAAGAGGGCAGAACCGTCCGGATTAACCTCGGCATAGCCGATCAGGGTATCCACCTCATCGCCGGCGGCGAGAATGCGGATAAAGCGTTCGCTGCGTTCATCCATCGGGTTCAGCGACAGGTCCGCCAGCGCTTCGATGCCACCGGCCGCCGCTGCCATATCGGTACCCTGCCATTCGTAAATGCTGCGGATATTGACCACACCATAAGGGCTGCTGAGCGGTTGTTCCGGCTCAGTGTAGGAACAGTCTTCATCATCATTGAAGTCGTTCAGCAGAGCGGCCAGTGCGGTGGCTTCTTCGCGCAGGGCAAAGCTGACCGAGCACTGACTCAGCAGTTCTTCACCACGGCTGAGGGCGTCGCTGATGGTGGCCGTAATATAGGCACCATTGGCTTCGTTCAGCCGGGCGGCAATCCACTGGTGAGAAAGAATATAGAAGGCGTTACCTTCCGGTGCCGTTTCTAAATTACCCAGCCAGCTTGAAGTACAGATGGCCGCATCTTCGCTGACTTCGCCGGCGTTGATTTCCGGCCAGGCGACCTGCAGGGCCGGTACGCTGGCGTACACATTGTGGGTTTTCCAGTAGCCCTGACCTGAGTAACAGCTGCCGGCCGTCGGGTATTCCGGTTGTGTGGTGCCGGAACCGTCATCGTCACAGGTATCATCGCTGCTGCAATCATCGTCGCCGCCACCGCTGGAACCATCGTCGGTGCTGCCGTCGTCATCGTCGCCGCCACCGGTTGAACCATCGTCGGTGCTGCCGTCGTCATCATCGCCGCCACCGGTTGAACCATCGTCGGTGCTGCCGTCGTCATCATCGCCGCCACCGGTTGAACCATCGTCGGTGCTGCCGTCGTCGTCATCGCCACCACCGGTCGAACCATCGTCAGTGCTGCCGTCGTCATCATCGCCGCCACCGGTTGAACCGTCATCGGTGCTGCCGTCGTCATCGTCGCCGCCACCGGTCGAACCGTCATCGGTGCTGCCGTCGTCGTCATCGCCACCACCGGTGGAGCCATCGTCGGTGCTGCCGTCGTCATCGTCGCCGCCACCAGTTGAGCCATCGTCGGTGCTGCCGTCGTCATCGTCGCCGCCACCGGTGGAACCATCGTCAGTGCTGCCGTCGTCGGTATTGTCTTCTTCAGTCGGATCGTCGGCATCCTCAGATACCGGGTTCAGATTCAGACTGGCGATGCTGTAGGGGTAAGCCACTGCCACGTCGGAATAAACCACGCCGGATTTACCGGTAATCACTGGCTGGCGGGTGTTGCTGTCCGGATCATAGGTCCACACACCATAACGCGCGTCGACATCGTCATAGCTGGTGGCGGTGGTACAGGGCGTGGTCAGGGAACTGTTGCGGGCCAGACACTGGGTCCAGCTGATCAGCATACGGCTGCTGCCGTCACGGTAAGGCCAGAATGAGCTGTACCAGCCGGCGGTGGATACTTCTTCCGGGTAAATGCTGACGCCACCACCGGTATAGGATTCGGTGGTCAGGCTGCTGGCGGAATCGGTGGCCGTTGCCTGGATGCTGATGGTGTCGTCTTCGGTCAGCAGCACCACATCACCGCCCTGCAGGGATTGCCCGCTGTGGGCAATCAGCGCGGCCACATGACCATCACTGTCCTGCACGACATTCAGCAGGCGCAGGCCGGTGCCGGAACTGGCAACGGTTTTATTGGCCAGCACATCTTCTTCCCCGCTTTCACCGTTCAGGTAGACCAGACTGAAGGTCTTGCTGCTGTCGGTGGAGGTGGTGCGGATAAATACCAGTCCGCCCTCAGCCAGAGGCGTTGGATGGGTATCATCGGCACTGCCGGTGGTCAGTTGTTCAGGATCGCTGCCATCGGCGGCAACACGGTAGAGCAGGGAGTTGGCATCATCGGCAGTGCCGCTGCTGCGCGTTGAGGCAAAGACAATATCGCCGCTGGCGGTATAGGCGGGCGTGGTGTCATGGCCGCTTTCGGCATCGCTGTCGTCGCTGATAATGCGGCGCACACTGCCGTCGCTGAAATCGTATTGGTAAATATTCCAGCTGCTGTCAGCAGTACGGGCAGAAAACAGCATGGTGCTGCCATCCGGCGCAACATTCAGGTCGCGTACATCGTATTCACTGGTGCCCAGTGCCGTGGCCAGGATTTCTTTATCACTGGCATCGGAAGAAACCCGTTGGCGCACCAGCAGTTCCGCGCCGCCCTGATAGGCCAGTGCCGTGGTGCTGGTTGTCTCTGTCAGCGAGCGCTGTACATATGCAAATGGTACGTCACTGGCAACTGCAGTGCTGCTGTCGCTGCCGGCGTCCACTCCGAGATCTCCGCCGCAGCCGCTGATTGCCAGACTGCTGAACAGAATGCCGGAGGAACAGAATTTTAATATGGCTGAATTCATTTCCTGTCACCCTTGATGCCCAAACCGGGGGTGATCGTATTGTGTCATTCTGGTGGTCTGAAACAGGGACGGTGGTCACAAAGTCATGGACGCAGCGGGGCGCTTTTCAATATTGTGAACCAGTGCTGATTACGGAAAAACAGCGGATTCAGTGGTCAGGAGCCGGGTGGGATTAAATAATTATGCGGCGGTTTTTTCACGGCATAAATCGGCCGATTTTTTTCCGCCGTTAACATTTTTTTCTGCGTTTAAACGGAAAAAAGGCGGCCGCTGTTTCTGCCGCGCTTTGCGCCATGCTTTTTCAGATTGCTGTGCGTGTCTTATGTGGAACGACTGTTAATTCAATAACCGGCGGCCATTTGCGACATAAGTCAGGGGCCGCCTGTTACCGGCTAGCGTAAAACTGACGCTCAGCTTGGAATCAGCACAAAAGTGTACTGTACCCGGGTTGGCGCTACTTTTTCTTCACCGAAGTTAATGGCACCTACCCGGGCCAGCATTTTCCGCTCAAGTTCGGGCATGGCCAGATCACTGCGGATCAGTTTCAGGCCGGAAACCGAACCATCCGGTTCCACCACCAGTTCAAACACAAATTTACCGCTCAGGTCCGGGTGATCCCTGAGTGCTTTGGCATACAGGGCATAGACACTGCCTTTGGTGTTTTCAATGGTACGGCGGATGCTTTCCATATCGCGCCGGCCGCGGGCGCCTTCACTGTAACTGCCTCCTTCATCCGGCAGGTCGAGATAGGCAATCGGGCTGTCAACGGCGGTACCCTGATGGCTGCCTAGGGCTGCGCCCTTCACCTGCATATCGGTGTCCGCATTTTTCAGACCGCCACTGCTGGTGAGGTTTTCCTCGCCCAGCGTTGAACGGTTATTGGCACGCACTTCACCGCCTTTAACCGACAGGTTTTTATTCTGCAGCTTACTGACATCAACCTGCTTGCTGAGTGCACTCAGAGAAGACAGAGCTGCCAGTGCTTTGGCCGGTGCCTGACCGCCGGATTTGGGTACCGGCTTCTGTGCCGCCTCCACCGGTTCCTGTTTTTTCGGTTTGGGTTTTGGCGGTGGCGGGACAAATTCTTCCACCGGTTTGGAAATTTCCGGCATTTCCGGAGCTTCCAGCAGAACTTTTGTCCGCACTACCGGCTTCTGTTCTATCTGGCCAAAATGCACGTCCCAGGTAGGGAGAAATGGCACCGCAATAAACAATACCAGCAGAATAATGCCGGCATTACGCAGCAGGCGGATAAAGCGCTGGTCACTGTCGTGGTTAACATTCCACGGCAGTGCCAGCTCAAGCGACATATGGTGGTGATGGGCAGAGGCTGACATCTATTCGCCCTCCCCGGTCAGTGCCGTGGCCGCGACCTGATTCACCGCCAGCGATACGTCGCGGAAACCATAAGCACTGCAGGTGGTCATCACGGCTTTGAGCAGATCATAGGGAACCGACTGGTCGCCCATAATAGTGACCTGACGGCCGATCTTCTGCTCAACTTCGGTCAGTTCACCGCTTTCTGCTGCGAATGCCTGCAGGGCTTCCGCCAGTGGTTTGCTGATGCTGCCGGGCTTGCGGTCGACATCGGCGACGGCAACGATTTCCTCGTTGTCGATGGTGATAAATTCCTGACCGACATTAATCACCAGCTGACCGTGGAGTACACCGTCGGCATTGGAGTCGGGCAGTTTGACGAAATTGGCTTTGGCCAGCTCCTGACTTTCGCCGGTATTCATCAGCAGGAAAAACACCAGGATGGTAAAAATATCCATCAGCGACGTCAGGTTCAGGGTCGCCGTTTTGGTGGTTCTGCGCTGAATAAAGCTTTCTGAGGCCATATCAACTTACCGTTTCTTATCCCCGAGGGAGATTTCAGGGAAGAGTTCTACTTCGACCATGCTGGCAGCCAATACCGTTTTATAGGATTTAATGGCATCCATGGTGGATATCAGCGCCTGATAATTCACCTTTTTGTCCGCAATAATGGTCGCATCTTTTTTATCGCTTACCTGATCTTTCAGGTCGCGCATCAGCATGGATAAAGCGCGGTAATCGTAGCCTTCTTCCGTCTGCGGAATTTTCTTCAGCAGTTTTCCGGTCGGGAAATAGACTGCGAAACCACTTTTATCGACCACGACTTCCAGCTGGGACTGGCTGAGCTCAGCCGCTGATGCCCCGCCACTCAGTTCGGGAAGATTGATATCCAGCACCCGGATTTTAGTAAAGGTCAGACTGAGCAGCAGCACAGGCACCAGTACAATCATCAGGTTCATGAATGACGTAATGTCGATATCATTTTCTTCCGTCACCCGACGGTTAATCTTGAAGGAAGACATCAGGAATCCCTGCGTTCATCTTTCGGGTAGCCGGCTTCAACCGCGCGGTTCAGCGTCATCACATTGAGGAATTTCATCGATCCCATTTCGATGCTGGCAACAATGGCGTTGATTTTGTTGTTGATCACCGCACTGGCAACCAGCAGTGGAATTGCGGCAATCAGACCGAAGGCGGTGGTGTTCATCGCCACGGAAATCGACTGTGACAGCAGTGCTGATTTATCCGCCGGATCGGCATTGGCTACGGCGGCGAAGGCGGCGATCAGACCGATAATGGTACCGAGCAGACCGAGCAGGGTGGCAACATTGGCAAGCATGGCCAGATAGTTGGCGCGGTTTTCCAGCCGTGGCAGAACTTCCATCACACCTTCATTCATCGCCTGTTCGATATCGGCACGCTGTTTGGTGATTTTCATCATATCCAGACCACAGCCGATGATACGGGAAATAGCGGCCTGATGATCACGGGTAAACAGGGTCATTTTTTCATGATCATTGGTGCGCAGCAGCGGCAGAAAATCTTCAAAGGTTTTCTCGTTGCGTGTCTTTTCTCTTTTCAGGAACAGCCAGCGTTCAATTGCAATGGCCAGACCAAGTACCAGAACGATGGATATCGGGTACATGAACAGGCCGCCTTCTTTCAGGAAGTTGACTATTATGCTGTAGATATCGCCCATTTCTTTATCTCTCAGGTTTGTTAACAGGGTTATTTTCGAGATTCATCTCGTCATAAATATGCATTGACCGTAGCATGACATCACGGTCGATTGTGTTGAGGCTGTCATCGTAACGGTCCTCAACGTTCTGATATAAACGGTCAACGCCACTGGCATCCTGCCAGGGTACGAAGTAACTGACCGAGGGTTGTTCCTTGTCACCGACAATTTTACTTTCCAGTTTTATCGGTTCTTCTGCGGCTGCCGGTAACGCCAGCATCAGCAGAATCAGTAATTTCTTCATCCTGCCTCCCGGTGTTATTCAGCAGAAGCTGTTTTGGCTGGTTTGGCTTCTTTGATCTGTGGCGGTCCCGGATCAACGAAGCTTTTTGTGATGCCGGTCCGGCTTTTTACTTCTTCATACCACTGGTTGGCCTTGTGGGTTTTATTGTGGGTAAGAAAAAGATACGCCTCATAATGTGCCTGCGCTTTGGCCGGCATATTCAGATACAGGTCATACAGCACGCCGAGATTCAGGTGAGCTTCCGGAAAGTCCCGCCATACGCGCAGCGCCTCTTCGTAGGTGTTCTGCGCCGCAGTAAATTCACCCTGACGGCGCAGAGCTTCTCCCAGGCCGAGGTAAGCATTGACGTTCTGTCCGTTGATGCTGATGGCTTTGCGGTAGGACTCAGACGCTTTTTTATAGTCTTCGTGCTTCATGCTGATATCGCCGAGCATGACGTAGGGCCCGGCCAGGGTATTGTCCTGATCGGTAATCACTTTCAGTTTCTGCTGTGCGGTTTTTTCATCGCCGGCATTGAGGGCGCGGCGGGCTTCAATAAACAGCAGTACTGAACCTTTGCTGACGGTACCTTTCTGCAGCAGATAAGGGTTTTCTGCTGAGATGTAAGGGATTTTTATGCCCTGTTCGTCATACGTCTGCAGCGGCAGGTAAGAGGCGGTATCAACCACAACCGCCTGCTCTTCCTGTGGCTGCTGTTGTTGTGCTGCACAGCCACTGAGCAGTACTGCTGCCACCAGTAATGGTTTAACGAATTTCATCGCCGTACCTCTTCTGTTCTTCGTATTTGTTAAAACGCAGTGGTGACAGGCTGGCCAGTGCAGCAAAGGAATCGGCAATCCACTGGTTATAATGGCCCTGCCAGCCCTGTTCGGCATTACTGGTATAAACAGACACAGCGGTATCGAGCATCGGCTGTGCCTGCTGTTGAATCAGGTTGCGGAACATGGCCTGTTCTTCGGCAGACAGGCCTGCCGGTGTTTCCATTCCCAGCAGCTCGTCCGCCATCTGCTGATACAGACGGGCGATTTTGTAACTGGCCTGAGTGGTGTATTCGAGGATGCCGAATTCGGCGGACTGCTGGTAACGGCTGACGGCATCCTGCAGCATTTCCTGTTTGCGCGGCAGATTGCGGTCGAGGTTAGCGGCCGTCAGGCTGCGTCTGGAAAATTCACCGGCAAAGTAGTCGCCGTATTCGGTGGCAGCCCAGGCTGCGAGCCAGCGTGAGCGGTCTGTGCGTTGCGCACCTCCTTCCGCATCCCCCTGAATGACCCGGCGCAGCCAGTAGAGTTTACGGTTCTGATCATTCATCTGACCGTAGGTCAGTGCGATGTGGTAGCGCGCTTCCATGCGGGTGTCGAACGGCTGTTCGTAATTACGCGCCCAGGTTTTGTAGTATTCGTTGGCGGTTTTCAGGTGCCCCATTTTTTCATGCAGGCCGGCCGCTGCGAACAGGGCGTCACGTTTTACATCGGCGTCTTTATCCTGGTGGTAAAGATACTCGTAGGTTTCCGCCGCTTTCTCTTTATTGTCCGCCTGCTCGTAGCCATAGGCCAGCTTACGCGGGAATTCTGCCGCCAGTTCATGCTGCGGATAGAGTGACCAGAGTTCGTTCAGCTCGTGAATGGCGGATGGCCACTGCTTTTCTGCCAGCAGGGTAACCGCAGCATCATACTGAGCGACCACCCGGACTTTACTCTGTGGTGCAATCTGTTTGATGCGCAGCATCTGTTCTGCGGCAGGCAGCTTCTGACCGGCTGTCATCATCTGTTCGGCTTTTTTATACACGGCCGTGGCCATGCGTTCGCTGACCGCGACATAGTCCTTGTGTTTTTTACCCAGTAACTGCCGTTGCTGATCATAATTCTGTTCTGCTTCGGCGTAGTTCTGCAGCTGATAATGGGAGTGGGCGATAATGCCGTAAGCGGTCTGCTTGAGGTCTTTATCCAGCGCCTTATTACCGGCGATCAGGCCACTGGCGACATCAATGGCTTCCTGATAACGGTTAAGGCTGAACAGGTATTCGGCAGCATTGGTCAGAACCGCCGGCGAACGTTTATCGGTGTCATAGTTCTGAGTAAAGCGCAGCATGCTGGCGACAGCATTTTCCTGTGCTTTGGCTTTCTGTTCTGCTTTACCTTCCAGTTCGGCCACGCGTTTCTGGTACGCCAGAATCGCGGCATAGCCGGAACGGTTACCGTATTCCGCATCTTTGTACTGATAGCTGACCACTTCGTAGTCGCTGGCCGCTTCGCTGTACTGCTGTGCTTCGAAATGGGCCTCAGCTTTCATAAAGCGCTGCTTGGCGCGGTCACTGCTGTCGGGGAAGCTGGTCAGGTACTGGCCGTAATAGGTGGTGGCACTGGCATAGGAATCACGGGATTTTTCCGACAGGGTTGCGGCATCGGAGGCGCCTTTTTTGCTCTCTGCCAGCTCAGCCTGTTTCTGTGCCTGACCATGGAAATGCGCCGCCAGTTCTGCCAGATAAGGCTTCAGGTTGGCGGCCAGTGTCTGTTGTTGTGCCGCGGAGGACTGCTGCCAGTAAGCGGATGTTTTGCCATAGCTGGCAACGTATGACTGTTTGGCTTCCAGCACGTCGCGGGCAAAGGCACCTTTGGCGTATGCGTTGATCATCTTCACGTGCATATCCGGTGAGCGGATATCCAGCGGGAAGGACGCAATAAAGTGCGCGTAAGTGCCGGCGCTGTCGGCGTAGCGGTTTTTCTCCAGATAATAAGCACCCAGGTTGTCATACACCTGCCAGATATAGGCTTTGTTTTTCAGCCCTTTGACGGCCGGAATCTGTTCCGGGCCGCCGACATTCACCAGCGCCAGACTGATGGAATGCAGGGTATCTTCCGCCAATGGTTTTTCTGCATCGCTGAGGTT
This sequence comes from Pseudomonadota bacterium, assembly GCA_030145845.1. GTDB lineage: Bacteria > Pseudomonadota > Gammaproteobacteria > Pseudomonadales > Oceanobacteraceae > Venatoribacter. The sequence goes on from JAIXHJ010000014.1 coordinate 101,322, forward strand.
CTGTACGGCCTGTTCATCCAGTACCACTGACAGGACGTAAGCGAAGGATTCCAGCGCATCGTCAAACAGCCCGCGCTTATACAGCGCCCAGCCCAGCATGTAGTGAGCATTCAGCTGCAGATTGGGCGCATCCGCGGTGGTGACATAGCGGTAGTGCTGTTCAGCGGCACGGTACTGCTGATTATTGAAATTGATATCGCCGAGACGGAAATGCGCTTCGGCAATGCCGGCATAGTCGGGATGCATGGTGACCAGGCGGTTGAGCATGGCTTGCGCATTTTTCGGCTCACCTTCCATCTGGTAGGCCTTGGAAAGCTGATACAGCACCTCAGCGTTATCCGGTGAGTTAGGGTATTTTTCCAGAATATCGATATAGGAATTAATGGCATTACGGTAATAACCGGCGCGCGGTTTTTCACCACTGGTCTGCAGGTGATCACCTTCCGCCATGGAGACCCCGGCGATGCGGCGTTCAATCTGTTCTTTCAGAAAATCATCGTCTACCAGATCGAGCAGTTCTTCATACTCTTCACGCACCTGGCTGTGATCCATTCTGGCGAAATCGAGATTGCTTTCTTCGGTCTCTTCACTTTTCAGGCCGCCGATGGTGTTGCTTCCGCCAAACAGGCTGCAACCGCTCAGCAACAGTATCAGGCTGATGCCGGTTAATTGTTTCATTGCTGTGCTCCGCTGTCGGATTCTTCAAGGTTGTTCAGCGCCTTGTCATAAAGGCGTGCTTTACCGAGCCGGGCCTGCGCCCAGTAATAACGGATACGTTCTTCGTGTTTATCCAGCTCGGCGCGGATCACGGAACGCATGACTTTTTCCAGTGCCCGTACCAGTTGGTTGGTATTGGCCAGTTCCTGATTCACCCGGCCGGCGAGCTGACGGGCACTTTTTTCCAGATCGTAGCTGAGCCGGTACGGGGTGCGGATGGCTGCTACCTGACTGACTTTATCGCCGACCAGATCCAGCTCCTGCATGGTGTTCTGCCACAGGGATTCAAAGCGCTCCTGATCCCATTCCGGCAGGGTCAGGGTGGTCAGTCTGAGCTCCTGCAGGCCGTTTTTATAGCCGTCGAACTGTTGCTGGCTTTTACGCACGTCAGCCATCAGCCGGTCCATACCGGTCTGGTCACGGCGGATGCGGATAATGAGTTCGTGCTCATGGGTCTGCATCTGCCAGAATTCCAGATTGCGGCGCACGCCGTACAGATCGCGCAGTTCCTTGATCACGGAGTAGAAATTATTGGACGCCATAAGTTCAGTCAGGAAGGGCGTCAGTTTGTTGTAATCCAGGCTTGGCTGCATACCGTACCAGTCGGATTCATCCAGCATGGCTTCCAGGTTGATAACAAATTCCTGCGGAATTTCCTGGGAAGCAATGACTTCACGCGCGTGTTCAATGGCGCTGAGGCCGTCCTTGAAATGCTTCTCGGCCAGCAGATACTGCTTCAGCGCACTGCGGTTGGCGCCCTGGGTTTCATACACGTGCGCCAGCAGTACTTTGGCTTCCTGCGTTTCCGGCAGGGCGATGGAGCGCTGATCCAGCAGTTTCAGGGCCGGTACCGCCTGTTCGTAGTTCTGCAGTTTGATCGCGGCCCAGGCGTAGGTCAGCAGTGCACGGTTGGAATACAGCCCGGTGGTGCGCACCCCTTTCAGATAATTCCAGGCACTGAGCGGTTCGCCGTGTTCCAGTGACAGGCGGGCGAGGGCATGGCGGGCGCGGTCAGCCAGTACCAGAAATTCTGTGTCTTTGCGCCGTGCGGAAATATCCATCACGCGGCGCAGACTGGCCATGGCGGCATCCCTGTCATCATCCTGCAACTGGCGGATGGCGAGGTTATAAATAAGGTAGGGCTGATATTTTGAATCGGCGGCCAGCAGATCAATGCCGGCACTGGCAGCGCCGATCTGGCTGTTGCGGATATTGATCAGGGTAGCCAGATAGTTGTATTCCTCCGTGATATCACGCGGAATATTGCCACCGATCTGCACCAGCGCGTTGGCGGCTTTACCGATGTCAGCTTTCTGATAATACAGCTTGGCCAGATAGAACCAGGCGCGGTTGCGTTCTTCCTCAGCCACTTCGGGGGTCAGTAACTGGCGGAAAATCTGTTCGGCTTCGTCAGCCAGACCATAGGACAGCGTCATGCCGCCTTTCAGCAGACGTGCCTTATCACCATCGTGCGGCAGCGCCTGTTTGGAGTGTGCGTATTCGTACTGCACCAGCGCAGAGAAGTAATCCTGCTGATAATAGTCAAACAGGATTCCGCCATATTCGAGGTCCCGTACCAGTGCGGCAGAAACAGGAAAGGCCAGGGTGGTCAGCAGAAACAGCAGTGGCAGTCTGTTCATAACCATTACCACTGATTGATGGAGAAGACAGGTTCCTGACGTCCGCTGTCGTCACCGACGGCCAGTTCCAGAAACTGGCTGCCCTTGCCTTTTTCCAGCGTCAGTTCCGTTGCCCGCTTGTATGGCCGGCCATTGGGGCCGATGCCGGTGAAAAACGCGGTGATCTGATGGCGCCCTTCGGACAGGTTGGTGACAAACAGTTTCTGCACGCCGCCCCGTTGCAGCGCATCTCGCTGGCGGGCTGAGTAAAGGTGGCTGGAAACCAGCTTGTCATCAATCTTGAGTTTGACGCTTTCCAGGGTAAAAAACTGGCCACCCTCAACCGACACAAACACCGAGAACTGGGTATTGCTGGGAAACAGCAGAGCTTCTTCCATAACCCGCAGATCCTTGTTCAGATCAATGACCCGGCCTTTCAGTGACTGGATGTCTGCCGACAGGCGCTGAACCTCGTTCATCGCCTCACGGGCTTTTTCGGCCGAGTTTTTCTGGCCGAAATCAATGCTGGAGTCTGCTGCCAGCAGGGGAAAGGAAAACAGAAATGACAACAAAAGCAGAAAACGCACCGGTAATTCTCCTCTCGCCATGGGTGATTAGCATGAATGATGGCGATCTGGCGCATTATCTACAGTTAAATCCCACAAAAACCTGTACCTGTTCAAAAAAATAGTTGGTCAGCGCGGTCTTTTTGAAACAACCTGACCTTCTTCACATTTTTACTGCAACAAAATTCACACTGTGAACCGGTTAACACTCACAGGGTGAAACACTGCCGCGCAAGGCAGCGGTTAAAACCGTAAGATAGCGGCAATATTTGTGAAGAATTCCTGACTATGAAGTTTCGCGCCATATTGCTGGCGGTGCTGTTTATACCGGCATTTTCTGTCTGTGCAGAAAGTGTAAAGCAGGCACCGGAGGTAACCAGTGAAGACCTGGAAGAGGCCCTTCAGGTTGAGGTTATCGACTCCTATCTTGAGCTGCATACCGGACCGGGGCGTGGTTACCCGGTTATCTATGTGGTTGAAAAAGGAGAAGTTATTTCTGTTATCAGCCGCCGTACCACTTGGTACCTGATTGCTGATCAGCATGGCAAAAGTGGCTGGGTGACGCGTGAAAGTCTGGCCCGGACTCTGGTGGACACTGGTACGCCGGTGGCGCTGCCGGAAACCCGTCATGGTGATTTCCTGCAGCATAAAATCCGCCTCGGATTTACGTATGGCCAGCAGGAAGGTTCTGATCAGGTCAGTATGATTGCGGGCTTCCGTCTCAGCCGCCACTTTGGCGTGGAAGCTGAGTATGGTCAGTTATTTGCCGATACCGTGGATGGCTACCAGCAGTCGCTCAGCCTGATTGTGGAGCCGACTGACCGCTGGCCGTTCACACCTTTTCTGTCTGCCGGCTACGGTAATCAGAAGCTGGAACTGAAAGAAAAACTGCCCGGTACAGACCCGGTCAGGGATGATTTCCGCGCCCTCGGTGCGGGGGTTAACGTTTATATCGGCTTCAATTTTGTTCTGCGTGGTGAGTACCGCAATATGCTTATTTTTGCAGACGACGACACAGTGAGAAATGACGTATGGCGAATCGGCTTCAGCAGCTTTTTCTGATCGGTTTACTGACCCTGACGGCTCAGCAGGTATGGTCAGAAGAAAACAGTAATGATGGTTCTGTCGCGATTAATCCGATTAAAATCGTTGAGCCGGATGTGAAGACGCGTAAGGCGGAAGAAGCGCAGATTGACAACGAAGTATTCGAAGCCGGCTTCTTTGTTGGCATGATCAGTATCGAAGACTTCGGTACACATCCGCTTTATGGCGTAAAAGCGTCATTTCATGCAACAGAAGATTTTTTTCTGCAGGCTAACTACGGCATGAGTGAGGCGGGTAAGACCAGCTACGAAACCATTAATGGCAGTGGCGTTAATATTCTTACCGATTCTGACCGCGATTACAGTTACTACGATGTACTGGTCGGTTATAACCTGTTTCCCGGTGAAACCTTCGTGACCCGCAGTCTGACGTTCAATTCGGCATTTTATCTGGTTGCCGGTGTCGGTAATACAACCTTCGCCGGTGATGAACAGTTCACCATGGTCGTGGGAACGGGTTACCGCATTATTCTGTCAGACTGGCTGACCTGGAATCTGGATTACCGTGATCATATGTTCGAAACGGAACTGCTCGGTAACAAGAAACAGACGCACAATATTGAATTTGCTACCGGGTTAACAGTTTTCTTTTAACTTTGTAAACACAGGTCGCATTCTGTCATTCAGCTTTTTTTTTACCATGGCTGCATTGATGATTGCTGCATAACCAAAGCAGTGTTTTTGAATAAGCAGGGGGATTTATGTCAAATCTTAAAATGGCAGTGGGGTCATTGCTGGTGCTGACAGCCGGTATCGCATGGGCGGATACTGAAACTTCCACCGCTTATGAAGAAATCTGTGAGTGTGTCGTTTCAGAAGACGAAGCTTACCGTACCTTTCCGGTCGTAATCCGTGATTTCAGATCCAGCCATCCGGATTTTGAAAACAGTAATCAGGGTGAAGATCACGATATCGTCGCCGATGATCTCGGCGATGACGGTCGTCCGGTTTACGGGCCGGGTGAAGACGGAACCAGCGATACCACCAACGGCAAGGAATACTTTGATCAGTGGTATCGCAATGTGGATGGTGTGAATGTAGCCATCAATAAGACGCTGACCATGGAAAATGAAGGTTCCGGAGCCGGTTATACGCGCTGGAAATACACCAATAACTCCTTCTTCCCGATTGATGGCGAAGGTTTTGGTAATGAGTACAACAGCCACAATTATCATTTCACCCTGGAAACGCATCTGAAGTTTTATTACGCGCCGGGGGATACCTTTACCTTCCGTGGTGATGATGACCTGTATCTGTTTATCAACGGCAAGCTGGCGATGGAAGTGGGCGGGATTCATTCTGTGATAGAGAAAACCCTGGATCTGGATGAAGTAGCCGAAGAGCTCGGCATTGAGCCTTATAACTCTTATAACTTCGATCTGTTCTTCGCTGAGCGTCACACGGTGCAGTCAAACTTCCAGTTCGAAACGACGATGGAACTGGAATGTCTGTGATATCAGCAGCATAAAAAAAGTGGGCCAGCAGCCCACTGCTGTCCCACAAATTTTTATTTAAATGTTTGTGAGAAATCCCCGTCCCCTTGTCCTCATAGAGGGGACTTACCCCTCTCGCCGGACAGGCTACCTCCCCGCTTCGCGCTGTCTGGCTCGTTTATCCTTGAAACCTTGATATTTCCTGACCACGTGACCCATCGGCCATCCATGGCCTGGGCCACTTGCCCGGGTCCCTGCGGGCAGGTCGGAAATATCGTCGCTTTCTGCGGCGAGCCCAGAGGCGCTGTTTTACCGCAGCCTCACCGCCTGTTTACACGATTCACAACCAGGTTGAATGTTATGTCGTTGACCACCATTCAGCGACAGAGCGGTATTGAAAAGCGGCGTCAAGGCTGCCACTCCTTCGCCTCTGGGAGCGCCAGAATGAATGATGATTTTTCCGGCCCGCCGGGCATGGACGCCCGGCGAGCGCGCAGCGACAGGGATGTCGCAGGGGCGCGTGGCCAGGAAAAATCGAGAGAATGAGGATCACGCTCCAGAAAGCGAAAAGCTGGGCCTGTTTTTGCTCCTGCAAAACAGGCATTTCCGCCATCCATGGCGGTCAGGTATAAATGCCCGCCGGCAAGGGGATAAGTTCCCCTGCGAGGCATTGGGCGTTGCGGATGTAAACGTCGTCTACAGAAAACAGATTTCGTTAAAACTGTGGGACAACAGCGGGCCATCGGCCCGCTTTTTTTATGCACTTCCGCTCACGTGAAAGGGAATGGGACTGTCCTGCAGGCTGAGGCAGTGCCAGTGGTTACGGCCTTTCTGTTTGGCGTATTTTTTTGCCAGCGCGGCCAGTTCTGCCAGCGTCTGCGGGTCGTCATCACCGATCAGTTCGGATGGCACGACGCCAATGGCCAGGCTGAGTAACGGAAACTGGCTGGGTTTGCCGTTGCGGTCAGTGCCGGACAGGTAGCCATGCTGCCAGTCATCCGGGGTGTGGAACGCAGCAATGCCGGCTTCAAAAGCCTGCATAATCAGGCTGCACAGAGCCTGTGCATTGTCTTCTTCACTGATGATGACAAAGTCATCGCCGCCGATATGACCGATGAAACGCTGTTCATTGCCAAACTGCTGCAACAGCTTACCCAGCCAGCGCAGTACCTGGTCGCCCTGCCGGTAGCCGTAATGGTCATTAAAGGGTTTGAAATAGTTGAGGTCAGCATACAGCAGATAAAAGCGGCGGTGTTCGCTGATCAGTGAGTCGATATGGCCGTCAATCGGCACATTGCCGGGCAGCAGCGTCAGCGGGTTGGCGTAGCGTGCTTTCTGAATCTGATTTTCGGTGATGCGTTTCAGCAGGTCTTTGGTATTGACGATACCGAGGTAACGGCTTTTATCGGTGACAATCAGATGCTGACGCAGGTAATGATCTTCGTCATCCGTCATGATTTTACTGACGGCTTCAATGGTCATGCTGCAGTCGACAATCAGCGGGTCCTGCTGCATGGCCTGTTGTACGGTTTTACGTTCATACAGGGCGCGGCCGTATGGCTGGGCAAAAATTTCCAGTAACCGCCGCCGGTGCAGCAGCCCGACCGGTCTGTTATCTTCCAGCACCGGCACTGACATCAGGCAGGCCTGGCTTTCAAACAGTGCTTCAGCATCCAGCATTTTCATCGACGAATGGATGGTCATGGCAGACTGGCACAGCTGGCCGATCTGCTGATCGAGGATGTGCCCGCCCTGCGTGAAGACACTGCTGCTGCTCTGCGGTGGTGTGATTTCCGGCTGGCTCTGGGGACGACCGAGCAGAAAACCCTGGCCGGTGTGGATGCCCAGCGTGCGCAGCAGATTCATTTCCCCGACCTGTTCAATACCTTCGGCAATGATGTCGCACTGCAGCTGTTCACACAGGTGCACGACCGAGGTTACAAACGCCTGTTTTACTGTGTCCTGATCGACCCGGTCGATAAAATGGCGGTCGATTTTAACGAAGTCCGGCTGAATCTGTGACCACAGTTTGAGGCCGGAATAGCCGCTGCCAAGATCGTCAATGGCGATACCGTAACCCAGCTCTTTCAGGTAAGTGATCACCTGTACAAAACGCTCGGTATTTTCAATCGGGAAGCGCTCGGATACTTCCAGCACCACGTCGGCGGGGGTCAGTCCGGCTTGTTCCAGCTGCAGGGTCAGATCAAACAGGGTTTCGGCATAGGTCAGCAGGGTCTGCGGGCAGATATTGAGAAACAGCAGGCCAGCCAGATCCAGGGCGGCAAAATGCCGGATGGCAGAACGGATGCAGAGGACTTCCAGATCAGGAATGCGCTCAAACTGATGGGCGGCCTGAAACATCAGATCCGGCCGCTGCAGCAGATGGCCGGGTGTGCCACGGGTAAGTGCCTCATAGCCGACCGCCCGGTTGTGGCGCATATCCACAATCGGTTGCAGCAGTGTGTGTACGGCTTCCTTGCTGATCAGGTCATCCAGGCTGTCTTGTAAGATATGAGGTGCCATCAGGTCCTGAACGGTCGGTTTGATGCGACAACACTAGCAGCCTTGCATGAACTGACTATGACAAAGCGGTAACAATATATGTCGCTGGGTAATGCTTTGTAATAAAAGCCGCAGGCGGCGGCATTCCGGACACAAAAAAGCCCGGCTATGCCGGGCTTTTGCTTACGCGGTTAACGCTCAGCTGGATGCTTCAACGATGCGTTTCATGTCAGTCATGTAACCACGCAGTTCCTGACCAATCCACTCAACCGGGTGGTTGCGGATCAGATCATTCACTTCGATCAGACGTTTGTTGTCCACAGAGTTGGACTTGGTGTTCAGACCTTTACCGATCACGTCAGTGCTGATGTGCGGCATGAACTTCTCGCGCAGCAGCGGCACGGCAGCGTGCGAGAACAGGTAGTTACCGTATTCTGCGGTGTCAGAGATCACCACGTTCATTTCGTACAGTTTACGGCGGGCGATGGTGTTGGCGATCAGCGGAGTTTCGTGCAGAGACTCGTAGTAAGCTGATTCTTCAACGATGCCGCTTTCAACCATGGATTCGAACGCCAGTTCAACGCCGGCTTTGATCATGGCAACCAGCAGGATGCCGTGGTCGAAGTATTCCTGTTCGTCGATTTTCACGTCAGACGCCGGTGCTTTTTCGAAGCCGGTTTCTGCTGTTTCTTCACGCCATTTCAGCAGATTAGCGTCGTTGTTAGCCCAGTCTTCCATCATGGTGCGGGAGAATTCGCCTTCCATAATGTCTGACTGATGCTTGCGGAACAGCGGACGCATCAGTTCTTTCAGCTCTTCGGCCATGTCGAAGGCAACGATTTTCGCCGGGTTGGACAGACGGTCCATCATGTTGGTGATGCCGCCGTATTTCAGCGCTTCAGTGACGGTTTCCCAGCCATACTGGATCAGTTTGGCGGCGTAACCTTCGTCGATACCGTCTTCAACCATTTTTTCGAAGCCCAGAATCGCACCAGTCTGCAGCATACCGCACAGAATGGTCTGCTCACCCATCAGGTCAGATTTCACTTCGGCAACGAAAGAAGATTCCAGACAGCCGGCACGGTGACCACCGGTTGCAGCAGCCCAGGCTTTGGCGATATCCCAGCCTTCACCTTTCGGATCGTTTTCCGGGTGAACAGCCAGCAGAGTCGGTACACCGAAGCCACGCTTGTATTCTTCACGGACTTCAGAACCCGGGCACTTGGGAGCCACCATAACCACGGTCAGGTCGTCACGGATCTGCATGCCTTCTTCAACAATGTTGAAGCCGTGGGAGTAACCCAGGCAGGCGCCTTCTTTCATCAGCGGCATAACCGTGGAAACCACGTCGCTGTGCTGCTTGTCTGGTGTCAGGTTCATAACCAGATCGGCAGTCGGGATCAGCTCTTCATAAGTACCGACGGTGAAACCGTTTTCAGACGCGTTTTTCCAGGACTGACGCTTTTCTGCGATGGCGGCTGCACGCAAAGCGTAAGAAACATCCAGACCGGAGTCGCGCATGTTCAGACCCTGGTTCAGGCCCTGAGCACCACAACCAACGATCACAACTTTTTTACCTTTCAGGTAATCGGCTTCGGATGCGAATTCTTCGCGATCCATAAAACGGCAGCGACCAAGCTGATCCAGCTTCTCGCGCAGGTTCAGAGTATTGAAGTAGTTATTACCCATCTCTGTCTCCTTGAATAGTGGTTGGCGGAATTGTCTTTGGTGGCGAATAGTAGGGGAAGAATGGTGTTGCGTAAAATGCTATATTTGCGTGCCTCTGTTGCAAATTTTGCAATGAAATTCTGACTGACGGGAAAGTCTATGGATTACAAAGACTTGCGGGTTTTTCTCAGTATCTGCAGCCTGCAACACCTGGGCCGGGCCGGGCAGCAGCTGCATATGAGCCCGTCTACGCTCAGCCGGCGGCTGGCAAGGATGGAAGAGGAAGCCGGTGCCAAGCTGATTGACCGCGACAGTTCACCGCTGCAGCTGACCGCCGCCGGGGAACTGTTCCGTCAGCATGCAGAGCAGACTCTGCTCAGCTGGCAGCAGCTGCGAACAGCAGTGGGCACGGATATCAGTGATCTCAGCGGCCAGCTGACCCTGTTCTGTTCGGTCACCGCCAGTTACAGCTTTCTGGCGGATCTGCTGTCGCGTTTCCGGGAGAAATATCCGCTGGTTGATCTGCGCATTCATACCGGTGACGCCGCGGAGTCCATCGCCCGGGTGGAGTCCGGTGATGCGGATGTGGTGATTGCCGCCCGCCCGGAACAGCTGCCGGCGGATCTGACCTTCAAGGCCATGGCTTCATCACCGCTGCTGTTTATTGCCCCGCGGATGCCGGCCAGTGTGGTCGGGCTGAATCAGGCTGAAATCGACTGGGCAAGCGTCCCTATGGTGCTGTCGGAATCCGGGCTGGCGCGTACGCGGGTAACGCGCTGGTTTGCGGCACGTGGTATCCGGCCGCACATCTATGCACAGGTATCCGGTAATGAAGCCATCGTCAGTATGGTGGCACTGGGTGTGGGGGCCGGGGTGGTGCCGGAGGTGGTACTGCGTAACAGTCCGATGCACAGCCGTGTGCGGGTACTGAACGTGCAGCCGGAACTTGAGCCCTTTGCGATCGGTCTGTGCGCCAGAACCCAGCGTCTGCAGGAGCCACTGCTGCAGGCGCTGTGGAAGACAGCGATGCTTTAATGGCGCATAATTAAAAATTCCCCTTAGGTGTTTCAACGAGCCTGAACCAATGACAGAAGACAATAAGGTTGTATCCCTTATGGACAACAACTCAGAACGTGAAGAAGAAACCGTGAACGAAACCGAAAGCAAACCCGCCAAGTGGCCGGGGCGGAAAGGTATCTATCTTCTTCCTAACCTGTTTACCACCGGCGCGCTGTTCTCCGGTTTTTATGCCGTGGTAGCCAGCATGAACGGGCATTTTGAAAATGCCGCCATCGCGGTATTCATTGCTATGGTGCTGGATGGCATGGATGGCCGGGTAGCACGGATGACCAATACCCAGAGTGATTTCGGCGCGGAGTACGACAGCCTGGCAGATATGGTGTCCTTCGGTGTGGCGCCGGCGCTGGTCGCTTTTACCTGGGCGCTGCAGGATCTGGGTAAAGTCGGCTGGGTGGCGGCCTTTGTCTATGTGGCCGGTGCGGCCCTGCGTCTGGCACGCTTTAATACCCAGCTGGCAGTCGCTGATAAAAATTTCTTTACGGGACTGGCCAGCCCGTCGGCGGCGGCGATTGTCGCCGGTACCGTGTGGGTGTTCAGCGAGAGTGGCACGCCGGGGACGGATATTTCCTGGCTGATGGCACTGATTGTACCGCTGGCCGGTATTCTGATGGTGTCCAACGTCCGCTATCACAGTTTCAAGGGCCTGGATCTGCGCGGCAAAGTGCCGTTTGTCGCCATGCTGGCGGTGGTGCTGGTGTTTGTGGTGGTATCAATTGATCCGGCCAAGGTGCTGCTCGGCTTCTTCATGCTGTATGCCCTGTCCGGCCCCGTGTACGAAGCCTGGACCCGCCTGCGCGGCAAAAAACTCTGAGGCCGGAATTCCTGCGCCATCCTCTGGTCTCAGTCATCTGACGCCCGTTTCTCCCGGAAGCGGGCTGTACTGACGCAGAGGAACTGACATGCTTATCCGCTCCCGCCGTTCATCGGATCCCCTATCTTCTGAAATAACGCCACAGTCGGTTTATCTCCGTCGCCGCCAGTTTATGGCCGGCGGTGCCGCGCTGGCGCTGTCCGCTGCCATGCCGGCCGTGGCCTTACAGACACGGGATAATCCACAGAGCGGTGCTCCGGAGTGGCTGCAGAAGCCGCTTCGGGAGGCGGTTACGACAGCGTTCGGTGACGGTGAAAAGCCTGCGCCCTACAGCACGATTACCCAGTACAACAACTTCTATGAGTTCGGCTACGGCAAAGACGATCCGTACCGTTACAGTGGCAGTATGCAGACGGACCCCTGGTCGGTCACGGTGGAAGGGGAGTGTGAAAAGCCCGGCACACTGACACTGGAAGATATTCTGCGCGGCCAGACGCTGGAAGAAAGGATATATCGCCTGCGCTGTGTTGAAGCCTGGTCCATGGTCATTCCCTGGATTGGTTTTCCGCTGGCGGATCTGTTAAAGCGCTTCCGGCCGCTGTCGTCGGCGAAGTTCGTCGAGTTCATTACTCTGCATGACCCCGAACAGATGCGGGGCCAGCGTTCAGCGTTTTCCACGATCGACTGGCCTTACCATGAAGGTTTGCGGATGGATGAAGCCATGCATCCGCTGACGATTCTTGCCGTCGGTCTGTATGGTGAAGTGCTGCCCAACCAGAATGGTGCACCGCTGCGGCTGGTCGTGCCGTGGAAATATGGCTTTAAAAGTATCAAGTCTGTTGTCGGAATCCGCTTCCGCGACAGTATGCCGGCAACCAGCTGGAATGATATCGCGCCGCATGAATACGGTTTCTATGCCAACGTGAACCCTGACGTTGATCATCCGCGCTGGAGCCAGGCGACGGAGCGGCGCCTGCCGGCGGGACTGTTTGGCAGCAATCGCATCGATACGCAGCTGTTCAATGGTTATGCGGCAGAAGTCGCATCACTCTACCGTGGTATGGATCTGCGGAAGCACTACTGATGCCGGCCGCTGTGCGCAGAGTCGTTATTTTTCTGCTCAGTTCCCTTCCTTTCATATGGATAGTGCAGGCAATTATCCGTATTCAGTTGGGGGAGTGGGATCTGCTCGGCCCGGAGCCGGGTAAAGCTGTTGTCTGGTTCACCGGCAGCTGGGCATTCAATTTCCTGTTACTGACACTGGCTGTGACGCCGCTGACAAAGCGGGCGAAACAACGCTGGTTAATGACTCACCGGCGCATGCTTGGCCTGTTTGCCTTCTTCTATGTAACGGTTCATCTGGTTGTCTACTTTATGTTTCTGCTGGAATGGCGCTGGCAGGAACTGGCAGAGGAAACGGTTAAACGACCTTACCTGTTAATAGGTGCTCTGGCGTGGTTGCTGTTAGTGCCTCTGGCTGTCACTTCGACCAGAGGCTGGCAGCGACGATTAGCACGCCGGTGGAAAAAACTGCATCGTCTGGTTTACGTCATCGCCGCATTGGCTGCGGTTCACTATCTGTTGCAGATCCGGGCGTCCTGGTATGAACCCGGCCTGTATGCTGTGCTCACCAGCATACTGCTGGCCATGCGTTGGTCTCCGACTGCTGCTGATAAAAAAGTAGTAAAAAATGATTGACCCGCAACGTCCTGTCTCTATAATGCGCCTCCTCGCTGACAGGGACACCGGAAACGGCCCGGCAGTGAGGCTTCAGGACGAAGCAGGAAGGGTGGTTTTTTTAACCCGCTCCGGCTTCAAAAAATTCCTGAAACAGGTGTTGACTCCGGTCAGAAAGAGCGTAATATACGCCGCCTGCTTCAGGGAGATGTACTTCGGTACGACAACCTGAGGTGAGTGTTAAGTGATTGATTTTAAACGGAAAAATTTAAAATAAAGCTTGACACTGACGCGGTTCGCTATAAAATACACCGCACTGAAACGGACGCCTCTGGCGACACGCTTCAGGGGTTGAGAGATTGAAAGAAATGTTAAAAAATCTCTTGACTTGAAAGGTTGCTTCATTAAAATACGCAGCCCGCTTCGCAGAAACACGAAGCAACGTTCTTTAAAAAATCAGCATTAAGTAATTCGTGTGGGTGCTTACTGAGACGCTGTGGAGACACAAAATTTCAAGTAAGAACTCGTCGATAATTCATTTACGAATATTGTCAGTTTTATTCTTGAGCAAGATTTAGATTGGATAATTCCTCCAATCG
>JAIXHJ010000015.1 GCA_030145845.1 Pseudomonadota bacterium
TGAACAGATCGCTCAGATCGAGCAGGGACTGTTGAAAATGCATAAAAAAATCCGGCATCAGGGTTCTGATACCGGATTTTCTTAAAAGCCCGTTCGTGCATCAAATGCTTAAGTGAACAGCATTACTGCAGAGCAGGGCTTTTTATCCGACATCAGCAGACTGGCAATCAGATATCGATCACATCAAACGGTACCACCGGGTTCACATCGGCGTCGTAATCCACACCCGCAACGCCAAAGCCGAACAGTTTCAGGAATTCGTCTTTGTATTCCTGATAGTCGGTCAGCTCACGCAGGTTATCGTTGGTGAGTGTTGGCCACAGCGCTTTGCAGTGTTCCTGCACATCATCACGCAGTTCCCAGTCATCCAGACGCAGGCGGTTTTCTTCATCCACGGCCGGTGCCTCACCGTCTTCTCGGAACAGACGCTCGCGGAACATGCGGTTGATCTGTTCAATACAGCCTTCGTGAATGCCCAGTTCGCGCATTTTCTTGAATGCCATGGCGATGTACAGCGGCATCACCGGAATAGCGGAACTGGCCTGAGTCACCACGCTTTTCAGTACGGCCACATTGGCGCTGCCATGCAGGGCTTTCATGTTTTCATCAATGGCGTGGGCCGCACGGTCGAGGTCTTTTTTCGCTTCGCCCAGAGCCCCGTTCCAGTAAATCGGCCAGGTGATTTCGGTACCGATATAGGAATAAGCAACGGTTTTGCAGCCGTCGGCCAGCACACCGGCGCCGGCCAGCGCAGCCATCCACAGTTCCCAGTCCTGCCCGCCCATCACAGTCACGGTATCGGCGATTTCCTGTTCGGTCGCCGGTTCAACTTCCGCTTCAAACAGCACGTCTTTATTGGTGTCTACGGCGGTAGCTTTGTACACCTGACCGATTGGCTTCAGCGCCGAGCGGATAACTTCGCCTGTGTCCGGCAGTTTACGTACCGGCGACGCCAGTGAATAAACCACCATATCCACCTGACCGAGATCAGCTTTGATCAGCTCGATGGTTTTGGCTTTGGCTTCGTGGCTGAAGGCATCGCCGTTCAGGCTTTTGGCATACAGCCCGGCTTCGTGCGCCAGCTTGTCGAAAGCCGCAGAATTGTGCCAGCCCGCGGTACCGGCTTTCTTTTCGGTCGCCGGTTTTTCAAAGAACACACCGATGGTTGCGGCACCGGAACCGAACGCGGCGGTAATACGTGACGCCAGGCCATAGCCGCTGGAAGAGCCGATCACTAGTACCTTTTTCGGACCGTTGGCAATCTCACCCTGCTGACGGGTGATCTCAATCTGCTCTTTGACGTTGGCTTCACAGCCAGTCGGATGGGTTGTGGTACAGATAAAACCACGGATTTTAGGTGTGATGATCATGCAGGTATCCTTCGTTGTCTGGGCGTCATTATCGGTGGCGGAGCACATAACAGCATCAGTTCATCATAAACAGTAACGGAGGAATCCATGCTATCAGGCCAGTTATCAGCCAATTGTACCCGCCATCAATGACAGTTTTTCAACAATGGCGCCAGCTTATAGCAGTCAACTCTGGTCGGGAAGTTTAAACAACTGTGATATTGGGGAATGATTTGGGACATTCCCATGACTCAGACTAAGCAATCTGACATCCGCCTGCCTCTCGTTAGTCAATCATCCAGGCAGCAATCATTGCTGCTGTTGTGAATGAGTCTTTTCTTTCATATCCGCAGCCGCCATGGCCTCGGCAGCTGCAGAGCGGTCAACCGCTGGCAGCACAAACACTTTTACCTCACGGAACACAGCTGCCCGTTCACCAACATCAGGAATCACACCTTTGACATCCTCCCAATGCTCGATCGGTGCCTTATTAGCATTAGCGAATGCTGCCCCCCAATCAGAATCGAGCCGATTATCAAGCGCACCAACAAAAGGTGATCGGGTTTCGTTTGGCAGTTCGTGAAGATACTCAAGCCAAAGCATCATTATCAGGCGCTTATATTGCGGGGCCATACCTTGTCCATCAGTACCTGCCTCTGAGCTTTGCAACGCCTGATCTTCATCGGCATAGCATAGGCGAATCAGTGCGTAAGCATTATTCAGACGTTTCAGCTGGCGGGGATTATACAAATCAAGTTTCTGAACCCAATATTTAAAGACATTTTTTTGACTGCGACTTAAACCCGTCAGGATTTGGTTAACCGGTTCTTGTTCTGTTTTATGATCGCTTTCCGGATTTTCTTCCTGTTTTCTTTCTGGCTTTTCTCTTTCTGTTACGGGTTCTGTTACAGACTCCGTTACCGACGAAGTGTTTTGCTGTGCGCTTTCAGTTTTAATGCTTTGAATTGCAGATGCTGTTTTTCCCGACTTTATTTCCTGTTTCATTTGCCTGTGTTTTTCAATATCAGTATCAGCACCAACAGAAGCAACTTCTTTTTCAGATGTGACAGATGCAGAAGAAGCAGACAACTCAGCAGAGTCTGAAACTGCACGTTCAGGAACTTCATCTTTGTTCCACAAATGATTTTCCAGATAATTCTCAATATCGTCGCCAGAAGCCTTCTCCAATACCAGAGAAGTGTTAATCACTTTGCTCAGATAATCCCGAGCAATCGCCAGAGGATCTGCTACGTGATGATTAGCAAGCTTTTCATAGTGCAGAGCCAGAGAGGAAAGTGCGATCCGCGGATCAATCGCAACGATAACAACAACATTCTTCAACTCCATAACCAAGCGGATAGCTTCGAGTGTTTTAACAACACCGTCCGGGCTGCAGCGGTCGAGATCATCCACTACAAAAATAAACCGGTTAACCTTCTCAACGGATTTTATCCTGGAAGTATTCTCTAAAGTAAGCAAAGGCTTCCAGCGTTGCTCCTGTGGTAAATTATCGCCTGTAAACAGATTCTTCCAGGATTGTTCTGATGAAAAAAACAGGGCTATTAACTTTAATCCGACTTTTATATCTGAAAAAATTAAAACAATGAAAGCTGCCAGACAAACGCAGTTCTACAAGCTTCTCAATCTGCTCCCGTATAACAGGAATAGTTCCAAGGTACTTTCCAAAGTCAGGCAGACGTAAATAAGTTTTCAGCTCTTTCGCCAGAGGATGAGATAGTACTGTTTTTATTTGCTTGAGCAGAAACAGCCCAATAACCACCTGAGCAGATGCACCTAAAATCACTTCAGGAACACCATCCTTACTTATATTTATTTCACGGCCAAAGTACCAGATGGCAATCGACAACAGTACAGCAATGAAACTTCCGGCTAAGCGACACGGATACTTTTTAAGTACGTAACGTAATGTCAGCCACACCAACCCTGGCAATGACATTCCTTTCACCAAAGCCGTTACCACTTCCTGCGCGATACCCGCCTGAATATTGCCACTGTGTTCATATTGCCAGGCGTTATATTCGCCCCAAATAAACTTAACCTCTCCGCTATCGGTTTTATCCTTATCAGGTAAAAGCTTCTTTTTTAACAGGTTCAGGAAGGTTGATTTACCAGCACCCCAGTCACCGAATAAGCCAAAAGCGATATGGTGTGAATTTTCTTTATCCTCTAACCAGGAATATATCGCATTGATCAGCGTCTTCCGGTTCAGATGATCTTCGTCTGAAAACTTATCGGCTAAATTACGGCTGCCGGGGTGAAATTGATAAGTCGCCCTGTCAATATCAATTTCCGGGCTATTTATCTCATCAGAACTTTCAACTTCTGAGGAAAACTCTGAAATTTTCTGGCTTTGATCTGATAAATTCGATGCAGAACCTGAGTCTTTACCGGATAAGCGATTCCATAATTCCTCGTATTTATCCCAGGGCTGATCAGCTACCGCCTGTGCCTCAGGACCGCCTTTAAGCAAAGCCTGATAATCATCAATAATTGGATCTAAATTATGTTTTTTGCAACCTGTTATAAAATACTGAACATCCTTTTCTAAGAAATTTTTATCCCGCCATAAAGGTTGCTGAATATTCAACGCATTCTGCTGAAGAAGAGAAAGATCATTATTTAATTCGTTTAAAAAATCGCCTGCTGCTACGGTGTAGATGGCGGCGGCGGCGTCGTCGTCGGCGGCTCTAGCGGCGGCGGTGGCGGCGGCGGCAACTCTCGCGGAGTAGACAGTGGAGGGGTCTTTAGAGTGGAAAGTTAAAGATAAGTATAGTGCCCTCCAGATTGCCATCGCGTGCAAAGGGCTATTTTCCCTGAATCTGAAATTACCCTGTTGATCCGCGATAAGTGGCAAAATTCTGAGTGCTGTACGGACGGCGAATAATACAACTCCATTTATATTATCTTCAGCAATCTTTTTCAGTATTGACTCAGTTTTCTCCTTATCAAAACCGTCAGAACTATTGGCCATACCTACACTCCTTTGCTGTTATTTTTCTATTAATACCTTAATTTTCTTACTGCTTCTCTAATGACTCTTCTGACCCTGAACATCAAATAAAAAACCGGCCATTAAGGCCGGTATGAAAAAGAAACTTACTGCGCACCCGCCTGTTTCAGCGCTTCCGCGTAAGGTGCGCTTTTGCTGTGCGATGCAACCGTCTGCAGCAGAGTCACACCATCCGCATTTTTTGCATTCAGATCATGGCCTTCTGCTTTAAACAGCTCAACGTAATCAGCGAATACTTCCGGCACCATATAACGGTAGGCACGGATAGCAGCAATATAATCGGCATCGCTGCCGTCGTAGCTGTTGGCGGTTAAGAATTCGCGCAGCATATCTTCGGTCCATTCACCGCCGAATACTTTTTCTTTGTCTTTTTTCTGCATGATTAAATACCTTTGTTCTGTGCTTTTTCCGGCTGGCGTTTTTTGTGTTTTTTAGGCTTTAATTTTTTGTATCGGTGCGCGGGGCGTACCCTACGAATTTTTAATACCGTGCGGGCAACGCAGGTAGCGACCGCGCCAGCTTATCAACCAATTTTCCGGTACATCAGATCCCACACGCCATGCCCTAAGCGCTCACCACGGTTTTCAAACTTGGTCAGTGGACGATGCTCCGGGCGCGGCACGCAGTTACCTGCACCGGCAATATTTTCATAGCCTTCCTGCGCGTCCATGACTTCCAGCATATGTTCCATATAGTTTTCCCAGTCAGTAGCCATATGGAAGATGCCGCCGGGTTTTAAAATACGGCGCAGGGTCTGGGCAAATTCGGTCTGCACAATGCGGCGCTTGTGGTGTTTTTTCTTGTGCCACGGATCGGGGAAAAACAGCTGCACGGTGTCGATGCTGTTATCCGGGATCATTTTCAGCACTTCGATGGCGTCTTCTTTATAGGTCCGCAGATTGCTGATACCGGCTTCTTCGGCCAGATGCAGCAGCGAGCCAACGCCCGGCAGATGCACTTCCACACCGATAAAATCTTTCTCCGGCGCGGCTTTGGCCATTTCCACCAGCGAGGTGCCCATGCCGTAGCCGATTTCCAGCACCACATGGCCGTCACGGCCGAAAACGTCCACCGGATTCACTGGTCCCTGTGCCAGTTCAAGGCCCATCAGCGGCCACTGGCGGTCGAGTGCACCCTGCTGGCCTTTGGTTAAACGGCCGGCGCGGATCACGAAGCTTTTGATACCACGATGCTTCTTTGTTTCCACGTCAGCAGCGGAGGTTGTGTCTTTGATTGGTTCTTCTGCCACAGAGATAGGACCTGTCAGTGAGTGTCTTGGGTTGTCAGATTCATGGCCGCCACCAGCAGCAGTGCCCAGGCGATCAGCCAGCTGACACCACCGAAAGGCGTGATAATGCCGAGCATGTTAATGCCGCTCAGTGTCATTGCATACAGGCTGCCACTGAACAGAATCAGCCCCAGCAGCATCATATTGGCTGACCAGCGCAGCCAGCGCGAGGGTTTCAGCTGCAGCCAGATGCCCAGCCCCAGCAGGGCCACGGCATGCACCAGATGATAGAGCACACCGGTGCGGTACACCTCCAGCATGTCGGCACTGAGAATATGTTTCAGCCCGTGCGCGCCGAAGGCGCCGAGCGCAACGGCAGTGAATCCGGCAACGGCGGCGGCCGTCAGGGTGGCTCTGGCCTGCATAATGGTCGGCTCCTGAATCTGTGCACTTAAAGGGGCGGCATTATAAGGGAGGGCGGCGGTGGCGTCACAGTGTGTCTCATGAGCAAAAGCTATCAGCTCCGGTGTCATCATGCATCCGCCGGAACAGGCTGGTATGATGGCCGCCTCAATGGAGAACGCCTGTGAAATACGCCGACCTTCGTGACTTCCTGAAAGTCCTGGAAAAACAGGGTGAGCTGAAACGCATCACTCAGGAAATCGACCCGCATCTGGAAATGACTGAAATTGCCGACCGTGTACTGCGGGCCGGTGGCCCGGCGCTGCTGTTCGAAAATCCCAAAGGCTACGACATGCCGGTACTGGCCAACCTGTTCGGTACGCCGCAACGGGTGGCACTGGGGATGGGCGAAGAATCGGTGGAAGCGCTGCGCGAAGTCGGCAAACTGCTGGCTTTCCTGAAGGAACCTGAGCCACCGAAGGGCATGAAAGACGCCTGGGAGAAGCTGCCGATTTTCAAGAAAGTCATGACCATGGGGCCGAAGGAAATCCGCAAGGCGCCGTGTCAGGAAGTGGTGATCGAAGGCGACGACGTCGATTTAAGCAAAATTCCGGTGATGAAGTGCTGGCCCGGCGATGCGGCACCATTAATCACCTGGCCACTGGTCATCACCAAAGGGCCAAATAAAGACCGCCACAATTTAGGCATTTACCGTCAGCAGGTCATCGGCAGAAACAAAGTGATTATGCGCTGGCTCAGCCACCGTGGCGGTGCCCTCGATTTTCAGGAATGGCAGAAGAGCCATCCGGGTGAACCCTTCCCGGTCACCGTCGCCCTGGGGGCTGATCCGGCCACCATTCTCGGTGCCGTAACCCCGGTACCCGACACCCTGAGCGAATACGCCTTCGCCGGCCTGCTGCGTGACAGCAAAACCGAACTGGTGAAAAGCATCGGCAACGATCTGCTGGTACCGGCCTCCGCCGAGATCGTGCTGGAAGGGGTTATTCACCCGGGCGAAATGGCCGACGAAGGTCCGTATGGTGACCACACCGGTTATTACAACGAAGTCGATCAGTTCCCGGTGTTCACCATCGAACGCATCACCCACCGTAAGAAGCCCATTTACCACAGTACTTACACCGGCCGTCCACCGGATGAACCGGCGGTACTGGGCGTGGCGCTGAACGAAGTGTTCGTGCCGATTCTGCAGAAGCAGTTTCCGGAAATCGTCGATTTCTATCTGCCGCCGGAAGGCTGCTCCTACCGCATGGCAGTGGTGAGCATGAAAAAACAGTACGCCGGTCATGCCAAGCGCGTGATGATGGGCGTGTGGTCGTTCCTGCGGCAGTTTATGTACACCAAATTCGTGATCGTGGTGGACGACGATGTCGATACCCGTAACTGGGAAGATGTGATCTGGGCCATTACCACCCGTATGGACCCGGCGCGTGACACCACCTTAATTGAAAACACGCCGATCGATTATCTCGACTTTGCCTCACCGGTGTCCGGCCTGGGCTCCAAGATGGGAATGGACGCCACCAACAAATGGCCGGGTGAAACCGACCGTGAATGGGGGACGCCGATCGTCAAAGACGAAGCCGTAGTGCAGAAAATCGACGAACTCTGGGATGAACTGGGCCTTTGACCACGCACCGGGTTACCGTGCAGCCATCCGCCACCGTGATTCACTGCCGCAGTGATCAGACCATCGCCGAGGCCGCCGCAGAACAGGGAATTCTGCTGTCCATCGGCTGCGATAACGGGGTTTGTGAAATCTGTCGCGGAGAATATCTGGACGGCGACTTCATCTTCCGTAATTCACTGGGCGAAGCGCTGCTGAACAGCGATAATCAGATACTCTGCTGTGTGGCCCAACCACAAACCGACGCTGAGATTTTTATGTCCGATGTGCATGCTCCGAACCATATTCCCGATGTGACCCTGGCCTGTCAGATCCAGTCTGTCAGTCCGCTGCCGGGCAATGTCTGGCAGGTCGAACTGCTGGCGCCGGCCGGCAAACAAGCAGATTTCTGGCCCGGCCAGTATCTGCTGCTGACCGTGACCACCGCCACTGGTGAACAGACCCTGCCCTATTCCATTGCCTGTGCGCCGGGCAGCATCAGTGGTGCCGACAGCCGCCGCATCGAACTGCATATCGCCGCCGGCAGCGACACCGCCAACGACGTGATTCAGTTTTTACAGCAGGCGCTGACGGTGAAGGTGACCCTGCCGTTCGGCGACTGCATCGTACACCCGGATTTCCTCCGGCAGCAGGCCGGTAAGCCACTGCTGCTGGTGGCCGCCGGCACCGGTTTTTCACAGATCAAAAGTCTGGTGGAAGGCATTCTGGCTCTGGAGCCTGAACGCGAGCTGCACATTTACTGGTCCAACCGCCAGCAGGACGGTTTTTATCTGGCAGAGCTGCCGGTCAGCTGGGCTCAGCAATACCCCAATGTGCATTACCACCCCATTATCGAACAGCACAGCGCCGGCTGGCATGGCCGCGCCGGCTGGATCTATCAGGTGATTCATGAAGATTTCACCGATCTCAGCGATATTCGTATGTTCGCCTGTGGCTCGCCCAATATGGTGTACGGCACGCTTGATCAGCTGGAACCTCTCGGCCTGACGCAGGACAATATGTACTCAGACGTTTTTGCATACGCTCCCCGCTGACCGGTGGTGCACTTTTTAAGGAGAAAACCATGAACTGGAAGATCGACCCGCAACAGATCTGGGCGGATTACATCCTCCCCTGGAGCACCCAGATTATCCTCGCTGTCGTTATCTTTATTGTCGGGCGGCTGCTGGTCAGAATGATCACCTCCACCATCGCCAAAGGACTGCAGCGCGCCAACCTGGACCCGATCCTGATCAATTTCCTGAGCACAGTGCTGAGCTCGACCATGACCCTGCTGGTGATTGTCTTCTCACTGTCGCAACTGGGGCTGGACACCACCTCGCTGGTCGCTCTGCTCGGTGCCGCCGGCCTGGCAGTTGGTCTGGCACTGAAGGATTCACTGTCACACTTTGCCGCCGGCGTAATGCTGATTGTGTTCCGTCCGTTCAAACTGGGCGATTACGTGGAGGTAGGTGGCGTCGCCGGTTCGGTTGATCAGATCACCATCTTCAGCACCCGCCTGAAAACGCCGGACAACAAAGTGGTGACCGTACCCAACGCCAATGTGTTCGGTAACACCATGGTGAACTATTCCGCCGAAGAAAAACGCCGCGTGGATATGATCGTCGGTATTTCCTACGGCAGCGATCTGCTCAAGGCGAAAGCGCTGCTGAATGAAATCGTTGCTGCCCATCCACTGGTGCTGAAAGACCCGGAATACAAGATCGCCGTTTCCGAACTGGCCGATTCTTCCGTGAACTTTGTTGTCCGTCCGTGGGCCAATGCTGCGGATTACTGGACCGTCAAATGGGAGCTGACCGAGACCATCAAGCTGCGCTTTGATCAGGAAGGTATCGAGATTCCGTTCCCACAGATGGATGTGCACCTGCACAAAACGGCGCAGGACTGAGCAGAAACGCTGCACAGAGAAAAGGGCCTGATGGCCCTTTTTTTGTGTCTGGCGCAAAACATCCGCGGCCGGCCGGTAAAGCTCAGGCAATGATGCAACAAGCCCGACAAAGCCGGATTCCGTGCCATTTTCCGTGCGTCTGTGTGCAGGTAATCGTGGCGCCCAGCGGGTAAAAAAATTCCCCTTCGTCCCGACATTCACCAGCCACCCAGGCCGGTTGTTCCGGCACTTTCCTGTCCGGCAGCCGCTCACCGGAGCCACCATGTCCGCCCTGACCCGAATCCTGCTGTTGCTTACCCTGCTGTTCAGCCTGCCCGCCAGCGCGGCAGACACTGTCAAAATCGGCCTCAACTACCCCGCCAGCGGACGTTATAAGGAGCAGGGGCTGGCACAGATCCGTGCGGCGCTGCTGGCGGTGGAAGAAATCAATGCCAGCGGTGGCGTACTCGGCCGGCCACTGGAACTGCTGCGCGCCAATACCGCTTCCAGACCGGAGCGTGCCGTGGCCAATGTCGAAACCCTGACCCGGCAGGGAGCGGTGATGCTGTTCGGTGGCGCTTCCAGCACTGCCACCATGGCCGCTGCCCGCGCGGCGGAACAGCATGACCGTCTGTATTTCGCCACCATGGGCTATGACAACACCATCACCGGGCTGGAAGGCCGGCGCAATCTGTTCCGCGAACCCTACAGCTCATTTATGGCAGCGAAAGCGCTGGCGGCCTACATGAATGAAAATCTGCAGGGGAAAAAATTCTTCTACCTGACCTCCGGCTACAGCGAAGGCTGGTCCATGGAGTCGGCACTGCGCACCTTCACCCATACCCAGAGTGTGTTTTCCCATCCCGCGGCCCGCACGCCATACCCCAACCCGGCACACCGTGACTTTGAATACGCCCTGCGCCAGGCCAGGGACTCAGGCGCCGAGGTACTGGTGCTGATCCAGCTGGGTGAGGACATGGTGCTGGCCCTGAATGAGGTGTACCGCCTCGGTCTGAAGGAACAGATAACCATCATTGTGCCCAACCTGACGCTGGGCATGGCCCAGGCGGCCGGCGCCGGCATGATGGAGGATGTGATCGGTGCCGTTCCCTGGAGCTGGAAAGTACCCTATCACTATGGCTACCTGCGCGGGCAGCAGTTTGTCGAAGCTTTCCGGCACACATACCAGCTGCATCCGTCCAGCGCCGCCGCCTCCGCCTACAGTGTGATCTACCAGTTCCGCGATGCGGCGGAACGCGCCGGCTCGCTGGACACTGCGCAACTGGTCGCAGCGCTGGAAAATCACAACTACCGGCTGCTGAAAGACAATCAGAGCTGGCGTGGCTTTGATCACCAGAATCAGCAGACGGTTTATGTGGTCCGCAGCCGTTCCCGCGATCAGATCATGCACAGCGAACTGCGCGAGGATTTCTTCGATGTATTACTGCGGGTACCGGCCGCGGCTACCGAGCTGACGCGCAGTGAATGGGAGATGATCCGCGCCATCAATGATCGCCCGCTGGCGCTGGAATAAGTCTTTCCGTGCCAGCCCGGTACGGCCGTACGCCAACGGCCTGCTTTGCCGCAGACTTTCGTCTCTGCGACTAAATGATAAAAGTCATTACCCGCTCAGCAATAGAAGATGATGCACCTAATAATAATAAGGAGAAGGTGCTATGCGGACTGTCTTTCTGCGCCTGCTGGCGGTCAGCCTGCTGTTGCTCACCGGCACGGCCGTTGCCGCCGAACCGGTCAGGATCGGACTCAATTACCCGTCCACCGGGCGCTACAAGGAACAGGGCCTGGCTCAGGCCCGCGGTGCCCTGCTCGCCATTGAAGAAATCAACGCCAGTGGCGGTGTACTCGGCCGGCCGCTGGAACTGCTGACGGCCAACAGTGCCTCGAAACCGGATAAGGCAGTGGAAAACGTACGTGAGCTGGCGGCTCAGGGCGTGTCCATGCTGTTCGGTGGTTCTTCCAGTGCCGTCGCCATTGCCGCCGGTAAGGAAGCCGCGCAGCATGACCTGATCTACTTCGGTACCCTGACTTACGCCAACGAGACCACCGGCGCCGAAGGCCACCGGCATATGTTCCGTGAAACCTACAATGCCCATATGGCTGCCAAGGCGCTGGCGGCCTACCTGAATGACAGTCTGAAGGGCAAAAAGCTGTTCTACATTACCGCCGATTACGGCTGGGGCTGGTCGGTGGAAGAATCGCTGCGTGAGTTCACTGGGACCGGTGATAAAGCCGCCCACCCGGGCGCCCTCACCACCTACCCGCGGCCGCGGGAATCGGATTTCAGATCGGCGCTGGACCAGGCCATCGAGGCACAGGCCGACGTCATTATGCTGGTGCAGTTCGGCGATGACATGGCCATGGCCCTGCGCCTGATCCACAGCCTCGGACTGAAAGACAAAATGACCGTGATCGTGCCCAATCTGACGCTGGGCATGGCGAAGTCCGCCGGCTCCGGCATTATGGAAGGCGTGATCGGTGCCGTGCCCTGGTGCTGGAAAGTGCCTTACCAGTATGACTTCGCCGGCGGCAAAGCCTTTGTCGAAGCCTTTACCGCTAAATACCGCACCTATCCGTCCAGCTCCGCCGCGTCGGCCTACAGCATCGTTTACCAGTTCCGCGATGCCGCTGAGCGCAGCCGCTCGCTGGATACCGGCAAGCTGATTGCTGCGCTGGAAAATCACCGCTATACCCACCTCAAGGATGAACAGTACTGGCGGGCCTTCGATCACCAGAACGTGCAGAGTGTGTATGTGGTGCGCAGCCGGCCACGTAATGACATCCTCGCCAGTGATCTGCATGAAGATTTCTTTGAAATCCTGCTGTCGCTGCCCGGGGAAGAAGCCGCCCGCAGCCTGCCGGAATGGCAGCAGGCACGGCGTCATGCCGGTAAAGCGGAGAAACTCTGACACCGGTATCAGACCAATAGCTAAACGATTCTGCGTAACTTCTGACCGATTATTCCGGGTTGTCTGACAATCCGGAGTTTTCCTGTGTTATTACGCAGTATATTAGTAACAACGACCCTGCTCACCAGCGTCGCTTCGCTGGCAGCAGAAAGCATCAAGATCGGTATCGCCTCCCCCACCACCGGGCGCTATAAAGAGCAGGGCCAGTCGCAGGTCCGTGGCGCCCTGCTGGCGGTGGAAGAAATCAACGCCGCCGGTGGTGTGCTGGGACGGCCGCTGGAACTGCTGATTGCCAACACCGCTTCCAAAGCAGAGCGGGCTGCCAGTGCCATCGACGAGCTGGCCGGTCAGGGGGCCGTATTCACCTTCGGCGCCACCTCCAGTGAAGCCGCCCTTGAAGCCGGACACCAGGCGGCAAAGCACAACCTGCTGTTCACCGCCGTCCAGGGGTACGCCAATAACCTCACCGGCGAAGATGGTCAGCGTCACTTCTTCCGTGAAACCTACAATGCCCGTATGGCCGCACGTGCTCTGGCGACGTACCTCAACGATCAGTTGCAGGGAAAAAAACTCTTCTATATGACCGCCGATTACCAGTGGGGCTGGTCGGTGGAGGAATCGCTGCGCCAGTTCACCGCCACTACGGACAGCCAGCAGCATCCGGCGGTACGCGTGCATTACCCGCGCCCGCGGCGGCCGGATTTTGAGCAGGCCCTGCAGCAGGCACAGGCCTCCGGCGCCGATGTGCTGGTTCTGATTCAGTTCGGTGAAGATATGGCCACCGCCCTGGAGCTGGCCACGCGCATGGGGCTGAAAGAACGCATGACGATTATCGTGCCGACGTTGACGCTGGGCATGGCAGTATCCGCCGGGGCAGAACCCATGGAAAACGTGATCGGTACAGTGCCCTGGTACTGGAAAGTGCCGCAGCAGTACGGCTATGAGAAAGGTCAGGCGTTTGTCCGTGACTACAGCGAACGCTATGGCAGCTTCCCCTCCAGTGCCGCCGCCTCCGCCTACAGCACCGTCCATCAGTTCCGTGATGCCGCAGACCGCAGCCGCAGTCTGAAGACCGATGCCCTGATCCGCGCACTGGAAGGTCACCGTTACAGCCTGCTGAAAGACGACCAGAACTGGCGCGCGCTGGATCACCAGAATGTGCAGTCAGTGTATGTGGTGAAAGGCCGTCAGCGTGATGAGGTAATTGCCAGCCCGCAGCATGCCGATTACTTCGACATTCTGCTGCAGCTGCCGGCGGAGGACAGTGCGATCAGTGCTGACGACTGGCAGGCACTGCGTAAAGCGGCCGGCAAGAGCGGCCGTCTGAACTGATGCCCCGCAGGAGCAGCGTCTCCTGCTCCGTCAGACACTCAGCCCAGCGCCTGCCGGAAATGTTCGCAGGCCTGGCTTTCATTCCCTTCCGCCAGCAGTACCTTACCCATTTCCGCATGCAGTTCCGGCATGCCCTTGATGCGCAGGCCGGTCTGCAGATATTCACGCGCTTTATCGAGCTTGTTCTGACGGCGGGCCAGACGGCCAAGCACCAGCAGCAGCAGCGGATCGTTCGGGCGTTCTGTCAGCTGCTGCTCAGCAAACAGCAGCTGGCGGCCGGCGTCTTCGCCGTGCAGTGTGCCATACAGGCGGATCAGATCATCGTGCCAGACATACTTAAGCGCGTTGCGCAGCTCATGCTCGGCCAGCACTTCTTCTTTGTCTTCCACCAGCAGCTCAATGTAGCGCCGCACAATCGGCAGTGAGTTGCGCGCCTGACGCGGGAAGTCGTGATACAGGCGTTTCAGTTCCGCTGCCGCGTCACCGGGCTTCAGGCCATGGCCGTGGGCCGCCCGTTCCATCAGCTGCAGATGAACATTTTCCTCCAGCTCCTTCAGGCGCTCAGCGGACAGTTTGCTCGACTTGCGCAGCAGCGGCAGCAGATCACGCAGGGCCACCCAGTCGCCCAGATCCAGATAGGTTTTGACCAGCAGCTTCAGCAGGAAGGCATGTTTCGGATGATGACGGCGCAGTTTCAGCAGCACTGCCAGTGCCTGCTCTTTCTGGCCCCGGGAGTTCAGCAGTTCCGCCTGCGTCAGGCCCACGGCCAGCTCGGCGCCCCGGGTACTCTGACTGGCGGCTTTCAGCCACTCATCCGCGGCGTCCATTTTGCCCTGTTCGTAGGCTGCCCGGGCTGCCGCCAGATAATTGATCAGCGGCGTGTCTGAGTCATCGGCACTGAGGGTCAGCAGGCGTTCTGCGCGGCGCCACTGCCCCTGCGCCAGGCTCAGCAGACCGCGGGTAGTCTGACGCTGGGCGCGCAGGTTGCGGCGCTGACGGCGCCATTCGTTGAAACGCCAGTCGCTGCCGAGCAGCAGCAGGCTGACCCGCAACAGCAGGTACAGCGCCAGCATGGCCAGCAGCGTCAGCGCCAGATAGACCCACAGGGTCATCTCAATGGTGTAGTTACCCCAGCTCACCAGCACATAGCCGGCATCGCTGCTCATCAGCGTGCCGGCCACCAGGCCGATACCAAGGGTCAGGATCAGAAACAGAATCCATACCCTCATGCGGCATCCTCCGCCTGCTCAGCCGGCTGAGCGTCGGCCGGAGCCTGTTCCGGTGTCACCGTACCACGGCGCTGTGCTTCCACCAGCTGCTGCAGTTGCAGCAGCGAGCCGCTGATATCCGGCACCTGCGGCGACACTTCCCACTGCTCCAGCTCCTGCAGGGCGGTGCGCACGGCGCGGGTACGTTTGTCATCCACAATCAGATAATCGTCCATCCAGCCGGCAACCCGCTGCAGGCTGTGACGGTAGAGTTCAGCCTGCTGACGCAGCAGGGCAATCTGTGCCTGCTCCAGCATCAGGTGCATATTCTGCTGCAGGAAATACTGCTGATCCGGTCCCAGCGGCGCCGCCACCGGGGCCTGACGTTCACGGATACGCACCATGCTCAGCAGGGAGTCACTGACTTTGTTCCACAGGCTCAGGTACCAGGGGATATCCTGCACGGCGGCAGCGGTTTCTTCCGCCGCCGGGCTGGCGTCTGCCAGCAGCCGGTCCGGCAGCCACGGCAGTTGCGGCAGCTGTTCCTGAATCGCCTGCAGGCGCATCACCGCCCCGGTACGGTCCACCGCCGGCACCGAGCGCAGCGCCAGCATTTCTTTTGCCAGTGTGGCCCGCACCGGATTGAGCCGTGGGTTGCGGGTTTCCAGCAACACGTTATCGGCTGCCTGCAGCATGCTCAGCGCACCTTCCCAGTCGCGCTCCAGCTGCAGCCGCTGTGAGGCCATGCGCAGCAGATATTCGGCTTCCGCCAGCAGCCAGTCCTGACGTTCAGCGCCGGGCATTTTGCCTAACTGGTCGGTGTTGTGTTCCACCTGCGCTTTGAGTGTCGCGGTCTGTTGGCTCAGCGACTGGGTCTGCGTCAGCAGATCCCCTTCGGCCGCGGCCAGATTACCGGCCGCCTGCTGTGCCTGCTGTACCCGGTCGCGCAGCACGGCCATGGCCGCGGCGTTATCCTGTTGCTGTTGCCAGCTGAGCCAGCCGGCGTAAGCGGCGACGGCAAACAGTCCCAGCATCAGCACCAGATTGATCCAGCTCAGCGGGTGCGGCCCGCGCCGCGCCGGCGCACTGTCAGAGGCCGGCGGCGGTGTGGCGCTGCTGTCTTTGCGCGCTGTCTTTACGCTGCGGCTGCTCTGCGCTTTGCCGGCTGCCGGGCCGGCTGCCGGGCCGGCAGCGTCGGCGCTGCTCTGCGGCTCAGTCACGTCATGCGCACGGGCAGCGGTTTCTGTGTCCGCCGGCTTCTGTTCCTGATCGTTTTTTTTCTGGCTCACTGTCTGCTTCCTTAAATCCGGTCTGCGGCGACCGCCTGATTTACCGTCGGAGTATCTTATCCCTGTTGCTGCCATTGTTGCAGGCACAACAGCGTATCTTCATCACGGGCACTGGCGGCTACCAGTACCTCGCGGAATCCCATCTGTTCAGCGGCAGCGGCAGCCCGTGCGGACGGCAACATGACGCCACAGACCCGCTGCGCCAGATCAGCCACCTGCGCCGTCACGATATCCAGCGCCTGACTGCTGCTCAGCAACAACAGCGGCTGACCGGCGAGGGCTGTCTGCCAGTCCCGCGGCTGCCAGCTGATTTCACGCCGCTCATACAGCTCGGCATAGTCCACCTCAGCACCCCGTGCACGCAGCACCTTGGCCAGGGTCTCTCGACCGCCGATACCCCGCCAGATCAGCACTTTTTCACCCCGGATCTGCGCTTCCTGCAGGCCCGGCAGTGCCAGCACGCCTTCGCTGTCGAAACGCTCCGCTGGCAGCTGTACTGTCAGCCCGGCCTGCTGCAACACCTCTGCCGTGGTCGGGCCGACCGCATACCAGTCGATCCCCATTGGCAGTTGGGGCCAGTAGACGTCCAGCCACTCCAGGCCATTGGCAGCCGCGTTCACACTGATGGCAATCACTGCCCGGTACTGATCAATATCGAGAAACTTCTGCCGCAGGCCACTGGCCGCAGCGGCGGCGTCATCCGCCACCGGCGCAATCGCCATCAGCGGCTGCTGGCGTACCGTCAGGCCCTGCTGCTGCAGCGCCTGCACTAATGGTCCGGCCTGATCCGCCGGCCGCGTAACCACCACCGGAGGCACGGTCTTCATCAGTGGACGTCGTGCCCGTAAACCGCTTTCAGGATGTCACCGGCGCCCTGTGCCAGCAGATCTTCTGCGGCAGTAATACCCAGCTGTTCGGCTTCGCCTTCACCACCGCGGATTTCGGTGCGCAGCATCTGTCTGCCGTCTTCACTGCCGACCAGGCCACGCAGCCACAGCTGATCACCTTCACGTTCAGCATAACAGGCAATCGGCACCTGACAGCCGCCCTGCAGACGGCGGTTCAGTGCCCGCTCGGCCAATACACAGCTGGCGGTGATGTCATGGTGCAGGGGTTTTAACATGGCCTGAATCTCCCGGTCACGGTCGTTGTCCGCCGTGCGCCATTCAATCCCCAGCGCCCCCTGACCACCGGCCGGCAGGGATTCTTCCGGCGTGATAAAGGCGGTGATGCGCTCATCCATTTCCATCCGCAGCAGGCCCGCGGAGGCGAGGATAATGGCGTCGAATTCACCGCCATCCAGTTTGCTCAGCCGGGTCTGCACATTACCGCGCAGGCTCCGGATCACCAGATCCGGGCGGTTGTTCTGGATCTGACAGCCACGGCGCAGGCTGGAGGTTCCGACCACTGCACCCTGCGGCAGTTCGCTCAGACTGCTGTATGTGTTGGAGACAAAGGCATCGCGCGGGTTTTCACGCTCACAGATCACCCCCAGTTCCAGCCCCTGCGGGAATTCCATCGGCACGTCTTTCATGGAGTGCACGGCGATATCCGCGCGGCCGTCGAGCATGGCATTTTCCAGCTCTTTGACGAACAGGCCCTTGCCGCCGATCTTGGCCAGCGGCGTATCGAGAATTTTGTCGCCCTGGGTTGAGAAGGTCACCAGCTCCACCGTCAGCTGCGGATACATGGCCAGCAGACGGGCTTTGATATGCTCGGCCTGCCACAGGGCAAGCGGGCTTTTACGGGTGGCAATACGGAGCGTGGTTACTGATGACATGACATTCCTTAACGCTGGTCAGGCAGGCACCTGAGAGTGAATTCAGACAATGATGCCGCATCATACCAGCGCAGACGGAAACGGGGGAATGATCCAGGCCCGCAAGGGCCGGGATCAGCGGCTCACTTTTTCTTAGGCCGTGCCCAACCCTGGACATTGCGCTGCTTGCTACGCGCCACCGCCAGATCGTCGGCACCGACTTCCTTGGTGATCACCGAACCGGCCGCCACGGTGGCGCCGGCACCGACTTTTACCGGTGCCACCAGCGAGGAATTGGAGCCAATAAAAGCGCCGTCGCCGATTTCGGTTTTAAATTTGTTCACCCCGTCATAGTTACAGGTGATGGTGCCGGCACCGATATTGGCATCTTTTCCGATCTCGGCATCGCCGATATAAGTCAGGTGATTCACCTTGGAGCCTTCGCCGACCACGGCTTTTTTCACTTCACAGAAGTTACCGACCTTGGCCTTGCGCTGCAGTTCCGCCCCCGGACGCAGACGCGCATACGGCCCCACCTGACAGTTGTCTGCCACCAGCGCCTGATCAATCAGCGAGTAAGTTTCCACCTGAGTAGCAGCGCCGATACGGCTGTTTTTAATCACACAGTAAGCGCCGATCTGCACGCCATCTTCCAGCACCACATTGCCTTCGAACACACAGCCGACATCAATGCTGACATCCGCACCGGCAGTTAAGGTGCCGCGGATATCCAGCCGCGCCGGGTCCGCCAGTGACACACCGGCACGCAGCAGTTCATCGGCCTGCTGGCGCTGGTAAACCCGCTCCAGCTCTGCCAGCTGCAGACGGTCATTAACGCCCTGTACTTCCGCTTCATCCTGCGGATGAATGGCGCGCACGGCAACGCCCTGCGCCACCGCCATGGCAATCACATCGGTGAGGTAATATTCACCCTGGGCGTTATTGGCAGACAGTTGCGGCAGCCACTCATTCAGCTGCTGCGCTGACACCGCCAGGATACCGGTATTCACTTCGCGGATTTTATGCTGTTCAGGCGTGGCATCCTTGTGCTCGACAATGGCCTGAATATTCCCGGCGTCATCACGCACGATACGGCCGTAGCCGGTGGGGTCATCCAGTTCAACGGTGAGCAGCGCCAGCGCATTGCCGTCATGGCTTTCGTCCAGCAGCTTCTGCAGGGTGGCGGAACGGATCAGCGGCACATCACCATACAGCACCAGCACGGTGGACTGCGGATCAACAACGGGCATGGCCTGCGCCACCGCGTGACCAGTGCCTTTCTGTTCCGTCTGCATGGCCCATTGCACCGGGAAATCCGTGATCTGTTGCTGTACGGCATCGGCACCATGCCCGATCACCACATGCAGGCTGGCCTGTGGCAACTGGCTGGCGCTGGCCAGCACGTGACTCAGCATCGGCTGTCCGGCCAGTTTGTGCAGCACTTTCGGCAGATCAGATTTCATACGCGAGCCTTTGCCCGCAGCCAGGGTAACGACAGCCAGAGTCATAACAGCATTCCGTTGGTAAGTGAGCCGGCTATTCTAGTGGCTGGCCGGGTGATTTCAATGCGGCCAACGGACACGCGGACGCTTACTGCAGGGTGTCAGCCCGGTCTTCCAGCAGGTTGAGGTAATCGTATTCCATAATGCCGAGCGCCTCGAAACAGTCATCCCGCACCCGCCCCCAGTCGGTCAGGTCGGCACCGCGGCGGATCTGGTTGACCATGTTGTCAGCCATTTTCAGTGTCGCCCAGGGCAGAGCCACCTCATCGTTCATATTGCGGACGAGGAAGTCTTCTTCGTGGTGGGTCAGCACCACGCGGCAGATGTCCGCTGGCAGCGACCAGCTGCTGGCAATAAAGTAACCGACCTGTGCGTGATTGCACTGATAGCGCTCATCCTCATAGCTGACCGGATTACGCTCATAATCGCTGTTGGCCTGCTGCAGGGTGGCACGGTAGTCCTCAAAACGCTGGCTCATGGCGGCAATGCCGCAGTCATGGAACAGGCCCGCGGCATACAGATTTTCTGCCGGCACCTTGTCTTTGATACCACGACCGATAAAGACCATGGTGTCGGCCACCATGCCGGAGTTATCCCACAGACGCTCAAACGAAATGGACGCAGTGGCGGTAAAACTGTTGCGCAGCATCAGCGCCGTCACCAGTGTGCCGACCGCACGCTGACCAAGCAGCATCACCGCCTGCGGAATATCGCTGATGGTACGGCTCATGCCGTAAACCGGGGCATTGATGGTCTTCAGAATGGCCGATGACAGGCCGATGTCTCCGGCAATCAGATTGGCCAGCTGCTGGATATCCGCTTCCGGATCATCAATCAGGTTCTGGATATCAATCAGGGCCTGTGGCCGGGCGGGAACGTTAAAACCGTGGGAAATCTGCTCAATGAGCTCCGGGCTGAGAGAAATCATGGGTACTCACTACAACGCAACAAAAAAAGAGGGTTGTAATGAGTGTAGCCACAGGGAATGGAAAATGGCGCCATTTGTGTCCCTTTGTCAGGGATTTCCTGCGCCGGATCAGTTTTTATTCAGTCGCCCAGACACTCGCTGAAACGACGGGTCAGATCCTGCATGTAATTCACATAGCCCTGCGGCTCAATGGCAATATTGGCCGCCATCGGGTCCAGCTCACCGCGGTTGATATCCAGACCACGCAGCAGCGAATCGACCACCGCCGGGGAAAATTCCGGCTCGGTGAACACGCACACGACTTCGCCCTGCAGCAGCTGTTCACGCATATGCTGCAGGGTCTTCAGGCCCGGTTTCTGTTCCGGTGACACGGTAAAGGCGCCGACCTGATTCAGCCCCATCAGCTCAACCCAGCGGTCATAGGCCCGGTGAAAAACAAAGAATCCGCGATCGCGGTACGGCTCCAGCTGCGAGCGGCTGAGTTCAATCTGCTGCTGCATGGCGGTGGCAAATTCACCGCTGCTGACCCCCAGTGCGGCAGCCAGCCGGGCCTGGGCATCAATCATCTGTAACGGCGACAGCCACCAGTGCGGATCATGATGACCATGGTCGTGGCCATCATCGTCCCCCTCTTCGGCGTCGTGACCAGTTGCGGCATGGGCGTCGTGTTCATGCTCTTCGTGCTCATGTCCGGCGTGCTCATGCCCGTCTTCAGGCGTAACTGAGACATCCAGCCAGGTTTTGTCCGGCCAGCGTTCTGTGAAGGCTGCCAGATACGGCTCGGCATCCGGCCCGTTCCAGAAGATGATATCGGCATCGCGGATACGCCCCACATCCGACGGCCGCAGCGAGAAATCATGCGGCGTCATCCCCATCGGTACCAGCACCGACAGATCGTCTGCCGGCGTCACCGACGCCGCTACCAGCGCCAGCGGATGCACACTGGCGAGAACTTTCGGTCCGGCTGCAGCAACGGAACTGAGAGCAGCCGCAACAGCAAACAACAGCGTCAGGGAGAGGTTTTTCATGATGGGGAATCCGGTGTGCTTACATCAGAATGTAATATTATAACCTAAACTGTCTTTGCGCGTCCCTTATAATCTCCCGCATAATGGCAGGCGTTCAGCCCCGGATAAGGCCAGCCCATGACCCAGAACGTCTACAAAAGCCATGATCATCATGCCTGCATTGACAGTGCGGTGGCGGAAGCGCGTCGTCTGTGCGACGAAAAAGGCGTCCGTCTGACCCCGGTGCGTCAGCGCGTGCTGGAACTGGTGTGGGACAATCACAAGCCGGTCGGTGCCTACGATCTGCTGCCGAAACTGGCGGAAGAAGGTTTCAATTCTGCACCGCCGACCGTGTACCGGGCACTGGATTTTCTGCTCGACCTGGGGCTGGTGCACCGCATCAACTCCCTCAACGCCTTTATCGGCTGTAACCATCCGGGTCACAGTCACCCGACCTGTTTCTTCGTCTGCCGTGAATGCGGTATGGCACAGGAACTGGATGCCACGCCACTGAACGAAATCGCCCGTCAGGCTGAGCAGCAGCTCGGCGTGCGGGTGGAGCAACAGATGACCGAACTGATGGGACTCTGCCCACGCTGCCAGAAAGCATCATGACCACCGACCAGCCTCTGATCCGCGCCAGTCACCTCAACCTGACGCGGCAGCATAAAACCGTCCTCAGCGACATCAGCCTGAATATCGTCCGTGGCGAGATCGTTACCCTGATCGGACCCAACGGCTGTGGCAAATCCACACTGATCAAAGTCCTGCTCGGGCTGGTTGACGCCGATTCCGGTGACATCCGGCGCCAGCGCGGGCTGCGCATCGGCTATATGCCGCAGCGCCTGAGTCTCGACCAGCGTATGCCTCTGACCGTTACCGGCTTCCTCAGTCTGACGCGGCACGCCACCGGCACCGACATTGATTACTGGCTCAAACGGCTGAATATCAGCACGCTGGCACCGCTGTCGGTACACGATCTGTCCGGCGGCGAATGGCAGCGGGTGCTGCTGGTACGGGCACTGCTGATGAAACCCGATATCCTGGTACTCGACGAACCGGTTCAGGGCGTCGACGTGCAGGGGCAGATGGAGCTCTACCAGCTGATTCCGCAGCTGCGCGATGAACTCAACTGCGCCGTGCTGATGGTTTCCCACGACCTGCATCTGGTGATGGCGGCCACAGATGAAGTCATCTGCCTTAACGGTCACGTCTGCTGTTCCGGCCACCCGGATCAGGTGTCCGTCGACCCCGCCTATCTGCAGCTGTTCGGTAACCGCGCCCAGCCACCACTGATTGCCCATTACACCCATCACCACGATCACAGCCACTGTGATCATGACCAGCATCTGCACAGCGGAGAACAACAGCATGACTGATATCTGGTGGATCATGCCGTTGCTGGCCGGCGTGCTGCTGGCCATGATCAGTGGCCCGCTGGGCAGCTTTGTGGTGTGGCGGCGGATGGCGTTTTTCGGTGACACCCTGGCTCACGGCGCCCTGCTCGGCATTACCTTCGGCGTGCTGACCGACATCAACCTGACGCTGGCCCTGGTGGTCGGCTCACTGGTACTGGCACTGCTGCTGCTGCCGCTGGAGAAACGTTCACGCCTGTCATCCGACACCCTGCTCGGTATTGTCTCGCACAGCACACTGGCCATTGGTCTGGTGACACTCAGCCTGGCTCAGGGTATCCGCGTCGATCTGATGGGCTATCTGTTCGGCGACCTGCTGGCCGTCAGCAGTGCCGATGTCCTGTGGATTCTGCTGGCTGTCATTGTGGTTGCCGGGCTGATGATCTGGCAGTGGCGCGGTCTGCTGGCAGCCACTGTCAGCTCGGAACTGGCGGCCATTGAGGGTTACGCCGTCGGCCGCCTGAACCTGCTGCTGATTCTGATGCTGGCCGTGATTGTCGCGCTGGCGATGAAGGTGGTCGGTATTCTGCTGGTCAGCGCCCTGCTGATTATTCCGCCCGCCGCCGCACGCAGCCTGTCGCGCTCGCCGCTGCAGATGGCACTGCTGGCCAGCGGCTGTGGTATTACCGCCGTGCTGCTCGGACTGTGGGCATCGTTTCACTGGGATACACCGGCCGGACCAAGTGTGGTGGTTGCCGCCACGCTGCTGTTTGTTCTCAGCCTCGGGGTACAGAATCTGCGCACCCGGCAGGTGGCATAAACAGGAAAGGAACAGAAAAAAACCCGGTCGCCATTGGGGGCAAACGACCGGGTTAACTTCGGATCATTGGGGAAGTACCGAAGAAAAAGAACAACCAGAAAAAACCTGCCGGCAGTACTGCACAGCCACCGGCTACCTGAGAAGTATTGGTTTAAATATAGACAATCACCCGGTATCTGCAGCGCAGAAACCGGGTTTTTGGTTGAAATTTTCTATTGGGAAGGATTTTCTGATATTCAGAAGAAATCAGAAAACGCGCAGCGGTTCAGTCTTCCGCCGCCGGAGGCACTTCATCGTCAGGCAGCGCTTCGTCTGCCGGCACCAGCCAGCCATCCAGCTGTTTACGCAGCACATCAATGCCTTCGCCATTCAGCGAAGAGAAGGTCTGCACTGTGACCAGATCGCCGAGGTGAGCCACGGCTTTTTTCACCTGCAGCAACGCACTCTTGGCCGGCCCGCGCTTCAGCTTGTCGGCCTTGGTGAGCAGAATGTGCAGCGGCATCTGCGAGTCCTGCGCCCAGCTGATCATGGCGGTATCGAATTCTTTCAGAGGATGGCGGATATCCATCAGCAGCACCAGCCCGACCAGGGCATCGCGCTTCTCCAGATAATTGCCGAGTTCTTTCTGCCACTCGTTCTTCACCGCCACCGGCACTTTGGCGAAGCCATAGCCGGGCAGATCGACCAGCGCCAGCGGCCTGTCGCCGATGCGGAAATAGTTAATTAACTGAGTCCGGCCCGGCGTTTTACTGGTACGGGCGAGTTTTTTATTGCCGGTCAGACGGTTCAGTGCACTGGACTTACCGGCGTTGGAACGCCCGGCAAATGCCACCTCACGGACAATTTCCGTCGGGCACTGGCTGAGTTTGGCAGCACTCTTAACGAACTGAGTGTTGGTATAGGTCAATGATTCCTGAGCTATCATGGGGTAAACGTAATGACCGTCCGGAAATTAATGTTATATAATGCTGGGCCTTTGGATGACGCACCCATCATATCACAGGGCGGTGGCTCCGGGGCTAAGCGTTTTAAACCCTCATAAAACACTTAATAAAGAGAGAGTATCGCCGATGAAAAAACTGGTTGTGATGGCTGCCCTGACTGCAGCAGCAATGAGTGCCAATGTTCAGGCTTTTGATGTCGCCGCGAAATATCAGCAGACCTGTAATGCCTGCCACGCCATGGCGGTTGCCGGTGCACCGAAATCCTTCGACAAAGCTGCCTGGGAGCCTCGTCTGGCCAAAGGTATGGATGCACTGGTTGCCAGCGTCACCAACGGTCTGAATGCCATGCCGCCACGCGGTCTGTGCATGGACTGCACCGCTGAGCAGTACAAAGAACTGATCACTTACATGTCGACCCCGAAATAAGGCCGGCTGACAAGTAGAAGAACTCACATACAACCTGGACCTGATGATGAAAAACCTGTTGATTAGCCTGATCGTTTCTGCCGGACTCGTGTCCGTCGCCCATGCCGGCGACGCTGAGGCCGGCAAAGCAAAATCTGCCACCTGCGCCGCCTGCCATGGTGCTGACGGTAACAGTCTGGCGCCCACCTTTCCGAAAATTGCCGGCCAGGGTGAGCGTTATCTGATCAAGCAAATCAAGGATATCCGTGATGGCGCCCGTACGGTTCCTGAAATGGCTCCTTTCGTAGCAGGCCTGAGCGACACTGACGTTGAAGATCTGGCAGCTTACTTCGCTGCCCAGGCCCCGACCGGTGGTGGCGCCAAGGAAGAACTGGTTGAACTGGGTCAGCGTATCTACCGTGGTGGTATTGCCGAGAAAGGTGTACCTGCCTGTATGGCCTGTCATGGTCCTGACGGCAAAGGTCTGGATGCAGCTAAATTCCCTCGTCTGGCCGGTCAGCACGACGCTTACACTGTGAAGCAGCTGACCAACTTCAGCATGAACCAGCGCACCAACGACGGCGACAGCCGTATGATGCGCGATGTTGCTTACCGCCTGCACGCCACTGAAATTGAAGCCGTCGCTTCTTATATTCAGGGTCTGCGTTAAGCGCAGCAGCAGTAAAAAGGTGGCTCCGGCCACCTTTTTTTATGTCTGTCCCACAGCAGGCACGATGTTTCCTGACATTTGAGCATTGGGCGAGCGCGAACCTTTGTGCAAGAATGCCCTCTGACTAACGACCGTCAATCGTCCTTTAATAACAATGGAGTTCCCGATGTTTGCACAGGTGAGCAAATGGATCGCAGCAACGCTGTTTATGGTTGCAGCTTCTGCCCAGGCAGCCGACTACCAGGCCGGTAAAGAATACACAGTCCTGCAGGAACCGGTGCCGGTGCTGGCAGATGGTAAAGTCCACGTTGAAGAAGCCTTCTGGTATGGCTGCCCGCACTGCTATCACCTGGAAAGCGTGCTGGGTCCATGGAAAGAAACCCTGCCTGCCGACGTTGACTTCCAGGGTGTACCGGCGATGTTCGGCCGCGCCTGGGTTGTGCACGCTCAGCTGTTCCACGTTGCCGAAGTGCTGGGGGTTGAAGCCAAAGTCCATAACGATATTTTCCGCGCTATCCACGTTGAGCGTAAGCGCCTGCTGCGCAAGGAAGATCAGCGTGACTTCCTGGTGGAAAAAGCCGGTGTCAGTGCAGAAGACTTCGACAAAGCCTATGACTCCTTCGCCGTTAAAACCCGCATGAAACAGGGCGACCAGCGTATCCGCGACTTCAAACTCAACGGTGTTCCGGCACTGATCATTCAGGGTAAGTACGTGGTGAACTCCACCACCGCCGGCAGCCAGGAAAACATGCTGAAAGTGGCCGACTACCTGATCGCCAAAGAGCGTAAAGCCATTCAGGGCAAGTAATCCCCATGCCCGGCTTCTGTACCCTGCAGGAGTTTATCGCGGCACCCCGTGCCGCGAACGCCCTGCGTCTGCTGTCCTTCAACATGCA
Organism: Pseudomonadota bacterium; assembly: GCA_030145845.1. Taxonomy (GTDB): domain Bacteria; phylum Pseudomonadota; class Gammaproteobacteria; order Pseudomonadales; family Oceanobacteraceae; genus Venatoribacter. The sequence goes on from JAIXHJ010000015.1 coordinate 26,565, forward strand.
GGTCGGGATACAGACCTCCGCCTATCACCACTATCTGCTGCGCAGCTGGCAGCATTTACTGCCCAGTGTGAACCGCGACCTGGCTTTGTCACGCATTGCCGGACTGGTGGAACCCTTTGATATCGTCGCCCTGCAGGAAGCCGATGCCGGCAGTTTCCGCAGCCGCTATCACAATCAGGTTGAACGTATCGCCGGCGAAGCCGGCTTCCCTTACTGGTATCAGCAGGTTAACCGCAATATCGGCGGTCTGGCGCGGCACAGTAACGGTCTGCTGACACGCCTGCAGGCACTGGATATTCAGAGCCACCCGCTGCCCGGCCTGTTACCCGGCCGTGGCCTGATGGTGCTGCGCTTCGGCAGCGGCGACAACCAGCTGGTGGTGGCCATTACCCACCTGGCCCTGGGACGGAAAACCCAGTTCAGCCAGCTGGATTTCCTCTGCGATCTGGTCGGCGACGCCCGTTATCTGGTGATCATGGGCGATCTCAATCAGGAGTCCGAAGTACTGCTGCACGACAGTCCGCTGAAAGCCCTGTCACTGCATGCGCCGAGACTGATGCCCACCTACCCCAGCTGGCAGCCGAAACGCGGCCTCGATCACATCCTGCTCAGTGATAACCTCGAACTGCTGCGCACCGCCGCCATTAATCACCCGCATTCCGACCACCTGCCGGTGGCAGCAGAAATCCGTTTACCGGAGTAAGGAACCCCGGCCAGGCCCGGCAAGCCTGAGCGGGCAACGGGTTATTCACAGGCTTCTTAATTTTATTAATCTGAGACACGGCAAAGTCAGGTTATTTTTCTATACTGTCAGCAGATTCATCCATCCGGAGACCACCATTAATGACCGAGGGAGCAGGTTCGTCCGCCCGCCGCTGGCGTGACAAGTATCTGGATTTACTCGACAGTCACGAGAAGCTGAAGAACAGCTCCGAGCAGCAGCACGATCAGATGCGCCGCGGTCTGGTCATGGTGTCACTGCTGGCGGAAGGCCAGTCCGGTACGGTGGATAAGTCGCTCTCCGATCTGCGTGAATCGCTCAAGCCGGGATCATCCGGTATGACCCGCGTGCTCGACGAACTGGAGCGGGCAGTACAGAGGTTTGAGGAACAGAACACCGCACAGGCTGAAGTCCTGCTCGGCCAGCTGTCCGACGCCGCCGACAAACTCAGCCAGTGCCCGCTGCCCAAACCGCTGATGAAGCAGGTAAAAGCGGTACGCAAAAACGCCGCCGATGAGCTGAAAACCTGGTCCGGCTATATCAGTCAGCTGCAGAGCTGGATGCAGATCGTCGGTGAAATCGCCACCCTGGATGGCTATGACGAAGCGCGTAACAGCAAGTGGTGGCAACGCTGGTTCCGCCCCGATGAACACGGCACAGAAGCGCCATCCGGCGCGGAAGAAGACGGTGCCGGCAGCGATGAGCCCGAACCCGGTTTTTCCCATATTGCCGAAGAAGTCTCCGAAACCCTGTTCAGCCTGATTTCACGGCTGGTCGTACCTGAACGTCTGAATTATCAGGCCGAAAGCCTGAAAAGCCGCCTGCAGGATGGCCTGAACTGGTACGAACTGGTGCCGCTGCTGGAAGATACCGCCGACTTCCTGCTGCAGTGTCTGGGCAACAGCCAGACCGAATTTGAACAGTTTCTGCAGAGTCTCGATCAGCGCCTGCAGGCCATCCGTCAGCTGGTCAGTGAAGCCGGTCAGAGCCAGACTGAGCGCCGCCGCGCACGGCTGGATCTGGACAGCATGGTACGCGAACAGATCGCCGATATCCGTTCCGTGGTCACCGGCTCCGGTGATCTCGGCGAACTGGGCACCAGCGTACGCGATCACCTGCTGCTGATCGTTGAAGCCATGGACAAATACCAGCAGGACGAAGAAGAACGCGAACAGCGGCTGGAAGCCAAACTGGCCCTGCTGCAGGGCAAACTGGATGACATGGAAAAAGAGGTGCAGGACAGCCGCGTTGCCATCGAAGAACAGCGCCGCCGTGCCACCCACGACCCACTCACCGGCCTGCCCAACCGCGAGGCCTACCAGAACCGGCTGGAAGAAGAACTGTCGCGCCATCACCGTTACGGTGGCGCACTGTCACTGGTGGTGTGCGATGTCGACCACTTCAAGAACATCAACGACACCTACGGCCACCTGGCCGGCGATAAGGTCCTGCAGCTGATCTCGCGCTCGCTGCGCAAACAGCTGCGCGACAGCGATTTTATTGCCCGCTACGGCGGTGAGGAATTCGTTATCCTGATGCCGGAAACCAACGCCGACGAAGCCATGCTGGCAGCTGAGAAGCTGCGCCAGCGGGTGGAACAGAGTCCGTTTAACTTCCGCAAGGAACGGGTGCCCATCACCATGTCATTCGGCATCAGCGAATTCTACAAACTGGAAGCACCGGATGTGGTGTTTGAGCGCGCCGACAAAGCCCTCTACCGCGCCAAGGAAGAAGGCCGTAACCGCTGCAATATGGCCTGATCACTGGCCATTGCTTGCTTTTCACTTTCGTTCTGATAAATTTCCGGAAATTTTCTTTCGTTCCGAAATTTAAATATGCCCAAACGCAACACCGTCCAGCGCCGGCATGGCATTATTGAACGCCTTAACCAGCAGGGACAGGTGCAGGTCGATGCGCTGGCAAGCGCCTTCGACACCTCCGAAGTGACCATCCGCAAAGACCTGGCCGAGCTGGAAAAAAGTGGCCTGCTGCTGCGCCGTTATGGCGGTGCAGTTCCCTTGCCGGGCGAACTGACCGGGCGTGCCGTCACCGAACCGGCAGAAAAAGTTTCGGAACGAAAGCAGGCTATCGCCACCGCGGCCGCCGCCTGTATCCGCGATCACAACCGCATCATCATTGATTTCGGCAGCACCACCGCCGCTCTGATTCCGCAGCTGCAGAGCCGCCGTGGTCTGGTGGTGATGACCAATTCACTGGCCGTGGCCAGTGCCATCCGCGAACTGGAAAACGAACCGACACTGCTGATGAGCGGCGGAACCTGGGATGCCCATTCCGAGTCTTTTCAGGGCCAGATTGCCGAGCAGGTCATCCGCTCGTACGACTTTGACCAGCTGTTTATCGGCTGCGACGGCATCGACCCGCAACGCGGTACCACCACCTTCAATGAACTGCTCGGCCTCAGCCGGGTGATGGCGGAAAGCGCGCGCGAAGTGGTGGTGATGGCCGAAGCCGGTAAGGTCGGGCGGCGTATTCCCAACCTCGAATTACCCTGGTCAGCGGTCAGCATTCTGATTACCGACGACCGCCTGACCAGCGACCAGCAGCAACAGATTGAACAACAGGGTGTGCGCGTCATCATCGCCGGCCTGAACAACGGAGAATAATTATGTGTGGCATTGTCGGCGCCGTAGCGCAACGGGACGTGGCAGATATTCTGCTCGAAGGATTAAAACGGCTGGAATACCGCGGCTACGATTCCGCCGGTCTGGCCACCATCAACCAGGATGGTGAGCTGCAACGGGTACGCCGGCTGGGTAAGGTACAGGCGCTGGATGAAGCGGTCCACGCCAGCCCCATGGCCGGCGGTACCGGCATTGCCCACACCCGCTGGGCAACCCACGGCGAACCGTCTGAAGCGAATGCACACCCGCACATTTCCGGCGACATCGCCGTAGTGCACAACGGCATTATCGAAAACCACGATGTGCTGCGTGACGAACTCCGCGCCCAGGGTTACGTCTTTACCTCTCAGACCGATACCGAAGTGATCGCCCATCTGGTCGAGCGTGAACTGAAGCAGGCCGGCACCCTGCTGGCCGCCGTGATGGCCGCCCGCAGTCAGCTGCACGGCGCTTACGGCATGGTGGTCATCGACCGCCAGCAGCCGGAGCGTATGATCGTTGCCCGCTCCGGCAGCCCGCTGGTGATCGGTTACGGTATCGGTGAACATTTCGTTGCCTCTGATCAGCTGGCCCTGCTGCCGGTTACCCGCCGCTTTGCTTTCCTCGAAGAGGGCGACGTCGCGGAAATCACCCGCCAGAGCGTCAGCATTTTCGACCTCAACAATCAGCCGGTCAGCCGCGAACCACAGGACAGCACCGTGGAGCACGATGCCGGCGACAAAGGCGAATTCCGCCACTTCATGCTGAAGGAAATCTACGAACAGCCACAGGCCATTATCAACACGCTCGAAGGCCGGCTGTTCAATGGTCAGCTCAATCTGGAGGCACTGGGCGACCTGTCCGCTATTGATCAGGTGCAGATCATCGCCTGCGGCACCAGCTACCACGCCGGCATGACCGCCCGTTACTGGATTGAGGATATTGCCGGCATCGCCTGTAACGTCGAAATTGCTTCCGAGTTCCGTTACCGCCGTTCCGTGGTGCGCCCCAACAGCCTGCTGGTAACCATATCCCAGAGCGGTGAGACCGCCGATACCCTGGCCGCCCTGCGTCTGGCCAGGGAACTGGGCTTTGCCCGTACCCTGACCATCTGCAACGTGCCCGGGTCGTCGCTGGTGCGTGAATCGGACATGGCGCTGATGACCCGCGCCGGTGCCGAGATCGGGGTCGCGTCGACCAAAGCCTTCACCACTCAGCTGGTCGCCCTGCTGCTGTTAACCGCTGCGCTCGGACGTGGCCGCGCCATGGATGCCGCCACAGAGCAGCAGATCGCGGATGCCCTGACCCGCCTGCCGGCGCTGATCGAAAAAGCGCTGGGCATGAACAGCGCCATCCAGCAGCTGGCCGAAGCCTTTGCAGAAAAACACCACGCCCTGTTCCTCGGCCGCGGTAACCAGTACCCGATTGCCATGGAAGGTGCGCTGAAGCTGAAGGAAATTTCTTATATCCACGCCGAAGCCTACGCCGCCGGGGAGCTGAAGCACGGCCCGCTGGCACTGATCGATTCTGAAATGCCGATCGTAGTGGTCGCACCCAACAACGATCTGGTGGAAAAACTGAAATCGAATATTGAGGAAGTGCGTGCCCGCGGTGGTGAGCTGTACGTTTTCGCCGACGAAGACGCCGGCATCCGTACGGAAGACAATATGCAGGTGATGGCGGTGCCGCACTGTGACGATATTGTCGCCCCGGTGCTGTACACACTGCCGCTGCAGTTACTCAGCTATCACGTCGCCATTATCAAAGGCACGGATGTCGATCAGCCGCGTAACCTGGCCAAGAGTGTGACGGTGGAATAAAGGAGAAAATCATGGCCGATAAAAGTGTAGCATCAAAATAAAGTTGGTAACTGAAAAATAAAGTCGGTAACTAACAAAAAAAGTTGGTAACTTTGAACACCTATGGCAGAGTCATGCTATCTCCATAGGCGTTCAAAGAATGAGCAACTTGAAACTGGACAAGCGCACCATCCAATGGCTTAAGGCCAAAAGAGGCTTTGGAAATGGTGCCAACTACTCCCCCTGGCTTACGGTCAGGGATGTACCTTCGCAAGGTCGCGCTCACAGAGTGCACGGGCACCTGACGCAACGCACACACCACCTACTATCCGATCTTGAGTTTTCCACCTTTCTTTTGCTCGAATGGAATCCATTTGTTGTTGATATCAGAGAACAATTTCCTCTGGATGTCGAAGAGACCACTGCAATTGCAAAGGAGCTTGGGATTCGCCACCCTGAAATATCGGGACACACCCATGTCATGTCCTCAGACTTCCTTGTGGATATGCAGGAATCAGCCATGGGGCCAATCAAGAAAGTAGCGATCCAGGTGAAGCCACTTGAAGCGCTCATGGATAGTAGAACACTTGAGAAATTGAGAATTGAACAACGGTACTGGGAAAAACAGGACGTCACCTGGAAGATTGTGACTGAGAGGGATCTTCCACCGACCTACATCAAAAACCTCATTTTTTTACACCCGGCAGCACGCCTGACCGAGCCGATGGAAGTACTGATAGCAATGATTCCTGAGATTCATGCACATCTATCTCGCTATCAGTCAACAAAATTGCCGGATATCGGGATGATGATCGACCAAGCTTACGAGCTATCTCCCGGAACCACGCTCTCACGAATCCGGGCGCTTTGTGCTTTACGGATCTTTCAATTTGACCTTCACCAAGCCTGGGAATCACTTTGTGGTTCAGCCCTTGTCCTTTCAGACATGGAGTTAGTAACAAAGCGACTGAGGTACAGCCATGCTTAGTATTAACACGGTCGTTCTGCATGCTGATTGCCGCTACCGTATACTTAAAGCACCAAGCCAAGGCTATATATGGATTGATATTGATTCAGACAACGCCTTTCCAGAACTGATACAAGCTGCTGTCATCGATCAACTATTCCATGACGAGAGGCTGAAACTCCAAGACGATCCTTACGGAGAACTGGTGAATGAGCCGGTTGAACAAGGATCAAAACATCAGCACCTCCGTGACGAGCGAATGAAGTTGATTGCTCCACTCATCACTCAAGAGGATGTCTATTTTCGTTCAACCAGAGGCAAGCTGATTCAGAAGCGCTGCGCAGAAACAGGCACACCCAAGAAAACACTCTACAAACTGCTGAGACAATATTGGCAGCGCGGCTGTGTCCCAAATGCCCTGCTTCCGGATTACCGAAATGCCGGCGGCAAGGGTAAGAAGAAAGTATCAACCAAAAAACTAGGCCGCCCCCGCTCAATCACCCCAGGGCAGGGCTCGATTATTGACGCGTCGGTTGAACGGATGTTCAGAATCGTTCTTGATCGTCACTACGCAAACGACAAAGGCACCTCTTTGCCTTACGCACATCGCCGCTTCTGCGATATGTTTCAGCTAGCAAACCCGAAACTCGCTGAGTCTGAGTACCCTACGCTAGGACAATTTCGCTACTTCTGGGAGCGTGAATACTCCAAGCCTGAAAGAGTTCGACTCAAAACGAACAGAATCACCTATGCAAAAGATGTAAGGCCCCTGGTTAGTACGGCGACAGCAAGTGTACAAGGGCCGGGAAGCCGTTATGAGATTGATGCCACGATTGCCGATGTATACCTGCTGTCTTCGGATCGTCAACGCATCATAGGACGACCAACCCTATACGTCGTGGTGGATGTATTCAGCAGAATGGTCGCGGGATTCTATATCGGTCTGGAATCACCTTCGTATGTTACGGCTATGCAGGCTCTCAGCATTGCAATGACAAGCAAAGTTGGAATCTGTCATCGCTATGGCCTGGATATCAAACCTGAAGAATGGCCTACGGTTGGAATTCCTGATGCAATTCTGGCTGACAGAGGAGAGCTACTGGGATACCAAATCGAGTCTATTGAGAATGCGTTTGGTGTGCGCATAGAAAATACCCGCCCTTATGGTGGCGATGCTAAGGGCATTGTTGAGCGTTACTTCCGTACACTTCAGGCAAACTTCAAACCATTTGCACCCGGCGTTGTGACCACAACAACGGTAAAAAAGCGCGGTGGAAGCGATTATCGGCTGGACGCGACGCTGACACTGGAAGATTTCAGCAAAATCATTGTGGCATCGATCCACCAGAGAAACCGAAGCTCCGTCCTGGCCAAATATGATCGTTCTGCCGATATGCCTGATGAGCTGGTACCAACGCCAATCAATCTGTGGGAGTGGGGTATTAAGAACCGAAGCGGTCGCCTAAGGAGCGCACCTCCAGATCTTGTCCGATTGGCATTGTTACCTCGTCAAAAGGTTACTGTATCCAATCTTGGCATTAACTGCTTTGGCGAATACTACACCTCTTCAGAATTGCTCAAGTCTGGCTGGTTGCACAGAGATTCAAGCCTGGGGCGCATTGAGCTGGAAGCGGCCTACGACCCAGCTGATGCTGAACAAATCTATTTGTTTCCAGAAAAAGGCATCAATACATACTGGGTGTGTTCATTATCTGACCGATCCCGTCAGTTCCGGGGCCAAACCATGTGGGAACTATGGGCCAGCAAAGAAAGACAGAAAAAAGCCACTGCCAAAGCCAAAATTGTTGATGAGTCCAGCAAAAGACAGCTGGAAAACATGATCGACGATACCATCAAAAAGGCACTCCGGGCTCGTCCGCTCGCCTCTGCATCAAGCAAAGCTGAATTGATACGTGGAATCAGACAAAACCGCACGGAAGAACGCGACAAAGAACGACAGGCACAGAAAGCCATGCCTGCGCACTCATCTAAGACCAAAGCGGATGTCACCTATCTGCACGACAAGCCAGAAGACGGAAGCTTTCCTGATTTTCTGGAAGACCTATTTGGAGACGATGAATGACATTACCTTCAGGCATGGTCGAGGCAAGATACAGAGACATAGGCCTCGCTCAATACGCCGGCAATCCATTTATTGAGGCGCTCCCCCCTATTCTGGAGCGTAAGCACCTGCGGACAGCACTAGGAAGTACCATCCAAATGCGCCCCTCTGATGTATATCTCGATCAGCACTCGCGAATACACGTCATATCGCAGTTACTGGATAGGTTTTTCCAACCCCTGGCACGCCATATTGAACTGGAGTCAAAGATTTCCATCATGTTGAGACAAGGATATGTCGGAAGAAACCTGGCCAATGGTAACCATGCTGCCCATATCCAGAATGGTTATGAACGCCTTATGCAAAAGGACCTGTCTGCTTTCCGGTTTGAACATGTTGAGTCGACTGCCAAGAGTCTGGCCTTTATTGGTTGCTCCGGATCAGGAAAAACCAGCTCCCTGAACCGCATTTTGGGTACATATCCGCAACTGATCTATCATCCGCAGTACAACTTTACCCAGATCGTATTCCTCAAAATCGACTGCCCTCACGATGGATCACTGAAGAACTTGTGTCATAACTTTTTCCGTGAAATTGACACTCGATTAGGCACCAACTACGTCAGGCGCTATGTTGAAAAACGCCATAGTGTAGAAACACTGATAGCCCTGATGGCCCAGGTAGCCAACACCCATGCCATAGGATTGTTGGTAATCGATGAGATTCAGCATCTGAGCCTGAAAGCTTCGGGCGGCGCTGAAAAGATGCTCAACTTCTTTGTGACACTGGTAAACGAAATATCCGTTCCGGTAGTGATGGTTGGAACTCCCAAAGCGCGTCCGATCTTTGAAGCGGACCTGCGTTCTGCCCGACGAGGTGCCGGATTCGGCTCCATTCTTTGGGAACCACTCACTCAGCCGGATGCCGACACGGATGTTAATAACTCTGAATGGGGAGCCTTTACCAACAAACTCTGGCAATACCAATGGCTGACTAAAGCTCCGGATGCCATATCAGAAGAGCTAAGAGATCTTTGGTTCGATCTGTCTCAAGGGATTATGGATGTTGTAATCAAATTATTCGTACTGTCTCAAATTCGCGCGGTGATTAAGGGGACAGAACGAATTACACCGGCCATCATGAAGTCCGTCTATCAGGATGAGCTGAAACCTATTCATCCAATGATTGAGGCTCTACGCTCCAAAGATCCGAACAAAATTGCCCGGTATTCCGATCTGACAGTACCAGCAGTGGATAAAAAGATACTGGAGCTCAGTTTGCTGCTGGATTCAGCTCAGGATCGGATTTCTATCTCACAGCGTTTTGGTGGAAACGAACAGGCAATCCGGCTATTCGGCATGCTGTCTGATATGGGCTATGAATCGAACCTGCTAGAGCCTTTGATTCTTCGTGCATTTGAAGAACATCCCAGCTTGATGATTCCTGATCTGATGCCAATCATCCTGACTTGGTACAAAGAAGGCGCCATAACGCGAGAAAAAACCACGAAAAAACCTCAAGAAAAACGCATCCGAAAAGAGGACTGGCATACCTTAGACTCTGACGATCTGCGTTTCCTGCACTCTCAGGCAGCCAATGAGGATGAGCTCTACACGGCGCTTAAAAGTGCTGGTGTGATTTTCGATACCGCCAGCTGGCTCGCCCAAAGCAACCAGGGCTGATCATGCTTAATTTTCCGATCCCCTATCCCGATGAGCTGCTGTATAGCACCATTGCCAGGGCCGGAATTCGACATGGCCTGATCAGCCCCAAACAGTTGCTGGAAGAGGTTTTTGATGGCAACCGCAAAGTCATCGCAACGCTCGACCTCCCAAATCACCTCAACTCACTCATTAAACAGCTGCCCAGCCGTTTCGGTATCGAGCAACTTGCCTACCAGCACACATTATTTCCGCTATACGCCCCGTTCATTCCTGAACAACGGCGAGTCCAGTGCTTGCAGTGGATGGAAGGGCAGTCACAGGGCTCCATCCATCTTGCCATGGGCGTAGCGGCCTCCATCATCAAAACCCCCAGCCACATTCGCTATTGTCCTGCATGCCTTAAAGAACAAGGTCGGCAATATGGGGAATATTTCTGGGAACGCGTATGGCAAGCTCCCGGCGTCAACTGCTGCGCCAGACATGGCCTGTTGCTGAATAGCAAATTTACCCGGCCACAAAAGGAACGACACCAATTCTGGCCTGCGACGCCCGAGTACTGTCCACTCTTCCCACAGAAACCAATTTCCGATAACGACCGCTGGATAGCCGAACAGGCCGTCGTTCTACTACACCTGCCACCAAGAGCCTCTCCCTCATTGACTCAGTGGACCGAGTATTACCGACGACTGGCTCAGGACGCTGGCTTAACCAAAGGCAGACTACAGATTGAGCATAATGAAATTACTCACAGAGTCCTCTCATTCTGGTCACCCCAAAAGCTAAGAGCTATGGGACTGTCCTTAAACGCAGACGACCATTGCTGGCTAAGAAGTATTTTTCGCAAGCACCGAAAATCATTCAGCTTCCTGCAACACCTGGTTGTACATAGTGCACTGCTACCAACAAGTAAGAGCATCGCTGAAGCTATCAAAGAAGCTCGTTCAATCGCTCTTCACCCGAAGTACGTTAGTAACGTCCCGGATCATCCGGCCAAAACCGCCGTTCTAACTCCAGACCAGCAACATTGGTTAAAGCTCCTGAGCGTCCAGGAGGCTAAAGCAGCGCGAAAAAAAGACCCAGCACTGTACGCCCGGCTGTATCGGGCACAACGAGTTTGGCTTACTGCCGTCAATAAAGAACATAAACGGCCAACACAGCTAGAACGAAAAAGTCGCATCAACTGGCAAGCCCGGGATGCCGAATATCTGCGCTGCCTGCAAGAACTGGCGACATTTGTTACAGCAACCAACGATGGTCCCAGGCGCTCCCAAAACTTCTGGCTAAAAAGTCTGAAGGCACCCTCAACATTAGAAAAACAACTCGCGCGCTTACCATTGACCCGAGCCTTTATTCAGCGCTATACAGAAACCGTCGCTGATTTTCAGATCAGGCGACTGGAGAATACTTATGCAGACTTGAAGGAGCACATGAGTCAGCCTCCAAGATGGCGCTTACTTCGAAGCTCGGGCCTGAGCGAGCAACGACTGACACCAGCAGCACGAACGTTTCTGAATGCACTTACAGAGAACTCAGATGTCACGGAAAACCCCCAAGATCAGAGGTATCGATGACAACAGTAAGATCAAAGCAATTGGCAATATGTTCAGACGTTTGGACTGCTCCAACTGGAGAGTCAACGTACAGCTTGATCCAAAACAGAAGAAGCTCAGTTTAGCCATATCTCAGATCCCATTACTGGCCCGAAAACGAACACTAAACACAACGGAAACACCCAAACCTGCTGGATTCAAAAAAGAATTCATCTTGGATAAGGGCCCATGGAGTGCGGTTAAAATTAAGGAAGTACCAATACCAGGAGTTTCAAATCAGCAGGATCACGAGCAATGGTGTTTCAAATTCATGGCCGATGGCATACAGGTATATTTGCCGCAGCTGGAATTAGCCCGGGCCTTATTTTTATATGAGCCGTATCTATGCCGCCTGGCGATGATCCCAGACGGCCTCATTGAAGAGTTTCACATCATCCCACTGGATGACCCCAATAGCATTCAAGTCAATCTGCTACCCAGCTGCAGCTTGCCACAGCATGTACGTGGCGATAATGAATTGCGCCGGGCATTGGCGACGATCATCCTGGATAAGGACATGCGACAATCGTTTGAATCCATCTCCAGGTATCAACTCGAATACGGAGAGGACAATGGCAATAATCGAGTCTGGCAATTTCGTTTTGCCCCTCCGCCCTTGGATCAGGTTCGGCTAGCAGTACGAGGCCATTTTGACTCGAACACATCGTCGATGTTCGTTTACGAAATTTACGGTATGCAGGGGCTGAAATCTAACCATCCCCATAATGTTCATTTTTTTGATCCTTCATACACCCCCAGAACGCCAGGTAAAGGCACGGCCTTGCCGGTGAAACCAATAAATGTAGAAGACATTGAAATAGACGATGACGAGATTCCCCAGGCAAGCGGGGGTGTTGAGCTCGTCCTACAAGCCCCTCAGGTTACCCGGACCTATCAGAATCCTGCTCACACTACGCGAAGTGGAGTAACCAAAGGGCGACATTCCGGTGGGAAGAACGAAGGCGAAGCCGACGAAGAAGTCGGTGACGACACGGTAGTCATCAGCACCGATGAGACCAGCAAAAATGGGCATGTAATAGCCGGTGGCACCGACACCGTTGATGACCAAAGTGACGACAGCAAAAACTACACTGCCCGATTTGAAGCATTCAATGCCATGCTAGAAATGCTGAAAGCCATGGGTTGTAAAGTGGATGAATCCAAACCTCGTAAACTACCGGTCATTGCCGGTTATTCAAAGCAAACGCTGGAAGACGGCAATCCACGATGCTGGTTAGTAAAAACGCTCACTTTCAATGGCGCGAAGTTTCGACTGATGGAAGTTGATACCCTTGGCAGTAACAAGCGGTTATCCACTTTGCTGGTAAAAGAAGACTCCACTACTCGCGTTAATTGGGAGGAAGCCATTTCTTATATTGCAAATAGATTGGTTATTGACTCATTGACGTGGCCAACCGCGTACCTCAACAAAAAGCTCACCAGCAAAAATGTGCAACGAATAGCACACCCCAAGAGCCCTGCAGCCAACAAGGACTTCCTCGGCGCAAATTCCATTACAAGCTGGGCCCAAAGGATACTGGATAAATGCAGTAATAAACCTACTGCAAAATAAACATTGACGAATACCCCTCTATCTTGGATTATATTCTCGCACCAAGAATCATAATGCCTCTACTGCAAAACCTAGCACCTTCTGACCGCTAAACGGATGAATAAGCGACAGACAGCCACCTGTCCTGCATTCTCAGAGACTCAATATGAAGCAGACACAGAACCTGAGAAGCCTGGCCGAGATAGCGGACATCCGAACAGGCTTCACTTTTCGGGAAAAAGTTGAAGAAAACCCGGACAACGGCAATGCCCACATTGCCCAAATCAAAGATGCAAGGAGCGAATGGGAGCGAACGAATGGTAATGACCTGCTGACATCTCAACTTCCCCTTATCCACTGGGAAGGGAAAGATAAAGCCTTCGTTGAGCCAGGAACCGTGTTACTTCCTGCACGCGGGGCAAAAGGCAGCGGCTACTTCCGCGCATCTTGCTTAATGGCAGACGAACCAAGCAGCCTTCCGGTTGTGGTCAGTAGTCAGTTTCTTATCATTACCCCAAAAAAAGAGGTACTGTCTGAGTTTCTGTGCTGGTCATTGAATCAACCTGCCATCCAGTACCACCTGACGGAAGGAGCCGGAAGCCAGGGAAGCAACATCGTCATGTTGAATACAAAGCTGGCTGGAGAGCTGCAGCTTCAGATACCCAGCCTCAAAACCCAACACAAGATCCTGCATCTGAACCGGATGTGGGAACAGGAGCAAATGCTGACCCAAGCCCTGCTTAAAAATCGTGAAACCATGCTGCAGGGCATGTTTCAGCAATTATTGAAGGAGACAGAATAAGATGAGCACAAACGACAAGATCAACCAGGACAGCATCAACAAAGCCCTGTGGAACGCCTGCGACACCTTCCGTGGCACCATCAGCGCCGACACCTACAAAGACTTCATCCTGACCATGCTGTTCCTCAAGTACATCTCCGATGTATGGCAGGATCACTACGATGGCTACAAGGCGGAATACGGCGACGAGCCGGAACTGATCGAAGAAATGATGAAATCCGAGCGCTTTGTACTGCCCAAGGCGGCGAGTTTCTATGCCCTGTACGAACGCCGTCATGAACCCGGCAACGGCGAACGCATCGACCAGGCGCTGCACGCCATTGAAGAAGCCAACGGCACCAAACTGAAAGACGCCGGTAAAAGCGTGTTCCAGGACATTTCGTTCAACACTGACAAGTTGGGCGAAGAAAAGCAAAAGAACACCATTCTGCGTCACCTGCTAGAAGACTTTGCCAAACCCGACCTCAACCTCAAACCCAGCCGCGTCGGCACGCTGGATGTGATCGGTAACGCCTACGAATACTTAATCAAAAACTTTGCCGCCAGCGGTGGCCAGAAAGCCGGTGAGTTTTACACCCCACCCGAAGTATCCGACTTAATTGCCGAGCTGCTCGACCCGCAACCGGGCGACAGCATCTGCGACCCGGCCTGTGGTTCCGGCTCATTGTTAATGAAGTGTGGCCGCAAAATTGTGGCCAACCACGGCAGCAAAAACTACGCCCTGTATGGGCAAGAAGCCATTGGCTCCACTTGGTCGCTGGCCAAAATGAACATGTTCCTGCACGGTGAAGACAACCACAAAATCGAATGGGGCGACACCATCCGTAACCCCAAGCTGCTGGATAAAAACGGCGACTTAATGCTGTTCGACATTGTTACCGCCAACCCGCCGTTCAGTCTGGATAAATGGGGCCATGACGAAGCCGAGCACGACAAGTTCAGCCGCTTCCGCCGTGGCGTGCCGCCAAAAACCAAAGGCGACTATGCATTTATCCTGCACATGATCGAAACCCTGAAACCAAAAACAGGGCGAATGGGTGTGGTGGTGCCGCACGGCGTGCTATTCCGTGGCTCGTCTGAGGGCAAAATCCGTCAGCAACTGATTGATGAAAACCTGCTCGATGCCGTGATCGGCCTGCCAGAAAAGCTGTTCTACGGCACGGGCATTCCGGCGGCGATTCTGATTTTCAAGAAGAACAAAAGCGACGACAGCGTGATGTTTATCGACGCCAGCCGCGACTTTAAAGCCGGAAAAAACCAGAACCTGCTCAGCGACGACAATATCCGCAAAATTGTGGAAACCTACTTCGCCGGCAACGACGTGGACAAATACGCCTACGTCGCCAGCCTCGATGAAATCAAAGAGAACGACTACAACCTCAACATCCCGCGCTATGTCGATACCTTTGAAGAGGAAGAAGAAATTGACCTGATGGCGGTACGGGCAGAGCGTGATCAGCTCAAAGCCCAACTTGCCGAGCTGGAAACCGAGATGGCTAAGTATCTGGAGGAGTTGGGATACGGCTCGTTTGGACGCGCTACTGCAGCAGAGACGGAAGAATAAATTATGGTTAATGAGCTTCCGATAAGAAAACTTGGGGAATTATGCTCTTTTACTCAAGGAGTCCAGATCGCAGACAAGGATACGATTAAAGAATTTTCACCTGGTTATGTTAGGTATATCTATATTAGGGATCTATTCTCGGATAAATATCCTGTTTATGTAAGAGACCTGTATCCTAAAAAATTGCTGAAAGACGAAGATATTGTCATGGTAAACACAGGCAATACTTCTGGCTCAGTTTATAGAGCAAAAGTAGGTGTTTTGTGTAATAACGCTTTCAAAATATGCGTAAAGGACTCTGCTAAGAATATTCTTGACCACGAATATTTGTGGGTGTATCTCAATGGCGATGCACGTGAAAGAATGCTGAAACGTTTATTTAATCCTGCAGGCCAGCCACATGTTGGTCATAAAAACGTAGCAAGGCTTGATATACCAGTACCACCTTTCCCTGAACAAAAGAAAATCGCCCAAATTCTCTCCACCTGGGACAAGGCCATCACCACCACCGAACAACTGCTCGCCAACAGCCAGCAGCAGAAAAAAGCCCTGATGCAACAACTGCTCACCGGCAAGAAGCGCCTGCTGGATAAAAATGGGGTTAGGTTTAGTGGGGAGTGGCGTGACGTCAAGTTGTCCTCAATTTTTGTTCGGGTTACAGAGAAGAATAAAGGCCAAAGCGTCAATGTTGTAACCATTTCAGGCGCTCACGGATTAATTCGACAAGAAGATTTTTTCAAGAAAACTGTCGCATCCGAAACACTCGACGAGTACTTCTTGTTAAGACAGGGCCAGTTTGCTTACAACAAAAGCTACTCAAACGGCTATCCGATGGGCGCTATTAAGCGTTTGAATCGATATGACGATGGCGTTGTTACCACCTTGTATATCTGCTTTGAACTTTCGAGCTTGAACAAGGCTGATAGTGACTATTGGGAGCATTACTTCGAGTCTGGCCTTATGAACAAAGGGCTCAGCCAAGTAGCTCACGAAGGTGGACGCGCTCATGGTTTGTTGAATGTTAAACCAGCAGATTTCTTTTCGTTGAAAGTGCCACTTCCTTCGAAAGAAGAACAACAAAAAATTGCTGCCGCTCTCACCGCCGCCGATCAGGAAATCACCGCATTGCAACAGAAGCTCGATGCCTTTAAGCAAGAGAAAAAAGCCCTAATGCAGCAGCTACTGACAGGTAAGCGCCGCGTAAAAGTTCACTGAATAAGGAGGTTTATCATATGAGTATCTGGGAAGAACGTTTTAATACTGAAGATGCGAAAGCTTCAACTGACATTCGCAGTCCATGGGATCATGATTATGGTCGATTAGTACACTCTGCTGCCTTTCGCCGTCTACAATCGAAGACTCAGGTACTAGGCTTGGGCGAAAGCGACTTTTACCGAACGCGATTGACCCACTCAATGGAAGTGGCACAAATTGGTATTGGCATTCTTAAATGGCTAAAAGAGAAGCATAAGGATCAGAAAGATATTCTGGATGCCCTGCCTCGTTCAACGCTGTTGAACAGCATTTGTCTGGCTCATGACATAGGTCATCCACCTTTTGGCCATGGCGGAGAAGTCGCTCTAAATGTGTGTATGCGCAATCATGGTGGCTTTGAGGGTAACGGCCAGACGCTACGCATACTCACTAAACTGGACAAGTACAGTGAAAGCCACGGCATAAATCCAACTCGTCGTATGCTGCTGGGGATTCTGAAGTACCCAGCTAGTTACTCGAATACTGTTCGCAGTGAAATCTACGGCGCCATCCCCCCTCAGATATGGTTGTGTAGGGCTTCTGAACAGAAACCGCCAAAATGCTATCTGGATGATGAGATTGACGTGGTGGACTGGATTCTTTCTCCACTGACATCGGAAGAACGCAAGGCTTTTACTCAAGCACATGATGTATTTGATTCCAAAGGAAAAAGAAAACACAGCAAGCCAAAGTACAAAGGACTCGATACTTCCATCATGGAGCTGGCGGATGATATTTCGTACAGCCTGCATGACCTCGAAGACGCCATCGCTCTCGGACTTGTAAGCCGTACAGATTGGGCTGACTACTGCGAATCCGAGGATCATAGGGCGAAGTTTACAGACTGCGGGCTGGACGCAACTGCGGTTGGCGCTGAACTTTTTTCTGGCGCCAGCCATATCCGCAAGAAGCGCATTGGTGGTTTAGTCCATAAACTCATTTCCAGTATTTCAGTCGCCGATACCGGCCTGCCTGGTGCGACAACAGCCTTACTGAAGTGGAATGCAGTGATGGAACCTGCACCCCGCAAAATGATGGACCGCATTGCTGAACTTGTCAGAGACAAAGTAATTAAAAGCCCTAACGTGCAGCAGCT
The DNA here is from genome assembly GCA_030145845.1 of Pseudomonadota bacterium. GTDB lineage: Bacteria > Pseudomonadota > Gammaproteobacteria > Pseudomonadales > Oceanobacteraceae > Venatoribacter. Next base: position 44,256 of record JAIXHJ010000015.1, read on the forward strand.
TGAGTTTAAGGGACAAAAACTGGTGATGGAGTTGTTTCAGGCACTGGCCTCCGATCCGGAGAGGCTACTGCCTCGTTCAACATATGAACGCTACAAACATGCCGCTGGTGATCAAACCAGTAGCGATCAAACCGGTAGCGATCATGGAAAGATGCGGGTTATTTGTGACTTCGTGTCGGGCATGACCGACGAATATGCCACACGGATGTACGAGAAGATTTACCACCCTCATAAGGGCTCGATCTTTGATCGGCTTTGAGGTGGTTAATGGATAACGACCTGATCCTCTACACCACTGACGATGGCGAATCCCAGCTTGTACTGCGCGAGCTGGGCGGTCAGGTATGGCTCACTCAGTTGGAAATGGCTGAGCTGTACCAAACCAGCAAGCAAAACATCGGTAAGCATGTGAAAGCCGTATTGTCAGACGGGGAGCTGGCTGAAGGGGCAGTTGTAAACTCAAAGTTTACAACTGCGGCCGATGGTAAGGAGTACCTGACCCAGCTCTATGCCCTGCCCATGATCATTGCCGTTGGCTATCGGGTACGCTCGACACGGGGTACCCAGTTCCGGCAGTGGGCAACCCGTACGCTTGCAGAGTATCTATCCAAAGGCTTCGCCATGGATGATGAGCGCCTCAAAGACCCTAAATGGGATTACTTTGATGAGCTGCTCGAACGCATCCGTGACATCCGCTCATCGGAGAAGCGCTTTTATCAGAAAGTCCGTGACCTGTTTACCCTGGCCGAGGACTACCGTGCAAATGAGAAAAACACACGACTGCTGTTTTCAGAAGTACAGAACAAGCTCATTTATGCCGTAACCGGCTATACCACGGCAGAGCTGATCGTAGCCCGAGCGGACCCAAGCCTGCCCAACATGAACCTGACCAGTTTTTCAGGCAAACGGGTTCGTAAGGCTGATGTGGTCATCGCTAAGAACTACCTGCAGGGCGATGAGCTGGAGCGGCTGAACCGCTTGGTGAGTATGTTCTTCGAATTCGCAGAGTTCCGGGCCAAAAACAAGCAACACCTAACGCTGGATGACTGGCGCAAGTATGTTGATAGCTTTATGGAGTTCAATGAGCAGCCGCGCCTGAACAACGCCGGTAATATCAGCCGGGTGCAAATGGAGCAGATTGCCAATCAGCGTTATGAGCAATTTGACCAGCAACGAAAATCAGCAGAAGCAAAAGCAACGGATGCTGAAGAATTGATCGAGCTTGAAAAGCTGCAGGCACGGTTGCAGAAGAAGAAAAAGGACACTGAATGACCACCCAAACAGCCCCAAAATTTCAGGAAGAATACAGCGCCAGCGGCCCTCGCAATTTGAATGACGCAGGAATTAGCCATGTTGAATGAATACTCTGCCGAGTCCTTATTACAGCAGTTGCGCCAGCTGGATGAGTGCCCTCGCATTGAGGCAAAACGTGGCACTGACATTGGCAGTTCGGCAATGCAAACCGTCTGCGCCTTTGCTAACGAGCCAGGACTGGGCGGCGGTTATTTATTATTAGGGGTCAGTGAGCCGGATGCACAGCACAACGAGTTTTATGTATCAGGTGTTGACCATACCGATAAACTGCTGGGTGATTTACAGGCCAACTGCCGCGAGCAGTTTGAGCAATCCGTTCCGGTAGAGGCGCAAGCTATCCCGCTGGAAGGCAAAACAGTGATCATGGTCTTTGTGCCCGAACTGGAGCCAGCGGCTAAACCTTGTACGTTTAAAGGAAAGTTCGACAGTAAAAACAAGCGTAAAACGGGTGTCTGGCGACGCGGTCTGAACGGCGATTACGAATGCACCCAGACCGATATCGAACCTTTACTCATAGCAAAAAGTGGCATGGGGTTTGAGCAAGTTGTTCTGGCAGATGCCGAGTGGGATGACCTCGATCCTACCGCCATAGAGCTCTATCGCAATCTTCGGGCAAGAATACGCCCCAACGCCGAGGAGCTGGATGCCAGCGACAACGATATGCTAAGGGCTCTAAACTTGGTTAAAAAACACGGTGACCGCTGGGTACCCAATGTGGCTGGGCTATTACTGCTGGGCAAACCTTTGTCATTACGCAGATTGATGCCTGCAGTGCGGATTGATTATGTGCGCATTGCTGGTACGCAATGGGTTGAAGATCCAGAACAACGCTTTGCAACCACCCTGGATCTGCGTGAACCGTTACTGCGCCTTATCCCAAGACTTGAAAATGCCATTCTGGATGACCTGCCTAAGCACTTCCGCTTAAAGGCTGGCGACTTACAACGTTCTGACGAACCCTTATTACCTTATAAGGTGATAAGGGAGGCCGTGGTGAATGCGGTCATGCACCGTGACTACTCCGTGCATCAACCTACGATGGTTATTCGTTACAGTAACCGTATTGAGATCCACAATGCTGGGTATTCCCTAAAACCAGAAGCCATGCTGGGAGAGATGGGTTCTAAGTTGCGGAATCCTATTGTCGCAGCGGTGCTATACGACCTGAACTTTGCCGAAACCAAAGGATCAGGAATTCGAACTATGCGGCGTCTATTGGACAACGCGGGGCTTACCGCACCGGTTTTTACCAGCAAGGTTCTGGCTAATGAGTTCCAGGCAACGTATCTGCTTCATCAACTGCTGGGTGAGGAACAGCTACAGTGGCTCAATCAATTTTCTCGATTACAACTGTCAGACAATGAAGCCCGTGCTCTGATTCTGGCAAAGGAAACAGGTGCGGTGGATAACGCTGGTCTGCGTGCCATCACAGGACTGGACACTCTGGCAGCCAGCCAGGTACTCAAGAGACTGCATCATCAATATCGCCTGTTGGAACAAGGTGGAGCAGGCTCCGCGACCTATTATCGTCTGACGGGACAACGATCCGCAGAAGGCGAATTGCCGTTATTTGCATCGGACGATTCAAATACAGGTGACCTCGCATCAAATACAGGTGACCTTGATACAAATCCAGGTGACCTGCATACCAACGCAGAAGAGCTACCTGCGGAATTAAAACAACGACTGGAAGCCCTGACCCCAAAAGCCCGCAAAGATAAGGTGTGGCCCGTCATTGTGTGGTTATGTGCACTACGGCCATACAAAGCGGAGCAATTGGCAACCTTACTCGCTGGCAGGCAAGTGACTGCCTTAAAGAGCACACACCTTAATCCGCTTCGGGAGCAAGAAGGTCTGATTGGGTACACCCATCCAGAGGTGGTTAACCATCCAGAACAGGCATACAAGACCACAACAACTGGCTTGCAGTGGCTGATACAACACGGAATTGACATCAATGGCTGAATACGACGCCCCTAAATTTCAGGAAGAATACAGCGCTAAATTGCCTGCCCTAGCCCTTTTAACGCAGCTCGGCTGGTCATTTTTATCGCCCGACCAGGCGCTGGCTGCCCGCGGTGGCAAGTACGATCAGGTGGTACTGCGCGACATTTTGCGTACAGAGCTGGAGAAGCGTCGCTTTATCTTCGCAGGGAAGGAGCATGCCCTGTCTGCCAAGTCGATCGACAACCTGATCGCAGAAGTATGCAGCCCGGCGTTGAATGAGGGGCTGCGTAATGCCAACGAGCGCATGTACAACCACCTGATGTATGGGATTTCGGTAACCGAGTTTGTGGATGGCAAAAAGGCCAACCCAACCGTGGCCCTGATTGATTGGCAGAACCTCAGCAACAACAGCTTCACCTTTACCGAAGAGTTCACGGTAACCCGCGCAGGCGGCGTCGGCTCTTCTTTGCAAGACAAGCGCAGACCCGACATTGTCTGCTTCGTAAACGGCATCCCATTGGTGGTTATCGAAGCCAAGCGGCCAGATGGCAAGAAGGGCCCCACGGTAACCGAAGGCATTTCGCAATGTCTGCGGAATCAACGCCCGGATGAAATCCCCCATCTGTTTGCCTACAGCCAGTTGCTGTTATCGGTGAATGGTTACGAAGGTCGCTATGGCACCTGCGAAACCCCAGAAAAATTCTGGGCAGCCTGGCGCGAGGAAGGGCTGTCGCTGCCAGAGCAACACGCTATTAAAAATCGGAACTTATCAGCCGAACAGCTGGATCAGCTGTTTAATCAACGCAAACCCGCCGACCGTCGTTGGTATGAAAGCTGGGTGGCCGGGGGCGAACTGTCGGTAACCGGCCAGGATGAGCTATTGATCAGTTTGCTCAGCCCTAAGCGTCTGTTTGAGATGGTGCGCTATTTCACCCTCTTCGATAAGAAAGCCGGCAAGGTCGTGGCCCGTTATCAACAGGTGTTTGGTATCAAAGCTCTCATTGATCGCATCAATACCCGCCGCCCTTCAGGTGCGCGGGAGGGTGGCGTTATCTGGCATACCACAGGGTCAGGTAAGTCGTTGACGATGGTGTTCCTGAGTAAAACGCTGATTCTGCATGATGATCTTAAACAATGCCGGATTGTGGTGATCACCGACCGGGTGGATCTGGAGAACCAACTCAGTGCCACCTTCTCATCCAGCGGCGAGCTGGCTGACAAGAAAGACAAGGCAGCTGCCATGGCGACCTCTGGCCGTCGCTTAGCGGAACAGATTGGCCATGGGAAAGAGCGGATTATCTTCTCCCTGATTCAGAAATTTAACAGCGCCACCAAGCTACCCGAGTGCCAAAATTCCAGCCCTGACATTATTGTGCTGATTGACGAAGGCCACCGCAGTCAGGGGGGCGAAAACAACATACGCATGCGCCAGGCCCTGCCGAATGCGGCCTTTGTAGCATTCACCGGTACGCCGCTGCTGAAGGATGACAAAACAGAGAACAAGTTCGGCAAGATCGTTCACGCCTACACCATGCAGCGAGCCGTGGAAGACAAGACCGTAACGCCATTGCTTTACGAAGAACGCATCCCCGATTTAGATATCAACGAGCGGGCTATTGATGCCGGATTCCAGCGCATCACAACCAACCTGACCGATGAACAACGAGCAGATCTGAAGCGCAGATACGCACAGAAAGGCGAGCTTTATCAGGCCAGTGACCGAATTCAGCTGATTGCCAATGACATCGCCACTCACTTTGCTAAAAACATCGATGCCGAGTTGAATGGCCAGGTGGCCTGTGACAGCAAGGCATCGGCCATCAAGTACAAAAAGTTTCTGGATGAAGCTCAGGCGCTGCTTCCGGAAGACAGCCGCTTTGAGTCTGCAGTGATTATGAGCCCTCCGGACAGCCGTGAGGGAAACACCTCGGTAGACGAATCAGCCCTGCCGGAAGTGACGCAATGGTGGAACGAGAATGTCGGTAAAGAGGATGAACAGGATTACACCAAGCGGATGATCAAGCGCTTTGCTGACAACGATGATCCGCTGAAGATGCTGATCGTTGTCGATAAGCTTCTGACCGGTTTTGATGAACCGAAAAACACAGTGTTATACATCGACAAGCCACTGAAAGAGCACAACCTGATTCAGGCGATTGCCCGTGTTAACCGGCTGCATCCGAAGAAGGAATTCGGCTTACTGATCGACTATCGGGGTATTCTGGCAGAGCTCGATACCACCCTCAGTAAGTATCAGGATCTCGCATCCCGCACCCAGGGCGGTTACGACATCGACGACATTCAGGGGCTGTACGAGCAGATGAGTACGGAGTACAAGCGTCTGCCTCATTTGTACAAGACGCTGTGGGCGATCTTTGATGGTGTAAAGAATAAGCAGGACATTGAACAACTGCGCCAGGTGCTGGTTCCCCGCATTGAGGACAAAGACGGCGAGCTGGTTGATGTAAATATGAAGGTTCGTGAAGACTTTTACGAAGCCCTCAGTAACTTCGCCAGCTGCCTGAAGGTTGCGCTTCAGTCAGCCACCTTCTTTGAAGACAAAAGTTTCACCGATGCTGATCGCCGCCACTACAAGGAAACCGTTAAGCAGATGTCCAACCTGCGCCAGCTGGTAAAACAGGATACCGGTGAGCGGGTGGATTACGACGCCTATGCCGAGCAGGTGAAGAAACTGCTGGATAAACACGTTGTTGGGGTTGAAGTGCGTGAACCGTCTGGCGCTTACGAAGTTGGCAAGATGGGCCAGCAAAAGAAAGAAGACTGGACTGACGAAAAGACCCGTAACGAAACTGACATCATCAAAACCCGGGTTACCCGGATGATTGAACAGGATTTGCAGGACGACCCCTACGCTCAGGAAGAGTTTTCAAAGTTGCTGCGTAAAGCCATTGAAGATGCCGAGAAGCTCTTTGATCACCCGATGAAGCAATACATGCTGTTCCAGGAGTTTGCCGAACAGGTGGAACAGCGAAAGCTGAACGACATCCCCGATGCCTTTGCGGGTAATCGCCATGCCCAGGCCTACTTCGGTTTATTCAAACAGATTCTGCCGGAAGTTTTCACGGTTATGGATTCGCAGGTGCAGGACAAATGGGTGAGGCTGGCATTTGATATCGACGAAGCGGTTACCCAGTCCGTGGCGGAAAACTCTATCAACCCACAAAACATTGAAGCAGATATCCGTAAGAAGCTGTTGCCCATGTTGTTCAAAGAGGCAAAATCTATTGGAGCGGGTATGGATCAGGCTAAAAAGCTGGTTGAAAGAATCGTGCAAATCACTCGGGTCGGATTAAACGGTGCTTGAGCGGGTATAACCAGATGAATGTGCCGATTAAACTCCAAAGTCAGACCATGAGCTTCCGCTACGGTGACGAGCAGATTACGTTTGAGCGAGTTAAGCGCCCGCAAGCCACAGGCAAGGTATTAATCAAAGTTCATCCCGATTGTCGGGTAATCGCATCGGCTCCCGAGGGTACTGAGAGCGCAGCCGTGTTATCTGCTGTTAAAAAGCGTGGGCGCTGGATATACGAGCAGCTTCGGGATTTTCGCAAACAGCTTGAATTCACCACTCCTCGGCAGTACATCAGCGGTGAAAGCCATTACTACCTAGGGAAGCAGTACCTGCTGAAAGTGATTGAAGCGCCTGAGCAGGTTCAAAGTGTGAAACTACTACGCGGTAAGTTAGAAGTTTCGGTAAGAACAAAGTCCGCTGAAAAGGTTAAAGGGCTACTAACAGACTGGTACAAATCGCGGGCCAAGGAAACCTTCTCCAAGCGCCTCAATGCCATGCTGGAGCAAGCCCTTTGGGTAGAAGAACAACCACCGCTGCGCATACTAACCATGCAAACTCAATGGGGTAGCTGCTCACCCAATGGCCGAATCACCCTGAATCCTCACCTGGTTAAAGCGCCTCGTGAGTGCATTGATTACGTGATTTTGCATGAGCTTTGCCACATAGCGGAGCATAACCACAGTGAACGGTTTTACCGGCTAATGGGCCAGGTAATGCCGAAGTGGGAAAAGACGAAAGAACGGTTGGATGGGATGGCTTCTGTTATCGCAAATTGATTACTGAATTTTCTTCGCTTGGTCATGAACACTCCTTACAGGCACATTATGCCTCTTTTAGATGTGTCCGTGAAAACGGGGTAGAACCCGCTGTCCTGCTACAGCCATTAAGGATTGGGTGGACATTGCCGGTATCAACAACGGTCCACTTTTCAGGCCGGTCAACCGATGGAGTCAGGTCCAAACAAAGCCGCTGAACCCAGGAGCAATTAACGATTTGCTTAAAAATCTGGGCAAAGCTTGTCAATTCGACTTTCTTCCAGACCTCAGTAGTCATAGCTTTCGGCGTGGACTGTCCACATCGGCGGCAAGGGAGCGGATAGATTTTGAGTTAATCAAAAAGCAAGGCGGATGGAAAAGTGACGCAACAGTGTGGGAATACATCGAGGAGGGCCAGCAGTTTTCCGATAATGCCGCGCTCACGCTGATGGAAAAAATGACTCAATTTATCGTCATTCCGTGAGATTGCATAGCCACCGACCCAGTCCAGGGTATCTCTGGACTGGGTCGGTGGCTATGACAAACAGATTGCTATATCCTCAATGAGCTTCACTATCAGGTGCCCCACAGGTGAGAATTCGTTCCGGTTATAAAACATTTGTGCTTCTGACACTGCTGCTTTGGCTGATGACCAGCTGGACCGGCGTGCATGCACACTTTTGTTTTGATGGACAGGAACCACCAATTTCCCCTCATCTCGATGTGATAGGCGGGCACGAAGTCCACACAGCGGATGAATCGCATCAGGATATCGATGTGGAAGTATCCCAATCGGTTCTGGCAAAACTCCTTAAGTTTGACCCGTCATTGCCAATACTTTTGGCTGTGATTTTTATACTGCTTGCGGTAACGCACACCCCCTTATTCTTTTTTTACACAGACGCTCCTCATCCCCATCGTCGCGCGGGGATTCTTCCGCCGCTGCGCGCACCTCCTGCAACTCCATTCTGATTGTCGTTAACGGCCCTTTGTAAAAAGGGTAGTTTTTGCAGTTCCCCATTCGCGTTCAGGACTCCTGCACCGATATCTGGAACTGCCAATTAGGCTGGAGTTTTCTATGCAACTTTTCCATCGAGCGATGGCCATTTCGGCTATTGCTTTATCTTGTAGTTCTTTTGCTCTAACCGCTGTTGCGGAATCCACACTGACGTTGGGTGAGGCTGTTCGCGCCACCTTACAACACAACCCTCAACTAGCGGGTTACACCTTCAAGCTAAATGCTTTGGCCGGGGAAAAACAAACCGCTGCACTCAGGCCCGGGCTGCGGGTCAATACTGATCTTGAGAATGTGGCAGGCTCAGGTGAATTGAGCGGAACCAAAGCCAGCGAGCTAACCATTTCCCTTTCTTCCGCCATCGAATTGGGCGGGCAACGTGATGCCAGGGTCAATCTGGTCACCGCTCGCCAGCAACAGTTGGCGTCCTCGCAGCGCGTGCTTACGTTAGATGTGGTGACTGCCGTTACACAGCAGTTCATCCGTTTGCTGGTTGCGCAGGAAGAACTGACGCTTCAGGAGGAATTCCATCAGTTACTTCAACAGACCCTGACGTCACTTACCCGGCAGGTGCAAGCGGGTGGCACTGCCGAAAGTGAGCTTTTGCGCGGCAACGCCGCACTAACCCGCGCCACACTGGCCTTGCGACAAGCTAGCCAGCGAGTTAGTACGGAACGGATCAGGCTGAGTGCGTTTTGGGCCGATACCTCTCCGGACTTTACCGCCGCAAAAGCGGATCTATATGGCGTCCCGTCAACAACAACCTTGCCTGCCTTGTTGGAAAAACTATCCAACAATCCAGATCTGGCATTTCTCTCCGCTGAGATCAATGTCCGTTCGGCAGAAGTGCGCCGGGCACAAAGCGAACGTCGCCCGGCGCTGGAATGGAATGCGGGAGTTCGCCGCCTTCAGGAAAGCGGTGACTCCGCTGTAGTGTTTGGACTGAGCATGCCCCTGGGGAGCAGCGGCAGAGCTCGTGGGGCAATCGCTACGGCTACCGCCAACCAACAACAAGCGGAATGGGACAAAGATGCAACACGAATCCAGCTGGAAGCACAACTGATCGCCGCGTACGAAACCCATCAATTAGCAGTTGATGAAGTGAATGTGCTGCGTGATCAGGTCCTCCCATCCCTCAAGAAAGTCATGCGCAGTACTGCTGATGCATTTGACCGGGGACGCTACAGCTATCTGGAATTAAACCTTGCGCAAAGCCAATTGCTGGATGCCCAGCAAGCCTTGGTAGAGGCCGCTGCCCGCATGCAGGAAACCCGTATTGAGTTGGAGCGAATGATTGGCTCCCCCCTGAACGAACAGAATATTGAGGCCACCCCATGAAAACATCGAACAAACATTTAGCAAAACCCTTCTCCAAAAATCTGCTGAAATCCCCCCCGGCGTTGGCTTTCATCCTGGCACTTTTATTGGTGTTTTTCGTTGCCGATATTTATAAGGCTAATGCAGCAACGGATAGCGATGATCACCAACATCAAGAGGATGAACACACAGAAGAGTCCGGTTCACATGGCCATGGGAACGATGAGAAGCACGAAGATGAAGAGGGAACCAGTCAAATCGAAGACGCCATGGCACAAACTGTGGGTATTGTGACGGAACGCTCTGGAGAACAAACACTTCATCAAACCATTCTTACCTATGGGCGATTAACCACAGCTCCCGAACAAACCAGCCATGTGCGTGCACGATTTTCCGGTGTTGTAACGTCGGTACAGGTAACTATTGGTGAGACAGTGGCAGCCGGCGATCTTCTGGCTGAAGTTGAAGCCAACGAGAGTTTGAGGAAATACAGTATCCGCGCACCCATTGCCGGGATGATTGTGCAACGGCACGCTAATTCGGGCGAGGTGACAGGAGATCAAATACTGTTTTCAATTTCGAGCTTCGACAACTTGTGGGCCGAGTTGCGTATTTTCCCCTCTCAACGTTCCTCTGTTGCTATCGGGCAAGAAGTTTTTCTGAGCATAGGCGAGCAAAAAGTTAAAACAAAAATTGAGCACCTCCTCCCGGCAGGTGACGAGCAGCCGTATCTCATTGCGCGCGCAAAACTAAGCAACGACCTATCCATGCTCTCTCCAGGTTCAATGGCAGAAGGACGTATTGTTATCGATGAATTTAACGTAGACGTAGCGGTAAAAATAGATGCTCTGCAAATCCTGGGAGGGCGCACCGGGGTTTTTGTCAAACACGGTAATAAATACGAATTTATCCCCTTGATCGTGGGCCGAAAAGATGACAGCTATGCCGAGGTCATATCTGGCCTGAAACCAGATACAGAGTACGTAACCCAAAACAGCTATCTCATTAAAGCTGACATCGAAAAATCTGAAGCCGAGCACGAACACTAAGGGGTGTAGCATGATTGATTCACTACTACGCTTAGCCATCGAGCGGCGTTATCTGTTTTTAAGTTTTGTTTTATTAATCGTCGGCATCGGGTTTTGGAGTTACCAAAAACTCCCTATTGATGCCGTGCCCGATATCACCAATGTCCAGGTGCAAATTAATACCGCTGCACCAGGTTACTCGCCGTTAGAAGCCGAACAGCGGATTACCTACCCGATAGAAACCGCGTTGGCAGGGTTACCCAACCTGTCCTATACGCGGTCGTTATCCCGCTATGGTTTATCACAGGTTACCGTGGTGTTTGATGAAGGTACCGATATCTACTTTGCCCGGAACCTCATCAACACCAAACTGGGATCGATGAAAAGTGTGTTGCCCACCGGTATGGAACCCGAAATGGGACCCATCTCGACAGGTTTGGGTGAAATCTTTATGTATACCGTTCAAGCGGCTCCCGATGCGCGAACACAAGACGGTAAGCCTTACGATTCTACCGCCTTGCGTGAAATTCAAGACTGGATAATCAAACCCCAGTTGGCGCAGGTAAAGGGTGTGGTAGAGGTAAACAGTATTGGTGGCTATAACAAGCAATACCACATTACGCCAGATGTACAGAAACTCCTGCACTTCGGGGTGTCGATGGAAGATTTGGTTGAAGCGCTTGAATCCAATAATGATAACCGTGGTGCAGGTTACATCGAGCGCAATGGGCAACAATTACTGGTGCGCTCGCCCGGCCAATTGGGAACCTTGGATGACATCGCCAACGTCATTGTTGCGCAGCAGGATTCTGTTCCTGTCAAAATTAGTGATGTAGCAGAAATCGCTATCGGGAGAGAGCTTCGAACCGGTGCAGCAACCCAGGATGGTGTTGAAACCGTGCTGGGTACGGCCATGATGCTCATCGGAGAAAACTCACGCACGGTGGCGCGAGACGTAGCAGCACGGCTGATTGACATTCAAGCCTCACTCCCGGATGGCATTATTGCGACACCCGTTTATGATCGTACGGCTTTAGTTGATAAAGCCATTGCAACGGTCAGTAAAAACCTTCTGGAAGGCGCCTTATTGGTGATTGTGGTGCTTTTCCTGTTACTTGGAAATTTGCGCGCAGCACTGATTACAGCAGCAGTAATCCCGTTATCAATGCTTGCCACCATAACCGGCATGGTACACACCGGGGTGTCCGCAAACTTGATGAGCCTCGGGGCATTGGATTTCGGGATCATCGTCGATGGCACTGTGATTATCGTGGAAAACGCTATCCGACGTTTATCACACGCACAACGTGAAGGCGCTCTTGGCCTGCGCGAACGCTTGAACGTTGTTTTCGAAGCAACCTCTGAAGTTATTCGACCCAGTCTGTTTGGTGTCGCGATCATCACCGTTGTTTATATCCCGATTTTTTCCCTCACCGGTGTGGAAGGCAAAATGTTTCACCCTATGGCCGCAACGGTCGTGATGGCACTTGTCGCCGCAATGGTTCTATCCCTCACAGTTGTGCCAGCTGCGGTCGCGGTTTTTTTAAGCGGGAAAATCAGTGAACAAGAAGGTGTTGCTATTCGCAGTGCGAAGCAAATGTATAAGCCTTTATTGTTGCTGGCATTTAAATTCCGTTGGTTTGTGATTGGCGGTGCTACCGGTCTTGTCATCATTTGCACGTGGCTTGCCACAACGCTGGGATCCGAATTTATTCCGCAACTTAACGAAGGCGATATCGCGTTACAAGCCATGCGAATCCCCGGTACCGGCCTCGAACAAGCGGTCGAAATGCAGGAAATTCTCGAACAGCGTATCAAGTCGTTTCCCGAGGTAGATAAGGTCTTTGCACGCATAGGTACTGCCGAAGTTGCGACCGACCCAATGCCCCCGAATGTTGCCGATAACTACGTCATCTTGAAGCCTCGATCCGAATGGCCCAATCCCGATAAGACCAAAGAGCAGTTGGTGGAGGAAATGGAAAAATCGCTTGAGGAATTACCCGGTAATAATTATGAGTTCACCCAACCTATCCAAATGAGGTTCAACGAACTCATTTCAGGCGTCAGAGCCGACCTGGGTATCAAGGTGTTTGGTGATGACCTCGATCAACTGGTGCTGACCGCTAACGACATACTTGAAGCCTTGAGCCAGGTAGAGGGTGTGGCCGATGCGCGTGTTGAGCAAGTGACGGGATTGCCGACACTTTCAATTATTCCTAAGCGAAGCGCGTTGGGCCGCTATGGATTGAATGTGTCAACACTTCAAAATTGGGTCGCTGCTGCCGTTGGTGGTGAAAGTGCAGGCATCTTGTATGAGGGTGATAGACGCTTTGAGCTCATCGTGCGATTACCTGAGGCTGTACGGCGCGATGTCGAGAAGCTTAAGTTTTTACCTGTGCCATTGCCTAACGGTGATTACGTTCCGCTCTCTGAAGTGGCCACCATCGACATTTCTCCCGCGCCTGCACAAATTAGCCGGGAAAATGGCAAGCGTCGGGTGGTTGTGACGGCAAATGTACGAGGTCGCGACCTCGGCGGATTTGTGCAAGATGTTAAAGCGCAAATTGCCGCCAAGGTGGATATGCCCCCAGGGTATTGGCTGGATTACGGGGGCACGTTTGAGCAACTCGAATCGGCAAGTAAACGCCTTTCTCTTGTGGTGCCACTGACGCTGCTGCTGATCATCGGCATTCTTGTTATGGCGTTTGGCTCGCTAAAAGACGCGTTAATTATTTTTAGTGGCGTGCCTTTGGCGCTCACGGGTGGAGTGCTGGCGCTAGCCATTCGAGATATGCCCATGTCCATATCGGCAGGTATTGGTTTTATTGCGCTTTCAGGTGTTGCCGTACTCAACGGCCTCGTCATGCTCGCTTTTATTCGCGACCTCTGGCATGAAAAAGGGGATTTGATGTTGGCTGTGACGGAAGGGGCACTTCTTCGCTTACGACCGGTTCTGATGACCGCATTAGTAGCAAGCCTTGGTTTTGTGCCAATGGCACTGAATACGGGAACGGGTGCGGAAGTCCAGCGCCCCTTGGCCACAGTGGTTATCGGCGGGATTATTTCCTCGACGCTGCTGACGCTGTTGGTGTTACCGGTTTTATATCACTGGCTTCATAGCAAATTTGGGGCGACCAGGCCAAAGAATTAATTTTCTTCGAAGGCTCAACGTTTGGCGCTGATTGTACGATTAGATGAAAACCGATGACCGGGGCACAGATTGCCCGGTCATCAACCGGTTTTTTCACAGGAGCATTGACGATGACTAGCTTTAAAACATTAATTATTTTGCTATCGGGATATTACTAAATGCCTGCCGATCATCATCAGTGATTTGAAATGACGCCTCAATTTTTATCGCTTTTTCAAGCAAAGGAAACGTTATGGAACATACACACCAATATGACGAACAGGGCAAACAAATGTGTTGCACAGAAGAAGCAAAAATCAATAACACAGCAGATGCGCTAATAAAAAATAGCCCCATGAAAAGCTGTAGTTGTTCCGGTGACGATCAAGATCAGCATACCAATGATGATAGTCATGACCACGATCATGCCAGTGAGGATGGTAACAATATCAGGCTATTTCTACCTGCCGCACTGAGTTTCGTTGCACTGCTGATTGCAATAGCACTGGATAATTATTTTCCACAAACCTGGTTTACGGGCTGGGTACGTATTGGCTGGTATGTTGCCGCCTATTTACCTGTCGGCCTGCCCGTGTTGAAAGAGGCCGTTGAGAGCATCGTCAAAGGTGAAGTGTTTTCTGAATTTTTATTGATGGGTATTGCCACCATCGGCGCTTTTGCTATTGGTGAATATCCGGAAGGTGTTGCCGTGATGTTGTTTTATTCTGTCGGTGAAGTATTCCAGACCCTCGCCGTGAAAAGAGCAAAAACCAATATTAAAACCCTGCTTGATCAACGCCCCGACGAAGTAACCGTGTTACGCAATAATCAAACGATGACTCTCAAAGCAGAGACCGTCAGCATTGGCGATATTATCCAACTCAAAGCAGGTGAGAAATTAGGATTGGATGGTGAACTCTTATCTGAAACCGCCTCGTTTAATACCGCTGCGCTGACCGGCGAGAGCAAACCTGACACAAAAACCAAAGGCGATGCGGTTTTGGCGGGGATGATCAATCTCAATGCCGTATCACTAGTCAAAGCTACCGCCGCTTATACCGACAGCAAACTGTCCCGAATTTTAGAGTTAGTACAAAACGCTGCTGCGCAAAAAGCGCCTACCGAATTATTTATCCGAAAATTCGCCAAAATATACACACCTATTGTAGTTGCGTTGGCCGTTGCGATTTGTGTGGTGCCATACGTATTTGTGGAGACTTATGTATTCAGTGAGTGGTTGTACCGTGCCTTGATTTTCCTGGTGATCTCCTGTCCGTGTGCACTGGTCATTAGCATTCCACTGGGCTATTTCGGCGGCATAGGCGCAGCCAGTCGAAACGGTATTTTATTCAAAGGCAGTAACTTTTTGGACACCATTTCTACCATTCAAAACGTGGTGATGGATAAAACCGGTACCATGACGGAAGGTGTTTTTATAGTACAAGAGGTCAACCTGAAGCCCGAGTTCAATCGCGATGAAATCCTGAAAATGGTTAATGCGCTGGAAAGCCAGAGTACGCATCCGGTAGCGACCGCTATTCATCAATATGTAGGCGATATCGATAGCAGCATTACATTGAACAATGTTGAAGAAATATCGGGTCATGGATTGAAAGCCGACGTGAATGGCAAAGTGTTACTGGTCGGTAATTTCAGGCTGCTCGATAAATTCGCCGTCGCCTACGATATTGATCCGGCCTCGATTGTGTATACCGTCATTGCGATTGCCTACGACCATAAATTCGCGGGTTACATCACCATTGCTGACAGCATAAAAGAGGATGCGCAATTAACGATAGACACGCTGAAACAACTCGGTGTCAACATTACCATGCTTAGCGGTGACAAAAATTCCGTGGTGCAATTTGTCGCACAGAAATTAGGTATCGCGAATGCCTTTGGTGATCTGCTGCCAGAAGATAAAGTTAACAAGGTAAAAGAAATCAAAGCGCGCAATGAAACCGTTGCATTCGTAGGTGATGGTGTTAATGACGCACCGGTAGTCGCACTGAGTGATGTCGGTATAGCGATGGGCGGCCTTGGCAGCGATGCAACAATCGAAACAGCCGACGTTGTCATTCAAGATGATAAACCCAGCAAAATTCCCACCGCCATTGCCATCGGCAAACAAACCAAACGTATCGTTTGGCAAAACATTTCCCTTGCCCTCGGTGTAAAGGCAATAGTCTTGATATTAGGTGCAGGCGGTTTGGCAACCATGTGGGAGGCGGTTTTTGCCGATGTCGGCGTGGCATTGCTGGCTATTTTTAACGCGGTGCGAATTCAGCGAATGAAGTTTTGATTAGGTGTGGGTATGGCGGCGCTCCATCAAAAGATCATTGTAGAACACTTTATTTCGTCAGACACCGGTGGTCGTTGATTCAATCGTAGGTTCCGTTTCCATAATTAGATAACCATTAGGAAGAGAAATGAGCTGATGGCAGCTATTTATCAAACAGCCTACCCACGCATAAAATCAGACATCACCCCAAACGAATTGGGGGATGTTTACACGCCCACGGCCGAAGATCTGGAATTTGCTCTTCGTCATTGTAAGCGCACCAGCGCCTCATTCCTGGGTTTGCTGATTCAACTAAAAACGACGCAGCGATTGGGTCGTTTTGTTCCGCTGGGTGAAATACCAAAGGTTATCATCGCACACATCAAAAACCAGTGTCGTTCCCGGGTGACACTCAACGATCTACAAACCTATTACACCTCAGGATCGAAAGATCGCCATGTAAAATTGGTTCGACGTCATCTCAACATAAAAGCCTACGATACGATCAAAACATCCGAGCTGGCACAGGTTTGGGCGCAGGATGCGGCGACGACCAAAGAAGCTCTGCCGGACATCATCAATGTTACTTTGGAGTATTTGGTCAAGGAGCGTTATGAACTCCCGGCATACAGCGTGCTTGAGCGAATATGCCAGGCAGCCAGGGCGGAGGTAAATACCCGATACTACGATCAATTATGTGGATTTTTAACGGACGAAAGTCGGCAGCGTATCAACGATATTCTTCGCGTCAGTACAGGGCTGAGTGGTTTTGGCTGGAGCACTCTGAAGAGTGAACCCAAACGATTAACTCCTCGCAACATCCATACCTGGAATGGTTGACGTCCCTGCAAACGCTTCTGCCCACGGATTTGGGGTTGCCCCCAGTCAAACACCAGCAGTTCATTGATGAGGCCAAAGCCCTGGACTACGCTGAGCTCGTGAAGCTCAAACTCAATAAGCGGCTTGCGCTCGTCATCGTCCTGATCCGGCACCAATACGCGCGAACGCTGGATAACGCAGCCGACATATTTATGAAGCTGTTGTTAAAGATGGATCGTTCGGCGCAGAAACTGTTGGAGAAATACCTGAGTGACCATCAAAAGCAAACCGATCATTTGATTTCGGTGTTGTCGGGAACGGTCAGGGTGTATCTGGATAAACCCGAATCGGTGACAGCCTTTGATCCGGTGCTCGGCAAGAACAGCGATCAGTTGCTGCACATGTGTGAACAATATATGGCGTTTGCGGGCAACAACTACTTGCCGTTCATGGTGCAACTTTACAAAAAGCAGCGATCTACCTTGTTTCGCACGATTGAAATACTCAATCTCGCATCGGCTACGGAGGACAAGGATTTACTGAACGCCTTCCAGTTTATTTTGAAACATAAACAAACTCAAACTGATGAGTCTAGATTGCCGAAGATGTTGGTTCGTTTTTTGATTTTTATCAATCTAAAAAGTAAGGAATTTATTGCAATCGACCCAGTTATTATATAATTTAGCTAAATTATATAATGTGTCCGTCAAATGCTGGAGTTCCAGAATGAACGAATACGAGATTTTTGCGCAAATAAAGAGTGCACTTAGTGATGCCCCTCGCAATCAATACACTGCTGAGCTGCATCTGCAAATGATCAAATATGCTGATGAGTTGAAGAACATCACAGCCAAAGAGTTTTGTGAGGGAGTTGGCCTGCGAGGTAGTTTCGGTACGGAATTCAGCAAGATGCGGAATCTGACTCAGCGCTTGAAAGCGGCGGGGTTGGATACTGCAAAAATTTGAGAAATCAAGCAAGCCCATTTGATTTTCAGAAACGGAAATAAGAACAACTATTCATAGGAGACTTTAATGGCGGACTCTGAGCAAACCACAACGACCCCCGAGGCCATGAGGGATTCTGTGATCAGCATGGCGGTTGAGTCCTGGCGCTTTGGCCGGGTGTTTGACCGTCTGCTGATGAAACTCGATGCTGGGGAACAGAACCGATACAAGAGCCAGTTCCGCTGGTTTATCAAAAAGGTCGAAGAAGCCCTTGAGCAAGCGGATCTGCGAATCGTCAACGTCGAAGGGCAGCCCTTCGATCCCGGCATGGCCGCCACTCCGCTGAATATCGAAGAGTTCGATACTAAGGATGCCTTGATGGTCGATCAGATGCTCGAGCCGATCATTATGGGGAAAGAAGGTTTGGTTAAGACAGGAACGGTCACTTTGAGGAAGGTGGAACTATGAAAAATTTCGTTGGCATTGACCTGGGTACAACAAACAGCGCGATCTGCTCTTATGACGGTTCCGAAACCCGCATCTGGAAGAGTCCTGAACAGAATGATGTTACGCCATCAGCTATTTATATTGATCGTCGTGGCAATAAATATGTTGGTAAGCGAGCTTACGATTCTGCACCGCATAGCCCAGACAACTCAGCGATGTTATTCAAGCGTGTAATGGGAACAAGTACGCCAATTCAGCTATCTGCAGTAAATCTTACCAAGACTCCCGAGGAATGTTCAGCTGAAGTACTAAAAGTGTTGTTCGGGTACTTGCCGGAAGAAATTAGAAATGATCCTGATACGGGGACTGTAATAACTGTTCCGGCAGCATTTAATCAGATGCAGAAAGACGCAACAATGCAGGCTGCTAGTATGGCCGGGATCGGGAAAGTTGCACTTATGCAGGAGCCCGTAGCTGCAGTAATGAGTGTCATGCGTGCCCGTAATACAGATGGAATGTTTTTAATTTATGATTTGGGTGGCGGCACGCTCGATATTGCCATTGCAGAAAGTATTGGAGGAAGGGTAAATCTTCTTGCTCATGGTGGCATAGCTATGTGCGGTGGTCGGGACTTCGATCGAGTATTAGTCGATAATGTTGTTCGTCCTTGGTTACTTGAAAAGTTTGACCTCCCAGAAGACTTTTCTGTAAATCCTAGTTATAAATCTCTAATTAGACTGGCTACTTGGGCTACCGAGCGCGCAAAAATTGAACTTTCAGCGCGCGAGGAAGTTGTTATTAGTCTCTCAGAAACTGAAACACGAGTTAGAGATCTGAGCGGAGATGAAATCTATCTCGATATCCAATTAAAACGTGAAACTTACGATAATTTGATTGCAGAGCGCGTAGCTGAATCGGTCAACTCAGCTCGCGAGGCTTTAAATAAAGCTGGGCTCTCTCCTCATGACCTTGAGAGAATTGTGTTTGTGGGTGGTCCAACCAATTACAAGCCTTTGAGAGATAAGGTTGCTTATGAGCTTGGAATACCTGGAAATACCGATGTGAATCCAATGACAGCTGTGGCCGAAGGAGCTAGTCTTTTCGCTGAATCTATAGACTGGGGTTCCCAGAACCGATCGCGAAAAAGCACCCGAGGTCAAATCTCCTCCGGCGGAGGATTGGAACTATCTTTCAATTACATTGCTCGTACTCCGAATGTTAAAGCGAAGATAGCAGTGCAGCTCGCTGGGCAAGCAGCATCTGGTTCAGAGTTTCAGGTCGACTGCGTCGACACTGGTTGGACCTCAGGCCGCCTGCCTCTCAAGCATGGCGCAACCATCGACGTCACCCTGACAAAAGCTGGTGACAACACCTTCAAGGTATTTGTTTTCGATTCTGTAGGCGGACCCATTGCTCTGCAACAGGACAATATCGTCATTACCCGAACCGCTGCCTCAGTGGATGCAATTCCAGCCTCTCACTCGGTTGGCATTGAAGTATTGGAGAAACTTGGCGGCCGCCCCGTACTCGACTATCTGGTTCGCTCGGGTGACTCGCTGCCCAAGAAGGGGAAAAAGGTATTCAAGGCCGCTGAGTCGCTCAAATCCGGTGCCTCGGGATCGCTCAACCTGAAACTTTGGGAAGGTGAAATTGAAGACCCCATTACCGACAACCGCCCCATCGGGGTATTGAAGATTTCCGGCTCAGATTTCGATGACGGCGTGATTCCCGCCGGTGCCGATCTGGAATGTGAATACGAGATCCTGGACTCCGGCAACATCAACATTGAGGTCTCCGTGCCCTGCATCGGCGGCACCTTCCACTCCGGTAAGAACTTCTATTCCCGCCAGGAGGGACAGCTCGACTACACCGCAGCGGCCGTCATGGTTGTCGAGGAAGGCGAAAGAACGCTGAATCGCATCGACGAGATCAACGAGGTGGTGGACAACCCGAAACTGGACCAAGCACGGCAGAAACTTGAATCTGCAGTCTCGCTCGATCCAGATGAAGCGGAAACAGAGAAGTCCCAAGAGGCCATGGAGAAGGTTCTCGAGGCACGGAAACTTCTTGCCCAGGTCCGAAAGGAGCATCTGAAGGAAATCCGGCAGATTGACCTCGACGGCCTCGTGTCCTTCTTTGATGAGCATATCCGTCAACATGCCCGCCCATCTGAGGCGTCGGCCTTTGACAATCTGGCGAAAACGGCTCAACGCTCAATCGACCGCAATGACAAAGACTTCGAGCACCACCTTGATGAGCTGAAAGGCAAAAACTTCGAGATCCTCTGGCGGCAGGATTGGTTCGTGGTCGAGCGATTCAAATGGATGGTCAGCTCGCCCCACCAGTTTGCCGACAAGCACCGTTTCGAGGAACTCGCCCAGATCGGCACACAACTCATGCGCTCCGACGACATTGAAAAACTTCGCACCGTTGTCGCCCAGCTTTCGATGATTCAGATCGGCGGTGGCCCAGACAACGAGATGTTCGATGTAGCCAACATTATCAGGGGATGATTTATGGCGAACGACTTATGGCTGCCTAAAGGGTACGAGTTGCCGGATGGTTCGAAAATCCGGTCACTCCTCTATTCCGGCGACGAGTGGCAGATTTTTGATACCAATGGCTCCAACAATATTCTGGTCACGCGCCCGGAGCTGATGCGGAAGTGGAATGATTGCGGTTTTCTCGACGAATCCCTGTTCACAGAGGTCTCGTCTGGAACTGAATCTTTCCGGAGCCTGAGCAGCCATAAGAAGTACTCCCTTACTCCAGTTGAAAATGGCAAGTCACCCGAAAGCAAGGTTGATGCACTGGCCTTTGCTTTCGCCCTCAAAGAGTCTCGGAAGCTATCGCAGGATGCCTCATTTCAAGATGCTGTTTATGTGGAGCAGTACTCCAGACTGCTCCCAACCTGGACGCTGACACCCCACGTTGATGATGAAGTGGTTTTGGGTACCTGGATAACCGGAGGGGTCGTCATCTCCACCGAATCCTTCCGGCGTTTGACCAACTTGACAGGGTGGATGCCTGCTGGCGATCTGGCGGAAATTGTAAAGGCGGCAGGGTTTAGCGTACCTGCTGATGCGGGTCTACTGGCTAAGCGCAAACCCGCCTCTCAAGCCAAGACCGAAGCAAAGACCGCCATCCCCAAGGAGGCTGTCAAACCTGAACAGCCGCAAACCCAAGAAGAACCGGCCGAGGCTAAAGTATTCAGGCTTCCTGGGCGTCCACAGCTCGAAGAGTTTTTTAACGAACACGTCATCGACATCATCTTCAATGCCGAGAAATACCAGGCTTTGGGCATCGATTTTCCTTCCGCCATTGTCCTGCACGGGCCGCCAGGTTGTGGCAAGACCTTCGCTGTGGAGCGGCTTGTCGAGTTTATCGATTGGCCCAGCTACTCGATTGATTCCAACAGCGTGGGTAGTCCCTACATCCACGAAACCAGCAAGAAGATCTCCGAAGTTTTTGACAAGGCGATTGATGGCGCTCCGTCCGTCGTCGTCATCGACGAGATGGAATCTTTTCTGTCGGATAGACGCTCTGGCAGCTCGTCCGGCTTGCATCACGTCGAGGAGGTAGCGGAATTCCTTCGTCGGATTCCGGAGGCCATCAAGAACAAGGTACTGATAATCGCCATGACGAACCTGATCGAGATGATCGATCCGGCCATTCTACGTCGCGGCCGGTTCGACCACATCATCGAGGTGGGCATGCCATCGAGGGAAGAAGTGGCATCGTTGGTGGACTCACTCTTGAGCAAACTACCGAAAGCCGACGGCCTTAACGTGGACAAGATCCTCGATGCGCTCACGGGTAAGGCGCTCTCCGATTCGGCTTTTGTTATACGCGAGGCCGCACGGCTCGCTGCCAAGGCCGGGAAGACAGAACTCGATCAAGAGAGCATCGTGGCAGCGCTGAACAGCCTTCCTAAAGACCAAGAGAAAAAAAGCAGACGCATCGGATTCGTCTGGGATGACAAGTAACCGGAGGGGAGCATGGACCTTTTACAAAATCCTTTTCACATTCTGAATGCCAGCCCCCGCGATAATCGTCGTCGGATAATGGAACTGGCCGATGAACGTAGCCTTTTGCTCGACTCAAGTGAGTGCATGGAGGCGCGTTCAGAGTTGACCAACCCCCGGAAAAGGCTATCTGCTGAAGTAGCATGGTTGCCTGGCATTGGGCCGAGACGAGCCGGCGAGGTACTGACACTTCTGGAGTCCATGCCAGCTGATTTGCTTGCCCTTGACAAGTTGTCGTCAGTTGCGCGAGCCAACTTGCTTGCATCCGGCCTCGCTCGTTTGCCAAATCACAATGCCGATGACGTGGCGGAATGGATTCTCGAAATTTCATGGGCATTTGAGGATCTCGATCCTGAAGAACTGAGCGTGATCATCAACGAGGAACGGGTTGTCTCCGGGTTTCCGGAAGTATCGGACCTCTCGGCCGTCGAAGCTGAAATCCAGGAACGGCGGAGGCACTATCGCCAGGTCATCAAGGCGGCCCTCGACAACCTTTCCCCAAAAGAACTCGTGGGGGCAGTCACCGTTGCCGTTGAGTCCGCGACTGACGATGGGGAGGAGCACGGCCCTATTCTGATAGCCGATCTCATTGATTCGTATGAGGTAGAGGCACAGGGATTTCTTGACAAGGAAGAAGGAAACATAAGAGCCCTTGTCGAGAAACTGCGGGCAGCCGTTGATGCAGAACGGCCCGATTCCACATTGGCCCCAATGGTGAATCAGCTGATCCAGGTTGTGAAGAACTGGGATACCGTCGCTCAGCCGATACAGGTCAGCACGAAAAGTCGAGGGCTCGACCACGACGCCAGCCACCGCGTTGCCGGTCTGGTTCGTGGCCTGGCGATCCATATGTTCAACGAGCACGGCAAGCTCGATTTCTCGCAGCAACTCACGAACATGCTGCAGGAAGTATTCGCGGAGGTTGGTGAGGTTGCCGAACGCACCGCTGAGGACGCTGATGCACTTGGCGAGATAGCGGAGCGAAGAAAGCTAAGCCGGTTACTCGACCCGATTTCTGATCTTTGTAAAGCAGCGCTGGAGAGCTCTGAAAAGCAACCAACCTCTGCTGATAGGGAGGCGCAGAAAGTTATGAATACTGCGCCCCAGCTTATAGCGAAGTTGTCAGCATCAAAACCCGGTGCCGAAATTCTCTCGCAAGGAAAAGATGAGATTGCACTGACCCTGATGCATTGCGCAGTTGTTTACGGCAACAAAACGGAAAAGTGGAAGCCGTGCATTGCATTCCTTGAAGAGGCCTTCAAGTACGCCAGTAGCCAAGAGGTAAAATCAAGAATCCAGAAGAACCTCAGCACTGTTAGAGATAACGATAGGCTTTATGGGGACCTCATACCCATCTCATCTGCTCCGAGTCTCCATACAATAAACGGGATTGGCACAACGATGTATGGTTCAACTGACCATGACCCTGCATCAGGATCGTACCTTTCTACCCATTATTTCGTATTTTTTGCAATACCCATTTTTCCGATAAGCAGATATCGGGTAATACCAACTGGTAACGGATACCGTTTTCTCGGAAAGGCTCCGCTACGGACATTTGATAAGTGGCACATTGCAATATCTCTGGGCCTGATTGCCTGGATGTTTATTAGCATGCAATGAACGGGAGCAACAGTATGGATAAAGACAACAAACGCGGATTCTCAGGTCTCAGTGATCTAACATCGGATACCGGGACTCTCCCACAGTCTCAGCCTCGTCAAACCAGTCCACTGCCATCAGCACCACAAAAGCCGGTGTTCGCCTTGCTGGAGCTGACCAAATGGCCGACCCTTCCGGCTCCATGGTCGAGCGTCGATGCTGGCGAGACCTGGGTCTGGGGGGATTTCTTCCTGACTTTTCAGAAGAAGCCGAAGACCGTTCTTGACCTCACCATGGAAATGCAGGGGAAGAAGGCCGAGTACCGGGGGATGACCTATCACTACGCCATGTCGGTTTTCTACCGCATCGACAGGAATCCTCACGGACCATCGCACCGGCCGATCATGACCATTGCCCTCGAGCAGGCCGATATGGGCATGCTTGCCAAAATGCTCGGCAGCGAAGCTGGCGAGCTCCTTCAAGCCGAGGGTGGCAGCAAAATGGGACCGCTGATGATTGGTCTCTTCACCGGCGAGACACGCTTGAACCTTGGTGATTATGAAGGCGACACAAGCTCGCAGGCGGTCAAGCGGAGGTTTTTCGAGATCTTGGGTCGACAGTTGGGAGTAAGCGGCCAGCCAAAGATGATTGGCGATCTGGCTCAGGCGCACGGACATCCGGAAACGGGACTGCCCGCCAAAAAGAAAAACTCTGGATGTGCCCCGGTGATTCTGTTGTGCATTGGTATTGGCGGCCTGGGCGCTTGGGGGCTGACGTTCATATGAGGGAGCTCGGCATGAAATTTATGTGCGAAACGGAAGGGGTCGATGCCCATGGCTGGTGATAACGACAAGAACAAAAAGGGCTTCTCCGGGCTTTCAGACTTGGCGTCCGAGGTCAGTGGTATCGATGAGCCAATAAAGCCGGAGCCAAAAGCAGAGGCTAAGCCCTCAACGCCTAAGCAACCACCCCAGCCTCAGCGGGACACTACGACTTCCGAACCCGAGCAAAAATCTACAAGCTCTCCTCCGCCTGTCGAAACAGTAAACATTGGCAATAACGAGGGCGGCTCTGACGGCAAATGGATTTTTGGCATTATCAGTGTCATCTTTGTGATCATTGTGTTCTGGCTGATTAATAATGTAGAGCAGAGCAACAAAAAGCCTTCATATACTCAGCCATCGTCGTCACAGAGCTACGGTTCCTCGAAGAGCACACCGGCTCCGGTTACTCAAACGCAAAGCAACACCCAAAGTGCCGGGCTGCAATATACAAAGCCTTCGGTCGGCACCAACAACGTGCTGTCCGTACCGGAAATTCGCTGGTGCATCAGGGAGGGCATTCGCATTGAAGCGATGCGGGACGTCATTGATAACAATGCGGGAATCGATGAGTTCAACCGAATCGTCAACGATTACAACAGCCGCTGCGGGAGCTACAGGTATCGCGAAGGTTCCCAGTCTCGAGCTGAACGTGATGTGAAAGCCTACCGAAGCCAGATTGTCTCGGAGGCCATTCGCAAGGCCAGACAGTTGGGACGTTCCTATCCATCTGTTTCACCAGGAGTATCGACCAGCACCGCTCCCAAGAAGCCCAATGCCCAATACACCAGGGAGGCTCAACAGCTCCTAACCGATCTCGGCTACGACCCTGGACCGGTGGACGGCGATTATGGCCGCCGTACTGCCGACGCGGTGAAAGCCTTTCAGCGCGACGTTGGAATCACCCAGGATGGCTGGATTGATCAGTATCTGATTTCCGTGTTGAGGCGAGTTGCTCACTAGCGTTCCAACATAGCTCCTCCGAAAGTTGAATCGAGGCCAGCGCAAGAATCAAGAAGGTCGAGTGGAATTCCTGCGAACGCGCACATTGATTACACAGGGCGAAACTGGGTTTGCGACAGTGGTTATCAGCAGGTAGGTAACGAGTGCGTAAAATTTAAAGTTCCTGCTAATGCCAGTATTGATTACACCGGCCGCAAGTGGGTTTGCGATAGTGGATACAGACAGGTGGGAAACGAATGCGTGAAATTCGAAGTTCCTGCAAACGCCAGTGTTGACTACACCGGTCGCAAATGGGTCTGTGATAGTGGCTACCGACCGGAGGGAGATAGATGCGTCAAGTTTTTCGTTCCTGCAAATGCCAGTGTTGATTACACCGGCCGCAAATGGGTCTGTGACAGTGGCTATCAACGCGCAGGTGACAAATGCGTTTCCATTTTCGGGCAATAATTCATGCCCTGGACTTCGGAACACACTAAATGGCTCGTCGATACTGACGAGGGACGGAAGACCGCCGACGGCAAGAAGGTCGAGGTCTGGGAGTTCCGTCATGAGAACGACGAGGCAGTGCTCTCCACATGGGCGAAACACTTCCGAAATCATATTGCTTTGACGGCGAAATAGATTGTTGGCACAGAGGGTGCGGGTGTTCTCGCGGGGAGTATCTATACCCTTCTTAATTGAAGTTGCAGCGTTGTTGACAGACACTCACAAACACATGACATAGTATCTATGTTCACGAAGTGCTCAGAGGATTTGTTCGTTGGTCGCCTGCCTGCAACTCCAAGTTGTTTGGTATAAATACCACAAAGTTTTCCGACCCCAAAGCTGCACTAGGTCCCAGCATACGCGCTGGCGATTTCGGCGACGATTTTCTTGAATATCTATTCGGCTACTGGGTTCCACGCACTCGCTATAGTGACAAAACCATCCGGAACTAGTCGACAAAAGGCAGTCACATCGGCTTTCATATCGTCAAGGATGGCAAAGCCTCTTCGAAGGATAGGCTGGAGATCTTTGAAGTGAAGGCGCAATTCTCAGGAAAGAAGGCCAAGGCGAGACTTCAAGATATGTAGTCAGTATTGGCGCTACGCTTTGAAGCCTGAGCCATACCTAATACTAACAATACAGCAGTCGCATTATCCGGTTATTCAACTGCTTTCAGTCTGTCAATTGGATAATCATAGAGACATCCAGCACCAACGGCCTTACCTCATAGAAACAACCAATCAATAAACTAGGGTCCTCATTCAGGGTAGTTTGATGCCCCCTCGCCCTGAGCTACAAACTTTTTTGATGATCATTTTCCCTTCAAAAATATAGACGAAAGTGTTTGTTGATCTCCTGATACACACAAACCAATTTGTTGATCGTTTTAAGGATTATTTGATCAACAAAGGATTTTATCCGACTAAGGTGCGTATTCCAGATCACGGTTGCCACTGATTCCATGTGAAGCCTGCAGGTAGGCTGCACTGTTCTGTGCCTCGCGCAATCAGATGAATCGGCGGTTTGAACACCTCATCCAGATGGATGATCCAGTGCGCCATACTGGTGCGGCCACCTCGTGGCCCAGACGTTTGAATATCTGCTCTTGCCGTTAAAACGGCAGTACATCGGCATATTTGGAGCTGATCAGGAGGCCAACAGAGCCGAGATGGCGCTGCATTTGCCCAGCAGGTGTGTCGGGCGAGCCGCAGCTCAATACGCTGACGCAGCAAAGCGCGATGAGGACACTTGGATGCAGACGCGCAGCAGGGGGGATCGTCTGCAACAGCTTCATTATTCTCCGGGAGTTGATCCCGCTGCTGATCGATCTCGACTTGCAGTTCCGGCTCATCGAGGACGAAGGCCAAACACAAAAGTTACCAACTTTTTTTGTATGAAATTTTTCTATTACAGACCCTATCCGCCTAGAAAGTTACCAACTTTATTTTTTACTGTGTTATTTTTTAGCGGTAAAACAAGGCCTGGAAGGGGTTTTAGTTACCAACTTTATTTTGATACTACAAAAAGGACACCTCTTACATTTCAGGGAGAAAATGGCCGAGATGAATTTCGTCGTGAGCAGATTGCCGACAAGGTTATTTCACTGCTCACGTCGGATATTGATATATCCCCAATGGTGATCGACGGCCATTGGGGCACCGGTAAAACCGAGTTCTGCCAAAAACTGATCAGCAAGTTTAAGGCAGAACATGAGAACTACCATTTGCTTTATATTGATGCCTTTCAGGCGGACCATGCCGACAATCCCCTGCTGACCATTCTTGCCGAAGTGCTAAGCCTGCTGCCGGATGGTGAGCAGAAACAGAGCCTGCGGAAAAAAGTTGTTCCGGTGGTTCGTTACGGCATTAATACTGTGTTTAAAGCTGGCGTGAGCCACCTGCTCAGAGAAAATGCCGACGACATTGCCGATGGTTTGGAAGAGCATCTGCAGGATGCTGCCAATAAAGCGATTAATGCCTCCGTTATGGCGATGCTGAAAGATCATGAAAATACTCAGAAGAATCTGGAAGCTCTGCAGATACTATTAGCTGAAGTCGCTGAAGAAACTCCTATTGTGATCTTTATTGATGAGCTGGACCGCTGCCGTCCTGACTTTGCAGTACAGATGCTCGAAGTCATCAAGCACATCTTTCATGTAGTAAACATTAAATTCGTATTGGCAACAAATACCGCACAGCTCAGAGCCGCCATTAACCACAGCTATGGCCCTGACGTTGATGCTCAGCGCTATCTGGATAAATTTCTGAAATTCAGTTTTTGTTTACCCAACTTTATTCCAAACAATAGCAGCGAAAAAGCGCTGGCTTCAGTTGAACACTTCAATAACCTGGTCAGCATGAGTCCGGTATTGAGAGATACCGATCTCAATGATTTCAACAATGGAGTACACGGATTTACGACAACATTAATAAGCCACAATCAATTGTCGTTGCGCGAAACAGAAACCTTTATCCGCTATCTGGAAATTTTTCATACGCTCAGCAACGGCATGGCTACCAATATTATTTTTGGCCACACACTACTCCGGGTTCTGGGCGTATTTATTTTCTGTTTTAAAACTGACATCGCTGCAGCAATCCAAAGTAATAACGCTGATGCAAAACAGATAGCAGTGTTACTAGGCCTGAAGAACCTTGAGACTTTTCAAAGTGAGTCGCACCGACCTCTTCACACAGAGGTGATTGCTGCTTTGCTTGCTTCTGCATGTGTATTAAACGCTGATACCTACAAACCCAATACAGAAGAATTACAGAAAGCAATTCAGGACTATGAATTTAGATACTTTAATCATCAAGGATTAAGGCAAGGTCATGAGTTTGCTTCTGTCTTAAAAGCTATTGAAGTGTTAAATCTCGGAGGCCGCTTATGAGCAATAAGGATTTACCCCATGCTCCGACCGGCGAGTTTCTGTTGTTCGCCTCCGACGACGGACGGGTGCGTATTAAATGTCGCTTTGAGGGTGACACTCTCTGGTTGTCGCAGGCCATGATGGCCGAGCTTTATCAGGTGACACCGCAAGCGATTACGCAGCATATCCGTTCGGTGTATGAAGAAGGCGAACTTGATCAAAACGCAACCTGTAAGGATTACTTACAAGTTCAGACAGAAGGCACCCGTCAGGTAAGACGTAATGTCGGACATTACAGCCTGCCTATGATTCTGGCTGTCGGCTATCGCGTCCGCTCTACCCGCGGTACACAGTTCCGTAAGTGGGCAACCCAGACTCTTGAGGAATATATCGTCAAGGGATTCGTGATGGATGACGAGCGCCTGAAAAACCCTCCTGTTGGCAATTCCGTTGTTCCGGATTACTTCGACGAATTACTGGAGCGGATACGGGATATCCGCGCCAGTGAGCGGCGCATATATCTGCGGGTCCGTGAAATTTTTGCATTGGCAGCCGATTACGAGCCATCGCTGAAAGAAACCACCCAATTCTTTCAGATCATCCAGAACAAACTGCATTACGCCTGTTCCGGCCACACCGCCGCCGAGTTGATCTATGAGCGCGCCGACGCCGACAAACCCAATATGGGTCTGACCAGCAGTAAAGGCGCCGAAGTGCGGAAAGGCGATGTCACCACGGCCAAGAATTACCTGAGCGAAACAGAAATCAAAGAGCTGAACCGGATTGTCATTATGTGGCTCGACTTTGCTGAAGATCAGGCAGAGCGCCGGCAACAGGTTTTTCTGCGTGACTGGCAAACCAAACTGGACCAGTTTTTACAGTTCAACGACCGCAGCGTACTTGAAGGTGCAGGCCACATAAGCAAAAAGCAGGCAGAGGAAAAGGCATTCACCGAGTATGAACGCTTTGCCGGGAAACGGCGCCAGCTGAAGGAGCAGCAGGGAGAACAGGACATTTCCTCCCTTCTGCAATGGCAGCCTCCGGAGAAATAACCTCCAGCCATCCCGGGTCTGAGGACTACAGCCAGCTCTGGTACAACCGGCCAGTCAGAGGTCGTATCTGCAGCGCCAGAGCACGCTGCCACCAGTTGTGCTCAGGTACAACGGCGGCCATGGTGCTGATGAAGGTTCCGGCGCCGCGAAGATCAATGGTGCCGGTGCCACGTCAGTGGCTACTCGGGTTACGGCCTCTGCTACCGGTGCCCTCCTGCAGCCGCCACCACCGGAGGCGCTTCAGCAACGGACCGTCCGCTGCCCTCCAGTTCCCGCAGACGCTTTTCCAGCAGCCACACCCGGCGTTTCAGTCCGCCAGCTTTGACAAAGCCCACTACGCCCAGAATGGCAACAAACAGAAACAGTAAGGGAACAATCACCAGCAGGTGAATCAGCTCATCCATAGCACCCGTCCATAAACCTCAGGGGCGAATTATTGACAAAGGCGGCCACTCGGAATATCAGGCCAGTTATTGAACCAGGTCAGAAAAGTGACCGCTGTCTTATGTCTGTTCACAGAGCAGGGCATACAAGGGCTGATTAATGTAGTAATTGCTGCGCCCGGCTTTTGCTTTCACTACCAAACCATGTTCCGTCAGGCAGATAATTTTCTGCTGCCGGACGACCATAAGTCCCTGCCGAAGGGCATGGATATAGTCCTGTACTTCCTTGGTTGCCAGAGTGACCGCGGCCTCCGTTAACTGGTGTGTTTTATACAACTCACAATGACTGGTAACGATATTCTCGATCCCGGAACTGTCTTTCGCTTCCTGCAGCGACACCGTATTAAGCAGAATAGCCTCATTGGGAATTGTGGCTGCAACCCCTTTCAGTTCTGCCAGATAGCGGGGTGCTTCCGCTGTATTTTTCCACACTGCACGGGTTTCCAGCTGATAGTGTTATCCAACGGCAGTGAAGGAACGTGATAAGACGCCAGAGCGGATCCTGTGCTGTATGTATAAATTTCACTGAAATCTATACATATCCACCTCAATATCTATAAAAATTCTCATTTCCCATATATGTGAAGTTCAGAACTGCCACTTCAGCCCGGCTTCCAGCCGGTACTGATCATAATCGGCGGCGCCGAGATTGGAGCGGTAGTCGTCGTAACGCAGCGTCAGCTCTGTGCTCCAGTCGGCACCCAGTTCCGCTTCGCCGGCAAGACCGGCGGCCAGCCGCCAGTCATGGCGGGAGTCGCCGATATCCAGGCGCGGATGCTGATAAGCGCGGTGCTCCGCACGGCCGAACAGACGTGCGGTGTACAGCCGTCCGGCCAGCGTCCAGTCGCGTTTCAGCGCCAGCCGGCCGATGCCGGCGTGATAACTGTACTCGGGATTGTCTGCTGTCTCAGTTTTCCACTGCCAGTAACCGGTGAGGTAAAACGCGGTGCGGTCGAGAAAGCGGTAGAACTGCAGACGCAGGGCTACACCGTCGCTGTCACGCCAGTCGTAGTCATTGAAATCCTTGCGCGTGGCATCCAGCTGGGCACGCAGATACCAGTCGCTGTTCACCATCCAGCCCAGTGACGGACTGACACGCTGCATCTGCAGAAAGGCATTGCCATCCAGTTCGGCATTGGCCAGCACCGCCGACACTTCGCTGATCAGCACGCCGGCCTGATGGCGGAGACTGACGATCCCGGTGTGCAGGCGGGTGTCATAGTCGTTGTAGTTCTGCCAGCGGATGTCGTTGAGCAGATACAGGGCCCTGACCTTCCACTGCTCAGCAAACCGCTGGCTAAGCTCAAGCTTCAGATCCAGCACCGCCGCGGTATCACCCAGCCCGGCGTCTGTCTCCGCTTCCTCGACTTCGACATTACTGTCGTACTCCGCCCCCGCACCCAGCGTCACGGCAAATTCGGCCTGCACCGGAGCGCACAGCAGGGCCGCTGTGATGACTGCCGGGCAGCATAATCGGTAAATGGTCATCGTTTGTCTGCTCCGGGCGGCGCTTATCTGCCTGTCTCCGGATTACCTGTTCTCTGCGTTAATCTCTGTCAGCCCCTGCATCTGCAGCAGGCCGTAGCCATAGACCGTATCACGACCTGGCTCTCCCAGATCCAGTGCCGACTGCTGCAGCTGCTGCCGCTCAGCAGTGACATCCTGCGGCGGCCGGGTCGCCAGCGCCGCGGTGGTCAGGGCCGCCGCCAGTGACGTGCCGTCCATGCGGTACGTGCCGCCCTCACCGGCCACGGCCATGCCGACACCCGGCGCGGCTAATTCTACATGATCGCCACGCACCGCCCGGGTAAAAATCTGTTTGTTTCTGTCGACGGCGGTAACAGCCAGTACCGAATCATAGGCTGCCGGATAACGCGGGAAGGCGGCCCCGCCTTCGTTACCGACGGAGCTGATCAGCTGCACCCCCAGTTTACGCGCCTGTGTCAGCGCGGCTTCCAGTACCGGGTTCGGCGGTCCGGACAGTGACAGGTTCACCAGCCGGACCTGTTCCTGCAGCAGCCAGTCGAGACCGGTAATCAGCTGGGTTGCCGATGCCACCACCGGTCCCTGCGGGCTGCGGGCAAAGACGATGGCATTCACCAGCGTCGCCTGACTGAGCACACCGGCAGCACCACAGTCCGCTGCCCCGGCCATCACACTGGCCATGGCCGTACCGTGACGCTGATCAGGCTGACTGCCATCGGCGACGAAGGAACGCTGGAGCACGTCTGCCGTGTGCAGACAGGGGTGAGCCGTATCAATCGCCGAATCCATCAGGCCGATGCGGCGCTGCGCCGGCAGCGGTGCCTGCAGGCCGGTCATGGCTGCCAATCCGGCCGCCGGCAGCGGTGGTTCAGACTCTGCGCTCTGCGGGCTGCTGTCAGCGTCGAGCTGGTACAGATGGTTGGGTGCCACGTCGAGGTCGGCATCCTCCGGCAGCGGCGCAAAGGTCACCAGAATCCCGCCCAGGGCTTCCAGCGGCTGCGTGGCCAGAATCGTCAGCCCCTGCGCCCGTGCCTGCTGTAACTGCTCTGCCGTCAGTACTTTGATGAACTGATCGGGCAGGGCATCCAGTTCCAGATTATCCAGCCGCTCTTCCACATCCCACAGCTGGGTCAGTTCTTCTTCGCTGACATCTTCCGTGATGCTTTCGTCTTCTGCCGCCGAGGTTTTTTCCAGCAGGCGTTCCACCTGATTTTCCAGCGCATCCTCGAGCGCTTCATCCAGTTTTTCCTGCGCTGCCTGGCGCCGCTCCATCGCTTCTGCCAGCGCTTCCTGAGCCGCTTCAGCCGCCTCGTCTGCCGCCCGGTCGAGGCCGTCTTCCGCCGCCTCTTCGGCGTCGTCATCGAGATCGTCTTCCACTTCCTCTGCCACGCTGTCGTCCACACTATCCTCCACGTCGTCATCGGCGTGCAGAGGCAGACTCAGCAGGATCAGTAATAACAGGGGAAAAACAGATTTCACGGCAAACCTCAGTGTCAGCATGTAAGCTGGTAACACTATAAACGATAAGATCCCCACTTTATTTCCACTTTGGGAATAAAGTACCGGACATGGCGTTGATCCATCATGAACAGCAAATATCAAGGGTTTCAGCAGCAACTGATACAGACGCTGCCGGCCATGCGCCGTTATTGCCTGGCCCTCACCGGCCAGCCCGATAACGCGGACGACCTCCTTCAGGCAACGGTTGAGCGGGCGCTCTCCCGTTGGCAGCAGTATCAGCCGGATACCCATTTCGACCGCTGGCTGTACCGTCTGTGCCGCAACCTGTGGATTGATACTATGCGTCGCGAAAAACCATCTGACACCTTTACGGAAGAACACGAGCAGATGCTGACCGTCCCTGACACCGCCGACCAGCATGAAAATCTGGCCACCCTGCAACGGGTGCAGCAGCGTATGCAGAACCTGAACGAATCCCTGCGCACCGTGCTGTATCTGGTAGCAGTGGAAGGCCGCAGCTATCAGGAAGCGGCAGACATTATGGATGTGCCGATTGGCACGGTAATGAGCCGTCTGTCGCGTGCGCGCCAGCAGCTGAGCAAAGCCCTGTGAATAAGGAGGAAATGCCCATGACTCATATCTCTGATGAACAGCTTTCCGCCTATATGGACGGCGAG
Organism: Pseudomonadota bacterium; assembly: GCA_030145845.1. GTDB lineage: Bacteria > Pseudomonadota > Gammaproteobacteria > Pseudomonadales > Oceanobacteraceae > Venatoribacter. The sequence continues at coordinate 78,451 of JAIXHJ010000015.1, forward strand.
CTGCCCGCAGCCGCAATGGACGCCGTGCACCGCGAACTGAAGCACTCTGCATCACTGCAGCAGCGGCTGCAGCAGTTACAGCAGGCGGATCAGGCTGCCCGCCGCTTCTTTGATCAGCTCGGCAGCCAGCCCCTGCCCGACGGACTGGAAGCCCTGATTCTCAACCACCAGCCGGAAGACGACGACAGCGACAGCGACAGCAAGGTACATCGTCTGCCCGCCCGCCGCCGTCCGTTTTATGCCGGCTGGGGAATCGCCGCCAGCGTTGCCCTGGCCAGTGTTCTCTACTGGCAGTGGCCGGCGTCGGCGCCAACCGTCAATGCCGCCTATCAGCATGCCCTGTCGTCGCTGAGCAGTGGCAGCGTGGAAACCATCAACGATCACACGCGGCTGGAACTGCGCTGGTCAGAAGTCCGCGAGGGGGATTTCTGCCGTCATTATATGGTGCATACCCCGCAGCAGTCCGTGGCCGCAGATGCCTGCTGGCGTGATGGCGCATGGCAACTGGAAAGCAGCGCCGGGCCGGGCGATCAGTATCAGCCGGCCAGTGCCGATAACAGCATGCCGGCCTCCGCACTGAGCGCCGCCGCGGAAGCCGACTGGCTGAGCCGGCTGCCGGCACACTGAACCATACCGCAGCAGGGTCAGCCTTCGCCGCTTTTCTTCTCCACTTTCACCAGCAGTCCCATATGGTCGGTGTAGGCCGCCGATGACTGCGGCAGAAACGACAGGCGGGAAATGTATTCCACCGTGAGATTTTTGACCGTGTCGGTGTTGTACAGCGCCACGTCGTATTTTTTGCTGTCGGCGGAATTGGTGCCGCCATGGCTCAGCGCCTGCGGGGAAAAGGTATCCGGGGTGGTGATCTCACGGCCGGAGGCATGGCCGTCAAGGAAGTCCCAGCCGGTACCGGCAGAAATCACCTCGGCACTGAAGCTGTCGCGGCTCTGATTGGTGTCTCCCATCACCACATCCGCAACGCCACCGTTCTGCGCCTGCAGCAGCACGTTTTTTATATCCTGATAGAATTTTTTGCCGGAGGTAACGGATTTTGCCTGGGCGTTAGGCACGTGCACAAAAACCGCCAGCACCCCGCTGCAGCGGAAGGCACACCAGCCAACGCCCTCAGCCACAAACTGCGAGTCCGGAGTGAAACTGTGCGAGCTGAAACACTGACAGGCTTTGGCCTGCACAGAAGAATGGATACGGTCTCCGGCCGCGGCGCTGATGGCTTCCCAGTCCTGATGCCCGGAGTCCAGTTCGCCTAAAACAATCAGGCTGCATTTCAGACCAAACACCCGGTGCGCCAGCTGATAAATATTACGGGCTTTCCCCTGGACCATGCTCAGCATTTCATCTTCGGCGGATAACAGTTTTCTCTTTTTATGCTGCGGCCCCGGATCATCGTCATCATCGCTGCGGCGGCGCTTTTTCGGATTCCGCTGCAGATACCCTTCCCCGGCCAGTGGCAGCAATTCCGCCGGCCCCTGCAGGGCTTCATCCCCCGGCACCACTTCGCTGTACGGATAACGGAGAGCCCCCCCCTGTGCCGGGTACTTCCGGCTCAGCATATTATGCGCTGAGCGCTGAAAGCGCTGCCGGGTCGACGCCGACAGGCCATGATCAAGACGGCTGCTGGAATTTAAAGACTGATAGGCAAAAACCACTTCCATGATGACTGAACTCCTAAGAACAGAGAGCTGGACGTTACCCCGCAATGCAGACAGCAGCAATTTCATCCACATGAATATCCGCTGACTGAGCGGACACCGGCGCGTTAATAATTCTTTATTATCAGCCCGGTTTTACCTCAGTTCTGCGTCTGTCCTGTGCGGGACAGCCAGGCAACGGCCGTTTTTCACTGGCCGGAATGCGGCTCCGCCGCGGCGGCCGGCAGTGTGATGGTAAAACAGGTCAGGCCGGCGCCGGATGAAGCGCGGATATCACCGCCGTGCGCGTGGATAATGGAACGGGTGATTGCCAGCCCCAGACCCGCGCCTTCCGACTGCCGGCTGCGCGCCGGGTCAGCACGGTAGAAACGATCAAACAGTTTGGGCAGATGCTGCGGCGCAATATCGTCACCGGGATTGCTGACGCGGATCAGCACGCGGCCGTTTTCTTCACTCAGCTGCACGCTGACGTACCCACCAGCCGGGGTATAACGCAGCGCATTGGATAATAAATTCGACAGTGCCCGGCGCAGTAATCCGCGGTCGGCTTTCAGCGGTGATACGCTGCCCTGCTGTTGCAGGGTGATTAATTTCTCTGCCGCCAGCGCCTCAAAAAATTCAAATAAATCCTGAATTTCGTCATGCATATTCAGCTCACTCAGCTGCGGCTGAATTAACTGATTGTCACTTTTCGCCAGCCACAGCATATCCGCCACCATTTTGCTCAGCCGTTCCAGTTCTTCCAGACTGGAATACATCAGCTCGCGGTAGGTTCCGGCATCGCGCGGTTTGCTTAAAGTCACCTGAATCTGCGTCATCAGACTGGTCAGCGGGGTGCGTAATTCGTGGGCAATATCGGAGGAAAAATGCGTCAGCTGCTCAAAGCCCTGCTGCAGCCGTGCCAGCATGGTATTGAATGAATTGGCCAGGCCGCGTAACTCGGAGGGCAGTGTCTGCGGATCAATCCGCACATCCAGATTACTGGTCTGAATCTGCTGCATACTGCGGATTAAACCACGCAGCGGCAGGTGTCCCTGATACACGGCAAAGGCGGCGGCGAGCAGAGTCAGCACACCGGTTACCAGCAGAATCAGCCACAGACTGTCACGGAAACTGCGCAGGAACTGCAGGTGAAAGCCCATATTGATAGCTGCGGTCACACGGTAAAGGCCCTCACCGGTCTGCACCCGGGTCACCACACCGCGGAAGGTCTGATCCCCCTGCTGCCAGACATGCAGCGTCGCCGCCGTTACCCCGGTTGCCGGGTTCAGCAATGCAGCGGCGGTGGCAAAGCCGTCATCGCTGGCCGGTGCCAGCAGCAGTCCGTTCATATCGCGGATCTCAAAGCGGGTGCCATGATGGCCGGCCACCAGCGCCGGTAATTCGGCGCTGAGAAAATCCCCGTCCGCTCCGTGCTGCTGCAGGGCAGCGCTGATGACATGCACAATGGCGTTCAGTTCACCCGCATCCTGCTCGGCAAAATGATGCTCAATGGAACGCATAATCAGACTGGCAATTAACAGAAAGCCAAGGCCGATCACCAGACTGACAAATAATAAAACCCGCAGGGTCAGTGACATCGGCCGGCGTTTAATCATCACCGTCTTCCATATCCAGTTTGTAGCCCATGCCGCGCACGGTATGAATTAATTTCGGTGAAAAATCATCGTCGATTTTGGCGCGCAGACGGCGGATGGCCACATCAATCACATTGGTGTCGGAATCAAAATTCATGTCCCACACCTGCGAGGCAATCAGAGAGCGTGGCAGCACTTCACACTGGCGCCGCACCAGCAGCTCCAGCAGGGCAAATTCTTTCTGGCTTAGCTGAATTTTTTTACCACCACGCTGTGCCCGGCGTTTGGGAATATCGAGGATTAAATCAGCGACCACTAACTGATCAGTCTGAACCGGAGACGAACCACGGCGCAATAACGTGCGCACCCGTGCCAGCAGTTCAGCAAAGGCGAAGGGTTTAACCAGATAATCGTCGGCACCCAGCTCCAGCCCTTTCACCCGGTCTTCAATGCTGTCACGCGCGGTCAGGAATAACACCGGCGTCTGCTTTTCTGCGTCACGCAGGGATTGCAGAATGCGCCAGCCATCCACATCCGGCAGCATCACATCGAGGATAATCAGATCGAACGCTTCGGTCATGGCCAGATGATGTCCGTCCAGGCCGTTGTGCGCCAGACTGACCATAAAGCCCGCCTCGCTCAACCCCTGTTGCAGGTATTCACCGGTTTTCTGTTCGTCTTCCACCACCAGCAGGCGCATTGTTATTTCCTCTGTCTGAGCCTTTATTATGGCAGCCCTTAAATGCACACAACATTACGCTTTTGTCATGTTCGGGTCATGCCGGTGTCAGGCGCAGTTACTTACTCTGGGTAAAACGACGCGTACGGACTCTCCTCATGACAGACTCTGCTCCTCTTCCCCAACTTAACCGCCGCCGCTTTGTGCAGGGGCTGGCCAGCGGCGGCATGCTCGCGCTGGTGCCCGGCCTCAGCTACGCCGCCTCACGCAACCAGCAGCAGACTCAACATGGCTCCGCAGCGGTATTAACCGGCAAAACCATTGATCTGGTGATCGATGAAACCTTCGTCAACTTCACCGGTAACGTACGCCGCGCCACCAGCATCAACGGTTCCATTCCCGCACCCACCCTGCGCCTGCGCGAAGGCGATACCGTCACCATCCGCGTCACCAACCGCATGTCAGTGCCCACGTCCATTCACTGGCACGGCATTATTCTGCCGCACGATATGGATGGTGTTCCCGGCCTCAGTTATCGAGGTATCGCCCCGGGTGACACCTTCGTTTACCGCTTCCCGCTGAAACAAAGCGGCACCTACTGGTATCACTCCCATACCGGTTTTCAGGAAATGACCGGCATGTACGGCGCGCTGATTATTGAACCGAAAGATGGTGCTCACCACATCCATGCTGACCGCTCCCATATCGTGCAGCTCAGCGACTGGACCGACGACGACCCGATGGCTGTGTTCGCACGGCTGAAAACCCAGAGCGATGGGTACAACTTTAATCAGCCCGCCATGGCGCAGTTCTTTGATGATATTTCTGCGCTGGGCTTTACCAGTGCGTTACAGAAGCGCCGCATGTGGAATCAGATGCGCATGAACCCCACCGATCTGGCCGACGTATCCGCCAGCGTGCTCACCTATCTGATGAACGGCACCACGCCGGCAGGCAACTGGACCGGCTTATTCAAACGCGGCGAGTCCGTACGCCTGCAGTTTATTAATGCCGCCAGTAACTCGTTTTATGACGTGCGTATTCCCGGCGTGAAAATGATGGTGGTGCAGGCCGACGGTCAGGCAGTGGAACCGGTGATGGTGGATGAATTCCGCTTCGGTCCCGGCGAAACCTACGATGTGATTGTTAAACCGACCGCAGATGCACACACCATTTTCGCCCAGAGTATGGACCGCTCCGGCTTCGCCCGCGGCACGCTGGCGGTGCAGGAAGGTTTAACCGCTGAGGTACCGGCAACCGATCCGGTGGAATGGCTGGGCATGCAGGACATGATGGGCACTATGCAGCACGCTGATCATGCGGATATGGCGGGTATGAATACTATGGATGGCATGGATCATTCTGCAATGAATCACGATGCTATAAACCATGACACTATGAATCATGGTGCCATGAACCACGATGCCATGAGCGGCATGGATCACAGCCAGCATCCAAGCGCGGATATGCCGCTGAATCCACTAGCCAAACCATCACAGAACGTGCGGCACGCCAGCAGCGAATACAGTGCCTCGGTGGATATGCGCGTCGATACCCCGCGCACCAATCTGGATGACCCCGGTGTCGGCCTGCGCAACCTGAGTGAAAAAGGTCTGCGGCCAAAAGGTCACAAGGTATTAACCCATGCCGATCTGAAATCCCGCCAGGGTGTGCTCGACGACCGGCGCGTACCGGTACGTGAAATTGAGCTGCATTTAACCGGCAATATGGAGCGTTATTCCTGGTCGTTCGATGGCGTGGAATTCGGTGATTCCACGCCGGTGGCGATGAATAAGAATGAACGGGTGCGGGTGATTCTGCAGAACGACACCATGATGACTCACCCCATGCATTTACACGGCATGTGGAGTGATCTGGAAAATGCCGATGGTGAATTACTCGCCCGCCGCCACACCATCCAGGTGCAGCCGGCGCAGCGCATCAGCTTCCTCACCACGCCAGATGAAGTGGGGCGCTGGGCGTGGCACTGTCATCTCGCCTTTCATATGGATGCGGGCATGTTCCGCGAGGTGGTGGTGGCATGATGAAGATTAAATCCTTAGCGCTTGTCGCCATCACCCTGAGTTCACTGCCGGCTGTTGCTGACGTCAGCGGCGACCGTGATCCACACGCTTACAGCAACGGCTACACCCTGGACAGCGGCCCTTATGCCCTGCCCGGTCCCCGGCAACTGAAAATGGCCGACGAGCATTTATTCTGGTCCGTGCTTGGCGACCGGCTGGAATACGAGCCCGACGACGAACGCGGTGCTTACGATCTGACTGCCTGGTATGGCACCACCTGGAATCGCTTACAGATCAATGCCGAAGGTGAATTTGCTGATGGCAGCGTGGAAGAAGCAGAAACCGAACTGCTGTGGAACCACGCCATCAGCGGCTATTTCGATGCCTTACTGGGTGCAAAATTCGATAGCTATAACGGCGACGAAGGTGAAGATCGCCAATGGCTGGCACTCGGTATTCAGGGGCTGGCACCCTACTGGTTTGAAACCGACCTGACCCTGTATATAGGCGACGCAGGCCGCAGCGCATTATCCGGCGAAGCCGAATACGAGCTGCTGTTTACGCAAAGACTGATCTTACAGACCCGCGCGGAATTAACCGCTTACGGCAAAGACGATACAGAAAATGGACTTTATACCGGCCTTACCGACGGTGCGCTGGGTCTGCGTTTACGCTATGAATTCAGCCGCCGGTTTGCGCCCTATATTGGCGTGGAATGGAGCCGCTATTTTTCTGATACCGCAGCTGCCATCAGCGATGCTGGCGAGCCGGTGGCCGATACCCATTATCTGGCCGGGCTGAAGTTCTGGTTCTGAATTCTGTGTCTGAATAAAACAGAGGAATAACGCATGAAAAGCCTGTTGTTTTCCGCCCTGCTGGCATCGGCCCCGTTCGCCGCGGCAACGGAACTGACGGTATACAAAAGCCCGACCTGTGGCTGCTGCGGTGACTGGATCGAGCATATGCAGGCCCAGGGTTTTCATACCCATGCGGAGCATCCGCAGGATCTTGCCGCCGTGAAAGCCGGGCTGCATATCGGCCCGCAATACCGTTCCTGCCACAGTGCCGTGTCAGAAGCCGGCTTCGTGTTTGAAGGCCATGTGCCCGCGCGCTATGTGCAGCAGTTTCTCGCCGCACCGCCAGCCGGCGCCATCGGCCTGAGCGTACCGGCGATGCCGGTGGGCAGCCCGGGCATGGAAATGGGCGATAAATTTATGCCTTATCAGGTGCTGCTGTTAACGCAGGATGGGAAGGCAGAAGTGTACGCCAGCGTCACCGGCCCACAGGATCAGTAAACGCTTAACCCGGCTGCAGCATGCCCTTCACAAACAGGGTAATACTGCTGCGTACATTGTCGCGGAAGCCGGCCCAGTCCGGCTCATCGCTGGCCACCAGCCGCACCATCTGCAGGTGGCCGTAGTCGTTGATCATAAAGGCTGCGAAATCGAGATCGGTGGCGGCACTGATGGTGCCGGCCGCCAGCATTGCCTGCAGGAATTTTCGGATTTCCGCCACCAGTTCGTCATTGCCTCTGGCATAGGTTTCCGGCAGCTCGTCCCTGGGGTTGAACAGAATCATCGGCAGAATTTCACGCCACAGCGGTGGTGGCATCAGCTGCAGCTCCAGCTCGGTGATAATTTCCACCAGACCGCACAGCACATCCACCGGATCATCGGCCGGGTTGAGGGTGTTATAAACCGCTTCCAGCGCCGAGTTATCGGCGCGGCGCAGAAACTCAAACAGGATCACCTGTTTACTCGGGTAATAATTGAACACCGTCTGCCCCGACACATTCACCGCCGCCGCGATGTCTTCCATACGTGTTCTGTTGAAGCCTTTTTCCACAAACAGCTGCATCGCCGCCGCAGCGATGGCTTCACGTCGCTGCTGTTTCTGTTTCTCGCGTAACCCGGCCATATCTCACCCAAAATCCAGCGCCGCGCTCATTGTGCACATTCCGGACATTTTTTGCATCACAAAAACTTTTTATTGACCAAAATATTTTAGTCACATAACTTCAAGTCAGGCCACAGGAGATTTCTTATGCACAATCATCCCCATCTGACAGCGGACATTGCCGGCTACGTCGCCGACCTGTATGCCAGGGTCGATGAAAACACCTTCCTCACACCGGAACTGATGACGGGCAATCCGCCGGCGGCGGAAAACCTGGTGACCTATGCCAACTGGATGACCGCACCTTATAACCGCTGGGGGATGCACAATGTGCGCAATCTGGCGCCCAGCACCCCGGTCAGACGCGGCGCCACCATCAGTGAACTGCCACTGCACGACCGCAGTAAAGACATTGAAGCCCTGATGTTCCCGTCCATCGGTGGTGGTGAACAGAATCTGCTGCATCACCTGCACGTGACCCGTACCGATGCCTTTGTGGTGATGCAGAACGGTGAGCTGCTGTATGAAAACTATTTCAACGGCCAGCAGGCGGATGACTGTCACATCATGTTTTCCGTCACCAAATCCCTGACCGGTGTACTGCTGGAAACCCTGATTGATGACGGCAGGCTGGATGACAACGCGGTGGTGGAAAGTATTCTGCCGGAACTGAAAGGTTCCGCTTTTGCCGACGCCACGATCCGCGACATGCTGAATATGGCGGTCGGCATTGATTACGTCGAAGACTATAACGATCCGGACTCCACCGTGTGCCAGTTCTTCTACGTGGGGAATTATAAAAAAGCGCCGCAGGAATACCCCAACAATTTCAGCATGTATGAATTTTTACCGTCGCTGAAAAAGAAAGGCGAACACGGCAATAAATTCCACTATGTCACCGCCGTGACTGAAGTGCTCGGCTGGGTATTTGAACGCGTTTCCGGCAAGACACCGGCCAAAGCCATGTCTGAAATCTGGCAGGCGCTGGGCTGTGAACAGGATGCCTTTTTCCTCACCGATAACGCCGGCCGCTGTGGTGTCGGTGCCGGCTTTAATGCCACGGCGCGCGATATGGCACGTTATACCAGCATGATCGCCAATAAAGGCGAATGGCAGGGTAAACAGATTATTCCTGCGGCGGTGGTGGAAAAAATTGCCGCCGGTGCCGACCCGGACGTGTTTGCCCGGGATAAATACTTTAATTTCTGGCTGCCCGGTGCTTCCTATAAAAGTCAGTGGTACGTCTATAACGATGACTATCCATGCATGCTCGGCAGTGGTATTCACGGCCAGTATATTTTTATCGATTTTAACTCCGGCACGGTGATTGTGAAGCAGTCATCGCTGCCGACCGCGGAGCCAAAGGAAGATACGGACACCCCGTATATGTTCCGCACTCTGGCGCGCATGCTGGAAAAATAACGGCCTTCTGACGAGGGCGGCACAGACCGCCCCGTCGCTGCACCGGAAAGAAAGAATGCTCTGACCGTACGACGGCAACCTACGACTCAAAAGCAGGACTGACTATGAAAATACTCCGCTTGATTTCCGCCATGATGATTTCAGCCAGCTGTCTGGCCCAGGCCGACGAACTGCGCATCTACAACTGGTATGAATATATTCCCACCGATGTGATTGCTGATTTCGAAAAAGAAACCGGTACCAAAGTCATTTACGATACCTACGACAGTCAGGAAGCCATGGAAGCCAAACTGCTGACCGGCAGTTCGGGTTATGACCTGGCCTTTTCCGGTGCCGTTGGCATTGGCCGTCTGATTCAGGCCGGCTCCATCATCAAACTGGATAAAACGCAGTTAGCCAACCTCAGTCATATCGATCCGGCTTTTATGAAACTGGAACGCAGCGTCGGTGACAAAAACAATGACTATGCGGTGCCTTACCTGTGGGGCACCAACATCATTGGTTACAACAAAGAAGCCGTTAAAGCCGCGACCGGCAAAGACAGCCTGAGCAGCTGGGATGATCTGCTGGCGGTCGACAATATGAAAAAACTGAGTGACTGTGGTGTCACCTTCCTCGATTCGCCGTCGGAAATTATGCCAATTTTCCTGTCGTATCTGGGCCTGCCACCGGACAGCACCAAAAAAGCCGATTACGACAAGGTTGAGGATTATCTGAAAACCATCCGTCCTTATATCCGCACCTTTAATTCGTCCAACTTTATGTCGGATCTGGCCAGCGGCGAAATCTGTGTGACCGTTGCCTGGTCGGGTGCTCTGGCAGTTTCCGGCCAGAATGCGAAAAAAGCCGGCAAGGATTTCACCATTGCCCTGTCACTGCCAGCGGAAGGTGCGCCGGTCTGGTTTGACAGCATGGTCATGCCGGTTGGTGCCCCTAATCCGGCAGCCGCCCTGAAATTTGTCGACTACCTGCTGCGTCCGGAGGTGATTGCCCGCTGTTCCAACGCAGCCATGTACGCCAATCCGAACTCAGCTGCCGACAGTCTGGTGGACGCCGCGCTGAGTTCTGACCCGGCGCTGTATCCGTCCGCGGAGATGAAAGAAAAACTCTATCCGCTGACCGCCCTGCCCATGAAAGCGGAAAAAATCCGCACCCGTTCCTGGTCGAACCTGAAAGTCGGCCGCTGATCGCTCTCCTCCGTAAACGGCTTGCGGGAGCTCTGCTCCCGCTTTTTTTTATTCCGCCAGCGCCGGCCGGTAATGGCGGCATTGCCGGGATAACAGCCACAGACAGAACGCCGATTCGCTCAGCAGCGGAATCAGATAAGCCGGCTGCATCTGCTCTGCCAGCCAAGGCAGCGTAAAGCGCAGCAGACTGCCGCTCAGGTACACAACCGCCGCCGCCAGCAGCGCATAACCCAGCCAGTCCGGCATGTTCTCCATACGCAGAATCAGCTGCGCCAGGCAGATATTCGACAAAGCAAAAAAGATCAGTCCGAAGTCATAACCAACGGCATGCAACTGCAACAGAAAGGCGGCCACTGCCTGTATCTGTGACGGCTGGAACACCCCGTTCAGAGCCGTGTTCTGCAGCACCAGCAAGGCGGTGAAATACAGCATTAAATTCACCGCCAGCAACACCGCCTGCAGCAACCGCAGCAGCGCCGCCATAAATGACAGCCTCCGGCCGGCCGGCTGCAGTAACCGGTAAAGCAGCAGCGCCAGCATCACATCGGCACAGATCATCAGCAGGTCGAGCATAAAGCCGCTGCGGAAGCGCACCTGCTGCTGCAGAAGACTGGCCGCCGTCTGCGCATAATCCGCGCTGATCAATGGCCCGCGCACCGCCAGTTCGGCACTCATGCCACAGACAATAATCAGCAGATATAACAGGCCGGCGTGAAAAGCACGGCGGCGGAAATTACTTGAGTTCAGCTCAGTCATAAGAAACACTCCGGCAGACAAGGGTGTTACCTTAAAAACTTTGCCGCTGTCGTTTTTGATAATCTGTGCTGCTGATTTGCTTATGGACCACCGTCGCCTGATACAGAACCTGATCGGTCATATTGAGAATCATCTGGATGATGAAGTCAGCATTACCCGGCTGGCGGCGGAAGCCGGCTTATCGCCGTGGCATTTTCAGCGCCTGTTCCGCAGCCTCACCGGCGATACCCTGGGTGGCTATGTCCGCGGCCGGCGGCTGACCCGGGCGGCACAGCTGCTGCTGAATTCAGAGGACGGGATTCTGGCCATTGCCCTGGCCTGTGGCTTTACCTCGCAGGCCGCACTGACCCGTTCCTTCCGTCAGGTGTTCGGCCTGACCCCCGGCGCCTTCCGCCGGCAACGGCCAGCGGTGCAGCTGCAGAAAAAACCGCTGCTGAGTGCTGAGCATCTGTATCACCGCTGGCATGAATTACACACCGAACCGCAGATTTTTATGCGCCCTGCGCTGCAGCTGATCGGCATACTGTCGGCCATTCCCTCGCCCTTTATCAGTGCCGGCAGTTACTGCCACTTAATGGAAAGTGCGTGGCGTGAGCTGCTGGCACGGCAGCAGGAAATAGCGCCACGGCAGGAAGATACCTTTCTCGGTCTGAGCATCAGTCCGGGCGGGGATTTCAGTGAAGAACAGCTGCAGCATCTGGCCGCCGTACCAATACCCACCGCGCAGTCACTGCCTGCAGACGCCCTGCCGGCCGGCATGATGGCGCTGACCTTACCGGCACAGAAAGTCGCGGCCTTTCACGTCAGTGCGGTGAACCCGGATACGGTAAATAAAACCATCGATTATATTTACGGCAGCTGGCTGCCGAATTCTGCCGAGCAGCGTGGCCACGGCCACGACTATGAATGGTTTGAGCAGGTCGACAGTTTCCGCCGGCCACCGCAGCAGTCGCTGTATGTGATTCCGTTACGCTGAGCCGGCCAGCGCCGGCTCCGACGGACTGACAAAGACCTTCAGCTCCATATCCAGCACGTCAAAGCCCAGCTCACCGGCCGCCTGCTTCAGCGATGCCAGCAGGGCTTCATTTTCCAGTGCAACGATGTCCCCGTCGCGGGTGTTGACCAGATGAATCAGCGGAGCAGCACCACTGACCCGTTCATAACAGGCCTTGGCTTTATCAAACTGGTGGCGTCGTACCAGCCCGGCCTGCTCCAGATCGGCCAGCACGCGGTACACAGATGCCAGTCCCAGCCGGTGCTGCTGCCGGCTCAGCCACAGATAAACCTCATCGGCGGTCAGGTAACGCTGCTCCGCCAGCTGCAGTGCATCCAGCACCAGCAGCCGCGGACGGGTTGGTTTCACGCCGGCCTGACGCAGGTATTGTTCAGTACTCATGGCTTCCTCCGGCTGCGGCCGTTCAGACTTTTTCGATCTCCAGGGCAGCGGCATCAATGATCGCCGCCATACGTTCCAGCCGCTGTGGCTCCGGCTCGCCGTCTTCCAGCTGCAGCCGCAGTGCGGTTTTCAGATTTTCCATCGCCCGGCGGATGGCCGGTATGCGCCGGCCACGACCGTGTGCCTGCACCTGCTGCAGGCGCGCATGCGCCCCGGCCAGCGCCGGCTGCTGCTGCTGCAGGTGATCTTCGCCCGCCGCGGTGATGCGGTAAGATTTGCGCCCGCCGTCCGCGGCCGACGCCACCAGCCCCATATCTTCCAGCAGACTCAGGGTCGGATAAATCGTGCCCGGACTGGGGCTGTAATCACCGCCCACCAGCTCTTCAATGGAGCGGATTACCTCATAACCATGACTGGGCTGCTGACGGATGATTTCCAGCAGCAACAGCTTCAGGTCACCGGCTTTGAACAACCGCCGCCGGCGCTGACCACGGCCACGCCCTTCATCCATGTCATCCAGTGGATCGTGATGGCCCCGCTGTCCGCGGCCCCGTCCTTTCATAGCGTGCATAATCATTATCTCTGTTGTTACGATGCATTTAAGATATATCTTAAGATATCTTAATTCAACAGAAAGATGATTTTTTGTACAACCGGAATGCATGACAGCCACCAGGCGCAGGGCGGGAAATGTTCGATTCTTTCGAATCTATCTATCAGGAATTCCCCATAGTTATTTCAACCAGCCCGAATATTATGGAGACATCCGATGTGATGCAGGCGCTGCAGCCTGCAGATCTGATTAACCCTTACGCCCTGAAACAGGAAAGGAGATGTTATGAAAGTATTCCGTTTTGCCACCGCAGGTGCCGCCGTGCTCGCCACCATGATCAGCTCCGGCGCCCTGGCCCAGGACTACAGCATTGATCCCACTCACACCAGTGTGATTGCCACCTGGAACCACTTTGGTTTTTCCAACCCGACCGCCTCATTCTCTGAGGTCAGCGGCGCGATTTCCTTTGACGACAAAGCACCGGCCAAAGCCGCTGTTAATGTCACCATTCCGGTGAAATCTGTCGATACCAAAGTACCGGCACTGACGGAAGAATTCCTCAATCAGGCCGATTATTTCGACGTTGCCAATTACCCGACAGCGACCTTCAAAAGCACCAAAGTAACCCCGAAAGGCGGTAATAAATTTGATGTTGCCGGCGACCTGACCATTAAAGGTGTGACCAAGCCGGTGGTGTTCAGTGCCACGCTGAACAAACAGGGTGAGCACCCGATGACGAAAAAACCGGCGATTGGTTTTGACGCCTCGACTGTGATCAAACGTACCGAATTCAATATGGGTAAATACGCGCCGTATGTCAGCGATGAAGTGACCCTGACCATTACCACGGAAGCTCAGGGAGAGTAATTCCGTTCTGCCACAGCGCCCCCTCTCTCCTCCGCCCGGCTCAGCGCCGGGCTTTTTTTATTCTTTGTCCGCCGTCAACACTTCACGCAGCAGGGCAATATGTTCAGCACGGTAAGCCGCCACTGCCGCCGCCGATGTTTCCCCCCCCACCAGGCGGTTGAACATATAGCCCAGTGCCGGCGTAACAATCAGGCCGACCGAGCGGCTGAAAGCGGATGCCTTCAGGTTCCCCTGTTCAATGCCCCGGTCCACCACCTGCTGCAGTTTCTCGACAAAGGGCTGGCTGTAGGCTCCTAACCGGTCAGCCGGATGCGCAGATGAACGCGCGGCCTCCACCATAATGATGCGCAGCAGACGGATTTCGTCGTCATCCGCAAACACTGCATACACCGGCGCCACGAAGGTTTCACAGATCAGATCCACGGTAATCTGTGTTGCCTCATCCGGCATCTCAATCGGCGGCCGCTGCTCCACGCGGTAGCGGACCATGCTGGAAAAAATCTCTTCCTTGCTGCTGAAGTGGTTATAGACCCCGCCTTTGGACAGCCCCGCAGCGCTGGCAATGTCATCAATGCGGGTGGCAACAAACCCTTTCTCAGCAAAGACATGAAAGGCCGCATCCAGAATCTGCTGAACGCGTACCTGCGGCGGTAAGCGGTGCCGTTCTGCCGTTGTTTTATCACTCATATTTCACCTGTCCGCGGCAGAAGCTGTTTTTCTGCAACACAGAGTTACCATAATGACTGCCGTTAACGCATGCAGATCAACAAAAGCCCGTTGCCAGAGGAGGCGTCAGGCCCCTACTATAGCTACCGACTGATTGGTCGCTAAATATACACAGATAGCGACAGCACGGATAAACCGTCCATTAACCAGCAGACAGCGCCAGGAATCCGCGATGAAATCTTCTCCCAAGAACCGGCTTATTCCACTGATCATTGTTGCCGCCATCGTCCTTGGTGGCTGGCAGGCCTGGAAATCCTGGAAGAACGCCGGTCCCGGTGATGCTTTCGTCAGCGGTAACGGACGGCTGGAAGCCACTGAAGTGGATGTCGCCACCAAGCTGGGCGGCCGTCTGGAAGAGCTGCTGGTGAAAGAAGGTGACTTTGTCGTTGCCGGCCAGAAACTGGCGCGCATGCAGACCGATTCACTGCTTGCCCAGCGCAATCAGGCCGTCGCCCAGGAAGCCCAGACCCGCGCCGCCGTGGCCAGTGCCAGATCCCAGGTGGCCATGCGTGAAAGCGACCTGGCCGCGCTGCAGGCCAGCCTGATTCAGGCCGAAACCCAGCTCGATAATGCTCAGCGCCGTTATAAACGTTCACAGAAACTGGCTGCGGAAGGGTCGCTTTCCGATCAGGTGCTGGACGATGACCGCGCGGCAGTGCGCACTGCCGAAGCGGCCGTGAATGCCGCCAAAGCCCAGGTAGCGGCCGGCCGCGCCGCGATTGAGGCCGCCAAAGCCCAGGTGATCGGTGCCGAGTCCAACGTCAACGCCGCTCAGGCCGCCATTGCCAATATTGATTCCAACCTCGCAGACAGCATTCTCACCGCGCCGCGTGACGGCCGCGTACAGTTTCTGGTGGCCCAGCCCGGTGAGGTTCTGGGTGCCGGCGGCAAGGTCATCAATATGGTCGACCTGTCGGACGTGTATATGACCTTCTTCCTGCCGGAAACCGTCGCCGGCCGCATCGCCCTTGGTCAGGATGTGCACCTGGTGCTGGATGTGGCTCCGGACTACGTTATTCCGGCCAAGGTTTCCTTTGTTGCCTCCACTGCGCAGTTCACCCCGAAAACCGTGGAAACGGCCAGTGAACGGCAGAAGCTGATGTTCCGTGTGCGCGCCCGCATTGCCCCGCAGCTGCTGCAGAAGTACATCAGTCAGGTGAAAACCGGTCTGCCCGGAGAAGCCTGGCTGAAAATCGATGACCAGGTCAGCTGGCCACAGAACCTGACCGTTAACATCGCGGCAGAATAAGCCATGGACAGCGTTGCCCGCCTGCAACAGGTTTCCCTGCAGTACGGTAAAACCTGCGCTCTTGATAGCGTGTCGCTGGATATTCCGGCCGGCTGCATGGTCGGTCTGCTGGGGCCGGACGGCGTTGGTAAATCCAGCCTGCTGGCGCTGCTGTCCGGTGCCCGCATGGTGCAGGATGGCACCGTCGAAGTGCTTGGCGGCGATATGGCCAGCCGCCATCACCGTAACCGTGTCTGCCCCAATATTGCCTATATGCCGCAGGGGCTGGGCAAGAACCTGTACCCGTCGCTGTCGGTGGAAGAAAACCTGCAGTTTTTTGCCCGCCTGTTCGGCCACAGCCGCGGTGAACGGCGCCGCCGTATTGATCATCTGACCCGCAGCACCGGTCTGTATCCGTTTCTGTCACGCCCGGCGGGTAAATTATCCGGCGGCATGAAACAGAAACTCGGCCTCTGCTGTGCCCTGATCCACGACCCCGATCTGCTGATTCTCGACGAGCCGACCACTGGCGTGGACCCACTGGCGCGGGCACAGTTCTGGGATCTGATCCGCGATATCCGCCGCTCCCGCCCCGGCATGAGTGTGGTGGTGGCCACCGCCTATATGGACGAAGCCCAGGGCTTTGACTGGCTGGTGGTAATGGATGACGGCCACGTACTGGATACCGGTACGCCGGCAGAATTGCTTAACCGCACCCACAGCGATTCGCTGGAAGCGGCATTTATTGCCTTACTGCCGGACGATAAAAAAGAAGGCTATGCGCCGGTGGAAATTCCGCCGCTGCCGGAAGACGGTCATGACATTGCCATTGAAGCGAAAGATCTGACCATGCGCTTCGGCGATTTTACCGCCGTCGATCATGTCAGCTTCCGTATCCGCCGTGGTGAAATTTTCGGTTTTCTCGGTTCCAACGGCTGTGGCAAATCCACCACCATGAAAATGCTCACCGGCTTACTGCCGGCGAGTGAAGGTGAAGCCTGGCTGTTCGGCAATGAAGTCGATCCGCACGACCTCGCCACCCGCCGCCGGGTAGGGTATATGTCGCAGTCATTTTCTCTCTATGGTGAGCTGACGGTCGAGCAGAACCTGGTGCTGCATGCGCGCCTGTTTCACGTCCCCGAAGACGACGTGGCACAGCGGGTGGAAGAAATGATCAGCCGTTTTGATCTGCAGGACGTCCGCGGATTCCTGCCGGAAAAACTGCCGATGGGTATCCGTCAGCGGCTGTCACTGGCCGTGGCCATGGTGCACAAACCCGAACTGCTGATTCTGGATGAACCGACATCCGGCGTTGACCCGGTGGCGCGGGATAATTTCTGGCGCTTATTAATTGAATTGTCGCGCCGCGATCAGGTGACCATTTTTATTTCCACCCACTTTATGAACGAAGCCCTGCGTTGCGACCGCATGTCGATGATGCACGCCGGCGTGGTACTCGACAGCGATCAGCCGCAGAACCTGATTGCCAAACGCAATGCCGCCACCCTGGAAGAAGCCTTTATCAGTTATCTGATTGAAGCCACGGCTGACAGCAGTGACGCCACGGTCAGCGAGGAAAATATCAGTGACCCCGACAGCGAAACGCCAGCGTCACAGAAGCAACGGCCGCCGCGTTTTTCCCTGCAGCGCCTGTGGAGTTATTTATGGCGTGAAACCCTGGAGCTGCAGCGTGACCCGGTGCGCGCCACCCTGGCGCTGATCGGTTCGCTGATTCTGATGCTGGTCATCGGCTACGGCATGACCATGGATGTCGATGACCTGCCCTATGCCGTACTGGATTATGATCAGAGCACCATCAGTCAGAATTACAGTCTCAATCTGTCCGGTTCCCAATATTTTATTGAACGCGACCCGATTCACGATTACGCCGATCTCGACCGCCGCATGCGTTCCGGCGAACTCGCTCTGGCGATTGAAATTCCGCCGGGTTTCGGCCGCAGTGTGTTGCGTGGCGATAACGTTGATATCGGTGTCTGGGTCGACGGTGCCATGCCGTCACGGGCGGAAACCGTCAAAGGTTATATCAGCGGTATGCATACCCTGTGGCTGCAGCAGCGGGCAACGGAAAGCGGTTACAGCGGTATGCTCAGCAGCGCTGTCGATGTCGAAACCCGCTACCGTTATAACCCGGATGTGAAAAGTCTGCCGGCTATGGTACCGGCGGTGATTCCGCTTCTGCTGCTGATGATGCCGGCCATGCTGACGGCACTGGCCGTGGTGCGGGAAAAAGAACTCGGCTCGATTATTAATCTGTACGTAACGCCGGTCACCCGAACCGAATTTATTCTCGGCAAACAGCTGCCCTATGTCGGTTTCGCCATGATTAACTTTTTCCTGATGAGTCTGATGGCCGTAACCCTGTTTGATGTACCAGTGACCGGCAGTTACCCGGCGCTGACGTTCGCCGCGCTGATTTACAGTTTTGCCACCACCGGGCTGGGTCTGCTGGTTTCCGCCCTGACCAGAAGCCAGATTGCCGCCATTTTCTTTGCCATGGTCGGTACCCTGATTCCGGCAGTGCAGTTTTCCGGTCTGACCGATCCGGTCAGTTCACTGGAAGGTGGTGCCCGCACCATCGGCGAAATTTACCCGGCCACGCATATGGTCACGATTGCCCGTGGCATTTTCAGCAAGGCGCTTAATCTGCAGGATCTTGCCGGTTCCTTCTGGCCGATGGCCGCATCCGTGCCGGTGATCATTGGTATCGCCATTGCTCTGCTGAAAAAACAGGAGCACTGATATGGCCAGTAACCGGATGAGCCGCAAACTGATTAATATTTACCGCCTGGGCATCAAGGAGCTGTGGAGCCTGTGGCGCGACCCGGTGATGATGGTGCTGATCGTGTTCACCTTTACCTTCTCGGTGTATACCGCCGGCACCTCCATGCCCGACACCCTGAATAAAGCGCCGATTGCCATCGTCGACGAAGATGATTCACCGCTGTCGCAGCGGATTATTTCGGCCTTTTATCTGCCCTATTTTATGCCGCCGCAGATGATCTCCCTGCAGGAAATGGACAGTGGTATGGATGCCGGGCTGTACACCTTTGTCCTCAATATTCCGCCCAACCTGCAGCGCGATGTGCTGGCCGGACGTGATGCTGAAATCCAGCTCAACGTCGATGCTACCCGTATGAGCCAGGCCTTTACCGGCAGTGGCTATGTCCAGCAGATCATTCAGTCAGAAGTGAGTGAATTTCTGCAGCGTTACCGCAGCAATACCGAACTGCCGGTTAACCTGGCGGTGCGGGCACGCTTCAATCCGGCGCTGGATCAGTCGTGGTTCGGCAGCCTGATGCAGATTATTAATCAGATCACCATGGTGGCCATTATTCTCACCGGTGCGGCGCTGATCCGCGAACGCGAACACGGCACCATTGAACACTTATTGGTGATGCCGGTAACACCGGCCGAAATCATGGTCGCCAAAGTCTGGTCGATGGGACTGGTGGTACTGATTGCCGCGGCACTGTCACTCAACGGGATGGTGCGCGGCATACTTAATGTGCCGGTTGAAGGCTCACTGCCACTGTTTTTTGCCGGTGCCGCGCTGCATTTATTTGCCACCACGTCGATGGGTATTTTCATGGCCACGCTGGCGCGCTCCATGCCGCAGTTCGGACTGCTGATGGTGCTGGTAATGATGCCGCTGCAGATGTTATCCGGTGCGACGACGCCACGCGAAAGCATGCCGGAATTTGTGCAGAATATTATGCTCATCGCCCCGACCACGCATTTCGTCGAAATGGGTCAGGCGATTCTGTACCGCAGCGCCGGCTTCGATGTGGTGTGGCCACAATTTCTGGCACTGGCCATTATTGGCAGCGTGTTATTTATTTACTCACTGGAACGTTTCCGCAAAGCCATTATGCAGATGGCATAAGGCGGATCAGAAATCCGCCAGCATGTTCTTCAGGCTGGACAGGGTTTCCTGGCCGCGCTGTTTCTGTTCTTCCGCCGAGGCTTCGGTTTTGCCTTCCCATTCAATATCGTCGGACGGTAATTCATCCAGAAAACGCGAATGGGTGGTGTCCATGGCTTCACCGTACTGGCGGCGTTTGGCCGCGTAGGTGAGGGTTAACGTGCGCTTGGCGCGGGTAATGCCCACGTACATCAGGCGCCGTTCTTCTTCGATGGTGTCGGCCTCGATGCTGTTGCGGTGCGGCATCAGTTCTTCTTCCATGCCCATGATGTACACGTGCGGGAATTCCAGACCTTTGGAGGCGTGCAGTGTCATCAGCTGTACCTGATCGGATTCATCTTCCTGCTCCTGCTGTTCCATCATGTCGCGCAGAATCAGTTTGCTGACGGCATCTTCGATGGTGCATTCGTCACCCAGCTCATCCGCTTTCTCAATCATTTTGTTGATGGAGTCGATCAGGAACCAGACGTTTTTCATGCGCCGCTCGGCCTGATTCGGACTGCCGGAGTTGGCCAGCAGATAGCCTTCGTAATCGATATCGCTGACCATTTCCTTCACCGCTTCCACCGGATCATTGGTGTAGGCGTTGCGGGTGATGTTATCCATCCAGTGGCGGAAGCGGCGCAGGCGATCGAGAGCCTTCGGCATCAGCATGGTTTCCAGCCCCATTTCATCAATCGCCGACATCATTGAGCAGCCGCGCTTGGCGGAGTATTCGCCCAGTTTTTCAATGGTACTGGGGCCGATTTCACGCCGCGGCGTATTAATCACGCGCAGGAAGGCGGCATCGTCCGACGGGTTAATGATGAGCCGCAGATAGCCCATGATGTCTTTGATTTCATTACGGCCGAAAAACGACTGCCCGCCGCTGAGCTTGTACGGCACCTGATAGGCCTGCAGCTTCATTTCAATGGCGCGCGACTGATGGTTGCCACGGTAGAGCACAGCAAAATCGCGGTAGCCGCAGCCATAACGCAGCCGGCGCTCGACGATCTCGGTGGCGATGCGCTCAGACTCCACTTCATCGTTGCGGCATTTAAGAATTTTAATCGGATCGCCGTAACCCATGTCCGACCAGAGTTTCTTCTCAAATTCGTGCGGGTTGTTATCGATGACCTTGTTGGCAGCGTTCAGGATCAGTCCGGTGGAGCGGTAGTTCTGCTCCAGCTTGACGATTTTCAGGGTCGGAAAATCCTTTTTCAGCAGCACCAGGTTTTCTGGTCTGGCACCACGCCAGGCATAAATTGACTGGTCATCGTCACCTACCACGGTAAGACCGGTGCGGTGCCCGACCAGCAGTTTCACCAGCTCGTACTGACTGGTGTTGGTGTCCTGATATTCGTCCACCAGCAGGTAGCGGATTTTCTTCTGCCAGCGCGTCAGCACCTCGGGGTTATCGCGGAACAGCACCGTCGGCACCATGATCAGATCATCGAAATCCACCGCGTTGTAAGCTTTCAGCATGCGCTGGTAAACGATGTAGGTCTGGGCAATCAGCATTTCCTGCGGGCTGGCGGCCGTGGTCATGGCCTGATCCGGCGAAATCAGATCGTTCTTGAGGTTGGAGATGGCGTTCTGCACCATCTCAATCATATCGCCGTCGTCACCGTGCTCGCGGTGCATCACATCGCGGATGATGCCTTTGCAGTCGTCCTGATCAAGAATGGAAAAACCGGCTTTGTATCCCGCCGCCGACAGCTCATGGCGGATGATGTTCAGCCCCAGGTTGTGGAAGGTCGATACCGTCAGCCCCTTGGCACCGCCTTTACCGGTCAGTGACATCACCCGTTCTTTCATTTCGCGGGCGGCTTTATTGGTGAAGGTCACCGCGGCAATGTGGTAGGACTTGATGCCACAGGCGTCGATCAGATAAGCAATCTTACGCGTGATCACCGAGGTTTTGCCCGAGCCCGCACCGGCCAGAACCAGCAAGGGTCCATCAATGTATTTGGCGGCTTCTTTCTGACGGGGGTTGAGCTGACTTAAATCGACCACGGGAGTCTCTGGCTGGCGTTGAATGGCCGGGCATTTTACCAGTTCAGGCCCGGCTTTGAATCATCCGCCGGCAGATCATTTTCCCCTGCTGACAAAGCCGTGCCGATCAGGATCCACTTTGGCATCTATGCACAAGACGTTGTCTTCGTTCAATTTTTTTCCGTACAGAGTAAAGACACAGCAGCCTTAATGTCATATATATAGATAAAGAATAAGAACAATGATGTTTATGATCAGCGCACAGCCACGACAGTGGCAGCTCCGTCTGGCGCCATTTACGGAATGGCATACACTCATCTGACTGAAGTCCGGATGTTATGGAATTCACAGCAGAATCAGACCCGCTCAGACTTCTTGTACTGAGTACCAGCAGCCAGCAACTGCAGACCCTCCGCCACTGGCTGGCCCATTATCAGGAGCAACCGGCACCGGCGGCGACCTTTCTGCCGCTGGATCAGCAGGGTGACTGGCTCAGTCATCCGGCTCTCAGCCTCAGCGCCGATATCCGCAACCTCTGGCATGCCGCCGTCATTCTGGTGGACGACCTGTGTGAACAGCGCTGTCGCCTGATCGGCCGTCTGCAGCAACACATTCCGACGCTGCTGATCAGCTCTGCCGGCCACCGCGACTGCCTGCCCGCCCCGTTCCACTGGCTCGGTCTGGACAGCATCAGCCGCCAGCAGCTGTTCCGCGGTCTCCGGCCACTGCTGCTGTGTGGCCGCCGCGATCTGCCGGCGCCTCTCAGCCGGCATGAATTTTTTGCCCGTCTGCGCCAGCGTCTGCAGGCGGAAAGCCAGCCCCTGTATCTGCAGATTGCCCAGAGCCGCTGGCTGCGTGACCATCAGGCCGCTCCGTCGTGGCACAATCAGCAACATATGCAGCAGGAATTTGAACGCGCCGTCAGCCTGCACGCTCCCGCCGATGCCCTGCTCGGACAATTGCTGGATAACCAGCTGGTGATCGTCAGCCGTGATCCCGATGCCCTGCGTTCCGACTGGCTGCCCCAGCAGCCGCTGGACGACCTGCGACCCTGGGTGGCCTGCCACAGTTCAGCGCTCAGCATCTCAACTTTCGACGACCTCAGTGCCGTACTGCTGGAGAGTGTGCAGCAGATTGCCCGTGAACGCCTGTGTGATGAAACCCAGCTCAGCCATCATCAGCCGCAACAGAGTCTGAGCCTGTTTGATGGTCTGCATCTGGCGCTGCAGCGGGAGGAGTTTTACCTCGAGTATCAGCCCCAGTTCGACAGCCGCAGCGGTGCCTGGACCGGTGCGGAAGCCCTGATGCGCTGGCGCCATCCGCTGCTCGGCATCGTCCCCCCCACGGTGTTTATCCGTGAAGCGGAAGCGGCCGGGCTGATCCGGGCCCTCGGCCAGTGGGCGCTGCGTGAAAGTGCCGGCGCCTGGCAGCGCCTGCGGCGCGCAACCGGCCAGAGTATCCGTCTGGCAGTGAATGTTTCCTTTCCCGAAATTGCCGACCCCGGTTATGCCGGGCAGGTGCTGAACCTGCTGGCAGACAGCGCTATGCCGGCCCACTGCCTGGAACTGGAACTGACCGAAACCGCCATCATGCATGATCCGGAAGTGTCGCTGCTGAACCTGCGTCAGCTGAAAGCCGCCGGCATTCATATCGTGCTGGACGATTTCGGTACCGGCTTTTCTTCCCTGTCCCACCTGAGTGATCTGCCCCTGACCGGCATCAAGCTCGACCGCGCCTTTGTATCAGCGCTGCCGGCCAACGGACCTCAGGCGCATATTGTCACCAGTATGCTGGAGCTGGCGCAGCGGCTGGAGCTGGAAACCACGGCGGAAGGCGTGGAAGAAAGTGCCGGGCTGGAAGTGCTGCGCCGTCTTGGCTGTGACCGTATTCAGGGCTACCTCTGTTCGCGCCCGCTGGCGCTGGATGAACTGATCCGTCAGGCCGGCGCCGGTTTCCCGGCCGCCGGTGACTTTGCCCAGGGCAGGTTGTTCTGATTCACGGCTGCTGCCGGTACCGGTCAAGGCTGCGGTAGCCCAGCGCTTCCATCAGGTGGGTGCGGTCAATCTGCTCCACGTCATCCAGATCGGCAATGGTACGGGCGATTTTCAACAGCCGGTGAAAACCGCGCGCCGACAGCTGCAGACGGTCGATGGTGCTCAGCAACCAGTCCTGATCGTCCGCCCGCAGGCGGCACATATCATCGCGCTGCTGACCAGCCAGGGCGGCATTGATACAGCCCTGACGGCTGAGCTGACGGGCGCGGGCCGCCATCACCCGCGTCTGTACGGCGGCCGTGCTTTCTCCCGGCGGCGCCTGTTGCAGCAGCGAGGGTGACAACGGCGGGACTTCCACATGCAGATCAATGCGGTCGAGCAGCGGCCCGGAAGTCTGTCCCTGATAGCGGCGGATCTGTTCTGCCGTACAGCGGCAGCGGCCGGACGGATCACCGAAATAGCCACACGGGCAGGGATTCATCGCGGCAATCAGCTGAAACTGCGCCGGATAGGTGATGGAACGGCTGGCGCGGCTGATGACAATTTTCCCGCTTTCCAGCGGCTCGCGCAGCACATCCAGCACCTTACGGCTGAATTCCGGCAGCTCATCGAGAAACAGCACGCCACCATGGGCGAGGGAAATTTCCCCCGGTCTGGGCGAGGCTCCGCCCCCCACCAGCGCCACGCCGGAGGCGGTATGATGCGGCGCCCGGAACGGCCGCTGACGCCAGCGGCTCTGCCACTCGGCGGCCTGATTACTGATGGAATACACCGACGCAGACACCAGCGCTTCGTCTTCTTCCATTGGCGGCAGAATACCCGGCAGCCGGCTGGCCAGCATGGTTTTGCCGGTACCGGGCGGGCCGATAAACAACAGGTTATGCCCCCCGGCCGCGGCGATTTCCAGCGCCCGGCGGGCCTGAATCTGTCCGCGCACATCCTGCAGATCGGCACCAGAGGGCGCTGCCGGTGCTGCCACCGCAGCGGTATGGATGGCCGGCAGACTCTGCTGCCCGTGCAGATAGGCGGTGACATCCAGCAGGCGTTCCGCGCTGCGGCAGTCCGCGCCGGAACACAGGGACGCTTCGGCGGCATTAAGCTGCGGCATCACCAGCACCCGCTGATCGGCGGCGCAGCGCAGGGCACAGGGCAGCACACCGGGCACCGGCTGCAGCTCGCCCCCCAGGGTGAGTTCACCAATAAATTCATGGCCCTCCAGGGCACTGGCCGGAATCTGCCCCGAGGCTGCCAGAATACCCAGCGCAATGGCGAGGTCGTAGCGGCCGCCTTCTTTCGGCAGATCGGCCGGGGCCAGATTGATGGTGATACGTTTGGCGGGAAATTCAAAACCGCTGTTGAGCAGGGCACTGCGTACCCGGTCTTTGCTCTCTTTCACGGCGGTTTCCGGCAAACCGACCAGACTCATGGACGGCAGACCAGACGATAAATGTACTTCGGCGATCACCGGCGGCGCATCAATTCCCAGCTGCGCGCGGGTGTATACACGGGCTAATGACATCAGCAATCCCTGCTTGATCAGTCTCAACCGCAGGTTAAAACATCGCCGGATTGAACTCCAGCCCGTCCAGTCCGGCCGCTGAGTGTGAATTTCCGGTGACAGTCGGCAAATTTACACAGGGATTCATCTCATTACTGGCCCAACTGGTTAAACTTAATGCTTCATCCGACTGACTGACCGGTACCCTGTTATGTTCCTGACTGATATCCGCAAGCTCTTCGTGCTGATTCTGGCGTCCTCTGTACTGATCACATCCTGTGGTGGCGGTGGCAGCAGTTCCGGGGATACGGTTGTCGATGATGGTTCTGGCAATGTCATCTGTAACGCACTGGCCTCATCGGTGTTATCCGCCGGTAACAGCAGCCGAACCTCCCCCTCAGAAACCACCGCAACAACCGGTTATAGCTTATCGGGTCGGCTGAGCATTGCTGCCAGTGTGGCCGTGGATTCTGACGTGAACGATATCTACGCCGACTACACCAGTAATGATTCTCCGGTGTTATGTCAGGTCGTCAGCAATACTGCGACTGTGCAGGGCTTTGCCTCTGCCGAAGCAACCGGTGGTACCATCAGTGGTTACCCGTCACTGGAACGCTTTGCCACCACTCCTGATGAAGATGACTGGTATGGAATTACCCTGCAGGCCGGTCAGTCAGTCAAGCTGCAGGTGGTTGATTATGCAACTCCGGACACTCAGGCCGGCGACAGCTACAGCGGCGACCTCGATCTGTACCTCTACGCTGCCGGTGACACATCAACGGTGGTCGACTATTCCAACAGCCTGTCTGAATTTGAATCGGTTTCGGTCAGCCGCAGCGGCAGTTATCTGATCAATGTGAATGCTTTCCGCGGCATTTCCAAATA
This sequence comes from Pseudomonadota bacterium, assembly GCA_030145845.1. Classification (GTDB taxonomy): domain Bacteria; phylum Pseudomonadota; class Gammaproteobacteria; order Pseudomonadales; family Oceanobacteraceae; genus Venatoribacter. Next base: position 104,726 of record JAIXHJ010000015.1, read on the forward strand.
CGTTCTGCAGTTTACCCCGGCCACCTCATCTGAGATCGCGGTTCAGCCCATGGATGATTTCGTAGCCAACCAGATGATTGTCAAAACAGCAGACAGCACCACCAGTGCCAGCGCTATGATGACCAGCGCCGGTATCCAGGCCAGTGTCAGTAAAGTAAAACAGACTGCACCAGACCGCCCGGCCCTGATGTCTGTCAGCCGCAGCGACGCCCAACTGCAGGCGCTGGCCGGCGGTAGCAGCACAGACCCATTGCGGGCGTTCAGTGAAACCATGTACGACAAACGGCAGACGCTGATTGATATCAAAACCATGGCACAGCAGGCCGGGGTGGAATACGCCGAGCCTAACTATATCCGTCAGCCACTGGCAACGCCGGATGACACTGACTACAGCTACCAGTGGCACTACCCGCAGATCAATCTGCCGCAGGCCTGGAATATCACCACCGGCACCCCGGACTCAGGCAATGTGATCGTTGCCGTCATTGATACCGGGGTATATCTGGCTCACCCCGATCTGGACGATAAAATTTCCGCCGACGGCGGCTACGATTTTATTTCCGCCACCAGCATCGCCAACGATGGTGATGGAATCGACAGCAACCCGGATGACCCGGGCGACAGTATTTACCTCAGCCAAAGCACCTGGCATGGCACCCATGTGGCCGGCACCGTTGGTGCTGAATCCGATAATGGCTCTGGTGTTGCCGGAGTCAGCTGGGGCGCGAAAATTATGCCGCTGCGCGCACTGGGCGTCGGTGGCGGTACCAGCTATGACATCATGCAGGCGCTGTACTACGCTGCCGGTCTGGCCAATGACAGTGGCACTACCCCATCTCAGAAAGCCGATATTATTAACCTGAGTCTGGGTGGTGACTCATACAGCAGTTCAGAACAGGCGGCTTACACCGCTGCCCGCAATGCCGGGGTGATTATTGTCGCCGCCGCCGGTAACGCCTCAACCGCCACGCTTTATTACCCGGCTTCCTACGATGGCGTTATTTCTGTCAGTGCCACCGACTACAACGATGAACTGACCAGCTACTCCAACTATGGCAGCAAAATTGATATTGCGGCGCCGGGCGGTGCCACCGGCGCCGACGACAATGACGACGGTTATCCGGACGGGATTTACAGCACCTACGTCAGTGTGAATAACGCCTCCAACACCCGCTCCGCCTCTTATCAGTGGCTGCAGGGCACCTCCATGGCCAGCCCTCATGTCGCTGGAGTGCTGGCGCTGATGAAAGCGGTTTATCCAGCTCTTACTCCTGATCAGGTCGATGCTCTGATCAGCAGCTGCAGCATTACCAGTAAAGCCGGTGACAGCAGCTGTGCCCGGGATAACCAGCTGGGTTATGGCCGCATTGATGCGTATGCTGCCGTCAGTGAAGCCTATTCGCTGGCCAACGGCGGCAGCCTGCCGGACCCGGTGGTACTGGAATCCGCCCCATCTACCCTGTCCTTCGCTGCAGCCGGCAGTCTGGATTTTGTGATCAGCAATTCCGGCGGCGAGGGTGACAGCGGCACCACGCCATCCATTACCTCCGTGGTGGCTGACGATGACTGGCTGACCATTGCCGAAGCCGGCGTCGACGCATACGGCTTCGGCACCTACACCGCGACCGTCAGCCGCGACGCTCTCAATGACGGCTATTACAGCACCACGGTCACGGCCACCACAGCCGCTGGCGAGACACTGGAAATCCCGGCGTATATGACCGTCGGCACGGTATCCAGTGACGGCGAAATGACCCAGCAGTACGTTCTGCTGCTGGACAGTTCGGGCAATGAGGTTGCCACCGCCTATGCAGAAGAGAACGGCAGCTACAGTTTCACTGAGGTGGAAGCCGGTACCTATTATCTGACTGCCGGCTCGGATATCGATGTCGATCTGATTATCTGTCAGAGCGGTGAAACCTGTGGTGACTACCCGACGCTGAACAGCGCCGAGGCGATTACGGTCAACTCAGATATCAGCGGTCTGGACTTTCAGGTGTCGGTGATTTCATCGCAGAGCAGCAGCACGGAGGTCGCCAGCACAGCAGGCGGTGAGGAGCGGACAGAAAAACGTTCGCCGCCGGCCGCTGCCCGCAGCAGTGCGCAGTAGCGGCTCAGCAGCCCCGCAGGCGTAAACGCGTGCTTACTCCTGCGTCAGCGCTTCAATAAGCGGCACCATACGGGCCGCGTTATGCGGTGGTTCAATATAGCCACGGTATTCGCCGTGCTTACTGATGATGGCCAGATTGGCACTGTGATCCATCAGGTAACCATTGCCTTCACCGCGGTCAACCCGCTGATAAATGGCGTTCAGTTCAGCGGCCAGCGTCTGCAATGACTGCGGGTTGCCGGTCAGCGCCATAAAATCTTTGCTGAAATACCCCATATAGGGCGCCATCACGTCCGGCGTATCCCGCTGCGGATCAATGGACACCAGCACCACCTGCCACTGTTCCTGCAGTGCCGGCGGCAGCTGTTTCCAGGTCCGGCTCAGGTCCATCAGGGTGGTCGGACAGATATCCGGGCAGTAGGTGTAGCCGAAGAACATCATCAGGTTGCGGCCACGCAGATCTTCGCCGGTCACAGTATCGCCATGCTGATCGACAAAGTGATACGGGCTGACGCTCAGCGGCTGTGGAAAAATCACCACGCCCGGCTGCTGCAGTGCCGTCTCCCGGGCAGAAGGCCAGTGTGCCGTCGTTACACCGGCGATGGCTGCCAGTATAAGAATCAGAAAAAGTCCTGCTGCACCCAGTTTCATGCTGTTGTCTCCTGCCCGGTTAACTGCAGCGCAGTATATCAGGAGTCTGTACTGTGCGACTGAGACACCCGGTCGCAGCCGTACAGTCCCGGCAGCATTACAGTGCTTTGACCGCGCTGATCCAGGGCTCGGTCAGCAGCGCCGCCGGCCGGCGCTGCATCATCACCTCTCCGTGGCGCACCGACAGCAGAACCTCGCCCTGCTTACGCAGCACGCTGTAATCATCACTGCCCTCCAGCAGAATAAAGTCTGCCGGGTTACCCACGGCAATGCCGTAATTCTCTAAACACAAAGTACGGGCGGAGTTATCGGTAATGAAATCCAGCGCCGTGGCGAAGTCCTGATAGCCCATCATCTGACAGATATGCATGGCGAAATCGAGGGTGCGCAGCAGACGGCCGTTGCCCAGTGAATACCAGGGGTCGAAGATGGAATCCTCGCCTAAGCACACGTTCATGCCGGCATCGCGCAGCTCTTTCACCCGGGTCACGCCACGGCGTTTGGGAAAGGTATCGAAGCGGCCCTGCAGGTGAATGCTTTCCGTCGGGCAGGACACAAAGTTAATACCCGACTGCTTCAGCAGCCGGAACAGTTTGGAGCAGTAGGCATTGTCGTAAGAATGCATGGCCGTGGTATGGCTGGCGGTGACGCGCTCGCCCATATCATGGAACATGGCTTCGCACGCCAGCACTTCGAGAAAACGCGAGTTCGGATCGTCAATTTCGTCGCAGTGAACGTCCACCAGCCGGTCGTATTTGCGCGCCAGCTGCAGCAGTTTTTTCACCGACTGCTCGCCCAGCTCACGGGTGTATTCAAAGTGCGGGATGCCGCCCACCACATCGCAGCCGATCTCCAGTGCTTCCTCCACCAGTTTCGTCGCTTCCGGCGACGACATCATGCCGTCCTGCGGAAACGCCACCACCTGCAGGGTGATTTTGTCTTTCAGTTCATCGCGGATGGCGCACAGGGTTTTCACGCCAATCAGCGACGGGTCGGTGGTATCAGCATGAGTTCGGATTGCCTGCACGCCGTTCTGCACCAGCAGTTCGATGGTTGCCAGCGCACGGCGGCGGATGTCCTCTTCATTGAGCAGCGGCTTGCGCTCGCCCCAGCGCTCAATGCCTTCGAATAAGGTACCGCTCTGATTCCACGCCGGCTCCCCGGCGGTCAGGGCGGCATCCAGGTGAATATGGGGTTCAACAAAGGGCGCACACAGCAGATTGCCGGCCGCGTCGGTGTCACCGGCCTGCGCTGCCAGTTCGCCCTGCTGTGCTTCGATGGCGCTGAATGTGCCGTCGGTCACGGTAACGGTGAACAGCTCAGATTGATGACGCAGGCGGGCGTTAATGATCTTCATAACAGGTCGTTCTCGCTTATCTGTTCCTGTGCCAGCTCATGAGTCTGGCGTTCAATATTGTGGTGCTGAAACAGGATCTGCTCGATCAGCAGGGCGTTCTGCAGATTCAGCCGCTGATACGGGTCCTGCAGGCTGAAACCCAGAATATCCTGCAGACGTTTCAGACGATAACTCAGGGTGTTGCGGTGAATGCCCAGCGCTTCGGCGGTGTTCTGCTGATGGCCGAAGTGGTTAAGCCAGGTATTCAGGGTCGCTTTCAGTTCGGCGGAAGCCGGGTCGCGGGCAAAACACAGATCGCCCAGCTGCTGCTGACAGAACTCAGCTAATAAGCTGCGTTTGGGAATGGCCGCAAACAGCCGCGCGATGCCCAGCTGTTCGTAGAAAAACAGCCGCTGATGCTGGTGCTGCACGGCGAACTGCACCGCCTGCCGTGCCTGCTCGGTGGCATCGGCCAGCTTCACCAGTCCGGGCTGTAAATCACTCACCCCGGCATACAGATCCAGCTGCGGAAAGCGTTTCTGCAGCCAGCCCAGCGCCTGTTCCAGATCCTCACGGATACTGCCGACATGGCTTTCTTCCACCGGCCAGATGGCGAGCAGATCCTGCTCATAACAGAGCACCGGCCAGTCGATACCGCGGCGTTTGAGCAGATCGCCCAGCTGCTGTTCCAGTTCATGGCGCAGATGCAGCAGGCGGTGTTTCTGTTCTTCTGGTTCCGGTGCCGGCAGATCACCGATGCGCACTGCCAGCGTGGCAAAAGGTTTGGCATCGCTGATGCCCAGCTCGCTGGCGCGCAGGTGAATCAGCTCCGGCGCCTGAGCAAAGCCATTGATCAGGCGCGTCAGGAACAGCCGCACCGACTGGCCGATCAGGTTGTCCTGCACAATGGCATTACTGATCACTTCGGTGACGAATACCATCGGCAGCCCGTAAGGCTGCTCCAGCAGCGGAAACTCCAGCCGGTTGGCCAGTTCCAGCACACTGGCCGGAATCTGCTGAATAAATTCCGCGCCGGTCAGAATCACCAACCCGGCGACTTCACGTTCCACCGCTTCTGTAATCAGCTGACGCAGATTGTGTTCGTTGCGGTCGTGATTGATACCGGTGATAAACACCAGCTCGCCACCATTCACCCACGGGCGGATGGAATCGTTCTCGGCGACATAAGGCCAGCGCACAATGCGCTGGCCGCCGCTCAGCCCGGCGCGGAAGCGGATGCTCTCCAGACCGGGCAGACGCGGAATATCAGCACAGCAGATACTCATCCATTCTCCGTTGCGGTGGCCGGAGAGCCGGCAGGGAGTTTAATCAGAACGCCGTACAGCACAAAGGCCACCGCCACGCCGACCACCGGTGGCATAAACGGCGAGAAATAAGCGCAGGCCGATGCCACGGCATAGGTTCCCAGCCCCAGCCAGTTAAAAGCAGGCAGTTCGGTCTCGGCCAGTTTCGGATACCCGCCTTTATGGCGCAGCCAGAAGTCGGCCATGATCACGCCGCCGATGGGCGGAATGAAGGTACCTAACAGAACCAGAAACGGAATCAGGAAGTTGTACATACCAAACACCGCCAGCACGGTGCCAATAGCAGCACCAGCCACCGTGACGGTACGGCGTTTGTCCGTGCGCAGCAGGTTACAGCCGGCAACGGCGAAGTTGTAAATGGTGTTGTCCTGCGTGGTCCAGATATTGAGGAACAGCATCAACACGGCCAGCACCACGAAGCCCTGCGCCAGCATCACATCGACGATATCCGCCTGCTGGTAAATCAGCGTACCCAGCGCACCGGTCAGCACCATCAGGCCATTACCGATAAAGAAAGCAGCCATGGTCGCCCACACCGCGACTTTGCCGGAGGACGCGAAACGGCTCCAGTTAGTGGCCTGGGTACCGCCGCTGACGAAGGTACCGATGACCACGGTAATGGCGGCGGTAAAGCTCAGGCTCTCAGCGGCTTCAATGCCGAACAGCGCACCCATACCACCCACATCGACCATGCCGGTGTACAGCGAGATCAGAATAAACAGCAGCATCGCCGGCACCGCCACCCGCGACAGCAGATCCAGCCCGCGGAAGCCGATCATGGCGGTTAAGCAGAAGGCAAAGCCGAAGAAAATCATCAGCGGAATTTCCCAGCCCTGGGAAATGCCGGTGGTTTTCACCAGTACGATGGCGATGGTCGCCGTGCCCCAGGCGTACCAGCCGATCTGGGTAAAGCCGAGAATAAAGTCCGACAGCTTGCTGCCCACTTCACCAAAACAGAAGCGGCCCATCAGTACCGAGTTGAGGCCGCTTTTGTAGGCGATAAATGCCAGTGCCGAGGTGTAGGCACCGAGCAACAGGTTGCCCACCACAATCACCAGCAGCAGTTCAGAAAACGAGAAAGCCTTACCTAAGGTACCGCCGGCCCACATGGTGGCGGTAAAGAAGGTAAAGCCCAGCAGCACCGCGGCCATCGGCAGCAGCCCCTGACGTGCACTTTTGGGCACTTCGCTTAACGGATAATCGGTTTCAGTCATTGGTTTCTCCCCCGGGTCAGTATTGTCTTGATCGCTCCGGGAAGCCACAGCAATGGATATACCAGCCGGATTTATTTAACCGCGGTTATCTGCTGAGCTGGCAGTATCGCCAACCCTGCGGCGGTTTTTATGTGCAGATTGCACAATTCTGTTGTCGGCCATCACCCTCACCGCCGGTGCGTACCCTCCGCGTGCGCCATCAGGCAGCAGCCAGAGTCGCCATAACGCCCTCTGATAAGGCAATCCGCCATGACTGCAGGTATCATCCTGCTCTTTTCCGCCACTCTGTTAGCCAGCCTATGACGTCTGAATCTGCAGCGGCACCGGTGAGCCAGCGCCGCATCTGGGCACTGGCCTGGCCGGTAATGCTGAGCAATATCACGGTGCCGCTGCTCGGTCTGGTCGACAGTGCCGTACTCGGCCATCTGCCGGACGCCACTCATCTGGGCGCTGTGGCGGTGGGCAATCAGCTGTTTACCCTGCTGTTCTGGAGCTTCGGTTTTCTGCGCACACACTAAGGTAGAAAACATTGACTGACACACTAATGTCCACAAGAGTGTTGACATGCGTGTCCAATATAATGGTGCCCGTCGACATGAATCGACCCAAAATAATATACATCCAACGCCTTTAC
>JAIXHJ010000016.1 GCA_030145845.1 Pseudomonadota bacterium
GTCAGGGCTTTCGGGATTGATTGTGAAGCGCCGTCCGCGACCTGCAACGCCACGGACGGTGAAGATCTCAAAAACCCGCTATCCGGTAGATAGAAATGCTGCTCCGCTTAAGTGAACAGCATTACGGTTCTGCCGGGCCTTTCTGTCTCTGCAGCACCGGCATGTCTGACACCGGCCACAGAGCAGATTATTTGCGCCAGATACGCAGTTCGCGGAATTCTCCCGGCCCTGCTTCCATCCAGATGGCTTCTGATGGATCTGAAAATACAAACTTGTTGCCGACGAGGAAACCAGCCCGCCGGCGCCCCGATACCGTTGCCGAAGCCTGACGCCCCTGCTTTTTGACGGTCCGGGCAAAGTCATCTGCCAAGACATCCATAGAATTGTCTCCAATCCGATTGCCGCCCGAATCACAAGACAGAGACTACCCTACACCGCCATTGTGACAGCTCTGTGTCGGGCCGCCGCCCTCTGCAGCTGGCTGCAAACCGGAGTCCGGCGCAGGCCTGGCAGAAGTGAGCGGTTGCTCTCCACTGGCCTTGCTTTACAATGTGCCGCCCTTTCTCTCAATCGTCAATTGGAAAGCGTCACTATGGCCATTCAGTGGTTCCCGGGGCATATGAACAAAGCCCGCAAGAAAATCAGCGAGGCAATGCCTGAGATCGATCTGGTGATCGAAGTACTCGATGCCCGCCTGCCCTGGTCGAGCATGAATCCCATGGTTGACGAATTACGCGGCGAGAAAACCTGCATCAAGGTGCTGAACAAAGCCGACCTCGCCGACCCTGCAGTCACCAACGACTGGGTGAACTACTTCAGCCAACAGCAGAACACCAAAGCGATTCCGTTAGTTGCGGAAGACCGCAATCAGGTGAAAAAACTGGTCGCCCTGTGTAAGCAACTCGGTCAGAAACGGCTGGAAAAGAAGCAGGCCGTGCGGATTATGATTATGGGGATTCCCAACGTCGGCAAATCCACCCTGATCAATGCACTGGCCGGACGCTACGTGGCGAAAACCGGCAATGAACCGGCGGTGACCAAATCCAACCAGATGATCGACCTGAAAAACGGTCTGGTGCTGTCCGATACCCCGGGAATCCTGTGGCCCAAGTTCGAGAATGAACAGAGTGGCTACCGGCTGGCGGCCAGTGGTGCGGTGAAAGATACCGCCATGGAATACGAAGACGTTGCCCCGCATACGCTGGGCTATCTGCTGCAGCATTATCCGCAGCCGCTGAGCCAGCGCTTCAAACTCAAAGAGTTACCGCCTTCCGGTAATGATGCCCTGCTGGCGATTGCTGCCAAACGGGGGTGTCTGAAGCCTGGCGGCATCGCCGATCTGCACAAGGCAGCCGAACTCTGCCTGCACGAACTGCGGGCCGGTAAAATCGGCCGTATTACTCTGGAAACACCGGACGTGATAAAAGCTGAGCTGGAGGTGCTGGAAGCGCAGCGGCTGGCGGAAGAAGAAGCGCTCAGGGCTTCTTCTCAATCTCCTGATGGATCTTCGTGAAGATCCCCCACTGCGGATCATCATCGGCCACGATTTCAATCGGATAAAGGCCGCTTTCCGTCGGAATGCGGTCCAGACCGGCTTTCAGTTTTTCAATATCCTTACAGTAAATCACCCACTGATTAACGCCATCGTGGGTGATCATCATGCTGACCAGCGCATTTTCATCCGGCTCCAGCTCACGCTGCAGATACTCACTGAAAGTCAGGATACGGGTCTGTTCCTGCAGACTGGGGAAACCGGTGCTGTCATCCACACTTTCTGCATTCCAGGCAATCTGGACACAGACCGGCAGCACATCAGCACTGCGCACCGCTTCCCAGTCCTCGCGGTACTGGATGCTGATCGGCTTATCGTTGAGGCTGCCGGATGCCCGGACCCAGCGGTTATTCGCCAGCATGGCCTTATTCCTTTTTGTTTGAATACGTTCAGATTAATAGAAATTCAGGCAAATGCAACGCGGTGCCCGGGCCGGACGGCCCGGGACTGGGAGGATCAGAGCAGGTTCAGCGGCAGCTTGAGATAAGACACCCCGTTATCTTCTGCTTCCGGAAAATCACCGGCACGGATGTTCACCTGCAGGGAAGGCAGAATCAGACGCGGCATTTCCAGCGTCGCATCCCGCTCTTCACGCATGCGGATAAACTCTTCCCGGCTGACACCATCACGCACGTGAATATTGTCTGCCCGTTCTTCAGCCACGGTGACCGCCGATTTGACTGGACGGCCAGCCGGTGGGTAGTCATGGCACAGGTGCAGCACCACGTCATCCCCCAACGCCAGCAGGCGCTTCATGGAGTCGTACAGAGTACCGGCATCACCGCCGGGGAAGTCGCAGCGGGCCGAACCAACGTCCGGCGCGAAAATCGTGTCGCCGACAAACACGTCGGAATCATTCACCACCAGACTGTGACAGGCCGGCGTGTGCCCCGGTGTGGCCAGCGGACGGATGCGGGTTTCACCCAGCAGCAGTTGATCGCCTTCACTGATCAGCTGATCGAACTGATGACCATCAGCGGTGAAGCGTTCACCCTCATTGAAAATCTTTTTGAACGTACCCTGTACCGTGGTGATCGGATTACCGATAACCACCTCTGCGCCGGTTTTTTCGCGGATATAAGATGCGGAAGTCAGGTGGTCGGCGTGGGCGTGGGTTTCCAGCACATACTTCAGGGTCAGCCCCTGCTGCCCGACCTGAGCAAGAATATTATCGATGGAGGTCGTCGCAGTTCTGCCCGACTTCTGATCGAAATCCATCACCGGGTCGACCAGCGCAGCCTGTCTGGTTGCTTCATCAACCAACAGATGGGTGAAGGTTGATGTGTCTTCGTGAAAGAAGCTCTGGATACTGTGACTCATAAGATGCTCTCCTGCAAAACCAGACCTGATTATATTAGTATATTCTTATTTAGCAATATACGATATACTCAGACTATAAAACCGATAGCGCAGAAGAGTTTTCCCTATGTCAGAACCCTCACCCGACAGCATCGAAGCCCTGGAGCAGCACCGCCTTGAAGCTGTGCGGCTGCTGAAGGCACTGGCGAACGAACACCGGCTGAATATTCTCTGCTGCCTGCGTAACGGCGAGGTCTCGGTCAGCGAACTGACCAACTGTCTGCCGCTCAGTCAGTCCGCCCTGTCCCAGCACCTCGCCTGGCTGAGGGCCGAACATCTGGTACATACCCGTCGCTGCGCGCAGAATGTATATTATCAGCTGAGTGACGATAAAGCGGACCGTATTATCCGCGTACTCAACAGTCTCTATTGTGAAAGCCCCGCTAGCGGCGCATAACAGAGATTGTGAGCACAGGAGGAACACACTGATGAGCACACAAAACACAGCGGCGGAAAACACAACCGCAGAAAACCCGGCGCCGGGTACAGACAATCACACCTGCAGCACAGCAGCGGACGCACGTCCGGCACGTTATGAAATTGTGCCGCAGCGTGGTGGGGCCCGCATCCGTGTCCGTTACCGTGAAGGCTCTGCCAGTAACGACTGCCGTCTCTGCCGCTGACACCTGAACTTAGCCCTGCAAACTGCGGGTTAATTTCCCCGCCCTGCCCCGCTATTATGTCGCCGGTTATGCACCGGAGTCACTGATGAACATCACTTATGCCGTTTTACTGATTACTGCCATTGTCATTGTTGCTGCGCTGGCCGGCTATGCCTGGCACCTCACCCGCAAAGTGAAAGCCATGCAGCAGCGGGCGCAGGAAGAACAGGCCCGTGCTGAACTGCAGCTGCGTGAACGGCAGCAGACTCTGCTGCAGGATATCCGTTTTATCGCCCGCTCAGTGCTGGAAGAACAATGTGAAATTACCGAAGGCGTACTGCGCCTTGGCTACCTGATCAACGCCCTTGATCCTGTTGCCTGGGAACTCGATGAATTGAGCGCGGTCCGCAGACATCATGAACTGACGTCGTCCATGCCGATTCTGGACGCCTACAAGAATCTGACCCGGAAGGAACAGTTCCGGCTGGATAAAGAGCGCTTTGCGCTGGAAGAAGAACATAAACCGTCGATAGAACGGGAACTCAGGTGGCTGGTCACGTACCACTTTCCGGCGGTGACCCTGCTGCAATAATCATCAGACCATTTATCACGAGGATGTACTTATGCGTTACTGGATTCTGTGCTCACTGCTGGCGGCTTCTGTCAGTCACGCTGACTGGGCACTGACAGCAGACTCTGCCCTGACCTTTCTCAGCACCAAAAATACCAACCTGACCGAAGTGCATCATTTCCGCAGCCTGAGCGGCAGCCTGAGCGATCAGGGACAGGCAGAGCTGACCATTGATCTGGCCAGCATCGATTCCGGCATCCCCATCCGGGATGAACGGATGCAGAAGTTCCTGTTCGATACCAGCCGTTTCACCAACGCCACCCTGACCACGGATATCAGCGCCGATGTTCTGGCCAAAGCAGCTGCCGGCAGCATCCAGCAATATGATCTGAGCGGTAAACTGGCCCTGCACGGCAGTGAAGAAGAAGTCCGGGTTCCGGTACTGATTGTGCCGGCAGCGGATGGCAGCCTGGTGGTGACCAGCCTGCGTCCGGTACTGATTCATGCCGACGCCTATGGCATGGCCGCCGGTATTCATAAACTGCGCGATATTGCCAAACTGCAGAGCATCGGCGAGACCGTTCCCGTGAGCTTCAGCCTGGTCTTTGCGCCACAGCAGTAATGTCAATGTCCGGCGTGCCGGCGGGTACGCTCCAGCAGACCTTCAATATCAGTGATGGTGTCGTTTACCGCCGTCATCACACTGGTATTGATGGCAGATTCAATCAGCACCGCCAGGGTGCCAAAGTGATAATCGCCGATCTGCCGGCACAGCTCGTCGCCCAGTTCGGAACGGAAGTGTTCGACGATCTGCTCAGCATGTTTACGGTGAAGTCGTTCCTGCATAATGCTCCTCTCAGCAGTCCATGGACTGGGTAGCAGGCTGAATAATTAACGGGTCCGGGGTCAGATCCAGTGAGGTGGATTTATTGGAATAATCCAGCTGACTGAGCACATGACGCATGGCGTTCAGACGGGCACGTTTTTTATCGTCGGAACGGACCACCGTCCAGGGCGCATCCATGTGATTGGTGTAATAAAACATGGCTTCCTTGGCCTCCGTGTAATCGTCCCATTTATCCAGCGACGCCAGATCAATCGGGCTCAGTTTCCACTGTTTCAGCGGATCAACCTGACGGCTCTGAAAACGCCGTAACTGTTCCTGCCGGCTGACTGAAAACCACAGTTTGAACAGCCGCACACCGGAACGTACGAACATACGCTCCAGCTCCGGCACCTCGCGCATGAACTCCAGATAATCATTATTACTGCAGAAGCCCATCACACGCTCAACGCCGGCGCGGTTATACCAGGAGCGGTCAAATAACACGATTTCCCCGGCAGACGGCAGATGCTTGATATAACGCTGGAAATACCACTGGGTACGCTCGGTTTCACTGGGTTTTTCCAGTGCCACCACCCGTGCGCCCCGGGGGTTCAGGTGTTCCATAAAGCGCTTGATGGTGCCGCCCTTACCGGCCGCATCACGACCCTCAAACAGAATCACCACTTTCTGGCCGGTCTCTTTCACCCAACCCTGCATTTTCAGCAGCTCAATCTGCAGACTCTGTTTTTCCTGCTCGTAACGGCTGCGGCTCATACGTCCGCCATAAGGCAGGTGGGGCGTTTTTTCGTTTTCCGCGTCGTCTGCCTTCGGCACAATCAAAGGCAGATGCCGGCTTTCCTGTTCAGCCATGAAACCTCCTCATTTATTTTCTTACTTTAATCCCCTCAGCCGTGAAGCGTGGCTGATCTGGATCATTCACCGGCAAAAATAAAACGGTCCCGACCCTGCCGTTTGGCCTGGTACAGAAAACCATCCAGATGATCAATCAGCTGTTCCAGCCCGAGCTGATGATGAGGCCGTGGCGTCACCGTCACATAACTGCCGGAGGCCGTCAGAGCCACCGGCCTGCCCTGATCATCGGCTACCTGCATGCCACGCACAGACTGCTGAATGCGGTTAACCACCGCCGCCAGCTGATCGGGCTGACAGCCGGGTAACAGAACAGCGAACTCCTCCCCGCCCAGGCGGCCGAGGTGGTCGGTGGGACGCATAATACTTTTCAGGGTGCGGCACAGGGTTTTCAGTGCCCGGTCGCCGGTGCCGTGCCCATGCACATCGTTGATTTTTTTGAAGTGATCAAGATCCAGCAGAATCATGGCAAACACATGGTACTGACGCTGACCACGGGCCCATTCACGGCGGAAAGCACGCTGGAAACCACGGCGGTTTTCAGCACCGGTCAGCGGATCGGTCAGCGCCAGCCGGGCCTGTTCTTCGGACTGGCGCACCATCACCAGACAGGCAGCAATAACCGCCGCCAGGTGCTGCATAAAATCGGTTGCCATGCCGGCACGGAAGCGGGCATCACTGGCAGAATACAGACGCAGCTGACCGAAATAATCCTGGTTACGCAGCAAGGGCAGCACCAGTCCTGAGCGCCAGGGCGGTGGCGGGTCCACGGCGGTTACTTCGGTAAGCGGCACCCGGCTCTGGAACTCAATCTGATTCAGCAGCACGCCCTGATCGAGATCCAGCGACTGCAGCATGGACGATTTCAGTTCGCCCTCCGGATCGCAGATTTTCACCGTCACCGCATCCAGTTCAAACTGCTGCGGCAGTCCTTCCAGCACCAGCGTGAGGAAGTCCGACCAGGTCTGGCAGGACAACAGCTGTAACTCGAACGCCTGCAGCCGCTTCAGCAGAGCTTCATTGCGGCGGGCATTATCCAGCAGCTCCTGTAAATCCACGCAGTAAAAACTCCCCTGAGCACGAAAGCAGACGATGAAACAGTCAGAGAGCCCTGCAGGCCCTGTTCATAGAAGCATTAAGTATAGATGCTCACCGGAAATGCGCAGTCGGACAGGCAGAAAATGCTTTTATTTGCTAAAATCCAGCGCTTTCAACCAGTCTGACTGCGCATGAACCCATCCGTACTGATCTTTGACTCCGGCGTCGGCGGCCTGAGTATTCTCAGTGAAATCCGGCAACTGCTGCCCGGACTGTCGCTGCATTACCTGATGGACAGCGCGGCATTTCCTTACGGGCTGAAAGCTGATGATGTACTGATGCAGCGCATTCCTGAGGTCTGCGTGCAGGCGGTGCGCGAGCTGCAACCCCAGATTCTGGTCATCGCCTGTAACACTGCCAGTACCCTGGCGCTGCCACTGCTGCGTCAGCAGCTGGATATTCCCGTGGTCGGGGTGGTGCCGGCCATCAAGACCGCTGCCGCCCAGGCCGGCGGTGGCCGCATCGGTCTGCTCGCCACACCGGCCACCATCAACCGTCCTTATGTTGATCAGCTGCAACAGGATTTCGCTGCCGGCTGTGAACTGTCGCGCTTCGGCAGCAGTAAACTGGTGGAGTGGGCAGAAAATTATCTGGCCGACGGCCACTGCCCGGACGGCCTGTACGGGCACCTGGCTCCCTGGCTGAATGCCACTGATGCGCCTGCCCATGTGGTGCTCGGCTGCACCCATTTTCCGCTGTTGCGCGCTGAACTGAGCCGCCTCTGGCCTGAAGTCCGCTGGATCGATTCCGGTGCCGCCATTGCCCGCCGGGTGGCGACGCTGAGCCGGAATGTGCCGCAGGACGGCGGCACCCTGTCCTGCTTCTGGACCGGAACACAACAGCCGGCGCCAGAGGCAGCACTGAAATATCTGCAAAATTTCGGGCCGGTGAGCCGCAGCGGTTGCCTTGGCGCGGATTTTCTTATACAAGCCTCTGAGTCTGTATAACACCACTGAATTGAGTAAAATACTCAGGTATTCAATCTTTAAAACGGTAAACAAATGTCTGAACTTCAATCCCTGTACCGTCAGGTACTGTCTGAACTGGGTGAAGATGTCGAGCGGGAAGGCCTGCTTGACACCCCGAAACGTGCGGCCAAAGCCATGCAGTTCCTGACCAGCGGCTATCGCACCGATATCGATGAAATCGTGAACAACGCCGTATTCAGCAGTGATAACGATGAAATGGTTGTGGTACAGGGAATCGAATTCTACTCACTGTGTGAACACCATATCCTGCCGTTTATCGGCCGCTGCCACATCGGCTACCTGCCTGACGGCAAAGTGCTGGGGCTGTCCAAATTCGCCCGCATCGTGGATATGTTTGCCCGCCGTCTGCAGATTCAGGAAAACATGACCAAACAGATCGCGGAAGCGGTACAGGAAGTGACCGGCTGCCGTGGCGTCGGTGTGGTGATGGAAGCGCAGCATATGTGCATGATGATGCGCGGGGTGCAGAAACAGAATTCCATGATGCGTACCTCTGTGATGCTCGGCGACTTCCGCGCCAATCCGGCAACCCGTGAGGAATTCATGCGTCTGGCCGGAGTCTGATTATCCCCGGACACTGACCTGAGGACAGTATGGCAAATCCCGACTGGTGGCTGTGGACCTTTATTCTCTACGCGTCCGGAGCTGCCGCCGCCATCGACGCCCTGTGGCAGGGCCGTACCGCCCAGGGCACCATTGCCTGGGTGATGGGCCTGCTGCTGATTCCGCCCCTCGCCCTCCCCCTGTATGCCTTTTTTGGCAGCCGCCGCTTTTACGGTTACCTGCGTGCCCGCCGCCACGGTGATCATAAGCTGAATCACATTGCCGACCAGCTGCTGAGTGCACTGGAACCCGTCAGCCAGCCAGCAGACAGTGTTACTGAACCTCTCTATAACCTGTTCCGACTGCCATTGGTCAGTGGTAACCGCTGCCGTCTGCTGACCGACGGTGAAGAAACCTACGACACCATGTTCGGCCGTATCCGGCTGGCTGAACACTACGTATTTGTGCAGTTTTATATTCTGCGCGACGACCGCATCGGTCAGCGGCTGGCCGATGTACTGTGCGAACGTGCCGCGGCCGGCGTCAGTGTCTGCCTGCTGTACGACGAAATCGGCAGCCATGGCCTGAGCCGGCACTATCTGCAGCGGCTGACGGCAGCCGGGGTAAGTGTCAGCCGCTTCAATCCGCTGAAACTGCGTAACCGCATGCAGCTGAACTTCCGCAATCACCGCAAACTGGTGATCTGCGACGGCGAATATGCTTACGTCGGCGGCTATAACGTCGGTGAAGAACACATCAGCCATGCGGACTATTGCTGGCGTGACACCCATATTGAAATTCATGGCCCGGCGGTGATCAGTTTCCAGCTGGCCTTTGCCGAAGACTGGTACTGGGCAACCCACGACCTGCCGGAAGTAAGCTGGAAAACAGCGCCGGTCAGTGGCGATTGCGGCGTTCTGTGTGTACACAGTGGTCCGGCGGATGAAACCGAAAGCGCCAGCCTGCTGTTTACTCACCTGATTCACCGCGCGCAGAAACGTTGCTGGCTGGTCAGCCCCTATTTTGTGCCCGACCAGTCACTGATCAGCGCCCTGCAGCTGGCCGGACTGCGTGGCATTGATATCCGCATCCTGATTCCGGAAAAAAGTGACAGCTGGCTGGTGCAGCAGGCGACCCGCGGTTATATCGAACCACTGTCACGCTGCAATGTCCGCTTTATGCGCTATCAGCGCGGTATTCTGCATCAGAAAGTTCTGCTGATTGACGATGACTGGAGTTATGTCGGCAGCGCCAATCTGGATAACCGCTCACTGCGCATCAATTTTGAAATCGGCGCTCTGGTCAGGGACCAGCCGCTGGCCGCGGAAGTTGAACAGATGCTGCTGCAGGATTTCGCCGACTCTGAACCGGTGCAGGGCAACCAGCACTGGTGGCCGGATTTTCTTTCCCGCACCGCACGCCTGCTGGCACCACTGCTGTAAACTAACGCCATAAAGCAGAAAAGCCACGCTCAGCGTGGCTTTTCTGCAATCTGTGACAAGGTATCAGCGGATCAGAATTTGTAACCCGCGCCCACCATAAACACCAGCGGATCGATTTCCACATCAATTCCGTCCAATGTACCACCTTCAATTTCACTGTCGATATCCATTTTCCACAGCGCAGCGTTAGCCATGAAGTGATCATCAATGTTGTAGTTCACACCAACAGAGTACGCCAGACCCCAGCTTTTTTTCAGGTGTTTGGTACCCAGACCTGCAGTATCTTCTTCGTCATAGAAAAATGTATGGTTTACGCCCAGACCGACATACGGCTGAATGGCTGAGTCAGGGTTCATCGGGTAGTACTGAGCAGATACGGTTGGTGGCAGATGCTTGGTCTCTGCAACACGGTCACCGTTCAGAGTGACTGCGTGTTTGAATGGAGTAGCCGCCAGCACTTCAACACCCACCTGTGGCATAACCATATAAGTCAGGGTCAGACCCAGCTGAGTATCGTCAGCAACCTGAGCATCGCTCAGCCCCAGACCACCAAGATCAATATTATCTTCCTTAGGATTAACATTGATAATACCCGCTTTGATCATGAAATCGCCTGCTTCATAAGCCAGTGCCGGCATTGCAGAAACCGCGACAGCGCTTGCCAACAGAGTTTTCAACAGTTTCATCTCGCACTCCTCATCTGTGCTGGAAAAGATGAGTGCAGGTTACCCCAGGCTGAGGACGCCGATTTGATGCAAATCAAGAATTAAAAACGGCATTTTTTATACCCCGGATAAACTTGTGCCATGTCAATTTGTGCACACATCAGGAGCAGGTACGCACACTTATGGCACAAGTATTTCATTCATCCCCCGGCAGGTGGCCGTAAACGGCAATTTAAGGCTATAGTTTCACTACCAGTCAGGGAGCTATTGCAGGGTTATGCTTAAATATTCAACAGCCATCGGACGGAAGCTGCTTTCCTACATACTGGCCTTCAGTTTTGTCACAACCCTGGCCGCATTCCTGTATATCCTGCTTGCTGATTACCAGCGGGGCATCAGCAGCTATGACAAAGGCCTGCAACAGATCCGCAACAGCTACCAGCAGAGTGTCAGTTACAGCCTGTGGAATTTTGATTCCGGCCAGATTGAAGCCCAGCTGCTCGGCATTCTGAACTTCCCTGGCGTGGTCTACGTCTACATCGAAAACAACGGTGAGATGCTGCACAGCGCCGGCAATATCTACGCCCGCTCAGACCGCCGCTTCCAGTTCGATCTGGCATACGACAGTGCCGGCAGAAATTATGAACTCGGAACCCTGCACCTCAGCCTCAATTACACCGGCCTTTATGATGAAATCCGCGACAAGGCCATCAATATACTGCTGACTCAGTTTATAAAGACCTTTTCGGTGTCCGTTTTTCTGCTGTTTATTGTCCACCAGCTGGTCACCCGGCGCCTGGCACGCATGGCTGACTGGGCGGGAAACTTTTCCCTGCGCAATCTCAGTACCCCACTGACCATTCAGGACAGCAGTGACCGCCATGACGAACTGACCACCGTCGCTGACGCCATTAATCAGATGCGCGAAACCCTGCAGCAGGACATCAGCGATCAGGAAACATCCCGCCGCGAGCTGGAAAACCTGAAAGAAAAACTGAGCATCGCCATCAATAATGCCGCGATAGGTTTCTGCACCTATCACTCCGATGAAGACACCATTCACTGCAATTCACACTTTGCCTCCTGCCTGTCAACGACCGAATATGAACTGGAAGCAATGCAACACCCGATGGAATACCTCACCGGACGGATTACCGGTGCACAGGCGGTGCAACAGAAAGAACGGCTGAATCAGTTGCTGCAGGGCCGTCTCGGGCGGGTCCACGATACCCTGTGGCTGAAAAATTTTGCCGGTGAGGAACGCTATCTGGAAATGACCTTTCAGATCACCCGCTACCGCGACACCCGGCCACAGGAGATTCTGATCTGCATTGTTGACCGCACCCAGGAACAGAATGCCCTCAGCCAGGCCCGTGAGCTGACCATGGCACTGGAAAACAAGGTGACCCAGCGTACCGAAGAACTGTACAACGAGCAGCTGCGCAGCCGTGCCACCATCGAATATCTGGAGCAGGAACTGCAGCGGGTTCATTCAGAACGCAGTCAGGAACAGCAGCGCGGCATCAATGAACTGCTGCTGTCTCAGCTGCAGCGCATGAATCAGCTGGTCAGTGTCAGTCAGGCCCCGGCACTGCCGGTTTTTCTGGAATACCTGAAAATTTCGGTCAGGGATGAACCCGGCACCATCAATCTTACCCGCTGCGTACAGGACTGGCTGGCAGAAGATCCGGCGCTGGCCGCACACATCAATGCCAGTCTGCCCTTCTCACTGATCATTGAAGAAGACCCGGCCGTGATCCGCTTTTTATTCCGTAATCTGATTCTGCGTGACCCGGCGATGAACGCTGACAGTGAATGTGAATTAACCCTGCGTCTGAATCAGGATCAGGTCGAATTTACGGCCAGCTATCAGCCCGCTGACAATCAGCTACCGGCACTGAACGCGGATGAAGAGGACGTTTTCCGTCTGTGTGAATACATTATCTCCCTGCGCCTGCACGGCAGCCTGAGCCGCACCAGCAGTCCGGGTGGCCGGATACTGGTGCGCTTCACACTGTCGATGACACACCCCTGAGCCCGGGAACCTCTGAGCCACTCTGCACAGCTCTGCGCGACTCTTTCCGGACTGCAGAGCTTGCCTGCCACCCGGAACGGGCACCGGGTTATTCCGAGGTTCCCTAAAAAGCGAAATGCCCGTCTTTCATTGCCATCAGGGAATCCGGGCTTTTCAGCATCATTTTTCCATGAGCCCTGGCCCGGGGCAGCATCCGTTCGAAATAAAAATTCGCGGTCTGTAGCTTGGCCCGATAAAAGTCCCTGTTTTTGCCGTCGGCCTGCAGTGCCGTGAACGCCTTGTCAGCCATCTGCGCCCAGAAAAACGCCATAATCACGTAGCCTGAAAACATCAGATAATCATACGATGCGGCGCCGACCATATCGCGGTCACGGGATGCTTTGAACGCGATACGGAACGTCCCGATACGCCAGCGCAGCATATAGCGCTTCAGCTGACGGATAAATGGCTTCATTTCTGCACGGTTTTCATGACGACGGATAAAGCGGTTGACGTCGTCGCGGAAGGCATTAAACGATTTCATCCGCCCCAGCAGAATTTTCCGCCCCAGCAGGTCCAGCGCCTGCACGCCGGTGGTGCCTTCATACAGTTTGGCAATCTGGGTATCACGGACAATCTGCTCCATGCCCCACTCCCTGATAAAGCCATGTCCACCATAAACCTGTACACCATGATTGGCGGCTTCATAACCCAGTTCGGTGAGAAATGCTTTCAGTACCGGGGTCAGAAAGCCCAGTTTATCGTCATAGTCTTCATACCCTTGCTGATCGCCACGGGCATGGCAGGCCATCATAAAATCGGCCAGACGTGCAGCGTGATAAAGCATGGCCCGGCCACCTTCCGCAATGGCTTTCTGGGTCAGCAGCATGCGGCGCACATCCGGGTGCACAATCAGTGCATCCGCAACCTGATCCGGCTGCTTGCTGCCACTGAGTGAGCGCATGGAACGCCGCTCACGGGCATAAGGGAGCGCCCCCTGAAATGACAGTTCGGCCGCACCGATGCCCTGAATGGATGTGCCGATACGGGCGGTGTTCATAAAGGTGAACATGCACGTCAGCCCTTTGTGTTCCGGCCCGATCAGAAACCCCTCAGCACCATCAAAATTCATCACACAGGTGGAAGAACCATGAATGCCCATTTTGTCTTCAATCGAGCCACAGCTGACCTGATTACGGTCACCCGGCGAACCGTCCTCACGCAGCCTGAATTTCGGCACAATAAACAGCGAAATACCTTTGGTACCCTGCGGCGCATCGGGTAAACGGGCCAGTACGATATGAATAATCTGCTCGGTGAGGTCGTGTTCACCGGACGAAATGAAAATTTTCGTGCCGCTGATACGGTAACTGCCGTCACCCGCCGGTATGGCACGGGTTTTTACCTGACCAAGGTCGGTTCCACACTGTGGCTCTGTGAGACACATGGTGCCGGTCCAGCGGCCTTCTGTCATCGGTGGCAGATAGGTATTTTTCTGTTCCTCACTGCCATGCAGATAAATGGTATTCATCGCCCCCAGTGATAACCCCGGATACATGCCCCAGGCCCAGTTGGCCGTGCCGATCATTTCGGATTTGATAACACCAAGGGACAGCGGTAATCCCTGACCACCGTATTCCACCGGTGCCGACATTCCCTGCCAGCCACCCTCCACATACTGACCATAAGCCGCGCGGAAACCGGCCGGGGTCTTTACCTCTCCGTCAGTAAATACACAGCCTTTATCACCGGCCTGATACAGAGGTGCAATCACTTCTTCGCTGAATCTGGCCGCTTCGTTCAGAATCGCATCGACCATGTCTTCAGACGCCTCACTGCCACCGGGAATGGTTTTATAGTGAGCCTGAAAATCAAATACTTCGTTGATCAGGAAACGGATATCCTGCAGCGGTGCTTTGTACTCAATCATTGTTTTCCCCAGACCACGGTCAGGCGCAGACAGCATTCCACTGACCGGAAAATTAAACGGAAAACAATTGTGGCAAGCACAGACAGCAGCGCCATTGGCCACTGGGCCTGAGTAAAAACGTCAGTTGGGTAAGTCAGCAGCAACGGACGCCGGTGGTTACCGGCGTCGTTGAACGGTGCATAGTATCAGGCCGGTTGTGGCTGTTTTTGCGCTTCTTCGTCTTTCAGTTCCCGGCGCAGAATTTTGCCCACCGGCGACATCGGCAGTTCATCGCGGAATTCCACATAACGTGGCACTTTGTAAGCCGTCAGATTATTGCGGCAATGTTCGCGGATTTCTTCCACCGTCACATTGGGGTCGGTGGCCACGATAAAGAGTTTGACGGCTTCACCGGTTTTATCATCCGCCACCCCGATGGCGGCGCAGTTTTCCACCGCCGGATGCTGGGCGACAACGTCTTCAATTTCGTTCGGGTAGACGTTGAAGCCGGACACCAGGATCATGTCTTTAATACGGTCGACGATTTTTACAAAACCATCGTCGTCAATCACCGCCACATCACCGGTACGCAGCCAGCGGCCATCCGCAGTAAAACTGTCAGCCGTGGCCTGTGGCCGGTTCCAGTAACCTTTCATGACCTGCGGGCCTTCAACACAAAGCTCGCCCCGCTCCCCCACGGCCACTTCATTGCCTTCATCATCAATGCATTTCAGTGCCGTCCCCGGTACAGCCTGACCCACCGTGCCCATACGCTCCAGGCCACCGGTCGGGTTCATACATACCGCCGGGGAACATTCCGTCAGGCCATAGGCTTCGGCAATGCCACAGCCGGTCATGTCTTTCCAGCGTCTGGCGGTATCGTCCACCAGCGCGGTGCCACCCGATAAGGTCAGTCGCAGATTACTGAAGTCACACTTCCTGAATTCAGGGTGATTCAGCAGCGACACAAACAGCGTATTCAGGCCAATAAAACCGGTCAGTTTGTGCGGCCGGATCATGCGCACAAACATATCCGTATCCCGCGGGTTGGCGATCAGAATACTGTGATCCCCGGCTTCGAACAGCGCCATCAGGTGCACGGTAAAAGAGTAAATGTGATACAGCGGCAGCGGTGCCACGACCTTAACGCCGGTATCCGGCTTGATCTTCTGCCCGCTGGCGGGATCCACCTGACTGAGCGTCGCCCGTGACTGCATCATATTGGCAACCAGATTGCGGTTGGTCAGTTCCGCGCCTTTGGCCACTCCGGTGGTGCCGCCGGTGTACTGCAGAATAATCGTGTCATGCGGGTTACGCATATAATTGGGCACAAAACCGCCCACTTTTTCGCCCAGCGCCAGTGCACGACGGAAAGGTACCGCATCCGGCAGGCTGTAGGCCGGCACCATTTTTTTGATATGGCGCGCCGCGCCATTGATCAGGGTACGCCGGACCAGTGGCAGCATATCGGCGAGGCTGGTGACAATAACGTGCTTCAGTCCGGTCTGCTCGCGGATGTTCTGCACCGAACGGGCAAACACATCCATGCACACCAGGGCTTTGGCGCCGGAATCGTTAAACTGATGCAGCATTTCGCGCTCGGTATACAGCGGGTTGGTGTTCACCACCACCATGCCGGCACGTAACGCGCCATACATCGCAATCGGAAACTGCAGCAGATTGGGCATCTGCACAGCAATCCGGTCACCCGGCTGCAGGCTGGTATGGTTCTGCAGATAGGCTGCAAAAGCAGCGCTGTACTGATCGATCTGACGGAAGGTAAGAGTATGATTAATGCCGGTAAACGCCGGCCGTTCAGCGTAGCGGCGGAAGGCATGTTCAATCACTTCGACTACCGCATTGTACTGATCAAGGTCGATTTGATCAGGCACGCCGGGCGCGCGCTTGCCATCCCAGAAAGATACGTCCACAGGATACCTCGTTGTTATTGCTTCTTGTTTTTATCAGTATTGACTATGACGGATCGGGACATTGAGCAACAGTGGAAAACGTGACATGCTTCCGGTCATAGCGCGCCATCAGAGAGTTATCCGGAGAGACAGGGAATGCCAAACCGTCACGGCGGGCGCAGTCATCAGACATCCGCAGCCAACCGCGCCTTTATCGGCACCGAGTACCTGGCCCAGCTGATTGAAATGCTGGCGCCACAGGGAATATCCACCGCTCAGCTGGCCCAGGGAACCGGACTGCCGGCGCGGACCCTGTCATCGCCACAGGAATTTATCTCCCCGCTGCAGTATCACAAGGTTATTGAGAATGCGCTGGCACTGTCCGGTGACCCGCTGCTGGGGCTGGAACATGGCCGGCGGATGAACATCTCCAGCCATGGGTTTCTCGGCTTCGCCATTCTCGCCAGCGACAACCTCGGGCAGGCGCTGTCACTGGCAATCCGTTTTGCCCGCACCCGCACTCTGCTGGCCGATATCCGCTTTATGCAGGATCAGGATACGGCGGTTATCCAGATCAACCGTCTGGCCGCCATGCCCAGCACCTTTGCCTTTGTGGTGCAGAACATCATTTCCACCTTCGTGACGATTGCGCGCTTTCTGACCCAGAACAGCGAAGAGCTGGCCGCGGTGGCCAAATTCACCGACGGACCCGCCTGTCCGCCACGCAGCTACGAACATGTGCTCGGTATTCCGGTGATGTTCAATCAGCCCCACAATCAGCTGTGCATCCCGGCCTGGCTGCTGGATACCCCGGTATCCACGGCCAATACCACGGCCCGCCGCATGGCCGAAGCGGAATGCGAAAAACTGCTCGCAGACCTCGACCGCGGCCAGGACCTGGTCACCCGTATACGGCGCAATATCGACCGCATGCAGGCCTTCCCCACGCTGACGGTCATGGCCACAACACTGGACTCCAGCCCCCGCACCATTAACCGCCAGCTGGCGCAGCTGAACACCACCTATCAGAATATTATTGACGAAGCACGGCGCGAACAGGCCCTGCATCTGCTGCTGGAAACGACCACTGGGGTAGAGGAAATATCCCAGCAGCTGGGCTACAACGACCCATCCAATTTCGGCCGCGCCTTCCGCCGCTGGATGGGCATGTCACCCCGCGATTTCCGTAAACAGATCAGAGAACAGCAACAGCAGGCCGGCTGATAGTCTGCACCGCCGCAATGGTCGCCACACCGGAACCTTAGGCGCATAATCGTATTCTCAGTGCCACCGTCAGCAGAAAGAGGACGACATCATGGAACAACCGGTTCATACCCTGAATGGTCTGTTTGCCCAGCTCGGGCTGCCTGACAGCGATGAAGACATCGCTGTGTTTGTCGAACGCCACAAGCCGGTTGCCGCCGGCACCTATCTGTACCAGCTGGATATTTTCACCCCGTCACAGCAGGCCTTCCTGCAGGAAGCGCTGGAGGCGGATGCCGACTGGGCGGAAGTCATCGATGTGCTGGACGGAATGCTGCGCCACGAGGCGGATATACGCCCGGCCTGAACCGTTACCGCGCCGGGCTTGCCTTCGCGCAGGTGCGGGAGTAGATTGCCGGCGACAACAGCCGGCCAGACAGGTTTCTTATGCAGTATCCACATTTTATCGCCATTGATGGCAGCTCGTGGGAGCCCCACGCCCATCCGGTCGCCATTGCCTGGTCAATGGCCGATGGTCAGATCAAGACCACCCTGATTCAGCCGGAAGACGACTGGGATGACTGGGATATCACGCTGCAGGATGTGCACGGTATTAACCCGGATACTCTATATCAGCTGGGGGAAACCGTCTGGTCCGTAATCCGGGAACTGGAAAACGACCTCGAGCAGTCGTATCTGTTCAGCGATGATGCAGAGCGCTCCACCGATCTGCTGGATAAGCTTTACGACGCCTGCCGCCGTGACCTGTCGCTGGAAATCATCCACTGCAGTGACGCCATTGATGGTGAACTGCCGGACAGCAGCGACATGCATTATCAGCCCTGTGATGAACGGGTACGGCTGATGCTGCTGGCCTGGGCCGCCGCCAATAACGGTGACTGAGCGTCATTTCTGTGGGGTTATTCGCTGACCCTTTGTTAACTGATTGGCAGTATTGCGGCTCCGGGGCAGATTACACTGTGATGGTGTTTGTTCAGCCGGGGTCCGTCTATGTCACCAGCATCTGCATTGTCTTTATTCAGTCACGAAGAGCACAGCCAGGCCCTGCTCAGCGCCATCATTGATGACGCCATCTGCCAGCGGCAGCTGTTTCCTTCCGCCCGCGAACTGCGGGGCTTTACCCGTCACAGCAACCGTAACCAGCAGCAGTTCAGCGTGCAGACGGATGCCGGCGCATTGTTTATCAAATGTCAGGACAGCAGTTACCTGCCGCATTTTGAGGCAGAGCAGGCGTGTCTGCTGCGCATGATGGAAACCCAGACGATTGCCGTCTGTGCCCCTCTGGCACTGGGGTGTACCCGGCTGGCGGACGCAGAATCCGTCTCCTATCTGATTCTGCAGCATATCCCGCTGGCCGTGCATGGCGACTGGTTCTCAGCCGGACAGCAGCTGGCACAGATGCACGCTCACACCAGTGCCGGTCAGTATGGTTTTGAATGTACCACCTGGTGTGGGGAAACCGCACAGGACAACCGCTGGCAGGATAGCTGGTGCGGATTCTTTACCAATCAGCGGCTGCAGCCACTGTTGCGCCAGCTGGAAGAGAACGGCACTCCGGTTCCCCGCAGCGCACCTTTACTGGATTACAGCCGCCAGCGGCTACAGGGCCATCAGCCACCGGCTGCGCTGCTGCACGGCGATCTGTGGTCAGGCAATATCGGTTTTAATCCGGACCGCCAGCTGTCTTATCCGGTGCTGTATGATCCATCCTGCTACTACGGTGATGCGGAAACCGACCTCGCCATGTCCGAACTGTTCGGCCGCTTTCCGCGCAGATTTTACGATGGCTATGAAAGTGTGTGTAAGATTGACGCAGGCTATGAGCAACGGCGCGACCTGTATCAGTTGTATCACCTGCTCAATCATGCGCTGCTGTTCGGCGGCAGTTATCTGGCTCAGGCCGGTGATCTGATTGATGCTATCCTGCAGCAGCAGTAACGGCACGACCAGCGGAGACGGCAATCCCGCCTCCGGCAAGCGCTGGGTTATGGATTCAGGCGTTGTTTGTGCCAGCCATCCGCCGCCCGGAGAAACTCCACCCGGTCATGCAGACGGTGTTCACCGCCCTGCCAGAACTCCATCCGTTGTGGCCGCAGGCGGTATCCCCCCCAGTAATCCGGCAGCGGCACTTCACCCTGCCCATAACGGGTATTGACCTCGGCAAAACGGCCTTCCAGCGCCTCACGATCGGCAACCGGCCGGCTCTGGGCTGAGGCCCAGGCTCCCAGCTGACTTTCGCGCGGACGGGAATGAAAGTATTCGGCACTGGCTGCGCGGCTGATTTTTTCCACGCTGCCCTGTATCTCGACCTGACGTTCCAGATTCATCCAGAAAAAATGCAGGCTGGCTTTGCCGTTGGCAGCAAAATGCTGGCCTTTGTGGCTGTCATAATTGGTGAAAAAGACAAAGCCGTCTTCGTCATAAGCTTTCAGCAGCAGCACCCGCTGCCAGGGCTGACCGCTCTCATCCACACTGGCAACCGTCATGATGGTCGGCTCCAGCGGGTCGGTACCACGGTATTGCTCAAACCACGCATGAAACTGTGTCATCGGATCGTCGGCACAGGTTTTTTCATCCAGCCGGCCCTGTGTGTACTGACGGCGGATATCGCCCAGATTTACCATAACTAACTCCTGCCAGCCCGGAGGCTGCTGTTCATTTATTTCAATTATGCCCGCTCGCCGCACCTGGCGGATTGATCTGCGCCGTCCTGCCCTCAGGTGCTGTCAGCGTGCGGCTTCTGGTATGATCCGCGCCGGAACAGCGCGAAATACTCCGGAGAGCCCATGCCATCTGATCAGAACTACCCGACAGCCCCCCTCACCCGCCGCCTGGCTGCACTGGCGTATGACGGCCTTATTCTGGTTGCGCTTTATATTATCCTCGGCGGACTGCTGGTGACCCTGATCTCAAAACTGGCCGAGGGTGGCGATGATATGCTGCGCCTGTCACCGGCCACAGCGGCATCACTGTTTTATATCATCTGCTTTCTGTATTACAGCCATTCATGGCGCCGTGGCGGTCAGACCGTGGGGATGAAATCCTGGCGTATTAAAGTCATCAGTGAATACAAGCCTGAGGTCACCCTGAGCCAGTGTATGCTGCGCAGCGCCATCGGCTTTTTTTCCATTCTCGCCGCCGGTCTGGGCTTTCTGTGGATGCTGTTCGATAAAAAACAGCAGACCTGGCATGACAAGGCTTCCATGACCCGGGTGATTTATCTGCCGAAAAATATGGACTGAAGCCGGCTCAGCCGGCTTTTCTCATCAGCAGCACACCCGCAGCAAAACAGCCTCCGATCGGAATGATGCTGGCCCAGATCGGGGCAAAGCCGAACACAATAGAAGCCGGTGCCAGCAGTTCCTCGGCGTATTTATACACCAGTCCTACCAGAATGCCGGAAAAGATCCGATAGCCCGGAGTCACCGCCCGCAGCGGCCCGAAAATAAAGGAAATACCCAGCACCACCAGCGCGAATGTCCCCAGCGGCTGGGTCACCTTACGCCAGAAAGACAGCAGGTAATTATCTGCGTTGAGGCCCTGTTTCTGCAGATAGCCGGCGTAACTGAACAGGCCGGAAATCGACATATCACGCGGCTCCACCATCACCACACTGAGACTGTCCGGCGACAGTTCAGTTTTCCAGTTGATGTTATCCAGATGGCTGACACGGGTGCTGTCTGCAGCGAGAAAAACATCGTTAACGTCTTCCATCTGCCAGTGTGAACGCTGATAGATGGCACGCCGGGCAGTCCGCACGCGCTGCAGTTCGTGTTCATCATCAAACTGGTAAAGAGTAACCCCGTGCAGTACGCCGCCCGGTTCCACCGCGGTAAAGCGCATAAAGTCATTGCCTTCCCGGTGCCAGTAACCCTTACCTTTATTGGACAACAGATCTCCCCGCCCCTGAGCGACCGCTTTCTGTGACTGGGCAATACGCTCCAGCGCCGGAATGGCAAACTCAGCCACCAGCAGGCTGAGAATCATCAGCAACGCCATCGGCTTCAGCACGGCCATGCTGATGCGTGCCACCGACACGCCGGCCGCCCGCATCACCGTCAGCTCACTGTTGGCGGCCATACTGCCGAGGCCGGCAAGGCAGCCGATCAGGCACGCCATCGGCATATATTCATAGGCACGGCGGGGCAGACGCAGCCCCATAAATTCCAGTGCCTGCAGAAACTGATAGTCACCCTTCAGCTGGTCCAGTTCATCGACCAGGGTAAAAATCGCATCCAGCCCGACGATCACCACAATGACCACCAGCGTGGCCATAAAAACATTACGCGCGATGTAAGAATCGAGTTGTCTCATCAGAGTTTTTTCACCTTGCGCCGGCGCAGATATTCCGGCAACAGCAGTAATCCGGCGCCAATCAGCAGATAAACAATATGCAGACTCCACAGACCGATCACCGGGCTGAGGGTCCGTTTTTCAATCATGCCGGTCATGGCAATCAACAGTGAGATATACACCATAAACAGCACAATGGCCGGAAACAGCCGGGCAAAACGCCCCTGCCGCGGATTAACCTTCGACAGCGGGAAAGCAATCAGCGTCAGAATAGGCACCATCAGAATCAGGGAAATTCGCCACTGCAGCTGCGCCTGATGTTTGGGATCGGAGGAACCGATCAGATCCAGTGTCGGCACCGCTTCCTTACGCAGCTTGCGACGCTCTTCCGGCTCTTCGGCAATTTTTACCCCGTAAAGACCGAAATCCAGTACCTGCAGTTCCGGGGAATTCGGAGTCAGATCATAGCGGCGGCCATTGTGCAGCTCGAGAAAACGCGATCCGGTTTCATCACTGACATACTGGGTACCGGTTTCAGCCAGTAACAGCGTATTGCCGTCAGCAATAAACACCTGATGCATCTGCGTTTTATCATCCGACAGAGCTTCGGTATAGGTCACACGGGTACCTTTGGCTGCACTCTGAAAACGCCCCGGCGCCAGCAGTTCAAACTCCGACATCTGCGCCTGTTTTTTGTACAGGCTTTCCATTTTCTGTGCGCCCCAGGGGCTCAGTATCAGGGTAAAGCTGGCCACCAGCGCCATCAGGAAAGCGGCCGGAATCAGGGTGTACCCCAACAGCTTACGGTCTGAAAAACCGGTGGCGGTCAGCACCGTCATTTCGCTTTCCGCGTACAGGCGCCCGTAAGTCAGCAGAATCGAGATAAACAGCGCCAGCGGCAGAATCATTTCCAGAAACGATGGCAGGCGCAGCAGCAGTGTGAAAAACACAATCTCAAGCGACACTTCACCGGCCGCCGCCGCTGCCAGCTGCTGAATCAGACGTCCGCTCATCAGGATCATCAGCAGCACCGTCGTAACGGCGACCAGGGAACCGGCCAGTTCCCGGGCCAGATAACGGAAAAGAATCAAATTGACTACCTTAATAAATGCAAACAGATGTGTTCCGGCCTTGATTTTCGTACACTTGAACACATCTTTTATGACTGATCGCCGGCTTTCGTCCTGAACTCTGACCGGTGACAGCCTCATCTTATCCCGACGAATGTCCTCCAGGAGCCAGCATGCAATACCAGATTTCCCAGAATTCTGCCGCCGAAGTTCAAGCCAGCTGTATTGTGGTCACTCTCGACCAGTCAGGCAAGCTGTCAGACGCTGCCCGTGTCATTGATCAGGCCTCAGCCGGCTTCCTCAGCGCCCGCGTCGACGCCAGAGATATCGAAGGCAAAAAAGCCCAGACCCTGCTGCTGCCGGCAGTGCCTGGTATTCAGGCACAGCGCGTCCTGCTGGCCGGTATTGGCAAGGACACCCCGGACGCCACCGGCGCCATAAAAGTTCTGCAGGCGATTGCTGCCGCCACCAAAAACATTGACGGCGGCATTGTACTGGCTCTGGGCGAACTGGCCAGTACCGATCTGCCGGAAAGCTGGTGGGCGGAACAGGCAGCCATCGCCTTCGGGAACGCCCAGTACCGCTTCAGCGAAACCAAAAGCAAAGCCGGTGATGAGGAACCAGCCCGCCAGCCGCAGAGCCTGACCTGGCTGGGCAGCGATGTATCCGCCGCCCTCAGCCGGGGCGATGCCATCGCTCAGGGCGTCAGCTTCGCCCGTGAACTGGGCAATATGCCGCCAAATATCTGCACCCCGACGTATCTTGCTGTGCAGGCAGAAATGCTGGCCGCCGATGGCCTGGAAGTCACTGTCCTGGATGAGGAAGAACTGGAAAAAATGGGCGCCGGCGCCTTTGTTTCCGTCGCCAAAGGTTCGTCTGAGCCGGGCAAAATGATCGTGATGAAATACAACGGCGCCGGCAGTAACGCCCCGGCGCATATGATTCTCGGCAAAGGCATCACCTTTGATACCGGTGGTATCAGCCTCAAGCCCGGCGCCAAAATGGACGAAATGAAATACGATATGTGTGGTGCCGCGTCGGTCTTCGGCACCATGAAAACCCTGCTGGCCCTGAAGCCGGCGATCAACGTCATCGGCATGGTCACCAGTGCGGAAAACATGCCGGCCGGCAACGCCAGCAAACCCGGCGACGTGGTGACGTCCCTGTCCGGCAAAACCATCGAAATCCTCAACACCGATGCGGAAGGCCGTCTGGTGCTGTGTGATGCCCTCACCTACGGCATCGATCACTTCAAACCGGCCTCTGTCGTCGATATCGCCACCCTCACCGGTGCCTGTATGGCCGCGCTGGGCGAAGTGAACTCCGGACTGTTTACCCAGGACGAAGCACTGGCTGCCGAACTGCAGAATGCCGCAGAATACTCCTGTGACAAAGTCTGGCGCCTGCCGCTGGAAGACGACTATCAGGAACTGCTGGATTCCAATTTCGCGGACATGGCAAACATTGGTGGTCCGCTGGCGGGGGCCACCACCGCGGCCTGTTTCCTGTCACGCTTCACCGAAGGCACCCCATGGGCGCATCTGGATATTGCCGGCACGGCCTGGACCGGCGGTAAAGCCAAAGGCGCAACCGGACGCCCGGTGCCTCTGCTGGTGAACTATCTGCTGGCTAAATAACACGTCATTCAGCCGCTGCATAACAGCCCCTGAAACTCAGTTTCAGGGGCTGTTTGTTTCTGTATTCCCTGCTTTGTGGCACATCCGGCCTGATTTCTGCGGCCGGGCACTGCTAACATCCTGCTGTCCCGCTCAGATATAACGACAACAACCATAACGGAAACGCTTATGTCACTGACCGATATTCTCAATAACCGCTACTCAGTCCGGGCATTCAGAAAAGACCCTGTCGACCAGGCCATGCTGGAAACGATTTTCAGCGCTGCCCAGCGCGCGCCGTCGAACTGTAACGTCCAGCCCTGGCAGACCTACGTCGTGTCCGGCAGTCAAAAAGATGAACTGAAAAATCTGCTGGTTGCGACCGTGATGAAGCAGCAGCAACCGGCACCGGATTTTAACTGGCAGGTTGCCTACCAGGGCATTCACCGCGAACGCCAGTTTGGTTCCGCTGCAGCCCTGTACAGTGCCATGGGCATTGAGCGTGACGATAAAATGAAGCGCAATATGGCGATGCTGCGTAACTGGGCCTTCTTTGATGCCCCGCACGTTGCCTTTTTCACCATGGATAAATATCTGGATATCATGGGCGCCGTGGATATTGGTATTTACGCCCAGACGCTGACGCTGCTGCTGAAAGAACAGGGAATCGACAGCTGTATGCAGGGCGCGCTGGGACAGTTCCCGCAGCCGCTGCATGACTTCCTGCAACTGCCGGAAGGCCGCGGTATTCTGTTTGGCATGTCGTTCGGCTATGCCGATGATAGCGCCGACGCCAACAAATGCCGCACAGAGCGCGCGGCACTGGAAGACGCGGTGACCTTTATCGGCTGATCACCCTCAGCGGATAACCGGATACGCCAGCTCACCCCAGTCGTGATCACTGTGGGTGAGCATAATATCGATGACCACCGGCATTAATGCCATCAGCAGATCACCACCATCGCTCACCTGTTCACGGTTGACCCGGCTCTGATAAGTGGCCCCACCCCGCACCACCTGATTGCGCAGGACATACAGCCGGTCGAGCACAATGCTCAGCAGCTGCGGGACTTTTCTGCGGCTGAGAAAATTCAGTGCCGCCACCGAAGACTGATCAAATGCCACCCGCCAGCTGTCATCAGCGGCACGCTGCGACCACCAGAACGGTGCAAAGACATAAGGATTTTTAATCAGCGCCTTTACCGGCCCGGAAAACTGATGCCACAGGCAATCGTAGATACGCTCATCCTGATCCAGTGACACCAGCTGCTGAGTAAAACGCTGAAATGCCTGCTGCTCTTCCAGCGGGGAATCCCCCTCTTCTTCGACATAACAGCAGGCATTGAAGCTGATCCAGCCACAGACAAAGCGCAGATCGGCATCATCGCCGTGCTGTTCAGCCGCTGCCAGCCAGCTTAACGCCCGGTGTAAACGGGTGGACTGCAGTTCATTCAGCAGATCACGCTGGTCACGCAGGCGCTGTTTAAGATCCGCGATCTGAGCGGGTTCAGCCATGACCGGCTCCGTTAATGATCTGCGCAGCAGTCGCTGTGATCGCCATGAAAGTCGATCGCCATATAAATGGAAGACTGCGGAAACTGTGCCGGATACGCCATATAATAATGGGTGTGCTGATCCAGCGGCCACCAGCAGGATGCTTCACGCGGGATATCCTCGTACTCAACCCGCTCAATGCAGTAATTCAGGTTCAGCGCCTGCGTTTCCGGAAACCAGGTCAGAAACTCAGCCGGAAAACCGCTGTCAGCAGTATCCAGTTTGTCTTCAATCTGCAGTGCCTGCAGTTTCTTTTCCCACTCCGGATCCTGACTGACTTCAACAAAGAAATCCGGCAGATAACGGGTATGCTGTTTTTTGATAATGCGAAGGTTCGACATAAAAAGTATCCGTAATTACCAGGGTAAAGGCTGACCATTGGAGTGCCAGAAACCACCTGTATTTTCCAGCGTCAGTTCATCAATACGGGCGGCCAGACCAGCGGCAGCTTCGGCCGGGGAAATATCTCCGTTAAATCCCACCATACGTGTCTGCACATAGCCCGGGTGCAGCTGGGCAACGGCAATGCCCGACGGCTTGAGATCCATCGCCAGCGATTTACCGAACGCGTTTAACGCTGCCTTGGAGGCACGGTAGCCGTAATAACTGCCGGACGTATTATCGGCAATGGAGCCCATCCGGCTGGTGATATTGGCGATTTTGCTGCCCTCAGCCATCAGCGGCAGCAGAGCCCAGGTCAGTTTCAGCGGAACGATGGCATTGATATCAAACTGACGCTGAATCGCGTCGAAGTCCATGGCGTCCAGGGTTTCGTTGGTAAACAGGCCGGCATTATTGATGAGAATATCCAGCGGGCCTTCCAGCAATTCTTCCAGCAATGCCGCCACCGCCGGGATGCTTTCATCCGCAGTCAGATCAAGACCACTGATCACCTGATCGGCAATCTCTTCGATGTCATCGCTGCTTTCGCGGCATACCGCTGTTACTGCGTCACCACGGCCGGCAAACAGCCGCACCAGTTCAAGTCCGATTCCCCGGTTGGCACCGGTAATTACGACATTTGCCATGTCCGTCTCCGCTCATAATTCTGCGGCCATACTAACTGCTTTTGGCGTCTGCGCACACCCGCCGCAGCCATTTCGGTGATGGTCAGGGTGACAGGAAAAGATTACCGCGGAATTAACGGACCAGTGTTTTTTTATCGGTAAAGCTGACATCCCGCCCCTGCAGACGACTGCTGACAATATAACGCTGGCCACGGCGGCCGTAGCTCTGCAGCCAGCGGTCAAACACCGGGATCCGGCGTGCCGCCACATCCGCCAGCCGCAGCACAGGGAACTGCAGCAGTGGCAGCCAGCTGAGCAGCGGAGCCGGCGGTATTTTCAGTGCCCGGCGTACGTCGGCAGGAATAAACCAGTTGGCATAGGCCCGGTGCAGCCAGTAAACAAACGCCTGATACAGACGATTGCCCGGCACCTGCAGGAAATTATCAAGATACGAGCGTGCCAGCTCCAGGCTGTCAGCATCCGGATTAATCCGGTTACCGAGCGCGACCATATACAGCCAGTCGACGCCCTGCTGCCGGTTCTGCGGCAACAGGGATTCATCGTCCCCCATCAGCCAGGCCACGTAGCGCCAGAGGTGCAGTACGGCTGCACAATCGCGGTCGTCTGCACGCCAGCCAAGCATGGACACGCCAGTGATCATGAACATGGAAAACGCGACATTAGTGGCCAGCGCGTCCGCCTGATTAATCGGCAGTCCCCACTCATCACTGTCCCACTGCGGATGCTGCAGCAGCCGCTGACGTACCAGTGCGTGCATGACCCGCACCTTGACCGCAGCCCGGAACCCGTCGGCTCCCGGACGTAGTCCGCCGGGTTCCGTCACATCGAACCAGAAGGACGTGGTTTCCGACACCCGGTCAAAGGAAGAATTGCCACTGAGGGCACCGGTAAACGCCAGCGGCTTAGTGATATCGCTGTTGGCATAGCCACCCAATAAAGCAAAGTCACCGAGTGCGTACATGGCAAAGCGGCCCCAGCGGTGAATCACGGCACAGGCATGCATCAGCTGCTGTTCATCCAGCCAGGCCGGTGCCGTCTCAGCCTGCAGCAGCATGGCTTTCAGCGCCGGCGTACGCTCATCCAACGCCTCACTGCCCTGCTCCAGCCCCAGCTGTAACAGCTGATAACCAGTCACACCCTGCTCTTTCAGTGTCGGGCTGACGAAGAGTTCTGCCGCCACCTGATCACCGAGATCGTCCGCCCGCTGATAGGCCGCTGCCATAGCATCCGTTAATTCCGGTGGCGGTGCCGGCCGTTTCCCCAGCAGCAGCCGCAGGCCGGCCGCAGTTTTCCGTGCCCGCCAGCTGTGCAACTGGCTGAGGTAAGTAAAGCGGCGGGGATGTGGGCGGCTGGCAGACGATGTAGCGTTCATAAGGCGGTATCCGGTCAATGCTTAGCGGCAGTATCTCAGCTATGCGCGGACAGGCGAAATGACATTCGAGCGTATCTGTCAGGCATAAAAAAGCCCCGCAGTGGGCGGGGCTTCGGGGAGCAGCACAATCAGCTGTGGGCGAACTGAGCAACCATCAGTTTGAGGCGCTTCTGCTGCATCTGCAGCGAATATTCCAGTTCTTTTACCCGGGTGCGCAGCGCGGCACCTTCCCATTTTTCCTGCAGGGTGCGGCGTGTTTCCTGATAACGCTGTCCCTGCAGCTCAGTCCAGTGGGCCAGCATGGTTCTGAATTCTTCGTATTCTTTCTCCAGCATCGCTGACCACTTGTCGTGGGAACCGGATTTCTCCAGCTTTTCCTGCGCACGCTTGAACTGCATTTTCAGTTTGGCACGCTGGATCTTGAACTCCGGCACCACTTTCAGATCACGGGCCAGTCCCAGCCAGGAACAGGTTTTGATAAACCACTTGGTGGGGTCCCACTGATACCAGCGGATACCGTTACGGTAGTCCGTCTGAAAGATATGGTGATAGTTGTGATAGCCCTCACCATGGGTCAGGATGGCGAAGAAGGCATTATCACGGGCAGTATTTTCATCCGTGTAAGGCTGAGAACCCCACTTGTGCACAATGGAGTTGATGAAGAAGGTGAAATGATGGGTTGCGACAATGCGCAGGAAACCGGCCATCAGCAGCATACCCCAGACATCACCGAAGATCAGACCCAGCATGACCGGAATCAGGATGTTCATACCCAGCGCAATCGGCAGGTAATACTTGTACTGCCACATCACAAGCGGATCTTTGGTCAGGTTCTTCACGTTATCAAAGTTCACCTCACCGCTGGGATACTTACGCAGCATCCAGCCCATGTGGGAGAACCACAGGCCACGTTTGGCGGAATACGGGTCTTTCTCAACATCATCGACATGACGGTGGTGAACCCGGTGACCCGAGGCCCAGTGCAGCACAGTATTCTGCAGTGCCATCGCGCCAAACAGGGCGTAATACAGACGCAGTGACCAGTGTGCCTGATAGGCATTATGTGACCACAGACGATGATAGCCGGCGGTAATCGCCAGTTCAGTCATCCACGTCAGCAGCACAAAAGCCACCACCGCTGACCAGCTGTAGCCATGGGACAGACCGTACCAGGGCACTGCTGTCACCGCGACCAGGTTGGTCACCGCAAACATAATCGCCGGGGTCCAGTTAATGGGGGCCTTTTCTTTATTATCAGTGTTGCTCATATAGTTCTTTCTTTGATGCGTAAGAGGACCGGAACCTTCCGGGCCATAAATCCTCTTACATAATAAACCACGCCGCACGTTTCTGACATCAGAGCCGCCTGTGCACTTGCTCTGGATCACTGAACAGCCCGCCATTCCCTCGCCGGTACAGTTATAGTGGGGACTGCAGGGCATTTCCTCAAGAGAAAAGCATAGATTACTTTTGCTACATAATTGCGACAGGCACAAAAAAACCGCGCCGGAGCGCGGTTTTCCTGTGCTGACAGATCAGCCGCCAAAGTCATCAAGCATGATATTTTCAGGCTCAACACCCAGGCTCAGCAGCATATTGATCACTGACTGGTTCATGATCGGCGGCCCACACATATAGAACTCACAGTCTTCCGGCGCCGGATGGTCCTTCAGATACTGGTCGTACAGTACGTTATGGATAAAGCCGGTCAGGCCTGTCCAGTTATCTTCCGGCTGCGGATCCGACATGGCCACGTGCCATTCGAAGTTGTCGTTCTCTGCTGCCAGCTGATCGTACTCATCCTGGTAGAACAGTTCACGCAGGGAGCGCGCACCGTACCAGAAGCTGATCTTACGCTTGCTCTTCAGACGCTTCAGCTGATCGAAGATATGGGAACGCATCGGCGCCATACCGGCACCACCACCGATGAATACCATCTCAGCATCAGTGTCTTTGGCAAAGAATTCACCGAACGGACCGTATACAGTCACCTTGTCACCCGGTTTCAGGTTAAAGACGAAGGTCGACATAATGCCCGGCGGGATACCATTAGAGCCCGGCGGTGGCGTTGCAATACGGATATTGAACTTAACCACACCCTTCTCTTCCGGGTAGTTCGCCATGGAATACGCACGGATAGTGGTTTCTTTGTTCACCGCTTTAATATCGAAGAAACCAAACCGTTCCCAGTCGCCGCGGTATTCTTCTTCAATATCAAAATCGGAGAAGTTGATTTCGTACGGCGGACATTCCAGCTGTACGTAACCACCGGCGCGGAAGTTCACGCTTTCACCTTCCGGCAGAGCCAGTGTCAGCTCTTTAATGAAGGTAGCCATGTTCGGATTGGAAACCACGGTGGTTTCCCATTTCTTCACACCAAACACTTCTTCCGGCACTTCCACGACCATATCCTGCTTAACAGGAGTCTGGCACGAAAGACGCCAGCCTTCACGGGCTTCACCCTTGGTGAAGTGAGAAGCTTCGGTCGGCAGCATCTCGCCGCCACCGCTTTTCACCACACACTTACACTGTGCACAGGTACCGCCACCACCACAGGCCGATGACAGGAAGATGTTATTGGCTGCCAGCGTCTGCAGCAGCTTACCGCCGGCTTCCGTTTCAACTTCACGTTCGCCGTTGATCAGAATTTTTACGTTACCAGAGCTGACCAGCTTGGCACGGGCGCCGAGAATGATGAATACCAGTGCCAGTACGATCACGGTAAACATCACAACGCCGAGAATAATTTCCAGTTCCACAACCTACTCCTTACAGTTGCACGCCAGAGAAGGACATGAAGCCCAGAGACATCAGGCCAACGGTCATAAAGGTAATACCCAGACCCTGCAGTCCCGCCGGCACATCGCTGTAACGCAGCTTTTCACGGATACCCGCCAGCGCGGTAATCGCCAGTGCCCAGCCCAGACCGGAGCCCAGACCGTATACGGTACTTTCAGCAAAGTTGTAATCACGCTCAAC
The DNA here is from genome assembly GCA_030145845.1 of Pseudomonadota bacterium. Classification (GTDB taxonomy): domain Bacteria; phylum Pseudomonadota; class Gammaproteobacteria; order Pseudomonadales; family Oceanobacteraceae; genus Venatoribacter. The sequence continues at coordinate 31,487 of JAIXHJ010000016.1, forward strand.
CATGAACAGCGAACCACCCATGATGGCGCAGTTCACAGTGATCAGCGGCAGGAATACACCCAACGCGTTGTACAGGGACGGTACGTACTTATCCAGTACCATTTCCATGATCTGTACGATAGCAGCGATCACACCGATATAGGTCAGCAGACCGAGGAAGCTCAGATCAACGCTTGCCAGGTCTTCGCTGATCCACACCAGAGCACCTTCTTTCAGCAGGTAGGTATAAATCAGGTTGTTGGCCGGTACCGTGATGGTCTGAACCACAACCACGGCAATCCCCAGACCAATCGCCGTCTGAATTTTCTTGGAGATCGCCAGGAAGGTACACATCCCCAGAAAGAACGCCAGCGCCATGTTCTCAACGAACACCGCCTTAACAAACAGGCTGATGTAATGTTCCATTAGTGACCTCCTGAGTTTTCAGTATTCGGCAGGATCTTGAATTCAGGTTTTTCCACCTGATCTTTCTTCCAGGTACGCAGTACCCAGATGAAACCGCCGATAATGAAGAAGGCTGACGGTGGCAGCAGCAGCAGACCGTTGGACTGATACCAGCCACCATTCTGGATCAGCGGCAGGATTTCAAAACCGAACAGGCTGCCGGAACCAAACAGTTCACGCACCGTGCCCACAGTAATCAGCACCACGGAATAACCGAGACCGTTACCGATACCATCAAAGAAGCTCAGCACCGGACCATTTTTCATGGCAAAGGCTTCAGCACGGCCCATAACGATACAGTTGGTAATAATCAGACCAACGAATACCGACAGCTGTTTGCTGATGTCATAGGCGTAGGCTTTCAGAATCTGATCCACCACGATTACCAGCGACGCAATAATGATCATCTGCACGATAATCCGGATATTGTTCGGAATGTGGTTACGGATCAGCGCGATACCGAAGTTCGAAAATGCAGTTACCGAGGTCAGTGCGATACACATTACCAGGGTCACTTTCAGACTGGTGGTAACCGCCAGCGCAGAACAGATACCCAGAATCTGAACCGCAATCGGGTTCTTACTGAATAACGGTTCGGTAAGGACTTTTTTCAGTTCAGACATAATCAGGCCCCCTGTTCTTGCATATGAGTCAGGAATTTACCGAAGCCCATGTCGCCAACCCAGAAACGGACCAGATTGTTAACACCACGGCTGGTCAGGGTCGCACCGGACAGTGCATCCACCTGATTCAGATTGCCGGCCTCAGCGCCGCCTTTAACCACAGAGATCGCCAGATCACCGTCGTTATCATGCAGTTTTTTGCCGTTCCACTTGGCTTTCCAGACCGGGTTATCAACTTCGCCACCCAGTCCCGGGGTTTCAGCGTGGGAATAGAAGCCCAGACCAATAATGGTTTCCATGTCACCCTGCAGGGCCAGGAAGCCATACAGTGTGGACCACAGACCATAACCGTGAACCGGCAGGATCATTTTTTCGATCGCGCCATCTTTCTCCACGATATAAACCGGAGCGAAATCCGCCTGACGCTTGATGCTGGCGATGTCGTCTTCCGCCGGCAGAGCCGCAGAAATCGCTGCTTTTTTCGAGGCTTTTTTCTGGTCGTAGTTTTTCGGATCCAGACCAGCAGCCTTGATTTCAGCCAGCTCAGCATCGGTCGCAAAACGGCCTTCTTTCAGGTTCACAATACGGGTTGTGATCTGTTTGAACTGCTCTTCAACACTCACGCCCGGCTGCAGGATGCCTGCCGCCGCCAGAATGTTCTGTCTCATATCCTTGGCCTTGTTGGCCTGCTGCAGCGGTTTCAGTGATACCGCGGCACCGGCCACGATCACGGAACACACCAGACACAGCAGAATGGCAACCAACAGGGTTTTTTTGATGCTGTCGTTATTCGCTGACACGTGCAACCCTCCGCTTGATGTTTGCCTGAACGACGAAATGGTCAATCAGCGGCGCAAACAGGTTAGCGAACAGAATGGCGAGCATCATGCCTTCCGGGAACGCCGGATTCACAACACGGATCATCACCACCATAAAGCCAATCAGAGCACCGAAGAACCACTTACCTTTGTTGGTCATGGAAGCCGATACCGGGTCAGTCGCCATAAAGATCATACCGAAGGCAAAACCACCCAGAACCAGATGCCAGTACCACGGCATGGCAAACATCAGGTTCGTCTCAGAACCCACACCGTTCAGCAGCAGTGAGGTTGCCACCATACCGACCATCACACCGGCCACGATACGGAACGAAGCAATACCCATCACCATCAGCACAACACCACCGATCAGGATCGCCAGCGTACTGGTTTCACCCATGGAGCCCTGAATGGTGCCAAGGAAAGCATCCGCCCAGCTGACACCGTTCTGTACGATACTGTTCACACCACCTTCTGCCGCATTACCCAGTGCAGTTGCACCGGTAAAGCCGTCTGCGGCAGTCCATACCGCATTACCGGACATATCAGCCGGATAAGCAAAGAACAGGAAAGCACGGCCGGTCAGCGCCGGGTTGAGGAAGTTTTTACCGGTACCACCGAAAATTTCCTTACCGATCACCACACCGAACGAAATACCCAGAGCAACCTGCCACAGAGGAATCGTCGGTGGCAGAATCAGGGCGAACAGAATGGAAGTAACAAAGAAGCCTTCATTGACTTCGTGTTTACGGATGGTGGCAAACAGGACTTCCCAGAAACCACCCACGATAAAGGTCACGGCGTACACCGGCAGGAAATAAGCTGCACCGAAGGCGAAGTTATCCCAGAAACTGGCGGCATTGTGACCACCGCCGCCCAGCAGCGCGATCAGTACTTCACGCCAGCCTTCAATCACAGCGCCGTTACCGGCGTCAATCGCCAGGTTAGCCTGCAGGCCGATGTTGTACATACCGAAGAACATGGCCGGGAAAGTACACAGCCAGACAGTAATCATAATACGCTTGAGGTCGATGCCATCGCGTACGTGTGCCGTGTTATTGGTCACACTCGGCGGACGGTAAAGACCGGTATCCACCGCTTCATACAGCGGATACATTTTTTCGTACTTGCCACCCTTCTCAAACGCGGGTGCCATGTTATCGAGCAGACTACGCAAGCCCATAATTAACCCTCCGCCTGAATTCGGGTGAGATTTTTACGCAGGATCGGGCCGTATTCGTACTTGCCCGGACATACGAAGCTGCACAGAGCGAGGTCTTCTTCGTCCAGTTCCAGCGCACCAAGGTTGATGGCGGTATCCATGTCTTCAACAATCAGCGCACGCAGCAGCTGAGTCGGCAGGATATCCAGCGGCATCACCTTCTCATAAGCACCAACCGGCACCATGGCACGTTCACTGCCGTTGGTGGAGGAGGTAAAGGCAAAGGTTTTGCTCAGCAGCTTCGACAGATAAACCGGCATCACCGAGAAGTTGTTCACACCCGCGCGCAGATAGTGCAGGAACGGGCGGTCACGGCCTTCCAGAATCACAGACACCTGGTTGTGGAAACGGCCCAGATACTGGTGGTTTTCATCAGCGGTACGGCCGCCGAACACAGAACCGGAAATAATACGGTTTTCACCATCAGCCAGTTCACCCGCGGTCAGCTGAGACAGATCAGCACCAATCCGGGTACGTACCAGACGGGGCTTACTGACCTGAGGACCAGCCAGGGCAATGACACGGTCGGTAAACAGCGTGCCACTGGTGAACAGATGACCGACAGCAATCACATCCTGATAACCAATGGTCCACACAGTACGGCTTTCACTGACCGGATGCAGGAAGTGAATGTGGGTACCCGGCAGACCCGCCGGGTGGGGACCGGCAAATTCTTCTGCGCTCTCAACCCCGGCGGAAGGAATATCAGCACCGGCTGCCTTGCAGACGTACAGTTTGCCTTCGGTCAGTTGTTTCAGAGCGGTCAGGCCGTTTTTGAACGCATCAGCCTGCTCGCGAATCACCAGGGATGGGTCTGCCGCCAGCGGATGGGTATCCATGGCGTTGACGAAGATCGCCTGCGGACGTGAGCCTGGCTCAGGAACGCGGGAGAACGGACGGGTACGCAGCGCAGTCCACAGACCGGATGCCACCAGATTGTCCTGAACTTCATCCGCAGACAGTGACGTCAGCTGTTCGGGCGTATAACTCTTGAATGTTTCTTCTTCATCGCCATCCAGTTCGATCACAATCGACAGGAACACGCGACGTTCACCACGGTTGATGGCTTTCACCACACCCGCAGCTGGAGAAGTGTATTGCACACCTTCCGTTTTTTTATCGGTGAATAACACCTGGCCTTTCTTGACTCGATCACCTTCCTGCACAGCCATTGTCGGCTTCATGCCGACATAGTCAGGACCAATCAACGCAATTTGCGTTACCGATTGCCCTTCCGTAATAACCTGTTCAGGATTACCGGTGATTGGTAAGTCGAGACCCTTGCTGATATTGATCATACGCCTCGCCTAATCACAGTTGATTCCAAGCGCCTGATCCAGCGGCAAAAAAACACGCAGGCCATTCTCCCCTCTCAGTGAAGAAGCCTGTCGCACGGGGTCTTTTTGCTCTGGAAACAAGAACTTGGGCCCATTTTCCAAGTTTAAAATCGCGCTAAGTATAATGACCAGCCGCCGATTAATCCACAGAAGTTCCGGAAAACAGCGTCCGCCTTTGGGCGTAAATTCCTCTGCCGGGCAGATTTGTGCAGATTTCAGACAGCCGGCGGAATCCGCCTCCGGACATGCCGCGCCGGTCAAAAAAAAGCCGCTGTCAGAGCAGCGGCTTTCGTTTCATCAGGCCAGTTTCGGGAAGGTTGGATACTCAACCCCGCAGACCTGTTGAGCAATACGGACAACCTGACGGCTGTAGCCATATTCGTTATCGTACCAGACATACAGGTTAACGTGACTGCCGTTAACAATGGTTGCCTGCGCATCAACGATGCCGGCGTGGCTGTTGCCAACGAAGTCCGTGGATACCACTTCCGGCGAGTTCACCCAGTCAATCTGCTTCTGTACTGCAGAATGCAGGGACTGCTCACGCAGGAAGTTATTCACTTCTTCCACGGAAGTTTCTTTTTTCAGATTCAGCGACAGAATCGCCATGGACACGTTCGGCGTCGGTACACGGATGGCGTTACCGGTCAGCAGACCTTTCAGCTCCGGCAGCGCCTTGGCAACGGCTTTGGCTGCACCGGTCTCAGTAATCACCATATTCAGCGGCGCAGAACGGCCACGACGGTCACCTTTGTGGTAGTTGTCGATCAGGTTCTGGTCGTTGGTGTAAGAGTGAACGGTTTCAACGTGACCGTTAGCAATGCCGAACGCATCGTTCATTACCTTCAGGACCGGAGTAATCGCATTGGTGGTACAGGAAGCCGCAGACAGAATCTTGTCTGATGCTTCGATATCGCCATTGTTGATACCGTATACGATGTTTTTCAGATCGCCTTTACCCGGCGCAGTCAGCAGTACACGGGCAGTGCCTTTGGCCTGCAGGTGCTGGGACAGACCATCTTCGTCACGCCATACACCAGTGTTATCAATCACCAGTGCATTGTTAATACCGTACTGGGTGTAATCCACTTCCGCCGGATTGCTGGCGTAGATCACTTTGATGTAGTTACCGTTGGCGATAATGGCTTCATTTTCCGCATCCACGGTCAGTGTGCCGCGGAAAGTACCGTGTACTGAGTCACGACGCAGCAGCGAGGCACGCTTCACCAGGTCATCACCTTTACCACGACGGACCACGATGGCGCGCAGACGCAGGGAACCGGAACCGGCTTTTTCAATCATGATACGGGCCAGCAGACGACCGATACGGCCGAAACCGTACAGAACCACATCGCGGTTTTCACTGTCACCAGCGCTCTGACCTACCACATCGGCCAGTTCTTCAGCGAGGAAATCCGTCAGCTCACGGCCTTCGCCCTGATTGCGGTATTTAACCGCCAGTTTACCGATATCGACATGAGCACGGCACACGTCCATTTCATTCAGCGCGTTCAGGATCGGGAAGGTGTCATGTACTGACAGTTCCTGTTTTTCCATATGGCGCACAAAACGGTGTGCTTTCAGGATTTCAATCACAGAACGGTTAATCACCGGACGACCGTAAATTGAAGTCACGATGTTCTTGTGACGGTACAGTTTTCCGATCACAGGGATCATAGATTCAGCGATGGCTTCACGGTCCATCCAGTCCTGCAAGCAGGCTTCGCGCATGTCTTGGCTCACGGGTTCACCTTCCGTAAATAAAGTTAAAAACTTTCGGGCAAATTCGGGGCGCATATTATGCCTGCATGGCAATGATTGCACAAATTTAACAATCCCCCGCTACCGGACTTTCATTACCCCCATTACTGCCACCCGCCTGATAATCTGTGACCACCTTCTCACACCGCCTTCCTTAACACCCCCCCTCCCTTCCGCTAAACTGAGCGCCTTTTTTTGTCAGCACAGATCACGGTCAGGAGTCAGCATGGTCAGCCCATTAACCCCGGAACTGCCGGGGAAAGCAGCGGAACGGCGTTTCTGGGGCAATCTGCGTGGCGCCAGCCAGGCCATGGCCATCGCCGCCGCCGCCAGCGCCCAACCGGGCCTGACGCTGGTGATCACCAATGATCCGGCCGCCGCCCTGCGCCTGGATGAAGAGATTCGTTTCTTCGCTGACGGGCTGGAAGTGCTGCACTTCCCGGACTGGGAAATCCTGCCTTACGATGTCTTTTCACCGCATCAGGATATTGTCTCGCAACGTATCGCCACCCTAAGCCGGCTGCCCGATCTGCAACAGGGTGTGCTGATCCTGCCGGTATCCACCCTGCTGCACCGCCTGCCACCGGCGGCGTTTTATCAGGGCCAGACCTTTGCTCTGGATATCGGCCAGACCTTCAATGTCGATAACACCCGCCGTCAGCTCGAATCTGCCGGCTATCACTGCGTTGATACCGTATACGAACACGGCGAATTTGCCGTCCGCGGTTCCATTGTCGATATTTTCCCCATGGGTCAGGAGCAGCCGTTCCGCATCGAACTGTTCGATGATGAGATCGAAACCCTGCGCACCTTCGACCCTGAGTCCCAGCGCACGCTGGAGAAAACGGACAGCATCCGCATCCTGCCGGCGCGGGAATTCCCGCTCAATACCGGTGCCATCCGCACCTTCAAGACGCGCTGGTTTGATTTCTTCGAACACGACCCCAAAGCCTGTCCGGTCTATACCGATGTTACCCAGGGCATTGCCCCGGCCGGGGTCGAATACTACCTGCCGCTGTTTTTCGACGACGATCTCGGCAGCCTGTTCGATCACCTGCCGGCGAAAACCCTGGTGATCCATGACGCCACTCTGGAGGACGCCACCAGAGCCTTCCGCAAGGATGTTGAAGAGCGTTATGAAAGCCGCCGTTACGACCGCCTGCGTCCGATTCTGGCGCCATCGCATCTGTTTCTCGCCGATGACCAGTTATTTGCCGCCATCAATCAATACCCGCGGGTACAGTGCCAGGCCGATACACCGCCGGACCGTGCCGGTGCCGTAGCCTTCAGTATTCTGCCGGCCCCGGATCTGAAAGTGGACTCCCGGCTGGAACAGCCACTGCAGCACCTGCACAACTGGCTCAGCGAGCATCCGCAGCAGCGCGTACTGTTCTGTGCCGAGTCAGCTGGCCGTCGCGAGGCTCTGAAAGAACTGCTCGGGCGCATCAAAGTACGGCCACAGGAGTTCAGCAGCTGGCCGGAATTCCTGCAGTCTGCGGCCTCTCCCGGCATCATCACCGGACCACTGGATCAGGGCGTCAGTCTGGCGGAACCGCCCGTCAGCATCATCACTGAAAATCAGCTGTTCGGCCGCCGTATCAGCCAGACCCGCCGCCGCAACAAACAGAAAACCGATCCGGATCTGATGATCCGCGACCTGTCGGAACTCAAGCCCGGCAGCCCGGTGGTGCATCTGGATCACGGCGTTGGCCGCTATCAGGGGCTGCAGACACTGGATGCCGGTGGTCAGGTGAATGAATTTCTGGTGCTGGAATACGCCGGTGGCTCTAAGCTGTACGTACCGGTTGCCTCGCTGCACCTGATTTCACGCTATGGCGGCGCCGAGGAAGGCGCCGTACCCATCAGCAAACTGGGTACGGATAAATGGGCACAGGCGAAACGCAAAGCGGCCGAAAAAATCCGCGATACTGCCGCCGAGCTGCTCGATATCTACGCCCGCCGCGAGGCGCGTAAAGGCTTCGCCTTTGATCAGCCCGATGAAGACTACGCGCGCTTTGCCGCCGGCTTTCCGTATGAAGAAACCCCGGATCAGCAGACGGCCATTGATGCCGTGATTGCCGATATGTGCTCACCACGGCCGATGGACCGGCTGGTGTGTGGCGACGTTGGTTTCGGCAAAACCGAGGTAGCCATGCGCGCTGCCTTTATGGCAGTGCAGAGTGGCAAACAGGTGGCAGTGCTGGTGCCGACCACCCTGCTGGCGCAGCAGCATTACCAGAACTTCGCTGACCGCTTTGCCGAATGGCCGGTCAAAGTGGATGTACTGTCACGTTTCAAATCCGCCAAAGAAACCCAGCAGGCTCTGGACCGCATGCTGGAAGGCAAAACCGACATCGTGGTCGGTACCCACAAGCTGCTGCAGAAAGATGTGCAATTCGACCATCTCGGTCTGCTGATTATTGACGAAGAACACCGCTTTGGCGTGCAGCAGAAAGAGCGTATCAAGTCGCTGCGCGCGGAAGTCGATATCCTGACCTTAACCGCCACGCCCATTCCGCGGACGCTGAATATGGCTATGGCCAGCATCCGCGATCTGTCGATCATCGCCACGCCGCCGGCACGGCGCCTGAGCGTCAAAACCTTCGTCCGCCAGCACGATGACGCCACCATCAAAGAAGCCATCCTGCGGGAAATTCTGCGTGGCGGGCAGGTCTATTACCTGCACAACGAAGTCAAAAGCATTGAGAAGACTGCCCGCGAACTGGCCGACGCCATTCCCGAAGCCCGCGTCATCGTCGCCCACGGCCAGATGTCCGAACGCGAGCTGGAAAATGTGATGAGCGATTTTTATCACAAGCGCTATAACGTGCTGGTCTGCACCACCATTATTGAAACCGGTATCGACGTGCCGTCGGCCAACACCATTATTATCGACCGCGCCGATAAATTCGGCCTCGCACAACTGCATCAGCTGCGTGGCCGTGTCGGTCGTTCGCACCATCAGGCGTATGCCTACCTGCTGACACCGCCGCCGAAAACCCTGACCAAAGACGCCGAAAAACGGCTGGAGGCCATATCCGCCTCGCAGGATCTGGGTGCCGGCTTTATGCTCGCCACCCACGACCTGGAAATCCGTGGCGCCGGTGAGCTGCTGGGTGAAGAACAGAGTGGTCAGATCGAAACCATTGGTTTCACTCTCTACATGGAAATGCTGGAGCAGGCGGTAAAAGCCATGAAATCCGGCAAAACGCCGTCGGCTGATCTGAGTCTGAATTCCGGTGCCGAAGTGAACCTGCACATCCCGGCACTGATCCCGGAAGATTACCTGCCGGATGTGAATTCCCGTCTGACGCTGTACAAACGGATCGCCAGTGCCGCCGATGATCACGAACTGAAAGAACTGCAGGTGGAAATGATTGACCGCTTCGGCCTGTTGCCGGATGCCGTCAAAAACCTGTTCCGTCAGACCTCACTGAAACTGCGTCTGACACCGCTTGGCATTGCCAGACTGGATGCCGGGGAAGAGAGTGGCCGCATCGAATTTGCCGCCGAAACGAACATAAACCCCTTTGTGCTGGTCAGACTGGTTCAGAGCAAGCCCAATACCTTCCGGCTGGAAGGCGGTCACACCTTGCGTTTCAGCCTGAATATGGCGAGTATCGACCAGCGTTTTAACCAGATAGATCAGGTCATCAGCGAACTTCAGAAGGACCCCAATCAGTGAGATTACCACCAGTTACCGCCCTGCTTTTCTGCAGCCTGCTATCAGCAGCCGGTCACGCTGCACCCTGGTACCGGGTAGAGATGATGCTGGTCGCCTATGAAAACGAGACCGCCATCGACGAAGAACGCTGGGCCGATGCTCTGGCATCCCCCCTGCTGACGGCGGACGATTTCTCCTACCCCGATTACCAGTGGTGGCAGGCACCGGCCATGTACCGGCAACTGTATACCTCGCTGTGGGCCGGCTATGGTTTCAGCGCCCCGCCTCAGTCTGAACTGCCACCGCCGTTCACACCGCTGGAAGATCTGGCACTGGCCGGACAGGCAGAACGCATCAACAAACGCAGTGATATGAAAGTGGTCTGGCATCAGGCCTGGATTGAGCCGATTCAGGAAGCCGGCGCTGAAATCCGTCATCCGGTCAGCATCAGTCTTCAGGATAAACTGGACATCCAGATTACCGGCACCTTCTGGCTGCAACGCAGCCGTTACCTGCATCTCAATACCGACCTGCTGGTGCAGCATTATGTGCTGCCGGAAACCGGTATTCTGCAGCAGTCGCTGACCCTGCCGGAAAGTGTGGTCAGCCCGGATTACCGCACCGATCTGCTGGCCCGGTCCGGCATGGATGCCTCCGCGTCTGAACCATTCCCACTGCCGGTAAGGGCGGCTGAAATCCGCCAGACCCGGCGCATGCGCAGTGGTGAGCTGCATTATATTGACCATCCAATGCTGGGCATTGTGATTAAAATTATCCCGCTGGAAGATCAGGCATCCGCTGACGCAGAATAATGTGCGCCGGAAAAGCAGCATAAAAAAACGCAGCCTGGCTGCGTTTTTTTATGCGTCATGCCCTGCAACCGGTCAAACTCAGAGATGGGTCAGCGTCGCCGCCAGCAGATCCCGTACTTTTTCCATCCCACCCTGCAGCACAGCACGGATCTCCGCCATGGTAATTTCGCCGTCGGCCTTACCCGCCGCCGGGTTCACCACCAGACACAGACTGGCATAGGGTAACGCCAGCTCACGGGCCAGCGCCGCTTCCGGCATACCGGTCATACCGACCAGATCACAGCCATCTTTTTCCAGCCGGTTAATTTCTGCGATGGTTTCCAGCCGCGGTCCCTGAGTGGCCGCATACACACCAAATTCACTCACCGGCTGAGCAATCTGCTGTGCCGCTTCAATTAACTTCATACGCAGGCCTTCGTCATACGGATGCGTCAGATCAATATGATCCAGTGGGCGGAATTCACCATCAAAAAAGGTACCTTCCCGCCCCCAGGTGTAATCAACAACCTGATGCGGCACAGCAATCACCCCGGACTGCATGACCGGATGAATGCCACCAACCGCATTCACTGCAATAATGGCATCCGCTCCCAGTTCCTTTAACGCCAGCAGGTTAGCGCGGTAATTGATTTTGTGTGGCGGCAAGGCATGCGGATGGCCATGACGGGCGAGAAAGAGCACCTCTTTACCAGCCCAGACTCCTTCCTGCACTGGCCCCGAAGGCTGGCCCAGTGCTGTCATCACATCATGGGTCGCATGAATTTCCGGACCGTCCAGCTGTGTCAGACCGGTCCCGCCAATGATGGCTATTTTATTGAACGTCATAAATTACCGTATGAGAAAATCAGGAATACAGGGCAAGACCCAGCGCTGCCCGTTGCGCAGCAATCTGCTGCTCAACAGCAGCACCAGGCAGGTCACCCTGCAGGAAACTGAGGTCCAGCGGCTGATGCTGACCGGCTTCATGTTCCCGGCGGACCGCATCCACCACCTGCTGTGCGCCGGCCGGATTATTACAGACAACCAGCGCATTGGCACCGGCTCTGGCCGCGGCCACCGCACGCGCCGCATACCCACCGGCACTGGCCGCACCGGCCATGGTCAGGTCATCACTGAAAATAATGCCGCCAAAACCCAGCTGGCGGCGCAGAATATCCTGCAGCCAGTGCGCCGAAAAGCCAGCGGTATTCTGTGCATCCACCGCATCATAAATCACATGTGCCGGCATAATACCGGCCAGCAGACCGGCATCCATCAGCTCACGGAACGGCCGCATATCGTATTCCAGCTCAGCTAACGGGCGCGGGTCACGTGGCAGATCAACATGAGAGTCTGCCACCACCGCCCCATGGCCGGGAAAATGTTTGCCCACCGCCGCCATGCCGGCAGACTGCATACCACGCACGAACGCCCCCGCCAGACGGATAACCGTTGCCGCATCGTGAGCGAAGGCGCGGTCGCCGATCACCCGCGACCGGTCACGTTCAATATCCAGCACCGGCGCAAAACTCAGGTGCACCCCCTGGGCGCGGACTTCCGCCGCCATCAGCCAGCCGAGCTGCTCAGCTCTCTGCTCAGCGGCAGACGCGTCATCACGGTAAGCGGCTTCCAGTGCCATCATCGCCGGCAGCCGGCTGAAGCCGGTTTTGAAACGCTGTACCCGACCACCTTCCTGATCGACGCACAACAGCAGATCAGGCCGCAGCGCACGGATCTCTGCACTCAGCTGGCGCAGCTGCTGCGGCGACTCGTAATTACGGGAAAAAAGGATCAGACCACTGAGCTCCGGCTGCAGCAGGAAGTCACGGTCAGCAGCGCTCAGAACGGTACCTTCGATATCGGCAATCACGCCCAGCGCGGACATTACAGAACCCGGCATGGAATCCTCGACAGACTGTGTTCCTGAATCCAGACCTTAGTATCCGGAGCAACCAGCTCTGACAGCTCAATGACGTCACGGTTACGCATGCGGATACAGCCGTGCGACAGAGGCTGCCCCACCGGCTCAGAATCCGGCGTACCGTGGATATAAATATAGCGGCGCATGGAATCGACATTGCCCATGCGGTTAAAACCGATTTCCATCCCCTGCAGCCACAGGATACGGCTCAGAATCCAGTCACGTCCGGGGCAGGCCTGAGCCAGCCCGGCAGAATAAATTTCCCCGGTGGGGCGGCGCCCGGCAAACACCGTATTTTCAGCCAGACCACGCCCGATGCAGGCGCGGATGCGGTGCCAGCCCCGAGGGGTTTTGCCCGAACCATTCTGCTCACCGGCACCATTCAGTGCCGTTGAAACCGGGTATTGCCGGCAGTCACCGGCCATTGAAATCCTGAGCACCTGATCACTGATGGATATTTCAATCAGGGGAGTCTCAGCTATGGCATGCATCTGACCCTGCGGCCGCGCTGTCGCCTGCGACATAAAATTCCGTCCACTGTTTACACTCTATGCCGGTAACCGATCATTCCGGCTTCAGTCGTCCTGGTGCGGTGCATTCAGGCCCGAGGCCAGGAACGGAATCAGTTTACCAATAACCTGAGTAATATCAGAGCCCTTACCAAGGTCGTGTTCCGCCATGGCCGTCAGGGAATCGGCGGTCGATAAGGTAAAGACCGTGGCGCCGAGCATAAAGTGGATGCGCCAGAAACGGTCTTCGTCTGACAGTTCCGGCGTCGCCGCGGACATCAGACGCATATAGCTTTTGAACACATCACCGTATTCACGCTGCAGGAAGCGGCGCAGATGCCCCTGCCCCTGGGTGTAAGCCAGGCCCAGCAGACGCATAAAAATGCCCAGCCGGCGCGGACTGTCACGCCCGGCCAGCAGCGCCGTCTGCGACAGAATCATCAGCAAGGTCTGCAGATCCGGTACCTTACCCGGCAGGCCGGTTTCCAGTTGTTCCAGCTGCTGCTTCAGACTTTCGCTGAACGGGCCGAGAAAACGCGCAAATACCGCCTGAATCAGTTCCTTTTTGGAACCAAAGTGATAATTCACAGCCGCCAGGTTTACCCCGGCTTTAGTGGTAATATTCCGCAGCGAGGTTTCCGCAAAGCCCTTTTCTGAAAACAGCTCCTCCGCTGCATTAAGGATGCTTTTCGCCGTATCTTTCTGTGCCATAAACTCCGGATATCCAGCCACATGGCGACCCTTGGGCCAGCCATACCAAAACAAGTGTTTCAAACATACGTTTAAAACGAACTGAAGGCAACCTTCACACTGCACTCAGCTCCCTTCTGACCGCTTTGGTCCTGTATTCCTGAACATTCCTTCATAAATTTGTCGCAGACAAAAAAGGTTTACACCAGAAAAAATACTGTATACATTTACAGCCACTGTATGGATTAACAGACTGGATAAGCATCATGATCAAGCTCACCGCCCGCCAGCAGCAGGTACTCGACTTCATCCGCACCGCGCTGGATGAAACCGGTTTTCCGCCGACCCGGGCAGAAATTGCCGCCGAGCTCGGCTTCCGCTCACCGAATGCCGCCGAAGAACATCTGAAGGCGCTGGCGCGTAAGGGAGCCATTGAAATTATGCCGGGTGCTTCCCGTGGTCTGCGTATCATTGAAGAAGAACAGCCTGGCCTGCCGATTATTGGCCGCGTCGCCGCCGGTGAGCCCATCCTTGCTCAGGAACATATCGAAGATTATCTGCAGATCCCGGTCAGTTTTTTCCGTCCGGCTGCCGACTTCCTGCTTGAAGTACACGGCGACAGTATGAAGAAAATCGGCATTATGGATGGCGACTATATCGCTGTGCACAAGGCGGACACCGCCCGCAATGGCGAGATCGTCGTTGCCCGGGTTGATGATGAAGTCACCGTCAAACGCTATGAGAAAAAACGCAGCCAGATCGTCCTGTGGCCGGAGAACGATGACTTCCAGCCCATTGAAGTCGACCTGCGTGAACATGAATTTGCTATCGAAGGTCTCTACGTCGGCGTCATCCGCCGCAGCTGAGACACCACCGGGGGGATCGTTATGCGTCAGTTAGCACTTGGAATGGAAGAACCCGGCCTGTCGCTGGCCAGCCAGCCGATGACCACCACCAGCACCAGACCCTTCGCACCGGCCGCCGCTTCCGGCAGCCTCACCGAAGTGATCGTCAGTGACGAAGGTGCTATCCAGCCGCTGCAACTTTTACCGCTGTTGGCTCACTGCAGCGCTCAGGAGCGCTGGCTGATGTGGCTCAGCCCCAACCGGCCGATGAACAAACACTGGCTGGCAAGCATGGGACTGGCTCATTCCCCGGTTATTCATCTGGACCTGTGCCAGGACACCCAGCTGGCACTGTGCTGCAAGGTACTGGCCGCCGCTAACAGCCATATGATCATTGAATGGCAGGGCCCCCTGAGCCGTGGACAGCGTCAGCAGATCCGCCAGCAGGCCAGACAGAGTGGCAGCCATGTGGTACTGATTCAGCGCGACTACTGATCCTCCTCAAACAAAAAAGCCCTGACACAGTCAGGGCTTTTTTTATCCACCAGCGGCCATCAGTGCAGACGCTGCTCATATTCCGGGGTATCAAAATCGTCCCGTTCCACTTCCATCCCGGATAACTCACCGACCTTACGCACGCCCGCTTCCAGCATGACCCGTGCGACGTCCATATGATGCGCCTGCAGACTGGCTTTGGCGTCATCTGAAAAGTGAATGGACACCAGCGCATCGCCGTCTTCGTCATCCGCGCGACGCAGTGCAATGTCACCGTTGGAAAGTTCTACGATCTCAAAAAAGCGTGCCATATCCGCCTCTCAAAACTGGGCGCGCGAGTGTATCACAGTCAGTCTGCAATATCTCAGGGCTCACACAGAACAGTTGGGAATAAAAAGTGAATTTATAGAACTTGCTGCGGGAAATGAAAATCAGCTTTCCTGCCGGTTTTCACGCTGTGCATCAATCAGCCGGCTCAGTTCCTGCCACCACTGAATAACCGGGGAAGAAGAAGATTCCTGCGCCAGACTGATACGGCCGGGCTGCGCCGTTACCGCTGCATTCACGGCATCCGGCTGTTGCTGTGCCGGCACGGCAGCCAGCATCTGTGTCAACCAGGAAAAGGGCTTGTCAGCCAGCTGGCTGAGTTCGCGCATTTCGCCGGTCACCATCGGCGCCCGCTGCAGCAGATCCTGCAGCGAAGTCACAGGTTCACGGAAGGACACCATATCGCCCAGCTCCTGCAGATAAGAGCGCCAGGCGTCAGCCAGCTGATACAGGGCACTTTCCTCCAGCGCACGGCCGAGCACGGCATCAGCAGCCTGCTCACGCTGCGTGAGCAGCAGGCGGCACTGATACAGCTTCTGATTGGTGAATCCGATCCACTGTGACATACAGACAACCTCAGAAGTCGATGGTCACACCAACATGACCACCATCACCCAGCTTGTAGCGCTTGTCGACGTCTTCAAACCGGATACCGTTGTAACGGTAGCCGGCATAAATACGCGCGGTCGGCAGCAATGCAAACTGGAAACGCAGATCGGAGGCGATCATGTTCTCGGCATCGGCAAAGGAAATCACCGGTGGTGCATAGTAACCATAACCAGCCACACTCAGATCCGGCGCGGCCGGGAAGCTGTAACGGAAGAAACCACCGACACCCAGCGCAACACCGCTGTAATCGTCATAGCGGTCGGAATTATCCGTGGTAAAAGCGAATAATTTAGCCCCCACACCAATGTACAGGTTGCTGGTTGACGGACGCACGTCCACCACATGCAGACCAGCCGATACCATTTCACCTTTGTCGTCATCGTACAGACCAGCCAGGCTGATATGCAGGCCACTGCCCATCTGGGTGGCGTCATAGCCGATCCGGGCAACATCGTTGGACAGGCTGATATCGAGAGAACCACCGGCCAGTGCCGAAGGTGTCAGAGAAACAAGAGCGGAAGTCAGAGTGCCCAGAATAACAGCACGGGTCGTTTTCATATGAGTCCCCAATTGCAGATACGGAATACGACAGAACACCATCGCGCAATAAATTCGCAGCGATAATAACAGCACGGCGGCAGCGGTGAAACCGCTGCCGCCGTTACCTCTGCGTATTGTGACAGCAGAGCCGGGGAATTAACTCATCAGGTCCAGCAACAGTTTGTTCAGTCGTGCAACATACTGTGCCGGATCTTTCAGCTGACTGCCTTCGGCCAGACGCGCCTGGGCATAAATTACCTGACCCAGTTCGGCGAAGCGGTCTTCACTCTGCTCTTTATCGAGCCGCTCAATCAGCGGGTGCGACGGATTAATTTCCAGCGTGTTCTCCGGCTCCGGCAGAGGCTGACCGGCCGCTTCCATCAGCCGGCGCATATGTCCGCCCATATCGTACTGGCCAACCACCATACAGGCCGGTGAATCGGTCAGACGGGAGCTGACGCGGACGTGTTTGACCTCCGCTTCCAGTACCTTCTGCAGACGTTCAACCAGATCTTTATGGCTTTCTTCCAGCGCTTTCTGCTGTTCTTTTTCGGACTCATCCGCCAGCTCATCCAGATCCAGTTCACCCTTGGTAACATCCTGGAAAACCTTGCCATCAAAATCGGTCAGATGACCAACCATCCACTCATCCACGCGATCAGTCAGCAGCAGAACTTCCACGCCCTTGGTGCGGAAATATTCCAGATGCGGACTACTGGCCACGGCCGCGTAGCTGTCGCCGGTGATGTAGTAAATCTTCTTCTGCCCTTCACGCATACGGGCAATATAATCGTCGAGGCTGACGTTCTGCGTCTCACCATCGCTTTGGGTGGTGGCAAAACGGAACAGCTTCGCGACTTTTTCGCGGTTGGCAAAATCTTCCGCCGGACCTTCTTTCAGGACTTCACCGAATTCATCCCAGAAGGTCTGGTATTTTTCCGGCTCGTTCTTCGCCAGTTTTTCCAGCGAGTCCAGTACCCGCTTCACCAGCGCACTGCGCAGACTGTCGACCTGCTTGTCTTTCTGCAGGATTTCACGCGACACGTTCAGTGACAGATCGTTGGAATCCAGCACACCTTTGACGAAACGCAGATAGAGCGGCAGGAACTGTTCGGCGTCATCCATGATAAAGACACGCTGCACATACAGTTTCAGACCGCGGGTTGCATCACGGTTCCAGATATCGAACGGTGCCTTGGACGGGATATACAGCAGGCTGGTGTAATCCAGTTTGCCTTCCACCCGGTTATGCATCCACAGCAGCGGATCATTCCAGTCATGAGAGACGTGTTTGTAGAACTCTTTATATTCGTCGTCGTTCAGATCACTTTTTGCCCGGGTCCACAGTGCTTTGGCTTCGTTGACGGCTTCCGGGATTTTTTTCTTGTCCCCTTCCGCATCATCTTCGCTGACTTCCTGTGGCAGATACACAGGGACAGCAATATGATCTGAATACTTTTTAATCAGCGAACGCAGACGGAAGTTATCGGCAAATTCTTCTTCACCGTCTTTCAGGTGCAGCGTAATACGGGTACCACGGCTGGCTTTGTCGATATTTTCCAGAGTGAACTCACCTTCACCGGCTGATTGCCAGCGCACACCGGCAGCCGCATCATCACCGGCACGGCGGGTTTCCACCGTGACATTATCCGCGACGATAAAGGCGGAATAGAAACCGACACCAAACTGACCGATCAGCTGCGAGTCTTTTTTATCGTCGCCGCTCAGTTTGCTCAGGAATTCAGCCGTACCGGATTTGGCAATGGTACCCAGATGATTGATCACCTCATCACGGTTCATACCGATGCCGTTATCTTCAATGGTTACGGTGCGGGCTTCACTGTCAAAATCGATGTGAACGCCAAGATCCGTATCACCTTCAAACAGAGCATCATTTTTCAGTGCCTCGAAGCGCAGCTTATCGCAGGCATCGGAGGCATTGGAAATCAGCTCCCGCAGAAAGATCTCTTTGTTGGAATACAAAGAGTGAATCATCAGATGCAGCAGTTGCTTGACTTCGGTCTTGAAGCCGAGGGTTTCTTTGCTGGCTGCGGTCATCTTCTTCTCCTTTACAACGCGCCATAAACAACAGTGTTGCTTAATGGGGGACGGCGGAATTGTTTTCAAGGGCTGGCACAGCAAGTGTGCACAGCGGACCACAACGGTCCGCCGGAAGATAACGGTATAAAGGAGTGATCAGCGCAACAGCAGGAAATGTGCGCGGGCGGTGGCGATCGGACTGCTGCGCTCGGTCTGCCAGGCCGTGATCGCCACATTGGCCACCCGCGAGCCCTGGCGCCAGACCTGGCATTCCGCAAAGGTATCCTGATGACGCCCGGCGCGCAGATAGTCGAGGGAGAAATCAATCATTTTCGGCAGCGCCGCGGTATCCATGGTCATCATCAGATGCAGTGAAGCCGACAGTTCCATAAAGCCGCCGATCACCCCACCGTGGATAGCCGGCAGAATCGGGTTGCCGATGTTGTCTTCGTTCTTCGGCAGCTGAAACAGCACATCCTGACCAAAACGCTGGAACTGCAGGCCGATCAGACCGGCATAAGGAATACTGTCCACCAGCGGCTGGAAATTACCGCTCTGCTGCGCCTGCTGCAGTACCTTTTCAAAACTCATGCTTCACCCCCTTCAGCATCACCCTGCTCAATACGTGCCCGGAACTCCGGCGGCGTCATATTCTCGCCGATGCGCATAAAGGTGGCCGAGCATTTGGCCACCAGATCCCGGTCACTCTGCTGGTACACCAGGCATTCGGTAAATACCACGCTGGAAGCAATGCGTACCACGGTCGCTTCTGCCAGCAGATCCTCACCCGGTTCTGCGGCTTTCATGTAATCCATGCGCAGATCCAGTGTCGGGCACAGTTCAAACCCCGGCAGGACGGAAAACACAGCGGTGCCGCAGGCAGTATCCATCAGCGTGGTCAGGCTGCCGCCATGGAACACGCCGGTGGCCGGATTGCCGACCGCCTGCTGCTGATAAGGCAGCTTCATAATCAGCGTATTGCCTTCGGCGCTGACCACGCTCAGCCCCAGAACCTGGCAATGGCGCAGAGTGGCAACGAAGCGCTCTGCCCGTGTTTTCAGTGATAAGCTCATGATATCGGTACTCTGTTAACCGCTGTTCAGTGCAGAAAGGCGCCGTTATACCGGATACGGACGATTTGGCAATGGCCTGTTCGCACCTGTCTGTTGATTTTTATGTTCACCATCAGGGAAAAGCTGTGCGCTTTTTCCTCAACCAGTGATAAGGTCCGGCTTTATTTTGCGCAGGGAAACCCGATGACCTTCGACGATTATATGCAGCAGATCCGCACCCGCGATACTGCCGGCGTGTCTCCGGACTGGGGACAGGGACGTACCACATTCGGTGGCCTGACCACGGCCATGGCTCTGACCCGTGCCCGTCTGCAGGCCGGCCAGCAGCCATTGCGCTCTGCCGCCGTCAGTTTCTGTGCACCGCTGATAACCGCTGACCCGTTCAGTTTCTCCGAACAGGTGTTGCAGAGCGGTCGTTCGGTAACCCATATTGAAAGCAGTGTACGGCAGAAGGATCAGCTGGCGATACGTATTCAGGCCTGTTACGGCCAGCAGCGTGAATCGTCGGTGGCTGTCAGCCAGCCGGCCGGCATCCACAGCGAACCCGGTGCCGGCCGCCTGCTGCCGTTTATTCCCGGTATCACCCCGGATTTTACCCAGCATGTGGAACTGGCCTTCGTCGCCGGCGGACTGCCATTCAGCAACAGCAGCGACAACCACCTGCAGGGCTGGATGCGTTTCCGCGATGGTAACGGCCCGCTGACCAGTGCTCATGCCGTTGCCCTCACCGATGCCTGGCCGCCGACGCCTCTGCAGAAACTGAGTACCCCGTCCCCCTGTGCCACCGTGACCTGGAATCTGGAAATGGTAACCCCACCGGAGCAGCTGTCCGCCCCGCTGCGCAGCACGGACTGGCTGTGGTACGAAGCAGAAATCCGCCACGCCCATGACGGCTATGGTCATACCGAAGCCCGGGTTTTCAGCCCCGATGGCACTCTGCTGCTGCTCAGCCGCCAGCTGGTTGTGATTTACGGCTGAAGCGCGATGCCGGCATTGCCGCATAGTCTTTAAGAATTTGCTCAACAGCCGCCCGGCATCTATTACTTAGTCATACTCTTATGACTGACGACAGGCTATGGCAACCAACGTACTCATCTGTGACGACTCCAGTTTTGCCCGCAAACAGATGGCGCGGGCCCTTCCATCCGGCTGGCAGGTCGACGTCCATTTTGCCGGTGACGGCCTCGAAGGGCTGGACGCCATCCGCGCCGGTAAAGGCGAAGTGGTGTTCCTTGATCTGACCATGCCCAATCTGGATGGTTATGGCGTACTGGAAGCCATCCGCCGCGAAGATCTGCCGGCCATGGTAATTGTGGTCTCCGGTGACATTCAGCCGGACGCGCAGGACCGGGTGAAAAAACTCGGCGCCATGGCCTTTATCAAAAAACCGGTGGATGCCGAAAAAGCCCGCAGTGTGCTGGCTGAATACGGCATTCTGACGGGGGCCTGACACGCATGACAGCATCTGCACAGGCGGTATCCGTCTCACTCAATGAAGAGCAGCGCGACTGCTATCAGGAACTGACCAACGTTGCCATGGGTCAGGCCGCCGACCGCCTTGCCCGCCTGCTCGACGTGTATGTGGTTCTGCCGATTCCGAAAGTGAACCTGATCGAAGCCAGTGATCTGCGTATGGCCATTCAGGATGCAGAAACCGACAAAGCCATGTCGGCGGTCTGCCAGGGCTTTATCGGTTCCGGCATCGCCGGTGAGGCACTGCTGCTATTCAACGACACCAGTTTTAACGATCTGGCATCCCTGATGAATTACAGCGGCGAACTCGACCGTTATGGCGAACTGGAACTGCTGATGGATGTCAGCTCACTGCTGATCGGCGCCTGCATTCAGGGCATCGGCGAACAGCTTGAGATTCACTTTAATCAGGGCCACCCGGTAGTGCTGGGTCAGCACTGCAAACCCGGAGACCTGCTGAAGGCAGGCAATCATCAGTGGACGCAGACCCTGGCCATCGAAATCCACTACACCATTGAGCACGTCAACATCGACTGTGACCTGCTGCTGCTGTTCACCGAAGATTCGGTGGTGCGGCTGAACAACAAAATCAATTACCTGCTGGACTGATTATGACAGACGCCAATATTGAGTTAGGTGACATCCACTGGCTGATGGATATTCTGCAGAATATCGACGTGGGCCTGGTGGTACTGGACCGGGACTACAATATCCAGCTGTGGAACGGTTTTATGGAAAGCCACAGTGGTCTCAGTCCCCAGAAAACCCGCGGTGAAAATCTGTTTGAACTGTTCAGTGAAATTCCGCGCGACTGGTTTATGAAAAAAGCCGAGCCGGTTTTTCAGCTGAAAACCCGCACCTTCACTATCTGGGAGCAACGGCCTTATTTATTCCGCTTCAAAAATTACCGCCCGATTACCGGCCGTGCGTCCGTGATGTATCAGAACACCAGCATTATTCCGCTGGAATCCATCGACCGCAGCGTCAACCATATCTGTGTGATTATTTATGATGTCACCGACACCGCAGTCAGTCAGGCCGATGCCGAATCCGCGCGCGAATCACTCAGTGAACGCAACCGTACCGACCTGCTCACCGGTCTTAACAACCGCAATTTCTGGCTCAGCGAAATGGAACGGGAATTCAACCGCTGCCAGCGCTCCGTGCTGCCCAGCAGTCTGGTGCTGTTCGATATTGATGGCTTCCGCCGCATAAACCTGAACCATGGTCACCAGACCGGTGATCAGCTGCTGCGCAGCATTGCCGCCAGCCTGCAGCAGATGCTGCGGCAGACCGATATCATCTGCCGCTACAGTGGTGAAATGTTTGCGGCCCTGCTGGTGGATACCGATGAAGAAGAAGCCGCGGTGTTTGCTGAGCGTATCCGGGTGATGGTCAGCAACCTGCAGGACAGCCATCTGCCCACCGACAGCCCGGTCAGCGTCAGTCTGGGCATTGCCCGTTTCCAGAACGACTTCCCGCTGGCCCAGGACTGGCTGCAGGCGGCGGATAAAGCCCTTTACCACGCCAAACAGAGCGGTGGAAACCAATACAGCATCTATCAGCCGGAACACACCCCCGGTCAGGATTGATTCCGCACGCCCATGACATAAATGCTCACAGATAATTGCCAGCAACGATCTCTCAGGTCAAAATCAATCAAAATGACCACAGAGATCTGCCATGGCCGACCATCTGATCCCCCGCCCTTTTATCGATGCCCCACTGCGTGGCGTGGCTCGTGCCGGCCTTGATCCGCAGCAGATATGGCAACAGGCCGGGCTGCCCCAGGCCGTGCTCGACAGTCCCACGGCCAGTCTGGGCAGCAGCGACTATGCCCGCCTGATGGGCGCGCTGTGGCAGCAGTCGGATGATGAGTTTATGGGGCTCGCGCCGGTGCGCAGTCACTACGGCACCTTCGCCATGATGTGCAAAGCCATTATCAGCTGCTCATCTCTCGAACACGCCCTGCACCGCGCCCGCCACTTCTACGCACTGTTTGATAATACCCCCAGTATCCGCCTGACCCGGCACGAGCAGATCACGCGGCTGGAAATCGTGCAGGATACCCGCTGTGATCCGGACCATTTTCTCAGCGAATCCCTGCTGGTGATCTGGCACCGTCTGAGCAGCTGGCTGGTTGGCCAGGGGATTCCGCTGCTGTCGGTCAGTTGTGCGTATCCGCCACCGCCGCATGCCGCCCTGTATCAGAGTCTGTTTGCCACACCGGTGCGTTTTTCCGACACAGTCACCAGCCTGATGATTCCCAGCCGTGTTCTGTCGCTGCCTATCAGCCAGACACCGGCCTCACTGCGCGCCTTCCTCAACCACTCACCAGCCGATTTCCTTGCCCGCCCCAATCCACACGAAAGCACGACCGGTAAGCTGCGTCAGCTGTTCCGCCGCTACGACATCAGTGAACTGCCGGATCTGTCCACCAGCGCCCGCCTGCTCAGTATTTCCGGCGCCACCCTGCGCCGCCGCCTGCATGACGAACAGACCTCGTTCCAGAAACTGAAAGATGAATGCCGGCTGGAAGAAGCCAGCCTGCGGCTGACCCAGCAGGACACCAGCATCCGCGACATTGCCGACTACCTCGGCTACACCGAAACCAGCACCTTTCACCGTGCCTTCCGTAAATGGATGGGGGTGACGCCGGGCGAATACCGCCGCCGGCAGCGGAAAGAAACGCACACCCTGTCACCGCCGGACCCTGACATCTCCGACTGACCAACACAAACCGTCGCTGTCATGACCCTGTCATCAGTGGCTTCTGATAATCGCCCGGCGTACATAAGCAGGAGCCGCATTATGTGGTGGAAACAGGGCGTTATTTATCAGATTTATCCGCGCAGCTTTCAGGACAGTAATCACGATGGCATCGGTGATATTCCCGGCCTGATCAGCCGGCTGGATTATCTGAATGACGGCACTGAGCAGTCACTGGGCGTTGATGCTCTGTGGCTGTCGCCTTTTTTTCCATCGCCGATGCATGATTTCGGTTATGACATCAGTGACTACCGCGCCATTGATCCGGTATTCGGCAGCATGGCCGATTTCACCCGCCTGGTGGAGGAAGCCCACCAGCGTCATATCCGCATCATTCTGGACCTGGTGGTTAACCATACCTCCGACCAGCATCCGTGGTTTATTGACAGCTGCCATCCGGATTCTGACAAGGCTGACTGGTACCTTTGGCATCAGGGGCCCAGACCACCGAATAACTGGCTTGGCTGCCTCGGTGGTGCCGGCTGGACATTCCACCCCGGCCGTCAGGCCTGGTACTACCATTCGTTTCTGCCCCAGCAGCCGGACCTTAACTGGCGCCACCCGGCAGTCAAACAGGCCGTGAAAGATATTATGGCGTTCTGGTTTGATAAAGGGGTGGATGGTTTCCGGCTGGATGTGGTGAACCTGTTTTTCAAGGATAAGCGGCTGCGTAATAACCCGCTGCACCGCTTCCGTATCGGCCGCCCCTACGACCGTCAGCATCATATTTATGACCGCGACCAGCCGGAGATGCATGAGCTGCTGCGGGAGTTACGTCAGTGGACCGATCAATGGCCACAACGCATGCTGGTCGGTGAAATTATGCTGGAGAACGGCCGCCACAGCGATCTGCCGGCCAGCTACTGCGGCGATAATGATGAACTGCATCTGGCCTTTAATTTTGAATTTTTTCACAGCCGTTTTTCTGCCCCGCGCTTTCACCACATTATCGCCCGCTGGAGCCAGCGGCTGGGAACGGATAACTGGCCCAACTACACGCTGTCGAATCACGATTTCAGGCGTCATGCCAGCCGCTATGGTGGCCGCAACGGCGGACAGAAGCTGCGCCTGCTGGCACTCATGCTGCTGACCCTGCGCGGCACACCCTTTCTGTATTACGGCGAAGAAACCGGTATGCCGGAACAGCCGGTACGACCGGATAAAATGCAGGACCCGGTGGGTAAACGCTACTGGCCGTTGCACCCCGGCCGTGATGGCTGCCGGCGGCCGATGATGTGGTCGGCGCCACAGTCAGATTTCAGCAGTGCCAGAGCCTGGTTACCGGATGAGCCGCTGGAACAATTCACGGTGCAATATCAGAATCAGCAGGCGGACAGCCTGCTCAACTGGTACCGGCAACTGATTCATTGCCGGCGCCGGACGGTGGCGCTGCACAGCGGTGATCAGACTCTGCTGCCTGCTCACCGTCAT
The DNA here is from genome assembly GCA_030145845.1 of Pseudomonadota bacterium. Taxonomy (GTDB): domain Bacteria; phylum Pseudomonadota; class Gammaproteobacteria; order Pseudomonadales; family Oceanobacteraceae; genus Venatoribacter. Next base: position 56,869 of record JAIXHJ010000016.1, read on the forward strand.
ATTCTGGGCTGGACACGCACAGCCGCGGACCAGGAATGCCTGGTGCTGCTGAATTTTTCCTGCCGCAGCCGCTCCCTGCCGCTGCAACAGGCTGACTGGCAACTGCTGCTGAACAGTCAGCCACAAACGCCAGAGTGGCAGGGGCAACGCATCACCCTGGCCGGCCATCAGGCGCTGGTGCTGAGCCGTCAGATCCGGTAATCGTGCGCCGGATAAGAGCCCAGCATACGTACATCGCGGGCAAAATATTCCAGTTCTTCCAGCGCCAGTATCATATTGTGCTGCTGCGGATGACCGTGAATATCGACATGAAAATGGCTCGCTTCCATGGTCGCTCCGTCCATGTAACTTTCCAGCTTGGCCAGGTTAATGCCGTTGGTGGCAAAACCGCCCAGCGCTTTATACAGCGCTGCCGGAATATTGCGCACCGAAAACAACAGGCTGGTGATGTAATCCATCCCCGGCTCACATTCCTGATGCTGAGGCTCACGGCTGAATACCAGAAAACGGGTGGTATTGCCGATGACATCCTGAAAGTTCTCGTGCAACACCTGCAGTCCGTACAACTCAGCCGCCAACTTCGAAGCAATTGCGCCGCGCTGCACATCCCCGCTTTCGCTGACCGCCCTGGCTTCCATCGCAGTATCCACCGCAGCCACCGGTTTCATGCCCAGATTGATAATACGCTGGTGACACTGTGCCAGCGCCTGCGGATGGGACGCCACCTCGCGGATATCCGTCATGCGTGCACCGGCAACCCCGAGCAGGCAATGGTTAATCGGTTCAAAGTGTTCCGCCACCACATACAGAGCGGTACGCGGAATCAGGCGGTAAATTTCCTCAACCCGGCCGGCGGAGGAGTTTTCCAGGGGAATCATCGCCCGGTCGGCAAAGCCATTGGCGACCAGATCCAGTGCACTGAGAAAATCATCGCAGGCAACGGCTTCCCAGTCCGGAAACACCTTACGGCAGGCCAGATGTGAATAAGCGCCTGCGGTCCCCTGATAAGCCACCCGTTGCTGCATACCCTCTCCTGTTCATTCATTCTGCGCCAATACGGCACACATCATCCGCACCAAAAAAGTGCATCATTATTAAGACGGGATTATTCGCACCAAAATGCGCCACATCAAAGCCCTATGATGCCAGAATCCCTTATTCTGTGCCCGGAGTTATCACTGAGGGCCGGATGGAATGATGGCTTTGTCCGAACTGGCACAATGTCTGCTGACACTCATTTAACGACAACAACCCGTGGCGCAGGACGCGCCGCAACGGAGTAAAGGTTATGACCGCCGCCTGGCCTGCAACAAGTCCGCTCAGCAACGATTGTCTCCGGCCGCTGCTGGACGCTGAGCCAACCATCAGCACCCTGTCACTGCCCGCCGCCTGGACAGAACAGTGGACCGATGTGTGGGCACCGGTCGCTGCCCGTCTGGCCATGCTGAAGCAGCAGATGGAGGGCAGTAAACAGGCGCCGGTGATCGGCATTCATGGTGGTCAGGGGTCCGGTAAGTCCACACTCAGCCGCGCTCTGGCCGGCGTTTACCGTGCCGTATTCGGCTGGAACACCGTCGTCCTTTCCATTGATGACCTGTATCTGCCGCACGCAGACCGGGTCGCCCTGGCCGAACAGCAGCATCCGCTGTTACTGACCCGCGGGGTTCCCGGCACCCATGATGCTGCACTGGGCATTAACCTGATTCACCGTATGCAGAACCTGTCTGAAGGTGACACCCTGAGTATTCCGGCTTTCGATAAACCCAGCGATGACCGTCTGCCGTCATCACAGTGGCATCAGGTCAGCGGTCCGGTTGACCTGATTCTGTTTGAAGGCTGGTGTGTCGGATGCCGGCCGGTCAGTGATGAAGAGCTGGAAGTACCGCTCAATCCGCTGGAGGCCCTGGAAGACATGGATGGCAGCTGGCGGCACTGGGTTAATGCACAACTGGCCGGCCCTTACGCCAGCTGGTTTGCAGAAATTGATTTTCTGCTGATGCTGAAGGTACCGGATATGCAAGCCGTACTGAGCTGGCGCACGCAACAGGAAACGGAAAACCGGCAGCAGGCTCAGGCCGGCGCTCCCGACCGCAGTCTGGATGCCGCCCGTCTGCAGCGCTTTATTCAGCATTATCAGCGCCTCACGGAACAGGCACTGAAATATATGCCACAACAGGCCGATCTGGTGTTAACCCTGAATCCGCAGCATCAGGTGGCCGCCATCAGCGATGGCCAGGGAGGACTGCAATGAAAAAGCCCGCACTGCCTTTACTGGTCGTCACGGATCTCGACGGAAGCCTGCTGGATCACGATACCTACAGTTTCCGCCCGGCGATGCCCGCCCTCGCCTGTCTGCGCCAGCTGGGTATTCCCTGCATTCTCAACAGCAGCAAAACGTTTGATGAAATGCTGCTGCTGCGCGACAAACTCAATAACACCGATCCCTTTGTCTGTGAAAATGGCGGAGCGGTGTTTATTCCGCGCGAAAATGGCAAAGGCTTTAACAGTGAAATGACCGGCAGCAGTTACAACAGTATTCTGAAAACCCTGAATGAACTGCGTCAGTACGGTTATCACTTCCGCGGTTTCAACGATATGACAGCCACCGAGGTGGCGGCGGTCACCGGCCTGACCAGCGACGATGCCCTGATGGCCAAACACCGTCACGCCTCAGAACCGATTCTGTGGCAGGATAACGATGAACGGCTGGATGAATTTATGAGTGCCCTGGCCTGCCATAACCTGCGTTTGCTGCGCGGCGGGCGTTTTCTGCATGTGATGGGGATGAATGATAAATCCGAAGCGGTTACATTTTTTAAAGATTACTATGAAAAACTCTGGGATGAGAGCCTGGATGTGGTCGCCCTGGGAGACGGCGACAACGACCTGAGCATGCTGGAAGCGGCCGATTACCCGATCGTCATTCCAGGTGCCAGCCAGACCCTCAGCCCGGAAAACCCGGCGACCCGAACCGCCGACAAGCACGGACCGGCCGGCTGGAATGACACCCTGCTGGCCTTACTGAATGAGCTCACCAAGGAGGCTACCCGTGTCTGATTTCTACCAGAACGGTATAATTACAACATTGCACAACCTGACTGACCGTCCACTGGAAGATCTGGAAAAAGAACTGATGAGTTTTTCCAGAATCCGTCCCATGTCACTGGTACTGCCATCGCTCTACTCTGAGCTGACCGGCCCGGCGCTGAACAATATCATCGATGACGTTGCCAGAGTGCCCTACCTGAATGAAATTGTGATCGGCCTCGACCGCGCCAGCGAAGCAGAATACGCCCACGCCAGGGAGTTTTTCAGCCGCCTGCCACAGCACCACCGTATTCTCTGGAATGACGGCCCACGCCTGCGCAAAATCGACGCCCTGCTGGAACAGGAAGGCCTGGCGCCGAAGGAAATGGGCAAAGGCCGTAACGTCTGGTACTGCTATGGCTATGTCCTGGCCTCCGGCCGGGCTGAAGCCGTGGCCCTGCATGACTGTGATATCGTCACCTACAACCGTGGCATGCTGGCACGCCTGATTTATCCGGTGGCCAACCCGGCTTTCAACTACGAATTTGCCAAGGGGTATTACTCCCGTATTGCCGACGGCAAACTGAACGGTCGTGTCAGCCGCCTGCTGGTAACCCCGCTGATCCGTGCACTGAAAAAAGTGTATGGCTCACTCGATTATCTGGAATACCTCGACAGCTTCCGTTACCCGCTGTCCGGCGAATTTTCCATGCGCGCCGATGTGCTCAACGATATCCGTATCCCCTCCGACTGGGGACTGGAAATCGGTGTACTGTCAGAAATGAAACGCAACTACTCCACCAACCGTCTGTGTCAGGTGGATATTGCGGATGTCTACGATCATAAACACCAGCCATTGTCCGAAGATGATGTCAGCCGTGGCCTGTCGAAAATGAGTACCGACATCTGTAAGGCTATTTTCCGCAAACTGGCAACTCAGGGCGAAGTCTTCACCACCGAAACCTTCCGCTCGATCAAGGCCACCTATTTCCGTATCGCCCTCGACTTTATCGAGACCTACTACAACGATGCGCGCATGAATGGTCTGACACTGGACCGCCATGCGGAAGAAAAAGCGGTGGAACTGTTTGCCGAAAATATCATGGGAGCCGGTGAACATTTCCTCGCCAATCCGATGGAAACACCCTTTATTCCCAGCTGGAACCGGGTTATTTCAGCCATTCCCGATATTCTTGACCGCCTCTACGAAGCGGTGGAAGAAGATAACGCCAGCTGAACACCCCAACCAAAAACGCCCGCAACCGCGGGCATTTTTATATCTCCGCTATTCAGTCTCTGAGAAACACCTCTATGGCTGCAGCCAGTTCTTCCGGCTTTTCTTCAATCACCAGATGGCCAGCCTGCGGGACAGTCACCAGACGCGCACCCGGAATCTTACTCTGCAGCCGTTCAGCCTGAACCAGGGGAATCCACTGATCCTCCTCGCCCCACAGAATCAGCACCGGTGCTGACACTTCCGTAAAGCGGTGCTGAAATTCATCGGTATAAGCAGAATCCGCCTGAGCAATCTGCCGGTAAAAAGCAGCCTTCCCGTCATCTCCCATCCAGGGGGCCAGAATCCCGTCCAGAGTTGCCTGATCCAGAGAGTTATATGCCGCCGTTTTTACATAGGCTTCAACCACCGCGCGGTGAATATAATCCGGCAGGCCGGAAAAGGCTTCTTCATATTGTTCAACATGGCGGAAAAACGGGGATCCCCAGGGCGACAGAGCAACCGGATCAATCAGTACTATTTTTCTGAAATGGTGCTGATCCAGAATATGATTACGCAGCACCGTGGTGCCGCCGAAATCGTGGCCGATAATACAGGGCGACTCCAGCTGCCAGTGCTGCAGCAACGCCTGCAACAGCCTGTTCTGTACCGCCAGCGAGACATCCCCATCGCGTTTATCCGACGCGCCATACCCCAGCAGATCAAAATAATAAACCTGATAATGCTGCGCCAGCCGGCGGATCAGGTGCCTGAGATTAAAGGAAGACCACGGCGTACCATGCACCAGTACCAGAGGTTCCCCCTCCCCTGCCACGCCGTACCTGACCTCCCGGCCGTCGAAATTAAACTGGTAAGGAAGATTCCAGTCAGCCATCGCCGTTCCCTTGCTGCGGTGAATTGGGTAAATACCTTGCAGTATTCACCTGACAGAATCCTCACACTAACAACCTCAGTGCATTATTCAAGCTCGCGCATTGCCGCCAGGGAAATACGGCAAAGCGGCAGCCTCAGGACAGTGGCAGCGGCATTCTGCTGTGCTGTGCCGCATCCGCATTATTGATCATTTCATCGTAGGGAGAAGTGCTGACCATCCAGGCGTAATCGATACCAAGACTGGACAGCTTCCGGGAGCATTCAGCCAGGCTGTGGAAGCACATGGCGGCCCCGCCATGGGTTAACAGGCTGGTGCCCCCCGGATAACGGATCTGAACCAGATACAGATCCCCTTCACTGGTAATAATTTCCACGTCGGCAAAGTTATCGGCTACCAGAAGCCGGAGTTCAGCTGGCGTCATAAGACTGCTCCCATTCACGCGATGATTTCAGTGTTGGTGAATATGACCGGAAGCGCCAGCATAACCCTGATGGAATTTTGTTGTTGCCGATTGTTACTGTCTGTCGGTTTATTACCGCAGGTAACGGGATGAACGCAGCACCCCGTTACCCGGCAGTTTACGGCGCCGTCAGCCAGACCGTCTGATACGGCGACAGCACCAGCTCTTCCGTCACCACTGACGCTTCATAAGCCAGCAGATCTGACAGTCCGTCCGGCAGGAAACCCAGCGAGGCCAGTGGCAGCTTCAGCATCCGCTCCGTCACATTGGAGATGGCGAACAGCGTCTGCTCTGCGTGACTGCGACGGTTAATAAAGAGGTCGGTATTGATACGCACGATGTCCTGCCGGGCATCCGGGTGGAAGGCCTTCTGCCCGCTGCGTATGCGCAGCATACGCCGCAGTTCCTTAAAAACTTCCGCCTGCGGTGTGACCGGATTATTCAGCAGACATTCAAGTTCCGTCTTGTCCCAGATCTTACGGTTGATGGAACGGGTACGGCCGGTTTTCTCCACATGCTCCAGATCATTCGGCGTGGCCAGCAGGCTGTGAATATACACCGCCGGAATTCCCTGCATGGCGAGCATGATAGCCTGCGAACAAAGGAAACGCTGAACCTGAAAATGATCCGTCCCCCGGCGGGTGCCCATACAGGCATCAAACAGGGTGATGTTGATTTCATACGGGCTCTGACTGCCGTCCGGATTGGCTTTCATACTGACGAAGCCACCGAAACGGTGCATACAGTCAATCAGGTCCTGCACTTCCCGCTCAGGCAGTAATCCCTCTACCGGACGCACACCGATGCCGTCATGTGAGGCGGTAAAGTTCAGATAGCTGCAGCCTTCCGGCAGCGGCGGAATTTTATCCGCCCAATCAGTCAGGAAGCTGGCATTTCCGCGGTTCAGGGCATGCAGAACCAGAGGCGGCAGACCAAACTGATACACCATGTGCGCTTCATCGGCGTTACCGAAATAACTCAGGTTTTCCGCCACCGGTACATTGGTCTCGGTGAGCAGAATGGTACGCGGCGCACAGAAATCGAGTACATCACGCATGAGTTTGACCACTTCATGCGTCTGCGGCAGGTGAATGCAGTTAGTGCCCAGCTGTTTCCACAGATAAGCAATGGCATCCAGACGGATAAAGCGTGCGCCCCGTTCCACATACAGCAGCAGAATCTGAATAAATTCCACCAGCACCGCCGGATTGGCAAAATTCAGATCAATCTGATCTTCACTGAACGTTGCCCAGACATGACGCACGCCACGGTGAGTATGGACCGGTGTCAGCAGCGGCGTATTACGCGGCCGGGTAACCTGAGACACGTCGGTTTCCGGATCCACTTCAACAAAATAATCACTGTAGGGTTCGTTATTGGCGATGTAATCGAAAAACCACAGGTTTTCGCGCGAGCAATGGTTGATGACCAGATCAATCATCAGATGGAAATGTTCTTCGATGCTGGCAATATCATTCCAGTCACCCCAGTCGGCGTTGACCTGACGGTAATCAATCACCGAAAAGCCATCGTCCGAACTGTAGGGAAAAAACGGCAGGATATGCACGTTATTGATGGTGTCTGCCAGTGTGTCTTTCAGAAAACGGCTCAGTGTCTGCAGCGGAATTTCGCCGGACTCCTGAATGCTGTTGCCGTAAGTAATGAGGATGGAATCCTTTTCACTCCAGCGGCCGTTTTCCTTCAGGTTATAAATACCTTCCGGGTGCTCCAGCAGCCCCAGGCAGAGACGGTAAATCTGCTCTGCCAGCTGCTGATGATCAATGGTGTTTGCAGGGTCGGTATAAATTTTCTGAAGTCGTTGTTTTATTTTTGCGATAAATTCTTCCGGCATGAAACATCCTATCCTGCAATGGCTAACGAAGTAATGGCTTGCCAGTTCCGTGCCGAAACCATATCTGCCGGAGTCAGCCAGCTGCCGCCGACGGCAAAGACATTGTTAAGCTGCAGATATTCCTGATAATTACCCTGCCCGACACCACCGGTCGGACAGAATTTCACATCCGCGAAGGGGCCGTTCAGAGCCTTCAGCATCGGAATGCCACCGGCAACGCCGGCAGGGAAAAACTTCTGATAACGGAAACCGGCTTCCCGTGCCTGCATCACTTCACTGGGTGTGGCAACGCCGGGCAGAAAAGGCCCGCCCCAGTCGCTGGCACAGCGTAATAATTCATCAGAGCTGCCGGGGCAGACCACAAATTCAGCGCCCTTATTCAGTGCAGCATCCATCTGCGCTGCACTGGTCACAGTTCCGACACCGACAATGGCATCCGGTACTTCCTCGCGGATAAGACGGATAGCGTCCATTCCATGCGCGGTACGCAGAGTCACCTCCAGCAACCGCACACCGCCTTCAACCAGCGCCTTCGCCAGAGGCACCGCGTCATCCGGATCATTGATCACGATCACAGGCACCAGCGGCTTGGCCCGCTCCAGCCATAAATCCCACATTGCATTTCCATGTTGTGCCATCGCTTATTCACTCCAGCCAATAGACAGTGCACCCTGATCTGCCGGGGTTGCCCGCTCGCGGAAACCGGCAAACAGCTCACGCCCTACGCCCCACTGCGACGCTTCGTCCGGCGGTGTCTGTGCTTCCGGACGGGCAGCAAAATCATCATCTTTTACATTCAGTTCACCCCGGTGACCATCCAGCAGAATCCGGTCGCCATCACGGACTTTCGCCAGCGGACCACCCTTACCGGCTTCCGGACAGACGTGAATGGCTGCCGGTACTTTGCCCGATGCGCCGGATAAACGGCCATCGGTCACCAGCGCCACGCGGTAACCGGCGTCCTGCAGATTGGTCAGCGCCGGCGTCAGCTGATGCAGTTCCGGCATGCCGTTAGCGCCCGGTCCCTGACCGGCCAGCACCACCACCACGTCCTGATTCAGCTCCCCGGCCCGGTAGGCGGCCAGCACAGCATCCTGACTGTAAAAAACCCTCGCCGGCGCATCAATCACCCAGCGGTCATCCGGTACCGCCGACACTTTCATCACTGCCCGGCCGAGGTTGCCGGCGACCAGTTTCATCCCCCCTTCGCGCATGAACGGCGCATGTGCCGGTGCCAGAATATCCAGATCAAGACTTTCCGCACCGCCCATTCGCCAGCCCAGATTGCCATCGTGATCCAGCCAGGGTTCCTGATAATAGGCTTCCAGCCCTTTGCCCATGATGGTGTTCACATCGGTATGCAACAGACCGGCCTGTGCCAGTTCACGGATAACGAAGCTCATACCACCGGCCTGCTGGAAAGCATTGATATCAGCCTTGCCATTGGGGTAAACCCGCGCCAGCAGCGGTACGATATCGGACAGGTCAGCCATGTCCTGCCAGTCGAGAATAATGCCGGCCATACGGGCAATGGCGATCAGGTGAATACTGTGATTGGTGGAGCCGCCGGTGGCCATCAGGCCAACCACGCCATTGATCAGTGTCCGCTCGTCCACCAGCTGACCAAGGGGCATAAAATCCGGGCTCAGAGCCGTCATCTCAGCAACCCTTTGGGCCGCATAACGGGTTAACGGCAGACGCAGCGCATCGTGCGGATTAATAAATGACGAACCCGGCAGTTGCAGCCCCATTATTTCCATCAGCATCTGATTGGAATTCGCGGTGCCGTAAAAAGTGCAGGTACCTTCGCTGTGATAAGACGCCATTTCACTGGCCAGCAGTTCATCACGGCCGACTTTACCGGCCGCATAATCCTGCCTGACCTTCGCTTTCTCACCATTACTGATGCCACTCGGCATCGGCCCGGCGGGGACGAAAATTGCTGGCATATGGCCAAAACGCAGTGCCGCCATCAGCAGACCGGGCACAATCTTGTCGCAGATTCCCAGCAGCAGAGCGCCATCAAAGACCTGATGTGACAGCGCCACGGCGGTACTGAGGGCAATCACATCACGGCTGAACAGTGACAGCTCCATCCCCGTCTGCCCCTGTGTGACGCCGTCACACATGGCCGGCACGCCCCCGGCCATCTGCCCGACATGGCCGCTTGCTGCCAGTGCAGCTTTGATCTGTTCAGGATACGTGCGGTACGGCGCATGAGCCGACAGCATGTCGTTGTAGGCACTGACGATAGCGATATTGGACGCGCGGTGGTTCTGCCGCAGAATCAGCTTCTCATCATCGGCTGACGCGGCATAACTGTGCGCCAGATTGGTACAGGCCAGCTGCTCACGCACGGGCCCGGCCGCCACCGCCTGCTCGATCTGGTGCAGATAGCGCGCACGCGACTGACGGCTGCGCTCACGGACCCGTTCGGTTACAGCTTCAAGCTGCGGATGCATCATCACCTCCGCGGTTTTCGGTACGGTATAAACTCAGTGGCACCGCTGACTGACTGAGCAGCGTACGCACCGGCATATCGGTCAGATTCTGGATCTGATCAGGCCGGGTCGCCTGCGCATACACAGCATCTTTGGCGCTGCCTTCAAAATGCAGAAACAGGTGACGGCAGCCAGCCAGCAAGCTCCAGCTGAGCGTCATACGTTGCGGCATGCTGGGCGCATCGTCAACCGGGCAACACCAGGCGCCACCGGCTTCATTCAGGGCTCTGGCCAGCGCCTGTGAATGGGGGAACCAGCTGGCAGTATGGCCATCCGTTCCCATTCCCAGCACTGCATAATCGAGCCGCGTAATCAGTTCATGCAGACGGTTTTCACAGTCCATAAAACCATCCTTAGGCGTTGCGGCCGCATTTTTCAGCGGCAGGAAATAGGCTTTGAGCGCTTCGTTCTGCAGCAGATTGGCACGTACCAGGCGGGCATTACTGGCATCGTGATCCTCATTCACCCAACGCTCATCCACCAGCGTAATCAGTACCTTTTCCCAGGGCAGTTTCTGCTGCGACAGCGCCTGAAAAAACAGCAATGGCGTCGAGCCGCCACTGACGGCGATACACACCCGGCCACGGTCATTGATGGCCTTACGCATGCGCTCAGCCAGATCGCCGGCCAGTTGCCGCGCCAGCGACTGCGGATCAGGAAAACGTAAATCCTGCATAGACAGTATTCTCCTTATTATTGCTGCCGTTCAGCTGTTCTCATCCCACAGACGTCCGTCCTTGGCCAGCAGCAGCGTCGCCGCTGCCGGCCCCCAGGTACCGGAGGTATAAGGTTCCGGGCGCTGCTCAGATTCTTCCCAGCTGCTGAGGATAGGGTCGACCCAGCGCCAGGCTTCCAGTAATTCATCATCGCGCAGGAATAGGGTTGCATTACCCGCCAGCGCGTCAAACAGCAGGCGTTCATAAGCTTCCGGCACCCGCGTCTGTTTATGGTTGGCCGGATTCAGGCTGAGGTTCATCGGCCGCACATTCATGCCCGGACCGACCCGCTTTTCACACAGCATCAGGCGCACGCCTTCATCCGGCTGCAGACGGAATACCAGTTTATTGGCCATGGTATTTTTATGCTGCAGCGGAAAAATCGAGTGCGGGATTTCCTTGAAATGCACCACAATTTCACAGGCCCGCTCAGCCAGCCGTTTACCGGTGCGCAGATAAAACGGTACACCGGCCCAGCGCCAGTTATCAATTTCGACCTTGGCGGCGACGAAGGTCTCCGTCATGCTCTTGGGTTCCACACCCGGCTCATCCCGGTAACGCGGTACCGGCTGACCATCAGAAACACCGGCATCATACTGACCTCGCACGACCCGTTCGGTAATGGCATCGCCGGTAATCGGTTTCAGCGCCCGCAGCACTTTTACTTTTTCGTCGCGTACTGCATCCGGTTCGAGTTTCGACGGCGGCTCCATGGCGGTAATACACAGCAGCTGTAACAGATGGTTCTGAAACATATCGCGCATGGCTCCGACGTGATCGTAAAAACCAGCACGTTTTTCCACACCCAGCGCTTCGGAAATCGTGATCTGAATATGATCGATGTATTTCTGATTCCACTGATGTTCAAACAGCGAATTGGCAAAACGCAGCACCATCAGGTTCTGTACGGTTTCTTTCCCCAGGTAATGATCGATGCGGTAAATCTGTGATTCGTGAAAATATTCAGCCACCGACGCATTAATTGCCTGTGCGGACTGAAAATCATGGCCGATGGGTTTTTCCAGCACAATTTTGCTGTTGGATTTAATCAGGTCGCAGTTATGCAGCCCCTGACAGACGTGCGTGTATAAATCGGAACCGGTGGCAAGATAATAGAGGCGGTTGCGATCGTCAGGTCCCAGTAACTGACTCAGATGCTGGTAGCCCTGTTCATCGCTCAGATCCATTTCCGCCAGCCGCAGACGGCCGGTAAAGGTTTCCCAGCTCTGCTCTTCCAGACAGGCCTGCGGCACATGCTGACGTAACGCAGTACGGACAATTTCGAGAAATTCCTGCTGCGACAATGCCCGCCGGCTGGTGCAGTAAATCAACCCTTCCGGCAGGCGCCCGTCACGGTGCAGTAAGTACATCGCGGGCAACAGCTTGCGCTGTGCCAGATCCCCAAGCCCGCCAAACAACACCAGCTCAAACGGTGCCTGAATATGCATTCCTGCCTCCTGTCACTACGTCCGGTTGTGCCTGTCTTACGAAAGGCTTATGCCGCAGTTTGGCATGATCCGGACCGGCTTGTCTCCTGACCGGCTGCCATTCCTGACATACTGAGTGTAGCCGCTCCACCCGTATCTGACAGCCCTGCCGTTCCGCTCCGCGGCCAAAAACCGGTGACGTAAAAATGCAACAAATCTGACATAATCTGAAGCCCTGACCATTCAGCGGCAACAACCTGTAATCTGAACAGCGGCAGTCACAGAAATGATTCTGCAACCCGGGTCGGTTGTCTGCCGGATAACGGAACAACAAAGGAATCTGTTTATGGGAGATTTTCTGCCCTGCTTCAAAGCGTATGACATCCGCGGACGTATTCCGGATGAACTCAACGATGACATCGCTTACCGCACCGGACGTGCTTATGCGGAATTCCTGCACCCCAGGGATGTGGTCATTGGTTATGACATCCGCCTGACCAGTCAGCAATTGTCACGCGCACTGGCCAGAGGCCTGCAGGACGGTGGCGCCAATGTGGTGGATATCGGCCAGTGTGGCACCGAAGAAATTTATTTTGCCACCTCGTATCTCGGTGTCGACGGCGGAATCTGCGTTACCGCCAGCCACAACCCGAAAGATTACAATGGCATGAAGTTCGTGCGTGAAGGATCAAAACCCATCAGCGGCGATACCGGCCTGAAAGACATCGAACGCATTGCCGCAGAAAAATCCTTTTCCCCGGTCAGCCAGCCGGGCAGTTACCGGACAGAAGACACCCGTCAGGCTTATGTTAAGCACCTGCTGACCTATATTGATGCCAGTGTTCTGAAACCTCTTAAAATTGTCTGCAATGCCGGTAACGGCGGCGCCGGAGCCGTCATTGATGCACTGGAGCCTTTTCTGCCGTTCGAGTGGGTAAAAGTACATCACGATGCCGATGGCAATTTCCCACACGGGGTACCGAACCCACTGTTGGAAGAAAACCGGGCATCCACCATCGAGGCTATCCGGGAACACCAGGCCGACCTGGGAATTGCCTGGGACGGCGACTTTGACCGCTGCTTCTTTTTTGATGCCCAGGGCAACTTTGTCGAAGGCTATTATATCGTTGGCCTGCTGGCAGAAGCTTTCCTGAAGAAACACAGCCCGGAAAAAATCGTGCATGACCCGCGGCTGGTGTGGAATACCATCGAGCTGACAGAAAGCCTCGGCGGGGAAGCGGTGCAGAGCAAAACCGGGCACGCCTTCATCAAAGAGCGGATGCGCCAGGAAGATGCCGTCTATGGCGGCGAAATGAGTGCCCACCACTATTTCCGCGATTTTGCTTACTGCGACAGTGGCATGATTCCCTGGCTGCTGGTCGCCGAGCTGATCTGCACAACCGGCACCGGCATGGCCGAACTGGTGGCAGAACGGGCGGCAAAATTCCCCTGCAGTGGCGAAATTAACCGCCGTCTCAGCGATGCGGCAGCCACCCTGGCCAGAATCGAGGACCATTTCCGTGCCAGTGCTGACAATATTGATTATACCGACGGCCTGAGCATGGACTTCGGCCAATGGCGTTTTAACCTGCGCACGTCCAACACTGAGCCGGTGATCCGTCTGAATGTGGAAAGTCGTGCTGACCAGGCACTGATGGCAGAGAAGACGGCTTACATCCTCAGTCTGATGGAAGACTGACAACCGCCGCCAGGGCAGTAATCATGCGGTTGCTGCCCGCTTTTTCTAACGGTTTGTTTTTAAAGTAAAAAATCTTTTAAAAAAGTATTGACGGGAACAGGCCCCCTACGTAATATACGCCTCGCTGTTGAGACGTTCCCCGATAGCTCAGTCGGTAGAGCAGTAGACTGTTAATCTATTGGTCGCTGGTTCAAGTCCAGCTCGGGGAGCCAACACAGCCTACGGGGTATAGCGCAGTCTGGTAGCGCGCCTGGTTTGGGACCAGGATGTCGGGAGTTCGAATCTCTCTACCCCGACCAACCGACACTCTTAACATTCCCTTCTTTTTTTATTCATACATTTCCATTAGTTTCATGACACCTTTATCAGTCATGGGATCACTGTGAATTCTGTCGCATTTGCCACCCACTATCCGGTTTCCTGCCCCGGCTGTCAGACCATTACCTCACGACGGGCGTCTGAACTGCTGCAGGCCAGATTCCTTGCCTGCCGTGGCTGCGACATGAAAATTGAGCTGAGCGAATCACAACTGAACCGGATGCGCCGTACCATTGCCGATCTCGGCGACTGTCAGCGCCGCTCGGCAGAGCACTGCCCTGCCCCGGTTGACAACGACGCCGGCAGCGGTGACTGAAACGATACAAAAACGGCGGCCAGAGGCCGCCGTTTTTTTGTCAGTGCTGCTGTTATTACTTAACGATTTCCAGCAGTTCCACTTCAAATACCAGCGCCGAGTTTGCCGGAATAGCCGGGCTCGGGCTGCGTGCGCCGTAGGCCAGCTCAGCCGGGATATACAGCTTCCACTTGTCGCCCACATGCATCATCTGCAGTGCTTCAACCCAGCCACGGATCACGCCATTCACCGGGAACTGTGCCGGCTCACCACGTTCAACCGAGCTGTCGAACACAGTGCCGTCAATCAGGGTACCGTGGTAGTGAACACGTACGGTATCCGTCGCCGCCGGAACCGCCGCATCGGCTTCCCCGGATGCCATCACTTCATACTGCAGACCGGATTCGGTCACAGTCACACCGTCACGCTTGGCATTTTCTGCCAGGAATGCTTCGCTTGCTTTGGCCGTTTCATCATTCAGAGCTTCCTGCTTACGCATCTGCTCGTCGCGGATCTGATCAAAAGCGGCTTTGATAACGTCTTCAGCAATACGCGGTTCATTACCGGCCAGCGCGTCCTTGATACCCATTGCCAGCGCTTCAGCATTCATGTCGACGCCTTCCTGAGACAGCTGACGACCAATGTTCAGACCAACACCATAGCTTGCCTGATCCACGTGGTTCTCTAATTTCACAGTTTCCTCCTGACCGCACCCGGCCAATAACAATGTACCCAACACAACGGCGGGAACGGTTTTCTTCAGATTCATGGAATATCCTTGCATGGGTTTCAAGAAGGTAGGTACGTTACTACATGCAGCGCGTAATTAATATGACACTGACTATGCCTTTCAGACAGCCTCAGACACGCTTCAGCAGACGAAGTTTCCTGCCGCTGCCCGGCGCTCACATTCACGACGGATATTATGACACACCTGTATTTCAGCTGCCGTCAGGTTCACCGCGTGCTGACACTCATAGTGCCGGCGGCGCAGATCCTTATCAGAAACGCTTTCCAGTTCTGAAGAACAGCCCGTCAGCATAACCAGGCAACACAGCCAGCCACTCAGCTTCACCACAATCCCACCTTCATTATTTTTCTCTGGGGCCCGCTGCATCAGCAGATACCCCGGCAAGGACCGGCATTTTAACGGCAGGCAGGATATAATCGCCACTTTCCTGCACAAGAAAATAACGAGGAAACTGCATGAAGCGCCACATTCCCGCCCTGATCGTCCTTCTCACCCTGACCGGCTGTGCCGGCCCATCAAAAGAAGAACTGTACCGCCAGCAACTGCTGGAAGCTCAGCGTGCAGAACAGGCGGCCCTGCAGGCGCAGCAGGAAGCACAGGCCCGGGAACTCCGCATCAGTCAGCGCCGGCAACACGCCACTGCCGCCTGGACCAGCTCACAGGCGCTGGATAAGCGTGCCATCAACACCCTGTTTTCGGATGCTGCCGGCACACAACTGGAAGCGGCGGACACCTATTATGTGCAGTTCGGCCTGCAGCCGGCGAAATACAATTACCAGCAGAAAAAACAGAGCTTCACCATCGTCGGCATGCGCAACCTGCCCAACAGCACAGATTACAGCCCGCTGTTCCCGGATGATCAGGCGCTCTATCAGCCCGGTCAGCTGGCCAAATCAGTACTGGAATTTACCCTGCAGGAAGAAACCGAAGAAAACCGCCTCGGCCAGCAGGTACTGCAGGAACGGGGTCAGCGCTGGGTCGCTGCTACCCTGAACTTCAAAAACTATCAGGAGCTGATCAACGATAACAGCGACTGGTACTGGGAACCCGGTCTGTTTGAAGATCTGTCCTGGAACAGCACCCCGGAAGCCGCCTACCCTTATACGTCTGCCCGTTCACTGGTGCTGCAGGTCGGCTACCGCTTCTGTCTGCTGCAGCAGTGCTATCTGGATACCATGTACCGCCGTCATCCGACCCACGCGGTGCGGGCGGAAATCATGAGCATTCTGGTGGCCGACCAGGAATCGGGAAAAATCCTCGCAGAATTTATCCGCGAGCAGGAATAAAGCCGGTAATCAGACACAAAAAAAGCGGCAGATGCCGCTTTTTTTGTGTTGCCGGTTTCCTCAGAAACCAACCGCCAGTGACGCGCCGAAATAAGCACCGGCCAGATCAACATCAGCATTGATGTCAACATCATCTTCGTCGGTCTGCAGCGTCAGTGTGCGGTAACCGGCTTCCAGACCGATGTCCACCACCGGAATCGGCAGGTCATAACCCAGGCCGTAGCTGATGTCCGACATTTTGTTGTCACCATAGCCAACGTAGTTAATGTCCGCATGACCGTAAATACCGATCGGGGTATTTACTTTCAGCTCGCCGTACAGCATCGGCAGTACGAAATCGAGATCCACGGTTTCACGCTGCAGCGTGGTTTTACCATACAGTTCCGCCTTACCGTCAAACTGACGGGCGTTAACACCAAAGTTAATATCGATAAACGGCAGTGGCAGTGGCAGCCCCCAGTACAGGGTCAGATCGGTGTGTGACAGATCCATGGTGCTGTCGACTTCTTCGGTATACAGAGTGTCGTTAAACTCTGCATTGATGCTACCGTCACCGTTAAATTCCAGATCGGTGCGGCGGATTTTAATATTCGGCAGAACCGGGACAGGATGCTCAAAGAAAACAGTCAGCTGTTGACCGTTTTCAGAATCCATATTCAGCCCGTCTTTTTCAACTGAAATACCATCGTCCAGCATGCCTTCCGGTTCCACATTCCAGACACTGGCTTTGGCACCAACGGTAAAGAGTAAGTCAGCCTGAGCAGCAA
This sequence comes from Pseudomonadota bacterium, assembly GCA_030145845.1. Lineage (GTDB taxonomy): Bacteria > Pseudomonadota > Gammaproteobacteria > Pseudomonadales > Oceanobacteraceae > Venatoribacter. The sequence continues at coordinate 74,076 of JAIXHJ010000016.1, forward strand.
CCGGCGTCAGAGCCAGCAGTGCAGCAGCGATTGCGGTCTTTTTCATTGTATTCATCCCGTTTTAATAAGTTATCCTGCCGTAATCAGCGACACCTGATTCCCTGATTATTCCGTTAACGCGCCGCAGGCACAAATATTCCTCCGGCTCCGGAAATAACAGGTCACCTCAAGCGGCACCCCAGAGACCCGGATAGTGTGCCCGCAAAGTATGACAATGCCAATTCTTTAGGAAATAAGATGGGACAATGAATAAGAAAATAACGACGCGGATCACACTCCGCCGGAGGGAACCCGCCGGTGACGACACCGGCAGGCAAAGGCTCAATCAGAACTGAACGCCGATGCGGCGGCCAACTTCTTCGTAGGCTTCGACCACACCACCCAGCCCCTGACGGAAGCGGTCTTTATCCAGTTTTTCACGGCTGTCTTTATCCCACAGACGGCAGCCGTCCGGAGAGAATTCATCGCCCAGTACCACTTCGCCACGGAACAGGCCAAATTCCAGTTTATAGTCCACCAGCAGCAGACCACCGTCCAGGAACAGCTGCTTCAGCACATCATTCACCCTGAAGGTGAGCTCTTTCATGCGCTCGAGATCTTTCTCTTCCACCCAGCCAAACGAACGGGCATGGTATTCATTGACCATCGGGTCACCCAGCGCATCATTCTTCAGGAAAAGTTCAAAGGTCGGCGGCAGCAGATCAATCCCTTCTTCCACACCCAGACGGCGGCACAGGCTGCCAGCCGCAATATTACGCACCACGCATTCCAGCGGGATCATATCCAGGCGCTTGACCAGAGATTCAATATCAGACAGCTGACGCTCAAAATGCGTTGGAATACCGGCAGCTGCCAGCTGGCTCATAATGAAAGCATTGAACTTGTTGTTGACCATACCTTTACGGTCAAGCTGCTCAACCTTCTTGCCGTCAAAAGCGGAAGTGTCGTTGCGGAACTCCAGCACCATGTAATCAGGATCATCTGTGGTGTACACAGATTTGGCTTTGCCAGAGTAAAGTAATTCGCGCTTTTCCATTGAGATCTCCGGGATCAAAAAAAGAAGATAATGTCAGAGCTGCAGCCAGGGCGATACACCGTCCTGCTCCAGTAACATAACGTCCTGCGGGCCACAGCCGAGAACGGCACTCAGGCTCTGGCTGACCAGCGCCCGGGCATTGTTTTTTTCACTGATATGACCGGCTGTGACATAGCTCAGTCCATCCCAGTGAAGTCTGGCCACCAGATCAGCACACTGCTGATTACTCAGATGACCGAAATTTCCGGCAACCCGGGCCCGCAGCGATGGCGGATAAGGGCCATTCTGCAGCATCTGCGGGTCATGATTGGCTTCCACCTGCAGACCATGACAGCCGCTGTAACTGCTGAGGATATGCGGCGTCAGCGTACCGAGGTCAGACAGCACCCCAAGGCGGCGTCCGGCGGTATTCTCTATCACAAACTGCAGCGGCTCTTCCGCATCATGCGGTACCACCACGGGCAGCAGTGCCAGACTGCCGACAGTCACGACTTCATCGGAGCGGATACAGCGCCACAACGGGTGCTCTGCCCACTCCATTTTACGTGCTGTTCCGAACGAGGAATAAAAAGGCACATTAAGGGTTTCGCACAGCGACTGCACCCCCTTTGCGTGATCCCCATGCTCATGGGTCACAAACACACCATCAAGACAGGCGGCATCAAGGCCGGCCTGTTGCAGCCGGGTGAGCAGCGATTTACGGCTGAAACCACAGTCAATCAGTACAGCCCGTTCATTGTCGGTGACCACCGTGGCATTACCACGGCTGCCACTGCCCAGAGATGCGTATCTCACTTATCCAGCTGGCGCTTTATTTCGTTCAGAATCTGTTTGGTCAGGTCTTCTTCCGCCAGGGTATCAGCATCCGTCAGCAGTGACAGATATACCCCGTTACGGGCCCGGTTCATTTTCAGCAGGTAGGTGGTGGTAATGACTTCTTCATTGCCCCACATACGGTCCCACCAGCCCAGTTCCTCTTCCGGCACCCGGGTTTTCATTTCCAGATAATAGGTACCGGTACTGCGGTTCAGATCCGACAGTTTCAGTTCAGAACGGCTGAGCGCTTCGGTCACCGCCGCCCAGTCCGCCGCAAACGTGCCATCCAGACGCAGAATCAGAGTGCCTGCCCCATCACGCTCCAGACGCGGGTTCAGACCGGTATTCTGATAGTCAGACAGGGAAGAAACGGTTTCCCCCTCTTCAGCAGGCACGTAAGGCGCCGGCCGGGGAACCTCAAACTGGGTCGGTTTTTCCGGCTGCTGCGGCAGCACGGGAATCGGATAGGACTGGGAAGTCGCCAGCGTCATACCTGCCGGCGTGCGGGTTTCAGGCTGTTCTTCAGCCTGCAGATAATTCATTGCCCGGTCGTCCGGAAGCAGACTGCAACCAGTCTGCCACAGGACTGCCACCAGGGCGATCAGTCGGATTTTATACATCAGATCAGCTCGTGAGCAGCCAGAGTCAGCTCAACCTTAGACTTGTAACGGTCGTCCAGTTCCACCAGCGGCAGACGGATTCCACGTCCCATCAGCCCCATTTTGTGCAGTGCCCATTTAACCGGGATCGGATTCGCTTCACAGAACATGGCATTGTGCAGTGCCATCAGCTTTTCATTCAGCGCCCGGGCCTGATCGGCTTCGCCATCCAGAGCCAGCATACACAGGTCATGCATCAGCTTCGGCGCCACATTGGCCGTTACCGAAATATTGCCTTTGCCACCCAGCAGAATCAGTTCAACGGCCGTCGGATCATCACCGGAGTACACAGCAATGCGGTCACCGACCAGATCAATCAGGGCTTTGGCACGGTCCATATCGCCGGTCGCTTCCTTGATACCGATAATCTGTTCCACGTCTGCCAGCGCGGCAACGGTTTCCGGCAGCATGTCACAGGCGGTACGGCCCGGTACGTTGTACAGAATCTGTGGAATATCAACGGCAGCAGCAATCGCTTCATGATGCTTGATCAGACCACGCTGCGGCGGCTTGTTGTAGTATGGAGTCACCAGCAGGCAGGCATCTGCACCAACACGTTTGGCTTCCTGTGTCAGTTCAATGGCTTCTGAGGTTGAGTTGGCGCCGGTGCCGGCAATCACCGGGCGGCGGCCATCAGCCACCTTCACTACGCGTTCAATCACAGCAATGTGTTCATCAGTGTCCAGAGTCGCAGACTCGCCACTGGTTCCCACCGCAACAATAGCATCCGTACCCTCTTTGATGTGGAATTCCACCAGCTGGTCCAGATTTTCCCAATCCACCTGACCATCAGCGTGCATAGGGGTTGCCATCGCCACAATACTGCCGGTAATCATTGAGCTTTACTCCAAAAGATGCGCTTTTTCAGCGCGGAAAAAGTCGGGTAGGGACAACTCATTACTGAGTCATCCCCCCCTAAGAACCGTGCTTGCGAGTTTCCCCGCACACGGCTCAAGTCTATGTTAAGACAGGTCTAACCCTGCCCGCCAACCCGCAGTGAACTCAACATATTCGCCATGTCCATCCACTTCAGATCCACCTGTTTGATTCCCCGGCAGTGTACCAGAGAGTGACAGTTAGGGTGAAGTAACGCCCTGTTATTTAAGGAGTCAGACCCGCCGTCCACACGTCTGATGACATGGTGGTCGTGCCAGCCTGTTTCCTTGGTAACGGGTTGTCCGCAGTAAGCACATTTTCCATGCTGACGTTTGAACAACCACAGGAGCTGTTTGCGGTACTTCAGTTTGCGAAGCATCCGCTGACTCCTGAGCGCCTCCCACTTCTGTTCGTTATCGGCATCGTACGGGTGATACCCGATCGGAAGCCGCTTATGACGAACGATTTCAGTGCGCGCCAGTTGATAAACCGGGCGGTAGCTCTGATTACCTTCACTGTCGGTATAGGGATTAGCAAACACCCACTTCTGCCCATTAATAGAATGGAAGTATTTCTTCGCAATCCATTTAGTGGACTTTCGTGGATGCCTGCGTTTTGCCCACCTCCAGAGTCGCCAGAACATCAGATGCTCCAACTTGCTGAAGGTTTCTTTCGCGACTACCGGAGAGTGGTACTGTGCCCATCCTCTGAGTACGGGGTTCAGTTGGCCAATCAAAGCCCCCTGCGTCATCGCGCCACTGTTTTTAATGATGTCCGCCACCTTCCGATAGAACGCTTTCGCGTTCTTCTTAGATGGCTTAATCAGCAGTTTCGGCGTACGACGTTGCGATTTCGGCACGTATTTCCGAAAGTTCCACCCCAGAAAGTCAAAGCCGTCCGTGATGTGGGTGATGTGCGTTTTCTCTTGGGACAGTTCTACTCCTCTAACTGCGAGAAATTGTTCTGTCCAAGGTCTGATAACATCCTCCAACAGCTCTTTCGAGTCTGCCAGAACGACAAAGTCATCCGCATACCGAACCACCTGCACTTTCAGCTTTTTGGCATTGGTTTTACCGAACTTTTCAGCCAAAAAGGCTTTAAGTCCGGTTTCCAATCCATTCAGGGTAGCGTTCGCCAAGCACGGAGAAATAATTCCTCCTTGCGGTGTCCCCGCATGGATTGCTGCGTACTGCCTCCGGTCAATCACTCCGGCTTTCAGCCACTTGTGCAACATCATCCTGTTCATAGGAACATTCTGAATCAGCCAGTCATGGTTGATATGGTCAAAGAATCCTTTAATGTCGCCTTCCAAAACCCAAACCGGCCCCACGTTGGGTGCCAGCAGATGGAAGAGCTCCACCATCGCATCCGCGGTCGAACGATCGGGCCGGAATCCATAGGACCGGGGATCGCTCGTCGCTTCTACGACGGGCTCAAGGGCAGAAAGAAACAGTGCTTGCATGGCTCTGTCCAACATCGTTGGAATCCCCAGTGGGCGCATTTCTTTCTTGCCGGGTTTCGGTATCCACACCCGCCGAAGCGGTCTGGGCCGATATCCTCTTTTCTTTGCCAAGCGTACTACAGCGTTCCATTTCGCTTTGGGCGTCCCCCAGGTTTCACCATCAACTCCGGGCGTTTTGCGCCCTCGGTTTTCGGTGACTCGTCTTACCGCCAGACATCGACCATAAAACGAGTGAGTCAGTAACCGTTGCAGTTTTTTAACTCTGCGCCAATCACCTTTCCGGGTTGCCTCCGCGATTCTCAACTGCGTTTTTCTGACTGAAACAGAAGCCTTGGCCCAATCAATACCGTGCCAATGGTCATCGCTCCAGTCAGGAGCCGCAGACGAAACCGCTTTTGGGTTCGTATTCATACCGTACTCCTTTTGCTGAAAACTGAGTCCAACGGAGACGGCTCCTCCCCAATGGGGAGTTGCGTCCCCATTGGGTCAGTAAGTTGGTTAAAACTGCTGAAATCAGCAGTTGTCATCGCGGTCATAAACCAAACGCACGTCAGCCACAGTTTCCCGTGTCGGCATGTTTCATCCGCTATACCAGCCATTACAACCGGTCATTTGCTTCTTGCGTCCTCCTATTCCCCACACCCATCAGTTTTCCTTACGGAAAACCTGCCAGCCAGTTGCTCTGGCGGGTGATCGGGATTGCCACGTTCCCTGCGTCCTATCAATTCACCCCTTAGGTTCCACCTTTCCACCGGTAGCTACGTATCCAAGATACGCATGAGATCGCACCGCATCCTTCAATTGCGATGACCAGCTACATTGCCATTTTGGCTAGAGCCTAATAACTGCCGTAGGCTCATCACTTGTGACGATGGTTCTGACGGTGATTCACATTACGTTAACCATAGGGTTACGGTCGCTAGCCCCTCACACAACATGCAGTTTGCTGCGTTCGGGACATTGTTAACCGGACTCCACACCCACGGGTTGGCCCCATGAGCATGCCGGTCTAGCGAACTCCCGGATCTACGGGAGGCTTGCTATCTGTGCCCGGTCGAAACCTGAGCTCAAATCAAGCAATAGGAACACACGGCTTATCCGCTGTATGCCACGTACAAGATCCCCTCGTTTACCAACGATGAGAGACAAGCAGTTCTAGCCCGTGACAGAAAATTAAACCTACCCAGAGGGCAGTTTTCCGCCCAATAGGGTAAGAAGCACTTTCAGAGTTGAGATTCGCAAAGAATTGTAAATCTTTTTTCTGAAATCACTTTGCAACCAAAAAATTAACCGAATTGGTTATTTTCTGATCGATTTTGAGGTTTTATGGGAAGCAACAGGGCTCCCCGGAAAGACCTTGTGATCGTCAGCTATCTTGTAGCTTGATGACCTAACCCTATGAAAATCAAAGAGTTATTCCGGTTACAAGTATGTCGGCACGTAACGGGACGTGTCGTACCAAAGGCGCAAGTCTACTGGTGCGGCCTGCCGGTGACAAGTCAGAGACTGTCTTCCGGCGCATCAGACTGCGCATGGTGACTGTCCGGCCAGGCCTGCATAACGGCTTTCAGCAGTGTTGCCAGAGGAATGGCAAAGAATACTCCCCAGAAGCCCCACAGACCACCAAACACCAGCACCGCGACAATAATTGCCACCGGATGCAGATTCACCACTTCCGAAAACAACAACGGCACCAGCACATTGCCATCCAGCGCCTGGATAATGCCGTACACCACCATCAGCCAGATAAAGCTGTCACTCCAGCCCCATTGCACATAACCAACCAGCGCAATCGGCACTGTAACCACGGCGGCGCCGATATAGGGCACCAGTACCGATAAACCGACACCAATCGCCAGCAGCGCGGCATAGTTGATCCCCAGAATCAGGAAGGCCGCATAAGTCACGCCACCGACGATCACAATTTCCAGTGCTTTGCCACGGATGTAATTGGCAATCTGCTCATCCATTTCACCCCAGATGCGGCTCAGCAGCTGGCGGCGGTTAGGCAGAAAGCTGCTGCACCAGCCGATAATCTTTTCCGAGTCCTTCAGCAGAAAGAACACCAGAATCGGTACCAGCACACAATAAATCAGTACGGCCATCAGCCCGGTGATCCCGGAAATGGAAAAACTCACCGCCAGCTGCCCGACAGACGCCAGCTCATCACCAATCTGCTTGGTCCAGGTTTTCACCTGCTCCTCGGTGAAAATTTCCGGATAGCGCTCCGGCAACATCAGCAGCAGCGACTGCCCCTTACTGGCCATACGCGGCAACTCATAGAAAAACTGGGTCAACTGCTTCCAGGTGGCCGGCAGAATAAAAAACAGAATCAGCATCAGCGCGCTGACAAACAGAATAAAAACCACCGTGGTCGCCCCCAGATGGCTCAGCCCTTTGCGCTTGCAGTAAGTCATCGCGCCCTGCAGCAGATACGCCAGCACCACTGCCGTCAGGAAAGGTGCCAGCACCTTCCCCAGGGTGATGATGATCACCATCACAGCGGTGATCAGCAGCAGCAATAACAACGCTTCCTCATCCGAAAAATACCGGTCGATCCAGCGCCGGAATACGTTCAGCATGCCTTCAGGCTCCTTTTTTAATCCAGAACTGATAACTACCATCGACCTCGGCAGCCTGCAGCAGTTCATTGGCTGTCATGTCAGTAAATTTGCGGATATCGCGCCAGGAACCGGAATCGGTTGCTGTCACCCACAATACCTCACCGCTGGCCATCGTCTTCAGCGCCATTTTGGTTTTCAGCAGTGGTAACGGACAGGCCAGACCACTGGCGTCCAGCTGCTGCTGATGGACGGGGAAATTAGACACGGTAAACGCCTTTTGCCAAACTGGTGATACAGTATAACCCACTGCAATCCCGGACGCTCCGCAGCGCCGGTTTCCGGGGACAGCGTAAAGATGCGTACAGGACTGAACTCAGCCATGCCGTCTTTATCAAACCTGCTGTCAGTTTTTCTGCTGCCCGAATCAGGAACCCGAGTTTGACGCTTTTCCGCACCGTCTGTTTATCCGCCGCCCTGCTTATCCCATCGGTAAGCGGCAAGGTCTGCGCTGATGATCTGCCCCAGCTGGGTGACAGCGCCTCCGGCTATGTTTCCCTGCAGCAGGAATACCGTCTTGGCCGCATCTGGTTGCGGCAGCTGCGGGCTCACGCACAGACACTGGATGATGCCCTGCTGACCACCTTTCTGGAAAATGAAATTTTCCGCCTGATTCCGCACAGCGACGTACCGCATCCGCAATTTGAATTCGTGATTGTCGACAGCCCCAATCTGAACGCCTTTGCCGTACCCGGCGGCATCATCGGCATCAACTTTGGTCTGTTACTGTATACCCGCGACGAAGACGAACTGTCGGCCGTTCTGGCCCACGAACTGGCTCACCTCAGCCAACGCCACTATGCCCGCCAGATTGAACAGTCGCAGCGCCAGGAACCGGTTGCCATTGCCACCCTGCTGGCCAGCATCCTGCTGATTGCCACCAACAACGCCGATGCCGGCTTTGCCGGACTGATGACCAGCCAGGCCGCCAGCATTCAGAGCCAGCTGGCTTTCAGCCGCGACTGGGAACAGGAAGCTGACCGTATCGGTATCAAAACCCTGGTCTCAGCCGGACTGGATCCGCAGGCCATGTCATCCATGTTCGAACAGATGCTGCAGGCCAACCGCTTCAGCGGCCGGCCGCCGGAATTTCTGCTGACCCACCCGGTCACGGAATCGCGGGTGGCGGAAGCCGCCGACCGGGCCGAGCCCTTCCCTCGCAAACCACGCCTCACCAGTCTTGAATTCCTGATTCTGAAACAGGCCGCACAGCGCCGCTACCGCCTGACCAAAGACAATCAGAACACCTGGTTCGAGGAAGTCCGCACACGCAATAAAAAAACATCGGTCCAGTATGCTGCCGCCAGCTACAACCTGGCCAGAATTGCACTGGAAATGGAACAGCCCCAGCAGGGCCTGACCTACCTCGGCGACATCGGCAGTCCGTGGAACCAGCACCCCGCTGTAGCAGCCCTGCAGGCGCAGCTGCTTGATGCCGAGGGCAAAACGGCGGAAGCCATTGAAACCCTGAACAAGGCCCTGCCCTACGCACCGGAAAGTCTGGTGCTGCTGACCAGTAAGGCGGATATTCTGCGCCGTAATGGCCAGGCCGCTGCGGCCACAGGCATACTGAAACAATTATCCGCCAGCCGCAGTACCGACCCGGCCGTCTGGCGCCGGCTGGGGGAAACCGCCGGCGATGCCGGCCAGACTGTGCTGGCGTTCCGCGCCAACGGCGAATATTTATTTTACAGCGGCCGGCAGAACCAGGCCCTGCGACAGATGGAGCTGGCGCTTAAGGAAGCGAAAAAGGCGGGAGATTTCCAGCAGGAAGCAATCATCAGTCAGCGCCTGCAGGTGATGGCTGCCAGCCCCACCACCCTGCGCTGAGGCCTGACACTCAGGCCTTATTGAAGTTCAGCATGCGCTGCAGACTGACTTCTGCACGCTCGCGGATGGTTTCATCGACGAATATTTCCGGCGTGCCGTCTTTCAGTGCATCGCGGATATTCTGCAGATGGTTCATTGCCATCCACGGGCAATGCGCACAGCTGCGGCAGGTCGCCCCTTTACCGGCGGTCGGCGCTTCAATCAGCACTTTACCCGGCGCTGCCTGCTGCATTTTGTAGAAGATGGCTTTGTCGGTGGCAACGATAAAGACCGGGTTCGGCAGGTCGTGTGCCGCCCTGATCAGCTGACTGGTGGAGCCAACGGCATCGGCCATGGCCACCACAGATTCCGGCGATTCCGGATGCACCAGAATGGCAGCTTCCGGGTGCACTTTTTTCAGATCTTCCAGCGCTTTCGCTTTGAATTCATCATGCACGATACAGGCGCTGTCCCAGATCAGCATATCGGCGCCGGTCTCGCGCTCGATGTAACTGCCCAGATGTTTGTCCGGCCCCCAGATCAGCTTTTCGCCTCTGGCCTTCAGATGATTGACCACATCCAGTGCGATACTGGACGTCACCACCCAATCAGCACGGGCCTTCACCGCGGCGGACGTATTCGCATACACCACCACAGTGCGGTCAGGATGCTGATCACAGAAAGCAGAAAACTCATCGACCGGACAACCCAGATCCAGTGAACAGGTCGCTTCCAGCGTCGGCATCAGCACCCGTTTTTCCGGGCTCAGAATTTTTGCCGTTTCGCCCATAAAGCGCACACCAGCCACCAGCAGCGTACTCGCTTTATGCTGATGACCGAAGCGGGCCATTTCCAGCGAGTCGGCCACACAGCCACCGCTTTCTTCTGCCAGCGCCTGAATTTCAGCATCGGTATAGTAGTGCGCCACCAGCACCGCATCCTGCTGCTGCAACAGTTCACGGATTTCCGCTTTCAGTGCTTCAGCTTCGTCCGCGCCGGGCCTGGCCGCCGGGCTTTCCCAGTGTTCACGGATGAGCTCTTTTGGACTTTTTACCGATTCGTTCATGTGTCTCTCTGACGGCGTATAACCACGGATACGGGGGCAATAATATCACAGCTGAAACACGACAATATCCACTGCCATGCAACTGTCTGCTCTGTGTCATGTACAGGAAATAAAAAAGGGAGAAAGCTTTCGCTTTCTCCCTTCAGAATCTGGTGGGTCGTGCAGGATTCGAACCTGCGACCAATTGGTTAAAAGCCAACTGCTCTACCAGCTGAGCTAACGACCCTTGATGCTGGCTATGTTACCTTGAAGATTAAAAAAGTCAATCTTTTCAGTAACTTAGGTTTCCTCAAAAAAGTGGTGGGTCGTGCAGGATTCGAACCTGCGACCAATTGGTTAAAAGCCAACTGCTCTACCAGCTGAGCTAACGACCCGGAGGAGGCGCATATAATACTTAAATTTGAGGGGCTGACAAGCTTTTTTTAAAAAAAGTTTCAGATTCAGGGACTTAGGCGAAAAACTGTACAAAAAAGCCGGCTCAGGGGCCGGCTGCTGCAGACTCAGTGCGAGTCGAGGTAATTCTTCGCCAGACGGACGACGGTGTCCGACTTACCAGTGAACTGATCAATCACCTTTTTCATCCAGACTTTTGCTTCGTCTGTTTTGCCCTGCCGGTCGAGGGTATAACCGACCTTATACATGGCATCCGGCACTTTCAGGTGCTGCGGGTGGTCGGTCACCACACTGCGGAACAGGGTCAGTGCTTTATCCAGATTGCCCTGCAGCAGGTAAATTTCCCCACTCCAGTAAATGGCGTTCACCGCCAGCGGCTCATCAGGATACTGACGGGTAAAAGCCTCATAGGCTTCATTCGCCTCGGTATACTTTTTATCGTACATCAGCTTCTGGGCATGCTTGTACGCATCTGTCGGTGACAATCCGGATAGCGCAGACGCCGCTGCAGCGGGTGCTGCCGTAGTGGCGGCCGGCGCAGAACTGGCTGCTCTCTGAGCCACCGGCTCTGACATCAGTACCGCCAGTCTGCGGTCCAGATCCAGATAACGGTCCTGCTGTTCCTGTTTCAGCTGACGCATCTGATGCGCCTGCTCTTCCACCAGTCCACGCAGTTCGGCGATTTCCTGCTGCATCTGTTCCATCTGCAGGGACATTTCAGCAAGCAGGCCGGCAGACGGGGTCTGAGGGGAGTTGGCAACGGCAGTTACCGGGGAGGCAACCAGTGCCTGAGAGGATGTATCTGTGACAGAAGTCTGGGCTGCCGGAGCAACAGGACGTGCCGCCCCGACAGAAACCCAGTCATCATCCGCATGCGCGCCTGCTACTGATAATGCAAGCGCAGTGAGGACGAGAGCTTTCATTAACGACTCTGATATTTCACTTCAACGCGACGGTTTTTAGCGTAAGAAGTTTCATCATGGCCCATAACAGCCGGACGCTCTTCACCGAAGCTGACCACTTTCAGTTGTTCAGCCGCAGCACCGTTAGCCATCAGGAAACGACGTACAGACATGGCACGACGCTCACCCAGAGCCAGGTTGTATTCAACTGTACCGCGCTCGTCTGCGTGGCCTTCCAGAACAACACGGGCAGTGCCGTTGCTGGCCAGGTAAGCAGCGTGAGCCATCAGAGCAGCTTTGCTTTCGCTCTTGATGTCGCTTTTGTCGAAGTCAAAGTAGAACACGGTCTGTTCCAGCAGCGCAGCCTGTGCATCTGCCGCTTCAGATTCCAGTGTTTCACCAGCTACAGCCGCAGTATCAACAGCCTGGGTTTCAGCCTGCTGTTCAGTTGCTGTTGGCTCGTCAGTCGCTCCGGCACCTTCATTAACATCTCCCTTGCTTGCACAGGCAGAGATCAACATGGCACCAAAGGCCAGACCCAGAGTTTTGTACAGTGCACTTGTTTGCATAACAGTCTTCCAGTCCGAAGTGAGTTTCAGTTTATTTAAATATTGGCGACCAGGCCGGCTCCCTGACATCACCGTATTTCGACGGTAAGCGGAATTTCACATCCCCATCGACAGAAACCGCCGCCAGGATACTACGATCTGCTTCACTTGCAGCATAAATTACCATACTTCCATTGGGCGCAACACTAGGAGACTCGTCCAATTCCGTTTCACTGGTCAGAATGTGCACCAGTCCACTTTCCACATCCTGTGAAGCAATATGGAAGCGTTCGCCCTCCTGATGGACGTATACCAGCTTGCGTCCGTCAGCCGTCAGCCGTGCCCGCGCATTATAAGAGCCATCATAAGTTACCCGGGCCACCTGTTTGTTACGAGTGTCCAGTTTATATATCTGAGGGCCGCCGGCACGGCTGGAAGTAAAATAGATACTCCGTCCGTCCGGACTCCACTGTGGCTCGGTATCGATGCCATAGTGCTTGGTCATACGCTCAACCCTGCGGGTCGCCAGATCCATGATGTAAATATCAGGATTACCGAGCTTTGACTGCACAAAAGCAAGTTTTGTTCCGTCCGGTGAGAACGCCGGTGCACTGTTTGAGCCCTCAAAAGCGACTACCCGTTCACGTTTTCCGGAAGCAAGCTCCTGAAAGAAGATTTCACTCTGCCCGTTTTCAAATGACACATAGGCCACTTTTTTTGCATCCGGCGACCAGGCCGGGGAAATGATCGGGTGTTTTGAGGTAAATATCAGTTGCTCCCGGGCACCATCCGCATCGGCATAGTTGAGATTAAACCGGGTACGTTCACGGTTCGTGGTGACATAAATCAGCTTGGTGGAAAACACCCCAGGCACACCGGTCAGCTTTTCAAAAATAAAGTCACTGATGTAATGGGCCAGATCACGCAACTGGCTCGCTTTGCCACGCACCCGGTGTCGCATGATTTCCATTTTCTGATGCACATCCATCACGTGGAACTGCACCGCATAACCGGATGGCAGTAATTCCACCGAACCGATAACCACAAAATCCTGCTTCAGCCGCGACCAGTCGCCATACACGACATCCTGCAGGGTATGCGGCCGGGTAATCATATTGTCAGCCGGCAGTGTGCGGAAATAACCACTGGACGCCAGATCGTTGGTTACAATGGCACTCACATCCTCCGGCAGCGGCTGACTGCCCTGCCAGTCAAACGGCACCACGGCCACAGGAATGGCACTCTGCTTGCCCTGAGTGACTTCAATAACGAGCTCCGCATGCACCAGGCTGGTGATCAGCCAGCACAAGAGTATCCAACTGCGCTTTACCACGTTGCGTTCTCCGGTCTGAATTTAATCGTAAAATTACGGAATGACTGCTCAAACACCCTTGGGTCCTGAGGCACCGGCAGCGGCGATGCTTTGCGGATCGCCTGCTCCACCGAACGGTCCAGCGCGGCATTACCACTGCTCTGGATAATCCGCACATCAATCACTTCCCCGGTCGGTACCAGAGTAATGTGAACACCCACTTCCTGATCCGGCCGCACTGCCGGCGGATAACGCCAGACCGACTGTACCTTATTCTTAATCTGCGTCACTGCATCGGCTTTCATTGCCGCCGCCTGTTCTGCCCGTTTAATGGCTTCCTGTTCGGCGCGCCGCTCAGCTTCGGCCTGCTCCCGTGCCAGCTGTTGCTGCAGGGCTTTTTCCTGCTCGGCACGTTCACGCGCCTGCTGTTCGGCTTTTTCTTTTGCGGCTTTTTCCTGCGCAGCTTTTTCCCTGGCCTGCTGTTCAGCCAGTTTTTTCTCCTGCAGTACTTTTTCCTGCTGGCGTTTTTTCTGCTCAGCCAGCTGTTTCTGCGCCTGCTGTTGCTGACGCTTTTTTTCCGCCAGCTGCTGCTTTTTACGTTCGGCGGCGCGTTTTTCGGCCAGCGCTTTACGCTTACGCTCCTGCTCCGCTTTTTCCTGCCGTTGCTTAACGGCCTGATTTTCTTCCTGCACGATATTGGCAATCACATGCTGCGGCACAGGTTCCGGCACTTTATGTTCGGTCGGCCAATGCCACAGAAACAGAGCCGCCACGGCCAGATGCAGAACCACCGACACCACGACAGGCAGGGAATAACGCTGAGGATCCAGCCAGTTCATATCAGCGGCTGGCCTCCGGATCCGGCGCCTCGGTAATCAGGCCGACATTATTAATGCCTGCGCCCTGCAACCCGCCCATCAGAGCGACCACCCTGCCATAGGCAACGCTTTCATCACCGCGGATCATCACCCGTGTTTCCGGCACCGCGGCAAACACCTTGGCGGTGTAATCGATGGCTTCTTTCAGCGTCATGGCCGACGGTTGCCCTTCTTCACGCTCAATAAAATAAATACCACGATCGTTGACCGAAATAATGACGGTACTGTCATCCGGATCAATTTCCGTCGGTGTGGCATCAACATCAGGCAGATTCACCGGTACGCTCTGCACCAGCATGGGTGCAGTGACCATAAAAATAATCAGCAGCACCAGCATCACGTCGATATAAGGAACGACGTTAATTTCTGCCATCTGTCGGCGCTTGGGCCCCGGAGCCGGCATCGGTTCCATGCTCAGGCCTCCGTATTTTTTCTGGCGGCTTCGGCTTTGGCGGCCTGCTGAATCTTGTGCGCCTGACGGTACAGCAGCGAGGAGAATTCATCGGCAAAGGTATTCAGCGCCGTTACCTGCTGATCAACACGGGCGGCAAAGCGGTTATAGAAAATCACCGCCGGAATCGCTGCCAGCAGGCCCATAGCGGTGGCTACCAGCGCTTCGGAAATCCCCGGTGCGACAGTGGCAATGGTGGCCTGTTTCACGCTGGCCAGCCCCTGGAAGGAATGCATAATCCCCCACACGGTACCGAACAGGCCGATGTATGGACTGGTGGACCCCACGGTGGCCAGAAACGGCAGGTGGGTATCCAGCGCTTCAGACTCACGGGTAATGGCAATACGCATGGCGCGCTGTACCCCGGCCATTACGGCATCCGGGTCATGGGTGTTCTGCTGCCGCATTTTGCCGAACTCTTTCAGCCCGGCCATAAACACATTTTCAATCCCGCTGGTGAGCGGTTTCTGCTGACATTCACGGTACAGGTCATTGAGGTCAACGCCGGACCAGAAATGCTCTTCAAACTCCTGCATCTGTTCACGGTTGGACGATAACAGACGGGTGCGCTGCACAATCACCACCCAGCTCATCACCGATGCCGCCAGCAACAGCAGCATCACCAGCTGCACCACAAAACTGGCATTAATGATCAGCGAAAAAATCGAAACGGACTCGTTCACATAAACTCCTGTGCGTTTGCTGTTATCCGGCCTGGCCGTCTGCTGACGACGTCATGGCATTCAGTATGACGGCGGGAATCCCCTGCGGACGCCCGCCGTGGTTCATACAGGCGATGCTGATATCCGCCTGTACAAGACATTCTTCTTCACCCTGCTCATTGCGGCGCAGCACTTCCTGCGCCAGCACCAGACTGGCCTTACGGCTGCTTTCGACGCGTACCGTGAGCGTAAGTTCATCGTCAAGCCGGGCCGGCCTGAGATATCTGGCCCGCACTTCGCGCACAACAAACAGAATGTCATCCGACCTTAAGCTTTCCTGGCTATAGCCAAGTGCGCGCAGCCATTCGGTGCGCGCACGCTCAAGAAAACGGAAATAATTGGCGTAATAAACAATGCCGCCGGCATCGGTATCTTCGAAATAAACACGTACCGGCCAGCGGAAACTCACTGCTCGTCCCCCGCCCCGAAGCGGGCCGGCAGGTCCAGACCGAAATGCAGATACGCCAGTCTGGTTGCCATACGCCCGCGTGGCGTACGGGTAAGGTAGCCCTGCTGCATCAGATAGGGTTCGAGCACATCTTCAATGGTGTCACGTTCTTCACCGATGGATGCCGCCAGACTGTCGACCCCGGCCGGGCCGCCATCGTATTTCTCCAGCAGCGTCAGCAGCAGGCGGCGGTCCATATGATCGAAGCCCTGAGCATCGACATTCAGCATATTGAGTGCCGCATCGGCGCAGCCAAGATTGACCGTACCATCGCCTTTCACCTGTGCGTAATCCCGCACCCGGCGCAGTAAACGATTGGCAATACGTGGTGTGCCACGCGCACGGCGGGCAATTTCCTGGGCGCCACTGTCATCCACCTCCAGCTGCATCAGGCGTCCGGAACGGGCAACGATATGGGCCAGATCGTGAATATTGTAAAACTCCAGCCGCTGCACAATGCCGAAGCGGTCACGCAGTGGCGATGTCAGCAGGCCGGCACGGGTGGTGGCGCCCACCAGGGTAAACGGTGGCAGATCGATTTTGATTGAACGTGCCGCCGGTCCTTCGCCAACCATAATATCCAGCTGGTAGTCTTCCATCGCCGGATACAGCACTTCCTCCACCGCCGGGTTCAGGCGGTGGATTTCGTCGATAAACAGCACATCGCCTTCTTCCAGATTGGTCAGCAGCGCCGCCAGATCGCCGGCTTTTTCCAGCACCGGACCGGACGTGGATTTGATCTGCACGCCCATTTCTTCAGCGATAATATTGGCCAGCGTGGTTTTCCCCAGTCCCGGCGGACCGAACACCAGCGTGTGATCCAGTGCTTCGCCACGCGCGCGCGCCGCACCGATAAAGATCTCCATCTGCTCGCGCACATGGGGCTGACCAATGTATTCATTGAGGGATTTTGGGCGGATAGCACGATCCTGCTGCTCTTCACCGCGGGCCGGTTCAGCACTGACAAAGCGATCGGTTTCAATCATAAGGCTTCCTCAGTGCTCAGCGTCCGAGCGTATTGCGCAGTGCCAGACGGATCATCTCTTCGGCACTGTCAGCGCCGCTGATCTTATTCAGCATCTTCGCCGCGTCCTGTGGTTTATACCCCAGAGCAATCAGCGCGCCTTCTGCTTCCGCCAGCATGGCATCCTGCGATGCCCGTTCGGCATTGTCAGCCGCCGCCCACAACGGAGCCGGGGCCTGCCATTCTTTCAGCCGGTCTTTCATTTCCACAATCAGGCGTTCGGCCGTCTTCTTACCGACACCCGGCAGCTTGGTCAGCGCCGCCACATCTTCACTGTGCACACAGCCGGCAAAGGCATTCACATCCATGCCCGACAGAATTGCCAGCGCCAGCTTGGGTCCGACCCCACTGACCTTGATCAGGGTGCGGAACAGCGTGCGTTGTTCTTTGTCGCTGAAGCCATAAAGCTGATGGGCATCCTCGCGGATCGCCAGGTGGGTATAAAGCACAGCCACGGAGCCGGTTTTGCCCAGCGCTGCAAAGGTGGAAATGGGCGCCTGAATCTCGTAGCCGACGCCGTTAACGTCCAGCAACAGCTCCGGAGCCTGTTTCTCAAGGACAATGCCCTGTAATCGACCGATCATGATGGTGAAAATAACTCAATTTCAAAGCAGGCTAGCCTACCAGCATGCCGGGGCCGGCTCAATCCGGGGCCGGAGAAATCACCTGCCAGCCCCCGTCTGGCGCGCCAGAGCCGTCAGTTCTGCCAGCGTTCCGGTGCGTAGTAGAACACCGGCAGCGACCAGTGCCAGCGGATGGCAGCCAGACGCATGGCCAGACCCGTACTGAAAGACGCCAGCAGGGTGATATCTTCGTCCACACCAAAGTGACGCATCAGCAGATACAACCCGGCCACCAGCAGTGACACGCTGGCATACAGCTCGTGCTGCAGCACCTGCGGCGTCTGATTGCAGAGGATATCGCGCAGAATACCGCCGAACACACCGGTAATGATGCCGGCCATAATGACCACCGGCAGGCCGTAACCCAGCTGCAGCGCCACGTTACAGCCGATGATGGTAAACGCGATCAGCCCCATGGCATCCAGAATCAGGAACAGCTGCTGCAGGCGGTGCATAAAGCGCGCAAGCACCATGGTCGCGAGCCCGGCGGTAATGGTCAGATAGATATAAGGCGGATGCTGAGTCCAGGTAACGGGGAAATTACCCAGCAGGATGTCCCGCACAGTGCCGCCACCTAACGCGGTAATAAACGCAATCAGGGCAACCCCGAACATATCCATGTTACGGCGGCCAGCGGCCAGCGCACCGGACATAGCTTCAGCGGTAATCGCAATAAGATAGACAGTGGTAAGCACACAGAACTCCTGTGAAATCTGTGCCCCTCCCCCTGTCCCCGGTACCTGAGAGTTTAACCAGACGGACCTGACCGCTGGCTTGCTCCTTCGGTGGGTTACGGACGTAACCTCTCTCCAGATGGCAATACACTTAACCCGCAGTCCTTTGGCCTGAGCGTTTATGGGAGTTTGCGCCTTCGGCGGCCAGCATCAGGGCTGACTCTCTCCTGCGGGACGCGCATTGTAGACAATTGCTACAGGAAACGGAACCGGTGCCGGATGAACAGGCAGCAAAAACCGGCCGTGGCCGGTTCCGGGGGATTGATGTTTCGATATGGAGGTACTGCCCGCATTTGCAGCAGGTCCGGAGCTCTGCGGAAAGCAGCCCGGCAGGATGCACTTGTTATCTGCGTTTTACCGCGACCACAGAATATGTATGCCAATGCTTCATTTTACCCAATGAAGTTTTAGCCATTTCGTCACGTTCAAAGAACCTGACTATCTCAAATTCAGAGAACATCGTCTTTACTTCTGACGCCGATAAAGGCGTTGTCGGACTATGATATTTTTCAGCCCAACTGTCGTTAAAGCCCATAAAATCACCGGCAAACACACCACCGACTTCAATTGAGCACTTAATTCGATCCCAGGTCACTTCAAAGTGGCTTGGGTCAGCAAAGAACAGACTTGAATTTGCAATAACAACACCAGATTTTGGATAATTGAAAGATTCAAAGGAAGACTCTGATATTTTTACCAACGATTCGGACCCGAACCTGTCCCGACAAATTGCAACAGACTCCGGGTTAATATCGAAGCCATAAACCTGAAAGCCCTGCTGCTCTAAATAATGAATATCGCTACCTGCACCACAGCCACAATCTGTTGCCACTTTGAGATCTGATTCATTGAGCCGGGCTTCAAACTCAGTACGCTTTGAATGTGGACGATACAGTGCCTTGTCATAGTACCGACGCCAGATATCAGTATTTCCAGCCATAAGTTTCTAATTTTTCACCAGCTACATAATCTTTCAGGCGGGAACCAACGATAACCGGCTCCGGCGCAAAGCGCCCTCGCTGTCTTAACCTGTCAAATAACTCTGATACTTCAGCAGCCGCTATCATTAAGAGGGTTGAGTTCCGGATACTGCTTCAATAAAACCGGGTAAACATAACTATCAGCCATAACCCCCATCCTGCCAACCTCCCTCTTCAGTACTTCAAATTCTTCCGGAGATAACCTCTCTTCAAAATCAGAAAGAACTGAAAATATCTGGCGATTTATAGTCTCGAATTTTTCAACCAGCTCTCGGGCAGTATTTTTATCCATCGTCACTTAACAGCCTCTGGTAACGCACACAATCACCCGGAAGCTTCATTGCTGATCCCCGGCACAGCCTTTTACTTCAATTGAACAATCTTCCATAACTCAACTATCCCTTCCAGAAAAACGCGCAGCAAGTGTCCGTTAAAAAGCGTTGCACATAAGACCGCAGTGCAGATCGCTAACTGCCGGCCCTGCCTGAAGCTGAAGGTAACACCGCTCAGCCGAACCGGCAACCCGGAGCGAAAAGCCAAATAACAGGCACAAAAAAACCGGCCCTGAGGCCGGTTTCTTCAGAACACCGTTCCAATAACCTGAGTTATCAGTCCAGACGTTCCCATACGGTAGCAATACCCTGTCCCAGACCAATACACATGGTCGAGACACCGTATTTACCGCCCTGCTGTTCAAGTACGTTGATCAGCGTGGTGGAGATACGGGCACCGGAACAACCCAGCGGGTGACCCAGAGCAATCGCACCACCGTGGATATTGATACGGTCTTCGGCGATTTCAGTCAGTTTCAGATCCTTGATGCAAGGCAGAGACTGAGCTGCGAACGCTTCGTTCAGTTCCCAGTAATCAATATCTTTGGTTTCCAGACCGGCACGTTTCAGTGCTTTTTTGGTTGCTGGTACCGGACCGTAACCCATGATCGCAGCATCCACACCGGCAACGGCCATGGATACGATACGGGCACGTGGTTTCAGACCCAGTTCCTGAGCTTTTTCGTAGCTCATCAGCAGCATAGCAGCCGCACCGTCAGTGATCTGGGAAGAAGTACCGGCAGTTACAGTACCGTTCTTCGGATCAAAGGCCGGACGCAGTGCACCCAGGCTTTCAGCCGTGGTTTCCGGACGGATGGTTTCGTCTTCGGTTACCAGCACTTCTTTGCCGTCAGCATCGTGGCCGTACATCGGCACGATTTCGTTCTTGAATTTGCCTTCCAGCGTCGCCTTGTGCGCCAGACGGTGAGAACGGGCACCGAACTCATCCATCTGCTCACGGGTAATGCCATGCATTTTACCCAGCATTTCTGCGGTCAGACCCATCATGTTGGATGCTTTGGCAGAGTACTTGGAAGATTTCGGGTTGTGGTCGAAACCGTGCTGCATGTTGACGTGACCCATATGCTCAACGCCACCAACCACAAACACATCGCCGTTACCGGTCATGATGGCCTGGGCAGCCGTGTGGATGGCAGACATAGCTGAACCACACAGACGGTTAACAGTCTGGGCACCGGCTTCTTTCGGCACAACGCTCATCAGACCGATCTGACGGGCAACGTTGAAACCCTGCTCCAGAGTCTGGTTCACACAGCCCCAGATTACGTCTTCCACCAGAGCTGGGCTGACGCCCGGGTTACGCTCAAACAGCGCATTGATCAGGTTGGCAGAGATGGTTTCTGCGCGTACGTTGCGGAATACGCCACCTTTGGAACGGGCCATGGGTGAACGCACTGCGTCAACAACAACAACGTCTTTTGGATTATAAGACATGGTTTAATTCTCCTCGTGGCCTATTAACCGAAGTAGCTTTCGCCGTTCGCAGCCATTTCGCGCATACGATCGGTTGGTTTGTAGAGGTTACCCAGATCGGCAAACTTGTCGCACAGAGCAACGAATTCAGCCATACCTACGGTATCCATGTAACGGCACGCACCGCCACGGAATGGAGGGAAACCAATACCAAAGATCAGACCCATATCAGCTTCTGCCGGAGTATCAACGATACCCTCTTCCAGACAGCGGGCGATCTCGATGCACATCGGAATCATGCAACGCGCGATAATTTCTTCAGAGTCGAAGTCTTTTGCTTCAGCAACCACTGGCTTGATCAGCTCGTAGGTTTCCTGATCGACAACTTTCTTCGGCTTGCCTTTTTTGTCGGTTTCATAAACGTAGAAACCTTTACCGTTTTTCTGACCATAACGGTTGTTTTCGAACATCACGTCCATAGCAGACTTGAAGTCAGCCTTCATACGGTCAGGGAAACCTTCCGCCATGACTTCGTTAGCGTGAACGCCGGTATCAATACCAACCACGTCCAGCAGGTAAGCAGGGCCCATCGGGAAGCCGAACTTCTCCATAACTTTGTCACATTTCTGGAAGTCCGCACCGTCACGTACCAGACCAGCAAAACCGGCGAAGTAAGGGAACAGAACACGGTTAACCAGGAAGCCCGGGCAATCGTTTACCACGATCGGGGTTTTGCCCATTTTCTTGGCGTACGCAACCACGGTGGCAACGGCTTCTTCAGACGTTTTCTTACCACGGATCACTTCCACCAGCGGCATCATGTGTACCGGGTTAAAGAAGTGCATACCGAGAAAGTTTTCCGGACGCTTCAGGTCTTCCGCCAGCAGGTCGATGGAAATGGTCGAGGTGTTGGAAGTCACGATGGTGTCTTCAGACACGTTGTCTTCCAGTTCAGCCAGAACCATTTTCTTAACTTTCGGGTTTTCGACAACGGCTTCAACCACGGTATCTACATCACCGAATTCGGCGTAAGACAGAGTCGGACGAATGCGGTTCAGGGTTTCACCCATCGCCAGCGGTTTCATCTTCTTCTTCTCAACGCGCTTGGCCAGCAGTTTGTTGGCTTCGTTCAGACCCAGCTCGATACCGGCTTCAGCGATATCTTTCATCATGATCGGGGTGCCTTTCAGTGCAGACTGATAAGCGATACCGCCACCCATGATACCAGCACCCAGTACGGCTGCTTTTTTGGTTTCTTTTGCAGTTTTGTCGAAAGCCTTGGCTTTCTTCTTCAGCAGCTGATCGTTCAGGAACAGACCAATCAGAGCCTGGGATTCAGTGGTTTTAGCCAGCTTGGCAAAACCTTTGGCCTCTGCATCCAGCGCTTTATCACGACCGGCGTTAGCGGCTTTCTGCATAGTTTTGATGGCCATGATTGGCGCCGGGTAATGACCTTTGGTCTGACCAGCAACGAAACCTTTGGCAGTTTCGAAAACCATCATCTGTTCCAGCGTATCGAGGTGCAGTTTGGACTGTTTCTCTTCGCGGCGTGCCTGCCAGTTGATTTCACCGGCAATGGCTTCTTTCAGCATCAGCACAGACTGTTCTTTCAGTTTGTCTGCTGCTACAACGGCATCCACAGCACCGTCTTTCAGTGCTTTGTCGGCACGGTTTTCAGCGCCCATGCAGATCCATTCAATGGCGTTGTCTGCACCGATAACACGTGGCAGGCGAACAGTACCACCGAAGCCAGGCATCAGGCCCAGTTTCACTTCCGGCAGACCAACCTTGGCCTTGTCAGACATAACACGCAGGTCGGTGGCCAGACACATCTCGAAGCCGCCGCCCAGAGCGATACCATTGATTGCTACCAGAGTCGGTACTGGCAGATCTTCATAAGCATTGAAGATCTGGTTTGCTTCCAGACACCAGGCTGCAATTTCGTCTTCTTCTTTCTTGAAAGCTTCACCGAATTCGGTGATATCAGCACCGACGATGAAAACATCTTTACCTGAAGTTACCAGAACACCCTTAACATCGCTGTTGCCTTTGATGGCTTCAACAGAGGCTTTCAGGTCTTCCAGAGTAGCGCGGTTAAACTTGTTAACAGAGTCGCCTTGCAGATCGAATTTGAGTTCGGCGATGCCGTCTTCGATCATATTTACCGTGATGGCTTTACCTTCGTAAATCATCAACTGATCTCCACATGGTGGTTAGCTTTTGGCCAGCAGGAAATCCCGCCGACATTCTGCCGGTTGGTGAAACAACGCCCAACCACTGTTCAAAAAACGAACGATTCATACGGGCGTTTGAATCTGAGAGGCACACATTCGGGGAAAGCGGACGGAAAGTCAATAGACTGCCGGGAAATGGCACAGCTGCCCGCCGTCCCCGACTGCCGCCAGACCCCGCATGGGCCCTTGCCTCAGGGCTGTGTACCACAACTGCTGCAGAATAATGAAAATTTCTGTCTCAGTAACTCACACGCCGCCTCGTCCGGCTGCGGCGCAAGTGAACACATTTTTGTAACAGTTTGTAATGACCTATAGGGATAGGCAGACCTATCTCATACACTCATCCGGTAAATACTGTGATTCCTCAATGACAGTAATTCACTGCAAACAACAAGAAGAATAATACCATGCGGGCCGTTACGAACCTTTTCCGTGCCGCTGTTCTGCTGCTGGTCAGCCAGACAGTTCTGGCCACCCCCCAGCAGTTGTTAGCCGATCTGCAGCATATGCGTCTGGCGGCGACCAACGCCGTAACCAACTTTTATATGTTCTCCGGCCTTGATGCCGACAGCAAATACGACCGGCGGATTCAGCAAAGCATGAAACGCTTCGCCGAGGCCCTCGACAGCGCCCGCCAGCTGGCGCCTCTCAACGGCATGGCCGACGAGATGGCCGCCATTGAAGTTGACTGGAAACGTCTCAGTGAACTGATGGCCATCAACCGCAATGATATGCTCCGGCAGGGCTTTCCGAATGTACGTCTGGTGGATGAAATGGGACGGAAAAGTGCCGATATTGTCGGCAAGGCCTCTGCCGCCTACGCCCGGCTGGAAGACATCAGCGGTATCCGCCCCAGCCCGGTAATCGAAAAGGCCCGCGATCTCGCTCTGCTGATGGAGGAAATCACTTCTCAGTATGCCGCCCGCGGCACCAGCAATCTGGGCCAGGTCTTTATGGGCAGCTATGACCGCACACTCACAGAAATGGCAGAAGATTTTCACAATGAGCTGACGCTGCTGGAACAGCTGGTCAGAGCACCGGAAAACGATGTACTGATGGACAACGTCAAAAGCAAATGGCGCTTTATGGAAGAACGCATCCGCAATTACAACGAAAATACCGTGCCTTTTCTGGTCGTCAGCTATAACGACCGCATCATTGAACACCTGGAAGAACTGGAAAGCCGTTTCTGAACGCCAGCATGAACAGACCATAAAAAACGGGAGCCCTGCTCCCGTTTTTTTGTCCGCTATTTATAGCAACCTACCAGCAAGCTACAGAAACTGTTCCATAAAGTGCTGATAGGCCGCCGCGCTGGCGCTTTTTCGTTCTGCCGCCATCAGCGTGATGCGGTTTTCATACACTTCCAGTAACAACAGATCATCCTGCAACTGTGGCAGAGCCTCTCGCAGCTGCCGGGCATCGTCGGCACTGCCCTGATCGTGCCAGCTCAGCCCTTCCGGCAGACCATCATTCTCCCAGCCCGGCTGCCCGGCAACCCGGAAACGGAAAGCCCCGCCCTGACTGCTGCCCGGGCGCTGCAGTGTATAAGTGGTACCGGTGATGTCATCACGCACCCCGGTTTTCGCGGCATCCGGTTTAAAGGTGAACTGCCGTACCTGCAGCCCCTGTTTAATCGCATCAAAGCGCAGCTTCGCCAGCCGCGTATCGCGCGGACTGGGTTTCAGCCAGTAAATGGAGCCGAACATCGACAGGGCCACCAGCCCCAGCACCAGCCAGAACGTCATGACGCCATCTCCTCCAGTTCCAGCCAGCGCTCTTCCAGCGCCTCCACTTTCTGTTCCGCTTCAGCCAGGTCTGCCAGTACCTGCTGGACCTCAGCCTGATCGCCGGCGTAGAAGTCGGCAGCGGCGGTTTTCGCCGCCAGCGCATCACGCTCAGCCTCGGCCGCCGCAATCTGATCCGGCAGCATATCCAGCTCACGCTGCAGTTTATACGACAGCTTCTTCGCACTGGCTGCCGGTTTTGACGCAGCAGCGGCCGGCTGTGGCGCGTCTTTCTTCTCAGCAGCGACCGTTTTCTTCTCTTTCGCTGCAGCTTTATCGCCCTGACGCAGTTTGCGGCGCTCCTGCCAGTCGCTGTAACCACCGACCTGCTCTTCGATATAGCCGGGTTCACCTTCACCGAAGACCCACAACTGAGTGACGACATTATCCAGGAAGGCCCGGTCATGGCTGACCAGCAGCAGCGTGCCGCTGTACTCCAGCAGGCGCTCTTCCAGCAGTTCCAGGGTTTCCACATCCAGGTCGTTGGTCGGTTCATCCATCACCAGCAGATTGCACGGTTTGAGGAAGAGTTTGGCCAGCAGGACGCGGTTGCGTTCGCCACCGGACAGGGCTTTGACCGGCGTGCGCGCACGCTGGTCGGAAAACAGGAAGTCACCGAGATAGCCGATAATGTGCCGGCTCTGGCCATTCACCTCCACCTGATCCTTGCCATCGGCGACGTTATCAGCGATGGATTTCTCGTCGTCCAGCTGATGCCGGGCCTGATCGAAATAGGCCACTTCCAGTTTGGTACCGGTTTTAATGCGGCCGGACTGCGGCTGCAGCTGCCCCAGCAGGAGTTTCAGCAGGGTACTTTTACCAACCCCGTTAGGACCGACCAGACCAATGCGGTCGCCGCGCATAACAATGGTGGAGAAATCCTTCACCTGCATTACATCCTGCCAGGCGTAAGTGAGGTGCTCGATTTCAAATACCTGTTTACCGGAAGACTCCGCCGCATTCATGCTGATATTGGCACTGCCCTGCACATCACGGCGCGCCCTGCGTTCGTTACGCATGGCTTTCAGAGCCCGCACCCGCCCTTCATTACGGGTACGGCGGGCCTCAATGCCTTTGCGGATCCATTTCTCTTCTTCGGCCAGCCGTTTATCAAACAGTGCGTTCTGGGTGGCTTCTTCTTCCAGCCGCTTTTCGCGGTAATCCACAAAGCTCTGGTAATCGCCTTCCCAGTTATAAATGTGACCACGGTCCAGCTCGACGATACGGGTCGCCAGATTCTGCACGAACGCCCGGTCGTGGCTGATAAACACCAGCGCGCCGTTAAAAAGCTTCAGCTGTTCTTCCAGCCATTCAATGGTCGCCACATCCATATGGTTGGTCGGTTCGTCAAGAATCAGCAGGTCCGGCTCCACCACCAGCGCCCGCGCCAGCATCACCCGCCGCTGCCAGCCACCGGACAACTGTGCAAAGCTGGTTTCTGCCGGCAGCTGCAGACGCTGCATAATGGCATCCACCTTCTGCTGCCAGCGCCAGCCATCGGCGGCTTCAATACGGGTCTGCAGCTGCTCCAGCCGGCCCAGATCCGCCTCAGCACCACGGGCACTTTCATCGTGGTAAGCAGCAATCAGCTCACCCAGATCGCCCAGACCATCGGCCACCACGTCATACACCGGCCGGTCGGTGGTCTGCGGCAGTTCCTGCTGCAGCGCGGAGACACGCAGCATATCCAGATATTCGACGCGGCCGTCGTCCGGCTGCACCTTACGGTCAAGAATTTTCAGCAGCGTCGACTTGCCTTCACCATTGCGGCCAACCACACACAGGCGCTCGCCGGAATGTATATCCAGATCGACCTTATCCAGCAGAACATGATCCCCGAAGGCCAGCTCTGTCTGCTTTAAACTCACCAATACCATGAAACCTGTCATCCCGAAGTCAACAAAATGAGTGACAGTATACAGAGGAACCGCATGTTTTCGCTGCCTGCAGATGCAGCATCTCAGCCTTTCCCTTATATTGGTGGCCTTCCGGCTGTCTGCGGCAACCATAACAATACCCAATGCGGAACAGAGCATGACCTTACATTTAAATCAGGGCCATATTGCTGCCCTGCTGCTGGCCCTTGGCCTGATCATCTGGATGGTATCCGGATCTCTCACCCGGAACGACACCCCGGTTAACGCCCGCCCGCTGGCAGTGGCAAGCGGCCTGCCACAGGTGCAGGCAGAACACATGAGTGGTGAAGCCGTCAGCCGCGATATCCTCATTTCCGGCCGTACAGCAGCACAACGCCGGGTCAGCCTGAAAGCCGAAATCCGCGCCACCGTCACCGCCATCCACAAACAGAAAGGCGAAGCGGTCCGCGCCGGCGAACTGATTCTCGAACTGGACCCGCGCGACTGGCCGGCGCGCGTCAGGCAGGCCGAAGCCAACATGAAACAGCGCAGGCTGGAAGCCGAAAGCGCACGTAAACTGGCGGCCCGCGGGCTGGCCAATGACGCTGAAGTCGCCCAGGCAGAAACCGTACTGGCCAATGCCGAAGCGGAACTGACCTATGCCCGTATTCAGCTCAGCGCGACACGTATCCGCGCCCCGTTTGACGGCATTGTGGATCAGCGCGATGTGGAAAAAGGTGATTTCGTCCAGGAAGGTAACCAACTGGTCACGGTACTGGATTTTTCCCCTTATCTGGTCACCGGCCAGGCATCAGAAACCGAAGCCGCAGACATTCATATCGGCGACCCGGCCTGGGCGGAACTGATCAATGGTGAGCGAGTGCACGGCCATATCCGTTATATCGCCGCTGAAGCCGACCACAACACCCGAACCTTTCCGCTGGAAATTGAAATCAGCAACCCCGGCGGCAAAATGACCAGCGGCCTGACGGCGAAAATTCATATACCCCAGCCGCCGGTACAGGCGTATTACATTTCACCGGCCCTGCTGATTCTGAATGATGAAGGACATCTGGGGCTGAAGGGTATCGACGCAGACAACCGCGTTATTTTTCACAGCGTCCGTCTGCTGAGCGCAGACGACAAAGGCATCTGGGTTTACGGCCCGGGTGACGAGGCCGACATCATCACCATTGGTGGTGGCTTTGTGGAATATGGCCAGCAGGTGCAGCCGGTTTACCGCCGCGACACAGACGCACCGGCCTCCTCCTCCGTCACCCCGGCCACAGCTCACGCGGAGTAAACAGCATGAATTCGCTGATTGATGCCTCCCTGCAGCGTTCGCGCACGGTACTGATGCTGTTTACCCTGATTATGCTGATCGGGGTAACCACGCTGATCACCATTCCCAAAGAAAGTAATCCGGATATTACCGTTCCCTTCGTTTATGTCTCCGTCACTCACGACGGTATTTCCCCGCAGGACGCTGACGCGCTGATTTATAAGCAGCTGGAAAAAGAATTACGCAGCCTCGACGGCCTGAAAGAAATGGTGTCGACGGCCACCACCGGTCACCTGTCCATTACGCTGGAATTCTATACCGACGTTGATATTGATCAGGCGCTGCTGGATGTACGGCAGAAAGTGGACGATGCCAAAGGCGATTTACCACAGGACACAAAAGAGCCGCGGGTGAAGGAAATCAATGTCGCCCTGTTTCCGGTGATGGTGGTGACCCTGTCCGGTCAGGTCGCAGAGTCATCCCTGTATGCCGTCGCCGAAGATCTGCAGGACCGTCTGGAAGCCCTGCCCGGCGTACTGGAAGCAGAAATCAAAGGCAAACGCGAAGACATTGCGGAAATCATTGTCGACCCCGCGCGCATGGATAATTACGGCCTGTCATTTTCTCAGCTCGCCAATCTGGTCGGTAATAATAATCAGCTGGTTGCCAGTGAAGACCTGGATACCGGCGCTGGCCGCTTCGGCGTTAAAGTACCCGGCCTGATTGAAAATATTCCCGACATTCTTGATCTGCCGGTCAAAGCCGATGGTGATAAAGTCGTTCTGTTCCGCGATATCGCCGTCGGCCGTTTAGCCTACAAAGACCGTAAAAACAGCGCCCGGGTCAATGGCAAACAGGCGGTCACGCTGGAAATTAAAAAGCGTATCGGCTCCAACATTATTGAAACCCTTGATGATGTAAAAAAAATAATCGCCGACGTCAGCCCTTACTGGCCTGACGGCATTGACGTCGGCACCAGCCAGGATGAATCTGAACAGATCAAAGACATGCTCAACGACCTGTTCAACAACGTACTGGTTGCCACCCTGCTGGTGATGATTCTGGTACTCGGCAGCCTTGGTCTGCGCAGTTCTTTTATGGTCGGCCTGGCCATTCCCGGTGCCTTTCTGATGGCGCTGATTGTACTTAATATGATGGGCTACACCATGAATATGGTGGTGTTGTTTTCACTGATTTTATCGGTCGGCATGCTGGTTGACGGTGCCATCGTGGTGACCGAATTTGCTGACCGCCGGCTGGCCGAAGGGGTGCGCCCGCGGCGGGCTTACGCCGAAGCCGCGCAACGTATGGCCTGGCCGATTATCGCCTCAACAGCGACCACCCTGGCGGTTTTCCTGCCGTTATTATTCTGGCCGGGAACAACCGGGGAGTTTATGAAATTCCTGCCACTGACCCTGCTTTATACCCTGACCGGGTCGCTGATTATGGCGCTGATTGTGGTGCCGACCATCGGCTCTCTGCTGGGCCGGGCCGGCCATCACAATGCCGCTGCCCTGCATACCATTGAAGCGGCAGAACAGGGCCGTTTTCACGAACTCAGTGGCTTTACCGGGCGCTATATCCGCCTGCTGGATAAGGCCGTACGGCATCCGCTGCGGGTTCTCGGTCTGGCCATTGCCGCGCTGGTGGCTTCGGTTGGGCTGTACATTACCCTCGGCCATGGCGTTGAATTTTTCCCCGATGTCGACGCCGATATCGGCCTCGTCGACATACGTGCCCGTGGCAACCTGTCCATGAGCGAGCGCGAGGCACTGGTCAATCAGGTGGAACGCCGTATCTTCGATATGGCAGAGATTCAGTCCATTTATACCTCCACCGCCGTCACTCCGCCGACCGATGCCGCCGCGGATGTGATCGGCCGTATCCAGATTGAACTGGTGGACTGGGAACAGCGCCGCAGCGCCGCCCGTATTCTGAGCGACATTGAGCAGCGCACCGCCGATCTGCCCGGCATCATTATCGAAACACAGAAAAAGAAAAACGGCCCTGCCAGTGGTGCCCCGGTGCAGCTGCAACTGACGGCCAACAGCCGCGAAGCCATTATTCCGTTGCTGGAGCAAAGCAAAGCCCTGTTTGCAGCAGACCCGGATCTCAAGGATATCCGCGACGACAGACCACTGGACGGGGTCGAGTGGCAGCTGGATATCAACCGCGAAGAAGCCACCCGTTTCGGTACCGATATTGCCAGTACCGGGGCCATGATCCGCATGATTACCGGTGGCCAGAAGGTCGGCACCTTTCAGCCCGACTTCAGCGATGATGAAGTGGAAATTCTGCTGCGTTATCCGCTGCAGGCGCGCAATATTGATCAGTTTTCGGCGTTCAATATCAGCACCCCATACGGACTGGTGCCGGTGTCCAATTTCATGCAGCGGGTGGCAGCGCCCAGATCCGGCGATGTGGTCAGAATTGACGGCAAATACCGCTACCGTCTGACGGCCAATGTCCGCGACGGCGTTAATGCCAACGATAAAATCCGCGAGCTGGGGGAAAAAATTCAGCCGCTGAACTGGCGGGATGCCGGCGTTGAACCCAGATTCCGCGGTGACTTTGAAAAAATGGCAGAAACCGGCACCTTTCTCGCCCAGGCTTTCGCCATTGCGATCTTCCTGATGGCCACCATTCTGGTCACGCAGTTCAACAGCTTCTATCAGGCCGGTCTGATTATGAGTGCCATTGTGCTGTCCATTGTCGGCGTGCTGCTCGGTCTGCTGATCCGCGGAGAGCCGTTCGGTGTGGTCATGAGCGGCGTCGGCGTGATCGCGCTGGCCGGTATCGTGGTGAACAACAATATTGTACTGATCGACACCTACAACCGGCTGCTGCAGGACGGCCTTGATCCGGTGGATGCCGCCCTGCGTACCGGTGCTCAACGCCTGCGGCCGGTTCTGCTGACCGCAGTGACCACCGTCGTCGGTCTGATGCCCATGGTGCTGCAGTGGAATATTGATCTGATTCACCGCCACTTTTCGGTTGGCGCACCGTCTTCGCAGTGGTGGACGCAGCTGTCCACCGCCATTGCCGGCGGCCTGACCTTCGCCACGGTACTGACCCTGGTGCTGACGCCCTGCCTGCTGGTACTCGGCTCCCGCCGGCACCGCCATCCTGGCGCTGCATTGCCCGCCGTGAC
This sequence comes from Pseudomonadota bacterium, assembly GCA_030145845.1. Classification (GTDB taxonomy): domain Bacteria; phylum Pseudomonadota; class Gammaproteobacteria; order Pseudomonadales; family Oceanobacteraceae; genus Venatoribacter. Next base: position 105,512 of record JAIXHJ010000016.1, read on the forward strand.
ACCGGCATCAGCCGACCAGACGTCATCCTGAGCAGAAATGTCCGCGGGCCGGCCATGGATTGGCCGGCTTTTCCCCGGCGCCCCGCAAGTTACTGAAAAAAATCAGAAAAATTGCAATTAGCGTTTGACATCCGGTACTGCACGAGTAGAATGCCCACTCGCTTTCGGAGAGGGTGATTAGCTCAGCTGGGAGAGCATCTGCCTTACAAGCAGAGGGTCGGCGGTTCGATCCCGTCATCACCCACCAGATCTTCCGGAGCGGGACCTGAAAAGGTCGTTGGTACACAGAATTGGACTGGTAGTTCAGTTGGTTAGAATACCGGCCTGTCACGCCGGGGGTCGCGGGTTCGAGTCCCGTCCAGTCCGCCATTCTGAGTACAGAATCTGGGTGATTAGCTCAGCTGGGAGAGCATCTGCCTTACAAGCAGAGGGTCGGCGGTTCGATCCCGTCATCACCCACCAAACCTTCTGATGTGGTTTGAACATCAGACAGAATGAAAAGCTGGACTGGTAGTTCAGTTGGTTAGAATACCGGCCTGTCACGCCGGGGGTCGCGGGTTCGAGTCCCGTCCAGTCCGCCATCTTTTCGTTCGACTCATAACCATGAGTATAAATTTGGGTGATTAGCTCAGCTGGGAGAGCATCTGCCTTACAAGCAGAGGGTCGGCGGTTCGATCCCGTCATCACCCACCACAATGCGGACTGGTAGTTCAGTTGGTTAGAATACCGGCCTGTCACGCCGGGGGTCGCGGGTTCGAGTCCCGTCCAGTCCGCCATCTTATTTAAGATCCCCTTTATTATTTATACGTTCTGAAGCGCCCCAGGGGTCGCGGTCCAGAGTCTGGCCACGTCGCCTCCCGTCCAGTCCGCCATCTTATTTAAGATCCCCTTTATTATTTATACGTTCTGAAGCGCCCCAGGGGTCGCGGTCCAGAGTCTGGCCACGTCGCCTCCCGTCCAGTCCGCCATCTTATTTAAGATC
>JAIXHJ010000017.1 GCA_030145845.1 Pseudomonadota bacterium
CCGTGATGGCGAAGGTATCGTCACCATCGGTGCCGGTCAGGCTGCCGCTGCTCAGTGCGGCGCTTTCTACCTGAGTGAAGCTGATACCGGCGGCGGTCAGGGCATTGCTGCCGTTCAGGATTGCCGCGGTCGCAGTCGTGGTGCTGATGCTGTCGCTGCCTTCTCCGCCGGCCACGCTGGCCACATCGGTGAAGCTGATCGCCGCCGCATCCAGTGCGTTGCTGCCGGTGATGGCGAAGGTATCGTTACCATCGGTGCCAGTCAGGCTGCCGCTGCTCAGTGCGGCGTTTTCCACGGCGGTGAAGTTAATACCGGCTGCGGTCAGGGCATTGCTGCCGCTCAGGGTTGCCGCCGTCGCAGTCGTGGTGGTGATGCTGTCGTCACCCGCGCCACCGGACACGCTGGCCACATCGCTGAAGCTGATCGCCGCGGCATCCAGTGCGTTGGTCCCCGTGATGGCGAAGGTATCGTCACCATCGGTGCCGGTCAGGCTACCACTACTCAGTGCGGCGTTTTCCACGGCGGTGAAATTAATACCGGCCGCGGTCAGGGCATTATCGCTGCCGCTCAGAGTTGCCGCCGTCGCAGTCGTGGTGGTGGTGCTGTCGCTGCCTTCTCCGCCGGCCACGCTGGCCACATCCGTGAAGCTGATCGCCGCGGCATCCAATGCGTTGGTCCCCGTGATGGCGAAGGTATCGTCACCATCGGTACCGGTCAGGCTGCCGCTGCTCAGTGCGGCGCTTTCGATCTGGGTAAAGTTGATACCAGATGTGCTCAGGGCATTATCGCTACCGCTCAGGGTTGCCGCCGTCGCGCTCGTAGTGGTGATGCTGTCGCTGCCTTCTCCGCCAGCCACGCTGACTACACCGCTGAAGCTGATCGCCGCGGCATCCAGTGCGTTGCTGCCGGTGATGGCGAAGGTATCGTCACCATCGGTGCCGGTCAGGCTGCCGCCGCTCAGTGCGGCACTTTCCACGGCGGTGAAGCTGATACCGGCGGCGGTCAGGGCATTGCTGCCGTTCAGGGTTACCGCCGTCGCACTTGTGGTGGTGATGCTGTCGTCACCCGCGCCACCGGACACGCTGGCCACATCGCTGAAGCTGATCGCCGCGGCATCCAGTGCGTTGGTCCCCGTGATGGCGAAGGTATCGTCACCATCGGTACCGGTCAGGCTGCCGCTGCTCAGTGCGGCGCTTTCGATCTGGGTAAAGTTGATACCAGATGTGCTCAGGGCATTATCGCTACCACTCAGGGTTGCCGCGGTCGCAGTCGTTGTGCTGATGCTGTCGCTGCCTTCTCCGCCAGCGACACTGGCCACACCCGTGAAGCTGATCGCCGCCGCATCCAGTGCGTTGCTGCCGGTGATGGCGAACAGATCATCACCGCTGGTACCAGTCAGGCTGCCGCTGCTCAGTGCGGCGCTTTCTACCTGAGTGAAGCTGATACCGGCGGCGGTCAGCGCATTGCTGCCGTTCAGGGTTGCCGCCGTCGCAGTCGTGGTGCTGATGCTGTCGCTGCCTTCTCCGCCAGCCACGCTGGCCACATCGGTGAAGCTGATCGCCGCCGCATCCAGTGCGTTGCTGCCGGTGATGGCAAAAGTATCGTCACCATCGGTGCCGGTGACCGTTGAGGAACTTCCACTTACAGATGTCAGCGACTTAACGCTCAGATTGTTGACCGATAATTCGTTGTCAATACCTGTCAGTTGAAGCTGGTTATACCCGGAGGATGCAGATGAAATATCCAGTGCGTCTGTATAAGCGGTCTGATTTTCTGCTGAAATGGTAACGTTATCTTCAATCGTTAGTTTATCTACCAGGAGTCCTTCCGTACCAATATTCAGCACAGAGTCCGCGTTCTCTGAGGACCCCGTCCCACTATATGATTTGGTAGTACTTCCGCCACCTAGAGTCACGGTATTACCACTCAGCAGGACTTTACCGCCCGTCGTATTAATCGCTGTTGCTGTGATAGTCCCAGAATTATTAACCGCGCTACTTATCAGATCACCTGCCTGAGCTGAAGTGAGTGTGATTTCGTTTGCAGACAAACTCCCTGAGTTAGTAACTGAGTAGATGCCATTCTCAGAAGCTGAAACAGATATCCCGTAATTATCCCCACCAAAGGTAATCGTTGCACCACCTCCAGAAGAAATATCAATATATTCAGCCGAAATGGATCCTGTATTAAGAACTTCACTCCCTAAAAGAATAACATTAGAAACCCCATCTATACTACCTGAATAATAAACCTGACCAGCATATTCACCACTACCACCAGATGTAAAAGTTAAAGAATTACCCGGAGTATTACTATTAAAAAACGAGCTATAATCTTCGGACTCATCATCAAGCGACAAAGCCGATGCCACAAGACCATTCACATTGATATTAGACGTACCATAAAAAACCACCCCATTAGGGTTCACAAGAACAACATTTCCATTGGCAGTTAACTTCCCGTATACCTGAGTAACATTTGAATTAACAGTATTAACCGCAATAGAGTCTGAGTTTATTTGTTCAAATACAACTTGAGCATCAGATCCTATATTGAAAGTTTCCCAATTAATAAGAACTCTAGCTTCATCCTGATTAATAGTAGTTACTGAATTTGCCAAATCAGTACTTATCACTGTAGATGTTGTAGTACCACTACTCCCGGATAGGACATTACCCTCAGTGGGCAATTCCGTAGAGGCTACAGAATCCAAAGCCACCGCCGACAATGAAAAACTCCCGGAAATCACACCAAGCAGAAACGATCGCCGCCAGTTGCTCCTGACGCCCGCCATGCGGTAGCTGGCATAACGGACTGCTTTTGACAGCTTTGAAACCTGACTGATCACAACATTTCCCTGTTGCTTCGCTTTAATATCCATGCACCTGATCATATCCCTGCTCCGGTATTGAATGGCCTGGCCATTCTGAATTCTTTACTCCCCGGCAATGGCCGGGGTTCTGCTGTCAGAAATAAAAATTAAAATCTGCGAATACCTCTACCGTATCCGGCTTGTCATTCAGTTTTTCAGCTGAACTGTCACTGTCTGACGGGTCAAGACTCGATCTGGCTTCCAGTGGAGTTGCCAGTGAAATTTTTGCAGCAAACCGGTCATCCCAGCCAGCCTTAAAGACCAGACCAATGGCACTCATCCGTGCCCATTCATCATCCGCCTGGCTGCCACTGTCTTCCAGGTAACCACCGTTCTGCACACCATAAGCAAAGTCGAGCAGCAGACCCGCCTGGAAAACATCCGCCAGTGTTCGTCCGCTCAGGAATGGCCAGGAGGGGAAGCTGAAATACCATTCATTGCTGATAAAAGCCGACGTGTCGGCAGAGAAGTCTTCCACCTGAAATGCCCTGACACCGGTTGCTCCACCCATGGTGAACTGCTCGAATGAAGGCAGAGGTGAATCACTCTGCTGAATGCGGATATTGGTGGCAAGGCGGCTGTAGCTGTCAGTAAACGGAACCGGAATAAAGAACAGAGAGCTGGTATCCAGTGCCAGCTTAATGAAGTCATCATCCTGACCTTCATCCACCTCGGTCTGATAGCTGCCGTACTGAACAATAAAGTTGGCAGTATTGAGCATGCGCACACCGGATTCGTTCAAACCATCCATGTAGAAATTTATCTCTCCACCCAGGACCTGGTCTTTGGACGGCAGAAGATCACTTTTGATTTCCGACGTTTTATCTGTAACCGCAAGTCCGGATGAGATATTAAATGCCCGAGTACGGACAAACTTGTGATCCACACGCAGACTGTAGTTGCTGTTAACACCGTTCAGATCCAGTGCATTGATCAGCGCACCATCTTCATCGACGATCGCATATTCGTTATACACAGCAGACAGAGCAACCGATGTTCTCAGATCAAACAGTGGAAAGGCATAACGGAACTGGCTGAGATTGGAATGCGATTCACGATCGGCTTCATTTTTTCCCTCAATGTCTTCGGAACGCAGATAACCCAGACTCAGGGTATCGCCGAAGCCGGTCGGGTTGTACCAGTTGAGGCTGGTATACAGCCGTGTCTGACCGGTAAATTTTGCGCCATGATTATCCAGACGGACGAGAACGTCATAGGGGTCTTCATTGGTAATATTCAGCTTCAGCCGGGTTTCTCCCGGGTTATCCCCCGCACTGAAACCACCGGTCACATCCAGACCGGGAAGATCGTTCAGCACATACAGTGCCTGTTCTGTTTCCTGTGAAGTAACCACTCCCCCCAGCATCGGCTGCAGCGGCGCCTTAAGCACAGATTCACGGAAGCGGGTGTCGCCGATGACTTCCAGCTGACCAAGCCTGCCTTCCATGATCATAAAGGTCACCACACCGTCTTTTACTTCCTGGGCCGGCAACTGAACACGGGCGAGAAAGAGGCCACGGGAGCGATAATACAGGGTCAGCCGGTTCGCGACTTCTTCGAGATCAGCAAAACTGAGCCCTCTGCTCTGATTCTGCTCACGGACAATATCAATCAGAGCCTGCAGATCTTCGTGGGTAATATTATCAACACTCTGCTGACCGCCAATCTCATGTAAAAATTCTGTAATTTCATCCTTTTCCTGCGGTGTATAACCATCTTCACCGATCTGATCTTCTTTCATATAGACAACCCGCAGGCGTTCAGCAATTTCCTCCACCTCTTTGCTGCTGATGCCGTATTGCGGATAATCCTTAAGCCCCTGGAACGCGAATTTTTTAACGATAATCCGCGGACCTGACGCTCTGTCTGACATATCTGACAGGTCGGCATTTTCCCTTGGGGTCAGATTTTTCTGTGCCGCGCGTTCACGGAATTTATCTTCAATATCGCCACTGGTATCCGGTGCATTGATACCAAACACTTCGCGGATGGAATCCACACCCACGCCTGCCGCCAGAACCGGCGGGCAGGCTGCACATAAAGAAATCAGAATGGTGGCCACTCTGCCCGGTAATGAAAAAATCCTTTTCAAACTGCATCTCTCCTGATGTCTGAGGTTCAGCCTTTTTTTATCTGCACCCCGGAAAAAGCATGGAACACCCCTGGCCAGCTGAGCACCAGTAGGAAAAAAGTATGAATTACGTATGGAAGACATCCTTGCCTGCCCGAAATTTCCCTGAAGTAACCGGCTGCTATTACCAGTACTTTTCCATTAATCCCTCGGTCCGGCTGAGGTCAGCATAATTATTTGCTGAAAAATCCGTTCTGAGAGCCGCCGCGATTGTAGCCGCTGGTCGGTGTACGCCACAATCCGGAAAACCGGACCTGTGTCTCATACCGGATACCCGGCCAATCCGCGCGCTATGGTAATAGACTGATCAGAGAGATATCAAGGTGACGCAAAAGGTCAGAGTTGATTTTGCGGCGCATTCCGACGGACGGTAGTGTCTTCACCGGAAGCGTAATCGCTTCGCGGAGGTGGGGGTACATTAATGCCACCGCTGACACTGACTTCCATAATCCCGACACTGATATTATCTTTTCCGCCGCTGTGATTGGCTTCATCAATAAAGCGGTAACAACATTCCAGTGCCGGGCGGTGTGTGGCCAGTACATGCTCGATTTCAGCGTTATCAAAATATTCAGTCAGGCCATCACTACACAGCATCAGCAAAGCACTTTCCGTCAGGGTGCAGGATTTAATATCCGGTTCAACATCATCCATCACACCCAGCGCCCGGGTGATATGGTTACGCACATTGCTGATCCGGGCCTCTTCTTCCGTCATCGCACCGCTGTCGATCATCTCCTGTACCACGCTGTGATCACGGGTCAGCTGAACCAGACCGCGCAGACCCCACAGATAGGCACGGGAATCCCCAACGTGAGCGACCAGCAGCTGATCATTCCAGATAACGGCGGTGACCAGCGTAGTGCCCATATGGGCGAAATTAGGGTTATCGGCTTTGGCGTGAATAATGGCGTGGTTGGCCTGCTGAATACTTTTACGCAGCATGGCCTGAATCATCAGTTTCTGCTGATCAGGCGTACAGGCAAGAAAAGTTGGCGTTACCAGCTGCGAAAACGCCAGCGTCAGACACTCAACAGCGATACGGCTGGCCAGAGCACCACCGGTATAACCGCCCATGCCATCAGCGATCACCACATAACTGAACGGTTGCTGCGGGTGTACAAACCAGCGGATGGAATCCTCGTTTTCCTCCCGCACCTGACCAATATCCGTCCGGCCATTTACCGCCAGGCTGACTTTTCTGCTCATGTGCAATCCATACGTTTTCGCGTTAATCCATTCTCCCTGCTTTATACGCAAACCGGGAAGTTAACGTCTGCAGCAGATTCCAGGCTGGATTAAAACAAAATTAATGAGACCGGGGTAGGCTGATCAGTCATAATTTTTCACTAATAACACAGGTTGATTTAGGAACATCTGTTTTGCATAATCCGCTCCCGGCAGCATGGATTGTGCGACAGGCAGTACTTTACACGAAAGGATGCAACAGGGGTCATGGCGAGACTTCCACGAATCAACATAGCCAATATACCTCAGCACATCGTACAGATCGGGCATAACAACCTGAACTGCTTCTTTGATGATGAGGACTATGAGTTCTACCTTGCTTCTCTGCAGAAAGCCGCTGAACAATACGATGTAAAGATTCATGCCTATGTTCTGCTGCCCAATGCCGTGCAGATGGTAGCAACCCCGGCCATTGCCCAGGGCATATCTTCCATGATGCAGTCCCTTGGCAGACGTTACGTCCAGTACATAAACCACCGTTATCAGCGCTCCGGAACACTCTGGGCCGGGCGTTATAAATCCAGTGTCATTGATTCCGAAGCCTACCTGCTGACCTGTTACCGCTACGTCGAACTCAAACCCATGCACGAAGGCCTGGTGGAAGGGCCTGAACTCTACCCCTGGTCCAGTTTCGGCCATCATACAGGACGTTCATATAACGACCTGATTTCAGATCATCAGCTCTATATGGATCTGGGAAAAACGCGCGCAGAACGCGCCAATGAATACAGCTCCCTGTTCCGTTTCCGCTTTGACCGTATGCTGCTGAACTACATTGCCGAAACCATCAAACTCGGTCAGGTGCTGGGCGGTGACCAGTTTACTGAGAAGATTGAACAGATCGCCAATCACCGCGTACGACCGCTGAAACGTGGCCGTCCACGCAAAAAGAAGAAAGCCGAAAACCCGGCGGTCTGAAGCGGCCGCCACTGCTCTTTGCTCCCGGCATTCCCCTTTATAATCAGATGACCAGCAATAAAACCCCGATCACCATCTAATAATTTAGATTGAGTCCTATTGCGCCACCCATCCGATCTTCCCCATTTATTCCAGCCATTACCATCAGCAAAAACCCGTACAAACCAGCCGTAAAAATTTTTTATTTTTTAATTGGGGTCAGAGTCGGTCAGAAGAAAATAATTCCCTGACAAAAACCCACAAAGCCTGTACAAAGCGGACTTCTGACAAAAACAACAACCCCTTAAGGTAATCATATTTTTCGTCGGAACACCCACCTCAAACCCCGTCATTAATATTCGTGCCAGAGTCAATTTAATAATTTAATTTTAAGGTTTTACATCAAAAAAAAATCTGTTTTACTTCTGCTCACTCGCCGGGTCACAGCGCAGAAACTGTGATTCAGTTCTCACTTAAGATCCGGCCAGAAGGAAAGTTTTAACTATATACAGAGGATTTGTTAAATGGCTATTTACATGAATTTCAACCAGAACTCACCTGCCGGTAACGTTACTGCTTCCGGTTACGAAAACTGGATTGAAGTCGACAGCATGAGCTTTGGCGTTGGCCGCTCTATCACCATGCAGGCTGGTGCGATGGCTAACCGTGAAGCTTCCCGTCCAAGCATCAGTGAAGTCACAATCACTAAACCTCTGGATGCTGCATCCGGTGGTCTGTTCAAAGCTTCCGTTACCGGTGATGCCGGCGTGCCTGTTGAAATTCACGTAGTTCAGACCGGTGCAGACAACGTTGAAAAATACGCTGTTTACAAACTGGATGATGTGATCCTTTCTTCATACAGCATCAGTGCCGTTGCCGGTGGCGCACCTCAGGAATCCATTTCCCTGAGCTTCGCCAAAGTTGAAGCGGATCTGACTCACGCTGATAAGACCAACAAAAACACCAAGAACATGAAGGTCGGTTACGACCTGACAACTGCCAAGCCGTTATAATAAGCGCTTTACGCTCTTACTATACCGCAGGGTTGGCCAGCAACTGGCCAACCCTTTCGTTTCAGGGAATCTAACGCAAATGGAAGCGTAACCATCTGTTTTCCGATTGCGCTACCCATCACACAGAAAGTGGTGATCCGGTCATGCCTGCTTTAAGTCAGAACAGACGCCTTATTCAGATTGACACCCCCGCCGGTGCAGATGCCTTTATTGTTTCCGAACTGATCGGTGATGAATACATATCCGACCTGTTCCGCTATACCCTTGAGCTGTTCTCAGACAATCACGATATCAACCAGAAGGATCTGGTCGGTAAAGACGTCACGGTCAGCATATTTTCTGATAAAAACCCCGCAACCCGCTATGTTCATGGCTATATCAGCCACATGGCCATGCTGGATGTGACAGACGAAGGTCTGCGCCGTTACCGGATAGAAATTGTACCCGGGTTCTGGTTTACCCGGCACGGATCAAAAAACCGCGTTTTCCATAAAAAAAGCGCCAAAGACATCATCAACGAAGTGCTGGGTGACTACTCTGCTGTGCTGAAGAGCCAGTTTAAAGCCAGCGGACCATTTCCGACACGGGAGTACTGTGTCCAGTTTGATGAAAGCGACTTCGATTTTGTTTCCAGACTGATGGCCGAAGAAGGCATCAGCTATTACTTCCTGCACAGCGATGGTAAACATGAAATGGTTCTGGCCGACGACACCCAGGACTTCTTCGATGCGGAAGCCGGAAAGATTGAATACGATGGCGGCGGCAGCCAGCCGGCCAAAAATACCATCCACAGCTGGCAGAGAAACTACAATTACCATGTCGGTGGCTTCGATTTCCGCGATTACTGCGAATACACCACCACAAAAGACAACAAACAACTGGTCAAAACCAAATCCCCCCTTAACAACGTCAGCAGCTTCATCAGCAGCGGTTATGGCCTGAATCATTTTGAGGCCGACGGCGATACCAAGCACAAGTTTGTCGACAGCCAGAGTAAAAACAGCTGCGAACGGGCAGTGGAAGCTCAGGAAGCCGGTTTCGACGTTGCTCAGGGGACCAGTAATGTCATCACCCTGACCGCCGGCGGCCGTTTCCAGATTGAGCACTCACTGAGTTCAGAAACCGGTAAATACCTGCTGACTCAGGTACACATCGTCGCCCGCGACGGGAATGGCAGCGATACCCATTTTTCCAACCGGTTTACCTGTGTGCCCAGCGATGTGATAGTCCGTCCGCGGCATAATGATTTTGCCCGCAGAATTCTGACCCCTCAGGTCGCCACCATTGAAGAAGTCAAAGCAACCGCCAGTGACAGCTCCAGCGATCCTTTCACTCAGGTTAAGGTGGTGTTCCCGTGGAACAGTCAGCAGAATTCCTGCTGGGTACGCGTAGTGCAGCAGTTTGCCGGTAATGGCTGGGGGGCCAATTTTGTTCCGCGTGTTGGCCAGGAAGTCGTGATCACCTACATCAACGGTGACCCGGACCGCCCGCTGGTCACCGGAGCGGTTTATAACGGTACCAATAACGGGCCGGATTACACCTCAACCCAGAGTGGCTGGAAAACAGCCATCAAAGACAGCAAATTCAACGAGCTGCGCTTTGATGATAAAAAAGGTGAAGAAGAAATTTATATGGAGGCGGGTAAGGATCATAACTGGCTTGTCCATAATGACCAGACCGGAACCATCGAAAACGATCAGACACTCATCATCGAAAACAACCGTACCGAAACCATCAACTCCGGTAATGACAGCCTGACGATCAAGAAAGGCAACCTGAGCACGGAAGTAAGTGCCGGTAACCAGTCACTGAAAGTATCCAAAGGCACCTCGACCACTGATGTCATGGGTGCCATCAAGGTGACATCCAAAACCTCAATTGAACTCAAGGTCGGTGCCAACAGCATCAAAATCGACCAGTCCGGCATCCAGATCAAAGGCACCATGGTGAAAGCCAAAGCCAGCGCCATGGGTGAGGTTTCTGCCGGCGGTATTCTGACCGTTAAAGGCGCCCTGACCAAAATTAACTAGTGACTGACCATGACAGATCTGATCAAAATCCAGGCGCTTACCGCCGAAGAACTGCTGAACGAATTCGAGCTCACCGAACCGGAGGCAGAAGCGGTTATTGTCCGGGACACCGCCCCGCAGATCAGCATTGAGCGCCTGATGCAGCAGGGCTTTTACCAGGATGCCGTCAAACTGCTCGCCCACGGCCTGCCCAAGCGCGAAGCCGTATGGTGGGCCTGCCTCGCGGCCAGAAAAGCCCAGACGCCGGAAACCGATGAAGACAACGTCAATGCGCTGCTGGCAACCGAAACCTGGGCCCGGAAACCCACCGAGGAACACCGTCAGCGCTGCCGCGAACTGGGTGAAAAAACCCAGTATAAAAGTGCCGCCAGCTGGGCAGCTACATCAGCCTACTGGAGTACCGGCAGCATGACCAACCCCGGTGATCCGGAAGTTCCGCCACCGCCGTATCTGTATGCTCACGCGGTGGCCGGCTGCATTACTCTGGCCGCAGCAACCATCGATCCGGAAAACGCAGAGCAGTACTACCAACTGTTCCTTACCCAGGGAATGGATCTCGCCCGTGGTGGTAACGGTCTGCTAGAAGGAGCATAAATATGGGTAAACCCGCATCACGAATCACTGATATGCATGTCTGCCCGGCCTCCACCGGGCCGGTGCCTCATGTCGGTGGGCCGATTGTCGTTCCCGGTGCGCCAACTGTCCTTATCGGTGGCCTGCCTGCCGCAACCGTTGGCAGTATGTGTGTCTGCGTCGGCCCTCCGGACACAATCGCTTCCGGCAGTGGCACCGTCTTACTCAGCAATAAACCCGCGGCACGCATGGGGGATTCGAGTGCACACGGGGGGAAAATTGTTGTCGGCTGCCCCACCGTACTGATTGGTGGCTGAACCTGTGAATACCGCCAGATATACCACCAGAAAACTCTTTATTCCCTTTTTCATTGCTCTCATGGCAGTGGGATGCAATTCAGAAACAAGTGCGCAAAACCAAACCACTGAGGATACCGGCATGTCGTTAATTGGGCCTGGTGAAAAAGTCTACGTCACTTCATCACCCTTACAGGGAAAAATTCTGAATAACGGCACACCGGTTGCCAATGCCAGAGTCATACGGAAAGTCAGATCCAATCAGCATGAAGACTGGGTAACAGAAGAGTTCAGCACCGACGATCTTGGCAACTTCAGCCTGCCGGTAAAAGAAGAGTCATATGATCTTGGCCTTGCACAATTCGTCAGCGCGACTCAGGTCGACATTGAAGTCGATGGCGAGTGGGTCAATGTCTGGTACAGCAACAACACCCGTGGCGAGCTTAATTCTGAATTCGGTGGTGAACCGCCGCAGGGATTAGTGTGTGATCTGACACAGAACGAAATCATCATTAACGGCAGTGGTTTCGGCATTCTGGCCAAATGCAGATGGAATAATATGCCGGATAGCAACGCTGAATAATTATCAGGGAAAGTAACGATGACTGAATTAAGCCCCTACAATACTGCACATCTCGCCGAAGGTGTATATGCCGTCAATGCCAATGATGCTCTGGCATTGCGTATTTTTCTCGCCAACCCATTATTCAAAAGCCAGCAACAGGAAGACACCCGACAACTGCAGGCCGAAGTGGGTGGCCGTTTATTCCGCCATGCAGTGGATAATTTCGGAGTCATGGCAAAAGGCAGCGGTCAGTTCAAGGATGATGTCTTTATCATATTCCGTGGTACCACCGGCGCAAACAAAAACGCAGATGCCATCACCGATGCGCGTATCGGCATCTGTACATCAGAAACCAACCTGCCTGTGCACATCGGCTTCAATAACTCATTCACCAGCATGCTGCCGGAGATCAAAGCATTTCTGACAGAAACAGAATGCAAAGGCACCATCCATTGTATCGGCCACAGTCTGGGCGGTGCAGTGGCATCGCTGGCTGCAGACTGGGCATCCAGCAGCCTGACCAATCCGGTAAAACTCTATACGTACGGTGCCCCACGTGTCGGTACCGACTGGTTTGTCAAAAAGACAACCGAGACCATTGGTGCGGATAATATGCATCGTGTTTACCACAGAACAGATCCGGTACCTATGGTGCCGATTTATCCGTTCAAGCAGGCACCTTATGCCAATAACGGCCACTTTCTGCCATCGAATCAGCCACTGACCTCGGGCGAAGCCCACTTTATGAGAAATTATGTGGCATCGGTCAGAAGTGAATCCTGGGAAACCCTGTCACACAATCCGGTTGAACCGTACAACATCGAAATAGCGATTGAAAACTGGCTGAAATCGAAATCGCCGGTTGATTCAGAAAGTGCCAGTTTCTGGCAATGGGTGGATGCTGCGCTTGTTTACGTCATTAAGAAAATTGCTATGGGGGCGGTGCTTTTGCTGCAGGGAGCTGTCATCGGCCTGCACACCATCGTCGACAAACTCGCGTACATTCTGGCCAAAGGTATCAACCTGGCTGAGGAAATCAGCAGCTGGGTGATCCTGCTGATGAAAAAACTGATGCAGGCACTGAAAATCAAAGTGGAAGCAACGAAAGAAAAACTGACCCGCAACATGATGCGCTACGTGCTGACAAAAATGACAGAAGAAAGTACGCGTAATGCGCAGAAAGCGATCAGGGATATTGAGAAGAGTTAAAGATAAAAAACTTATCTCATATAAATTAACAGTAAAATTTTTTAAATTATATTTTTTAGGGAAGAAACCATGTCAGGGATACAAATGACAGGTCATGTTACTCCATACGGAAATAAAGGTGCAGGCCGTGTTCTGCTTGCCAGTGAAAATATGCATGGCATTTTAAAGGGCTTCAAAGACATGAGCGAACAGGCCAGCGCAACCGGCTATCATGCACTTGCCGTTACCAGAGCAATAGAAAGCCTCAGGTCTTCAACGGTTCCGCTAAACTCCTTTGTGAAGAATGGTAATCCATCAAGAAGATGTCTGCAGCAAAGTGGCTTTGAAATCGAGTATGAACTGTGTGGCGACTACTATGGTGGACATCAAACAGATGTTTTAATTATGGATGTGCGTCCCATCGTTCAAACCAGAGACGATGCTCATCGTTCTGCGTTATGGGATGTTACCTATGACGAAGATGAAGGCTGGCAAACTGGTGAGCGACCAACTGAATCAATCAAAAAATTTTCTTCTCTTTCCAAATCTATAGACAACCCTATAAAAGTAGGTATTAACGGTTATTGCGATGGTTTACAACATGCCGCCAAATTACTGCCTTTACATATCAGCCAGGGCCAGAAAAATGAAGAAATAAAACTACGTGCAACAGGTTACCCTTTGTTTTATGTTCCCTCCGATAAGTCGGCAGCCAAAGCTGGCTGGAAGTTTTTGAAGAAACTGGGCAATACCAGACTAGACAAAGAAGGAAAAGAAGCAGCTGGAGTACTGGCTTCCATTATGAAGGAAGCTCATGACAATGGCCTATTCGTTGAATGGACCAGCCACAGAGGTGGCTCACACATACTGACGGAAGCGATGAAAAGTCTGAGCAAAAATAATCCTGGTATTGATCTCCAAGGGCGTCAAAAGGTCTTTTTGAGCGACTTCACTTCCAGTTACGCCGAGACTGACAGGGCAAGAAGAGCTTTAGGTATGGCTATTGAACCAGGTAAAACCTGGTATAACTCAAACTCAGGATTAGCGCAAACAATCGGTGGTAGACAGCTTGGTATAGCTGACCTTGAATACTCAATGGACGAACTGAGTCGATCTCCTGAAAATGAGAAACTGGGGAGAGGTATTCTGATGTGTGGTAAAGTAGCATCTTCAGCCAAGAGTGCATTCAAAGGTGGTGCAGCCTTGGGTGGAATGGCATACATTATTGCTAACTACGGTTTCTCTGCAAGTGCCGCAACTGCTCTTATTAGTAGTATTACCGTCGCAACTGTAGCAAAAGTGGGCAAAACCGGTCTGGCATCTATCCCCTCTCTCAATGAAGGCTATAACTCAGATGCTGGCAAAGCATTAATAGAAGCAACTAAAAAAATGCACGGGTAAATTAATGATCTTTGGTACAGAAAAGAATCCGAAGGGACCTAAATGGTCCCGCGCAAGAAAAGTGGTGAAGGATATAGGGTTAGCCAATATAACTTTTATGGCTCCACCTAATAGTGCACCATTTTCAGACCAGGACTGGGAGGCTCAACCAGACCATATCGATATAACTGACGATAGCGCATTCGAAAGCAATGAAACTGCAAAGTATGGTCTTTCGACTGCTCTAACCTGTTATGCAAACTCATGGGAATTCAGAGGCCTTCCAGTACTTCAGGGGTACTGCGGACACGTAAATATGTTTTTACGTGTTTTGAGAAGATCAGATATACCGGTCAACCAAACTCTGCTAAATCCTGATGACTTTACTGAAACTGAATTGAATTATATTGCATCATCATTTTTAGGAAAAAATCACGATGCAAGACGTGATGACCCCTACGACCTTACAGAGATAAAATGGCCAAACTATCTGGCACCATTAAATTACCATTGGTTTAAAACTTCTTCTTCAGAAAACTGGTGTTATTTTGAAAACCAGTCTCTCGTTGATGGCCCTATATCTGTAATATTATTCACACCTCTTTCAGTCGATACATTCATTTCCCTTACCTTCGTTATTTTTCAGTCTGCAATGAATGCTGGCAACGCGTTTCGCGTTGAAAAGCGGGTACCCAGATCTAATTTCATGAAATTGGTGAATAACATTATAGATTCAATTAAAATTGAGTTTAAAGAAGATGCTTTGCCTGAAGAGCAAATTCAGGCTCGTAATGCTTTCAACAGCATGGACGTATTGCCTGTCATCAGACCAACGGAAAGCTATATAGAGCTCAGCAAAACGGTTATGCAGGCCTGGAGTTCACGAGGATACCGGGGAAAGTCGAAGTCAGAAGACAGTCATGCACACCGTGCAGCACCGGAAGAGGTCAGTCAGTTTATTGATTCTCTTATGGAAACAAGGTTCAGGGACAATGCCCTGAAGATCGGAGATATCATCTATCGGGATTTCGTCGATCAGTCTGCAAATGAAAAAGAGATCGCCGCCACTAAAAGTCTGGAAAACACCTGATAGCTGCTGTTTTAGCCGGTAATGTTTCGGATACGTTCCGGCTTCAGTCCATCACAGTAGTCTGACTTTCAACAGTGGTATGCTCAAGGTCAGTTTACCGGCTACGGCCTATTTTCCACTCAAGTCCTGATAGCCAACATCCCACTCCGCACCGGAGCCAAAAGATCCCGCGCCAATGACATAACCACGTCACAGCCCCCCTCACGGGGATCACTGAGGCGCGCAGACACAGACTGACGAATCTGTGGACCACCAAAGCAAAGAAAAACTGATGCACTACGCGCTGACCAAAATGACGGCAGAAAGCCCCCGTAGTACGCAGGCGGCGTACCAGGGAAATTGAACAGGGCTGAGGAAATGAATAGCTCGCCCTCCCCACAGCGAATGGAAAATACCCCGGCTGATTTCCTTTGCACAACAAGCAACATCGCCGCAGTCTTCCGGGAAAGCAGCCTGCGGACCATCAGACGGTGGGCGTCCGGCTTCAGCCGCGCTAAAGTATAGGGATCCTATTTCAGCAACCGGACCCCGCTATGCATCTGCCCGCCACCCTGCAGGATTACTGGCAAAAAACCGATACTCTGCTCACGGATGACGGTGCCCGTCACGGTCTCGACTGGCCGGCGCTGTGGCAATCCCTGTCTGCTGAGCAACAGGCCCGGGCACAGAAGGTACTGACCGTCAGTCACTATGTGGCAGATGCCCTGCCGCGGGAAGCGGAATGGTTTACCCGGGCACTGACCAGCGATGCCATCTCACAGCCACTGCCCCGCGCACTGATCAGCCAATGGCTGGATGAGCTCAGTGCAGACGCCAGCTCAGAAGACGACTGGCACCAGGCTCTGCGCCGCCTGCGCCGCCGCTGCATGGTGCAGATCATCTGGCGCGACATTCTGCGTCTGGCCACCACCCTGGAAACGACCCGCGCGCTGTCCGATCTGGCCGATGAGTGCGTGGTCCGCTCACTGACTTTCCTTGGCGCCCAGCTGCAGCAGCGTTATGGCAGACCCACCGGCCGGCACAGTCAGGAAGAACAGCAGCTGCTGGTGCTCGGCATGGGCAAACTCGGGGCCTACGAACTGAACCTGAGCTCAGATATCGATCTGATATTTACTTATCCGGAAGGCGGTGAGACGAGCGGTCCGAAAGTGGTGACCAATCAGGAATACTTCGTCAAGCTCGGGCAGAAGCTCATTCAGGCACTGGATAAACACACCGCCGATGGTTTTGTTTTCCGCACCGATATGCGCCTGCGCCCCTATGGTCAGAGTGGCCCGCTGGTGATGAACTTTAATTCAGTGGAGGAGTATTACCAGGACCAAGGCCGTGACTGGGAACGTTATGCCATGGTCAAGGCGCGCATCATGAATGGCGAAGACAGCCCGGCGGCACAGGAACTGCTGAATATTCTGCGCCCTTTCACCTACCGCGCCTATGTGGATTACAGCGCCTTCGAGTCACTGCGCTCGATGAAAGCCATGATCAACGCCGAAGTCCGCCGCCGCGGTCTGGAAAACAACGTCAAACTCGGTGCCGGCGGTATCCGTGAAGTCGAATTTATCGTGCAGGCCTTCCAGCTGATCCGTGGCGGTCAGGATAAAAGTCTGCAGACCCGCGAACTGGTGAAAGTGCTCGATATTCTCTCCGGCGATGGCTACCTGCCCGCCGCCGCCTGCAGCGAACTGAAGGCCGCCTATCTGTTCCTGCGTGACAGCGAACACGTCCTGCAGGCATTAAATGACGAACAGACCCAGCTGCTGCCGCAGGGCAGTGATGAACAGAGCCGCGTCGCCTGGGCCATGGGCTTCAGCCAATGGCCGGACTATCTGGAAGCACTGCAACAGCACCGCGCTATTGTCAGCCATCATTTCGCCCAGATCGTCGCCGGCGAAGACGAGGAACATCCGCACGAAGAGATTGACCCGGTGTGGATGGATCTGTGGCTCGGGGATCTGGATGCCCGCGATACCCAGGAATTCCTCGCCCGGAATCCCTGCGCGGCCTCCGCCGAAGTGCAGAATGAGCTGCGCAAATTCCGCGAATCCCGCGCCGTACTGCACATGCAGCCCATCGGCCGTGAACGGCTGGATGCGCTGATGCCGATGCTGCTGCAGGAACTCTGGCAGCAGGGCGAACCCGTCACCGTCCTGCTGCGGGTTATGCCGCTGCTGGAAGCCGTACTGCGCCGTACCGCCTACCTGGTGCTGCTGAAAGAAAATCCACAGGCACTGACACAACTGATCCGCCTGTGTGGTGCGTCCAGCTGGGTAGCGGAATACATCGCCCAGACCCCGCTGCTGCTGGATGAACTGCTGACGCCGGAATCCCTCTACCGCCTGCCACAACGGGATGAGCTGGCAGAAGAGCTCGACCTGCGTCTGCTGCGCATCGATGAAGATGACCTCGAACAGCAGATGGAACAGCTGCGCCAGTTTGTGCGCGCCCACAAACTGCGCGCCGCCGCCTGCGAAGTGATGGAAGCCCTGAAGCTGATGAACGTCAGCGATTACCTCACCTGGCTGGCCGAAGTCACGCTGCAGAAAGTCATGTCACTGGCGTGGAAACAGTGTGTGGACAAATACGGCTACCCCTGCCGCCGCAGCGGAGAAGTCATTACCCAGCCGGAGTTTGTGATCATCGGCTATGGCAAAGTCGGTGGCCTGGAACTCAGCTACAGCTCCGATCTCGATCTGGTCTTCCTGCACAACAGTGATTCCATGGGCAGCACCAATGGCGACCGCAGCCAGGATAACGGCGTGTTTTACACCCGCATGGGGCAGCGCATGATTCACATCATCTCCACCCAGACCCGCTCCGGTGACCTTTATGAAGTCGACATGCGGCTGAGACCTTCGGGTAACTCCGGCATGATCGTCGCCTCCATGAAAGCCTTTGAAGAATACCAGCAGCAGCACGCCTGGACGTGGGAACATCAGGCGCTGGTGCGCGCCCGCGTCCTGTGCGGCTCGGAAGCCGCGGCGGAAGAATTTCTCAGCATCCGCAACCACACCCTGGGCCAGCCAAGAGACCTCCCCCCGCTGCGTGAAGAAGTACGGGCCATGCGGCAGAAAATGAGGGATAATCTCGGCTCCAAAGATACAAGCGGCCAACAATTCCACCTCAAGCAGGATGCCGGGGGTATTGTTGACATCGAGTTTCTGGTTCAATATGGGGTTCTGGCCTGGTCACACGAACACCCAGAGTTGCTGAGCGTTACCGACAACATGCGATTGCTCGACGCTTTTGCAGCATGCGGTCTGATGGATCCACAAGATTGTCAGACCCTGCAGGAAACCTACCTGTCCTACCGAGCCGAAACTCACCGGCGTGCATTGCAGAAACAAGATCTGTTACTGGACTCTGAAAGCCTGTCCAGACTCGGCTTCGATGCGCGGCGCGAAGATGTGACCCGACTGTGGAAACTGTGGCTGGAACCTGTTGAATGACCACGGGCAGCCAAACACAATCTTAAATTTCGAGTGAGGTCCTTATGCTACCTTCCATGTCCGACCGTGATGGTCTGATCTGGCTAGACGGAGAGTTGGTTAACTGGCGCGATGCCAAAGTTCATGTACTGACTCATACTCTGCATTACGGCATGGGGTGTTTCGAAGGCGTGCGGGCTTACAATACTGCTGAGCAGGGTGCATGCATTTTCCGCCTGAAAGAACACACCGACCGTCTGTTTAATTCCGCTCACATTCTTGGCATGAAAATGCCGTTCAGCAAAGAAGAAGTGAACGAAGCCCAGCGTGCCGCAGTACGCGAAAACAACCTCGACAACGCCTACCTGCGTCCGATGGTCTTTTTCGGCTCGGAAGGCATGGGCCTGCGCGCTGAAAACCTGCGCGTACACGTGATGGTTGCGGCCTGGGACTGGCCGGCCTATATGGGTGAAGAAGCCAAAACCCAGGGTATTAAAATCCGTACCTCAAGCTACACCCGCCACCATGTGAATATCACCATGTGTAAGGCGAAAGCCAACGGTAACTACATCAACTCCATGCTGGCCCTGCGTGAAGCCATCGACAGTGGTTGTGAAGAAGCGCTGCTGCTGGATCCGGAAGGCTACGTGGCTGAAGGTTCCGGTGAAAACTTCTTCATCGTCCGTGACGGCGTGATCTATACCCCGGAACTGACTGCCTGTCTGGATGGCATTACCCGCCGTACCATTATTGAGATGGCCCAGTCACTGGGTTACAAAGTCGTTGAAAAACGCATCACCCGTGACGAAGTCTATATCGCCGATGAAGCCTTCTTCACCGGTACCGCTGCAGAAGTTCTGCCGGTCCGTGTACTCGACAGCCGCACCATTGGTGCCGGCAGCCGTGGCCCGGTGACCGAAAAACTGCAGACGCTGTACTTCGATACCGTAACCGGTAAAGATGCGTTCAAACCTGAATGGCTGACGCCGGTTAAATAAGCGTCGCACCGCATCAGGCAATAAAAAAACGGGAGGCCAGGCCTCCCGTTTTTTTATGGCTGCCATATGGATAATGGCAACAAGCTCAGCTTACTTTTTCCGCCAGTCCCGGTTCAGCCAGCGGCGGCGGATTATTCAGTTCACCTTCAAAGGCTTTCAGACGTTTATAAATCGACTGCAGTTCGACAATCGTCGTCCAGGAGTTCACCAGATACTGGAACGAGTTTTCCACCTGATTAAAGGCATTCAGCACCCGCTGCATAACCCCTAAGGTGAAAGCGCCGGCAATAATCGATGGTGCCAGCGCAATCAGCGGAACAAACTGGCCCACATTCAGATAGCCATAACGCACCACGTTAAAATACAGATAATTCTTATACAGGCGGAAATAGTTCATCCGCACATAACCGAACAGCTCGCTCAGGGTGTAAGGCTGCGCCCGGTGCTCATGGTCTTCGCCATACACCAGTTCCTTACGGTAAGCCGCTTCCACTTTCTGATTATTGAATTCCAGCCCCGGCAGTTTAATCCCCGCCAGTGCCAGCAATGCAGTACCGAAAATTGACCAGATGATGGCGACAAACACCAGCGCCTGCGGTACTTCACCGATCAGCGGTAACTCCGTCACATAGGCCGACAGTCCCCACAGAATCGGCAGGAAAGCGAGCAGCGTCATAATGGAATCGAGAAAGCTGACCCCCAGGTTTTCCACAATGGTGGCAAAACGCATGGTGTCTTCCTGAATCCGCTGCGAGGCACCTTCAATATGGCGCAGTTTCTGCCAGTTGGCGGTGTAGTAGTCGTTCATGGACGTGCGCCAGCGGAAGACATAATGGCTGACAAAAAAGCGGTTAAACACCGCCACAGCGACGGCCACCATAATGATGATGGCCACGGTCGACAGCTCTTTATAGTATTCGCCAATGCCGATACTGCCCGGATTGCCCAGCGCATTCTGGATCAGGTCGTAAAAACCACCATACCATTCGTTCAGCATGACGCTGACCTGCACCTGAAACCAGGTAATAAAGACAATCAGGGCTGAACCGGCCACCGACCATTTTGCCCAGCGCTGACCACGGGCAATGTACAGCCAGACGCCGGTAAACAACGCGTAACAGACCAGCATGTACTGGTAAAACCAGAACTCGGAGGCATCGGCCATCGCGGTCTGAAACGCAGCCGTAGCTGCTTCATCAGCGCCCTCCGCCAGCGCTGGCGGAAAATCCAGTCCGATCAGGGAACCCAGACTCAGGGCTGACCCCAGATCGGCGGCAACAAAATACCAGCCCAGAATACAGAGCAGTGCCCAGCCGGCAAAGCTCAGAAAAAACCATTTAGGACGGACGAAAAAGGATGCAAACACAGTGTTATTTCCTGAAATATTTATCCCTGATTACGGCTGACATCCGTCAGTGAAATCTGTTTACGGGTCAGCATCGGCAGATAATTATCCACCAGCTGCTGATAGTCTGCCTTCTGTTTGTCCGGTACGGAAGTCATGGTCGGGATATCCGCCGTCATCGGATTCACCGGGCGGTTATTGATGTGCAGTTCGTAATGCAGATGCGCCCCGGTGGTACGGCCGGTATTGCCCGACAACGCAATTTTCTGCCCGCGTTTCACCCGCTGTCCTTTGCGCACCAGAATTTTACTCAGGTGCAGGAAACGCGTGCTGTACGGACCGTCATTATCAATCACCAGATAACGGCCGGCGTAAGGGTGATTGGCAACCCGGGTCACGATGCCATCACCGGTCGCCAGCACCGGCGTGCCGCTGGGGGTACCCAGATCAACGCCATTATGCGGAGCATAACGGTGGGTCACCGGGTGGTGGCGGTTGGGATTGAACGGTGACGTGACACGGTAATGGTAGCGGGTCGGGTAACGCAGCAGAGCTGGCGTCAGGCTGTTCGCCTGTTCATCATAGTAATTGCCGTCAGCAAAGCGGATCGCCACATAATCACGGCCGCGCACATTCAGTTTAATGGCATCCAGCCGGCGTTCACCGGTCGGACGCTCCTGCAGATATTCATCACTGACGATGGCATCAAAGGTATCGCCGGGGCGCAGCTCACGCTGAAAATTGATTTTACTGCCCAGCAGGTGGGTAATTTCCATCGCCTCACGTTCCGACAGGCCGGTCTGCAGAATGGTGTTGTACAGGCTGCTGCTGACATCGGCGCGCACAATATACTGCTGCCACTGCGTCGGACGGACGATTTCATAGAAACGGAAGCCCTTATCGGTGCGACGATAAGTCACAGTGCGGACCATGCTGGTTTGCATGGATAACGCCTGAAATTCGTCCTGTTCATTAAATTCGAAGGTCAGTTCTGTATCCGGACGGATGATATCCATCACCAGATACTGCTCATCCGTCTGCAGAATATCGTGCAGATCATTCATGGCAATGCCGTAGTGACGGAAGATCTGCTCCAGGGTGTCACCGGGCTGAATCACATAATGTTCGCTGCGCGTCCGCGGCGGCGGTAACAGCTCACGGATGCTGTCCGGCGACAGGGTAGGCAGATCAGGAATGGGCGCCGGAACCTCCAGCATAGAGGGCGAAAACGGCAGCGCGACGGGCTCTGTGGCGGTAACCGCTGTCAGCGTCTGCTGATAGCCGGTCACTGCGGCCAGGGCCAGACCCAGGCCCAGCAGCAGTGGCCGCCAACCCGGAAAACGCAGGACCGCCGCCCTGCCCGGGTTCTGTGAAACTCTGGTATTCAAACTGTCCCTCATATTCATTACAGCAGCTGAAGGGATCACGGGCCGGCGGCCAGGAACCCGGTTTAGTGGTTACTCTATAACAAAAGTTCCTGAGCAGCAGCCCGGCAGACGGTATACTGGCCGCACAACGCGTCAATACAGTCAAAGTCAGATTATGTGCGAATTACTCGGCATGAGTGCCAACACCCCGACCGATTTATGCTTCAGTTTTACTGGCCTGACCCGCCGTGGTGGCGATACCGGACCTCATAAGGATGGCTGGGGCGTGGCCTTTTACGAAGGCAAAGGCGTGCGTCAGTTTCACGATCCACAGCCCAGCGCCACCTCACCGGTCGCCCGGCTGGTGCAGGAATACCCGATCAAAAGCCGTACTGCCATCTGCCACATCCGCCAGGCTAACGTCGGCGAAATCTGTCTCGCCAACACCCATCCGTTTGTTCGTGAACTGTGGGGCCGTTACTGGGTATTTGCCCACAACGGTCAGCTGCCGGCGTTTACCCGCCAGCCCGGTCCCTATGAGCCGGTCGGCGAAACCGACAGTGAAACCATCTTCTGCGATCTGATGAACCGTCTGCACCATGTGCTGCCGCGCGACGCCATGCCGCAGCAACTGGCCGCCGTACTGGTGGAGCTGGCAGAAGAGTACGCAGCGCAGGGGGTGTTCAACTGCCTGCTCAGTAATGGCAACTGGCTGTTCAGCTACTGCTCGACCAGAATGGCCAGCATCACCCGCCGCGCGCCGTTTGGCCCGGCGCAGCTGAAAGATACGGATGTGACGGTGGATTTTGCCGCCGAAACCACCCCGGATGATGTGGTCAGCATTATCGCCACCGAACCACTGACCACCGATGAGGCCTGGGATATCTATCAGCCGGGGGAATGGAAACTGTGGGAACAGGGTGAAGTCGTAGCCAGTGGTCAGCGCAACTGACGGTCTTTACTTACCCAGAATGACTTCCGGCTCAGCCGGCACCGGGTCGTCATCCTGCACCTGCATTTCACTCATCAGCCATTCCTTGAACGCCTTCATCCCCACCGTCAGCGGACGGTGTTTGCGGTACACCAGATAAAAGGCCTTGTGCGTGTCCAGCTTGATATCAAAGGGCACCACCAGGCGGCCGGATGCCACCTCCCGCGACGTCAGGGTGCTGTCGGCCAGCGCAATCCCCAGACCATCCAGCGCCGCCGCCGTTGCCAGCTGACCACTGGAAATAGCCAGGCTGTTCTTCGGCGTGATAAATCCCGCGCCGGCCAGCTCCAGCCAGTTATCCCATTCGTACTTGCGCTTGCTGACGTAAATCAACGTGTGATGGCGCAGGTCGGCCGGCTCCCTGAGCGGATGGGGTCCACGCATCAGAAACGGGCTGCACACTGGCACCAGCATCACATTGCGCAGGAAGTGCATTTCGATGTCTTCCCAGTCACCGTTGCCGAAGTACACCGCCATATCGGTATTCGAACGGCTGAAATCAATCAGACCCATGGAGGCATTGATCTGCAGCTCCACATCCGGGTACAGCTCCTGAAACTTACTCATCCTCGGCATCAGCCAGCGGATAAGGAAGTTAGGCGCCACACTGATGTTCACCACATTGGTATCGAGATTGGCAGTCAGACGCTGGGTCGCCACTTCAATTTCATCCAGCGCGTGTTTCACCGCGGTCAGATATTGCTCACCCGCTGCCGTCAGCTCCACCTTACGCCGGTTACGGCTGAATAACGAAATACCCAAGTATTCCTCAAGCGTTTTGATCTGATGACTGACCGCCGAGGCAGTCACCGCCAGTTCCTCTGCTGCCGCAGCAAAGCTGGAATGGCGGGCAGATGCCTCAAACATGCGCAGTGAGTTAAGCGGAGGAAGACGACGCATAAAAAGACTCAAATGATGAGATTTTCTCAGCATTCTGCTTAGAAAGCTTCGCTTTTTCAAGCGCCGGCTTACGACTACTATATCTGTACAGTAAGTAATCACCCTCCATAAAGGTAAGACACTATGAAAGAAGACCTCAAACTGAACACCTACGGCGAAGTCGACGTGGAATACTACGTACAGCAGGCCCATGCAGAACGTAACAAAGCCGTGGCCAGACTGTTTACCGGCGCTGTTTCCGCCATCGCTTCAGCCCTGCACGTAAAGCCACATTTCGCTAAGTCTCACAAAATGGCAGGCAGCCACTGAGACCGGTGACGTCGTTGTCACAACCGTAAAAGCGGTTATGGGGTACCGCCGGCTGGGGAAGCAGCCAGACCTCAGAGTAAGATAAGGCTTCGCCATGAAGCGACCGATAAGTAAAAGCGTTGTAACGGGACTCAAGCAGAGAGGCACAGTATTCAGGCACAGAACCTGATACCAGCCCTGCCTTCCCCGTTACCGGAACCTCTCCTGAATTTCCTTCAGCAAAGCAGCCAACCGGCGCCGTTCACAGCATTCTGTGCATAACCCGCACGCCACGCCGCTGATGCATCACCACCGCCGCAACATGACCGGCCACCAGCAGTGCCAGCAACGCACAGGCGTAATGATGCAGCAGAGAGAAAAAATGCGTCACCGGCGACGGGGTCAGTAAAGGCGGCAGCTGCATCAGACCGAACAGCGGCAAAGGCCGCTCCATCATGCAGACACCACTGAGCAGAACCAGCAGCACCGTGATATAGAGCGCCTGATGGCCTGCCGCCGCCAGCCGCTGCTGACGGACTGTCAGTTCCGCGGATGCCGGCTTTTTCTGACTGACAGCCAGCCCCAGACGCAACAGAAAAAACGGGATAAACAGCAGGGTGGCCGCAACATTGAAGGCGCCGATGCCGTCTTCCAGCGCTGGCGGCAATTCCACCAGCACAAGCGTAAAGCCGGAGAGCGTCGCCCACAGAATCACCGCCGCCGACAGCCAGTGCAGAACCCGGCGGGCAAACGGGTAACGTTCAGTCGCTGGCATACTCTCTCCGCTCAATCTCTGTCACGCTGACAGCGCCAGCCTGCCACAGACGGGTGACAGAACGCCGGCCGCCTCAGGCACCGACCTTACCGCCGTCCGCACGCCGTATCGCCACCGTCGCTGAACGTGGCCGCGCGCTGCCGCCGTCCGGCCAGTGACTGGTAAACTGCCCCGGTTCTGAACCTTCGCCCGGATGCTGAATATTCACAAACAGGGTGCTCTGATCCGGTGTGGTGGCAATACCGGTCAGCTCACAGCCCATAGGGCCGGAGAGAAAACGGCGCACCTCGCCGCTGTGCGGATCGGCGCAGTACATGCCGTTATTGCCGAACGCGCGGCTGCCGATCTGATCGCCATAACTGCTCATATCGGTTTCGATCCACAGACGGCCATCGTTATCAAAGCACAGGCCATCCGGGCTGGAAATTTCGCTGGCGGCGTCCGATTCCTTCGCGAACAGCGGCTGCGCCGTCCCCGCTTCGCCACCAAACCAGAACACATCCCAGGCAAAACGGTCGCCGGCCACCCCAGCGGTTTCACGCCAGCGGATAATATGGCCGTGTACATTGTGCGCGCGCGGATTGGCGGCATTGAGCTGATCATCAGTGCGCTTGCTGTTGTTGGTCAGGGTGAAATACACCTCACCGCTGTGCGGATGCACCGCGCCCCATTCCGGGCGGTCCATTTTAGTAGCGCCTGCCACATCCGCCGCCAGCCGGGTATTCACCAGTACGTCACCCTGGTCGCCAAAGGTCACACCGGCCTGTGCGGCACGGCGCTGAAAATCCGCGTCATCGATATCCAGCGCCCGCCATTCACCCCGGCCATCATCATGGAATACCGCCACGTACAAAGTGCCGTGCTGCAGCAGATGAGGGCCGGCGGTACTGGCATGATAGGACTCATGGCTGACGTATTTATAGATGTATTCAAAGCGCGAATCGTCGCCTGAATACGCCACCAGCGGCTCACCTTCCTGCGCCGGCTGAAAAATAATGCCTTCATGGGCAAAGCGGCCCAGTGCGGTGTGTTTTACCGGTGTACTGTCCGGGTCAAACGGATCAATCTCCACAATCCAGCCAAAGGTGTTGGGCTCATTGCGGTAATCGTCAGCGGCCTTCGCCGCCACCGGCGTGGCATCAAAGCGGCGGGTATGATCCGCTGCCGGCGTGGCTGTGTGCCAGTGGTAATAACTGTCTTCATAAGGAATGCCGTAACGCTTCTGACCGCGTAACTGCTCACCACGGCTGACGAAACAGCCGGCCCAGTTTTCTTCACAGGTCAGGTAAGTGCCCCACGGCGTATAACCGTTGGAACAGTTATTCAGCGTACCGCGGGTAGCGGTGCCATCCTGGCTGTAACGGGTGACCATGGCGTCGTGACCGCGCAGCGGACCGTCGATTGCCATGGCGGTGGTGCCGGTGATGCGGCGGTTGTAGCGGCTGTTTTTAACCAACTGCCATTCACCCTGATCATTGAGACGGATATGCGCAATGGTGTTGCCGTGCGCCGCCAGTTCTTTTTCGGCTTCCGCCAGCGGCCGTGGCGTGCCGGAGGGCCCTTCGGGGTGCAGAATAGCCGGATCAACGTATTCGTGGTTCATAACCAGCAGACCTTCCGTTGAGCTGTTGCCACCGGTTTTCACATCAATCGGAAAGAAGTGCATCCCATCGTGGTGCGAACCAACCTGCAGCGCCTGCTGGGCAGCACTGTCAGACGCATCGGCATGGTAATCGTCAGCACCGGGCAGCAGCGGCGTGCCCCATGGCAGCAGTGTCTGGGTACGGTAACCGGGCGGCACGCTGATGGCGTCGGCCGCCGTGGCCGGAATAGCCTCAAATCCCAGCAGGGATGAACCCGTGCCTGCCGGCTGCAGCGGCCGTTCAGCACAGGCGCTGAGGCCGGCCGGCAGACCCAGACTGGCCGCCAGCGCCGCACCGCCCTGCAACCAGCGGCGGCGGCTCAGGCGCGCCTGCAGCAGATCGGCAAAGCAGACGTTATCCGACTCATTGGATTCACGCTCAGTACAGGAAAGATCAATCAAAGGTCGGTTTTTTCTACTGGTCATAACAGCCCCGGCAATCAGAAGGATAACGGCTCACCTGCTATTCCCCGGCTCACCGGGCAGACAGGTCCGCTAAAGAGTCTGCCTATGATATGACAGTTCCGTGATCAGCGGCTGAAAAAGCCTGAGCCGAACCAACCCCCCGCCCCCGCCGGATGCGTTAACCCGGCGTTAACCAGCACGGCGCTAGAGTAACCTGACAGCCAAGTACCCTGACCGCCATGGTCAGTGACGGAGACCCCTGAGTTATGCCCACACCAACGCTGTTTACACTGGCCCCGGCCCTGCTGTGCAGCCTGATCCTGACGGCCTGCAGCGCCATGCCCGGAGACCAGGGCTACGCCGCCCGCGCAGCGGAAGAACAGCAGCGCCTTGAGCAATGGTCACAGCTGGATAACACCAGCACGGTGACCTATCTCAGCGAGCTGCTGAGCACCCCGCAGCTGAATGCCCTGACCGACGAAGCACTGAACGCCAACCCCGGCTTACAGCAGACCTTGCTGTCGCTGAAGATCCTGCAGGCGCAGTACCGCCAGACACGTTCAGAGCAGTACCCGGATATCGATGCCGGTCTGGCAGCCACTAAGGATGCCGGCAGCGATGCCACTTACACCGGCTCCGTCACCATCAGCTGGGAACTGGATCTGTGGGCAAAGCTGACCAATGAAAAATCCGCCGCCGCCAGAGACGTGGCAGAACAACTGGCCCTGTATCAGTCAGCGCGTGACACCCTGGTGGCCGAAGTCATGCAGGGCTGGCTGCAGCTGATCAACCTGCAGCACAGTGTCAGCATTGAACAGCAGCGGGTCGCCGTGCTGGAGAAAAATGAACAGTTTATTGTGCAGCGCTACCGCGCCGGACTGGGTACGCTGGAAGATCTCGACAGTGCCCGCAGCTCTGCCGCCAGTGCCCGGGCAACACTGGCCGCCACACAGGAATCCCTGCTGCAGCAGCAACGGGCAATGAACGTCCTGCTCGGCCGCAGCAGTGGCAGTACCGTCATTGCCGATGATTATCCGCAGGTGCTGGTTGCTCTGGCGGATCTGCCGGCACAGACCTTACAGCGCCGGCCGGACCTGAAAGCCGCTTACCTGGCCACCGAAGCCGCCGACCTGCGCACCCAGGCCGCCTACAAAGACATGCTGCCGTCCATCAGCCTTGAAGCGGCGCTGAGTGACAGCGGTCCGTCACCGGCCCAGGCGTTGCTGACCGATCCGGTATGGTCACTGCTCGGCCAGCTGACCGCCCCGCTGTTCCGCAGCGGTGAACTGAAAGCCGCCGCCGATGCCGCGGCACTGACCACCGCACAGAGTTATCAGGCCTACCGCGAAACCCTGCTGACAGCCGTGCAGGAAGTGGAGGATGCCATCGGTCAGGAAAACAGCCTCGGCATACAACAGCAGCATATCCGGCAGGCGCTTAACAGTGCCCGCAACAACCTCACCCGCTACCAGCAGAAATACCGCCAGGGTCTGGTCACCATGCTCGATCTGCTCGACGTCCAGCAGCAGACCTACGATCTGCAGTCACAGCTGGATGAACTTACCTATCAGCGCCTCAGCAACCGCATCACGCTTGGCCTCGCCCTGGGACTCGGCATTAAGGAAAACAACCAATGATTCAACGTTACGCAAAATGGTTTTCCCTGCTGGCCGCCATCCTCCTGCTGCTGTCTGTATTTCTCTACAACAGCCGGCAAATGGCACAGCAGGCCGGGCGGCCGCTGCCCGAACGCCAGCAGAATACTGTCGCCGCCGAGGTCGAGGTGATTACCGTCAGCAGTGGCCGCTATGCGCCGTCGGTGGAAGCCTTCGGCGCCGCCGAACCTCATTTCAGCCTGACCCTGAGTGCTCAGGTGTCAGGACGGGTTGCCAGTCTGGCAGACAACTTTGAAAGTGGCCGTCAGATACATCAGGGCGATCTGCTGCTGCAGCTGGAAGACAGTGATTACCGTGCCGCGCTTGCCAGCGCCGGCAATGATCTGGCCAGCGCCGAAGTGGATCTGCTCGAAGCCCAGCGCGAAGCCGCCCAGGCCCGCGCCGAGTGGGAAGCGTCCGGCATGCAGGGTGAGCCCGACTCTCCACTGGTGCTGCATGAACCACAGGTGAAAGCCGCCCGCGCTGCGGTCAGCAACGCCAGAGCCGCCGTGGCCAGCGCCCGTAAGGATCTGCAGCAGACCAGCATCACGGCGCCCTTTGACGCTCTGATTGTCAGCCGCAGTGTGGCGCCCGGCAGCTACCTGCAGAGCGGCGGTGAAGTGGCCACTCTTTACAGCACCGACCGGGTGGAAATTCCGCTGTCATTATCGCAGCGGGACTGGAATAACCTGCCGGATATTAGCACCCTGGATCAGGGGGACTGGCCGGTTACGCTCACTGCCGTTGAAAGCGGGCAGCAGTGGCAGGGCTATATCCGCCGCGCCGAACGGCATGTCGACGACAGCAGCCGCCAGCAGTCACTGATTGCAGCGCTGGATAATCCTCTGCAGCAGTCACCGGTACTGGCCCCGGGCACCT
Organism: Pseudomonadota bacterium; assembly: GCA_030145845.1. Classification (GTDB taxonomy): domain Bacteria; phylum Pseudomonadota; class Gammaproteobacteria; order Pseudomonadales; family Oceanobacteraceae; genus Venatoribacter. The sequence continues at coordinate 29,954 of JAIXHJ010000017.1, forward strand.
TTATCCGTGCCGATATCCACGGCCGCGAGGTGGATAACCTGTGGCGTCTGCCGCCGGCCGCCTTAAGTCAGCGCGGTGAAATCTGGTATGTGGACGCTGGGGTACTGAAGAAATTCGCCACCGCAGCCAGCGCCAGCGATGCCAGCGCCATTTATATCCGCCCGCCACAGGCACTGCGTAATCAGTCCGTTCAGGTCCTGACTCACCCGCTGAGCAGTTATATGCCGGGCATGGCCGTCAAACCGGTGGAGTCTGAGCATGAGTGATCAGAGCTGGAACAAAGGGATTATCCCCTGGTTTGCCAATAACCCGGTGGCCGCCAACCTGCTGATGGTGCTGGTGATTGCACTGGGTATTTTTCAGGTCGGCAGTCTGCGTAAGGAAGCTTTCCCGAGCATGGAGCCGGACAGCCTGACCATTTCCGTCACCTACGACAGTGGTTCAGCGAAACAGTCGGAGGAAGGACTGGCGATTAAAATCGAAGACCAGCTGGAAGACGTGACCGGCATCAAAAGCATCACCAGCTCCTCCACCGCCAGTGGGGTGACCGTCACCGTGGAGAAGCAGAGCGATTACGATCTGGATGTGCTGCTGCGCGATGTCAGAAGTAAGGTCGATGCCATTTCCACCTTTCCCGCCGACGCCAAAAACCCGGTAATCGAAAAAGCGGAGCGTGAGGAACACTCACTGTGGCTGCAGCTGCACGGTGATGCCGACCGCCACACACTGCAGCAGCTGGCCGATGAACTGAAATCCGATTTACTTGCCGACCCCGATATCAGCCGCGTCAGTAAATCCGGCTGGCTCGACCCGATGATGGTGATCGAAATTGATGAAGGCCGCCTGCAGGCCTACGGCCTGTCATTATCCGATGTTGAGGATGCCATCAATCAGGGGTCATCCAGCACCATGACTGCGGTGCTGAAAAATGAGCAGATTTACCTGCAGTTAAAGGCCTCACAACAGGCCTATTTAAAAGAAGAATTTGCCGCCATCCCGTTAATCACCAGCACCGCCGGCGTGATGCTGACACTGGGTGACGTCGCAACCATTAACGACACCTACGACGATGACACCGCGGTGCTGTCACGCTTCAACGGTGAAGGCAGTGTTGCCCTGCAGATTATCACCACCGGCCAGGACGACATCACCAACACCGTCAAAGCCGCCCGCGACGTTATCGACGAATGGCACAACGACGGTAAATTACCGCAGGGCGTTGAACTGTCTGACTGGTATGACCGCAGTGGTTTTATCAGCGAACGGCTGCAGCTGCTGGTGAGTAATGCCATGACCGGGATTCTCGCCGTATTTGCCCTGCTGGCGCTGTTTCTTAATCTGACCGTCGCCTTCTGGGTCGCCATGGGTCTGCCATTTATTTTCTTCGGCACCCTGTATTTTATGGGCGACAGTTTTGCCGGCCTGTCACTGAATGAATTCACCACCTTCGGTTTTATTATGGCGCTGGGGATCGTGGTCGATGATGCGGTGGTGGTCGGTGAAAGTGTGTACACCGTCCGCAGCCAGGAAGGCGACACCCTGCGTAATACCATCAAAGGCACCATGCGTGTTGCGGTACCGACCCTGTTCGGTGTGTTCACCACCGTGGTGGCGTTTTATTCGCTGTCGAATATCAGCGGCGGCATGGGCCAGCTGTATGCTCAGTTCGCGACCGTGGTCACCATCTGTCTGCTGTTATCCGTCGCCGAATCCAAACTGATTCTGCCCGCCCATCTGGCACATCTGAATACCCATAAAAAAGCCAGCCGCAATCCGCTGATGCGGGTATGGCAGGTATTACAGCACGGAGCCGACCATGGTCTGCAGTGGTTTAATGACCGCGTTTATAAACCGGCGATTGAAATCGCGCTCAGCTACCGCTACGCCGTCGCCGTGCTTTTTATTGCCCTGTTTATACTGGTCATGGCCATGCCCTTCACCGGTGCGGTACGGCTGAGTTTTTTCCCCGATATTCCCGGCGATAATGTACGCGGTGAAATTACCATGCAGACCGACGCCAGCTTCGGCCAGACCCATGCAGCATTGCGGGCACTGGAACAGAAAGCGCATCAGGTTGATCAGCAGCTGGTTGCTGACAGTCACAGTGCGGTAAGCAGCGGAATCGGCAATATTCAGCTGCTGTCGGAAGCCGATCAGTCCGGCAAGGTGACCGTGGAACTGGCCGGCGACGCGCCTTACGACATCAATACCTTCACCCGCCGCTGGAAAGAAAGCGCCGGCCTGCCGCCGGGCGTACGCACCCTGAGTGTGGCCAGTCATCCGGATATGGTAGATGCCCTGCGCGTGGAACTGCGCGCTAACGACGATGACATTCTGTCTGCCGCCGGCGCCGCGATGAAAGCTGAGCTGGAGAATATTCCCGCGGTCAGCGGTATCGAAGACAACCTTGAAGCCAGCCAGCCACAGCTGTTCCTGCAGCTGAATGCGCAGGGCAAAGCCATGGGGTTAACCACCGATATGCTGGCCGAACAGGTGCTGCAGGCATTCAGCGGTCAGGTGGTACAGCGCTTTCAGCGCAACAGTGATGAAATTGAAGTGAAAGTCCGTTATCCGGATGCCGCGCGGCAGAATCCGGCCGACGTACTCAGTGCCCGCATCCGCACAGATGACGGCACTGTGCTGCCGCTGTCTTCCGTAGCCAGCGTTGAATACGGTTATGCACGCGACACCATCACCCGCATCGACGGCAAACGCGCGCTGTATATTTCCGCCGATGTGGATAAAGACAGCATGTCATCCACCGAACTGGTGACCAGCCTGCGACAGACTATAGTGCCGCAGCTCGAGCGCCAGTATCCGGGACTGGATATTCAGTTCGGCGGCGAAGCCGAACAACAGGCAGAAACCCAGTCATCCATGCTGTCGGTTTTTGCAATCGCCATGCTGGTGATTTATATGCTGCTGGCCATTCCGCTGAAATCCTATATTCAGCCGCTGCTGATCATGACCGCGATTCCGTTTGGTGTGGTCGGTGCCATTCTTGGCCACTGGCTGAACGATCTGCCGATGAGCATCCTGTCGTTCAACGGCATCATCGCCCTCAGTGGCGTGGTGGTGAATGACAGCCTGCTGCTGGTGTCGCGCTATAACGATCTGAAACCGGATGCCGACCACCAGCTGCAGGCCATCAGTCTTGCCTGCCGCAGCCGTCTGCGTGCCGTACTACTGACCTCCTTCACCACCTTTGCCGGTCTGGCGCCACTGCTGGCTGAAACCTCGACACAGGCGCAGTTCCTGATTCCCGCCGCCGTGGCACTGGGGTACGGTATTATGTTCGCGACCGTCATTACCCTGATTCTGATTCCGGTGCTGGTTGCCATTCAGCACGATATCGGCGAACGTTTACGGCAACTGAAACTCTGGTTCTCCGGCCAGCCGGCAACCAACGATAAAGCAGACCCATGCTGAAGTTATTACTGGTAGAAGACGACCTCGATCTGGCGCAGACCTTAATCCAGTATCTGGAACTGGAAGAGATGCTGTGTGACCACGCCAGCAACGGGGTCGCCGGCCTCAATCTGATGAATGCCGGTCATTACGATGTGCTGCTGCTCGACATCAATATGCCGCGCATGGACGGTCTCACCCTGTGCCAGAAAATCCGCGAACAGGGCAACGATACCCCTGTCCTGATGCTCACCGCCCGCGACCAGCTGAACGATAAACTGGAAGGCTTCCGTGCCGGCAGTGACGATTATCTGGTCAAGCCGTTTGAACTGCAGGAACTGGTGGTCCGTATTCAGGCACTGTCACGGCGGCGCAGTGGTCAGGTGCAGAAGCTGCGCTGCGGCGACCTGGAAATGAACCTCAGTGAACACAGTGCCAGCCGCGCCGGTCAGCCGCTGAAACTGTCGCCCACCAGCTGGCAACTACTGGAATGTCTGCTGCGTGCCGCGCCCTCACCGGTGTCACGGGAAAACCTGATGGACGCCGTCTGGGGCGATGATCACCCCGACAGCAACAGCCTGAAAGTGCATATTTTCAATCTGCGTAAAACCATCGACGCGCCGTTTGCCACAGCACTGCTGCACACCATCAGCGGTGCCGGTTTTGCCATCCGCGATCTGCACAGCGATGCCTCCGATGAAAAAAAATAAAATCAGCCTGCGGCTGTTACTGGTTGCCTCATTTGTGTCCCTTGGCCTGTTGCTGATGGCTGCCTATTCACTGATTTCCACCGATTATTTTATCCGCGGACTGGATGCCTCCATGGCCGGCACGATGGAAAAAAGTGCACGCACGTTTGAGCAGGTTATCAGTGCAGAGGATCGTCATCAGGGACAGGAATTCAGCGGCTTTTATATTGCTTCTGTCTGGCAGAACATGCCGGACTATGTGCAGCAGGCCTTTGCCACACCACCGGCAGAAGCGGCCACCCTGTATAAGGAATCCGACGGTGGCTGGTTCAGCCGGCCACACCATATTGTGTTTCTGATGCGTTATCAGAGCGACCATGGTCCGCTGTATATCAGCCAGCGCCTGACGCCACCGGAGCAGTCTGACGTTGTGCACGTCACCGCCCGGCAGAATAAAGAATTCATGCTCACCGTCAGCCTTGCCGTGCTGAGCTTTATTGCCCTTATCAGCTGGCTGCTGCTGCGCCATGTCTCGCGGCCGATGGCAGCATTACGCGCCTGGACCCACTCCCTCGACAGTGACAAGCTGTCTCATCCGGTGCCGGACTTTTCTTACCCGGAACTGAATGAAATGGCAGAGCTGATCCGCTCCAGCCTGACCTCAGTCCAGCAGGCACTGGACCGTGAACACAGGTTTCTGCGCCATGCCAGCCATGAGCTGCGCACCCCCATCAGCACCATCCGCTCCAACATTGAGCTGCAGCGCAAACTCAGCCAGAAACAACAGCGGGTGGAGGCCGAACAGGCGGTACTCGACCGCATCGACCGCGCCAGCCTGACCATGAAACACCTGACCGAAACCCTGCTGTGGCTGAACCATGAACCCGATACCCCGCTGCAGAGTCAGAACGTGGATATTGGCGCCCTGGTGCGGGAACTGGCCGATGAAATGGGTTATCTGCTGACCGGCAAACCGGTGACCACGGACATCTCCACCCGCCCGTTCAGCTGCAATGTGCCGGCGATCCCGGCGCGGATTATTCTCGGTAATCTGATCCGCAATGCCTATCAGCATTGCTGGCATGGAAGCGTGGTGATTGAACAGCAGGACGATCACATCATCATCCGCAACCCGGTCGGCCTGGATGACGGTGATCAGGCCAGTCCGCAGGAACAGACCGGTTATGGCCTCGGACTGGAACTGACCGAGCAGCTGACCCGGCGCATCGGCTGGTCCTGCCGCCACCACATCCGTGAAGGCCACTATGTCGCCGACATTGTCGTCTGTGCCTATGACAACGGCGATCCACTTACGGAAAAATAAAGCCGCCGACAGGCCAGCCACGTTAATCTGTGCCAAGCTTAAAACAAGGAGGTGCTTATGCCCGATATCGTATGGAACCGCGACGCCGCACTCACCCGGCTGATGCACAATGAAACCCTGCTGAATAAAGTGTGCGCGCTGTTTATCCGCACCAGCCCGGCGCAGGTCGAAGGCATTCAGACCGCCGTGGCAGACAATGATTTCCCGACCGCCCAGGCCACCGCTCACACCCTGAAAGGGGCCAGCGGTAATATCGGCGGCGAATGCCTGATGAGTCTCTGTGCACAGATAGAACAGGCCGCCAAAGCGCAGGATGCCACTCAGCTGCAGCAACTGAGCGCTGAGCTGAGCGACACCTATCAGGCGCTGCTCACCGCGCTGCCGCAATAAAGCACATCCGCCGGCAGAGGCGTATAATCCCCGCCTCTCACACTGCGGACTGTTGTTATGCCTGTTGAATCCCTGCTTACTTTTACGCTGGCGTCGGTCGTGCTGGTGATGGCACCCGGCCCGGATATCCTGTTTGTTATGACCCAGTCCGCGCTGTATGGCGCCCGCAAAGGCATTCTGACCACCGCCGGCCTGTGTACCGGACTGATTTTTCATACCACCGCCGTAGCCCTCGGCGTGGCCGTGATTTTCAGAACCTCGGAAATTGCCTTCACGCTGCTGAAAATGGCCGGCGCGGTGTACCTGCTGTATCTCGCCTGGCAGGCCTGGCACGCCGCCGCCAGCAACAGTGATGAGACACCCCGTGCCCATGCCCGTTCCGGGTTTGCACTTTACCGGCGCGGTATTCTGATGAACATTACCAACCCCAAGGTATCGCTGTTTTTTCTCGCCTTTCTGCCACAGTTCACCTCTCCGGAATACGGTAATGTCATGCTGCAGACGGCACAGCTCGGAGCCATTTTTATGCTCACCGGCTTTGTCCTGTTCTGTGGTGTGTCCTGGAGTGCGGCGTCCCTCAGCCACTGGCTGATGTCCAGCCACGGCGCGCAGAAAATACTCAACCGGATCACCGCCGGTGTGTTTACCGCCATGGCCGCCAGACTGGCCAGCAGCAGTAACGGCGCCTGAAGCCGGGCTGACGTGCGGCGCCCGGCAGCATAAGCGCTAAGCGCTCTTTTTCCGCCGCGGCGGACGCTTACCGGCCGCCGCCGGCGCTGCCTTTTTGCGGCCCTGGCGGCGGAAAGCAGGCTTCTCCGTTTTTATGCCGTGAAAAACCTGCACGTCCAGTACACTGGCCTGGGCGATCAGCTGCTGCAGCTGATGCAGCAGCGGCTGCATAAAGTCATCGTATTTCAGGGTTTTTTCACTGATATCGCTCAGCTGCCGCTCCCACTGCGCGGTCATATCCGGCACCGTGGTACTTTCCGGCAGTGCTGCAATCAATGCCTTGCCCAGCCCCGTGGCACGGATACTTTTGCCTTCGCGGCGTAAAAAGACGCGTTTAAACAATAATTCAATAATCCCCGCCCGGGTCGCTTCGGTTCCCAGCCCATCCGTGTCCCGCAGAATTTTTTTCAGTTCAGCATCGCGTACAAACCGGTTAATACCGGTCATCGCGGCCAGCAGGCTGGCGTCGGTAAAGTGCTGAGGAGGCTGGGTATGTTTTTCATCAATCTGCGGCTCGCCACTCCATAATGTCTGGCCTTTTTTCAGTGCCGGTAAGCGCTTACCTTCCGCGTCTTCCTGACTGGCATTCCGCACCGGCATGGCCTGTTTCCAGCCCGCACTGAGCACCTCACGCTCGCTGGCGATAAAGGTTCCGCCGGCAATGGTGAGCTCCACGCGCGTGTCGGCATACTGAAACGGCGGATAAAACTGCAGCAGATACTGACGGGCAATCATGCCGTACAGCTGTTTTTCCGTCAGCGCCAGACTGTTGAAGGCGCTGCCTTTTTCCGTCGGAATAATCGCATGGTGCGCTTCCACTTTGCTGTCATTCCAGGCTTTGCTGCGCAAGGTTAAATCGGCCTGTTCAATCACCCCGGCCAGCTGCTGATCGTTGGCCGCAATGGCCTTCACCACCGGCTGCCGGCGGCCATAATGTTCGTTGGGCAGATAACGGCAATCAGACCGGGGGTAAGTAATCAGCTGATGTTTTTCGTACAGACTCTGACAGGCGTCCAGCACCTGTTTGGCGCTTAAACCAAAGGCCCGGGCGGCATCAATCTGCAGTGCGGATAAATTGTAAGGCAGGGGAGCGCTCTGCTGTTTCTGTTTACGCTCAACCGTCTCCACCTGTGCCGGCTGGTGACGGATACGGCCGGCCACATTGCCGGCCAGTTTCGGATTCAATACCCGGCCATCTTCATCCTGATGGGCGGCACAGGCTTCGCTCGGCTGCCATCTGGCGTAAAAACTCAGCGGGCTGGCGTCATCCATATGCAGCGCCGCCCGCACGTCATAAAACGGCCGGCTGACAAAACGTGCGATCTCCTCATCACGGCGCACTACCAGCCCCAGCACCGGTGTCTGCACCCGGCCGACCGACAACACCGACTGCAGCCCGCCCTGGCGGCCTTTCACCGTACAGGCCCGGGTTAAATTCATACCGTACAGCCAGTCAGCCCGTGAACGCGCCAGCGCAGACACCGACAGCGGCATAAAGTCCTGATTGGGTTTTAACTGTTGCAGCGCGCGGCTGACCGCCTGTGGGTTTAAATCGCTGATTAATAAACGCTGCATAGTCTGTCGTTTGGCAGCAGGGACTTTCAGAAAAGAGACAACTTCATCCACCAGCAGCTGGCCTTCCCGGTCCGGATCGCCGGCATGCACCAGCTGACCGGCTTCTTTGACCAGCTTACGCAGCACGCTTAACTGTTTGCGCGTCTGCGCTTTCGGCTGCAACTGCCATTGTTCAGGCACAATCGGCAGCGTATCCAGCCGCCACTGTTTATACGCCGGGCTGTAGGCTTCCGGTTCTGCCTGCTCCAGCAGATGTCCGATACACCAGCTCACCACATCGCCGTTGGCGGCCCGCACAAAGCCTTCCCCTTTGCTGTGCGGCTTGGGCAGAACCGCGGCAATGGCGCGGCCCAGACTGGGTTTTTCGGCAATAAACAGGCGCATAAGGCTGTCTTGAATACTGTATGAACGAACAGTATAAGTAACACAGACAGGAAAACCAATGACACGACCGGGCGATCTGGCAGAGCGCTGCCTGCCAGCCCCCGGACGACAGCAGGAACGTCAGCAGGACACTTCCACCGCATCCCCTTTCCCGCGGCGGCTGCGGAACAGCAGCACCAGCAATAACCCCAGGATTGCCGTGGCGGCACCGGCTACGGCCACCGCCGGCAGCCCCAGACCGGCACTGATCACTGCCCCGCCCAGCGCCGCCCCCAGGGCGTTGCCCAGATTGAAGGCACCGATGTTCATCGCTGAGGCCAGATTCGGTGCATCACCGGCTTCCTGTACCACCAGCGACTGCAGCGGCGGCACCAGGGCAAAGCTGGCAATACCCCAGAGGAAAATCAGCGGCGCTGCCAGCCACGCGGATGACATACTCAGCGCAAAGACCACCAGCAGAATCGCCACCGCCAGCAGCGAGACGATCAGCGTGGCATCCAGCGAACGGTCGGCAAAGCGTCCGCCCAATACGTTACCGACCGCCAGGCCGCTGCCATAAACCACCAGCATGGCGGTGACGAAAGCGGATGACGCCAGTGTCTCCTGCTGCAGAATCGGCACGATATAAGTGAACACAGTAAACATGGCGCTGGAGCCGACCACGGTCAGCAGCAGCGCCGCCAGCACCGGCCCTTTGCCCAGTACTTTCAGCTCCGCGGCCATATCGGCTTTGCTTTCCGTGGCCAGAGGCGGCAGGGAGAAACGCAGCGCCAGCATGGTCACCACACCGATGGCCGCAATGCCGGCAAAGGCCACCCGCCAGCCAATGGTTTCACCGATCAGGGTCGCCAGCGGCACCCCACCGATGGTGGCGATGGTCAGGCCGGAAAACATGGCTGCCACCGCCCCGGCTTTTTTGTCCGGCGGCACGATACTGGTGGCCACCACCGAACCAACGCCGAAGAAGGCACCATGGTTGAATGAGGTCACAATGCGGCCAATCAGCAGCGTTGTGTAGCTGTCAGCCAGCGCCGAAATCAGGTTGCCGGCGGTAAAAACAGCCATCGACAACAGCAGCAGTTTACGCCGCGGCATACTGGCAAAGGCCAGTGTCATCAGCGGCGCGCCGATCAGTACGCCGAAGGCATAGGCACTGATCAGCATGCCGGCCGCAGGAATCGAGACATCCAGATCACCGGCAATCACAGGCAACATGCCCATGGGCGAAAACTCCGTAACGCCAATGCCGAATGCACCGACCGCCAGGGCCAGCAGAGGGAGGTTAACTTTCATAAATAATTCCGCAGATTTGTGATTGAGCGGAATATAGATCACTGGCAATCGCCTGAGTAGTCAGGATAATGGTCACCCAGCTTTGCATTCAAATCACAGATAAATAATTCCCCTGCGGCAGCCGAACACCGATGAAATCCGGAAAAACCGATAAAACCGCTGAACTGGAAACCTTTCTCGCCGTCGCCTGTGCCGGCAGTCTGAGTGGAGCTGCGCGTAAACTGGGGCTGACACCATCGGCCGTCAGCCGGGTGGTCAGCCGCATTGAGAAACGGCTGGGCGTCCGCCTGGTGGTGCGTACCACGCGCAATCTGCATCTCACCAGCGAGGGGGAGTCCTATGCACTGGCCGCACGCCGCATCCTCAAAGATCTGGAAGATACGGAGTCCGCGATCGCCGAACGCGCCCGCCCCGGTGGTCTGCTCAAGGTCAGCACCGCCGCCGCCCACAGCCGTCTGACCATCGTGCCGCTGCTGCAGGAATTTATGCAGCGCTACCCCGATATTACGCTGGAGCTTGATGTCAGCGACCAGCTCAGCGACGTCACCGGCGGCCATACCGATGTCGCCATCCGTTTCGGCAAACTGCCCGACAGCCCGCTGCATGCCCGGCCACTGGGCAGCACCGGGCGTACCGTCGTCGCGTCGCCGGCCTATCTGGCCACGGCCGGTATCCCTCAGGTACCGGCCGACCTGCAGCAGCATAACTGTCTGGATTTCAGTTTCCGCCGGCTGGAACCCGGCTGGCCATTCCGCCAGCAGGGACAGAATTTTATGTTACCGGTGACCGGCAATATCACCGCCAATAACGGTGAAACCCTGGTTGAGCTGGCCGTCCAGGGAATCGGCATTACCCGCATCGGTGATTTCCATATTCAGGATGCACTGGCCAACGGTCAGCTGGTGCCTCTGCTGCAGGACTTCAATCCGCACGACCGCGAGGCCATTCATGCGGTGTTTATCGGCGGCAGCAATATGCCTGCCCGGGTGCGGGTGTTTGTCGATTATCTGGTCGAAAAAATGACCGGTAACACGCCGCTGTAACCACGGTATAATTTTTCACCACGACCGTAACAGCACACCACCAGCGGAAGTCTGAGTATGGAAAATCTTAACGCCCTGCAGGCCATCGGCTGGCACAGCACACAGGCCAACGCCTGTGAGCCGGATCAGCACATTGTCCGCGTCGTCGCTGTCGACCGCGATGTGTGGCTGGTCAGCGATGGCCGCAGCAGCTTCCGCGCCGTACTGGCCGGCAGTTACCGCTACCATCATCCGCAGGCGCAGGAGCAACCCTGCGTCGGTGACTGGGTGTGCGTTGAAACTCCGGCCGGCAGTCATTTAGCGGTTATTCAGTCGCTGCTGCCCCGGCATACCAGCCTGCGGCGCAAATCCGCCGGCGACAGCGTTGATTACCAGATGATTGCCGCCAACCCGGATGTCGTGGTGTTGGTCACCGACTGTCAGCAGGATTTTAATATCCGGCGTCTGGAACGCTATCTGGTGATGATTGCCGACGGTGGTGCCGAAGCCGTGATCCTGCTGACGAAAACCGATCTGGTCAGTGCTGACGACATTCAGGCCTTGCTGGACAGCATGCGCACGGCCGGCATTCACAGCCGGGTCCTGACGCTGAGCAACGTTACCCGGGACGGGCTGGATGAATTTATGCAGTTGCTGCAGCCGCAGAAAACCTATTGTTTTGTCGGCTCTTCCGGTGTCGGCAAAAGTACCCTGGTGAATTATCTGCTCGGCCGCGAACGGCAGCAGACCCAGACCGTCAGCGGCACCGGCGAAGGCCGCCACACCACGGTGCGGCGGGAATTATTTATGCTGGATAACGGCGCCCTGATTATTGATAACCCAGGTATGCGTGAGTTCGGCATTATGGGCGCAGACAGCGGCATTGCCGGCAGCTATGACGATATTCTGCAGGCCGCCGCACACTGCCGTTACCGCAACTGCACCCATACCGATGAACCCGGCTGTGCCGTGCGCGATGCCATTAGCGCGGCCGGTATCAGTCAGCAACACTTTGATAACTACCGCAAGATCAGCGAAGAAGCGGATTTTCACGATTTATCCTATGCGGAAAAACGCAGAAAAGACCGCGACTTCGGCAAATTTATCAAAGAAAAGAAAAAGCACATCCGCAAAAAATAACCGCCTCAGCGGTGGCTGAAACTGACCTCAGCCACTAGCCGGCGGATCTCTTCCGTGTCCACCTGCTGACCAGCATAAATAACCGCGTCCACCAGCTCCGCCAGGCGCTGCAGAGCGGCCTGTTCACCGTACACCTGCTGTACCTGCAGCAGCCATTCATGCAGCAACTGCGACGATGGCCGCGCCGGCAGGCGGCACTGACTGATACGCTGCAGATGCCAGAGATAAAAACGCAGCGCAGCGGCAGCATCCCGGGGCTGATAATGTTTTATTTTCCAGCGGCTGATGGCGGCATACAGTGGTGGCAGCCAGTAGCGCCGGCTGAACCAGGCCAGCACGCCGGCCAGCGCCAGCAACAGCCACAATGGCCACAGGCTCACCAGCAGCAGACGCAGGAAAGCCAGTAATAAAATCACGCCATGACTGAGCATTAACCACAGGCTGCCCAGCAGAGCACTGCCGCTGAATTCACCGGCACCGGCCTGCTGCTGGCGGTGCTGTATGTCTTCGGCATAACGGGAAATCTGTTCCGCCACCGAGGTGCCCGGCTGACCATCGGGCAGACGGTAATAGGCCGTCGGTTCAAACGTGACCCAGCGGCCATCAATCCAGGCTTCGGTCCAGGCGTGACCATCAATGGCACGGATTTCAAAATAACCGGTCAGCGGGTTCTGACTGCTGGCACTGAAACCCGTGACCAGCCGTGCCGGAATATTCAGGCTGCGCAGCATGATGGTCATGGCACTGGCAAAATGTTCACAGTGCCCCTGTTTATCGTCGAATAAAAAGCGGCTCAGCGGGGTATAACCCTGGGAGCTGAGAACCGAATCAAAGCTGTATTCATAACCGTTGCGCAGATGCTGCTCCAGCAGCTGCGCTTTTTCGTAAGGGTTTTTACCCGCTGCTGTTACCTGATACGCCAGCCGCAGAATACGCGAATCAAAATCCCGCGGCAGCTGCAGATCGGCTTTGCCCGCCGCCGTCGCGTGCGAAACCAGTCGCTTGTCCTGACGCTCATACGTGGAGCTGACGGTGTAACGCATGCCCGGCTGCAACATGCCCGGCAACAGCGGCTGGGCAAACTGATCGAGAGCAATCACAGTGGACGGCACCCACAGGGCAACCGGGTCCGGTGCCACCGGCAACCAGGCCGGCATCGGCTGTTCAATGGTGATGGTATAACGGAACCGCGTAGCCGCTGCCTGCTGCTCTGCCGCCGGATTAATCACCGCCTTACCGCTGCGGTCAGTGTGCAGTTTGCGCGAAATATCTTCCCGTGCGGAGTGCCAGCGGCTGCCATCGAAAGTATCAAAGGTGCGCACCTTGAGATAAGTGCCGTGCGTGGCTTTCATGCGCGCCACCACCGCATTCAGATCCACCAGACCGCTGCGCTCCGGATTTCGGATATCAAAGCTTTCGTTAAAGCCGTCGTAATGGTAGCCATCATGATTAATCTGCGACAGGTCGGTAATTTCCTGCAGCTGGTCATACTGCTGCTGACTGCTGTTCTGCGGTGCCGCCGGTGGCTGATACGGGTCAGCAAAACTCTGCCGCGCCGAACCTTCCCAGGCAGAATTCTGATAAAAATCGGCCGCAGAGGATTCCTGCGCCCCCCAGTGCAGCGGCGCCAGCCGCGGGATCAGCAGATAAAAAATAACCGCCAGCGCCATGCTCAGCAGTGCCATGCCGGCCCGCTGGCCAGCGCCGGGGCCGGGCAGATCCGCCGTTGCCGCGCCACGGTCCAGCCAGGCTTCACTGAGGGAAAAAGCGGCCAGCAGACAATAAGCCGCCATCACCAGCAGGTAACTGCCACTGTCAGCTTCCGCCGCCCCGACCAGCAGCAGCACAAAGCTCACCAGCTGCAGCAGATAAAATTTGCGGTAATGGTTCAGCTGTACGTTCAGTGCCAGCGTGGTGGCCAGCAACAGGGCGCCCAGCGCGGTCATCAGACCGTGGCTGAACACCAGTGCCGGAAAGGCCAGCAGTCCGGCCACTGCCAGACCATCGGCCAGCGTTTTATTACGCTGCGGGTTGTCCCGCGCGTCCCAGCCTTTTTTCAGCGTCACAATATTCAGCGGCAGCAGAACAAGAAACAACAGCCCCCCCGCCGGGGCAGACAGCAGCGCCCCCGCGGCGCCGGCGGCCGCCACGCTCAGCTGCAGCGCCAGCCAGAATAATCCCTGCGAACGCGCCATCATGCGGAAAATACCTGATGCAGTTTGCTTAACCGGTGCAGATCGAGACGCATCACACCCTCCGCCGTCTGCCGCCAGCCTTCGGCATACTGTTGCAGTGGCTGGCGGAAACTGTCGTCGTTATACACCACGTCCAGATGAGCGCGGGTATCAGGCAGGGTCAGCGGCTGACTGGCGCGGCGGATTGTCATCAGCAGCGGCGGCTCCTGCGCTTCTGCCAGCGTCTGCGTGACCAGCTGCTGATAACTCTGGCTGCCGTCATCCTGCACATAGGCCAGTGCCAGCAGTGCTTCGGCAATATTCTGTGCACCGGCGTCCAGCGTCAGTTTCAGCGGCCGCCGGCCACCCACCACCAGTGTCAGCTTCAGCTGCTGCCGCTGGGCATAACGCAGCATGGAAGCGGCGATCTGAATGGCGTATTCAAAAGTGTTATCGGCGCCGTCGCCCAGAGCGTTGCCCTGCTGACCATCCACGACCACCAGCCAGCAGGGCGTGTCATAACTGTGATATTCACGCACCACCAGCTGCTGCTGACGGGCTGACGCCGCCCAGTGCACGGTTTTCAGGGAATCGCCGGCGCGGTAATCACGCACCCCGGCGAAATCGCTGTGAGCGCTGCGCGGCAGAAACGAATCCGCCCCGGCCAGTACCGGATTACCGCTGGCCGGCAACGGCAGCTGACGGATGCGGAAGGTCTTCGGCGCCACCACAATGTGGCTGTCGGCTACCGGCACCCTGACATGCCGTTCAACAAAACCAAAAGGCCAGGCACAGCTGAGCTGCGGCGCCGGCAGCAGAAAGACACCGCGCTGTTCACACGGATACGACAGTGTCACCGCTTCACCGGCCGCCGCGCGCGCCAGAAAATGGCAGCGGCTTTCCGCCGGCGCCTGCTGATTGCCGGGGATCTGTTCGCAGATACGCAGAAAGAAAACCGGCGCCGGCGTGGCAAATTCATACTGCAGCTGCAGCGTCTGGCCGGCGGTGGCCTGCCCCAGCTGCTGCCGCGACAGACTCAGCCGGCGCAGGCTCCACCAGGGCATCAGCCAGCTGATGGCGATCAGCGACAGCATCAGCGCCAGCAGGCCGTACAGCAGAGCAATGCCACGGTTCCAGGCGATGAGAAAGCACAGCAGCGACATCAGCCATAGAAAGCGGTGAGCGTTCACATACTTTGCCAGCCAGCTGCTGAGCGGGCGCAGCCGGGTTTGCAGCGCAGAAGAACTCATTATCAGCGCTTGTCCTGCGCGCCATCGCCCTGGGGATAATCCGGTACCGGCACAGCAGCAATCAGCTGTTTCCAGAAGGCCGCACGGTCATCCTGCTGCAGGGCAGCATCGCGGAACAGCATACGGTGGCCCAGCACCGGCTCCAGCAGTGGCCGCACCAGCTCCGGGGTGACCGCTTTTTTGCCGTTCAGTAACGCCAGTGCCCGCGCCGCCCGCATCAGCGCCAGCGAACCGCGTGGGCTGGCACCCAGCCGCACCCCCGGCTGACGCCGGGTTTCGCGCACCAGCTGACTGATATAACGCGCGCTGGCTTCGGTAATCACAATTTTTTCCGCCTGCGCCTGCAGAGCCTGCAGCAGACTTTCGTTGAGCAGAGGTTTCAGCCGGTCGAGCGGATGGCCGTTCAGCTGCGCCATCATCATCGCCACTTCCTGCTGTTCACTCGGATAGCCGAGCGTCAGCCGCATAAAAAAGCGGTCGAGCTGCGCTTCCGGCAGCGGAAAGGTGCCGCTGAATTCCACCGGATTCTGGGTGGCAATTACCATAAAGGGGTCGGGCAGGCTGTAGGTTTTGCGGTCGGCGGTTACGGTGCCTTCGGCCATGGCTTCCAGCAGGGCCGACTGGGTGCGGGGTGTGGCGCGGTTGATTTCATCGGCAAGCAGAATATTGGTGAACACCGGGCCGGGCATAAAATGGAATTTATGCTCTTCGCTGTTGTAGACGCTGATGCCGGTAATATCCGACGGCATCAGGTCCGGCGTGCACTGGATGCGTTTCATGCGCAGTGTCAGCGCCTGGCTCAGCGCCCGCGCCAGCGTCGTTTTGCCCAGCCCCGGGGCATCTTCCAGCAGCAGATGACCACGGCACAACAGACTGACCAGCACCAGCTTCAGTTTTTCGCCGTCGGTCTGCACCACCTGCGCCAGTGCCTGCTGCAACTGCTGCAGCAGACGCTGTGCTTTATCCGGGCCGCGCTCTGGCGCCTTGTCCGCCGCTGCGGAGCTGCCGTCCGGGTCACCCGGGTTATAAGGTGGTGGTGTGACGATGGCCATGGGGATTTCCTTGTCAGAATCTGTGCGCTGAGTATGCCGTTTAAAACGCCGTATTTCAGCATATCTGCGCAGCCTGTGCCGGGCGCAGGTCACAGCCGGCGGCGCTGCTGGTGCTTTTTGCTGCCTTTGTATTCTCTTTCCGTTGCCTGACTCATTTTTTCAATCCGTCTCTGCTATACAGACGGGAACACCAACCGGCACGGAGCCAGAGAAAAGTATGCGCTGGGACGACCACTACAACGCCAAACGGCTGACACCCGATCAGGCCGCCGATCAGCTGACCGATGCCAGCAACCTGATTCTGGGCATGAGCATGGCCATGCCGCCGGTGCTGATTCAGGCACTGGCCGCCGCCTTCCGCGCCGACCGGCTGCCGCCACTGAATATCTATTACATGCACGGCACCGAGGCCATCGCCCAACACCTGCTGACGGATGAGATGACGGGGAAGTTCACGCCGCGCTGCCTGTTTCTCAGCGGCCACGACCGGCGTGCCATTCAGCAGCTGCGCGATAAACACTGGGTGGAATTTGTGCCGGCGGTGTTTCACCACGTCGGCCGCCTGTTAACGCAGCAGATCGAACCGGACTGTTTTATGGTGACGGTATCACCGATGGACAAACACGGTTATTTCAGTCTCGGCACCAATGCCGATTACGGCGCCTCGGTGATCCGCAAAGCGAAAAAAGTGATCGTCGAAGTGAACCGTTATATGCCGCGCACCTTTGGCGAATGTTCAGTGCATATCTCCGAAATCGACGGTCTGATTGAAGCCGATACGCCGTTAAGCGAACTGGCTGAGGCCGAATCCACTGAAACCGACTGGGCCATTGCCCGTCAGGTGGTGGAGCACATCCATGACGGCGACACCCTGCAGATGGGCGTCGGCGGGGTGCCGGCGGCGGTGCTGCGGTTACTGGAACATCATCAGGATCTGGGGCTGCATTCGGAGCTGTTCTGCCCGTCGATGGTGAACCTGATAGAAAAAGGGGTGATCAATGGCCGCCGCAAACGTCTGATGCAGCACAAACACGTCTACACACTGGCGCTCGGCGACCGTGCCATGTACGACTTTATGGACGACAACCCGTCCATCGTCGGTTACCCCGCCTCCTGGGTGAACGACCCCTGTGTGATCCGTGAAAATCCGGCCATGGTATCGGTCAACTCTGCCATCGAAGTGGATATCAGCGGCCAGATCAACGCCGAAACCATCCGCGGCACGCCGTTCTCGGGCACCGGTGGCCAGCTGGACTTTGTCCGCGGCGCCTACGCATCCCATGGCGGCCGCTCCTTTATTGCCCTGCACTCCACTGCCAGAGACGGCAGCCTGAGCCGTATCGTGCCGCAGCTGGCCGGTGGCACGGTCACTGACACCCGCATGGATGCACATTTTGTGGTAACCGAATACGGCTGCGTCAATCTTAAAGGACTGTCATTAGCCCAGCGTGCCCGGGCGCTGATCGGCATTGCCCACCCGCATTTCCGTGAACAGCTGGAAAATCAGGCCAGAACCCTGGGTATGCTCAGCTGACGGCCACAAAAAAGCCGCGTGGCCCCCACCCGGAACCACGCGGCTTTGGTGAGCGTCGGTACTCAGCGCGCCACTTTGGCAGGCATCACACAGACACGGTCACCGTAGTAATTATCAGCGTAATTACACACCGGTACGGCGGTCTGACGGCTGGTTTTATGACGTACAACTTTGCTGGCGATGTTCTTAACAGTTTTCATTCCCTGTATCTCCGGTTGCTCTGCCCTGGGTCTGTCTGCAGTCAGGGCGGTCATTGGTCTGTGGCGGCCGTAATTGGCTGAGCCGATGAGCAAAGAATAGGGATCGGCAGCCGATAGTTGAAATCAAAGTTTTCACTAACCTTGATTGATAATAGCTATATTAAATCAAACAGCAGACTTTGATAGCCACAACACCTGAAAACCTATATCAAAAAAATTTGATATAGGTAAGAAAGCCCCCTACACTGCGCCCATGCCTGATAACACCCACGCCACCGTCTCCGCTGAACAGCTTGCCCGCGCCAGTAAAGCGGCCGGAGATACCCTGCGCCTGAGCATTCTGCAGCTGCTGGGTCAGGGATCGTTCGGGGTTATGGAGCTGTGTCATGTGTTCGGCATCCGCCAGTCCGGCATGAGTCACCACCTGAAAGTGCTGGCAACAGCCGGGCTGGTAAACACCCAGCGTGAAGGTAACAGTATTTTTTACCGCCGCCCGCTGATCAGCGGCCACAGCCCCTGGGAACAGTGGCTGCGGGCAACCTTCGCCGCCATTGATGCCGGCGACGCCCTGGCCGGTGACGGCTACCGCCGCGGCCTGGCGGAAGTACTGCAGGAAAGAACCCGTGCCTGTGCTGACTTTTTCGCCCGCAATGCCGAGGCATTCCGCGAGCAGCAGGATCTGATCGCTTCTTATGATCAGTACGGTGAGGCACTGGAAGCTATTCTGGCTTCCTATACCGGCCCCAGCAGCTACGCTTTGGAAGTCGGTCCCGGCGAAGGTGCCTTTCTGCCGGCGCTGGCTGCCCGCTTCCGCCAGGTACTGGCAGTGGATATCTCGCCGCAGATGCTGGAACAGGCGGGAATGACCGTGGCACAACACGGGCTGACGAATGTGCAGTGCGAACTGGGTGACACCCATGCCCTGCTCAGCCGGCAGACGGCGAACGTCGATTTTGCCGTGGCCAATATGGTGCTGCACCACGTGCCGGCACCCAAAACCATTTTTAACGATGTGGCGCAGTTGCTGAATGACCGCGGCACATTACTGGTGACGGACCTGTGCCGTCATGAACAGAGCTGGGCCAGAGAAAGCTGTGGTGATCTGTGGCTCGGATTTGATCCTGAGGATCTGTCTGACTGGGCACGGGAAGCCGGGCTGTCAGAAGGGCAGAGTCAGTTTCTTGGTTTAAGGAACGGATTTCAGATTCAGTTCCGTTTGTTTCATCGCGCACCCATAACAGACCCGGCGCGTTAACAACTTTTGAGGGCTTACCATGAGCGAATATTCCATTTTCACCTCTGAATCTGTATCAGAAGGCCATCCGGATAAAGTGGCCGACCAGATTTCTGACGCCGTGCTTGATGCCATTATTGCCCGCGATCCCTACGCCCGCGTGGCGGTGGAAACCCTGGTCAAAACCGGTATGGCGGTTGTCGCCGGCGAGCTGACCACCTCCTGCTATGTGGATCTGGAAGATATTGTCCGTAACGTGATTACCGGTATCGGCTACGACAGCTCCGACGTCGGTTTCGACGGTGCCACCTGTGCCGTGCTGAACGGTATCGGCAAACAGTCGGTGGATATCAACATGGGCGTGGACCGCGCCAGACCGGAAGATCAGGGTGCCGGCGACCAGGGCCTGATGTTCGGTTATGCCACCAACGAAACCCCGAATCTGATGCCGGCGCCGGTGTACTACGCCCACCTGCTGGTGCAGCGCCAGTCGGAACTGCGCCGTAACGGCACCCTGCCGTGGCTGCGTCCGGATGCCAAATCCCAGGTCACCATCAACTGGGAAAGCGGCCAGCCGAAAGTGGATGCCGTGGTGCTCTCAACCCAGCATGACCCGTCCATCAGCCTAGACGACCTGCGCGACGCCGTACTGACTGAAATCATCAGACCGGTACTGCCGGCAGAATGGCTGCACGAAGGCACCCTGTACCACATCAACCCGACCGGCAACTTCGTTATCGGTGGGCCGGTGGGCGACTGTGGTCTGACCGGCCGTAAGATCATCGTCGATACTTATGGTGGTATGGCACGCCACGGCGGCGGCGCTTTCTCCGGCAAGGATCCGTCCAAGGTTGACCGTTCTGCCGCTTACATGGGGCGTTATGTGGCCAAGAACGTCGTCGCCGCCGGTCTGGCTGACCGCTGTGAGATTCAGGTGTCTTATGCCATTGGTGTGGCGGAGCCGACCTCAATATCAGTGAACACCTTCGGTACCGGCAGGATCACAGATCAGGCGCTGGCCAAAGTGATCCGCGACGTGTTCGACCTGCGTCCGTACGCCATTCAGAACCAGCTGGAACTGCTGAATCCTATGTATCAGCTGACAGCCGCTTACGGTCACTTCGGCCGTGAACCGTTTGAATATACTTACCACTATTCAGAAAACGGCGAACAGAAGAGCAAAACCTTTACGGCCTTTACCTGGGAACGCACCGACAAGGTGGATGCCCTGCAGGCCGCAGCAGGTCTCTGATCGTTTATCCACAGGGCAGCCGGGCTGCCCTGTTCACCCATATTCCGGTGGCACCGTCCACCCGCAGACTCCGGAGTTACCATGAGCGAATTTACCGATTATAAAGTTGCCGACATCAGCCTGGCCGGCTGGGGCCGCAAGGAAATTGACATTGCTGAAGGCGAAATGCCGGCCCTGATGGCCCTGCGCCGTAAGTACAAAGATGCGCAGCCGCTGGCCGGCGCAAAAATCATGGGCTGTATCCACATGACCATTCAGACGGCCGTGCTGATTGAGACACTGGTGGATCTGGGTGCCGAAGTGCGCTGGTCTTCCTGCAACATTTTCTCCACTCAGGATCACGCCGCTGCGGCCATCGCCGCCGCCGGCATTCCGGTATTTGCCTGGAAGGGTGAAACCGAGGAAGAATTCCTGTGGTGTATCGAACAGACCATCCGTGCGGAAAAAGACGCCGATGCCATCTGGGACGCCAACATGATTCTCGACGACGGTGGCGACCTGACCGAGATGGTGCACAATAAATTCCCGCAGCTGCTGGAAAAAATCCACGGTATCTCCGAAGAAACCACCACTGGTGTGCACCGTCTGCTGGATATGCTAAAAAAAGGCGAACTGAAAGTACCGGCGATCAACGTCAACGACTCAGTCACCAAATCCAAAAATGACAACAAATACGGCTGCCGTCATTCCCTGAACGACGCCATCAAGCGCGGTACCGACCACCTGCTGAGCGGTAAAAAAGCGCTGGTCATCGGTTATGGCGATGTGGGTAAAGGCTCCGCGGCTTCCCTGCGCCAGGAAGGTATGATTGTGAAGGTCACGGAAGTCGATCCGATCTGTGCCATGCAGGCCTGCATGGACGGTTACGAAGTGGTTTCCCCTTACGTTGACGGCATCAACACCGGCACGCCGGAAGGTATCAACAAAACCCTGCTGGCCAACACCGACCTGCTCGTCACCACCACAGGTAACGTTAATGTGTGTGACAAATACATGCTGCAGGCACTGAAAAGCGGCGCCGTCGTGTGCAACATCGGCCACTTCGATAATGAAATCGATACTGCCTTTATGCGCCAGAGCTGGGAGTGGGAAGAAGTTAAACCACAGGTGCATAAAGTGGTACGCAACAAAGACACCAACGACCACCTGATCCTGCTGTCAGAAGGCCGTCTGGTGAATCTGGGCAACGCCACCGGTCACCCGTCACGTATCATGGATGGCTCATTCGCCAACCAGGTTCTGGCACAGATCTATCTGTATGAGCGTAAGTTCGCCGACCTGATGGAAGCCGAGAAAAAAGAAAGCGTATACGTGAAAGTCCTGCCGAAAAAACTGGACGAAGAAGTGGCCAAAGACATGGTGGAAGGTTTCGGTGGTGTGATCACCAAACTGACCCCAAAACAGGCTGAGTACATCGACGTTGATGTCGACGGCCCGTACAAGCCGGAATCCTACAAGTACTGAACCCCTGCCGTCCGTGGCGCAGGCCTGCAACTGCAGGCCGCCGCCAGAGGCGCAGACCAGGATAATAATATGACGACCCTGAGTTTCGAATTCTTCCCGACCAAAACCGACGACGGTACCGAAAAACTGCTGACAGTACGCGACGAACTGGCGGCCTATAATCCGGAGTTTTTCTCGGTCACTTACGGTGCCGGCGGCTCCACCCGCGACCGTACCTATGCCATCGTCGACGCCATTCAGCAACGTGGTATTGCCGCGGCTCCGCACCTGTCGTGCGTGGGTGACAGCAAGGCGGAAATCCGTGACCTGCTGCTGCGCTACAAAGAAATCGGTATTAACCGTATCGTGACCCTCCGTGGTGACCTGCCATCCGGCGCCGGCCTGGCCAGCAGTGAACTGCGTCACGCCAACGAACTGGTGGAATTTATCCGCGAAGAAACCGGTGACCACTTCACACTGGAAGTCGCCGCTTACCCGGAAATGCACCCACAGGCCCCCAACTTCGAGAAGGACCTGGAGAACTTTGTCCGCAAAGTGAAGGCCGGGGCTGACAGCGCCATCACCCAGTATTTCTTCAATGCCGACAGCTATTTCTACTTTGTCGACCGTGTCCGTGCCATGGGCGTGGATATCCCGGTAATTCCGGGCATTATGCCGATCACCAACTACAGCAAACTGGCCCGTTTCTCCGACGGTTGTGGTGCTGAGATCCCGCGCTGGATCCGTAAACAGCTGGAAGCCTACGGTGATGACTCCGCCAGTATTGTGCAATTCGGTGAAGAAGTGATTACCGACATGTGCCGTAAACTGCTGAACGGCGGCGCACCCGGGCTGCACTTCTACACACTGAACCAGTCCGGGCCCAGCCTGGCAGTGTGGAAAAATCTGATCTGATTGCTGTGCATATTTCCCTATTCATGCTGGCCCATGCCGGCATGTATAAGGGGAAAATACCTTCATCTGACTCACCCCCTATACCCCTCTCAGCTGGTCACAGCAGAACGTGCCTTTGCCAAACAGTCTGCAGCATCTTATTATTCACCCCTGATTAATATTCCAGGCGAAGATAGCTCAATAAAGACTCAGCCATTAAAACAGATGGCAGAATAAGTCATAACCAACATCAGAGCATCAGAAACTAATATATCAACAAAGAGTCAGGCGATGAAAAATATTGAAAAGAAAATTGAAAGTCTGATCAAAAAAAGTAAAAAAATAAAAAGCCTGACAAAGATCCGCCGTTCATCCATAAAAGCTTTCAAAGAAAAGCACGGTTATAAGCCTGATTTAAACACCCCTAAAAGCTTTAATGAGAAGCTGCTTTTCAGAAAACTGAACCAGAGAAGTATACTCAGAAGTTTCAGTAAATATGCCTGCAAATATTCAGCCAGAGAATATGTAAAAAGCAAAACAGGACCTGAATACCTGGTCCCGCTTATCACTGTAGTCAACACACCTGAAGAGTTCAGCCTCAGCTCTCTGCCGCAGAAATTCATAATGAAAGCCACACATGGCAGCGGCTGGAACTATATAGTCAGAGATAAGACTGCAGAAAATGAAGCACAACTGAAACACCTGATTGAGGCCTGGCTGTCCTGTAACTACTCATTGAACTTCACCGGTGAATCGCAATACGAAGATATACAGCCAAGAGTCGTTATTGAAGAGCTGCTCACCGATGAATCAGGAAGAGTCCCTCAGGACCTGAGGTTTCATTGTTTTGGTAAAGGTGGAAAGCAGAAAATCGTCATTCAGGTCGATTCGTCCAGAGATGAGGAGATAACCCGTTCTCATTTTGACGAAAACTGGAATGAACTGGATGTTGCGATCAAATATCCAAGGCCGGATGCTCCACCTCCAAAGCCAGGAAACCTGGACAGTCTTTTAACGGTTGCAAAATCAATATCCTCTGAATTTGATTACTCCCGGGTAGACCTGTATTCCCTTGGAGATAAAATCTACTTTGGTGAAATCACTTTCCTTCCTATCAATGCCCAGGGAAAGTTCACGCCGTCCACAATGGACTTTACTTTCGGTGGATGGCTGTCCGGTTTCAATCTGACCAAAGACCCTCTGCTGAAAAGATATATACGGTAAGACATACCTGATCAGGCCCATGCAGGGAAGACCCGGATCTTCCCGTCCCTGAAAACCGTTACCATCAGACCAGCAGGCACCACAGCCGGATTGGGGATAAGCAACATGCCAAAGTGGCAATAATCCCCTACAATCTGTCCGACTGACTAAGTGCGGAGTACAACAATGGCTGCAGAGCTGTATCTGGCCTCAACCCCCCTGCATATCCTCAATGCGGTGGCCATCGCCAGCACCCGGAGTGCTGATGCCTGGCTGCTGCTGATTGACCAGCAAGAGGTCGAAAGCAACCATTACTTCCGTATTCTGTCGGACATGCCGGACAGCCCGTTTGCCGGTCAGCATATCTTTCCCGGCCGAATCAAAGGCCACCGCGCCAAGCTGAAAAGCCGCCGCGAGACCTTTGCCCGTATCGACGATATTGTCGCGCAGCTCGCGCCAAAGGTGATTTACACCGGTAATGACCGGCGTATCGAGTTCCAGTATGCGATGCACAGCTGCCAGTGCCAGCACGGTAGTATTCCCCGTGGCGTGTACATGGATGAAGGCACTTTCACTTACGTCGGGCGGAAAGACTCCACCTCATTTTCCGATCAGTATGTGGATAACCTGCTGAAGAAGCTGACCTACGGGCTGTGGTGGAAGAACCCCGTGACCATCGGGGGCTCCGCCTGGATCAGTGATGTCTACGCCGCCTTCCCTGAACTGGTACACCCGCTACTGCAGACAAAGACCCTGCACCCGTTACAGCCTCTGTACAACAGTAACGCAACCGTAAAGTCCTTCTGCCGCCAGCTGGCCTCTTATTTTTCTGCCCCGGCCAATGGTATAGCAGAGCTGGATTGTGTCCTGACCCTGCCTCACGAATCCATTATTGAACGCATCCCCGGCTACAAAGAGGCTATGCTCAGCGTTGTTGGGCAGCTGCAGTCCGCCGGCCTCAACACCGGGGTCAAATACCATCCACGTAATCAGAACCCTGACATTCTCAACGCCGAAAGCCTGCCGGGCTTCAGTCTTCTGCCGCACAGAATCCCCTTTGAGGCCCTGCTGCCGCTGCTCAGGGATGATGTCATCATTGTTGGTGACGTCTCATCCACCCTGATTAACAGCCGCTGGCTCAAGCCGACGGCCCATCTGCTGTCCGTTGCGAACCCGGAAGTGCCACTGTATGAAGAGTTCTGCGCCCTGTTCCATAAGCTGGACGTGGAAGTAACCGACAGCAGCCATATAACAAACGCGCTGCAAAGAACGCTCAGTTAAGCCCCGCTCCTTTCTCCTCGACAGTCACAGCAGGTCCTGCTGTGACCTGCTCTACTCACTCTCTGGCTTCCTTAACAAACACGCCGTTGTCACATAACTGTCGTCTGTTATTTGTACTATGATAAATAACAACAGTTTGTTCCATATTTGAGACCATTCAAGGGATTGCTATCTTAAGGCTGTTTTAAGACTCGCTTAAGGTTTGGTTATTACTATGCACGGACAGTCAACCAGTACTGAACACAGGTGAGTATCATGCGTCTGGCAATGAACCTTCTGATCAAGAACGAAGCCGATATTATTGAAGACAACATCCGCTTCCATGCCCGCCAGGGGGTGGACTGCTTTGTGGTTATGGATAACGGCTCCGACGATGGTACCCGGGATATTGTCAGCGCACTGCAGCAGGAATTTGATATCCACCTGATTGACCGGCCGGAGCTTGATTACCAGCAGAGCAACTGGAAAACCGAAATGGCGAAAATATCCCGCAGCCGCCTGGGCGCGGACTGGAGTATTGCCAACGATGCTGACGAATTCTGGGTCGCTGCGGATGGCAACCTGAAGCACGATATAACCCGCTGGGGTTCCATTGTTTACTGCAAACGTATCAATATGATCCCGGACGAATCCTTCCACTCTGATAAATTCCACTACCTGGACTCACCTTACCGGGTCAACCTGCCGATTCTGAGCAAGGGCTGCAATCTGGTCGAGAATGCCAATCTGTCGATCATGCTGGGTAATATCAACGGCAAAGTGATGGTCAACAATCATGGCCTGCTGAGAGTGAAAGGCGGTAACCACCGCGCCTGGCACCTGTGGGGACAACTGAACCAGAAGGAAAGCCAGAACACAGCCGTATTCCACTTTCCTATCCGTTCAAAGGAAGGCTTTATCCGTAATGTCGAAAACCGTGCCCGACTGCTGGATAAAGGCGTGCGGAAAATGGGGGATCACTACCGCCGCTGGGTCAAACTCTACAAAGATAACCGCATAGAAGAAGAACTGGAGCGCCTGACGCTTTCTGCCAATGATGCCCGCACACTGACCAAATTCGGCGTTGTCACCAGAGATACTTCCGTCGGTTCCCGCATCCGCGCCCAGCTCGGCTGACACCTTCCCGATAAGCAAGTCTGCCTGCCGGGATTCCCTCGCCTGGCAGATACAGTACCTGCTCAGATCCTTAATCTTCAGCCTCCGGTTCCGTAATTACCAACACCGGACACGCCCGGCGGTCTTTCTCCTTCAGTCATTCAGTTCCATCATAACTCTGGAGTATTTATTTCCGATCAGGAATAAATAGCTGGCTACCCACCAGTATTTCAGGTTAGCCGCCTTATAAAAGAGATAATCCAGGCTGATTCAGGTCAAGCGTTCCATTTGTAAGACAATAAGTCCCGATGGGGTATGTCCACCAGTTATCACAAATAGTTTACAATCTCATGTCAGTTATCAGTCCGATCAGATGATAGCTGCCTGATCTGTTTGTGACCCGGATACCTGCTTGTGCTACGAAAAATTACTTTGATTGATAACGATATCCCGCAACTGTTTGCCCGTATATATAAAGGGCCGGAGCAGTATGACGGCGACTGCAGGGCGGAATCCATCCTCGAAGAGAGACGCCCCTCCCTGCTGACACTGACACACAATGGTGAACGGGTACTGAAACTGATCAAACCCCGGACCTGGCATGAATACTTCAAGCTGTTCTGGTTTCACAGCCGTGTATCCAAAGAGATTAAAGGCAACCGCACCCTTGCATCCATTGGATTGCGGACTCCCACAATCTACGAAGCAGGGATATCCATATTTCCGGCACGTGATTTCCGTTATATCGGCTACTACTGTATGGAAAATCTGAGCAGTGCCGGCTATCAGGAAGTCTACCGCTACTATAAATCACTGGACGATAATTCTGAACTCAGGGCCAGAATCACTGAAAATCTCATCCATGATCTGCTGGAAATGCGACGGCATTCAATTGTATTTTCAGACCTGCACCTGAACAATGTCTTTGCTGATGAGCAGGGGAAAATCTGCTGGATTGACACCGGGATCATCAAATTCCGTTCAGACTCATCAGCCAGATTCAGAAAAAAATATGACCAGTCAGTGATCCGGTTGCTTGATTTCTACCGCAGTGAAAAAGTCATGACGGATCAGGAAAAGCAGCTTGTCAGACAACAATGTCTGTTTTCTGACCAGTCCGGGCAGAAATAAGATGACCGAAACCATACAGCTGTCAGACACGCTACTGCTGGGAAAAGGGCGGGACAGAGCCTGCTACCGGCACCCGGATAATGATGACATGTGCATCAAGGTCGCACTGCGCCCGGAGAAGCAGACCCGGCGTGAAAAGGCCTATTTCCGCTATCTTAAACAACAAGGCAGGGATCTGAGCCTGCTCACACCCTACTTGGGCACGATCAATACCAACCTTGGCCCCGGAGCCCTCTATCCCAGAGTCTACAACGCAGATGGCAGTGAGTCTTACAATCTGACTGAAGCTATCCGCAAAAACCTGCTGGATGACAACACAATTGATACCGGAATCCGGACACTGAAACAGTATCTGCTGGATAACTGCATCTGCGTAAGAGACATCAGCCCTTCCAATATCATGTGCCGCCGAACAGAGAAGAAGATAGTTTTTATTATTGTTGATGGCGTAACTAACCCGGGGATTAATCCCTTGAATATACGCCTGCGTGCTTTGGTTAGAAAATCGATCAATGAGGCCTGGTTCAGTCTTGAAGCAAAAATCAACCGCCTGCGGCAGGAGCATCAGCATTTTTCAGAGAAATGATGAACCGTATTAACAAGGCATTAATCATCATAAAATAGCCGATAGTAAGCTTCAGTGACATAAATATATCGGTTAGCCCATACACCAAAGCCCCCGCACAAACAGTCAGTCCCGCGTAAGCCGCCAGCCTGGTTCCCGGGTCTTTCAGGTTCCTCTTATAGAAACCAATCAGGAAGATAAACAATCCTGCAAACACCATCAGGCCCAGCAACCCCCTGGTAGCCAGAATCCAGAGCACATCATTATGGGCATGCTGCAAAGAACGAATAACTTCAACCTCTCCGTTGTCATTCATCCCCTGCTTTTCCTCAAGAAAACCAGATCGTCCTGCTCCTAATAAGGGATTTTCCCTGAATGTATTGATCGCCACTTTCCAAAGTTCTATACGCTGCCCTGAAGATGTTTTTACATTTTCTCCTGAAATATATTTTTCGATCTGATCATATGTTCCTGAAAATCGTTGTTTCACCATTCCAGAAAACGGGGATAAAAGCAGAGCAATCATAATAATAAAGAAGGAGACAACAATAGCAGCCTGCCGTTTAAATGACGGCTCAAACTTCACCCATATTATCATCGCTATAACAGACCAGATTACAAAGAACAACCATGCTGCCCTGGTTTTAGACCAAATCACTGCCACCAATCCTATTAGCGCACTGGCCAATAGCAACAGTCGCAACCACTTTGATACTGACCGGTCCATTGCAAAAATCAGGCATAACAGCGCTGTAGACAAACTGACGGTGCCGAAGGGTATTGGTGAACCATGATGACTCCCACGTGCGCCACCATAAAGGTTATCTTTTATTACTACGATAAATGACATGATGGCCGCAATAATCAGCAGGCTATACAGCCATTGCCTGCTGACCCCTGTCCGGGAAAAAGTTGCCACCAGCCCAACAGGAAGCAGATACAACCAGTGAGTCCTTATCGACTGAGGGTCAGCCAGATCACCGGACATCCAGAAGCTCAGAACAGTGCTCAGAAACATCAGCACACCGGACAACAGAAAGAGCTTCTCCGGCCTTGCGAGCTGCACTCGCGGTTCAAGCAGAATGATCAGCGGAAGCAGCCAGACCAGATAGGACAACTGATACTGTGCCGGGGCTGCATCCAGATGAATCGCAGCGAAGGCCATTCCGGCAAGAAATACAAACGAATAAAGTACTGCTTTGCTCAACAGCTCATACGGGCGGCCAAATTTGTCTGCTAAAAACATCAATGTTCCAGTGTGTTACTGATTATCTTCCTGACAGAGTGTATGTGTCCGGCATCCGCATGACGCCAGTCACCTCTGGCGTAGTAATCACAATAAAGATAACTGAGAAAAGCTGCGCGCAATTCCGGTTCCGGATGCGCCATATTATGGCAGGCGTCCGTCAAAGCCTGCTCACTTTCTGCATGTAACACCAAGCCTTGTATATTATAGAAGGCCTCACCAAGCGTGATCACCGGTTTATTCAGAAGAATGGCTTCAAAGCCAACACTGGAATTGATGGTTAACACACCTTCTGCCCCCTCAATCAATCTCTGTGTGTTGGCCTGGTTATGAAAAACAATACCCGCATGCAGAGCATGCAGATGCTGGTAATTATTTTTTGAACTGGGGTGCTCCTTAACCACAAACACGGGGGACTCACCCTCTGAACTGTCGATAACACTTCTGAGAACGTTATAGAGGTGCTCCATATTCCTTATCCACGGAGAATATTCGACGATCTGAGTATCGGAATCGACCTGGAACGGAACAAAGATATAATGCTCAGGCAATGGCTGCTCTGCCGCATCTCCCCTCACATGAGCTTTTCTTGGTTTGCGTTCCGTCAACTGTTGCGGTAATTGTTTTTCTGCCAATTGCCCCCGCTGCAGATAAAAATCCCGGTTGCGCGGAATACTGCTGGCATAGTTAACCCCGGCAGCATCAATTGTTGTCGTTCCGGGGAAAGCCCCATTTTCAAAAAACAGGGTCCTGCTACCGGCAATCACATAACGGACAATCTTCTGACGCCATTTCATCCCGCTCCACAGCCCGACCAGATCAAAGTGGTTACTGGCGAAGAACTTTTCTGCCCGGAGAAAAAAAATATAAGCCGCGATATGGTAGCGAAGCTGCAGCAAAACCCGCCGCAGCCGACCAATGCGGTAATCCCGTGACTCCTGTTCTGCTGTTTTCAGACGTAGTGCGGTAATGCTGTGCAGAAATTCCTTTTCCATAGCTGACAGCCTGCGGGGATATACAACAAGCGGCAGACGGTTGTCATGGATAACGCGAATATCCATATTCTCTGCGCCATCAGCAACGGAATTAAAATAGCGTTCCTGATGGCGATTAACCGCCAGCAACAGAACAGAGGGCATATACGGGATCAGCTCAGATATGATTCAACAGTGTGGATTCTACATTATCCAGATCAGGAATCATTGCAGTTTCGTTATCAAAGGTAACCGCGGATACATCATAAGGACCCATATTCATCGCTTCCACTTCCTGAATATCCTTTTCCTGAATGTGCACCAGACGTGGAATCCCCTGTACCAGAACAGCGTAAAACGGCATCGCTGAGTGGTTACCCACACCGTTCACCACAGCAAAACGGGCATTCGGATTCGGCGCCGGTGCTGACTGATCGTTGAGCATTTCATAGCACACAACAGGGACCGGGGTACCGCGCCAGTCAATGCGGCCAAGAATCCAGTCCACCGCGGAGGTCGTGGTCAGCAGATGAGAGAAAGGAATAATCTCGGCCACCGTCACGTTCGGCAACAGCAGATTGCGGTCTTTCAATGGAATCAGCAGACAGTCAACCTGATCCGGGGTATTGGTTTTAGTGAGGGATTGGCTCATGCTTTTCCATCCAGCTGTGTTTTACGCAGTTTACCAGCTGCAAAGCCAGCTGGAAGGGATCACCCGTGAAGTTTACCCGGTCAGTTTCAATCGCACTTTCCGGCATTGAAGCATTGGCACAGGTTTCCGGGCTCTGCGCCCAGACCGGCACCTTGCGGTCGGTCAGGGTCATAATCGCATCAGCACCATCATTTCCCATACCGCTGAACAGAATATAACCGGCCCTTGGACCATAATATTCAGCCACATTCAGAATCACCTGATCAATCGACGGTCCGTAAGGCCCCGGCCAGGGCTGATCAAGCGTCTGTGGCAGACCGTCACCGTTAAAACGGAATTCCGACGTAATCGGCGCCACCAACACCTCGCCACACAACAGCGGCTGGCCAGCCGTGAAATTCTTCAGCTGATAAGCGGAGTGCCGGCCAATTGTCTTGCTCAGGGTTTCTTCAAAGCGCGGGTCGATATGCTGGGCATAAACAAAAGCCAGTGGCAGACCGCCAGGCAGAGCATCCAGAAAGGCTTTAACGGCCTCAGGCCCGCCGAGTGAAGCACCGAGCACCCAAACCTGCCAGGCAGGCTGCCCCTGATAATCCTGCGTGGCGAACACGGAAGGTAACGGGATTTCTGCTGCCGCCGGGCCGCCCAGACTGGCCAGTGCGGCGACATCCTCAGCCACCACCGGAGTGTCACGGATAATCTCGCGCAGCTTGCTGTACAACTTTTTTTCCCATTTCGGAAAGGTCGGACAGCTCTTCTGCGGCGCTTTATCCGTGCCCAGCAGAACCGGCACGTCACCGTCCAGCAGGGTCTCCAGCCATGACAGATTTTCATCGTCGTCGTGGGGCAGATCCACCAGCCAGGCATCCAGCCCCAGCCCACTGACGTCGAGCTCAGCAAAGCGCGCCGGATCTGTGTTGACCACCACATCAAAACCAAAGTGCACCAGTGCACTTTTCAACAGGTGCTGCTGCAGCCGGTCCTCTGCAAGAATCCCTACCCTGGGCAGTGCCATGTCAGGAGTCCCCGAGCCCCAGCAGCCGGTTCATAGTGCCGAGCAGGCTTTCTTCCTGGAACGGCTTGCCCATGTACTCATTCACACCGATCGACAGTGCCCGCTCACGGTGTTTATCACCGGTCCGCGATGTGATCATGATGATCGGAATATCCTTCAGCCGTGAGTCATGACGCACCAGCGAGGCAACCTCAAACCCATCCATACGCGGCATTTCAATATCCAGCAGCATCAGATCAGGCTTGTGATCCTGCAGCGTTGCCATGGCATCCACCCCATCCTTCGCGGTGTAAACCTCCATGCCGTTACGCTCCAGCAGCCGGCTGGTTACCTTACGCACCGTTACCGAGTCATCCACCACCAGAATCCGCGGCAGGCGGTTTTCCAGCTCATGCCGCCGCTCTGCAGCCTGAGAATCGAGCAGTTTTGCCTGCTGATATTCCAGGCTGCTCTGGGTACGGATCATGGCCGGCAGATCCAGAATGATCACCACCGAGCCATCACCCAGGATGGTACCGCCGGAAACACCCATAACACTGGCAAACTGCGGACCGAGGGTTTTTACCACGATCTCCCGCGAGCCCATCAGCGAGTCCACCTGCAGGGCAAACGGAATAACACCGCGGATCAGCAGCAATGGCAGTGGCATATCCTGCGCACTGAATTTCGGATGCGCCTCGTTTTCCAGCATGTGACCGAGGTATTCCACCCGGTAGTCCGTGCCGGCGTATTCATACAGGCGCTCCTGCTGGGGCTGTTCATACAGAGACTGCAGCTGCGCCACCGGCATACGCACAATACCCTGAATGTTATTCAGCGGTACCGCATACAGGTCGTCGCCAACCCGCACCATCAATGCCCGGTTAACCGATACCGTGAACGGCAGACGGATAACAAAACGGGTTCCGGCGCCAGCCTCAGACTGAATTTCCACCGAGCCGCCCATCTGTTTGATCTCACTGGAGACCACGTCCATACCGACACCACGGCCGGAAATCTGAGTCACCGATTCGGCGGTCGAGAAACCGGCCTGCAGAATAAACTGCATAATGTCCTGATCGCTGAGGTTGGCGCCCTCATCCATCAGGCCACGTTCAATGGCTTTGCGGCGCACAGCATCCAGATTGACCCCGCGGCCATCATCCGTCATCGACAGCACAACATCGCCACCATCACGGCTGACTTCCAGATCGATACGGCCGGTGTCTGGTTTACCGGCAGCCTGCCGCTGCTGACCGTCTTCGATACCATGGTCAACCGCGTTACGGACCATGTGTTCCAGCGGCGAAATCATGCGTTCGAGAATGGTCCGGTCCATTTCCCCTTCCGCGTTGTGCACATGCAGTTCCACCTGCTTGCCGAGCTCCAGGCTCACCTGCCGCACAATCCGGCGCAGCCGTGGTACCAGGCGCTGGAAAGGCACCATCCGCGTTTTCATCAGACCTTCCTGCAGCTCCGTATTCACACGGCTCTGCTGCAGCAGCAGAGTTTCTGCATCGCGGGTCTTGTTGGTCATGGTCTCGCGCAGATCCGCAAGGTCGGAAGCCGATTCCACCAGTGCCCGTGAGAGCTGCTGAATGGTGGAATAACGGTCCATTTCCAGCGGATCAAAATCTTCGTAGTCCGGTCCCTGGCGTTCCTGACGGAACAGCACCTGGGCTTCGGTCTCCATATCCAGACGGCGCAGCTGGTCACGCAGACGGTCGAGTGTCATATCCATCTCGTCCAGCGTATTGGAGAAGTCCGTCACCTGCTGTTCCAGACGGCCACGGCCGATGGAGGTTTCACCTGCCAGATTAACCAGATTATCGAGCAGGTCGGCAGATACTTTGACCAGCTCCTGCGGCGATTTACGCACGTTCTGCTGCGGTGTCGCCGGCGACGGTTGCGGCTGTGCAGCCGGTGTCTGTTCAGCCTGGGGCTGCACCTCCCGGCGCAGCGGCACCACATTGCTGCCCGGCAGCACTTCCGGCTCGGAATCAGCAACCACTGGCGCATCGTCTGCGCTTGTATCCTGCGGTGAATCCGTTGCCATGGCAGGAATCACATCCGCCTCATCCGGCGTCAGCGATTTTTCACCCAGCATAACCGGCGCATTGCTGTCGAGCGCAGCCGCCACCCGTTCAATATGATTAATCAGTTCATCCTGACGCTGATATGCCTGGCGGAAGAAAGCGCCATCCGGCGGATTCTGTGCCTGCTGTGCGTGCAGAATGTCACTTTCAAAATTATGGGCCAGGTCACCGATGTCTGTCAGACCGGCAAGACGGGCGCCACCCTTCAGTGTGTGCAGAACGCGCTGAGCTTCATCCGCTTCCGTGAGCTGCGCCGGTGTCTGTTCCCACTGCTGGATGGCACGCTCAAGTGCCTCCTGCAGCTCACCGGCTTCTTCCAGGAAAATCTCCAGGATTTCACGGTCAGATTCATCCAGCGCTTCCGCCCGTACCGGTTCGGCCAGCGTGGTTTCCGGCAGCAGCTCAGTGGCAGACTCATCTTCGATATAGTCCGCCACTTCACCAGCCGTTTCACCGCGCAGATACTGACGGATTGCCGCGATGGTCGCGTCTGCCGGCGCCGGGGACTGTCCCTGCAGTACGCAGTCGATCTGCTCACCCAGTTCATCATGCGCACGCTCAAGCAGGTCAAACACCTGAGGCTGCACACCGATACGGCCATCATTGATATTTTCGTACAGGGTTTCCAGCTCATGGCAGAGGTCAGCAATGGCCGACAGTTCTGCCATCCGCGCGCCACCTTTCAGCGTATGCAGCTCCCGCTGCAACTGCGCCACGTGCACCAGATTATCCGGGCTGAGGCGCCACTGCTGGATTGCCGTTTCCACTGATTCGGTAATCTCCTGGGCTTCTTCGAGGAAGATTTCCAGAATTTCATCATCAGCTTCGTCCACCATTGGCAGTGGTGGCAGTTCATTGCTGGTTTCGTCTGTCAGTGACAGCCCGGCATCCTCTGCAGCGGTATCATCCGCGGCCAGAGACGGCGCGTCACTGTCATCAGAAGCGTCTGTGAGCTCCAGTCCGTCAATATCCGCAGCAACGGTCGCCGTGGCTATGTCGTCGACCGCCTGGCGGATGTCATCAGGCGAATCCGGATAGACAATCTCGTCGTCATCCATCGCCGGGATGTCTTCCCCGGTTGCGGCGTCGCTGTCATCCAGCACCACTTCGGGTTCAGCAAAGACCCAGCCGGCCATACGCTGTATCAGCTCATCTGCACTCTGTGTCTGCTGGCCCGCCGCCAGACAATCCATCATCGACAGAATGGCTTCATGCGCGTCAGCCGCCAGTTCCAGCAGGCCGCTTTCCGGCTGTGCCTGCTCCTGCTCAACACGCTGGTAGAGTTCATTCAGAGCCTGAGCCAGGGCCTGAATATGCGGAATTTCAGCTTCCGCCGCACCCGCGGCAACGTCATCCAGATCACGCCCCAATGCAGCCAGCACAGAGCTGTCATTATCTTTCTGCCACTGCGCCAGCAGGCGGTCGGCGTCAAGCAGGGCATCCATCCCCTGCGCCAGGAACTGGGAAATGGCCTGCGGATTCGGACCGGAGCGCGCAGCCTCTTCCGCCTGCAGCGGATGCAGTAACTGCTGTTCCAGTACTTCGATCTGCTGCAGATAGTCATCTGCGCCATCCAGCACGTCGGCCTGCAGCAATTCACGGCTGCTCAGGGCATTGGCAATCAGCTCCGAACCGCGCGCCAGCAAGGCAACAATGTCGCGGTTATTGCTGACCTGATAAGCACGCAGTTCCTTAATCAGCCGCTCCAGCGGCGAGGCAATATTGGCAATCGGGGTAATCCCGGCCATATGCGCACTGCCTTTCAGCGTATGCAGGGCGCGCTGCAGCTGATCACTCAGCGGCGTCATATAGTCTTCGGCGCGCGACTGCTGCACAAACTCATCAACGGTGACCAGATGCGAGCCGGCTTCCGTCTCAAAGACTTCCAGCAGGGCATCGTCTTCATCTTCGTCGTCGGCGCTGTCATCCACTGCCGGCTGATCGGCTTGCGCTGCCGTAAACGGCGCAACCGCTTCACCGGCCGCCAGGGCAGAGGCGTAATCCATTAATGGCTGGGTATCGAGCGATGCCGGGCGCTGCTGACGGAAATCGTCAATCAGCAACGGCAGCTGGCTGATCACATAATCGACCAGCGCCATCAGATCCGGGGAAATAGTGATGGTGTTATCCAGCACCCGGTTGAACATATTTTCGACGGACCAGGCCAGTTCACCGATAAACCCGGCTTTCACCATACGGCCACTGCCTTTCAGCGTATGGAACGCACGGCGCACGGTGGTCAGGGTTTCCTGGTCATTCTGATCGGCTTTGAACTGCGGCCAGAATTCATTCAGGGTGTCGCCGACTTCTTCTGCTTCCTCAAGGAAAATTTCGATGATTTCGTCATCGATCAGATCGTCATCATCATCGGCCAGCACAGCTTCGGCTTCTGCCACCGGCTCAGCAATGGTCTGCGGTCCGGCATCCGCCAGCTGCTGATCACGCAGGTGATCCACCAGTTCACTGACGTCTTCTGACGCACTGCCATCAACCGGCTCAAAATCGAAGGTAAAATCATCGTCCTGTGGCGGCGGGGAAATCAGACTGAGGCCGTCGTCTTCATTGTCTGCGCTGCTGTCATCTGCAATCAGCGGCCGATCGTCCTCTGCCCCGTCGTCCAGCGTCAGCGCTTCACCGAATGAAGTGACGTCCGCTTCCGGCAGACCAACGGCGTCTTCCGTACTGCTTTCATCTTCACCGGCAGCTTCTGCCAGTGGCAGCTGACTGAGCGACTTCTCTGCCTTCGTCAGTATTTCATCACCGGCACTGCGTGGATTTTCTGAATAACGTTCGATGAAGTATTCGATACCGGAAAGCACATCGGCGAGGATATCCAGTACCGACCATTCCGGCCGCAGCTGCTCGTTGATCAGCTGGTGCTGAACGAAGTTTGCCGACCGTGACAGGATATCCGCCACCCGTGGCAGCGGAATCATATTCAGGGAGCCTTCAATGCTGTGCAGCAGACCGGGAACATCCTCCAGCTCAGCAACAGACCACTGTTTGGCGATGTATTCGACAATGGCGTCCTTGACCTGCTCCAGCACGTTGCGCGCTTCACGCAGCACGGCTTTCTGCGCATCAGACAGCGTACTGCTGCCTTCCTGAGCATTCAGGTCACCTTCGCGCTGCATACCACTGATGGTCGCTTCGACATACAGCAGGGCACCGGCAATATC
The DNA here is from genome assembly GCA_030145845.1 of Pseudomonadota bacterium. Lineage (GTDB taxonomy): Bacteria > Pseudomonadota > Gammaproteobacteria > Pseudomonadales > Oceanobacteraceae > Venatoribacter. Next base: position 67,357 of record JAIXHJ010000017.1, read on the forward strand.
GAGCAGATCGCCGTCCTGCACCGTACCGCTGTCGAGCATCCGCGCAACGGCACTCTGCTGTTCCTGCATGACCTTACGCGGCATACCAAGACCCAGCATGCCCATGGTATCGGCCACCTGTTTCAGTGACGGCGCAATCTCATTCAGGGCTTCATTACGGTCGTCATCACTGCGCACCAGCAGGTCCAGACGGTCTTTAATGGCAGCAATTTCTTCGGTCAGCGCACCCAGTACATGGCCCACGGTATCTTTGTCCGGGCCGGACAGGGCATCCTGCTCCTGACGGATTTCTTCTTCCGTCGGCAGCGCCTGACGCAGACCAAACAGCTCCTGCACCTGACGGATGGCTTCACCCTTGGCGTCGGTACGGGCGACATAAAACAGCAGATTTTTCAGCAGCTCATCGGCCGGCGCTTTATTCAGCGCCTGGGCGGGATGGTCGATGGTGGATTTCAGAACGTGGTCGAGCTCGCGCAGCAGGTGCTTGGCACTGTTCGGCAGACTGTCCTGCTTCATCAGCCATTCACTGAACGCCAGTGCCGGCAGCCACACCATACCCTGCGGCGTTTGACCCAATGCTTTATGCAGGCGGGCAAACACCTTATTCAGGTACTGTTTGGCAACATCCGGCTGTTTGTTCTGCAACAGCTGCAGGGTCGCCGTCTGCAGCATCTGCCGCAGTTTGCGTGACCATTGAGTGAACTCATCCGTCAGATACGGCGCAATACGGCTGTCTGACAGCGGAGCGACCGATGGAATGCTGGGCGCAAACAGGGCTGTTTCCGACAGGAAGGCTTCCCCACGGGCGGCGCGCAGCTCATTCAGGATCGGCAACAGTACCACCGGCAAATCACGCCGGCCGACTTTCACGTGCTCGAGATAATGTGGCAGCTGAATAATGGCCTGCATCAGGATCTCAAGACCCTCACGCTCACTTTTCAGACCGCCGTCTGTAATCGCTGAAGCAATGGCTTCCATCTCTTCAGCCAACAGGGCGGCGCCATAGAATTCAACCATCTGCAGTGTGCCATGGATCTGGTGCAGATAACTCAGGCAGAATTTCAGCCGGCTCTTATCCTGGGGATTCTCAACATAAGCCTCAAGCGCCTGCTGCGCCTGCTGCAATGTCTCTTCGATTTCCCCTTTTACCCATTCCAGGGCGATGTAGTCCTGACTCATCGCCTTGCGGTCTCCCCTGTCGAATTTGCCTGCTTGCGCACGAAGGCTGATACCCGGCTACTGTGCACCGGTTCCAGCAGCGGATGCTGCCAGTCAACCATTTCCCCAAGGCCGATCACCAGAATACCGCCGGGCGCCAGACGCTCAGCGAGTACATTCAGAATTTCCCGGCGACGCCAGCGGCGGAAGTAAATCAGCACATTCTGGCAATATATTATATGTTGTGACTGCAGCGGACAGGCTGCCAGATTCAGGATATTCACCTGACTGAAACAGCTTCTCGCGCGCAGCGAATCCGCGATATCGAGCGAGCCACCAGGTCCGGTCTGCCGGAAGCCAAGCTGCGCATATTCCTGCGGCACCCAGTCCATTGCCCGCGACTGATAATGACCCGCCCGTGCCTTACGCAGCACGATGGTGGAGATATCAGTACCGGTAACGGCGTAGGCGCGGCGGGCCGGTGTCAGCCAGCGTTCAGCGATCATGGCCAGGCTGTAGGCTTCCTCACCGGAAGAACAGCCCACACTCCAGAACTCCAGTGTTTCCTTATTGTCTGTTTCCGCGGCCTTCTGCTGCACATACTGTTCAACAAAAGCAAAGGCATCCGGATCGCGGAAAAAGCGGGTTTCCTGTACCGTCAGCCGGTCAACGAGTGTGCTCCACTCAATCGCCCCGGACGGACCATTCAATACCCGCTCATAGTATTCCTGATAACTGTCACAACCGACTTCCCGCATCCGCAGCCCGAGGCTGGTCTGCAGGAAAGAGCGGCGCTGGGGTGTCAGACACATCCCGGTCCGCTCTTCCAGCAGGTTCTGCCAGCGGGCGAACTGGGTGTCGTCCAGCTCAGGAAAACTGCTCATGCCGGCAAGCAACTGATGGCTCATGAAATCTCATCCAACCAACGGTTGCTTACAGAACCTGCTGTTGCTGATCGAGTTCCAGTTCTGCCTCTGGCAGCTTGAAGCCGGCTACGGATTCACGCAGTTTGTTGGCCATTTCAGCCAGGTTACCAATCGATTTCGCGGTCGCGGTGGTACCGGCAGATGTCTGCGAGGTAATTTCCTGAATAACGTTCATCGTGTTGGAAATATGACCGGCCGACGATGCCTGCTGACGGGCCGCGTTGGAAATGTTCTGAATCAGTTCCGCCAGGTTTTTCGATACGTTCTCAATCTCTTCCAGTGCCACACCCGCATCCTGTGCCAGACGTGCACCACGTACCACCTCGGAGGTGGTGGTTTCCATCGAGATTACCGCTTCGTTGGTATCGTTCTGAATCGTTTTAACCAGTGCCTCAATCTGCTTGGTCGCCGCGGCGGAACGTTCTGCCAGACGCTGTACCTCATCCGCAACCACCGCGAAGCCCCGGCCGGCGTCACCGGCCATGGATGCCTGAATCGCAGCGTTCAGCGACAGAATGTTGGTCTGGTCGGCAATGTCGGTAATCAGGGAGATGATGTCACCAATCTCCTGCGAGGATTCACCCAGACGTTTAATACGCTTGGAGGTTTCCTGAATCTGCTCACGGATGTTATCCATGCCGTTAATGGTCGCCTGTACCACTTCCGCACCTTTGTTCGCGATCGCAACCGACCGCTCCGCAACCGCGGAGGATTCCGAGGCGTTGGCAGATACCTGGTCAATGGACACCGCCATTTCGTTAATCGCAGCGGAAGCACCGGCAATTTCCTGCGCCTGGTGCTCAGAAGCTTCGGCCAGGTGCATCGCTGTCGCCTGGGTTTCCTGAGCCGCGGAGGATACCTGTACCGCTGTTTCGTTAATCGCCGATACCAGCGAGCGCATCTGGTCGATCGCGTAGTTAATGGAGTCAGCAATTGCACCGGTAAAGTCTTCGGTTACCGTTGCCGAGGCGGTTAAGTCACCGTCTGCAAGGTCAGCAATTTCGTCCAGCAGACGCAGAATCGCCATCTGGTTCTGTTCGTTCTTACTCGCCGTTTCTTCCAGGTCACGACGGGTTTCGCGGTAGGACACAATACCGAAGGCAACCATCATCACCAGCGCCAGAATGGCGGCGATATAACCAACGGCCTGCAGGACAAAACGCTGGGCAGCATCGCTCTGGATGGCACCGGTCAGATCAGAAACCTGATTCAGCAGGGTCACAGAGTCAGAGAAGATAGCATCAGATGCTTCCCGCACCTGGAACAGTTCCGGGGATGTTTCCAGAATTTCATCCACGGAACCGGATACGAATTCAAACAGTTCGGCAACTTCCGCCAGCGCGTAGACCGCTTCTTCGTCAGTCACCTGGGAAATATTCATGGCGACGTTGCCCTGAATCATACCGTTCAGTACGCGACCGAACAGCGAGGCATCCCGGCCGAAAGCGTCTGCCGCCATCACCGCATCCTCACCACCGGCCAGTACCTTGTTCACCGACCGTACGATACGTTCTGCCAGCCAGGACTGACGCTGGGCTACCGCAACCTGATCCGCAGGTGCGTCATTGTCGAGCAGAATTTCCACAATCTCGTCGTATTCAACCTGAAGCTGCGGAATCGTTTCCGCCAGTGTGGCGGCAACTTCGTGCAGGGAGAGGATCACGTCCTGGGAGCGGATAATCTGGTCAGCGTTGCTTTTTACTTTGTTCCACACCGTCTGCACATTGGTCATGGAGGCGACATCCGCCGGCGGCAGACCGCTGGCAGCATCACCATTCACCAGATAGCTCCAGCGTGTTTCAAAGTTGTCACGGGCGTGCTTCAGCTCAGCAAAAGCCTCTTTCTTACCACCCGCGGCCTCCGTGGCGTTCTTTGCCAGTTCCTGAGACAGTACGCGCAGCTCACCTGCGTGCTCAATATATTGGTCGTCCCGGTCTGCCAGCAGGTTCACGTAAACCGTGATACCAATGAACACTGCCAGAAACACAAACAACAGCCCCGCCAGAACACCGTTGGTACGGTTCCTGAAGACCGTCGATAAGACGCTTCCTGAATTTCCGCTCATGCCGTTCTCTCCACACTCACTGCATGTTTTTTAATAGTTTTCCTGTCCGCCATGACAAAGGCCACCGCAGCAGACGTTACACTGCTATCTGCAGGAATTCCGGTGCCTGAAGCAGCTCCTGCAGCTGAAACACCGGCCATACCCGGTCTTCCCGTTCAAACCCATGGCTCACGAATTTGGCAAACGCCTCGTCCTGATCCTGTAATTCTGTACGGCGGTCCACAGCAAACTGCTGCATCCCCAGCACCGCATCCACCAGCAGGCCGGTCAGATGATCACCATGTTCAATCACCAGCACCCGCCGGCTGCGCCAGTTAGCACGCGACGGCAGGCCCAGCAGTCCGGCAAGGTCCATGACCGGCACCAGCCGGCCACGTACATTCGCCACCCCCAGTACCCAGCTGCGAACGCCGGGCACTTTGGTCAGCCTGGGTGGCTGCAGAATTTCAGCCACCTCACCCATTTCCGCCGCAAAATGGTGTCCTGCCAGCATAAAGCCGACGCCCCGCCAGTAGGAAACAGCTTCCACCTGCTGCGGCAGCGCCGAAGCATTACTGCGGCTGCGCCCGGCGATATCCAGTAAGCGGGCAAACGGGTGCATCATCAGCCAGCCATTGCAGAATTGATTTCAGACAGCAGCGTCGCTTCAGCCACCGGCTTGACCAGATAGCCGACAGCGCCCTGACGCTTCCCCCACACACGGTCAGTTTCCTGGTCCTTGGTGGTTACGATGATGACCGGGATGTGCTGTGTTTCAGCATCCTTGGTCAGCTGACGGGTCGCCTGAAACCCGTTCAGACCCGGCATTACGATGTCCATCAGAACCACATCCGGCTTTTCTGCACGTGCCAGCGCAACACCATCTGCGCCGTTTTCTGCTGTCAGAACGTCGTGTCCGTTCTTCTCCAGCATCACACGAAACGCCTCGGTTTCTGTCGGAGAATCATCTACTACCAAAATACGGGCCATGCCATTTACCTCTCAAACTTATCTCTGCTTCTGCTAGTGCTTGCTCAGGATTTTACATACTGACGAATGGATCCCAGCAACTCTTCCTTACTGAAAGGCTTGGTCAGGTATTCATCAGAACCCACAATGCGTCCCTTAGCTTTGTCGAACAGGCCATCTTTACTGGACAGCATAATCACCGGGGTCGTTTTGAATTTGGAATTATTCTTGATCAGTGCACAGGTCTGATAACCATCCAGACGGGGCATCATGATATCAACGAAGATGATATCCGGGTTGGTATCTGCGATCTTGGCCAGGGCATCAAAACCATCGGTTGCGGTAATGACTTCACACCCGACTTTTTTGAGTAAAGTCTCGGCGGTGCGACGAATGGTTTTACTGTCGTCAATGACCATGACTTTAATATTCTGAAAGTTATCGTCCATAGGGAGGCCTTAACCATCCGTTTCTTATGTTGTAGTAAGCTGCTGTGTCCGACAAACGCAGTAGACGCCATTGCGTCACGTTTGTAACACATATCATGCGACAAACGCCAGCACGGTGCTATGCGCCAAATCACACATTTAAGTTACAGCAGCGGAACGCTGGTTGAGATAAACTGCCATTCAGACAATCCGCACAAAGCAGGGCCGTTATGACCATTAAAATCGGAGTGGTGATGGACCCCATCGCCACCATCACTTACAAGAAAGACACCACACTGGCACTGATGCATGCCGCTCAGGAACGGGGCTGCGAGCTCTGGTATATGGAACAGCAGGACCTGTCCATCAATCATGGCCGGGCAATGGCACGCATGGCCCCGGTTACTGTCGCAATGAACCCGGACCACTGGTACGACATGGGGGATTTTCAGGAGCTGCCACTGAGCAGTCTGAACATTATTCTGATGCGCAAAGATCCGCCGTTCGACAGCGAATTTATTTACAGTACCTATATATTGGAGCGCGCCGAAGAAGAAGGGGTGCTGATCGCCAACAAACCGCAGAGCCTGCGCGACTGTAATGAAAAAGTCTTTGCCACCGCCTTTCCGGAGCTGATGACACCCACCATTGTCACCCGCCGCGCGGAGCTGCTGAAACAGTTCCATCAGGAACATCAGGACGTCATTTTCAAACCGCTGGACGGCATGGGCGGCTCGTCTATTTTCCGCCTCAAAGCCGACGATCCGAACGTCAATGTTATTATTGAAACACTCACTAATCACGGTGCGCAGCAAATTATGGCGCAGCGGTTTATTCCGGAAATCAGCGATGGCGACAAACGCATCCTGATGATTGATGGCGAACCGGTTCCTTATTGCCTGGCACGCATTCCGGCCCGTGGTGAAACCCGCGGCAACCTGGCCGCCGGCGGTCAGGGCGTCACCCGCCCACTGAGTGACAGTGACCGTGCCATTGCAGAAAAAATCGGCCCGGTCCTGAAAGAGAAAAAACTCTATTTTGTTGGCCTGGATGTGATCGGCGGCAACCTGACAGAAATCAATGTCACCAGCCCGACCTGTGTGCGCGAAATCAGCCGCGATTCCGGAATTGACGTAGCCGGTCAACTTATTGACTGTCTGCTCAGCAAAATTTAAAAGCGGTTACCGGGAGATAAAATACGCCGCCGCCGGACGGGGTTCACATCACCGTCCGGCAGGCGCCGTACCACCGCGTTTTGCCTGGACAAATTCCCACTGAAAGCGCAGACTTGCTGCTATTTAAACCGCTTAAAACACAGGTATATCCGACCGCATGTCAGCGACCGTTGTTACCAGTTCAGACCGTCTGTCATTCGCCCTGTTTCTGGCGCTGCTGATTCATGCCGTGGTGTTACTGGGCGTCAGCTTTACCGCCACTGACCGTGACAATCTGTCGAAAACCCTCGAAGTCACACTGGCGTCCTACAAAAGTGACAAAGCGCCGGACGAAGCCGATTTTATTGCCCAGGAAAATCAGGAAGGCAGTGGCTCACTGGATGAAGCCCGTATGCTGACCACCGATGTGGAAGCCACGTTCCAGTCCAACAGCATCAACGAAGCCTCACCGCAGGAACAACAGGCCAGCGCACCGGAAAAGCCGCAGGGCAACCGCCAGCTGGTAACCACCAGTGCTGACAGCCCGCGCAAAACGAGAACGGAACAGCAACAGCCGACGCTGCAGCTCGACCTGCCCGACGGCCCGCAGAAAACCCTGCTGCAGCGCAGTCTGGAAATGGCCAGTCTGGAAGCCAAACTTGATACCCTGCGCCAGACCTACGCCAAACAGCCACGCATCCAGCGCCTGACTGCCGCCTCCACCATGAAAGCCAGCGATGCCTATTATGTGAATAACTGGCGCCGTAAAATTGAGCAGATGGGTGCCCTTAACTATCCGCGTGAAGCCGAAAGCTGTTTCGACAACTGCAGCCTGCGCCTGCTGGTTGCCATCAACCCGGACGGCACCATTCACGAACTGAAAATTCTCGAATCCTCCGGCCGCAAAGTGCTGGACGATGCTGCCCTGCGCATTGTGCGTATGTCGGCACCTTTCGCACCTTTTACCGATGAAATGCGCAAGGATACCGATATTCTGGAAATCATCCGTACCTGGCAATTCAAAGGTAACCGTTATCTGTCGGAAGCCAATTAATGGAACATCTGAAGAGCCTGAAAAATCATCTGCTGATTGCCATGCCGCAACTGGAGGATTCCTGGTTCGGCGGCACCGTCACTTATCTGTGTGAGCACAATGACGACGGTGCCATGGGCATCGTACTGAACAAAAAGATGCCGGTAACGTTTGACGAAATCTGCGAGCAGCTGGATATACCGCGCCTGCCCGGCGTCAGCCCGGAAATTCTCTCCGGCGGTCCGGTCAGTCCGGAAAACGGCTTTATCCTGCACCGCCAGCAGGGTGACTGGGGTGCCACCTTAAATGTGACGGAACAGGCGCACCTGACCTCATCCAAAGACATCCTCAAAGCCATCGCCGCCGGCTCCGGGCCGGAAGATTTCCATCTGGCGCTGGGTTATGCCGGCTGGGACTCCAGCCAGCTGGATGAGGAAATCCGCAGCAACAGCTGGTTGACGGTGGAAGCCAGCGAAGCCCTGCTGTTCGACACCCCGACAGAAGAGATTTACACCGCCGCCCTCGCCCTGCTGGGAATCAGCCCTGAATTTCTCAGTGGTGATGCGGGACACGCCTGATGAGCAGTACCGCTCCCGCCGCCCGTATCCGCACACTGCTGGCGTTTGATTTCGGCACCCGCCGTATCGGTATAGCTTTTGGCCAGCGCCTCACGGCCAGTGCCCGGCCCCTGAACCCGGTCAAAGCGCGTGATGGCATCCCCGACTGGGATCTGCTGCAGCGTATTATTGATGAATGGCAGCCGGATGCCTTCGTTGTCGGCCTGCCACTGAATATGGATGGCAGCCCCAGTGAGATGAGCCGCCGGGCAAAGAAATTCGCCGGCCGCCTCGAAGGCCGTTATCATCGCCCCGCCTACACCCACGACGAACGCCTGAGCAGTTACGAAGCCAAAGGCATCGTGATCGGTCAGGGGGGCAGCCGCGACTTCGGCGCCAACTCCGTGGATGGCCTGGCCGCACAACTGATACTGGAAAGCTGGATGGCTGAATGGCCACTGGAGACAAGTGAATGACCCTGCCTGATATCGAACAGACCTGCCTGGAACTGGGTGACCGCCTGGAAGCCTACCTGGCCCATAACAATCTTGAACAGCCACTGCTGGTCGGCATCCGCACCGGTGGCGTCTGGGTCGCCGACCGCCTGCAGGAAAAACTGCAGAGTGCCGACGGTGTCAGCTCACTGGATATCAGCTTCTACCGTGATGACTTCACCCGCCACGGCCTGCACCCGCAGGTGACGGGTTCCGAACTGCCGGACAGCATCGAAGACCGCCATATTGTGCTGATCGATGACGTCATTATGAGTGGCCGCACCATCCGTGCCGCCATGAACGAACTTTTTGATTACGGCCGCCCGGCCAGCATTACCCTGGTCAGCCTGCTCGACATCGGCCGCCGCGAACTGCCGATTCAGCCCGACCTGTGCGGTGCCCGGCTGGAACTGGAAGACGGACAGCTGGTCAAGCTGAGTGGCCCGCAGCCACTGCAACTGACACTCGCCTGATTTGTGATTTAAGAGACGCCCTGCCATGAATACTGACCCAAGCCAGGTGCAGCTGACCGCCGACGGGCGGCTGAAGCACTTCCTCACGACTGAAGGCCTCAGCCTCGACCTGCTGACCGAGATTCTCGACACCGCCGATTCCTTTATCAGCACCCAGGAACGGGCGGTGAAAAAAGTACCGCTGCTGCGCGGTAAAACCGTGGTGAACCTGTTTTTCGAAAACAGCACCCGCACCCGCTCCACCTTTGAACTGGCGGCCAAGCGCCTGTCGGCGGATATTCTCAACCTGGATATTGCCCGCTCCGCCACGTCCAAAGGCGAAACCCTGATGGATACCCTGTGGAATCTGGAAGCCATGTACTCCGACATGTTTGTCGTCCGTCATGCCGATTCCGGAGCCGCCCATTTTATTGCCGAACAGGTCACGCCGAACGTCGCCATCATCAACGCCGGTGATGGCCGCCACGCACACCCGACCCAGGCCATGCTGGATATGCTGACCATCCGCCGCCATAAAGGCAGCATTGAAGGTAAGGTGGTGGCGATTGTCGGAGACATCCTGCATTCCCGCGTTGCCCGCTCGCAGATTTATGCCCTGAACACCCTTGGCGCCGCCGAAGTACGGGTCATCGGCCCGGGTACCCTGCTGCCGAAAGACATCGAAGCGCTGGGCTGCAAAGCCTTCTACCGCATGGAAGACGGCCTCAGGGACTGCGACGTGGTGATCATGCTGCGCCTGCAGAAAGAACGGATGCAGAAGGCCCTGCTGCCATCCGAAGGTGAATTTTTCCGCCTCTACGGTCTCACCGAAGAGAAGCTGGCCATCGCCCGTCCGGACGCCATCGTCATGCACCCGGGTCCGATCAACCGCGGCGTGGAAATTGAATCCGCGGTAGCCGATGGCATGCAGTCGGTCATTCTCAATCAGGTCAGTTACGGCATTGCCGTGCGCATGGCGGTCATGGCCATGGCCATGAGCGGCCAGCAGCAGGAAAAGAATGATCCGGCTGGTCAGGAGGAGGCATCCGCATGAGATACCTGCATATTGAAAACGCGCGCCTGATCGATCCGGCCCGGCAGCTCGACAGCGTCAGCGATATTTACATTGCCGAAGGACGCATCGCCGCCATTGGCCACAAACCATCCTGCGGTGAAATCGAACAAAGCCTGAATGCCGCCGGCCAGTGGCTGGTGCCGGGCTTTATCGACCTCGGTGCCCACCTGCCGGAACCCGGCTTTACCCAGAAAGGCTCCATTGCCAGTGAAACCCGCGCCGCCTGTGCCAGCGGTTTCACCCATATCTGCTCACTGCCGGACACCAAACCGGTCGCTGACAGCAGCGCGGTGATTCAGCAGATTCAGGAAAAAGCCGCCAAAGCCGGTTACGCCAGTGTCCTGCCGCTGGGCGCTGCCACGCAGGGGCTGGCCGGCGAACAGCTGGCCAATATGGTCGGCCTGCACGATGCCGGCTGCGTTGCCCTGACCAACGCCCGTCAGCCGTTCAAGGATAACTATGTCCTGCGCCGGGTGATGGAATATGCCGCCACCTACGGCATTCCGCTGTTCCTGCAGGCGGAGGATGTGTCCCTCGCCGAAGGTGGCTGCATGCATGAAGGTCCGGTCGCCACCCGCATGGGTCTGAGCGGTATTCCCGGCACCGCCGAAACCACGGCACTGGCGCAGATTCTGCTGCTCGCCGAACAAACCGGCGTGCGTATTCATATCAGCCAGGTCAGCACCGCACGCAGTGTTGCCATGCTGCGTCAGGCACGCCACGAAGGACTGGCAGTCACCGCCGATACCCCACTGGCCAACCTGGTGTACACCGACGCGGCCGTGGCCGGCTTTAACAGCCTCTATAACGTACAGCCGCCGCTGCGCAGCGAAGCCGACCGCGAAGCCCTGCTGAATGCCGTCAACACCGGTGAGCTGGCCATCAGCTCCAACCACCGGCCGCATGAAATTGCTGCCAAGAAAGCACCGTTTGCGGATGCCGAAGCCGGCATGAGTCTGTTTGATGCCTTCCTGCCGCTGGCGCTGCAACTGGTGGGAAAAGGTGAACTGCAGTTATCCGCCCTGATCGCCGCGGTCAGCAACCAGCCGGCCGGCGTACTGGGACTGGATCACGGCCTGAAAGAAGGCGCCTGGTTCAGTGCCGCCCTGATTGATCCGGCAGCAGAGCGCAGCTTCAGTGCACAGGATCTGTATTCAAAAGGGAAAAACAGCCCACTGAACGGCGACACGCTGAAGGGTTCCGTCAGTGCGGTGTTCGTGGACGGCCGGCAGGTTTTTTAACCCCGGCCGGCGGCAGAAACGGTGTTATGCCGTTTTTGCCGCCACCCGATCCTCAGCCAAATCCCAGGTGACGCCAAAGATAAGAGAAGGGCACCACCAGCAGTAACGCCGGCAGAAAATTAATGACCGCAAAATTCATAATCCCTGCCATCCGCATACCGACCGCAATCATAATAATGCCACCAACGGCAGAAAAATCGGCGAAGGCAATATCATCCATATAAGGAATGATCATTTTTGCCAGCAGGAACAGCGCGGTCTGAACCAGCAGCTGGGCAATAAAAATCAGCGCGATACTCGGCCCCATGCTGATGGCAAAAATCATCGCGGTCAGAAAATCCATCATCGCCTTCACCAGCAGCAACTGATATTCACCGGTAAGACCTTCGGTAATGGAACCCAGAATACCCAGTCCGCTGGCGGTAAAAATCACAATCAGCGAATTAAACTGCATACTGAATTCTTCGCCGCTCAGGCGTGATCGCACGGGAAAAATCTTCTGCATTAATGTCTGTGCCCCTGCAGCTGCGCGGGTGACTCCTTTTTCAAAATACAGCAGCTCACCGACCGCCGTACCCAGAATAAAAGCCATCACCACCACCGCCAGATAATGCAGGCTGTCGAGCATATGAATACCAATGGCAACCGCACACAGAGCAAAGGTCGGAGTCAGGCCGGCACGCAGACGTTCGGGCAGATGATTGGCCAGCAGCACGCCAACCAGAGTGCCGCTGATAATGCCGGCGCTGTTAATTAAAGGACCAATCATAGGATCAGACATCCTGACAGACAGAAAAGAGGGAAGCTGCAGAATCCGGCAGCATTTCTATTATAGGCAGCCGCCACAAGGTGAAAAACCCAGGATGCTGGAACAGTGTGATGACAGCCTCAGCACCATAGCCGGCCGACCGGCGTCTGCGGACTGTAGTGTGCGGCCACCTGCGCCTGCAGCAGTTCGGCACAGGCCAGGGCATCCGTATGTGCATGGTGCGGATGATAAAACGGCAGGTGATAACGGCGGCGGCAATCGGCCAGCCGCAGCGAAACCCGCCGGCGTCCGCACAGCCGCTGCCACAATGTCAGCCGGTTGGCTGCCGCTTCCAGCTCCATGGTATCAATCACCGGAAACTGAATGCCTTCACCCAGCCGGCGCAACAGCGCCTGATTAAGGAAATTACGTTCCATAAAACGGTAGTGCGCCACCACCACCCGCCCGGCCAGCTGTTCCAGCAGCGGCTGCAGATAACGGGCAAGATCCGGTGACTCTTCGATATCGCTGTGGGTAATGCCGTGTATCACCACCGACTCCTCCCCCAGGCGTGAACGCGGGCGCACAATCCAGTGACGTGAATCGCGGTTATAAATTCTTTGCAGCTGCATCGGCACCACACCGATACTGACTATATCCCCCTGCTCCGGGTCCAGCCCGGTAGTCTCAAAGTCGATGGCCACCAGCGGGACTTCAGCGATCGGGGTGTCCGCCGGCGGCAGTCCCTGGGCATAAAAATGGCGCAGAACAGCCGCCTGTGCACTTTGTGCCAGCTGCTGATAACGCGCCGGCCAGTCGGTTGCCGGAGCGTCGCCGCTGACCGTCTGCGGCTCCTCATTAATCTGTCCCGGGCGCAGATAAAACATCAGACTGTCCGTCCCGGCTGGTAACGGTATTTCAGATATTTCTGCGCATTGGCCACGATCAGAAAAGCATCGCGCAGATTTTTGCGTTCAAAGTCGGATAAATTTTCCGGCTCAATATTGTTGTCCGGTTCGATGCCCGCATCCAGGTCCAGCGCCTGATGGCGGATGCGGACCATGGCAATTAATTCCAGCGCATCACGCAGGTCCGGCCCACTGCCCGGCGACAGAATTTTTGCATCAATAATATCCTGCAGCCGCTCGAAGGAATTACGCGATGAAGAACCGACCGATAACGCATGCACACGGATCAGATCTGCTAGTGGCGCGGTTCCGCGGCGTTTCATATTGATGGATTGGGTATGATTGCCGTTCACTTCCATCACGAAACTTTTGAAAAAGCCCAACGGGGGCGTCCGCTGCAGTGCACAGCGCGCCATGCAGGCGAGAAAGCGGCTGTTATGCTGCGCTTTGCTGCGGATCAGTTTATTCAGCATATCCGCCCAGCGGGTTTCACCCCACACGCCTTCCAGATCAAAGAAAATAGAACTGTTGAGCAGGAATTCCGGCGTTGGTTTTTCGATCCAGTCGGTAAAATACTGCTCCCAGACTTTCAGTGGCTGCCGCCAGGTTTTATTGGTGGCCATAATGCCGCCATTACAATACTGGTAACCGCAGGCGGCCAGGCCGTCTGCAACAAAGGTTGCCAGCTGCAGAAAATAGTCATCGTGCTGTTCCGCATTAAAACGGTTATCGAGAATAATGGCGTTATCCTGATCCGTCACAATCAGCTGCTCTTCGCGGGCCATCGAGCCCAGCGCAAGAAAACAATAAGGCACTGGCGGCGGACCGAGTTTTTCTTCCGCCAACTCCAGCAGACGCTGCTTGAAGCTGCGGCCGATCACCGCCATGGAGCTGCCGATCATGCGTGAGTTGGCATCCTCAGCAATCATGCGGCGGAAACTGGAACGCACGTGCGGCACCAGTGCCGTCAGTTCCTCCACCGTCTGCGCACTGAAAATGCTGCGCACCACAAACAGGCTGTTCTGCGATTCATACTGCACAATATCCGGCAGGGTAATGACGCCCAGCGGAATGCCTTTACGCAGTACCGGCAGGTGATGCACGTTATCACGCAGCATGCGCAGCATGGCTTCAAATACCAGCTGGTTATGGGCCACCCAGGTCAGCTGTGAACTCATGACCTCCGTGACCGGGGTTTCAAACGGCAGTCCGGCAGCCACCAGCCGGTCGGTGATATCACGGTCGGTGACAATCCCCACCAGAGCGTCTTCCGCTGCCCGGGTTTCATCCACCACCAGCAGCGCCGACACATTTTCTTCCGTCATGCACTGCGCCGCCATGCGTGCACTGGCGGTGTAGGGCAGCAGCACAGGATCACGGCTGACCAGGGTTTCAATGCGCGCCGTCATCAGCTCGTTGGCATCTTCACGGCGCGCGACCGCCTGACGCAGACGGGTGCGGTCTTCGACTTCCACCTGATCGGCAAAGTCTTCGTATTCCTCAAACAGCTGCGCGAATAATTCCGCCGGCACCAGATAGGTCAGGGAATCTTCCAGTGCGGTCACCGGAAAGCGCACACGCCGGTTTCGCAGCAGACCGAATTCACCGAAAAAGCCACCCGCCGTCAGCCGGTTATAAAGCTCACCGTTACGGCGGTACACTTCCACCGCACCGCTGCGCAGAATAAACCAGTCGTTGATTTCCGCCCCTAATTCCAGAATCTGGCTGCCGGCTTTGTAGTAAGCCACATCCACCGACTGCGCGACCTGCTGCAGAACATCGTCCGGCAACAGACTGAAGGGCTGATGCTGACGCAGGAATTCAAGAATTTCGATCTGTTCGGCCTGCATAAAACTCCCGCTGTATCATTCTGCTGTCATTAACCGCTGCAATAAAAAAAGCCCGGTCGGAACCGGGCTTCTGCGTTACTTAACGCGCGGTTCCGATATCAGCCCTTTCACCATGGAAAAGGCTGCCACCAGCAGCACGATGGTAAAGGGCAGACCGGTAGACACTGCCATCGCCTGCAACGCCACCAGACCACCGCCAAGGATCAGGGCAATCGCCACCAGACCTTCAAACGTACACCAGAAAACACGCTGCGGCGTGGGTGAATCTACCTTACCACCGGCAGAAATCACATCAATCACCAGCGAGCCGGAATCCGATGAGGTGACGAAGAATACGATCACCAGAATAATGGCAATAAAGGACGTAATCTGCGCCAGCGGCAATGCATCCAGCATCGCAAACAGCTGCAGCGGCAAGGCCGCTTCCGCCGCCGCGGTGTAACCGTCCTGTACATACTGATCAATGGCAGTGCCGCCGAATACTGTCATCCACAGCACACAGGCGGCGGACGGAACCAGCAGTACGGAGACAATAAATTCACGCACAGTGCGGCCGCGGGAAACACGGGCGATAAACATACCGACGAAAGGTGACCAGGAAATCCACCAGGCCCAGTAGAAAGCCGTCCAGCCGGAAGCAAAGTTGCTGTCTTCGCGGTTAACCGGATTGGCCAGTGCCGGCAGGTTGACCAGGTAAGCCCACAGGTTCTCAAAGAAACCGGTGAAAATCGCCAGCGTCGGACCGACAATAATCACGAACAGCAGCAACAGGGCTGCCAGCACCATATTAATTTCCGACAGCCGTTTCACCCCGGCATCCAGACCGGCCACCACGGATACCATGGCGATGGCGGTAATGCCGATAACCAGCAGGATCTGAGTGGTTTCCCCGAGCGGGATACCGAACAGATAATTCAGCCCGGAAGCAGCCTGCGATGCCCCCAGCCCCAGCGATGTCGCCAGACCAAACAACGTCGCCAGCACCGCCAGAATATCAATGATATGGCCGGCCCAGCCCCAGACCCGCTCACCCAGCAGCGGATAAAACACCGAACGGATGGTCAGCGGCAGACCTTTATTGAACGAAAATAACGCCAGCCCCAGCGCCAGCACGGCATAAATCGCCCACGGATGCAGCGCCCAGTGATAAATCGTGGCCGCCATACCCAGGGAATGCGCGGCGGCAGCGTCACCGCCAGCTCCGCCCAGTGGCGCCCAATCGGTACGCACGCCGTCGTCACCGACCGTCACACCACCCAGTGAGCTGCTGAAATGCGACAGTGGTTCGGATACCCCGTAGAACATCAGACCAATACCCATACCGGCAGCAAACAGCATGGCAAACCAGCCACTGTAAGTGTAATCCGGGGTCGCTTCGGTGCCGCCGAGACGCACTTTGCCCAGCGGTGAGACCACCAGCAACAGACAGACAATCACGAAAATATTACCCGCACCGAGGAATAACCAGTCGAGGTTACTGGTCAGCCAGTTACGGATATCTTTGAACAGGGGTTCCGCCTGCTGATGAAACATCAGCGTGAACACCACAAACAGAATCACGGCCAGGCCGGAAATTGCAAACACCCGGTTATGGATATCCATACCGAACGGCCCGACGTTAACAACGATGTTATCCTGCCCGACTTTATAGTCGGTATCGATCGGATTCACCTCACCGTCGGGAATCATAGGATCATTTTTATCAGCCATTGCGGCTTGCCTCCCGTTTTTTTTCAGGGGTTTAACTGAAACCTGCAGGCTGCAGGGAAAAGTGCATTCCGGGGTCGCCCCGGAAATTAAGCCATCTGTGCAGACCATCCGGCCGCAACAGACGAAAGACGCAGGCGTATCCAGCTACCTGCTAAAGCAGGGCGTTACCATAGCATATTTCAGGCCGGAACCGGGCCGGGTGAACGCAATTAAAGTCAGGAATGCTCAGCTGCGGGATTTCGCCAGCAGCAGGCTGAGATTATCAAGCGACGGTGGCAGCGGCTGCTCAGCGCGGAACAGCGGCAGAATAAAATCGATCAGCAGCTGCAGACGCAGCGGCTGATTATCGCGGTCACGGTAGAGCATGCAGACTTTACGCGGCTCGCCCTGCCAGTCGGACGCCACTTCCACCAGTTCCCCCCGCTGACAGAATTCCTCCGCCGTGGTCCACGGCAGCAGAGACACGCCCAGTCCGGCGGCCACCGAACGCGCGGCCACCGTCATATTGTCCACCCCCACACGGATATTGCGTCCGGGGCGGTAGGTCTGATGGTCGCCGCTGCGGCGGTTGACCAGGCTCCAGTGGCTGACCGGACGCGCCAGCACCAGTGGCCAGTCATCCAGCTGCTGCACACTCTCCAGTGTCTGCCATTGTGTCTGCTGTGGCGCACAGTAAAAAGCGAACGGAATATCCACCAGATGGCGCTGAATCCAGTCGGAGTCCTGCTGTTCCCCCACCCGCACCGCCAGGTCCACGGAATGCTCGGGCAGATCAATATTGCGGTTGGACAGATTCAGATCGAGGGTGATTTTCGGATATTCACGGGTGAACATATTCAGCACTTCGCCCAGCCAGGCAAGGCTGATATCCACCGGCGCGCTGATACGGATACTGCCCTGCGCGCCATGCTGATCTTCGTGCAGGGCGCGGCTGACATTCTGCAGTTCCTCGACCAGCGGTGCACAGCGCTCAAAATACTGGCGCCCGCTTTCGGTCAGCGTCATATGGTGCGCATCGCGGTGCAGCAGGCGCACCTGCAACTGATCTTCCAGCTGACTGATGCGCCGGCTCAGCGTCGAGACCGGCATCGACAGCTGTGCCGCTGCCTGACGGTAACTGCCGGCGGCGGCCAGCACACAGAAGCGGTACATATCATCCAGTGAAAAGCGGTTCTTCATCGGCGCCCCGTTTTGATTTCATTTATGGAAACAAGGATACCGCTGATGCTTATTTTTAACAAAATCAGAACCTATACACTGGGCGCTTCCTGCCGTTACGGATACCGCTATGAACCCTCAGCGCGCTTCTGCTTACCTTCTGCTGCTCATCTGTGTGTTTGCCTGGGGCAGCAATGGCGCCAGCGCCTGCGGCCGGCAGCGGAATAAAAAAGCCCCGCAGGGCGGGGCTTTGTACACAGCAATGAGACGCTTCAGTCAAACGGCTGCGGTTTGGGGGTGGCGTCAGTGGACGGCGGCAGGATCGGCAGCAGGAACTGCGGCTGATCACCGGTCAGGGTTTTCAGGAAGGCTACGATTTTGGCATTTTCGTCCTTGCTGAACTGACGCCCCAGCTGCAGGCGGCCCATGATATCCACCGCGTCGGTCAGGGTTGCGGCTTCACCGTCATGGAAGTACGGGTAGGTCATTTCCACATTACGCAGGGTCGGCACCTTGAACTTCATGCGGTCGGCATCTTTACCGGTCACACCAGCCAGACCTTCGGCTTTGTTTTTGGTTTCGTAAGCCGCCACCAGACCCATTTTCTGGAACGAAGTACCGCCGACCGCCGGGCCATTGTGACAGGCGACACAGCCGGAGTTCTTGAACAGCTCATAGCCTTCTTTTTCGCTCTGGGTAATCGCATCCGCATCGCCCAGCAGCCACTGGTCAAACGGCGAATTCGGGGTCACCAGGGTTTTCTCGAATTCCGCGATGGCGTCCGTCACTTCATCGATATTCAGCTCCTGAGTGCCGAACACCTGTCTGAATTCATTGACGTAACCGGGAATGGACTTCAGCACATCCACCGCCAGCGTATGGGTAAAGGCCATCTCACCCGGGTTGGCAATCGGACCACCGGCCTGCTCTTTCAGGTCGGCGGCCCGGCCATCCCAGAACTGCGCCACGTTCATACTGGAATTGAGCACAGTCGGTGAGTTAATCGGCCCCTGCGTCCAGTTATGGCCGATGGACGTTTTCAGGTTGTCTGTCCCGCCCATGCTCAGGTTGTGGCAGGAATTACAGGAAATAAACCCGGACTTCGACAGGCGCGGATCAAAGTACAGTTTCTTACCCAGCTCAACTTTGGCCAGATTGATTGCCTTTACCGGTTCAATGGGCTGAATCGGCTCAGCAGCCGTGGCCAGTCCGGTGAGGCCAGATAACATCACAGCAGCGATCAGTGTTGGTGTTTTCATCTCTCTCTCCCTTATCTGTTCAGCGCAGCAATCCGGTGTCGGGACGCCGTCTCATTCCTGCACAGTCATACAGCTTAGTCCGACTATAGATAGGTGTATCAACGGAACATTGAGCGAGGTCATGAATCCTTCCGGTAGCAGAGAAAAGCGTCGTCCCCTGTCCACCCCGCCGATGTTGTATAATCCCCCGCCTTCACTCTGGCCTGGACATTCTGGTATGCCTCACCGCGCCCACCTGTTTTCCCTGCGCATCGCCAACGCCCTGCGTGAATCACTGAAAGAATCGCCGTATAACGCCGGCCGCTTCGGCAAGGATCTGATTGCCGGTATCACCGTCGGCATCATCGCCATTCCGCTGTCGATGGCACTGGCCATCGCCAGTGGCGTAGCGCCGCAGTACGGTCTGTACACGGCCATGATCGCCGGTTTCCTGATCGCCCTGACCGGTGGTTCACGCTTCAGCATCTCCGGCCCGACTGCCGCCTTTGTGGTGATCCTGTACCCGATTGCGGAAAAATTCGGTCTTGGTGGCCTGCTGATCGCCACCCTGCTGTCCGGCATCATTCTCATCATCATGGCCTTTGCCCGCCTTGGCCGTTTTATTGAATACATTCCGGAATCGGTAACGCTGGGCTTTACCTCAGGTATCGCCATCGTGATTGCCACTCTGCAGCTGAAAGATTTCTTCGGTCTGGAGTTTGAATACCCGGAAACCTACGTCGGCAAGGTGCAGGCGCTGGCCACCCATCTGCCCGCTTTTGACGGCGCCAGCCTTGCGGTGGGGGGCGCAACCTTTGCCACGCTGCTGATCTGGCGCCGGTTCAGTACGCTGCCGCCACATATTCCGGCGCTGCTGGTCGGTGTTCTGGTGGCCTGGCTGCTGGGGATGCAGGGCCATGAGGTGGAAACCATCGGCAGCCGTTTCAGCTATCTGCTGCCGGACGGCAGTCAGGGCCAGGGCATTCCGCCGATCCTGCCTGAGTTCGTCTGGCCGTGGAATCAGCCCGGCGCGGATGGGCAGCCCATCGGTCTGTCCTGGCAGTTACTGGAGCTGCTGATTCCGGCCGCCTTTTCCATCGCCATGCTGGGGGCCATTGAATCCCTGCTCTGCGCCGTGGTGCTGGATGGCATGACCAACACCCGCCACAGCGCCAACAGCGAACTGCTGGGTCAGGGCATCGGCAACATCGTGGCGCCGTTTTTTGGTGGCATCACCGCCACCGCCGCCATCGCCCGTTCGGCGGCCAATGTGCGTGCCGGCGGCGTTACTCCGGTCGCAGCCATGATTCATGCCCTGGTGGTGATGGCCGGCCTGCTGGTACTGGCACCCCTGCTGGCACATCTGCCGATGGCTTCCATGGCCGCGCTGCTGTTACTGGTGGCGTGGAATATCGCCGAAGCCGACAAGGTGGTGCATTTCTTCCGCACCGCACCGCGCGGCGATGTCCTGGTGCTGGCCACCTGCCTCGGCCTGACCGTGCTGTTCGATATGGTGATCGCCATCGGCGTCGGTATTGTGCTGGCTTCGCTGCTGTTTATGCGTGATATCTCGGAAATGACCCGCATCAGTGACATCAGCGGTTACCGCCGGCTGGTGCCGGATACCCTGCCACAGGACTGGAAAGTGTGGAAAATCAGCGGCCCGCTGTTCTTTGCCGCCGCCGACCGGGTGTTTGCTGAATTACGTCAGGAAAACCGCTACAGCCGGGGCGTGATTCTGTATATGGATGGCGTGCCGATTCTTGATGCCGGCGGCCTCGCCGCGCTGATGAAGTTCCTCGGCGTCTGCCGCAGCCACGGCATTGAAGTGCGCATTGCCGACCTGCAGTTCCAGCCACTGAAAACCATCGCCCGTTCGGGGCTGCAGCCGGAAGAAGGGGTGCTGCGCTTCAGTCCGTCGCTGAAGGATGCCCTCGAACAGCTGCCGGCCAGCGCCGGCTGACGTCAGCAGGATGCCGGCCGCACACCGTCGCGGAAGCGGCCCGGCGTTATCCCGCGCGAGCGGTTGAAAGCATGACTGAAACTGGAAGCACTGCTGAAGCCTGACTGCTCCGCCGCCGCTTTCACACTTTGCCCCTGACGCAGCAGGGCTTCGGCTTTTTCCAGCCGGCACTCGCTGACCAGATCGCGCCAGCACCAGCCTTCTTTTTCCAGATGCCGGCCCAGCGTGCGCTGTGACATACACAGCTGGCCGGCAACCGCCGCCATATCCGGCAGTTCCGGCAGCGATGCCGCAATCAGCCGGCGCAGCTTATCAATCAGGTTATCAGCGGTGGCCTGACTGCTGCCGGTACAACCCGCTTCACAGGCTCCGGCTGCAACCGGATTCGCCATGGGCATCGGCAGCTGCAGTTGCCCGGCATCGCCGATAAAACAGTGCCGGTCCGCCTGCTCGTACACAGGGCAGGCAAAATAAGCACTGATCTCATCCATCGCCGGCAAACGCGGGAAATTCAGCTGCACCGCCCGCACATTGCGTGGCTGCTGCGGCATCACCTCATCCTGCAGGGCACCGATGATGCCCAGCTCACGACCGATAATAAAACGCTCCTGCGCCGCCGATACCGGCAGCGCACAGCTGAGAGCGACCAGCACATCCGCGCGCTCAACGCGGAAACTGATGCGGGTGATGTTATCCACCGACGCCAGATAACGTTCGATCAGCAGCATCGCCGCACGGATATCACGGCTGGTAAGAATCCCCAGCCCCAGCAGGCCGAGACTGGCCAATTGGTAGCCCAGCCCGGCGCGGAAGCCGAGCTGCAGAGGCTCACCGGCACAGCCACAGTAATTGGCAATCATCTGCAGCTCCTGCTGCGGTGTGACATCCACTGTCCCCTGACGCAGAAGTGGCACAGTCAGTCCGGTTCCGTTAAGCAGCACATCAGCCGGTATGGACAGAGCTTCAGCCTGCTGCAGCATGATGGCGCTGCTGGCCAGCCCCAGCCCGGGTGAACGCAGTCTGGTGATCATCGGGTCATACTCAGTTGTTATTTTTATCAGATACCTTCGTACCAATATCTGTCCTGTCAGAACATGCCGCTGTCCGCTCAGAGCATTTCCTTCCCTCGCAGCCGGGCATAGGTTTATGCGCTCAGCAGGCCACTGGTCTGCCCATTTAAAACAAAAATAAGCATGGGATATATCATGAAAAAAGCCATTATCGGGCTCTGCACCCTGGGCGCGCTGAGCGCTCCTCAGGTGCAGGCCGAATCCGCTCTGTTTCCTGCCTTTTCACTGGTCGCCGGCATCCTCAATCAGGGTGTATTCCCGGAGTCGGATCTCTATACCACCGATGACGACATCATCATCACCGCCGACGACGGAGTTGAACTGGCCGCCAATGTGTTCGTCCCGACCAGCGCCAGTGGCCCCTGCCCGGCGGTCATTTTTATCAACAGCTGGGCACTGAACGAATACGAATACCTGACCGAGGCGGCACGCTTCGCGGAAGAAGGCTATGTGGTGCTGAGCTATTCCACCCGCGGCTTCGGCACCTCCGGCGGACAGATCGATACCGCAGGGCCGCTGGATATGGCTGACCTGAGCAATGTGATCGATTATCTGATCACCCATTTTGATGTCGACCCGAATGCCATCGGCACCGCCGGCATTTCCTATGGTTCCGGCATCAGCCTGCTGGGCGCCGCCCATGATCCGCGTATCAGCGCGGTAGCGGCCATGAGTACCTGGGGCAGTCTGCGGGAATCCCTGTACGGTAATGAAACACCGCGCCAGGTGTGGGGCGAACTGCTGACACTGACGTCAGAGCTGATCGGTAATCCGGATCCGGTGATAGAACAGACCTGGAACAACGTACTCAATCGTGAAAATCTGGCTGAGGTGTATGCCTGGACTGATCAGCGTTCACCGCTGAATTACGTCGACCAGATCAATGCCAACGGCACGGCGGTATATATCTCCCAGAACTGGGGCGATAACCTGTTCCAGCCCAACAGTGTGCTGGAACTGTTTTCACAGCTGACGGTGGCAAAACACATTGACCTGCAGGCCGGTACTCATGCCGGAGCTGAAATCGGCGGCCTGCTCGGTGATGGCGATACCCACGTACTGAATAATATGCACCGCTGGTTTGCCGAACACCTGAAAGGGGAAAGCGGCGCCATGGAAGGCCAGAAGCCGGTGCATATGAAAGTGAAATTCAGCGACCATTATGAAGAATTCGATGAATTCCCGGTCGCCGACGCCAGCGCAGAAACCTACTATCTGAAACCACGGGGCCTGCTCAGCAACGGCGACCTGAGTGATACCCCCTATCAGAGCTGGTTTGCCGCCGATAACAACATCAACTCCCTGCTGGATACCGTCGCCTCGACCCAGATTCCGCTGGCGTCACAGATTTTTGAACAGCTGGATATTCCCGTCACCGCCACCATGTCACTTATCAGCCGCCCTAACGGCATTCAGTTTGAAGGCAACTGGCTCGGCAGCGACATGAAAATCCGCGGCAACCCGGAACTGAGCCTGATGATCCAGCCGAAAGATGAAACGGTACAGCTGGTCGCTTACCTCTACGATGTTAACCTGCTGGGTGTCGGCAAACTGATTACGCACAAGCCTTACACCCTGCATGACGCCAGCGTGGGCAGCAAAACCCGCATCAGCTTCCCGCTGACCACCACCGCCTACGATATTCCGGCCGGCCACCGGGCAGTGCTGGTTATTGATACGCAGGATCTGCTGTATGCCAAACCGGATGGTTTCTACTCCGTCGATTTTGAATTCAGCAATAATGAACAGTCGACACTGACACTGCCCGTGCTGTGACAGACAGCAGAATAAAAACGTAAACATAACAACAGCGGCCACGGCCGCTGTTGTTATTTTTCCATGATAGTTAAATTATTTTCCGGCCGGATAGCGAAAATCTCCTTGCTGCCAGAAACATCAGGAAATAAAAAATATTTAAAAAAGGACGACCATCAGAATAAAAAACAGACGATCTGCCAACGAATTATTGGCAGCGGGTGAAAATAAAAAAATTACAATAAAAATCCCAACCAAGACGGGCAACAGAAATACTTCACGAAATAAAATACGGCATGCCATTATTATTTTTACAGGGCACAGCCAGCGGCCCGCGGAAAGCCACCTCATCAGCCCACACTTACTTTGCCCGCCCTGTCGTCTGCGACGGGTTTTCACCAAACAGTTCTTTGTAGTCGTGCGCAAACTGACCGGCATGCCAGAACCCCCAGCGGGCAGCCGTTGCGGCAATGGTACGTTCGCTGTTACCGCCGGCAAGCAGTTCACGACGCACATGGTTCAGGCGTGAGACCCGCAGAAAACGCAGCGGGCTGATGCCCAGTACCGTCTCAAAACTGTATTGCAGAGTGCGGCGGCTGACGTGGGTAAGTTCACACAGACCGGTGATGGTCACATCAGCGGAGGGGTATTCATGCAGATAATCCTGTACCTGCTGTACCACCGCCCGGCGCCGGCTCCAGGCTGCGGTTTCCCGTTTCGCCGGCCGTTCCTGCTGTAACACTTCAAGCACGGTCGTGAGGAACATATCCTGCTGATGCCCCCCGGCCATGGAGGCATAACCCGGCTGCAGCTGCCGCGACAGCATAAAACGCAGGCGGTTGAGTTTTTCCGGGTCCCAGCCAAAGCGTGCTGCCGACCACATGCCGGCATCCACCTCTATCTGTTGCCGGCGGGCGGTGTCGAGCAGTGCTTCATGACTGACCACCACGCCATAAATATCGAAATTCTCCGGCGTGATCAGTTCAAACTGACAATTCCCCGGGCGGCACATGATTTCATCCGCCGTGACCAGCTGGCCGTTGATGCGGCAGTCCTTGCGGTCGGCAGAAAATCCCAGCCACACCGAATCGGGCCATACGTTGCACTGCTGATGCAGCGCCTGACTGGTGTGCTCGCGGAATACCTGCAGGTGCGGAAACACCACTTCGTCGATACGGCCGTAAAAACGGCCGGCACTGATCTGGTCGTACTGCTGCTGCCAGTCACGCAGATTATGTGCATGCAGATCGGCATCGTTGGCTTCCATCACGCACCAGCTTGGTGCTTCATTGTGGAACTGCTGCTGTCTCATGGTCCGGCCCTCCCCGGATTTTTATTGATTCCCCGCCTAATAAGACCTGTAACCAATTGATAAATAATAATTTTTTAATTCTTGCCAATTTTCGATAGTGGGCCGGAACGGTTCTGGCTCTCTACCCCGGTTATCAGGCATAGAAGGAACAGCAACTTTTATTCCTGATAGGAAACCCTGGTTGGATTTGTAAGGCGACTGAATGAGCAAGACCTACCGCTACACCCTGGGCTCCCGTCAGTGGGAGTTCAGCAGCCTGAAAGAGCTGATGGCCAGAGCGACCCCCGCACGCTCCGGCGACCGGCTGGCAGGCGTCATTGCCCGTTCGGCGGAAGAACGGGCTGTGGCTCAGATGGCGCTGGCGGAAGTTCCGTTGAAAGACTTTCTCAATGAAGCCCTGATTCCTTACGAAGACGACGAAGTAACGCGACTGATCATGGATGATCACAATTCCATGGCCTTTGCTCCCATCTCCCATTTAACCGTGGGTGATTTCCGCAACTGGCTGCTGTCCGATCATGCCGACAGTGCCATGCTGGCCCGGGTGCGTGATGGCATCACGCCGGAAATGGCGGCCGCCGTCAGCAAGATCATGCGCAATCAGGATCTGATTCTGGTGGCGCAGAAATGCCGCGTCACCACCGCGTTCCGCAATACCATTGGTTTACCGCAACGTTTATCCACCCGCCTGCAGCCGAATCACCCGACCGATGATATGAACGGCATTGCCGCCAGTATTCTGGATGGTCTGCTGTATGGCAGCGGTGATGCCGTCATCGGCATTAACCCGGCCACCGATAATGTGGCACAGGCCACGCGCTTGATGAAGCTGATGGATGAGGTGATTTCGACCTATGAAATCCCGACTCAGTCCTGTGTGCTGACCCACGTTACCAACACCATGGAGTGTATGGAAAATGGCGCGCCGGTGGATCTGGTGTTTCAGTCCATCGGCGGCACCGAAGCCACCAATTCCAGTTTTGGTTTTAATCTGAATACGCTGGCTGAAGCGCAGCAGATGGCACTGGAATTAAAACGGGGCAGCGTCGGCAATAACGTCATGTATTTTGAAACCGGTCAGGGCAGTGCCCTGTCGGCCAACGCCCATCACGGCGTCGATCAGCAGACCTGCGAAGCACGCGCTTATGCCGTGGCACGCAAATTCAATCCGCTGCTGGTCAACACCGTGGTCGGTTTTATCGGTCCGGAATATTTATTCGACGGCAAAGAAATTATCCGTGCCGGACTGGAAGATCATTTCTGCGGCAAATTACTCGGCGTACCGATGGGTTGTGACGTGTGTTACACCAACCACGCCGAAGCCGACCAAAACGATATGGATAATCTGCTGACCCTGTTAAGCGCTGCCGGCTGTTCGTTTGTGATGGGCATTCCCGGCTCCGACGACATTATGCTGAATTATCAGACCACGTCTTTCCACGATGCTTTATATGTACGCCGTGTACTGGGGCTGGGCGCATCCCCGGAATTCGAAGCCTGGCTGGAAAAAATGCAGATCATGAGCGATGCCGCCAACGCGCGTCTGACCGATGCCCTGCCTCCGGCGTTTGCTTCGTCACTGAAATCCCTGCCGGTCGGCAACCACGATGCGGAGCAGAAACATGGTTAATCAGCCGGATCCGCAGAATAAAGAAACCAGCGAATGGCAGGGTGTGATTGATAACCCCTGGCGCCGCCTGCGCCAGTTTACCGATGCCCGCATCGGTCTCGGCCGCAGTGGTGTGAGCCTGCCCACCCGGGAATTACTCGAATTTCAGCTGGCCCACGCCCAGGCGCGTGATGCAGTTCATACCCCGCTGGACTTCGCCACCCTGACCAGCGCGCTGGAAAAACTGGCACAGGAATTTTCCATTCTGAATAAAGAGCGCCCTGCACTGGTGCACAGTCAGGCGGACGACCGGCTGGTGTATCTGCAGCGCCCGGATCTGGGCCGCCGCCTCAGTGAAGACTCGCGGCAAGTGTTGATAAAAAAACAGCAGACACCCGAAAAACCCTTCGATTTAACCATCGTCATTGCTGATGGCTTATCCGCCACCGCCATTGCCGAAAATGCACTGCCCTTTATCCGCGCACTGGCACAGGGCATGGCGCAGGAAAATGACAATATTTCGCTGGCACCCATCACTCTGGTTGAACAGGGACGGGTTGCCATAGGTGACGATGTGGGCGAATTACTCAACGCCCGCGCCGTGCTGGTCATGATCGGGGAACGCCCCGGTCTCAGCTCGCCCGACAGCCTGGGCCTGTATCTGACGTGGGCCCCCCAGCGGGGACTCACCGACGACAAACGCAATTGTATTTCCAATGTGCGCAAAGCGGGGCTTTCTTACACAGAAGCAGTACGAAAATTGCTGTACCTGTTGCATGAGGCCCGTCGCCTGCAATGTTCCGGTGTCGCTATCAAGGACCGTTCCGATGACAGCGTGATCGGAAACAGCAGTGGGCAGACAAGCTTTTTAATAACGTCCGGCGGCCAGGGCTGACCGGCGAATAACTATATAAAGAATGGAAAACACCTTTTTAACTTCAACAGAAACAGAGGACTAAACGATGGAGCAAACTCCTACTTTAGAATCGTTGCAGGCTGCCCTCGACGCTCAGCAAGCGGTGTTCAGTATGCACCAGGCGATGAACGTAGAGGTGTTTTACTGGTGGTGTACTGCCATCATGATCATGATTCACGCCGGCTTCCTGGCTTATGAGATGGGTGCTTCGCGCAGCAAGAACGCGCTGGCAGCCGGTATCAAAAATATCCTGGCACTGGCCGTGATCATTCCGACGTTCTACCTGTTCGGTTGGTGGATCTACAACGCCTTCCCGGGCGGTCTGATTCCTGCTGAAGCAGCGGGTGCCCTGCCTTGGGCGACCAGCATGGGTCCTGACGTAACAGATATGGGCACCGGTATTTTCTGGGCCGCATTCGCCATGTTCGGTGCCACCACAGGCTCCATTCTTTCCGGTGCGGTTATTGAACGTATCCGTGTTTCTGCCTTCCTGATCCTGACGGTCTTCCTGGGCAGTGTGGTCTGGATTCTGGCCGGTGCATGGGGCTGGCACCCGGACGGCTGGCTGCTGACCAAACTGGGCTACCACGATGTGGGCGCTTCCGGTGTGGTGCACGCGGTGGCCGGCTTCTTTACCCTGGGTGTGCTGATTAACCTCGGTGCCCGTAAAGGTAAGTTCATTGATGGCGTGGCGCAGACTATCTCTCCGCACAGCCTGCCAATGACCCTGATCGGTCTGATGATGATTATCTTCGGTTTCTTCGGCTTCCTCGGCGGCTGCATCATCTTCAACGGTGGTGAAACCGGCTGGACCACTATTTATAACAACCCAACCAACCTGTCTGCTTTCGCCTTCAATACGCTGATGGGCTTCGCTGGCGGTGTGATCGGTTGTTACATTGCTTCCCGCGATCCGTTCTGGACGATGTCCGGTGGTCTGGTCGGTATCATCTCCGTAGCGGCTGCTCTGGATATGTACGATCCGGCACTGGCCTTCATTATCGCCACAGTAATGGGTGTACTGGCAGTTCAGTTCGCTAAATTCCTGGAAAACCGCGGTATCGACGACGCGGTAGGCGCGGTGGCCGTACACGGTTTCACTGGTTTCGTTGCGGTTGTTCTGGTTGGTGTATTCCTGGCCGGTACCCCGAACGTGGGTGACGTTCCGGCAATCAGCTTCACTGGTCAGCTGATCGGTGCGATTGTGATGGCAGTCACCGGCTTCCTGCCTGGCTACGTGATTTCCCTGATCCTGAAGAGCCTCGGTGCTCTGCGTGTACCACACGAAGCAGAAGACCTGGGTCTGGATGAAGTGGAACTGATCGCCAAGCCATACCCTGAAGCGAACGTTCCTGCGACCGTTCCTTCTGAAGTTCCGAATAAACTGGCTAACACTGAGCCGGCCCTTTAATTAAGGAGACATACCATGGGTACTTCAATTTCTACCTGGGAAGGCGTCAGTGCATACTTTGCATTCGCCGACAGTCCGTTCGCACTGGGTCTGTTTGCCTTCGGTTGCGCCGCCATTGTGGCCGGCCTGATCGCCGGCATTGCCAAGCACGAAAATGAAGCGTTCGATAAATTTAAAAAATAATCGACCGCTGAAATAAAAAAAGCCGGCATTATTGCCGGCTTTTTTTATGCGCAGAAAAAGTTATTCCGTCACTTCCGGCAGACGGCTGGCCATCACCACACCGGCAATGGCCATCAGTGAGAAAAACAGAATCAGACCGTGCATCGACAGTACTGCGGTCAGTGAACCCAGACCACTCAGCAGCAGCAGGATCACACCGATCACGGTATTGCTGACCGACACATAACTGGTGCGTTTATCCCCTTCCGCCATATCGACCAGATAGGTTTTACGTCCGACGCGCACGCCCTGATGACAGATGGTCAGCAGGAAATACAGCACCGGCATCAGCCAGAAGGTACTGATCAGCGCGGGAATAAACACCGCAATCAGGAACAGCAGAATCCCCACCAAGGCCGCACCGGCGGATGCCATCATCATCACCTGACGGCTGGAACGGTCAGAAAAATGTCCCCATACCGGCGCGGAAACCAGCCCGGCCAGACCACTGGCAAACATAAACAGGGCCAGTACCCAGACATCCGCGCCCAGCGCTCCGTGGGCCATGACGATGTAATAAGGCGCGCTCAGTGCGGTGCATAAAAACAGCGAACGGGTAATCACAAAAGCGCGGAAATCACGGTCGGTGTGCAGCAGTTTTAACTGGGCGAACGCCTCCAGCAGACCATTACGCCCGCCACTGGTAGCACCGGGAAATTCCCTCACCGAGGCAAACACGCCGGCGGCGATCAGCCACACGGCCGAGCCGGCCACCAGCGCCCAGCCATAAAAGCCGCTGCCGGTTTCCGTGTGCAGCAGCCAGCTCAGAAACAGCGCCGCCGCCATGCCCATGGTGACCAGCCCGGCGGCACTGGATGACCAGCCACTGACCCGGCCGCGCTGTTTTTTCGGAATGGTTTTTCCCAGCACATCCTTGGACGCAACAGAGCTGAGCCCCCGCGCCAGACTGAACACCACCAGCAGTGCAATCACCAGCCAGCCGGCCCTGGCGCCCTCCAGGGTGAACGCCACCAGACCAATACCGAGTACACACAGCGCCTGCAGCACCGCACCGGCCACCCAGGCCCATTTACGCAGCGGCATATGACGGATCCAGCTGGCAATGGCCAGCTGCGGAATCAGCGAACCGGATTCGCGGATCGGTACCAGCCAGCCGAGCAGAAAGACCGGTGCCCCCAGCGTCTGCAATACCCACGGCAGCGTCACCTTGGGATTGATGATGGCGTCGCCGAGATTATTCAGAAACTGCGCGATGATAATGCGCATGAAATTGCCCGGCACTTCGTGGCAGGCACTTTCATCAATGGCTTTACAGGCACGGGCGTCTTCGCTGTTGATCAGCTTGTCATAGATTGAATCAGACCAGTCCTTACGGCTCATGGTGTTCTCCGGGTTATCGGGCAGGTATCGGACAGGGGTACTTTTATACGGCGTTCAGCGGATTTGTCGCTGACCCGCATCAATCGGCGGCAGCATCCTCAATAAAGCGGCGCAGATGAAAGATGCCAAAGATAAGAATCTGCAGCGCATCACTGCCCACGGCCTGGCTTTTGCCGCGGAAGGCCACCCAGAAATACAGCACTTCCAGCCCGTGCACCGCCAGGACTGCCAGCCCGGTTTCCGGCAGCCAGCCAAGGACATCCGGCCAGTCGAATATCCACGCCAGTACGACCAGCAGCCAGAAGAACAGGGTGGCGGGTTTACCAAACAGCGGCGACATGAAGAGTCCTTATCAGTATTCAGGGTGGGACGGAGCGTCGCATAGTAAGGTCTGGTAAAAACTGCGGCAACGCAAGACTTTCGCCCGCCCGGCCGCTAAAATGGCCCGCTGTTCATACGCCAGCAGCGGGAGAAGTACGCATGTCCGGGGATAAGACCACACACTTTGGCTATCAGACCGTCGCCACCGAAGAGAAACAGGCAATGGTGGCCGATGTGTTCCACTCAGTGGCAGCCAAATACGACGTCATGAATGACCTGATGTCGTTCGGTATCCACCGCCTGTGGAAACGCTTCACCATTGATATGAGTGGTGTCCGTCCGGGCAATAAAGTGCTCGATCTGGCCGGCGGTACCGGCGACCTGACGCGCAAGTTCTCTAAGATCGTCGGCCCCGGCGGTAAAGTGGTGCTGGCGGATATCAACTCCTCCATGCTGAATGTCGGCCGCGACCGCCTGACCGATCAGGGCTATGTCGGCAATATCGAATACGTGCAGGCCAACGCCGAATGCCTGCCGTTCGAAGACAACACCTTCGACGTGATCACCATCGCCTTCGGTCTGCGCAACGTCACCGACAAAGACGCCGCCCTGCGTTCCATGGCGCGCGTGCTCAAACCCGGTGGCCGCCTGCTGGTGCTGGAATTCTCCAAACCGACCAACCCGCTGATGAGCAAGGCCTACGACCTGTACTCCTTCACCGCACTGCCGTTTATGGGCAAGCTGGTGACCAACGATTCTGAAAGCTACAAATACCTGGCGGAATCCATCCGTATGCACCCGGATCAGGAAACCCTGAAATCCATGATGGAAGACGCCGGTCTGGTACGTTGCAGCTACCACAATATGACCAGTGGTGTGGTGGCCCTGCACCGCGGAATCAAGCCCTGATGCTGAACCGTCTGCCTGCTGAAGTGCTGCAGGCACTGTGTGTGCCGGCAGAATCCACCATCAATCATGTGCTGCGCTACGACCCGGCAGCACTGACAGCGCTGGGCCGCTGGCAGGGGCGCCTGCTGGCCGTCCGCATTGATGCGCTGCAGCCGCTGTTTATCCGCATCTATGATGACGGCATCGGTCTCAGCCTGTGCGGCGACAATGACGCCGACGCCAGCCTGAGTGGTACCCTGAGCGATTTCCTCACCCTCGCCCGCGCCGCTGACAAAGCCAACACCCTGATCAATTCCAGCATTGATATGGACGGCGACAGCGAATTCGCCATCGCCCTGACGCGCATTGCCCAACAGCTGGATATCGACTGGGAAGCGGTGATTGCGCCTGTCACCGGTGGCCTGCTGGCGCATCAGCTGGGTAAGGGCCTGCGCGGTCTGCTGCACTGGGGCCGCACCACCGGCACCACCACCCGCACCGCGGTAAAGGAATTTCTCGAAGACGAAGTACAGCTGGTGACCCCGGCACCACTGGCCGCACAGTTTGCCGATGAGGTCGATGAACTGAAGCTGGCGACCGACCGTCTCGCCGCCCGCATCGAACGGCTGCAGCAGCAGGCTGCCCAATCAGATAACCCGCCCAAGGAATAACCATCCGTGGCTAACCTCCGCCGTCTCTGGAAAATTCTGTTCGTTTTCACCCGCTACCGCCTCGACAGTCTGCTGCCGGTGGAACAGCTGCCACTCAGCCTGCGTATTGTGCTGTGGCTGGCCCCCTGGCGCCTGAGTCCGGTACCGTCACGTCTGACCCGCGGTGAACGCCTGCGGCTGGCACTGGAAGCGCTGGGTCCGATCTTTATCAAGTTCGGTCAGATCCTCTCCACCCGCCCGGATCTGGTACCGGAAGACATCGTCCGCGAACTCAAACGCCTGCAGGATGATGTGCCACCGTTCCCCAACGACAAAGCCCGCGCCCTGATCGAAGCCCAGCTCGGCCGCCGGGTGGAAGAACTGTTCGCCGAATTCTCAGCGGAGCCACTGGCATCCGCGTCCATTGCCCAGGTACACGCCGCGCGCCTGTTCGGCAACGGGGATCAGCCGGGCAAAGAAGTGGTGGTCAAAGTCGTACGCCCGGGCATCGAACGAACCATCGAACGCGATCTGCGCCTGCTGGAAACCATGGCGCGGCTGCTGGTGAAATACTCCGCCGACGGTCGCCGCCTGAAGCCGCTGGAAGTGGTGGAAGACTACCGCAACACCATTTACGGCGAGCTGAATCTGCAGATTGAAGCCTCCAACTGCACCCAGCTGCGGCGCAACTTTGAAGGCTCGGACCTGCTCTATCTGCCGGAAGTTTACTGGGAATACACCCGCCGCAACGTCATGGTGAGTGAACGCATCTATGGCATCCCGGTGGCCGATGTTGCCCAGCTGCAGGCCCAGAACACCAATATGAAGGCACTGGCGGAACGTGGTGTGGAAATTTTCTTCACCCAGGTGTTCCGCGACAGCTTCTTCCATGCGGATATGCACCCGGGCAATATTTTTGTCTCCCGTGAGCACCCGCAGCAGCCGCAGTACATCGCCATCGACTGCGGTATTGTCGGTACCCTGACCGAAGAAGATCAGACCTATCTGGCGATGAATATGCTGGCCTTCTTCAATCAGGATTACCATCAGGTCGCGCAGCTGCACGTCGATTCCGGCTGGGTGCCGGCCAGCACCAAAGTACACGAGCTGGCGGCGGCCATCCGCGCCGTGCTGGAACCCATCTTTGAAAAACCGCTGGCCGAAATCTCCTTCGGTCAGGTCCTGATGCAGCTGTTCAGCACCGCCCGCCGCTTCAATATGGAAGTGCAGCCCCAGCTCGTGCTGCTGCAGAAAACCCTGCTCAACATTGAAGGTCTGGGCCGCCAGCTGTATCCGGAACTGGACCTGTGGAGCACCGCCAAACCGTATCTGGAACGCTGGATGCGCCAGCGTTTCGGGCCCAAAGCCGCATTCCGTGAACTGAAGCGTCAGCTGCCGACCTGGCTGGACAAAGCCCCGCAGATGCCGGGCCTGATCCATGGTGCCCTGACCCGCCTGAATCATATGGATGATACCCAGGCAGCCCTGCAGAAAGAGATCGTTCAGCTGCGCGAAGAGCTGGCCGAGCAGCGCCACCAGAAACGTGGCCGGTCGCTGGGCTTTGCCGGCATTTTCACCGGTATGTTCCTGTGGTGGCAGGCCTTCGCGCTCGGCCTGCCGGAAAGCGCTGGTCTGATTGTCACCAGCCTCGGCATACTGACCCTGTTGCTGCGCTGAACCGGCGCTTAAGGTATGCTGCCCGCTTGCGATAAAGGTAGATGTTATGACTGACTGGCTTGATGCCGTGAAATGGGACGCCGATGGCCTGGTACCGGCCATTGCCCAGGACTATAAGACCGGCCGCATCCTGATGATGGCGTGGATGAACCGCGAAGCCCTGCTGCTGACGACGGCAGAAAACCGTGCCATCTACTGGTCCCGCTCACGCGGCAAGCTGTGGCGCAAAGGCGAAGAATCCGGCCACGTACAGAAGCTGCATGAAGTCCGTCTCGACTGCGATGCCGATGTCATCGTGCTGCAGGTCGAACAACTGGGCGGCATCGCCTGTCATACCGGCCGTGAAAGCTGTTTTTACCGGGTGTGGCAGGACGGCGCCTGGGTCACGGTTGACCCGGTACTGAAAGACCCCAAAGAGATTTACTGAGTAAAAGACTATGAGTGACGTACTGTCAGCCCTTGGCGATATTCTCGAAGAGCGCAAAAAAGCCTCACCGGATGCGTCTTATGTATCCAGCCTGTACCACAAGGGGCTGAACAAGATTCTGGAAAAGATCGGTGAAGAAGCCACTGAAACCATCATCGCGGCAAAAGATGCCGAAGTGAGCGGTGACAACAATGACGTCATTTATGAAACCGCCGACCTCTGGTTTCACAGTCTGGTGGCTCTGGCCAAACTGGGTGAGCGCCCGGAAGCGGTCATCAATGAACTGGCGCGGCGCTTTGATATGTCGGGGCTGGAAGAGAAAGCCTCGCGCACAGACAAATAACCGGGGCGGCCATGAGCGACTGCGTTTTCTGTAACATTGTCAGTGGACAATTACCGGCACAGAAAGTGTATGAGGATGATCAGCTGCTGGCATTTCCCAGCATTGATCCCAAAGCGGAGACTCACCTGCTGGTGATTCCCAAACGGCATATTGAGAATCTCAACAGCCTGACCGCAGAGGATGCCGGCCTGATGGCGCATCTGCTGCTGACGCTGCCGGAAATAGCCGCAGCCAATGGCCTGCCGGGCTTCCGTACCATCACCAATACCGGTAAGGAAGGCGGGCAGGAAGTATTTCATATGCATTTTCATATTCTGGGCGGTCAGACACTGCCCGGTTTTAACTGAAGAAACACAGAGGATTACCCTATGCTTGGCGGTATCAGCATCTGGCAACTGTTAATCATCCTGGCCATTGTCATCATGATTTTCGGCACCAAAAAACTGCGCAACCTCGGCGGTGATCTGGGCGGCGCGATCAAAAACTTCAAGAAAGCAGTGAATGAAGACGGCAAGCCAGCCGCCGATGACGAGCCGGCACAGAAGCTCGAACATCAGCAGGACGGGCAGAAAGATGCCGAATTCAGCGCTGAGAAAAAAGACCAAGATAAAGCCTGATGTTCGATATCGGTTTTCTTGAACTCATGGTCGTCGGGGTGCTGGGCCTGCTGGTACTGGGCCCCGAACGCCTGCCCAAAGCCGCCCGCACCGCCGGGCTGTTTGTCGGCCGCATCCGCCGCACCCTGAACAATATTCAGGATGATCTGGAGCGCCAGGTGCGCACGGAAGAGTTACGGGAAAAGCTGAAAGATCCTTACGCCACCTTTATGGATGACACCATGCCATCCAATCCGGACCGGCCTCAGGCGCCGCCGGAAGGCCTGCCGGAAAACCCGCAGCAACCGACAGCCCTGCCGCAACAGGCAGCAGCCGGCACCCCAGCAGCGGATAACAGCCCACAGGACGCCACGCCGGACTCAGAGCACAGCAAACCATCATGACCGATCAGGAACAGCCACTTATTGCTCATCTGATTGAGCTGCGTAACCGCCTGCTGAAAGCCATTCTGCTGGTGCTGGCGATCTTTCTCGGCCTGTTTTACTTTGCCAACGATCTCTATCTGCTTCTGGTGCGGCCACTGTCCGAGCTGCTGCCCGACAGCAGCAACATGATTGCCACCGGTGTCGCCTCCCCCTTTCTGGTGCCGTTCAAAATGACACTGGTACTGGCGGTGCTGATCGCCGTGCCGTTTATTCTGCATCAGGTATGGGCCTTTATCTCGCCGGGCCTGTACCAGCACGAAAAGAAATTTGCCATTCCCCTGCTGGTCTCCAGCATTATCCTGTTTTATTCCGGCATTGCCTTCGCCTATTTTGTCGTACTGCCACTGGCCTTTGGTTTCTTTACCGGCGTCGGCCCGGAAGGCATCTCCTTCCTGCCGGATATCAGTAATATTCTCGATTTTATCCTGAAGATTTTCTTCGCCTTCGGCATTGCCTTTGAAATTCCCATCGCCACCTTCCTGATGGTACTGAGTGGCATCACCACGGTGGAATCCCTGAGCG
Organism: Pseudomonadota bacterium; assembly: GCA_030145845.1. GTDB lineage: Bacteria > Pseudomonadota > Gammaproteobacteria > Pseudomonadales > Oceanobacteraceae > Venatoribacter. Next base: position 103,969 of record JAIXHJ010000017.1, read on the forward strand.
GCAAGCGGCCGTACATCTTCGTTGGCTGCTTTGTGGTCGGCATGCTGGTCACACCACCTGACGTCATCTCACAGACGGTGCTCGCTGTACCTATGTGGCTGCTGTTTGAAGCCGGCATTCTGGCTTCGCGTATGATCCCCCGGACGACGGCAGAAGAATCAGACGCCGGCGAGCAGCCGTAAGTCTTTGAGTTAAATCAAGGCCGTGAAAAAATTTCTGCCGGGGGACTTTAAATTTCTCCGGCCGCTCCTATTTAATACTTCAGCAAAGCACTGATCAGGCTTACTTAATTTTCTGTTTACTGTTGATAACAACAGGAGGAATGTTTGTATGAGCCGTTTCCCGACCCGTTCCAGTTTATTCGACGACCTGTTCCGCGATCTCAGTCCCGGTTTTTATGTCAAGCCCCTGCACGGCGATCCACTGCCACAGCAGATCAAAGTACAGGTGAATGAAAATGACGACAGCTACAGCATTCAGGCGGAGCTGCCCGGCGTCGCACGTGAGGATATTCATGTCGACGTACAGGGTGCCGTGGTCACCCTGAAGGCGGAAGTGAAACAGCACGACAGCCAGGGGGACAGTGATCAGGTACTGCGCAGCGAACGCTACTATGGCAGCGTATCACGCAGTTTTGAATTGCCCGGCGAAGTCGAACAGGAAGCCGCCACTGCCCGGTACGAAAACGGTATCCTGCTGCTGACATTACCGAAGAAAAAAAGTGCAGCGGGCAGTACCCGCCTGACCATTGAGTAATGCCGGATAAAAAAGCCCGCATTATGCGTAATGCTGTTCACTTAAGCATTTGATGCACGAACGGGCTTTTAAGAAAATCCGGTATCAGAACCCTGATGCCGGATTTTTTTATGCATTTTCAACAGTCCCTGCTCGATCTGAGCGATCTGTTCA
>JAIXHJ010000018.1 GCA_030145845.1 Pseudomonadota bacterium
TTCCGCCAAAATGGCGGGAAACGGGCAAGATATACAAAAATAACGGGAAGATAGTGTCTGAATTTTCGATTTTTTGCCGGCTAAAACCAAGATCAGCAAAAATCAGCGGTTAATCAGACCTTCCCTAAATATTATTGTGAGTATTATGATGGCTGGTATGGCTGCTATCACGGCCTTGACCATGAAGAAAACCATCGACCAAAAAGGCATTTGGATATCAGTCACTACAACAGGAGTTACTTGCCCGTTGATATAATTTGCAACTGTCACATTGGGTGAAGATGGCTTGCTTGCGGATCCGGTGGATTCGGAGGCATTCACATACCACTCTTCTCCTACCTTTCTGCCGATGTAAAATCCATCACGGATCATTTCAATGACCTTTGGAGATGGAAGTCCTTTTAGCCGTGCAAATTCATCTACGTGGATCATTCCTTGTGGTATTTCAGACATGGTAGCTTCCTCTTCACTCTGTTGGTTATGTACTGGCTCTTTCGTTACGTTAGATTTCCGGCAACCTTTCCACTGCATCCCGTTGGCTGGCTTCGCGGGTGTTGTAGTATTCATGGTTATTTGAATGTCCGTATGCTCCGCAAGCTGTTGGACCTTTTCGGGCTTTCGACGTCGTTGAGTCGTTAGGTGATCATGGCTGTGCTGCAGGCACAGCTTCAGTATTTGTTCAGCATCACTTTATGCCTGTTTCTTTGAGGACATGGCCGTGAATACTTTCAGCCGAAAGCCGTGATGCTCTCTCGCAGAGAAGGCATTGATTGTCTTCATTGTTTTTCTTCAGGCGGGCCGCTTCCTTGGCAGGTCAGCCCTTACGTGTTCCCTCTTCTTGCCTATGTATCTGACCGGATTTTAACCAGGGTTATATCAGAGAGGGGAGTGACATGCAGCGGCGTGATGGCCTCCTCACAGGGACTCGAACCCCGATCGTCCGCTTAGGAGGCGGATGCTCTATCCTGTTGAGCTATGAGGAGACGGGCGGCATTCTAGCGGCTGAGGGGCTGTCTGTCAGCCCCACAGGGGAAGAGGGCGTCAGACGTCGCCCAGGTCCGGTTCTTCTTCTTTCTCTTTGTTGTGCCGTTCTTCCCACTGCAGTTCGGTGATCAGGCGGTCGAGAAAACGCTGTGCCATGGCGGACACGCGGGTGAAGGCAAAGCCGCACAGGGTCTTGCCGTCGTCGGTCAGCACGATATGGCGTGCTTCCAGGCTGCAGTCCATGTTCTGGTCTTTGTTAAAGCGGATGCGGGCAATGGGGAAGTCTTTCTGCGCGTCGAGGCGCTTTTTGACGTTGCCGCTGAATTCCGCCTTGAAGCCGCTGGAGGAGATATCCAGCAGTTTGCCCAGCAGGTCGTTCTCGTCGTCGTTCATGCGTACTTTGAGCAGGATCTCATGCGCCGGCGGGATCATCACCCGGTACGCGGTACGGCGCTGCAGGTAGAGCACTTTCTCCGGAAATTCGGCACGGTAGTGTTCTTTCTGCGGCTGATATTTGAGCCGGCCGGTCATGCGGAAGGCGATACGTACGCCCTGGCTGTCGCATTCGACGCTGAAACGCTTGCCGCTGCGGATAAGGTCGTTACCCTGATTGGGGATGATCTTATCCATAAAAAAACTGCGGTTTTTGAATTCGGTGTGGGTGATGGCGGAAGTGTATTCTTCGTCACTGCCGTCAATACGGACCTTGACCGGGGTGCCCATGAGTACGATTTTACGCAGCGCCCCGTAGATATCTTCCGGCTCCTCCAGCAGATATTCCTGATTGCTATCCTCTGACATTACCTTTTCCCAGACTGCTCAGGCTTGTATGTATCCCTGTCCCTGACTCAGATTGTTCGCATTTCCCTTATTGTCGTATAAGTGTGGATCATTCTGACGTCCGCGCAAGATTTTCAGTTTCTGCAGGGTACGGTGGCGGGCGGTGAGGACGATGTCTGACAGCTGTTGGGAGAGGGTACGGTTGCTGTGGTACTGGCTTTCCAGCTCCTGCCACAGGTGGCCAATGTTTGCCGCCCGGCGGATATCGGGGTGGCTGAGGCAGATGGCTGAGCTGTCCAGATGCTGGTCCTGCATCCATTGCAGGCGGGTCTGGGCGGTGTCTTTGAGTGTCTGCAGGCGGGCGGCTTTGGTCTGCTGGAGTTGCTGCAGGGTATTGAGGTCATTGGCGCTGAGAGCGTCTTTTTCCTGCAGCATCAGCCCGTGAATGTCACGGGCGGTGGTCAGTTCCTGGTCAAGCAGTGAGGCAAAGTGTTGGGTATCTATGCTCATGGCAGATCACTTTCAGTTGAGGTTGTCCTCAAAAGAAAGCATTTTTCCTGCCAGCTTGTCGTAATCGATTTTGTATTCGCCGCTTTCAATCTGACTGCGGATGCGTTCGACGGTGGCATCATCCACTTCCGGCATATCCCGGATTTCGGCTTCAATCTGTTGAATGCTCTTGCTGCTGCTGCTCAGTTTGACCTGATCGCCAGCGGCCGCTGTTTCCTGCGCTTTGGCTGCAGTGCTGTTTTTTTCGCTACTGACCGGCTCGTTGCGGGTCTGCGTGGTGGTATCGGTCCCACCTGTTAACTTGCTGATATTCATAGATAAATCTCCCAACCAGTTTGCCATTCTACACTCCTGCATAGTAGTTATCGGCTGCCAACAGCGGAACTTTAACGAATTTTTGAATTTTTATCGGACCTGTACTATGCCGGGTTCAATGGCTTCGGCGCTGATGATTTTACCAGAACCTTCGTTGCGTACCCGTATCCGTTCTCCGGCCCTGGCTTTCGACAGCGCAGTGCCTTTCATCTCAATGTGGATGCCGGGGCGGTTGATGCGGATGGAGACCGGCTCGCCGCGACGGATGATGACCGGCGGTTCGATCATCTCCGGGCTGAGCACGGTGCCGGCACGAAGGGTGCGGCGGGTCATCATGCCGCGGACATCTTCCAGGCGGGTGTAGTAGCCCTTGGTCAGCTCGCCGGTATCGCGTTCAACAAAACGGATGTCGCCGGCTTTCAGGGTGGTTTCGTCGGCCAGAGTCCGGCTGAGCACCAGCACTTCCCGCATGACATGCAGCTGAATGGCCAGATTCTGTTTCCAGTAGGGGGAGGTGCAGCTGACTTCAATACCGTTACGTCCCGGCTGTAACGGCCGCAGCAGGTCGATGCTGAAGCCGTCCGGACAATCCGGCAGGCGGTAATTTCCCGGCAGCCCGGGGTAGCTGAGGTAGACCTTGCCCTGATGGCCGCTGAGTTCGCGCCACTGGCTGGTCAGACGCTGGCTGATGATGTCCTGCCAGTCGTCAGCGGCACTGGCTGACAGGCTGGTCAGCAGCAAAAAAGCTGCAAATATCCGACGGTTTCTGAGGTTCTCTACTATGCTCATACAAAGACAATAAATAATGTCATTAATCCGGCACTCCGGCGTTGTTTAAGGAGTGGGCAGCAAAGGTCATGCCGGATTAGTTTTCAGGAGCTTGTTTATGGCAGGTGTATTGGATTCAGTAAACCAGCGTACGCAGCTGGTCGGGCAGAACCGGCTGGAATTGCTGCTGTTCCGGGTGAACGGCCGTCAGGTGTATGGAATCAATGTGTTTAAGGTCAAGGAAGTACTGCAGTGTCCGAAACTGACGATTCTGCCGGGCAGTAACCCGGTGGTGCGCGGTGTGGCACACATCCGTTCAGGTACCATTCCGATTATGGATATGAGTATGGCGACCGGTAATGCACCGCTGCAGGATCTGAAAAACGCCTTTGTGATCATTACCGAATACAACCTTAAAACACAGGGCTTTCTGGTGGCTGGTGTGGAACGCATCATCAACATGAACTGGGGTGATATTCATCCACCGCCGAAGGGGACAGGTAAGGAACATTACCTCACCGCCGTCACCGAGATCGATAAACAGCTGGTTGAAATCATTGATGTGGAGAAGATTCTGGCTGAGGTGTCACCGATCAGTGAAGAGATCAGTGAAGGCCTGGTCACTGACGAAGTTCAGGCTAAGGCGCGGCAGAAAAAAGTGCTGATCGTCGATGATTCGAAAATTGCCCGTAAGCAGGTGACCCGCTGTCTGGAAAATGTGGGCGTGGAAGTGGTCGCGCTCAACGATGGTCTGCAGGCATGGGAGCATCTGGTGGGCATGGCCGACGCCGGCGAAAAAATTACCGATCATTATATGATGATGATTTCAGATATTGAGATGCCGGAAATGGATGGTTATACCCTGACCACCCGGGTCCGTGGCGATAACCGCATGGCCGACTTTTTTGTGGTGCTGCACTCGTCACTGAGTGGCGTTTTCAACAAAGCCATGGTTGAAAAGGTGGGCGCCAACGATTTTATTGCCAAGTTTGATCCCGATATCCTGGCCGAACGGGTGGTCAATCAGGTGAATGCTGCAGGTTAAAGGTGTGGAACTACGCATGATCAAAGATATGACGGTCGATGAGTACAACCGTTTTCGTCAGTCACTGGAAACCAACAGTGGCATTATGCTGGGAGAAGGCAAAGAGTATCTGGTGACCAGCCGCCTGCGGCGGCTGATGGAACGTGAGTCCCTGATGTCGGTCACCGATCTGCTGAAAGCGATGGAGCGTAACCGCAACCTGCTGGAAAACGTAGTGGACGCGATGACCACCAACGAAACCCTGTGGTTCCGGGATGAGCATCCGTACCGCATCTTCCGGGAACGTCTGCTGCCGGAAGCCGCCGCCAACCGCCGGCCGCTGAAAATCTGGTCGTCGGCCTGTTCCACCGGGCAGGAACCTTATTCCCTGAGTATCGAAATTGAGGAATACAAGCGCCGTAACCCCGGTCAGCTGATGGCGGGTGAGCGCATTCTGGCCACGGATATCTCGCCCAGCTCGCTGGCCGCGGCAAAGGAAGGGGTGTACCAGCAGCTGGCGATCCGCCGCGGCATGAATGACCAGCATCTGAAATCCTATTTTGAACAGGCGGACGCTGACCGCTGGCGCATCAAGCAGGAGATCCGCAACCGGGTAGACTTCCGGCCGCAGAATCTGAAGCAGAGTTTTTCGCTGCTGGGTAAGTTCGACATTATCTTCTGCCGCAATGTGCTGATTTATTTCTCCGCCGATCTGAAGGCGGACATCCTCAAGCGCATGCATGCCAGCCTGAACCCGGGGGGCTATCTGATGCTGGGAGCTTCAGAAGCCATGAACAACCTGGGTGACTACTATGAGATGGTTCAGTGCCATCCGGGCATCGTTTACCGGGCGAAAAAACCCGGAAGCTGACCTTGCCGCTGGCAGGAAAAGGATTGCCGCTGCCGCTGTATTGCCGCTCACCTGAGCGGCTTTGTTTTTTCTAAGTCATTGAAAAATATATAAAAAATATATTGGCACAAGGGTTGCTATCTTCTGGTCATAGTCACAGAACGAGAGTTGGATTATGGCCTCAATCAACTTCAGCAATGCCCTGGGTGTACATACGTCAGCACTGCAGCTGCGTGCCGCCCGTGCCGAAATTCTGGCCAACAACCTGGCGAACTCAGACACCCCGGGATTCAAAGCCCGCGACATCAATTTTCAGGCAGCTCTGGCCGGTGAAGTTGCCAGCCAGCAGGGACTGGGCGTTTCCCGTACCCACAAAGGGCACCTGGAAGGCCGCCGCGATGCTGATGATGATCTGCTGTACCGTAATCCGACCCAGCCATCCATCGACGGCAATACCGTCGACTCTCAGATTGAGCAGGCGATGTTTGCCCGCAACACGCTGAACTATACCGCCAGCTTTGAGTTTCTCAGCGGCAAGTTCAAAGGCATGAAAGGGGCCATCCGGGGAGAATAATTATGTCACTGAATAATGTATTTGATATCGCCGGCTCGGGCATGAATGCCCAGTCCATCCGGATTAACACCACCGCCAGTAATATTGCCAACGCTGAGAGTGCGTCCAGTTCTGTGGATGAAACCTACCGTGCCCGCAAGCCGTGGTTTTCGGTGATGGAAAAAACCTTTATGGAAGTGAACGCCGGAAATCAGTTTGAAACCGTGGAGAACGGTATCGGTGCCGGCGTTCAGGTGGACGGCATTGTGGAAAAGGATACGCCGCTGGAAGCACGTTTTCAGCCGGACCACCCGATGGCCAATGAAGATGGTTATGTGTACTACCCGAACGTCAATATCGTCGAAGAGATGACCGACATGATGTCGTCCTCACGCAGTTATCAGATGAACGTGGAAGTGCTTAAAACCGCCAAGCAGATGATGCAGCGTACGCTGACGCTGGGCGAGTAAGGAGGTCGTTATGTCTGATATCTCAAGTGTCAGTTCGGTTCTGGATCAATACAGCACAGGGAATACCACCAGTACGTCGGCAACGACTGAAGATAACGAGCTGGGGCGTGATGCCTTTCTCGAACTGATGGTTGCCCAGCTGAATAACCAGAACCCGCTGGATCCTATGGAGAACCAGGAGTTTGTGGCTCAGCTGGCTCAGTTCTCCACCGTTGAAGGGCTGGACAATCTGAATACCACCGTGGAAAGCATGTCGACGGACTTCTCTTCCTACTCGGCTCTGCAGGCATCCAGCCTGGTTGGTCAGTCGGTGATTGTCGACGGCAATGAGACCGGCCTGCTGCTGAGCGGCGGTGTGGTCAGTGGTTACGCCGAACTGGAAGACAGTGTCACCGATATGATCCTGACCATCGAGGATGAGTCCGGTCAGACGCTGGAACAGTTTGACCTCGGTAACCACGAGGCCGGATCTCTGTCGATCCGCTGGGATGGTCTGAATCTGATGGTGGACGGCGAGATTGTCGACTTCGATCTGGAAGACCTGAACCGTCAGGAATATTACACCGATGAAGACGGTGAGCAGATTCTCGACGATAACGGCGACCCGATTGCGATTCCTTATGACTCCGGAGAGTACGTGTTCTCTGTGTCAGGCCAGGTGGGTGGTGAAACCCAGGCCGTTGGTATGCAGATGAGTTCAACGGTTGACAGTGTAACGCTCAGCTCCAGTGGTCAGGTGACGCTTAACCTGACCGGTGGCCAGCAGGCAACGATTGATGAAATTACCCAGATTCTGGACGAATAACCCGGAGATACAGTTATGTCATTTAATATTGGTTTAAGCGGTATCCGGGCCTCGTCCACGGACCTGTCTGTTACCGGTAACAACATTGCCAACGCCAGTACCACGGGCTTTAAAGAGTCCCGGGCGGAATTTGAGGATGTTTATACCACGACGCTGCTGGGCACGGGTTCTGCCGCTGTCGGCAGTGGGGTCAAGGTTGCCAACGTCCGTCAGGAATTCAGTCAGGGTAATATTTCCAGTACCGACAGCGTGCTGGATATGGCGATCGACGGTAATGGTTTTTATGTCCTGAACGACAGCGGCACGGTGACCTACACCCGTTCCGGTGTGTTCTCGCTGGATAAAGATGGCTATGTGGTGGCTAACAATGGCTCCATCTTGCAGGGCTACATGGCCAATGATACCGGTACCATCAGTGGTGTACTCACCGATCTGAGCATCAATATCACCAGCCAGTCACCACGCCTGACCAGTCTGGTGGAAGCGCAGTTCAATCTGGACGCCAACGAGGAAGTGCTGCAGGAGACCGGTTCTTCCGTTACCACCACCGGTCTGTCCGTGGGCGTAGTGAATTCCGGTATTCTGGAATCCACCACCACCACGTTATCCGCGGCGGGTCAGCCGACCACAGCCGGTAGCCCGGCGTCCCTGGCTTTCACCACCGACCTGGCGACGGTCGCGGCTGCCGGTTATGGCTCCATCACCATGGACCTCAATACCGGTGATGGCGCTGTCAGCATTACGCTGGCCGGTGTCGCAGCGGGTTCGACGGTGGATGATATCCTCGATGATGTGCAGACCGCACTGGACGATGCTTTCGGTTCACAGGAATTTACTGTCACTCAGGGCACCGGTGGCGAGCTGGTCATTGAGCGTGCCGGCTACAGTGCAACGGACGGCAGTGCGTTTACCGTTGCCAATACCGCAGCGTTTGATGCGGTATTCGGTGCCAGCGGTGCGGTGACTGCCGGTACGGCCGGTTCACTGCTGTTTGTCGGTACGAACCCGCTGACGGCGGATTTCACCAGCGTGGCCGGTACCTCAACCACCACCCGTACCACCTCCACGCCACCGCTGAACATTGCTGCCAGCAGCAGTGGTGCATACGCTGAGTTAACGGCGGACAATATTTATGGTGCGCTGGATCTGAGTACTGCCAATGGTAATGCGCTGGTGTTTACGCTGGCCACCGGTGCCGGTTCAACTTACACCATCAACCTGAGCGAAGCCGCCTGGACCAGTGCTGCTCCGGGTTCCTTCACGGCAGTGACCACTGCCGAAATTATTGCGGAAATTAATGCTCAGGTTACCGCCTATGCCGGGGCCGGTAACGAAGATGTGGTGGCCAGCAACAACGCCGGCCGCATTGAATTTACCGTGCAGGCACCGGCCACGGAAGGGGATTACGTCCAGATCGCCGACAATACCGTCAGCTCCAACAATCTGGATCTGACCGATCTGGGCTTCCTGGCCGCCAACCGCTATGACGCCGGTGAAGCACCGGTGCAGGCCAATAACGAATTCCAGCTGGAAGTCACCAGTACCACAGGCAATGGCGGTGGTCCATATACCATTACCATTCCGCCGGGCACTTACTCCAGCCTGGATGATCTGGCTGAAGAGATTCAGAGTCAGATTGATATCTACATTGGTGCCAGTGGTATTGCCGGCAAGGTGACCGTGGAAGCCGTGAATGGCCAGCTGGTGTTCACCAACACGACCACAGGCTCCGGTGAAGGTATTGCGCTGACGGCTACCGCGGCTGAGCCGCAGGCGCTGGCAGCACTGGGCTTTGATGATATGTACGAAGTGGAGGGTGATGATGAAATTGACCGCTCCAACAGCTTCACCATCAATCTGACGGTTCCGGCCCCGGATGAAGAAGGACGCAGTGGCTCGGTCATTATTTCCATGACCAAGGAATACAGCTCAGTGCAGGAAGTGGTGGCGGATATCAACAGCCAGCTGAACGCACAGGATTCCGACAGCTATATCGGCGTGCAGGCGGTGGCCGTGGAAGTAACACCGGAAACCTCTCCGCCACAGTACACCATTGCCTTTGAGGCGACGGAAGAGGGCGAAGCGTCGGTGATCTCGCTGAGTAACTTCACCGCGTCCGGCGATGACATCACGATTGAGGATCTGTACGCGCTGCTGCAGTTCGACCCGTCTGATGACACGCTGCTGGAAACCGGCATTGCCGGTGTGACCAACGGTTATCCGGAAACCACCGTCACTCTGACCGACCCGGATGGTGAAGAAACCCTGATTACCATTCCGGAAGGCAGCGAAGCCAATGAAATTGTGGCACTGCTGAACGATTATGCCGGGATTACCGCCTCGGCGGTGACCACGCTGACCATCACTGCTGCCGGCTATAACAGCCCCGGTGATGATATGAGCATTACCGTCAATGGTCAGGAGCTCACCGCAACGTCACTGGAAGACCTGGTTACAGAGATCAACTCCTATGCGTCAACCACGCTGCCGGGCTTTTCAGCCGAGCTGGATGATGAAGGCGACCTGGTTATTACCAACGAAATCGGCAGTGATATTACGGTCGAAATGAACAGCACTGAGGTAACGGATTCACTGGTGCTGATCGGTGGTGAAGATACCAGTCCGGCCGTGCTGGGTGGGTCCACGACGGCCGCGACAGCGGCGACCGTGGGTGGTTCGGTCGATATTGTGCTCAACGAAGATTACACCCTGACCGATCCGGATCCGGCAATCTCCGGTATTTTCGGCACACTGGAAGACGATGAGTACAGTACCTATGTGCTCAATGCCTTTGATCCGGATGATGCGGATACTTATAACCATGCCACTTCAACCACGATTTATGACAGTCTGGGTATTTCCCATGTGATGACCCAGTACTTCGTCAAGGAACCGCTCGATGCGGATAATCCGGACAGTGAAAACGTGTGGGTAATGTATGTGCAGGTGGACGGCGAAGATGTCGGCGATCCGGATCCGACGCTGGATTTCCCGCAGAATCTGGAGCCGACCATGGCCAGGTACGTGCTCTACTTCAACCAGGACGGTACGCTGGATGAAGACGCCACCGGCGATATGTACATCACTAACTGGGATCCGCTGGACGACAACGGTGATCCGACCGGCGCCATGTCATCGGTGAATGTGCTGGAAGGTGGTCTGCCACTGACGGATCCGCCGAGCAGCTCTAACTTCCAGATCACGCTGACCGGCAGCACCCAGTACGGCGATGATTTTACCGTGGAAGAAATCGTTCAGGATGGTTACAGCACCGGTATCCTGACCGGGCTGGAAATCGATGAAGACGGTACGATTTCGGCCCAGTTCACCAATGGTGAAACCCAGACGATTGGTCAGGTGGCGCTGGCAACCTTTACCAATGAAGAGGGGCTGACCCCGGTCGGCGATACTGCCTGGGCGGAATCCTATGATTCCGGACCGGCAACCATCGGTAACCCCGGCACCGGTAAATACGGCTCCATCGTTTCGTCTGCCCTGGAAGATTCCAACGTCGACCTGTCGGAAGAGCTGGTGGGACTGATTGTTGCCCAGCGTAACTATCAGGCCAGTGCGAAAACCATTGAGACACTTGATCAGGTCACCCAGACCATTCTCAATATCTGATGACGGCAGGCGCTTTTCCGGCGCCTGAATTCTGACAGCGGCAAGTCTGTTCCCCTGAGCGGCGGAAGAGGCTGCCGCTTTTTCCTCTTTCTGTCCTTCATTTTTGCCTCTTTGTTTTCATAAGTTATTGAAAAATAACAACTTTAAATAATTGGCACAGCCTCTGCAAACGTTATGTAAAGCACAGGCCATCCGTGGCCATCATTCAGAGATAAAGGGTTAACAGGTATGGATCGAGCGTTATACATCGCCATGTCCGGTGCCAAACAGAACACACTGGGACAGAGTGCGCACGCCAACAACCTGGCCAATGCCAGTACCACCGGCTTCCGCTCCGATTACACGCAGAGCCGTTCCATGGGCGTATTCGGGGATTACTTTCCCACCCGGGCCTATGCTATGACTGAGCGTCCGGCCAGTGATTACCGCATGGGACCACTGATCGAAACCGGCCGTGATATGGATGTCGCCATCGAAGGCGCGGGCTGGTTTGCTGTGGTCGGACCGGAAGGCGAAGAAGCCTATACCCGTGCCGGTGATCTGAGTGTCGATCCGGATGGCCGTCTGATCAATGGTTCCGGCCAGCAGCTGATCGGTGACGGCGGCCCTGTGGTACTGCCGGAATTTGAAAGCATTGAGATCAGCCGTGCCGGTATCGTGACCATTCAGCCACTGGGGGAAAACCCGGTAGCGGTGGCCGAACCGGTGCAGCTCAAATTGGTGAATCCGGATGTGCAGGAACTGGAAAAAGGCGAAGACGGCCTGTTCCGTTTCCGTGATCCGGCGGTCACGGTTGCTCAGCCGGATCCGGATATCACCCTCACCAACCGCTTTGTCGAAGGCAGCAACGTGAATGCTGTACAGGAACTGACGGATCTGATTGCCCTGAACCGTCAGTATGAAATGCAGGTAAAACTGATGAAACGCGTTGATGAAAATACGTCAGCCACCACGCAACTGTTGTCGAGTCAGTAAGGAGATAAATTATGTTACCAGCACTCTGGGTAAGTAAAACCGGCCTTGAAGCTCAGGATCTCGCACTGACAACGGTTTCCAATAACCTGGCCAACGTATCCACCACCGGCTTTAAAAAAGATCGCGCGGTATTTGAGGATCTGCTGTATCAGACCCAGCGTCAGCCGGGGGCGAATTCATCGGCCGATACGCGTCTGCCATCGGGCCTGCAGTTGGGTACCGGGGTACGTACCGCGGGCACACAGAAAATTTTTACCACCGGCTCACTGGAACTGACGGATCAGCCACTGGACCTGGCCATTGATGGCCGTGGTTTTTTCCAGATCACCATGCCGGACGGTACGATTTCCTATACCCGTGACGGCACCTTCCATATGAACGATGAAGGGGTGGTGGTGAACGTTAACGGTTATCCACTGGAGCCGCAGATCACCATTCCGGACCAGACCAATCAGCTGACCATCAGCTCGGACGGTATTGTACAGGCGACTATTTTTGGTGATACCACACCTCAGGATCTGGGGCAGATTGAAACGGTGGATTTTATTAACCCGGCCGGTCTGCAGGCGATTGGTGGCAACCTGTTCCTGGAAACGGCTTCCAGTGGCGCACCACAGGCGGGTGTTCCCAGCGAAGAAGGTTTCGGCACGATTGAACAGGGCGCTCTGGAAAATTCCAACGTGGAAGTCGTGGAAGAGCTGGTGAAAATGATTACGGTGCAGCGTGCCTATGAAATGAATTCCAAGGTGGTGTCCGCCGCCGATGGCATGCTGCAGTTCCTGACACAGAATGTGTAGGAGGTTGTTATGAAAGCGTTAACAGTTTTTACCGCATCGTCTGCACTCTTGTTATCAGCCTGTTCGTCGGTGCAGATGGAAAAAGAAATTTATCCGGATGATCCGGATTATGCGCCGGTATCGACCCAGAGCCTGCAGCCGCCACCGGTTGCCACCGGTTCACTGTTTCAGGCCCGTTACAGCATGGGCCTGTATACCGATCAGCAGGCGCGCCGCACCGGTGACATTATTACCGTGATTTTTGACGAGCAATATCAGTCATCCAAATCCGCAGAAACCACGGCGGATAAATCGTCGGCTAATTCGGTGGAAGTCGGCAGTATGATGGGTATGGTGCCGGGCTGGAAAAATATTGGTTTTGGTGTCGACACCAGTGCGGACCGGCAGTTTTCCGGCAAGGGTGAAGCGGACCGCTCCAACAGTCTGAGTGGTCAGATCAGTGTGTCGGTGGCGGAGGTACTGCCCAACGGTATTCTCAAGATCCGCGGCGAAAAGTGGCTGACACTGAGTGAAGGGGATGAATATATCCGCATTACCGGCCTGATCCGGCCGCAGGATATTTCGCCGGAAAACACGGTGTCTTCCAGTAAGGTTGCCGACGCCCGTATTTCATTCGGTGGCCGTGGTGCCATGAATAACTCAACCAAGCAGGGTTGGTTCGACCGTATTATTACCTCACCTCTGTGGCCGTTCTGATGAGCAGGTTGCCGGTGTTATTGAGTCTGTCGCGGAGTAGTCAGTCATGAAACAGCGTATTTTCCGTTCCGTCTTTGTCGCTGCCATTGCGTTGCTGTCATCTGTTGCTGCGCAGGCCGAACGGATCAAGGATATCACCAGCATTGCCGGCGTACGCAGTAACCAGCTGATCGGTTACGGGCTGGTGGTGGGGCTGGACGGCAGTGGTGATAAAGCACCCTTTACCACCCAGACGTTCCGCAACATGATGAATGAATTCGGCATCACCCTGCCGGCGGGTACAGATCCAAAACTGAAGAATGTGGCGGCGGTATCGGTTACTGCTGAGCTGCCACCCTTTGCCAAGCCGGGTCAGCGGGTTGATGTGACGGTGTCTTCGCTGGGCAATGCCAAAAGTCTGCGCGGTGGTTCACTGCTGTTTACACCGCTGAAAGGCGCCGACGGTAATATTTACGCTGTGGCGCAGGGCAATCTGGTGGTGGGAGGCTTCGGCGCCGAAGGCAATGACGGTTCCAGCATTACCGTGAATATTCCCAGTGTCGGCCGTATTCCCAACGGTGCTTCAGTGGAACAGACAGTACCCAGCAGTTTTGCCCGCGGAGACAGCCTGATTTTTAACCTCGACCGGCCGGATTTTACGACCGCCAGAGCCATGGTGGAAAAAGTTAATGATCTGATGGGGCCTGGGACGGCGGAAGCACTGGATGCAACCTCCATCCGTGTCAGTGCGCCGCGGGATACGACCCAGCGGGTCAGTTACCTGTCGGTGATTGAAAACCTGGAGATCAAAACCGGCGACGACCGGGCCAAAGTCATTATCAACTCACGCACCGGCACCATCGTCATGGGGCAGCATGTGCTGATTGATCCGGTAGCGGTGACACACGGCAACCTGGTGGTCACGATCACTGAAGATTTTCAGGTATCCCAGCCCAATGCACTGGCGGAAGGTGATACCGTGGTGGTCCCGGAAACCAATATCAACATCGATAATGGCGAAGGCAGCCGCATGTTCAAGTTCGGCCCGGGGGTTTCCCTCGACAGTATTGTGCAGGCGGTGAATGAAGTCGGGGCGGCACCCGGTGATCTGATGGCTATACTGGAAGCTATGAAACAGGCCGGGGCACTGAAAGCGGAGCTGATTGTAATATGAATGATGAACTGTTTGAGCGGATAAAACTGCTGTCACTGGAAATCCGTTCGCTGGTCCGTCAGGGCGTACGCAAAGGCGTGGATGAGCGTATCAGCAAGCGCAATGAAATGCTGCAGGAGTGGTTTGCCGGTATTTCTGAGCTGATTGATATGACCAATGATCAGCAGACATTCCTTGAGGATCTGCTCAAGGAAGAGCGCCAGCTGGTGGCAGAGCTGAATGAAGAGCAGCAGGCCTATCACCGCCACCGTAAAGGGGTGAATCAGCTGAAGCAGTACAGCCAGGTTTCGCGTAACCGTCACTGATATGCCGGGCTGTTGAATTGATCAAAGCCGCGCTCTGAACGGATTCAGGGCGCGGCTTTTCTGTTATTGTTCCCCGCCTGAATCGTTCCGCTTTCTGCTGTTTTTTATCCATTCTTTTAAGTTGGCAAGTTAGTTGCATTTTCCGGATAAAGGAGAATGTTATGCTGCCAACCCAGACCGCGACAATGGCCAGCCAGCCTGGCCAGGTATATACAGACCTGAATGGCCTGCAGGGCATCCGTGCGCTCGGTAAAACCGATGAAAAAGCCGCGCTGATGCAGGTGGCAAAGCAGTTTGAATCCATGTTTGTCGGCATGATGCTGAACTCCATGCGTCAGGCCAATAAAGTCTTTGAAGAAGACTCCCTGTTTAATTCCCCGGAGTCTGATTTCTACCAGAAAATGTATGACGAGCAGCTCTCCCTGTCGCTCTCCGGCCAGCGTGGAATGGGGCTTGCCGGGGTAATTTACCGGCAGATGATGGGTAACTTCGGCAAAGACCGGACCCTGCCTGACGATGAGCCGGTCAGTGTTGACGACAGTGGTGAGGCAGGGGTGCTGTTTCAGCATAAAGTCTCACCGGCACTGGAGAATGCCCTGCAGGAAGTGGATACCGAGCTGGAAAAAATTCAGGCGCTGCCGGCGGATGACGACGCTGCTGCCGGTGATCAGGCCGGAGACGAAGCGGCAAGCGGCAGTGGCAATAAGGGGAAACAGTTTTCCTCTCCGCATGAGTTCGTTGCCGCTCTGTATCCGCACGCGCAGGCTGTGGCTGAAGAACTGGCGGTTGATCCGCGGGCCATCATTGCCCAGGCCGCGCTGGAGACCGGCTGGGGTAAATATGTGATCACCGATGATCAGGGCCGTAACAGTTATAACTTCTTTGGTATCAAGGCCGACAGCCGCTGGCAGGGCAGCAGTGTGGAAGTGGCCACACACGAATACCGCAGTGGTGTGAAAGTACAGGAACAGGCACGTTTCCGTGCTTATGGCTCAATCGGGGAAGGGCTGCGTGACTATGGGGATTTCCTGCGTTCCGCCAGCCGCTATCAGCAGGCGATCGGTCAGGGGCTGACGTCCGACCATTATGGTTACGCGCTGCAGGAAGCCGGTTACGCCACAGACCCGCAGTACGGTGCCAAGATTCAGCGGATTTCCGGCAGTGAAACCCTGAACGAAGCGCTGGATGCGATGCTTAACAAGGTGATGGAGTAAAGGCGCATGAGTAATCTTCTCGGCATCGCGATATCCGGCCTTAAGGCGCAGCAGGCCGCGTTAACCGTCACCGGTAATAACATCACCAACGCCGGCACCGAAGGTTACAGCCGTCAGGTTGTGAATCTGGAGGAGAACAGCGCACAGTATTCCGGCGGTGTGTGGATCGGCAGTGGGGTCAGTGTGGATTCCGTGACCCGGGTGTATGACGAATTCCTCACCCGTCAGCTGTGGTCCGATACCTCAACCTATTATCAGTATGAAGCGCTGGCCAGCAACGCCGAAACGGTCGATAGTCTGCTGGCCGATTCTGAAACCGGTATTCAGCCGGCACTGGAAGATTATTTCGGCGCCCTGCAGACGGTGGTGGATGATCCGTCTTCCATTGCTGCCCGTGAAGTACTGCTGAGTGAAGCCAATACGCTGGGTGACCGCTTTAAAGCCATTTCTGATCAGCTCACTGAAATCAATGAAGTGATTAACGGTCAGCTGGAAACCATGGCTGCAGAAATCACCAGCATTGCCGCTTCCATTGCAGAACTGAACCAGCAGATCAAATTCGCTTATGGCTCTTCTCAGGGAGCCGAACCCAGCACCTTGCTGGATCAGCGTGATGCGCTGGTGCTGCAGTTATCGGAGCTGGTCGATGTATCCGTGGTTGAACTGGATGATTACAGCATCAACGTGTCCATTGGCAGTGGTCAGGCGCTGGTGCTGGGCGACGATTACAACAAACTGTTTGCCTCCTCCGGTGCCGCCGATCCGTCACGTACCGAACTTTATTTCAGCAACGGCTCTGAAGTCCTGAATATCACCGACTCACTGAGTGGTGGTGAACTGGGCGGTACACTGGATTTCCGCGAGGAAGTGCTCGACCCGACCATGAATACACTGGGCAAGCTGTCGCTGGTGCTGGCTGAAACCATTAATGAGCAGCATGCCCTGGGGCTGGATTACAACAGCCTGGTCGGTAATGATTTCTTTACCGATATCAACAGCGACGAACGGGTTTATAACCGTGTGCTCGGTGACGATGCCAATGCGGATCCGGATGACCGCGACATTTCGGTGTACATCACCGATGCGGGATCGCTGACCACCAGTGATTACACGCTGGAATTTATTGGTCCGGATAATTACAACTACCGCATCACGCGGGTGGACGACGGTGAGCTGGTGGCCAGTGGCGCGATTACCGGTGCTTACCCGGAAGTCATTGAAGTGGATGGTTTTGAAATTCATCTGGATGGTGGCAGTTTTCAGGCCGGTGATGACTTTCTGATTATGCCGACCCGTAATGAAGCCAGTGAACTGGATGTCAGTATTACCGACCCGGAAGAGATTGCGCTGGCCTCGCCGATTGTTACCGATGCCGCCATCGGCAATACCGGTACTGCAGAAATTACCCAGGGGGCAGTGGTTGATCTGGATACCAGCTGGTTTAACGAAGATGGCGAACTGGATCCGCCACTGATCATCGTCTTTACCTCGGCAACCACTTATGACGTGCTGGATAACAGCGATCCGGCCAATCCGGTGCCGCTGTCGCCTCCGATTGAAAATCAGACATATGTGTCAGGTATCAGCAATACCATTTACCTCGGTGCGCCGGGAGAGACCGTGGTGTCGAGCTATGGCGGTGTCCTGGCGGATTCAGCTGTGTATCAGGCACCGTCACCGGCGGCCGAAGTCGATGCTGTGAATGGTTTTTCTGCTGCGCGTATCAACATTACCTATACCAACCCGGAAACCGGACAGACTTCAACGGCGCCGACGCTGGATATTGATGCCAATACGTCAGCCAAGGAAATCGCCGAACAGCTGAGTAAATACGACGGGGTGGAAGCGACAGCTGTCACTACCCTGCAGCTGACGGATTTTACCTATGATGAGACCGACGACTTTATGGAAACCTCGGTCACGCTGAACGGCATTGAGCTGACCGATTACATTACCGGTACCAACCAGAGTAAATATGAGGATGATTATCCGGTTGAAGTACCGGATCCGATGACACCGGATTTTCTTGCCGACCGGATCAATGCCTGTTATGAACTGCAGGAACTGGGCATCAGTGCCAGCAGTGATGGGGTGACATTAACCATTACCGCCATCAATGGTGATGATCTGGATCTGGAAGTCAGCGGCGATAAAGGGGATGGTTTCTCCGTCAGTAACGGCAGTGACATTGTTCTGCAGGAGACAGGTTCTTCCCCTTATATCATTCTGAACGAATACGATGGTTATGATTTTACCGTCGGTGGTCCTTATACCTATGAGTTTGAGGTGTCGGGACAGGGCACGTTCAGTATCACAATGGATGAAAACTACGCCGATGGCGATGCCCTGATGGCGGGTATTACCGCCAAGCTGGAAGATGCCGGCTTTGCTTATTCCGGTGAGCTGGATGTGGCCATCAGTGAAAGTGGCCAGATCAGTTTTCAGCCCCGGGTTGAAGTGCGCGGTACCGGTATTCACGGTTCCAGTAAGTTTGCCATGGGCGGGCAGATTAAAATCGTGCTGGATGAAAATTACAGCATGAGTTCTGAACCCCCCGGCAGCAATCTTTTTGCCGCTGAACCGGAAGCGGTTTCCAGTTATTCAGGGATTGAAGTTGCTATTTCCGGTGTTGCGGCGGCGGGTGACGAATTCACCATCAGTTTTAATGAAGATGCGATTTCGGATAACCGTAATGGTGCTGCTCTGCTGGATCTGCAGAATACGGATACCAGTGATGGCAACAGCACGTATTCCGAAGTGTATTCCACGCTGGTGGAAACCGTTGGGTCGGTGACGTCGCGTGCGCAGACCAACCGCGAGACCAGTGAAACCATCATGAACAGCTCTCAGGATGCGGTCAGCAGCGTATCCGGGGTTAACCTGGATGAAGAAGCCGCTGCGCTGATCCAGTATGAGCTGGTCTATAACGCCAACGCCAAAGTGATTCAGGTAGCTCAGGATATCTTCGACACCCTGATCTCCTCCTTCTGATTAATCTGGAGCTGACTATGCGTATCACAACCTTACAATCTTATCGCTCCGGTGTCGCCACTATGCTGCAACGGCAGGAAGAGCTGAATAAAACCCAGCAGCAGGTATCCAGTGGTCTGCGGGTGACTACGGCGGCCGATGACCCGATTGCGGCAACCAAAATCCTGCAGCTGCAGCAGGATCTGGCATTGCGCGAGCAATTCGATGACAACATGACCGCGGCGCAGAACCGGCTGGAGCTGGAGGAATCTGTACTGTCATCTGTGACCGATTATTACAACCGCCTGGAAGAGCTGGTGGTGGAAGCGGGTAATGGTTCCCTGACTCAGGCTGACCGGGAAATGATTGCCACTGAAGTGTCTGAAATTCAGGAAGCGCTGGTCGACCTGTTCAACACCAGGGACTCCAACGGCGAATACATTTTTGCCGGTTATCAGGGAGGGGAGGCACCGTTTGTAGAGAATGCCAGTGGGCGTTATGACTATACCGGTGATGATGGCCAGCGCATTCTGTCGATCAGTAACTCCACCACCGTCGCTACCGGAGACAGTGGCAAAGATCTGTTTGTGGATATCGTTGCTGCATCACCGACTTTCACTGCCAGTGTGGATTCCACCAATACCGGCAGTATTACGGTCAATCCGGGCTATGTGGTGGACGAAGAGGCTTATGCCGAATTCTACCCGGATGACATCATCATTACCTTTAATGCCGAATCGGCGATTGATCCGGCCGGACCGAATTACACGGTGACCCGGGCGTCAGATGGACGTGTCGTCGACGGGCTGGTGAATGTGACCTACGACGCCGGCGCGGATATCCGTGTGGCGGGGATCGAGCTGAGTATTAATGGCAACCCTGAGCCGGGCGATCAGGCGATGGCGGATTCGTCAGCCAAACAGGGGATTACCGACACCCTGGACCGGCTGATTTCCGGTCTGAACTCGCTGGGCGATAACACGACCGATAAGGAAACCTTATCGTATCTGCTGGAAGATACGCTGGATAATCTGGCTAATGCGCTGGCCTCGGTGAATGAGGTGCAGAGTAAGATCGGTGCGCGGCTGAATGTGATTGAGAACACCTCCGAGCTGTCTGCTGATATTCAGCTGGTGAACAAAGGGGTGCTGTCAGAACTGCAGGATGTCGATCTGGCGGAAGCGGTGAGTCTGCTGGCGCTGCAGACGACCATTCTGGAAGCGGCGCAGCAGAGTTATACCACGATCAACCAGCTGTCTTTGTTTAACAGTATCTGAATCACCGGGTCTGATCGGGACCCGGTCCATCTTCCATGTCAATTGTTCGGATTGCCTGCCGGTAATATCTTTGCCGGTAAAATGGCGCTCATCCTTGTTTTTTCTGCTGGTATTCTGGCGTCCTTCCTGTTTTTTAACCTCTGTTGTTACCGTATCTATACGCATGCGGCTGCTCTGCAGGCACCGCTATTCCTGGCCTTACCGTTTTGCCGCGGCAGTGAAAAAAATTTCTAAAGCTTTTTTCTGTGACGTCGATACAAAGACTGTGAGACATAAACAGGCGGTCTGATTTGCAGGCTGGCCTTCATGTTACCGCAATAAGGAGAGCCAACATGCCTCAAATTATTAATACCAATATTGCATCCCTGAATGCCCAGCGTAACCTGGACAAATCCCAGTCAGCTAACCAGACTGCCCTGCAGCGTCTGTCTTCTGGTCTGCGTATTAACAGCGCCAAAGACGACGCCGCTGGTCTGGCGATTTCCACCCGTTTCACCTCTCAGATCAATGGTCTGGCGGTGGCAGAACGTAACGCCGGGGACGCGATCTCTCTGGCGCAGACAGCAGAAGGTGCGCTGTCTTCCATCAACGAAAACCTGCAGCGTATCCGTGAGCTGGCCGTTCAGTCTGCTAACGCCACCAACTCTGATGTTGACCGTGATGCTCTGCAGGCTGAGGTTGATCAGCTGATCGAAGAAATTTCCCGTACGGCTGACGAAACCGAATTCAACGGCCTGAAACTGCTGGATGGTTCTTTTGAAGCAACTTTCCAGGTGGGCGCTAACGCCGGTCAGACAGTGGATGTATCCATTTCTGAACTGACCGCCAACAAACTGGGTGCCAGCTCTCAGAGTGGTGTCAGTGCCAAAGGTACTGATAATGCACTGGGTAACGGTGACCTGATCATTAACGGTGTGGCAATCACTGCCTCCCGTGCAGAAGACGATACTTCATCAACCAGCAATGCTGATGCGTCTGCCATTTCCAAAGCTGCAGCGATCAACCGTGCTTCCGATGAAACCGGTGTGACCGCTTACGTGAATGAAAACACCGTAGCGGGTTCTGAAATGACCGGTGCTAACGGTTCCGGCACTCTGACCCTGAACGGTGTGGATATCGACCTGAGTACTTCAACCAGTACCGTACAGACCCGTGCGGGTGTGGTTGAAGCCATCAATGCGGTATCTGAACAGACTGGTGTAACTGCCATCGATTCCGGTGCGGATTCCGGTGGTGTGACTCTGGTTGCTGCCGACGGTCGTAACGTTGAAATCAGCTTCGGTGCTGGTCTGACTGCTGCATCTACCGGTCTGGCTGCGGCCGACACCTATGAAGGTGGTTACACTCTGGTCGCCGATGGGGATGTCGACAGCATCGAAATCAGTGGTGGTAACGGCACTGGTAACGGATCGCTGGAAAACTCCGGTCTGGTGGCTGGCACTTATGACCGCGCAACCGCGGCAACCGTGAATACTGCGCAGGTCTCTTCCGTTGAACCTGAAACCATTGGTGGCGGTACTTTTGCCGACACTGTGACCAGTGCAGGTACTAACGTCACCACTAACCAAACTGCGGTCAGTGTAACCGTTGGTACCAATACCACGGACAGCGTTCTGGCTACCGGCAGCACCGTTGCGGGTCTGGCTCAGGAAGTAAACAGTGTTGACGGTGTGAGTGCCTGGGAAGAAATTTCCCTGAGTGCCACCGCATCTTCTCTGGTTGCTGGTGATACTCTGACCATTGGTGGTGTGGTTGTAACCGCCAGTGAAGATACTGATCTGGCCAGCCTGGCAGATGATATCAATGGTACGGATTTCAGCGGTAGTGATCTGGATGTTTACGCGGAATTTGACGGTACTAACCTCAACCTGACCATCCGTAACTTCGGTGCGGCAGAAGTAGCGTTTGCGACCTCTGCCAACGATGTGACCACCTCTGCCGGTGCCCTGAACGGTAACGTGGCAACCGGTGTTCTGGCTTTCGTTTCTGACGATGGCCTGGATGTCAGTGTGGATCTGTCTGATCCGGTAACCGGTGGTGAGCTGTTCGCAGGTAATGCAGCGAGCGCCGAATACACTGGTGTTAACGGTCTCGAAGACGGTGATCTGGTCATCAACGGCGTGAATATCTCAGCCGCTGATACCACTGCCGACAAAGCATCCGCTGAATATGCCTCTGACGGTAACCGTATTCTGTCTTCTGAGAAAACGGCCTCTGCCATCTCCATTGCTTCCTCCATCAATGATGTCAGTGATGAAACCGGTGTGACCGCGACCGTGAATGCCACGAGTGTGGTGGGTGGTGACGGTTCCACTCTGGATGGCGCCGCCTACGCGCTGGATGGCAGTGGTGACTTTGAAGTGGGTGATCAGGCTGGTCTGTACATTAACGGTGTCAGCCTGGGTGATCTGACCCTGCAGGCAGACGGCAGCGGTGATATTGATACTGCCAAAGCCAAAGCCGATGCGATTGCCCTGATTAACGGCAGTGCCGGTCAGACTGGTGTGACTGCGGTTGATAACGGTGTGTCCATTACCCTGACTGCTGAAGATGGCCGTAATATCTCAATCGCGATTGATGATAAATCCGGTAACTCTTCCTCAATCGGTGCCCTATTTGGTCTGGATGCCAGCACCACTGACAGCGCAATTGGTGAGAGCACCTTTGGTGAAGCAACCTCTGGCAGTGCAGTGACCAGTGCGGAAGCGTCTACTTACAAAACTACCTACGGTACTGTGACTCTGAGCAGTGCCCGTGAGTTCTCCATTGAACTGGGTGCGAACGGTAATGACGAGCTGGAAGCCATGGGCTTCAGCGCGGGTACTTACGGTGGTGGTGAAGACGGCCAGTTCCTGACTGATATCGATATCTCAACAGCAGCCGGTGCCCAGGCAGCGATTACTGCCGTTGATAACGCGATTGAGCAGGTAGCATCTCAGCGTGCTGACCTCGGTGCGATCCAGAACCGTATGGAATCGACCGTCAGCAATCTGCAGATCAGTTCTGAGAACATGACAGCAGCGAACTCCCGGATTCAGGATGCTGACTTCGCGGCAGAAACCGCTGAGATGTCACGTACTCAGGTACTGCAACAGGCAGGTATCTCTGTACTGGCTCAGGCGAATGCCTCCAGTCAGAACGTACTGTCTCTCCTGGGATAAGGCAGTAAAGAGGGTCAGCCAATGGTGGCTGGCCCTTACTGACTCGGTAACCAGAGAGGTGCGTTATGAATGAGTTAAAGTCAAATGCAGTTGATCTGACTGGTGCGCTTTCCTCAGGCAACGTCTCGGCTATTGGCAGAAATGAAAGCGTGGGTAAAGCGGTATCCTTGGGTGATGAAAGCGGCAACAGTTTGCCTGTGACGGCAAGTGATGTGGCTGAACTGAGCTCAGATCAGGTAAAAGAAGCTGTTTCCCGTATTAACGAATACATACAGCAGACAGACCGGGTTCTTGATTTTCAGTTGGATGAAGACAGTGGTAAAACCGTTATCCGGGTTTACGATAAAGCTTCAGAAGAACTGATCCGTCAGATTCCCAGTGAACTGGCTCTGGAATTGGCGCAGAAATTGAATGATGAAGAGCCATCTTTGTTGTTCAGTGCCCAAGTGTAACGATTGAGTAAACAGCTCTTCAGAAAACCCTGCACTGGCCGATAAAGCTGGTACAGGGTTTTTTGCTGCCTGAATACAGCAAAAGCGTATGTTTCAGCGTTGACTGTGGAGTCTGTTATGGCGTCTGTAGAGTCTCTTGGTTTAGGTTCCGGTGTTCTGACCTCTGATCTGGTCGATGACATTATCTCTGCCGAAAAAGAGGTAAGTGAAGCCCGTCTGGATACCAAAGAAGAGCTGGTGGATGCCAAGATCACCGCGTATGGTGAGCTGCAGTCCCTGCTGTACAGTATCGATGCGTCAGTCACTGCGCTGTCCAGTAGTTCCCTTGCGTCTTCCACGACCGCCACATCTTCCGATGAAGACATTGTGACCGCTACCACGTCTTCCGACGCGGAACCGGGCACTTATACGATCGAAGTGCTGAATACCGCAAAAGCGCATGCGGTTGCCTCTTCAACTTACACCAGCTATGACGAAATTATTGGCAGTGGCCAGCTGACATTCAGTTTCGGGGCGCTGACTTATGAAACGGACGGCTCTGTCAGCAGTCAGGACACGAACGTAGATCAGGCCAGCTTTACCATTGATATCGACGAGTCCAATCAGACTCTCAGCGGTATACGTGATGCGATTAATAATGCCGACGCAGGGGTCAGTGCGAGTATTGTTAACGATGGCAGCGGTTACCGTCTGCTGATCACTTCTGATGAGACCGGTGAAGACTATGCCATGACGATTACGGCAAAAGATTCATCCGGTAATCTGCTGACCAGTGGCCTGGCGGATCTTGCTTACAATTCTTCCCAGACATCAGCATCCGGTATGACGGAAACAACCGCGGGTGAAGATGCTCAGCTCAGTGTTAACGGCCTGACGATCACCCGCAGCAGCAACAGTGTGGATGAGGTGATTGATGGGGTTACTCTCAATCTGAAGAGTGCTGATGTGGGCAAAACCGTCAGTATTGCGATTGAAGCCGATACTGAACAGGTGGTTGAAGCCATCCAGGCCTTTGTTGATGCCTACAACGAGTTCAAAACCTTTGCCGACGAACTGACCAGTTATGATGCCGATTCCGAAGAAGCGGGCCTGTTGCTGGGTGATTCGACCATCCGCAGTATTATGCAGCAGATCCGCTCACTGATCAGTGAGCCGATTGTCGGTCTGGAAGGGTATGGTTATCAGTCCCTGACAGAACTCGGGGTGAATACCGATAAAGACAATGATTACCTGCTCGACTTTGATTCCTCTGTGCTTGAGGCCGCCATGTCGTCTGACCGTCAGGCTGTGGTTGGCATTCTGTCTGAGGCGGGTTCCACCACCGACAGCCAGATCAGCTATATCAATGACTCGATCAATACTCAGCCCGGGACCTACGATGTTTATATTTCCCAGCTGGCAACTCAGGCTGTGTACGACGGTGGTTCGGTAGCTGGGCTGGATTTCAGCAGCCCGGTCGTGATCGATGACAGTAATGATGGCTTTACCATCAATGTGAATGGGGAGTCGGTGTCTGTCGTGCTGGAGCATGGCAGTTATACATCAGGCGATGACCTGGCCAAACAGATCGCATTACAGATTAACAGCGACAGTGATCTGGTCACTGCTGGCTACAGCGTGTCTGTGGCATACAGCCAGTCTGACAGCAACTTTTCTATCACTTCCAATGAATATGGCTCTGTATCCCAGGTGTATTTCACGTCGGTTGATACCAATACCGCCAACACACTGGGCTTTACCACGCTGAACAGTGGTACTTACAAAGGCGTGGAGCTGACGACGCTGAATGCGGATGCGTTTAACGGCAAAGGAGCCACTACCGCAACCGGCAGCCGCACGATAGATGAAGATACGGGGATTAATTTTTCCTCCAGTAATGCCACGTTTTCCTTATCTGTTAACGGCGCAGCAGCGGTTGATGTTACCGTCGCCCAGGATGCCAGTGGTCAGGACCTGAATGGAGACGGTGTCTACGGTGATCGCGCGGATACCCTGCAGGCCATTCAGACAGCCATTGATTCCACATCCCTGAATGGCCTGGTGACCGCCGGTTTTAATGACAATGGTTATCTGGTGTTCGAAACCACGGCCGAGGGCAGCACTGAAAGTATTGAAATTACATCGGTCGGCAGCAGTACTTCAGATACCTTACTTGGCTTGGATGCAACAGCGGGTGTACAGACCAATGGTAAGGATCCCGGTGTCACACTGGCTAATGACGTGTCTTTTACGGTTCAGGTCGATGGTATCAGCAGTGCGACCCAGGTTACCGTACCGTCTGGTGTGTATCTGACCGGAGCTGATCTGGCTCAGGCCGTTGAGGATTCCCTGAACAGCACGTTATCCACAGATGCCAGTTTTAGCGGACTGGTCACGGGCGCAGAAACCACGGAAGGCAGCCGTGATATTTCTGCGACCATTGATTTTTCCACCGCCAATGCCGGTTTTACCCTGAACGTATCCGGTGTGGAGCAGGAAGTACTGGTTAACAGCAACAGTGGTGATAATGTCGCCGATGTACAAACGGCTCTGGATAATGCCTTTGGCGCTGGAGTGGTTACTGCGAGCATGGGGACAACAGGCCTTGTTCTGACCACTGATGCCACTGGCCATACTGAATATATTGAAGTGGTTGCCGATGGCCGTGGAGCGACAACCAGCAGCTTTGCCGACATTTCAGCCGGGTATGATTTCAGCAGTGATTCAGCTTCGTTTACGCTGACCGTTGATGGCGTTGATATCAATGTTGCTGTCGATGGTGATGGTTCGGTGGGCAGCGGTGATGCCGCAAGTAACCTGCAGGTGATTCAGGAAGCTCTGGATGATGCTCTGGTGAGCAGTGGTCAGTTTTCCGCCGGGGATATTACCGCCAATGTGGATGACTCCGGTCAGCTCTATTTTGAAACTGCAACCAAAGAAGGCATCAAAACTTCTGCCACCTTCGGCTCATCTGCCAGTATCGAAGTGTCTGCAGTGTCTGGTTCAGCCTCGACTGTTCTTGGCATGACCGCGGAAACCAGCAGTAATGGTTATGACGGCTTTGGCTTAACCGATACCGACCGGACTTATGGCTACGATCTGGATGCTCAGGTCGATTACAGCTACAACACAGAAGATGACCTGGGTTCTCTGAGTATCACAATTGGCGGTCAGTCGACTACGGTCGGCTTTACCGATCTGGACAGCACCGCCATTACTTACCTCGGGCTTCAGGATGTCAGTGTTTATTCGGAAGAGATTCCGACTGGCCAGGATGTTGAAGGTACCATCAATGGTGTCGAAGCCACGGGGAATGGACAATATCTGAAAGCTGTTGATGGTACTGTCGCGGCAACCAACGGTTACTATATTGCCGGAGAGGTTGCGGACCTGACTTCCGGTATCACACTGGATGCCAGCAACAGCAGTTTCACCATTAACATTGACGGTGTTGAGGCTGAGGTTCAGCTGGATTATCCGTCGACATACATCACCGGTGATGCACTGGCCAGCGCCCTGCAGGAAGCGATTAATGATACAGCAGAATTTTCTGATGCTGATATCTCTGTGGTGGTGGAATACACCAGTGATGCATCCTCTTATGCCTACAATAAACTGGGTATTATCTCGGCATCCACCGGCAGTGAATCTGTTGTGGAAATAACCGATATATCGACAGAAGCAGCGGCAGTGTTTGGGTTTACCAAAGGTATCGGAGACGGGGAAAAAGGCGCAGATCAGCAAGGGGAAATTGATGATGCATCCGGTCTTCGTATCAAAATTACCGGGGGTAATACCGGTGAGCGTGGCACAGTCACTTATGTGTCCGGGTTCGGAAGTCAGCTGGCAGAACTGATGGAAAGTATTGTCACCGACAGTGACAGTATTATTTCCAATAAGCTGAACTCCTTGAATGATGATCTGGATTCAATTGCTGAAGACAGGGAATCACTGGAAATCAGGATGACAGCGAAAGAAGACCTGCTGAAGTCCAAGTTCCTTTATAACGACTCCATTATTCAGACACTGAATACCACGCTGGATTATATTGAGCAGCAGTTTGACGCACTGGCTGCTTCCAGCGACTAATACATAATTATTAGGTTAAATCTGTGCGATATGTCGCACAGGAGTTTGAGTTGGCTTTTATTAGCCAAATGCTTCACAATTCAGACATAAAGCCAGTGCCGGATAAAGGATTTCCGGTTAGTAATACCAGGGAGGGGGGCTTATGTCTGAATTTAACAAACAGCTGGTCAAGCATGCGGTGCAGCTTTCATGGAATACGGGTCGCTTCAATCTGCTGAAGCATCTGATCTGTCCTGATTTTGTTTACCACACCAGCTTTGCTGAAGGTTTTATGGACTTCGATGGTTTTGCCGCTTATATCAGCAAAATCCGTCATGCCATCCCCGATCTCGAAGTCAGTATTGAAGAGATTATGGCGGAAGGGGATAAGGTCATCAGTGTTTCCACATTTTCCGGTACCTTTGAACACGAAGTGTTTGGTTATCAGCCCAATCAACGGATCATCAGTTTTGGCGGGGTATCCACCTGGACCATCCGTCGCGGCAAGATAGCCAGTCAGAACACCCTGGTCGATATTTCAGAATTACAGCGTCAGCTGGCAAGCAGTAAAGAACGTATCTCAATGGCTGTCTGAGCAGATCAGCGGACAATAAAAAAGGAGCCAACTGGCTCCTTTTTTATTGTCCGCTGCAGGCTGTGCCTAGCAGGCTTCAGAAAACTCGCAGGGCGGCAGAGTGGCCGTTTTTTCCCGGATCATCTGCTTGGCCATCTGTCCGCAGCAGCCACAGTCAGTCGCGACACCGTACTTCTGCCGGATCTGGGCATAGCTGTAACCGTCTTCAACGGCATCTTCAATCTGTTGCTGAGTAACGGCTTTGCAGAGGCATACATACATAATGGCAATCCGGATGAGAATCACTTTGATTTACAATTTAGTACTAATGAGAAAGATTTGCAATCACTATCTGCAAAAATTTCTGTCCGCACGATAGTTTTTTCTGTGCACCGTGTGCTGGTGCTGTTCATCCGCTGCTGGCATCCGCTCAACTCGCATACAGGCGCGCATTTCTGTAAAATGCTGCGTCCTTTTCATTCGGCTCATCAGAGTCATCATTGTTGAAAAATCTGCAACAGTATTGTCTTTAGGCAGGGTATTACATTGGAAATCAATCCTATTCTGGAAACAATCAAAGACCTGAAAGCGCGTACAGACGTGCTTAGGGGGTACCTTTGACTACGCCAACAAGGTTGAGCGTCTCGAAGAAGTAGAACAGGAGCTGTCCCAGGGCGATGTCTGGGACAATCCGGAACGTGCTCAGGAGCTGGGTAAAGAGCGTGCGTCGCTGGAAGCGGTCGTGAACACGATCAATACGCTCGATAATGGCCTGGCGGATGCCTCCGACCTGCTGGAAATGGCGGTCGAAGAAGACGACGAGAACGCGGTGGAAGACATCCGCTCCGAGCTGGCGGCTCTGCAGGGCGAACTGGAAACACTGGAATTCCGCCGCATGTTCTCCGGTGAACTGGACGAGAACAACTGCTACGTTGAAATTCAGGCAGGCTCCGGCGGTACCGAAGCCCAGGACTGGGCCAACATGATGCTGCGCATGTATCTGCGCTGGGTCGAAGCCCATGGCTTCAAGGGCGAGCTGATGGAGGTGTCTGAGGGGGAAGTGGCCGGTATCAAGAGTGCCACCATCCATGTACAGGGTGAATACGCCTATGGCTGGCTGCGTACGGAAACCGGTGTACACCGTCTGGTGCGTAAGAGTCCGTTCGATTCCGGTAACCGCCGTCATACGTCTTTCTCGTCAGTCTTTGTCTCCCCGGAAGTGGATGACAATATTGAAATTGAAATCAATCCGGCCGATCTGCGCATTGACGTATACCGCGCTTCCGGCGCGGGTGGTCAGCACGTTAACCGGACGGAATCCGCGGTGCGTATTACCCACCTGCCGACCAATACCGTGACCCAGTGTCAGAATGACCGCTCACAGCACAAGAACAAAGACCAGGCGATGAAGCAGATGAAAGCCAAGCTGTATGAGCTTGAGCTGCAGAAGCGCAGCGCTGAGGCACAGGCGCTGGAAGACACCAAGTCTGACATCGGCTGGGGCAGCCAGATCCGTTCATACGTGCTGGATGATGCCCGCATCAAAGACCTGCGTACCGGTGTCGAAACCCGTAATACCCAGGCCGTTCTGGATGGTGAGCTGGATCAGTTTATTGAAGCCAGCCTGAAACAGGGCCTGTAAGGCCTTTGCACGCACAGATATTGTTAAGGTTTTAAAATGACAGACACAACCAACGAAAATGCAGTCCAGGACGAAAACAAACTGATTGCTGAGCGTCGCACCAAGCTGGAAAAACTGCGTGATGGCTGTACCGCCAATGGCCACCCCAATGATTTCCGCCGTGAACATCTGGCGGGTGATCTGAAACAGGCGCACGGTGAAAAAGATAAAGAGACACTGGCTGCCGAAGGTATCCGTGTGTCGGTGGCCGGCCGGGTGATGCGCCGCGGCGGGCCGTTTATCGGTATCCAGGATTCCACTGGCAGTATTCAGGCGTATATGGCCAAGCCGCTGCAGAAAGAAAGTGAGGCCTGGCAGCTGCTGGATATTGGTGACATCGTCGGTGTTTCCGGTGTGCTGCATAAATC
The DNA here is from genome assembly GCA_030145845.1 of Pseudomonadota bacterium. Classification (GTDB taxonomy): domain Bacteria; phylum Pseudomonadota; class Gammaproteobacteria; order Pseudomonadales; family Oceanobacteraceae; genus Venatoribacter. Next base: position 30,354 of record JAIXHJ010000018.1, read on the forward strand.
CGGCAAAGGCGAACTGTATGTTGACGCCGATCAGCTGGACAATCTGCGCATCCTGACCAAATCCCTGCGTCCGCTGCCGGATAAGCATCACGGCCTGGCGGATCAGGAAATGAAATACCGTCAGCGTTATGTCGACCTGATCATCAACGAAGATACCCGCCGTACCTTCCTGATGCGTTCAAAAATCATTGAAGGTATCCGCTACTTCCTGTCCCAGCGGGGCTTTATGGAAGTGGAAACCCCGATGCTGCAGACCATTCCGGGCGGGGCTTCGGCCAAACCGTTTGAAACGCATCATAATGCCATGGGGATTGATATGTTCCTGCGTATTGCGCCGGAACTGTATCTGAAACGTCTGGTGGTGGGTGGTTTCGATAAAGTCTTCGAAATTAACCGTAACTTCCGTAATGAAGGTACCAGTACCCGTCATAACCCGGAATTCACCATGATTGAATTCTATCAGGCGTATGCAGATTACAACGACCTGATGGATATCACCGAAGCCATGCTGAAGTTTATTGCCGAAACGGTGCTGGGTACCACCACCATCGAATACGGCGACTCAACCTATGACTTCGGCGCTAATTTTAACCGCCTGAGCATGGTGGACTCGGTTATTCAGTTTAATCCGGATATGGACCCTGCGGTGATCCGCGATGCGGAAAATAATCTGGAAAAACTGAAGGAATATGCGCAGAGCGTCGGTGTGCATTTCGGCCCGAAAGAAGCTGGCTGGGGACCGGGTAAGGTACTGACTGAGATTTTCGAAGCTACGGTGGAAGAAAAGCTCGATCAGCCGACCTTTATTACCGAGTATCCATGGGAAGTCTCACCACTGGCCCGCCGTAACGATGCCAACCCGTTTGTGACTGACCGTTTTGAATTCTTTGTCGGCGGGCGTGAGCTGGCCAACGGCTTCTCTGAGCTGAATGACGCAGAAGATCAGGCGGCACGTTTCCGTAAACAGGTGGAAGAGAAGGATGCCGGTGACGACGAAGCCATGCACTACGATGACGATTACGTCCGTGCGCTGGAATACGGCATGCCTCCGACTGCCGGTGAAGGTATCGGTATTGACCGTCTGGTGATGCTGTTTACCAACAGTCACACCATTAAAGACGTGATTCTGTTTCCGCATATGAAGCCTCTGGCTGACTGAGCGGAAAGCCGCCGGCATCAGGCTGGCGCTGTTAAAAGAAACGGGTAATGCTCATTTATATTTATAAACTGCGCTTACCCGTTTTTTATGTCTGAATTTGTGAAAGGAGCTCTCGGTGGGCAAAGTCGGTGAATTACATCCGTCCTGGCAGGCGGTGTTGGGGCAGGAATTTGATCAGCCTTATATGCATAATCTGCGGGAATTCCTGCGCCAGGAAAAAGCAGCCGGTAAGGTGATTTTCCCGCCGGGGGCACAGATTTTTAATGCCTTTAACCACACCCCGTTCGATAAGGTACGCGTGGTGATTATCGGTCAGGACCCCTACCACGGCCCGGGTCAGGCCCATGGTCTGAGTTTTTCCGTGCAGCCCGGTGTCCGTATTCCGCCGTCACTGGTGAATATTTTCAAGGAAATTGAAAGTGATCTTGGTATCCGCATGAGCGGCAGTGGCGACCTCACCCCCTGGGCCGACCAGGGGGTACTGCTGCTTAACGCGACGCTGACGGTGGAGCAGGCCAATGCCGGTTCGCACCAGAACAAGGGCTGGGAAGCGTTTACCGATGCGGCGATTAAGGCGCTGAATGAACAGCGCCAGGGGCTGGTGTTTGTACTGTGGGGCAGTTATGCGCAGAAAAAAGGGGCAGTGATTGATGCACAGCGTCATCTGGTGCTGAAATCACCGCATCCGTCGCCGTTATCTGCACACCGTGGTTTCTTCGGCAATCACCAGTTTTCCCGCATTAATCAGTATCTGACGGCGCAGGGCCAGACGCCCATTAACTGGCAGGTCTGACTTGCTTAAGCCCTTTCAACGGGGCTTCTGCAGATAAAACTGATACATGCCGGCAAACAGATCCGGTTTTTCCTGCTCGGCTTGCTGCCATTCCTCCAGGCTGATGTCACTGGCATGGCGGCCACTGGACTGCAGCAGAGTGTGGCTGCCTGGTGGTGGCAGCATTCCCAGCCAATGCAGACCGGCAGAGGCGGCGAACGCCGGCAGTTCAGCGATATCAAAGGTATGTTCCTGCTGATGGAAGATCAGATCACGGCAGGCACTGAGACTGTAAAAATCTGCTGAGTTATAGATATCGGACCAGTCGCCTTCAACCGATTTCTGCAGCAGGGCTTCACGCACCAGACGCATATCTGCCGGCAGCCGGGGAATGGCGCTGCCCATCATTTTACGCAGCTGACTGATACTGCGGCGGGCTGTGCGGCTGTACAGCGCTACTTTCATTACACCCCCCGGGCGTAACTGCCGGGCCAGCTGCTGCAGGCCCTGTGCCGGATCCTGCATGTGATGCAGTACGCCGGAGCATTCGATGATATCCCACTGCTGTTCAAGCGCTGCGACATTAAGAATATTGCCCTGCACAAAGCGGACAGCCGGGGTAGCGAATTTCTTCGCCTGCAGGCTGGCGTAAGCCAGGGCCGTGGTGCTGATATCCAGTGCGGTGATCTGCAGTGGGGAGAAATAATGTGCCAGCCGTATCGCGTGCCGGCCTGTACCACAGCCGGCAACCAGGACAGCAGGACAGGGCGATTTCAGCGTACTGAGATCGGCCTGTGGAAAGGCCTGCTGCAGTGACATACGGTAATTGGCGGGCTGGTTATAACCGATGTCCTGCCAGCGTGGATAAGGATTTTCATCGTACTGGCGGCTGACTCTGACGGAGACGTCATCCTGCTGGCCCTGAATGGAAGGCAGCTGACGGGCTGCCTGCTGCAGGGCCTCATGTTCCTCTATCTGAGCGCTGATCAGGTCGCCAACGCTTGCCGGCCATTGCTGTGCAGACTCTGTCAGTGCCGTGTAAAAGTCACAGCTGGCGAGCGGGCGGTACATCATCACCAGAATCAGCGCCGGGTAAATATCCGTGGCGCTGGTCTGACCCAGCTGCAGCATCTTGCCGGTCAGCTGGGCGAGCTGATCGGTCAGGGCCGCTTCCTGATCGGAAATGTACCAGACGGATTCGTTCAGCTGGCACTGAGCAGCGATGGCTTTCACCAGTGGCAGCATATCGGCCGGGATTGCCAGGTTGCGGCTGCAGGACAGCAGCAGTGACTGACGCAGGGTAATCAGCAGGCGCTCGATCAGCGGATCGCAGAAGTAAAAGCGCTGCAGACTTTTCAGCAGCAGGGGGTCACTGGCCAGGGTCGCTATTTCCAGCGGACAGCCAGCTTCCGACAGACGGAATTTATGCTTCAGCAGCGAGGCTGTCAGTGCTTGCAGCTGACTGTGGTCCACGCCGGTAAAATCAAGATAGCGCAGCAGGTCCTGCTCCAGTTCATCGGAGTAGAAATCCGCGACCACGTGTGAGGCTGCTTCAAACAGTTTACTGCGTACCTGAACGTCGTCTGACAGGGTTTTGATCAGTTCCCGGTAGTGGCGGAAGGCTTCCACGTAATCGCCCTGCAGCAGCTTAACGTGCGCCAGTGAGACGGCTGCGCGGGTGGCGACGCGGGAGATGCGGGCGGAGCGCCCGAAATAATCGGCGGCAGCCGCCAGCTGCTGCTGTGCCAGGGCAATGTGGCCGGCGCTGTACAGCAGTGCTGCGCTTTCCGGACGCAGGGCAAGGCCCTGCTGTACCCAGTCTTCAGCGGCACGGTAATGACCACGCTGCATCTCGATGCGGGCCAGCAGGTTCAGCCCGGGAATATAATCCGGACGGGCTGACCAGGCCTGGCGTGCAGCCAGCAGGGCGCGGTCGAGCAGGCTGCTGTCCGTGGCTTCTGACGAGCGGTTATATAACCGGCTGGCCTGTTCATACAGACGGCGGTGGTCAGCCTGGACGCCGCGGGCTGCGGGTTGTACTTGTGCACTGGCCATAATAAAGCCCTGATTAAAGGATGTTTACCGGCTGTCAGCACATAATATGCCAAATCATAACTGTATGATTTTATTGATAAAATAGAAATCCTGCGGCGGCAAGAGCTGGTATCCGGGTTGCCGGGCGGTTAACTCTTGCCGCCCGCCAGAGACAGATTTTTATGCTGTACTGTGTTGCGGGGCTAAAGGTTTGCGGGTGGCTGCCGTCATAAAGAAGACAGAGAACATTGTGCAGGAGACGGGTATGTACAACAGTGGTGCCAAACAATATCAGCAGGTGAACCGTACCTCTGAGGTTCTGGATGCAGATCCGCATCGTCTGATTCAGCTGTTGATGGAGGCTGCGCTGACACGTATGGCTCAGGCCAAAGGCGCAATTGAACGCAAAGAAATGGATACCAAAGCGAGTCTGCTGGGCCGGGTGAACGAAATCATCCATACCCTGCAGGCCAGTCTGGACCACTCAGCCGGTGGCGACGTCAGTGCGAATCTTGACCGTCTGTACGATTACATGCGTCGCCGCCTGTTTACCGCCACCGCGCATAACGACGTTGAGATGATTGACGAAGTGATGGGGCTGATGCTGCAGGTGAAAGAAGGCTGGGATGGCATCCGTGAAGAGTACCTGGCCGGTCTGCATGGTCAGCCGGCAGCCGCTCATGAGGCTTCGCAAGCGCGGGTGGAAAGTCATATTTCCGCCTGAATCCGGTCATTTCCTTCCCGGATTTCCGGCACAAAATGTCTTCTTAAGACATTTTGTGCCTTGTCATCAGGCGACAGCATCGGCTATAAAGGCCGCCAGCGCGCACTCTTTATAAAATATTTATTTTTAACGTCAGAAGTTTGACTTGCGCCGGATTGCCTACTTAACTGAACAGGCTGTAGTCAATCTAATGGCGCTCTGATGATCAGAAGAATTAACCGACAGGCGCATCGGGAAGGGAAGGCTGACCACTATGTGGAGAGAAATCAAAGTACTGCTCATCGATGACAATGAGCAACGACGACATGATATGAACGTCATTCTCGACTTCCTTGGCGAAGAAGCCATCGTTGCGCAGCCGGGTAACTGGCGCCGTGAAGCGGAAGGAAGAGTTGAAGACAGTACTGAAATCAGCGCAGTTCTGCTGGGTGACAGTAATGGCGTCTCGCTGGAAGATGTGATTGAAGGCCTGCTGAGCTGGGATAAAGGCATCCCGATCCTGTTTATGGGTGAAGGTTCCCTGCCGGAAACACTGCCTGAATCTGTGCGCCGCGCTCTGCTGGCGACGGTGGAAATGCCCCCCAGCTACAACAAGTTGCTCGACAGTCTGCACCGCTGTCAGGTTTACCGCGAACAATATACCCATAACCGCAGCCGTGGTGAGCGCCGGGAGCTGCAGCTGTTCCGCAGTCTGGTTGGTACCAGCCGTCAGGTACAGCATGTGCGCGAACTCATTATGCAGGTGGCCGATAAAGACGTCAGCGTCATGATTCAGGGAGAATCCGGCACAGGTAAAGAAGTGGTCGCGCGTAACCTGCATTATCATTCCCATCGCCGCAGTAAGCCTTTCGTACCGGTTAACTGTGGCGCTATTCCGGCTGAGTTGCTGGAAAGCGAACTGTTCGGTCATGAGAAAGGCGCGTTTACCGGGGCGATCAACAGCCGTCCGGGACGGTTTGAGATGGCCGAAGGCGGTACTCTGTTTCTTGATGAAATCGGCGATATGCCGCTGAATATGCAGGTCAAAATCCTGCGGGTACTGCAGGAACACACCTTCGAACGGGTTGGCAGCAATAAAACCATCAATGCCAACGTCCGTATCATTGCGGCAACGCATAAGAATCTGGAAAAAATGATCGAAGACGGTACCTTCCGTGAAGATCTGTATTACCGTCTGAATGTATTCCCCATTGATATGCCATCCCTGCGCGAACGCGTGGAAGATCTGCCGCTGCTGCTGAATGAACTCATTTCCCGCCTGGAAAATGAAAAGCGCGGTTCCATCCGTTTTAACTCCGCCGCCATTATGTCGCTGTGCCGTCATGAGTGGCATGGCAATGTGCGTGAGCTGGCGAATCTGGTGGAGCGGCTGGCAATTCTCCATCCCTACGGTGTGATCGGGGTCAATGAGCTGCCGAAGAAATTCCGTCATGTGGATGATGCCGATGAGGGCAGCCCGGTTCCTGTGGTGACCGATATTTCCCAGAACGACGGTCGTCTGGCCGGGATTGATTCGCCGGCGCTGCTGCCGGTTAATGGTCTGGATCTGAAAGAGTATCTGCAGGATCTGGAATGTTCCCTGATTCAGCAGGCACTGGACGATGCCAATGGTGTGGTTGCGCGGGCGGCAGAAAAACTGAATATCCGCCGTACCACGCTGGTGGAAAAAATGCGCAAGTACAATCTCGGGCGTAAAGAAAAAGACTTCGCCTGACTTCTTCTGCAGCAGGGCGTGCCGGTCAGCAGACCGCACGCCCGGCACTTCTTCTCTCTTCTCTGCTTATCCAAAACAAGAATTTGACGCTTTTCTGAAATTTTTGCGCTGAAAAACAGGCACGCTAATTGCTCAACCCCATGTCAGACAGTTTTTTTGCCGGATTTCCGGCAACAGACATGAGGTGTTTATGGCAGAAGCGGCATTGAGTCAGCCGGTGAATGTAACCGGAACCCGGCGTGGCCCGATTGATCAGTCGGAGCTGAGTAAAGCGTTCGTGCTGTTCAACGAAATGTCGCAGCAGCTGAGTGACTCCTACACATTTCTGGAAAATAAAGTCGAGCAGCTGAGCGGGGAGCTGGCCAGTGTCTCGGCGCAGCGTATGCACGAGCTGGCAGAAAAAGAGCGTCTGGCAGACCGGCTGGAAAGTCTGCTGCAGCTGCTGCCCGCCGGTGTACTCCTGCTGGATCAGAATGGGTATGTCAGAAAAAGCAATCCGGCGGCCGATGATCTGTTGCTGGCCGCCGCTGCGGTGCCGTCGCTGGAAGGACAGCGCTGGCGGACACTGATCCGGAAATGCTTTAAACCCCGCCGCGATGACGGCCATGAAATCTCACTGGTGGATGGCCGTCGGGTGCATCTGCGTACCGCACCGATGGCGAATGAGCCGGGGCAGCTTATCCTGCTGACCGACATGACGGAAACCCGTGCGCTGCAGTCAAAGCTGAGTCAGCATGAGCGCCTGTCGTCGATGGGACGCATGGTGGCCTCCCTCGCTCATCAGATCTGTACACCGCTGGCAGCGGCCACGCTCTACGCCGGTCACCTCGGCAATGAACAACTGACTGAAGAACACCGTATCCGCTTTGCCGGCAAACTGCAGGAGCGGCTGCGCCATCTGGAAAATCAGGTGCGTGACATGCTGATTTTTGCCCGCGGTGAAGCGCCGCTGAATGATGAAGTCTCACTGGCTGAGCTGATGGCCGGGGTACAGGATGCCATGGAAGTGGCACTGGCCAATCATCAGGCGAGTTGTGATATCCACAACGATATTCCGGCACGCAAAATTATCTGTAACCGCGACGCGCTGATCAGTTCGCTGATGAATCTGGTGAATAACGCGCTGGAAGCATCAGCGTCGGCTGTTCATATCGATATTGATGTCAGCCTGACGGAAAGCGGTGCCATCCGTCTGCGGGTGATGGATAACGGTCCGGGAATGACGGATCAGCAGAAACAGAAAATTATGGAGCCTTTTTATACCACCAAAGCCAACGGCACCGGTCTCGGGCTGGCGGTGGTACAGGCGGTTGCCAGAGCCCACCGGGCAGAATTCAAATTAACTGACAGTCCTTCCGGCGGTGTGTCGGCGGAACTGATTCTGCCCTGAGCAGATCAGCAAGGAGAACTTTATGCGATTACTGGTTGTTGAAGATGATCCGCGTCTGCGGGAAGCCATAGTGGATACCCTGATGCTGAAAGGGCACGAGGTATGTGAAGCGGCCAATGGTATTGATGCACTCGCCATTGTGCGTTCGCAGAACCTGGACCTGATGCTGTCGGATATTAATATGCCGGGCATGGATGGGCTGGAACTGCTGCAGACGGTCAAGGCGGAACATCCCTGGTTACCTGTGGTACTGATGACCGCTTATGGCGACGTCAGTCAGGCGGTAAAAGCCATGCAGCGTGGTGCCAATGATTACCTGATGAAACCGTTCGAGCTGAAAGAACTGGAAGATCTGCTGCGACCCTTCAATACGACGGACGCTGCACCGGCGGATGAATCCGAACCTGTGTGCGAAGCACTGGCTTCACAGCAGTTATTTCAGCTGGCACAGCGGGTGGCGCAGACTGACTCCACCGTACTGATCAGCGGTGAAAGCGGTACCGGCAAAGAAGTGCTGGCGCGCTATATTCATCAGAATTCTGACCGTCGTCATCAGCCTTTTATTGCCATTAACTGCGCGGCAATTCCGGAAAATATGCTGGAAGCCATGCTGTTCGGTTACGAAAAGGGAGCCTTTACCGGCGCCTATAATGCCATGCCGGGTAAATTCGAACAGGCCGATGGCGGAACGCTGCTGCTGGACGAAATTACTGAAATGGATATGGGCCTGCAGGCAAAACTGCTGCGGGTGTTGCAGGAACGTCAGGTGGAACGTCTGGGCGGAAAAAAAGTACTGGATCTGGATGTGCGGATTGTCGCCACCACCAACCGTGAACTGGCTGACTACGTGGCGGAAGGCAAATTCCGTGAAGACCTATACTACCGTCTGAGTGTCTTCCCGCTGCAGTGGCTGCCGCTGCGCGAGCGTAAGGAAGATATTCTGCCGCTGGCGCGCCGGCTGCTGGCACACCACGCTGCGAAAATGAAACGGCCGTCACCGGCGCTGACCACGGAAGCGGCGCAGAAACTCTTGTCCCACCCCTGGCCGGGTAACGTCCGCGAACTGGATAACACCATGCAGCGCGCACTGATTATTCAGACCGGCCCGCAGCTGTTTGCGGCGGATTTTATTCTGACACCAGTGCCTAAAAACCGGCAGATCGAACAGCCGGTGGCGGAAGTGGCTGTCAATGAAGTGACGGATAACGAAGGCGCGCTGGGTTCCGATCTTCGGCACCGTGAAGTGGAGCTGATTGTCCGTGCGCTGAAAGAAGAACCGAGCCGCAAGGAAGCGGCTGACCGGCTGGGCATCAGTCCGCGCACCCTGCGTTATAAAATGGCCAGGCTGCGGGATGACGGCATTGATGTGGAAGCCATGCTGGCCTGATCCGCAGCGTCAGGAAAATGCGCCCATGCCCAAGGCATCGGCGCATTTTTTATATCCGCACACAGCAACGAGTTGGCAAGCCAATTGCAGTGTCAGTAAACAAGACGTAAATAACCCCGGAAAGCGTCAATATTTCGTATAACCGCTTTCCGAACTTCAGCTGTTGAGGGAAAAGCCATGGTCGATCGCGTTGATATTAATTCTGTACTTATGCAGATGCGTCAGGTGAAAAGCCAGCTGCGCAGCCAGCAGGAAATGAACGTGAATAATGTGGCGCCGAAAGCCGCGGTGGATGTGGTGCGCAGTGTCCGTCAGGAACAGACCGCCAGTGCCATTCAGGGCGATAACACGGTTCCTGATTTTCAGACCATGTTCAAAAATGCTGTCGACACCGTCAACGCCAACCAGAAATCAGCGTCAGAACTGGCGACCCGCTTTGAACAGGGAGACCCATCGGTGGATCTGCCGGAAGTCATGATCGCGCTGCAGAAATCCAGCGTGTCGTTTCAGGCGATGACCCAGGTCCGTAATAAACTGGTTGAAGCATATAAAGACGTCATGAATATGGGCGTCTGAGCAGGTATAAGCCATGGATAATGCACCAGCAGCCACAGCCAACCCAGCCGACGGCGAAGCGGACATCAGCAGCGGTTCCCAGCTGCCGGAAGAATCCGCTCATCCGGTTCTGGCGGGCTTCAACCGCCTCTCCATTGTCCGCCAGATCGGTGTTATCGCCGGTATTGCGCTGGTGATCGGGTTGGCAATCGCCATTCTTATCTGGTCCCGTGAACCCAGTTATAAACCGCTGATCACCCGTCTGCAGGATCACAACGCGCAGGAAATTATCGAAATTCTGCAGCGTGAAGGCATTCCGTTTGAAATTGAACCGGGTGCCCAGATCCTGATGGTGCAGGCCGGTGATCTGCACGAAGCACGGATGAAACTGGCGGCTGCCAGCCTGATCGATGACAAAACCGTCGGTCTGGAAGTGCTGGATAAAGACAGCACACTGGGCACCAGTCAGTTTATTGAAAATGCCCGTTACCGCCGGGGACTGGAAGGTGAGCTGGCCCGCACGATTGCCAGCGTTAAATCGGTGCGCAATTCTCGAGTCCATCTGGCGCTGCCAAAGCAGTCCGTTTTTGTCCGCGATCAGCGCAAGCCGCGGGCGTCAGTGTTTGTTGAATTGTATGCCGGACAGAGTCTGTCACGCGATCAGGTGGAAGCGATTGTCAATCTGGTGGCTTCCAGTGTGGCGGAAATGGATAAGGCTGACGTATCCGTGGTTGATCAGTTCGGTAACCTGCTGTCGCGGCCGGAAGAAGAAAGCCATGAGATGCTGGCCAGCAAACAGCTGCAGTATACCGAGAAGGTTGAGTCGTCGATCACTCAGGCGGTGAATAACATTCTCAAGCCGGTACTGGGTGTCGATAATTACAAGGCGGAAGTGTCTGCGGATGTCGACTTTACTGTGCAGGAGCAGAGTGAGGAGCTGTACAACCCGGATCTGATTGCGCTGCGCAGTGAGCAGCTGATCAATGAAGAAAATACCGATCAGGTCAATGGCGGTATTCCGGGTGCATTATCCAATCAGCCCCCGCCACCGGTCACGGCGCCGGAGAACGCGGCCAACGGTGGCGGCACCAATGGCGCCACCGGTAACCGCCGCTCCGAAGCGACGCGCAATTACGAGGTGGACCGCACCCTGAGCTATAAGCAGAGTCAGGTCGGTCGTCTGCGCCGTCTGACGGTGGCGGTGGTGGTCAATGACCGGGCGTCGCTGAACGCTGATGGTGAAACCGTCTACACTCCATGGGAAGAAGCCGATCTGCAGCGGCTGGAAATTCTGGTCAAGGATGCGGTTGGCTTCAACGCTGCCCGTGGCGACAGTGTGAATGTCATTAATTCACCCTTCATGGGCAAAGGTGAACTGGAACTGGGTGATCCGGCGTTCTGGACGCAGCCCTGGTTCTGGGAAATCATGAAACAGATATTGGCCGGTCTGTTTATTCTGGTGCTGATTTTCGGCGTCATCCGGCCTACTATCAAAAGTATTGCAAACCGTGGCCGTGATGAAGCATCCGTTCTGCTGGATGAACTGGAGGATGCAGAAGCCGGTCTCGATGAAGATAAAGTTACCCTGGCCGGTATGGATGAGTTCCTGCTGCCCGGGGCCTCAGAAAGTTTTGAACGTCAGCTGGATGCCCTGAAAGGCCTGATTGCCGAAGATCCGGCGCGGGTGGCCCAGTTGGTGATCAAATGGGTGAACGAAGATCATGGCAAATGAAGACAACGAAAACGGCACCAATGAGCTGGCGAGACTGAGCCGGCTGGAGCGTTCTGCCATCCTGCTGATGAGCCTGGGTGAAAAAGACGCGGCTGAAATCCTGAAACACATGGGTCCGAAAGAGGTTCAGCGGGTGGGCACCGCCATGGCCACACTCAACAATGTGAACCAGACTCAGGTGGAAGGCGTGGTGGCCGAATTTCTCGAAGCCGTCAGCGGCCAGACCGGGATGGGACTGGGTTCGGATGCCTACATCCGTAATATGCTGACCCAGGCGCTGGGTAACGATAAAGCCGGCGCCCTGATTGACCGTATTCTGCTTGGTGGTAACACCACGGGGCTGGACTCACTGAAATGGATGGAGCCACGCCAGGTGGCTGACCTGATCCGCCACGAACACCCACAGATTCAGGCGATCGTGGTGTCTTATCTCGACGCTGATCAGTCCGCCGAAATCCTCTCCAATTTTGATGAAAAAGTCCGTCTGGATATTGTTATGCGGGTTGCGGCGCTGGAAGCCGTTCAGCCGGCGGCCCTGCATGAACTGAATGATATTCTGGAACGTCAGTTTTCCGGCAAAGCGGGGGCACAGACCACCACCATCGGCGGCGTCAAAGTGGCAGCCAATATCGTCAACTTCGTCGACAGCTCCATGGCTTCCGATCTGCTCGAACAGATCAAGGAAGTGGACGAAGATCTGGGCATTCAGATTCAGGACCTTATGTTCGTGTTCGACAACCTGGTGGATGTCGACGACCGCGGTATTCAGGCGCTGCTGCGCGAAGTCTCCACCGATCTGCTGGTGGTGGCCCTGAAAGGCGCCGATCCGTCGGTGCAGGAAAAGATTTTCAAAAACATGTCGAAACGGGCTGCCGAGCTGCTGCGTGATGACCTTGAAGCGAAAGGGCCGGTTAAGGTCAGCGAAGTGGAAACATCACAGAAAGAAATTCTTACCATTGCCCGCCGTCTGGCCGATGCCGGCGAGATTGTGCTGGGTGGTGGTGGTGAGGCCATGATGTAACATGACTGATTACCGTCAGAATCACCATTTTCAGCCATTGCATGAAGATGACGTCAAGGAAGAACTGAAACCCTGGCGGTTGCCGTTCTGGACGGAACCACCGGCCTGGCTGGTGGAAAAAAAAGACAAGGAGCAGCAGGAAGCGGCTGCCGCTGAGCAGGAAGACAACACAGAAGAAGAGCTGTCGCTGCCGACCGCGGAAGAGCTGGAGAATATCCGCCGTGAAGCCTACAACGATGGTCTGGAACAGGGCCTGATCGAAGGGCGTCAGCAGGGTCGTAAGGAAGGCTATGATGCCGGCCACAATGAAGGCTATGAAACGGCCTTCAGTCAGGGTGAAAAGGAAGGCCGTGAGCAGGGCTTCAGCAGCGGTCAGGAAGAAGGTCTGCGGCAGGGACAGGCAGACATTAACTTAACCGTCAAACGTCTGAAACGGATCATTGCGCGCCTGCAGGCCACGCTCACCGAGCGAGATCAGCAGCTGCCGGAAGTGCTGGCGGCACTGGTTGCCGGTATCTGTGGCCGGGTACTCGGCGAAGAGCTGAAAGACGGTGCGGTGAATATTCATCAGTTTGTCCGCCGCGCGCTGGATGAGTTGCCCGCGGGGGAAAAAAACGCCCGCGTCTTTGTCGGACCGGAAGATGCCCAGCATCTGCGTAACAGCCTCGACTGCAGTGGTGATGAACTGCATTTCTCGGTTGATGAAAGCCTGCCGGCCGGCAGTTGCCGGGTGGAAAGTGAACACACACTGGTGGAATATTCATCCGCCGAATACCTGAATCAGATTCTCGAACGGGTACTGCCGCAGATGATGCATCAGGCAGCTTCCTATCCGGATGAGCAGGAACAGGTCGAATGGGACAGCGCCGACGAGGATGATGTCACCGTCGCGGCTGGTGCTGATGTAACGGCCGGAACCCCTGAAACCCCACAGACGGCAGCCCCTGAAAGTGGCGCCGACGAGTCCGGGTTAAGCGCTGCACCTGCGCCCGATATCCCTGCCGCCAGTGACGCCAGCAGAGGCGCTGCGACCGGGGAGGCCGGTCATGAGCCTGAGTGAGCGCTGGCTGGATCTCCTGCCACAGACAACCCCTTACCAGCCCCGGGTCGCCGGTACGTTAGTCCGTATGGTCGGCCTGACGCTGGAAGCCGTCGGGCTGAATGTGCGTGTCGGTGACCGCTGCATGGTGGAACGCCGTCATGCGGAAGATATCGAAGCGGAAGTGGTGGGCTTCGATGAAAAGCGTATTTTCCTGATGCCGATCGAACAGGTCGATGGCCTGCGTCCCGGTGCCAGAGTCTGGCCGCTGACCGTCACTGCTGATGCACCGGTGGGTTTTAATCTGCTGGGACGGGTGCTGGACGGTACCGGGCGACCATTGGATGGCCGTGGGCCACTATCCGGTGTGGAGCAGGGTAATTTGCAGGGCCGCACCATCAATCCTCTGCACCGCGCCCCGATCCGTGAACCACTGGATGTGGGGATCCGGGCCATTAACGCCATGCTCACCGTTGGCCGTGGCCAGCGTATTGGTTTATTTGCCGGCTCAGGTGTCGGTAAAAGTGTGTTGCTGGGCATGATGACGCGCTTTACCAGCGCTGACGTGATTGTGGTCGGCCTGATTGGTGAGCGTGGCCGTGAGGTAAAGGAATTTATCGACGAAATTCTCGGTGAAGAAGGTCTGCAGCGCTCGGTCGTGGTGGCATCACCGGCGGATGATTCGCCGCTGATGCGTCTGCGTGCTGCACAGTACTGCACCTCGGTGGCGGAATATTTCCGCGATCAGGGACAGAACGTTCTGCTGCTGATGGACTCTCTCACGCGTTATGCCCAGGCACAGCGTGAAATTGCCCTGGCGGTGGGGGAACCGCCGGCGACCAAGGGCTATCCGCCCTCGGTGTTCAACAAGCTGCCCAAGCTGGTGGAACGTACCGGTAATGGTCCGGAAGGCGGTGGCTCGATTACGGCATTTTATACCGTGCTCAGTGAAGGCGATGATATGCAGGACCCGATTGCTGACGCCAGCCGGGCGATTCTCGATGGTCATATTGTGCTGTCGCGTAAACTGGCTGAAGAAGGGCATTATCCGGCCATTGATGTGGAAGCTTCAGTCAGCCGGGTCATGCCACAGATTGTCGATGAAACCTGGTTGCGCAAAGCCCAGCTGTGTAAGCAGCTGATGGCTCATTACCGTCAGAATCAGGACCTGATTGCCGTCGGTGCCTACCAGTCAGGTAATGACCAGCTGCTGGATGTTGCCATTGAACGTATGCCGAGAATCAAAGCCATGCTGAAGCAGGCACTGAATGAAGGCTGTGATCTGAAAAGCAGCGAACAGGCGCTGAATGAGCTGTTCCCCACGCCGGCCAACGCCGGTAACGAAGGGCGGAAAAAATGAGGCGTCATCCGCGTGCTCAGCGTCTGCAGGTGGTGCTGGACCTGACCGAGCGGCAGGAGCAGGATGCACTGCGTGAATGGGGCACGCTGCAGCAGCAGCTGCTTCAGGAGCAGAATCAGCGTCAGCAGCTGGAAGTTTATACGCTTGAGTATCAGCAGCAGATATCGGCACCCAGGGATACCCCGGTCACGGCGGGCTCCGTGCATAATGCACTGGGCTTTATGGGACAGATTGAAGCGGCACTGAAAAGCCAGAGTCAGAAAATCCGTCAGGTACAGGATAAAACGGATAAAGCCCGGGAAAGTTATCTGGTTCTGCGCGGCAAGGTAAAAGCCCTTACCGATCTTATTGATAAGCTTGAACAGGAGTTCATGCTTCAGGATGAAAAAAATGCCCAGAAACAGGCGGATGAGTGGGCAAACCGCGCCGCTTTCCGGTCACGTTCTTCCCGACATTCGTCGTAATATATTGTATTCCCTGTCTCAGGTTAAATTGTTAATTTATTGATTTAAACAACTATTTTTCTGCACTTCTGCATTTCTCCTTCCGTTGATTATATAAATAACTATTAACTTAAATATTAATAGCTGGATACCGCTAGCAGGCCGGTGAAGTCAGGCTACTCTTAGGAAAAAGAACACCATAATAAGGGTCAGTTATGACGGATGCGGTAACCATTCAATGCGGCGAGCGCCTCAGTATTGAGATGGTGGAGGAATTATTTTCCCGGGTGGAAGAATCACTGCACAACAGCGGTGATATTTGCCTGGCGGGAAATGATATCCAGTTCTGTGATACGGCCGGACTGCAGCTGATTCTGTCGCTGCAGAAAACCCTGACCAAGACCGGCGGAAGTATCTGCTGGCAGGGTGTCAGCCCGGTTCTGACTGAAACGGCTGCCTACCTTGGGCTGACCGGAGCCCTGAACCTTTCTGAATATTCTCAGCTTACTGATTAACAGGAGTTATCAATCATGGCGAGCATTTTAGCTGTCGACGATTCTGCATCCATGCGCCAGATGGTGTCATTTACCCTGCGCGGGGCCGGTCATGAAGTTCAGGAAGCTTCAGACGGTGTGGAAGCGCTGCGTCTGGCTAATGACAAAAAATACGATCTGGTTCTGTCCGACGTCAATATGCCGAATATGAATGGCATTGAACTGGTTAAGGAATTACGCGCTCTGGCCGATTATAAATTTGTACCGGTACTGATGCTGACCACGGAATCTGCCGGTGATATGAAAATGCAGGGCAAACAGGCCGGTGCCACAGGCTGGATTGTTAAACCCTTTAATCCTGACCAGTTACTGAGCACGATCAAGCGCGTGCTGGGGTAAGTGTATGAGTATTGATCTTTCGCAATTTCATCAGGTCTTTTTCGAAGAAAGTTTCGAGGGGCTGGATGTTATGGAAAGTCAGTTACTCGACCTGACGCCGGAAAGCGTGGACGCTGAAGCGGTCAATACCATTTTCCGCGCTGCGCACTCCATCAAAGGTGGGGCCGGTACCTTTGGTTTTATGCAGATATCCGATTTTACCCATGTGGTCGAAACCCTGCTGGATGAAATCCGTTCCGCTAAGCGTCCGATGCTGCGTATGTATGTGGATCTTTTTCTGCAATCTGTGGATTGTCTGCGTGCCATGCTGAGCAGTCTGCAGGCCGGTGATACGCCGGACGGCGAACGCCCGGCACTGCTGAAAACTGAGTTTGAAAAAATTCTCGCCGGCGATGACAGCGCTGCACCTGTTAGCACAGACAGTACCGTTGCAGAGGCGGAAGACGTCAGCGGTGGTGCAGGCTGGCGGATACATTTTCATCCGGGGCAGGATATTCTGCAGACCGGTAATGAGCCTTTCCGTATGTTCCGGGAATTGCAGGAGCTGGTCGGTGAAGACTCTCTGACCGTGATTCCTGATACGTCAGCAGTACCAGAAATCAGCAGCCTCAATCCGGAACTCTGTTACCTGAACTGGGTACTGGAAGTCCGTAAAGATATCGATAAAGAAACCCTCGCCAGTGTGTTCGAATGGGTCGAGGACGACTGTGATATCCGTTATGAGGCATTGTCTTCCGCCACGGAAGACGCCGATGCTGCTACTGAAACGGATGTCGCCGCAGAAACCCCTGACACGGATCAACCGGCAGCCATACCGGAAGCCGTTGCCGCGGCTGTGAATGCAGCGGCTGCCGTGTCAGCGTCACAGGCAAAAAAATCCCCGGCCAAGAACAGCGAACCATCTTCCATTCGGGTGTCGATCGATAAAGTCGACAGCCTGATCAACATGGTCGGTGAATTGGTGATTACCCAGTCCATGCTCGGACAGCTGGGGCAGGAATTTGATATGAGTCGCCTGGCGCGGCTGCAGGAAGGTTTATCCCAGCTGGAACACAACACGCGTGAGTTGCAGGAAAGCGTCATGAAGATCCGCATGATGCCGATCAGCTTTGCCTTCAGCCGCTTTCCGCGCCTGGTCCGGGACCTGGGTTCGCAGCTGGGTAAAGACGTTAACCTGGTTATGTTGGGCGAGAATACCGAGCTGGATAAGACGGTAATGGAAAAAATCGGTGATCCGTTAGTGCATCTGGTCAGGAATTCCATGGATCACGGACTGGAAACAACAGAAAAACGGATTGCCGCCGGTAAAGCAGCGCAGGGAAAAATTACGCTGAATGCCTTTCATCAGGGTGGCAATATTGTTATCGAAGTAAAAGATGACGGTGCCGGGCTGAACGAAGAAAAAATTCTCAGTAAAGCACGGGAAAGAAAACTGGTACCGGAAAATACTGAGCTGTCAGCAGAAGAAATTCATCAGCTTATTTTCCTGCCCGGCTTCTCCACCTCTGACAGTGTCAGCGATATTTCCGGCCGCGGCGTGGGTATGGATGTTGTCCGCCGTAATATCAACGAACTGAACGGCACGATTGAAGTACAGTCACGTCGTGGAGAGGGTTCAACCTTTGTTATCCGCCTGCCGCTGACACTGGCGATACTGGATGGCCAGCTGGTGCGGGTAAAGAACGAGACCTATATCTTTCCGCTGGTGTCGATTGTCGAATCGATTCAGCTGCAGAAGCGTTCACTTAACCACATTACCGGCAGTCAGTTTGTGATGAAGCTGCGCGATGAATATATACCGATTGTACGGCTGGATAATCTTTTCGGTCTGCGCCGTAAAGAAGAAGAGGCGGAAAACCCGATGCTGGTGGTGGTGGAAGGTGATAACGAGAAAATCGGTATTGTGGTTGATGATCTCCTTGGTCAGCAGCAGGTGGTGATCAAGAGTCTGGAACAGAACTATCAGAGGGTTCACGGTATTTCAGGTGCCACGATTCTGGGTGACGGAACTGTTGCCCTGATTATTGATATTTCCGGCATTGGTAAAACGGTTGAGCCTTCCAAAACAACCCCAGGATCTGAACAGGCAGCCTAGTGATGACTATGAATGCAGCAGAGACAGTCAAAGACCCGGCCCGGGATCATGAACAGCAGTTTCTCACCTTTATGATGGCCGACGAAGAATATGGTGTGGATATCCTGGCGGTTCAGGAAATCCGAGGCTGGGAAGAGTCCACCCTGATTCCCAATGCGCCGGAGTACATCCGTGGTGTCATTAACCTGCGTGGCACCATTGTTCCGATTATGGATCTGCGTATCCGTTTCGGGCTGGAGCGGGTTGAATACAGTCCGCTGACGGTGGTGATTATTCTCAAGGTTGAAAAAGAGCATGGTGACCGGGTGATGGGCATCGTCGTCGATGCGGTATCCGACGTTTATACCATTGCTGACGAAGATACACGCCGGCCACCGGAACTCAGTGAAGATGACAACTCAGGTTTTATTCGTGGGCTGGTCAATGTTAACGGGAAGATGGTGATTCTTCTCGATGTGGATGAATTGCTCCGGATTCCGGAACGACAGAAAATGGCAGGCCTGCTGGCCGGATAAAATAACAGGTCTGCAATGGCAGCAGTGACTGCCTGCGGCGAGGAGAACGTGATGGGTATATTCAGCAATCTGATGGGTTCAGGCGTCAGCCAGAGAGAAAAAGAACTTGAGTCAACACTGGCGGCTCTGGATAAGAGTATGGCCCGTATTGAGTTTTCAATGGATGGTACCATTCTGGACGCCAATGAAAACTTTCTTAATGTGATGGGCTACCAGGCGTCAGAGGTTGTCGGTAAACATCACCGTATCTTTGTCGATACGGACTACCGCGACAGTGATGAATATAAGGAGTTCTGGGACACTCTTAACCGCGGCCGTTTCCTGCAGGCGGAGTATCTGCGTATCGGTAAGGGTGGGAAAGAAATCTGGATTCAGGCCTCCTATAACCCGGTGCTGGATGATAATGGTAAGCCGTATAAAGTTGTCAAATACGCAACCGATATCACGGCACGGGTGATGAAAGACCGGGAAAACCAGTTCAACGCCAATGCTGCCGGTGCGCTGGAAATCTGTCAGGCCAATGTCATGCTGGCTGATAACGACATGAATATCCTGTATATGAATGACAGTCTCAGAGCAATGCTGGGGGAGCGTGAAGCCAGTCTGAAAACGGCTCTGCCTGCCTTTGATCTCAAAACTCTGGTGGGCACCAATGTCGATGTTTTCCATAAGCAGCCAGCGCACCAGCGTAAAATGATTTCTGAGCTGAAACAGCCTTACCGTACTCTGCTTGACGTGGCAGGCCTGAAATTTTCGCTGACGGCGACGCCGTGGAAAGACACCGAAGGAAAACGTATCGGTACCATCGTTGAGTGGGTGGATAAAACGGAAGAGCTTGCCCGTCAGGAAGAAGAGCGTGAAATTGCCAACGCCAACGCCAGGGTGAAACAGGCACTGGATGTAGTCACCACCAATGCCATGATCGCTGACAATGACTGCAATATTATTTATATGAACGATGCTGTGACCAGCATGATGCGCGAAGCCGAAACGGATCTTAAAAAGGATATCCCGGGCTTTGATGCCAGAAGCCTGGTGGGAAAAAATATCGATACTTTCCATAAAAATCCGGCTCATCAGCGTTCCATGCTGAGTGCGCTCAGCAGCACGTACCACACCGAAATCAGAGTCGGCGGACGGACCTTTTCGCTGATTGCCAACCCTATCTACAACGATGACGAAGAGCGTATCGGTACCATTGTTGAATGGCGTGACCGTACGCAGGAAGTGGCTGCAGAGCAGGAAATTGATGCGATTGTGGAATCGGCCGCCGCCGGCGACCTGTCAGCACGGCTGGAAATTGCCGGTAAGCAGGGCTTCTTCCTCAAGCTCAGTGAAGGCCTGAACCGCCTGCTGACCATCTCTGACAGTGTGGTCAGCGATACGATCCGGGTGTTCGATGCGCTGGCGCATGGCAATCTGACCCGCCGTATTGATGATAATTATCAGGGGGCGTTCGATAAACTGAAGCAGGATGCCAATGCGACGGTTGATCGCCTGACCGATATTATTACCCGTATCCGCGAGGCCGCTTCCACCGTATCCACCGGTGCCAGCGAAATTGCACAGGGTAACGCCGATCTGAGTAAACGTACTGAGTCACAGGCGTCCAGTCTGGAAGAAACCGCGTCCAGCATGGAGGAAATGACCAGTGCGGTAAAACAGACCAGTGAAAATTCAGTGCATGCCAATGAGCTGGCAGCGTCTGCTAAACAGAAAGCCACCACCGGCGGCGAAGTGGTAAGCAAGGCCGTAGTGGCGATGGAAGAAATCAATCAGGCCAGCAAGAAAATTGCCGACATTATCAGCGTGATTGATGAAATTGCCTTCCAGACCAACCTGCTGGCTCTGAATGCGGCGGTTGAGGCTGCCAGAGCGGGCGAACAGGGCCGTGGCTTTGCCGTGGTCGCGGGCGAAGTACGTAATCTGGCGCAGCGTTCAGCCGGCGCCGCGCGTGAGATTAAAGACCTGATCCGTGACAGCGTTGATAAAGTGGAAGCCGGTACATCGCTGGTGAATGAATCCGGTAAAACCCTGGATGAAATTATTCAGTCAGTGGATCGTGTATCTGTCATGATTCAGGAAATCAGTACCGCTGCCCGCGAGCAGTCTTCCGGTATTGAACAGGTCAACAGTGCAGTTGCGCAGATGGACGAGATGACGCAGCAGAATGCGGCCCTGGTTGAGGAAGCCTCGGCAGCGGGTGAAGCTATGGCGGAACAGGCGCAGTCGATGACCCAGATGATGGAATTCTTTACCCTCAGTGAAGGCAGCTTCGGCGCCGTCGTGGCGCCGGTGGCTTCTGCTCCGGTGGTCAGCGGCAAAAAGTCCACCGGCCAGACCTTCGGTCAGAAAAACAGTGGTTTTTCGGTAAGTTCTGATGACGATGATTGGGCAGAGTTCTGATAACGTGGCAGAAATAAAGCAATCTGTGCCCGCCGGGCAGACAGGGGAGGTCCGCGAATTTCTGATGACAGATGCGGACTTTGCCCATATTTCAAAGCTGGCAGGTGAGCTGACCGGCATCGTGCTGGCCGAGCATAAACGTAATATGGTTTACAGCCGCATTGCCCGCCGGGTCAGGGCGCATAATATGTCGAGCTTTGCGGAATATCTGCAGTACCTTGATCAGAATCTGACCTCGGAAGCGACCAGCTTTATTAATTCGCTGACCACCAATCTGACTTCCTTCTTCCGTGAACCGCATCATTTCCGCTATCTGAAAGATCGCCTGTTGCCGGATATCAAAGCAGCTGCGCATAAAAGTAAGCGGCTGCGGATCTGGTCGGCCGGTTCCTCCACCGGACAGGAGGCCTATTCCATTGCCAACACCGTGCGTGAGGCGGGCTTTTCCTCTGACTGGGATATCAGGATTCTTGCTACCGACCTGGATTCCGATGTGCTGGAAACCGGCCGCCGGGGTATTTATCCATTGTCGACGACCGATGGGCTGGCACCGGAGCTGATCAGAAAAATGTTTCTCCACAGCAAAGACGGTAAGTCGGTGCAGGTGAAAGAGGAGCTGCGGCGTATGGTTTTCTTCAAACGCCTTAATCTGCTGGAAGAGTGGCCGGTCAAAGGACCGTTTGATGTTATTTTCTGCCGTAACGTGGTGATCTACTTCAACAAGGATACCCAGAGAATTCTGTTCCGGCGTTTTGCTTCGCTGTTGCCCCAGGGCGGACACCTGATGATCGGGCATTCTGAAAATCTATCCGGTATCTGCGATGATTTTACATCCATAGGCCAGACAATGTACCGGAGGACCTGATGAGTATCCATGATGCGGCCCGCCCGGTGCAGCCGCCGGTCAGTGCAGGTTTTGAGCATGTGAACCGCTACTGGGACACCGTTCATCACGTCTGGGCAGCCAAGATTCTGCCGGGTGAATTTTACGTATCCACCCATGGTGAAATGATTGTTACTGTTCTCGGTTCCTGTATCGCGGCCTGTATCCGTGATCGGGTACGGGGGATTGGAGGTATGAACCATTTTATGCTGCCGGAGCAGGGTGAACATTCGTCGGATGTATGGGGTACCAATCCGAGTACGCACGCTTCCCGCTATGGCAACTGGGCGATGGAATATCTGATCAACGAAATTCTCAAACGCGGTGGCCGCCGTGAAAACCTGGAAGTAAAGCTGTTCGGAGGCGGACAGATGATTGCTTCTATGACGGATATCGGTCAGCGCAATATTCTCTTTGCACACAATTATCTCAGCAATGAAGGTCTGAAGGTTGTTGCATCGGACGTGGGTGATGAGTTTGCCAGAAAGGTGCTGTATTTCCCGGATACCGGTGCGGCCAAGGTCAGACGTATTAAACAGCTGAAAAACGATACGCTTATCAAACGCGAAGTGGCCTACCAGAAAGAGGTTTCCAGGCCGGCAGTGGCCGATGCCGGCAGTATTGATCTGTTCTGAGTATGACCGGCGGTAAAGGATGATGGAAAAAAAGATTCGCCTGCTGATTATTGATGATTCGGTTCTGATCCGCAAAATGCTGCGCGAAGTGTTTGACGGCGTTGAGGATATTGAGGTGGTCGGCATGGCCGCAGACCCTTTTATCGCGCGCGATAAAATCAAGCAACTGAATCCGGATGTGCTGACGCTGGATGTGGAAATGCCGCGCATGAACGGGCTGCAGTTTCTCAGTAATCTGATGAGGCTGAGGCCGATGCCGGTGGTCATGGTCTCGACGCTGACTGCCGCCGGTGCGCCGGCGACTCTGGATGCGCTGGAAATGGGGGCGGTGGATTACATTGCCAAACCACAGGCTCAGACTGAACAGGCGTTCCGTGAGTTTGCCGGTCAGCTGACCGAAAAAGTGAGAATGGCGGCGGCTGCCAGGGTGCAGGCGCTGACCGTAACCAAGCCGCTGCGTGCACGGCCGGCGCCGGTTGCGCATGCCGACTATTCGCGCCTGATTGCGGTTGGCTCATCCACCGGGGGGACGGAGGCGATCCGGGAGCTGCTCAGCGGTGTGCCGGCAGACTGTCCGCCGATACTGATTACCCAGCATATTCCGGCGGTATTCAGTGCGTCGCTGGCGCTGCGGCTGGACCGTAATCTGCCGATGGAGGTGCGCGAAGCAGAAGATGGGCTGCAGGTGCAGCCGGGCCGGGTCATTATTGCTCACGGTGGGTACCATCTGAAATTCCGCCGTGAAGGTCAGAACCTGTTTTGTGTGCTCGACGATGGCGACAGAGTGAACCGTCACAAACCGTCGGTTGAAGTGATGTTTGACTCTCTGGGAGAACTGGTGCGCGGCGAGAAAATGGTGGCGGTTATGCTTACCGGCATGGGAGCTGACGGCGCCCTGGCGATGAAGCGCCTGCATGACCGTGGTGTCAGAACACTGGCGCAGGATGAATCCAGCTGTGTGGTCTGGGGGATGCCTAAAGCTGCCATTGATCTGGGTGCCGCGGACCGTGTGGTTTCTCTTAGCAAAATGTCTGAGGTTATGCTGGAAGCCGCGTTGTGAGGCTGACAATTATCAGCTTTGTGCTACACCTATAAGAAAGGAAAACCGGGCAACCCGCTGCGGTAATAAAGGTAATCGACTGGAGAGTTATCGATGACAGTACAAGCTTCTCTCGCAGGGAACGGGCGGGAACTGACCATTAAGGTTGATGGCCGCTTTGATTTCAGTGCTCATCAGGAATTCCGTGAAGCCTATGAAAACGTTCCGGGTGAGGTCAAAAGCTTTGTGGTTGACCTCGGTGGTACGTCCTACCTGGACAGTTCGGCGCTGGGCATGCTGTTGTTGCTGCGGGATTTCGCCGGTGGTGACGGGGCGGATGTACAGATCGTGAACTGTAATGCGGACGTCCGGAAGATTCTGACGATCTCCAATTTCGAGCAATTATTCACCATTCAGTAGATACTGCTCACATGGATGGTATTAAGGTACTGATCGCGGACGATAACCAGATCGACCGTATGGTATTGTCCCGCATTGTCCGTAATCAGGGCTACGAAGTCTTTGAAGCGGAAAATGGCCAGCAGGCACTTGAGGCGTTTGAGCAATTTGCGCCGGATATCGTGCTGATGGATGTCATGATGCCGGTGATGGACGGCAGGGAAGCTGCCAGAAAGATTAAATACAATGCCGGTGAAGATTTTGTCCCCGTTATTTTCCTGACCTCCCTGACGGATGCCCAGAGTCTGGCTGACTGTCTGGAATCTGGTGGAGATGATTTTCTCAGTAAGCCATACAACCACATCATCCTGAAAGCCAAAATCAGCTCCTTTTACCGCATGCGCGAAATGCACCGCACGCTGCAGTTTCAGCGCGATACCATTGCATCCAATAATGAGCACCTGATGCATGAGCAGCATGTGGCGAAGGCGGTATTTGATAATGTTGCCCATGCCGGTTGTCTGTCGGCACCGAATATCCGCTATATGCTCTCTCCGCTGGCTGTTTTTAACGGCGATGTGCTGCTGGCCGCACGTAAACCGGCCGGCGGCATGCATGTTCTGTTGGGTGACTTTACCGGCCATGGCCTGCCGGCAGCGATCGGTGCGATGCCGCTGGCCGAAATCTTTTATGGCATGACCGCCAAGGGCTTCGCGCTGGCGGAAATCCTGCGTGAAATTAACGTCAAGCTGAAAGGCATTCTGCCGGTAGGTTTTTTCTGCTGTGCGGTGGTGGTCGATCTGAGCTTTGACCGCAAATCCATGAGTGTGTGGATGGGCGGGGTACCTGACTGCTATCTGCTGCGAGCCGGTAACCCGGTGCCGGAAGTGCTGTCGTCCGGGCACCTGCCGCTCGGCGTACTGAATAACGATAAGTTCAAGGATCATCTGACTGAATATCAGATGGAGGAAGGCGATCGCCTGTTTCTCTGGTCTGACGGTATTCAGGAAGCACGAAACCCGGCCGGCGAGATGTTTGGTGAAGAGCGTCTGCGAGAGGTCTTTGAGCGCGCGGCATCCCCTGACAGTGTTTTTGATGATATTCAGCACACCCTGAATGATTTCCTGCAGGGGACCGATCACGATGACGATGCCACGCTGCTCGAGCTGCGCATGGTCAATGAAAGTGAGCTGGAAAAGGCGGACGTAAAACTTACCTCCGGTCCCATCGCCGGCCCGGTCGACTGGCAGATGCGTTATGAGCTGGGGCCGGAAAGTCTGAAAAACTTTAATCCGCTGCCATTAATGATCCACATTATGATGGAAGTTCCGGGCCTGCGGGTGATGGGTGGCCAGTTGTACACTGTTATGGCTGAGCTTTTTTCCAATGCCTTTGAGCATGGCGTGCTGGGGCTGAACTCTTCGCTGAAGCATTCGGCGGACGGCTTTATGCAGTATTACCGTGAACGGTCAGAGCGGCTGGCCGGGCTGGAAGATGCCTATATCATCATTGAAATGAAACACAGTGGTGACGGACACAGCGGCAGGCTGGTGCTGACGGTGGAAGACAGTGGCCCCGGGTTTGACTTTCAGGGGCTGCGCAAGCGTTCCGGTACACAGGCCAATGCCTATTCCGGACGGGGGCTGCCACTGGTGGCCGGTATCTGTGAATCGCTGAGTTATCAGGGCATAGGCAATAAGGTCGAGGCAGTGCTACGATGGCCTCGTATACAGGACGGGAGTAATACGGATGGCACAGGAAGAGCACTTTGATCAGGACTCACTGGAGATGCTGAAGGAAGTGATGGATGACGAATTCGGTGACCTGATCCTGGTTTATATCAAAGACTCCGACGACCGTCTGCCCCTGATCCACGATGCATTGGCTGCTGCCGATGCCACCCGGTTACGCGAGCTGGCTCACAGCTTCAAGGGGGCCAGCAGTAATATCAGCGCAGCCCCCCTGGCAGAGCTGTGTTTCCGTCTTGAAAGTGCTGCCAGAGAAAGCCAGCTGGCAGACGCAGACGCGCTGGTGGCCGCCATTGAGAGTGAATACCGGCAGGTTGCTGCCCTGCTGAAAGACATGCTCTGATCTTTCTCTTCTTTCCCCTTATTCCGCCAGCCGGAAAACTGGCCCGTCCTTTGCGTAATGCTTACAAACCTGTTTAACCAGGCGCATTTACGGAGTTATTCATGAACGCAACGGGATCCGGTTCGTCCGCGCTCAGTCTGCTGGCAGCACTCGGTCAGACCCAGGGGGACAGCCTGTCCGGGCTGCCTGGCAGTGCTGCTGATGGACAATTTTCTTCCCTGATAACCGGCCTGATGGCCGACGGTGGTACGGCAACGTCAGGCAGTGCTACAGCCGCAACGGCAACGTCACTGTTACAAAATTTGCCGCTCACCGATCAGGCTTTGCCGCTGCAGACGGCGCTGTCTGCTGCGGACAGCGGAACGGACAGCCTGTTACAGCCATTGGTGGCAGACGGCGGTGATATTGAAACGGTACTGCAGCAGATCCGTCAGGGCGAGCAGCCGCTGACCCTGACGGCCGTGACCGTGACTGAAGGCGATGAGAGTGCTGTCACCGATGAAACCGCCACGGATGATCTGACGCCGGATAGCGATGGCGCAGCGGTTCTTTTTGCTGATTTGTCTGCACCGGCTACCACTGCCGCTGCATCAGCGCCTGTCGCGGCGGAACGCATGGCCCGGGTGACGGGGCGGCCGCTTGACGGTAATGACAGTCCGCTGTCAGACGCAGAAACTGAACAGCTGACTGACAGTGCTGTTGTGGACGGTACAGATGTTTCTGCGGCTGAGGGGGAGGATTTCTTCCTGCCGGAGAGCAGAACGCTTGCCGTTCAGCAGGGCAGTGCCCAGCAACAGACGACGGGCCTGAGTAATGCTCAGCCGGCGCAGACGGCCACTGCCATGGCGATGGCCGCCGGCAGTCAGACAACGGTTGACGACGCTGCCAGCGCCGCGGATATGACGATGGTGGAAAGTACGGCAGAAGAGATCCATACCGAGGTTGAGCAGGAGCTGGCCGGACTGAAGGAAAAACTGCACTTCGGTCAGGACCGCAAGGAATGGGGTGGCGCTCTGGGCGCCCGTATCGTCACCATGGTGGCGGATGAAGTACAGAATGCCAGAATTCAGCTGGATCCGCCGGAGCTGGGCAGCCTGGAAATCAAACTGCAGGTTTCTCAGGATCAGGCCACCGTGCAGGTGCAGGCCCAGCACGCCCATGTGAGGGAAGTGCTGGAATCCAATGCCCACCGGCTGCGTGACGCGCTGGCGGGGCAGGGCATCACCCTCGACAGCTTTGATGTCAGTGAACAGGGTTCCTCCGGCGCCGGTGCCGGACAGTCAGACGCTGATGGCAATGGCGGTGAAAGCCTGGCCGGTGACGAGGGCTGGCTGACAGAAGACGGTGAGGAACTGGCTGAGAACGTCAACAGACCGTCAACTGCCAGTGTTTCGTTGCTCGACACCTTCGCCTGACCTGCTTCCTTTCTTTTTCTTCACCCGTTCCGGGGCTGTATCCGCAGCCCCGGCATTCATGGGCGGCCTTAATCCCGGCACGCTGCTGAGAACCTTCTAAACTGTAAAGAGATTTTGTCCGTACAGAACCGGCACTTGCTGGTTTTTTGACGGAAATTCATGGCATGGCTATTGCTAAATTGACAGTTAACGAGGGGATAAGCGGACATGGCGGCAGAACAGGATCTGAAACTGGATGGCGGTAACCCGGAAGCGGAAGCCGCATCCGGGGGCGGCAAGAAGAAGCTGATCATTATTATTCTGATTGCTCTGATTGTGCTTGCTGGTGCCGGCGCGGCGGCTTTCTTCCTGCTTACGGGAGATGATGACGCGGCAGCGGAGGCAACCGAAGAGGTTGCGGCAGAGCCGGAACTGCCGGCTCAGTATGTCATCCTGAAACCGGAATTCGTGATCAGTTTTCAGGTGGGGCCGCGGCAGCGCTTCCTGCAGGTGAATATTGAAGTCATGACCCGGCGGCAGAGCGTGATTGACGTGCTGAACATGAATGAGCCGATGGTGCGTAACGATATTATCCGTATTATCGGTGAACAGAATTTTGACCACCTGAGAACGCCGGAAGGCAAGGTGGAGCTTCAGCAGCTGCTCACCAGGCACCTGTCTGAACTGGTTAAGCGTGAAGGTGGTGAAGATGATGTCGAAGCGGTTCTCTTCACTGATTTTGTAATGCAGTAAGGAATATTACGCGTGCAAGATTTACTGTCGCAGGACGAAATTGATGCATTGCTGCACGGCGTCGATGATGGCGATATCGAGCCGGAAGAGGAAATTGATGCGACGGGTGTCAAGTCGTATGACCTGACCAGCAACGACCGTATTGTCCGCGGTCGGATGCCGACTCTGGAAATGATTAACGAGCGTTTTGCCCGTTATACCCGTATCAGCATGTTCAACTTTCTCCGTCGCAGTGCTGATGTCGCCTCAGGTGGTGTACAGATTATGAAATTTGGTGAGTACGTACATACGCTGTACGTTCCTACCAGTCTTAATCTGGTGAAAATGCGCCCGTTGCGTGGTACTGCGCTGTTTATTCTCGACGCCAAGCTGGTGTTCAAACTGGTTGATAACTTTTTTGGCGGTGACGGCCGTCATGCCAAGATTGAAGGCCGGGAATTTACACCGACCGAAGTACGCGTGGTGCAGCTGGTGCTGAGCCAGGTATTCAACGACATGATTGAAGCCTGGGCACCGGTGATGAAACTGGAATTTGAATACGTGGGCTCGGAAGTTAACCCGGCGATGGCGAATATTGTCAGTCCGAGTGAAGTGGTGGTGGTCAGTACCTTCCATATTGAGCTGGATGGCGGCGGCGGTGATCTGCACCTGACCTTTCCGTACTCCATGATTGAACCCATCCGCGAAGTGCTGGATGCCGGTGTTCAGAGTGATGTGGATGATGTGGATGAACGCTGGATGCAGTCGCTGCGTGAAGACATTCTTGAAGCCAAGGTGCCGGTGCACGGTACGCTGGTGGAGCGTGAGATTACCCTGCGTGAAGTGGCGGACCTGAAGGCCGGGGATGTGATTCCGGTGGACATGCCGGAAGAATTTATTCTGCAGGCCAACGGTGTGCCGGTGTTCCGCGGGAAAATGGGTATTTCGAGTGAAAATCTGGCGGTAAAAATTATCGATCAGATCAAAAACCGCCGGCGCTGAGGCGGGCTTAAGGAGTATAAAAAATGGCTGACGAAAAAGACGATCTGACCCCGGAAGAGTCTGCTGACATTGATGCTGATGCACTGGCGGATTCTGTCGCTTCAGAAGTCAGTGATGCGTCGCAGGATGAAGAAGCGCTGGCGGACGAATGGGCTGCAGCAATGGAAGAAGCCGGTGAAACCGGCGACGACGATGATGACGTCCGTAATGTGGAACTGGATGAGCTGAATGACGAAGGTTCTGCAGCAATGCCGTTGCGTGACAACGGTAATGGCCCGGAGCTGGACGTTATTCTGGATATTCCGGTGCGTATTTCCATGGAAGTCGGTTCCACTCAGATTCCGATCCGTAACCTGCTGCAGCTGAACCAGGGCTCAGTGGTGGAACTTGACCGCCTGGCCGGTGAGCCGCTGGATGTGATGGTGAACGGTACGCTGATCGCCCATGGCGAAGTGGTGATGGTGAACGATAAATTCGGTATCCGCCTGACGGATGTGGTGAGCCAGAGTGAACGTATTCAGCGCCTGCGTTAATACGGCAGCCGGTTTTTCAGCCCTGCTGCCACTGCTGGTGCAGGCCGAAGAAAAAAGCCTGCCAGCGGCTCCGGACCCATTGGCTTCCGGCGGCAAGGTGATGATTTTTCTGATTGTGATCATTGCCCTGATAGTGGTTCTGGCCTGGCTGGTGAATAAACTGCGTGGTACGCGGCTGATCCCGTCGCAGGGAGCGATCCGTGTTATTGCCAGTCAGCCGCTGGGCATGAAAGAAAAAATAGCGGTGGTTCAGATTGGTGAAAAACAGATGGTGATCGGTGTGACGCCTCAGCAGATTACCCACCTCACCGATCTCGACGAACCGCTGCCGCAGGGGCAGGAAACCAGTCCTGGCAGTTTTCAGGAGCTGCTGAAAAAAGCGATACGTTCATGATGATAAAACGCCTGCTGCAAAGCCTGCTGCTGATTCTGGTTGTACTGTCTCCGTTACCGGCGCTGGCGGCTGACGCTCCGGCCGCCGCGGATCCATCCTATCTGGGGATTCCGGCGGTTACCTATAAAACCACGGATAACGGCGGCGAATATACGGTAACTATCCAGATTCTGGCCATTATGACGCTGTTGATGGTATTGCCATCGCTGCTGATCATGATGACCTCTTTTACCCGCATTATTGTGGTACTGGCGATTCTGCGTCAGGCCATTGGTCTGCAGCAGACACCCTCCAATCAGGTGCTGCTGGGGCTGTCGCTGTTTTTAACCCTGTTTGTCATGATGCCGGTGTTCCGGGTGATTAATGCCGAGGCGGTACAGCCTTATCTGGCAGAAACCATTCCGCCGCTGGAAGCGGCGGAGCGGGCCGTGAAGCCGTTGCATGAATTTATGCTGGCACAGACACGGGAAACGGATCTGCAGCTGTTTATCCGCATCAGTGGCCGCGAGGATATTGCCTCGGCGGAAGAAACCCCGATTCATATTCTGATTCCGGCGTTTATTACCAGTGAACTGAAAACGGCTTTCCAGATCGGCTTCCTGATTTTTATTCCGTTTCTGATTATTGATCTGGTGGTCGCCAGTATCCTGATGGCCATGGGTATGATGATGCTGTCACCGGTGATTATTTCACTGCCGTTCAAAATCATGCTGTTCGTGCTGATTGATGGCTGGGCCATGATTATGGGCACACTGGCCAACAGTTTCGGTACGGTTTAGGGGGCTTTATGACACCAACAGAAATCGGCGATCTGTTTAATAATGCCATGTATCTGGTGCTGATGATCGTGGTGGTGATTATTGTCCCCAGTCTGGTGGTGGGTCTGATCGTGAGTACCTTTCAGGCGGCTACTCAGATCAACGAGCAGACGCTGAGTTTTCTGCCGCGTCTGGTGGTTACCCTGCTGGCGGTGGTGGCCTTCGGCCCCTGGGCAGTGAATGCGGTGCTGGATTACAGCCGCCAGCTGCTGCTGAATATTCCTTTTATTATCGGCTGATAATCTGTGCCTGAGATTGATGCCATCGAAGTCAGTCACTGGGTAGCACGCTACTTTTATCCGTTTGCCCGTATTGCCGGCATGCTGATGGTGATGCCGCTGATCGGAACCTTAATGGTACCGCAGCGTATACGGCTGATGCTGGCGGTGGGCATTACCATGGTGGTGGTGCCTGTGCTGCCGCCATTTCCGCATGTGGATGCTCTGTCGCTGGCATCATTGATCATAGTTCTGCAGCAGTTGCTGATCGGTATCGCGCTGGGATTTGTGGTGGAGCTGGTGACCCAGGTGTTTGTCATTGCCGGGCAGCTGATCGCCATGCAGACCGGCCTGGGGATTGCCACGACGGTGGACCCGTCGCAGGGCGCCTCAGTGGTGGTGATCAGTCAGTGGCTGCTGTTTATGGTCAGTCTGGTTTTCCTTTCCCTGAACGGTCATCTGGTGATGATTGAAATTCTGGCCGACAGTTTCCGCACCCTGCCGGTGGGCCTTACCGGCTTTGGCCCGGAAACCTTCGGCCTGATTGTCAGCTGGAGCGGCTGGATGTTCGCGGCCGCTCTGGTGATTTCATTGCCGGCGATGACTGCACTGCTGATCGTTAACCTGGCGTTCGGGGTTATGACCCGTGCCGCGCCACAGCTGAATATTTTTGCGCTGGGTTTTCCGGTCACCATGATTGTGGGTCTGTTTATTCTCTGGCTGACCCTGGGTGACATGGCACAGAGTTTTCAGGGCTATATGGATACGCTGTTTGAATTTATCAAAAAATTGACGGAGTTATCCTGATGGCGGAAGAGCAGACCGGGCAGGAGAAAACCGAAGAACCCACGGCGCGAAGGCTGCAGAAAGCCCGCGAAGAGGGTCAGGTACCGCGCTCAAAAGAGCTGAACACCACTATGGTGCTGTTGCTCGGTGCGGTCGGTCTGCTGGCGTTCGGTCCGTGGATGAGTGACCGCATTGCGGCGGTGGCGGAGCTGGGCTTTTCCTTTCAGCGTGAAACGGCTTTTGATACGCGGCAGATGTTCAGTCACCTCGGCGCCTCGCTGCGGGAGGCGGCACTGGCGCTGGCACCGTGGCTGGCGCTGGTTCTGTTTGCTGCTTTTTTCGGCCCGCTCGGCGTCGGTGGCTGGCTGTTTTCCACCAAGGCTATTGCCCCCAAACTCAACCGGCTGAATCCGCTCAGTGGGCTGAAGCGTATGTTTTCCGCCAACTCGCTGGTGGAGCTGGTGAAATCCTGGGCCAAAGTACTGGTGGTGGGGCTGATGGCCTGGCTGGTGCTGGGTTTCTATTTTGAGGATGCACTGACGCTGCAGCGTAAGGATACCGAGCCGGCCATTCAGGGCGCTGTGCATATTATTATCTGGAGCGTTATTTTTCTGTGTGCGTCGACGGCGTTGATTGCGCTGGTGGATGTGCCGTGGCAGATCTACAGCCATACGAAAAAACTGCGTATGTCGCTGCAGGAAATCAAGGACGAATACAAGGAAAGCGAAGGGCGGCCTGAGGTCAAAGGTAAAATCCGTCAGCTGCAGCGCCAGGCTGCCCAGCGGCGGATGATGGCCGACGTACCGACCGCGGATGTGGTGATTACCAACCCGACCCACTATTCCGTGGCGCTGAAATACGAAGCCGGCATGATGCGGGCGCCGGTGATGGTGGCGAAAGGAAACGATCAGGCGGCACTGAAAATCCGTGAAATTGCCAAGGAGCACAACGTACCGCAGATGCAGGCGCCGCCGCTGGCGCGGGCGCTGTATACCCACGGCAGAATCGGGGAGGAAATCCCGGAAGGTCTGTACGTGGCAGTGGCTCAGGTGCTGGCGTACATTTACCAGATGGACCTGTTTGTCAAAGGACGCGGACCAAAACCGCAACGCAAGCCGGATATGCCGATTCCACGGGATCTGCGGGTCGATCCGGATCCACAGGAATAAGGGCAGAAACCGGGTATTTCCCGTTTTTTTTCATTTCCGCACCGGCCATGTAAAAAATAGGAAAGGTTTTTGCACTGGCTCTGTCAGTGATGTTTTTCTGACGGATTTTTCATGGCAACGGCAACCAAAGATCAAATACTCGGCTCGCTGAAAAGTGGCGCCGGTATGCTGGCGCAGGGCAACCTGAGTATTCCGGCGATGCTGCTGGTACTGCTGGGCATGATGACCCTGCCGCTGCCGCCTTTCCTGCTGGATACCTTCTTCACCTTTAATATCGCCCTGTCGATTGTGGTACTGCTGGTCAGTGTGTACGCCAAACGGCCGCTGGACTTCGCCATTTTCCCGACCATTCTGCTGGTGGCCACGTTGCTGCGTCTGGCGCTGAACGTTGCTTCCACCCGGGTGGTCCTGATGTATGGCCATGAAGGGGGGGATGCCGCCGGTAAGGTGATTGAGGCGTTCGGTGAAGTACTGATCGGCGGTAACTACGCCGTGGGTCTGGTGGTGTTCATGATCCTGATGATCATCAACTTTGTCGTGGTTACCAAAGGGGCGGGCCGGGTGTCAGAAGTCAGCGCGCGTTTTACGCTGGATGCCATGCCGGGTAAACAGATGGCCATCGACGCTGACCTGAATGCCGGTCTGATTGATGCTGATCAGGCGAAAACCCGCCGTGCAGATATTGCTGCTGAAGCAGACTTTTACGGGGCGATGGATGGTGCCAGTAAATTCGTTAAAGGCGACGCCATCGCCGGTATTCTGATTCTGATTATTAACGTCGTCGGTGGTTTTGCCATCGGTATGGCGCAGCACGGCCTGACCTTCGGCGATGCGGTATCGGCCTATACGCTGCTGGCCATCGGTGACGGTCTGGTAGCACAGATTCCGTCACTGCTGCTGTCCACGGCAACGGCCATTATGGTGACCCGTAACGGCAATGATGAAGACATGGGCCAGCAGGTGTTCGGCCAGATGTTTGCGTCTTCCCGTGCACTGGCGGTGTCGGCCGGGCTGATGTTTATGATGGGCTCGGTGCCCGGTATGCCGCATACCGTGTTTCTCAGTGCTGCGCTGCTGGCCGGGGCCGCGGCTTACTATATTCACTGGCGTAAAGACGGTGGCAAAGTGGGCGACAGCATTGCCCGCCGGCTCGGTGTGCAGCCAAAAGCTGCTGCTGCGGCGCTGCCGGGCGGTTCCGCCGGTAATGCCCTGGCGGCACCGAAAGAAAAAGCCGAAGCCGCCATCAAACAGATGGAAGTCAAAGAGCTGGGCTGGGATGACGTGGAGCCGGTGGACCGCGTCGGGCTGGAAGTCGGTTACCGCCTGATTCCGCTGGTCGATAAAAATCAGGGCGGGCAGCTGCTGAACCGTATCAAGGGTGTGCGGCGCAAGCTGTCGCAGGAGCTGGGTTTCCTGATGCCGTCGGTGCATATCCGCGACAACCTGGATCTGCTGCCCAACCAGTACCGCATTACCCTCATGGGGGTCACCTTAGCCGAAGCCGAGATCCTGCCGGAGCGTGAACTGGCGATTAACCCGGGTCAGGTATTCGGCAAAATTGATGGCCAGCCAACCAAGGATCCGGCGTTCGGGCTGGATGCCTTCTGGATCGACAACGACAAAAAAGACCGCGCCCAGACCCTGGGCTATACCGTGGTAGACGCCAGCACGGTAGTGGCCACTCACCTCAATCAGAAACTGCAGCGCCACGCACATGAGCTGCTGGGCCATGAAGACGTGCAGAAGCTGGTCGATGTACTGGCCAAAACGTCGCCGAAACTGGCCGAGGAGCTGGTGCCGAATACCGTCTCCATCAGTCAGCTGCTGGCCGTGCTGCAGAATCTGCTGCGTGAGCATGTGCCCATCCGTGACATGCGTTCCATCGCCGAGTCTTTGGCGAATCAGACCGGCCAGAGTCAAGATATTGCCGCTATGACCGCGGCGGCGCGTATGGCGCTGAGCCGCATGATCGTACAGAACATCTTTGGTAATGAGGATCAGCTGGTGGTTATGACCCTTGAACCGGGGCTGGAACAGTTGTTGCTTAAGTCTCTTCAGCAGACCTCGCAGCAGGGTGGTCAGAGTGGTCTGGTTCTGGAACCGGGCATGGCCGATACCCTGCAGCGCTCGCTGGTTGAAGCGGTACAGACTCAGGAAGCCGCAGGGCGTCCGGCAGTACTGCTGGTGACCAGCCAGCTGCGTCCGGCTATGGCCCAGTTTGTCCGTAACAGTATCGAACAGCTGCACGTCCTGGCGTATCAGGAAGTGCCGGATAACAAGAGTATTACCATTGTTGCCAGCATTGGCGGCAAATAACAGATCCATGTGAGTGTCGGATATGAAAGTCAAACGCTTCACCGCCGGTAATATGCAGCTTGCACTGCGCCTGGTTTCCCAGGAGCTGGGTGCGGATGCCGTCATTCTCTCGAGCAAGAAAGTGGCGCAGGGTATCGAAGTGGTTGCTGCCCTGGACTATCAGTCAGAACGGGATCAGAACAGCCCTGAGATTGAACGCCAGCTGCGCCTGCAGCAGGAACTGGAAGACGCCCGTCAGGCTTCCCGTGAAGAGCAGGGCCGTCGTCCGGCGGAACGTACCCGCGAGCGTCAGGCGTATGCCAGCCAGTCCGATCTCTCCAGCCGGGAAGGGCTTGCTGCGGTACTGAGTGGTCTGAAAAATGATCAGCTGCCGTTGCAGAAGCCGGCGGCGGCAGCGCCGGTTGCTGAAGAAACTGTAACGGCAGCAGCAGAGCCTGCGCCGGCTCCGGCCCGTCAGCGCGAAAGCGATGCTGATGAAGCCTGGTACAACACCGCGCTGGAACAGATGAGCGGCGAACTGCGTGAGCTGAAAGACTGGATGGTCAGTCATCAGGGCAGCGCCTGGGACAGTCGCCGGCCGCTGACCTGGCAACAATCGCAGTTATGGCAGCGTTGCCAGGATATGGGGCTGGAACCCGCCTGGGCTGACCGGGTTGCCAGCCGTCTGACCGCCGACAAAGCGGTTGAAGATGCCTGGCAGGATGCGCTGGCAATGATTGCTGCTGATCTGCCGGTGGCCCCCAACGGCCTGCTCGATAAAGGCGGGCTGGTGGCTCTGGTCGGCCCGACCGGGGCCGGAAAAACCACTACCATCGGTAAGCTGGCAGCGCAGTTTGTGATCCGCCATGGTTCAGATTCGGTTGCGCTGGTGACGCTGGACAACTATCGTGTCGCCGCCCATGATCAGCTGCGTACTTTTTCCCGTCTGCTGGGCGTGCCGCTGCATATTGTGCCGGCCGGTGGCGATCTCGCTGAGGTACTGGCCAAAGTGAAGGATAAAAAGCTGGTGCTGGTCGACAGTGCCGGTCTCGCCAGTCAGGATCCACATTTTGGCGTGCAATTGTCTATGCTTAAGAAGGCGGGCCCGCGGCTGAAAAAATTACTGGTACTGCCCCTGACCAGTCAGGGGCGGTGTCTGCAGGAAAATTATGAGCATTTCAAAGCGGCGGGTCTGTCCGGGTGTGTATTTACCAAGCTGGACGAATGTTTCAGCCTGGGACCGGCACTGAGTGTGGCGGCGCTGACCCAGCTGCCGGTGACACTGGTGACTGACGGGCCGCATATACCCGATGATGTGCATTATCCGGATGCCGGGAAACTGGTGAAACTGGCCGAACAGATGGCCCGCATGGCCCGCACACGCTGGCAGGCGGCAGAGGCGATGAATTTCGCCACCCGGCATTCAAGCGTTCAATACGGAGCTTAAATTACAATGGCAAGGCATCCTGTACAGGTAATCGCCGTAACCGGCGGTAAAGGTGGTGTCGGCAAGAGCAATGTGTCTGTCAATCTGGCAATCGCGCTGGCGGAAATGGGGCGCCGGGTGGTGGTGCTGGATGCCGATCTGGGCCTGGCTAATATTGATATTCTGCTGGGGATCAGTGCCAACAAGACCATTGAAAATGTGCTGCAGGGCGAATGTGACCTGCGCGAAGTGATGGTCCGGGGGCCGGGCGGTATCCGCATTGTGCCGGCATCCTCCGGCACGCAGAAGCTGTCACAACTGAATACCATGGAACACGCGGGCCTGATTCAGGCCTTCAGTGATATCGGTGATGATATCGATGTACTGATCATTGACACCGCGGCCGGTATTTCCGATACCGTCATGAGTTTTGTGCGGGCGTCGCAGGAGGTACTGGTGGTGGTAACCGATGAGCCCACTTCCATTACCGATGCCTATGCGCAGATCAAACTGCTGAACCGTGATTACGGCCTGTTCCGTTTCCGTATTGTCGCCAATATGGTGAAAACACCACAGGAAGGTAATGCTCTGTTTGCCAAGCTTACCAAGGTCACTGACCGTTTCCTGGAAGTGGCGATGCAGTACGTTGGCGCGATTCCGCAGGACGATGCCGTCAAGCGTGCCGTGCAGCGTCAGAAAGCCGTAGTGGAAGCCTATCCACGGGCAAAAGCCTCCACCGCCTTCCGGGCGCTGGCCAAAAAAGTGGATTCCTGGCCGCTGCCGTCAACGCCGCGCGGGCATCTGGAATTTTTTGTTGATCGTCTGGTTCAGGAAGCTTAGGACCTGACCTATGTCAGTGGGAAGTTGTCTGGTGTATTCCGACGTACAGAAGCAGGATTATGAACAGCTGGTCCGTGAACATGCGACCCTGGTGAAGCGTATTGCCCACCACCTGATGGGACGTTTGCCGGACAGCGTACAGATCGACGATCTGATTCAGGCCGGCATGATTGGTCTTCTGGAAGCCGCGCGTAAATACGATGGCGGTAAGGGGGCCAGCTTCGAAACCTACGCCGGTATCCGTATCCGTGGTGCCATGCTGGATGATATCCGCAAGGGCGACTGGGCTCCCCGCTCAGTACACCGTAATTCCCGCCGCATCAGTGATGCCATCAAACAGATCGAAGGCGAAAAAGGCCGTGATGCCGAAGATGGCGAAGTGGCTGAGTTTCTGGGCATCAGTCAGGATGAATATCATGCCATCCTGCGCGACAGTGCCGGTTGCCGTCTCTACAGCTTTGAAGAAGTGGTGGAAAAAAGCGAAGCCGGCTACGACGTCTTTGAAGATGATTCCCCTGACCCGCAGGATGGCATTGAGCGTGATGCCTTTCAGCGTCAGCTGGCGGAAGCCATCCGCACCCTGCCGGAACGGGAGCAGCTGGTACTGGCCCTCTACTATGACGAAGAGCTTAACCTGAAGGAAATCGGCGCCGTACTGGGCGTCAGTGAGTCCCGGGTTAGCCAGTTGCACAGCCAGGCAGCTCACCGCCTGCGCAGCCGTCTGGGCGGCTGGATCGCCTGACTCCCTTCCCGTATTGAAAAAAATATCTATAGCAGGCTTTGTTTCTGGATAAAGCGATAACTGCGTCTACACTAAATCTTAGGAACGGCTTGGAATATAGAGAGTCGATTACTGGAGGTCGTTTTGGACAAAAATATGAAAATTCTTATCGTTGATGACTTCTCAACGATGAGACGTATCGTCAAAAACCTGTTGCGTGATCTTGGGTTTACCAACACGGCGGAAGCCGATGACGGAACAACAGCCCTGCCGATGCTGCAGAACGGTGACTTTGATTTCCTCGTTACTGACTGGAACATGCCGGGTATGACGGGCCTTGATCTGCTCAAGAAAGTCCGTGCTGACGACCGCCTGAAGAACCTGCCGGTCCTGATGGTGACAGCGGAAGCCAAGCGTGACCAGATTGTTGCTGCCGCTCAGGCCGGGGTCAACGGTTACGTGGTCAAGCCTTTTACGGCCGCCGTACTGAAAGAAAAGATCGACAAGATCTTTGAACGTGTAGAAGGCTGACGGGAAGGCAACTGAATGGCCGGTATGAATCTCGACAACGAGAACAGTAAATTCGGCGCTGAAATCCGTGACCTCGCTGAGAATATGCTGCAGCAGCTGGAGCAGGGGGATGTGGGGAAAGCGGTCGCGCTGGTTAACGATCTGAATCAGATACGTGACCGTACTCTGTACGATGAAATCGGACGCCTGACCCGTGCGCTGCACGAGGCCATCAAAAATCTGCGTGTCGATTCTGTCGGCGCAGGTTCTGAGATTGAAAATGCGACCGATAAACTGGCTTATGTTCTGGAGCTGACGGATAAGTCAGCCAACCGCACCATGGATCTGGTCGACGCAGCTACCCCGCTGGCGACTGATATCCATGACCGTGCTGCTGAGCTGTCAGTGCGCTGGAAAAAGTTTCTCAATAAAGAACTCAAGCCGGATGAATTCCGGACGTTAACTAAAGATATTAATCAGTTTCTGGGTGACAGTACTGATAACTCCCGCCAGTTACAGGGCCAGTTATCCGATATCGTACTGGCTCAGGACTTCCAGGATCTGACCGGACAGGTGATACACAAAGTCGCCGCGCTGGTCCGCGATGTGGAAGCCCGGCTGGTGAATCTGGTCGTGATGGCCGGGAAAGTCGACTCGATAACAGGAATTACTCATGCCGATATCCCAGAGGTAAAAGCTGAGGAGCCGAAGGAAGGCGAAAACATTGCTGCGGAGGGACCGCAGATTGATAAATCCAGTGAAGACGTAGTTGCCAGCCAGGATGATGTTGATGACTTACTGTCCAGTCTTGGTTTTTAAAGGAGCTAACGGATGAGTTTCGATGCTGATGAAGAGATCCTGCAGGATTTTCTGGTTGAAGCCGGTGAAATTCTGGAGCTGCTCTCTGAACAACTGGTCGATCTTGAACAGCGCCCCGATGACAAAGACCTGCTGAATGCTATTTTCCGTGGGTTCCATACCGTGAAAGGGGGCGCAGGCTTCCTTCAGCTTAATCCGCTTGTGAACTGCTGCCACGCAGCAGAGAACGTGTTCGATACCCTGCGTAACGGCAACCGTTCCGTTAATTCAGACCTTATGGACGTTGTGCTGCAGGCGCTGGACAGCGTTAACGAAATGTTTGAAAACGTACGCTCGGGTGTGACGCCGGAGGATGCAGATCCGGCTCTGATTGAGCGTCTGCACCAGCTGGCCCTGCCGGAATCGGAGGACGAAGCAGCCCCGGTTGCTGAAACCGTGGCAGAAGCACCGGTAGCGGCAGAAGAAGTGTCTGCGGCGGCAGAAACCCCGGCGGCAGCCGGTGACGGCAGCGACATTACTGATGACGAGTTTGAGCAGCTGCTGGACGCTCTGGACGACGATCAGCCAGCGGCAGCAGCCTCCGGGCCAGTGATGGATGATGATCTGTTCGATATCGGTGGTGATACCGGTTCGGCATCGGATGACGAAATTACTGAAGATGAATTTGAGGCGCTGCTGGATCAGATTCATGGTAAAGGTAAGCATTCTGCCGCTGTACCGGCTGAAGAGGCACCTTCCGCTCCTGAGCCTCCTGCGGCAGAAGAGCCGGCAGGGGTGCCTGGTGGTGAAGATTTAATCACCGACTCTGAATTTGAAGAATTACTCGACCGTCTGCACGGTAAGGGCAAGCATTCCAATGCACCGTCTCATGAAGAGGAAGCGGCTGCAGAAGTTAAGCCTGAGCCTCCTGCGGCAGAAGCGGTAAAAGAAGATAAGCCGGCTGCTGCACCGAAACCGGAAGTAAAACCGGCGGCAGCGGCAGCAGCGAAACCGGCGGAAGAGAAAAAACCGGCGGCACCGGCCCGCAAACCGGCGGCACATGATAAAGAGCCGGCATCTGAAGCGACCGTGCGTGTCGATACCAAACGCCTTGACGATATTATGAATATGGTCGGTGAGCTGGTGCTGGTGCGTAACCGTCTGGTGCGTCTGGGACTGAAGAGCAGCGATGAATCCATGGCCAAAGCCGTGGCTAACCTGGACGTCGTAACCGGTGACCTGCAGGCCTCGGTCATGAAAACCCGGATGCAGCCGATCAAGAAAGTGTTCGGCCGCTTCCCACGGGTGGTGCGTGACCTTGCCCGTCAGCTGAAAAAAGAAATTAACCTTGAACTGCGCGGTGAAGAAACCGACCTGGATAAAAACCTGGTCGAAGCGCTGGCCGATCCGCTGGTTCACCTGGTGCGTAACTCCGTTGACCATGGCGTGGAAATGCCGGATGAACGTGAGAAAAAAGGTAAGCCGCGTGTCGGTACTGTGGTTCTGTCTGCGGAGCAGGAAGGTGACCACATTCTGCTGATGATTCAGGATGACGGGGCCGGTATGGACCCGGAAAAACTGCGCGCCAAAGCCGTGGAAAAAGGTGTGATGGATCAGGACGCTGCTGACCGTCTGACCGATAACGAATGTTTTAATCTGATTTTTGCGCCGGGTTTCTCGACCAAAGAACAGATTTCCGATGTCTCCGGCCGGGGCGTGGGAATGGACGTTGTTAAAACGAAAATTACCCAGCTTAATGGTACGGTCAATATCGATTCCAAAGCCGGTGTCGGTACCAGTATCCGTATTAAGGTGCCGCTGACACTGGCGATTATGCCGACCCTGATGGTGATGCTGAAAGATCAGGCATTTGCTTTCCCGCTGGTCAGCGTCAATGAGATTTTCCATCTGGATCTGACCAAAACCAATATTGTCGATGGTCAGGAAGTGGTCGTGGTACGGGAAAAACCTGTGCCGCTGTTCCATCTCAAACGCTGGCTGGTAAAAGGTGAAGAGCACGCGGTAGCGGATGAAACGGCCCATGTGGTGGTGGTTTCAGTCGGCACCAAGCGGGTTGGTTTTGTGGTTGATCAACTGATAGGCCAGGAAGAGGTGGTTATCAAACCTCTGGGTAAAATGCTGCATGGAACCGCGGGAATGGCAGGCGCAACCATCACCGGAGACGGGCGGATTGCACTGATTCTGGATATTCCGAGCATGCTGGGGCGTTACGCTTCCAAGCATTCCAATGCGGCCTGATTAAGGACAGACTGAACAGATGACGATCCGTGTGCTGGTAGTAGACGACTCCGGTTTTTTCCGCCGTCGTGTCAGTGACATCATCAATGCTGACACGCGCATGGAAGTGGCGGGTGTGGCAGCCAACGGTATGGAAGCGATTGAAATGAATGAATCGCTGAAGCCGGATGTTATTACCATGGATTATGAAATGCCGGTCATGGATGGTATTACGGCTGTACGCAATATTATGCAGCGTCGTCCTGTGCCGGTATTGATGTTTTCCTCCCTGACCTTCGAAGGCGCGCGGGTAACGCTGGATGCGCTGGATGCCGGTGCGCTGGATTTTCTGCCGAAAAATTTCGATCAGATAGCCAAAGATGCCGTGCAGATCAAACGCGCTCTGACCGATAAAATTGCGGCGGTCGCCAAGACCCAGCATAAGACTGCCACCGCCAGGCCGTCACGGCCGGCAGTGAAAGGCCGTCTCGGACAGACAGAACTGGTGGTCATCGGTACCTCCACCGGTGGACCGGCTGCATTGCAGACACTGTTCAAAAGTATTCCCGGTTCATTTAAAACCCCGATCGTTATTGTCCAGCATATGCCGGGTTCCTTTACCAAGGCCTTTGCTGAACGCCTGAATTCATTAAGCCCGCTGATTGTGAAAGAAGCCGCAGATGGTGACCGCATAGAATCCGGTCATGTGTATGTTGCTCCGGGTGGCATGCAGCTGATGGTTGACCGCCGTGGTGGTGGCACCATTCATATCCGTGAAAGCGATGAACGGGTCAATTACCGTCCGAGCGTGGATATCGCTTTTGCCTCCGCAGCCAAACATTATGGTGCCAGAACGCTGGGCATTGTGCTTACCGGAATGGGGGCAGATGGCAGGGAAGGTGCGCGGCTGCTGAAAAGCAGCGGGGCGTCTGTCTGGGCTCAGGACGAAGAAAGCTGTGTCATTTTCGGTATGCCGCTGGCCGTTATCAAGGATGGTCTGAGTGATGAAATCCTCTCCCTGCGTGATATCGGACCAAGGCTGGTAGAAGAGGTCAGCTGACATGGACCGCTGGTCGCTTGTCATCGTACTGCTGGCGGTCATTGCGGTTCTTATCGGCTTCTCCCTGGAAGGCGGGAGTATTGCTGCGCTGTGGAACGGACCCGCTGCGCTGATTGTCTTCGGTGGTGGCATTTTCGCCACGCTGGTACAGTTGCCGTCTGCTCATTACCGGCCATTCCTCGCTCTGCTCTCCTGGCTGATTGCCCCTCCCCGTTATTCCCTTGATACCCTGTTAAGCAAATTGATGGCCTGTGGCAATGCCCTGCGTCGTGACGGTCCGCTGGCACTGGAAAAGGTTGCCTCCTCGGAACAGGACCCGGTACTGCGTAAAGCGCTGATGCTGCTGGCAGATGGTAACGATGCCGGGGCACTGGAATCGTCCCTGCTGCTGGAACTGAAAAGCCGGGCGCAGCGGGATGAAGAACTGGTCGGTGTACTGGATAACTTTGCCGGTTATCTGCCGACACTGGGAATCGTCGGTGCTGTTCTCGGGCTGATGCAGGTGCTGTCGAGTATCAAACAGCCGGATGTACTGGCAGCCGGCATTGCGACCGCCTTCGTGGCGACATTTTACGGTGTGGCCAGTGCTAACCTGATTGTGATTCCGCTGGCAAACACCCTGCGGCAAAGACTTGCCGTCCGTAACCGCTACTACGAGGCCATGATGCTGGGCATTGTCGACCTGCGTAACGGCACCAACCCCATGGCGCTGCATTACCGGCTGCAGGGGATTGTGCTGTGAAACGCCCCGACCCGCACCGCTGGCTGGTCTCTTACGCCGACTACATGACGCTGCTGTGCGTGTTTTTTATCATGCTGTATGCCGTACAGCTGATTGATGATGAACAAGGTTCGGCGATCCGGACTGAGCTGGAAGGCCTGTTCTCGACTATCCTTCCTCCTGAGCCGGTTTACCCGCTGCAGCCGGGTACAGTGCTGGATAAAGGTAACGGTCTGCTGCCGCTGCTGGCAGATATCAGACAGGTGGCTCAATTTATTCCGGAATCGGACGATATAAGAATTGAGGGCGATAAAGACTGGCTGACGGTATCGCTGAATGCCGATTTTTTATTTGCCCGTGGAGAGACCAGAATCCGTGACGAAGCGCTGCCGTTACTGCAGGCGATCGCCAGGGAACTGCAG
This sequence comes from Pseudomonadota bacterium, assembly GCA_030145845.1. Classification (GTDB taxonomy): domain Bacteria; phylum Pseudomonadota; class Gammaproteobacteria; order Pseudomonadales; family Oceanobacteraceae; genus Venatoribacter. Next base: position 74,717 of record JAIXHJ010000018.1, read on the forward strand.
CCTTACCCGTTCCCGATCAATGTTCAGGGACATGCCGATGATACCCCGGCCAAAGGTCTGACCAACTGGGAAATATCATCGTTGCGTGCCGCTTCGGTGGTGCAGAATCTGGCTCTCTATGGTGTGGCTCCGCAGCGAATGGCGGCTACGGGTCTGTCCTATTATCACCCGTTGGATAAGGGCGACTCAGAGGCGGCAAAAGCGCTGAACCGGAGAGTGGTTATTTACATGACCCAGGAAAATAATACTCCGTGGTCGCGCCCGGAGGAGTAACCTGACACGATTTTTGCCTGTCAGGATAAACGTGCCGGTGATCCGGCAGGGCAAAGTTTAGGTAAGGTGAATCAAGTGCGGATTTGGTCGATAGCAAATCAGAAGGGTGGTGTGGGTAAAACCACCAGTGTTGTAACGCTTGGCGGTCTGCTGGCTGAGCAGGGGAAACGTGTGCTGCTGGTGGACCTTGATCCTCATGGCTCGCTGACCAGTTACTTCAAACAGGACCCCGACAGCCTCGACCGCAGCCTCTACCACCTGTTCTTTGAACAGCGCTACAAAGACAAGGCGTTTATCCAGTCGATTCTCAAACCCACCAGTCTTGATAATGTATCCGTCCTGCCGGCCACCACCTCGCTGGCAACGCTGGAGCGTCAGGTCAGTGGTCAGGATGGTATGGGCTTGGTGCTGGCGCGCTCGCTGGCGCAGCTGTGGGATGAATACGACTATGCGCTGCTGGATACGCCACCGATTCTGGGGGTTCTGCTGGTCAACGCGCTGGCGGCCTGTCAGCAGCTGGTGATACCGACCCAGACCGAACATCTGGCACTGAAAGGTCTGGAACGTATGATTCATACCCTGAAAATGGTGATGCGCTCACAGAACCGGCAACTGCCTTTTACCATCGTCCCGACCCTGTTTGACCGCCGGACGCTGGCCTCCCTGACCACACTCAAGGAAATGCGCCGCCTGTATCCGGAAGCCCTGTGGCAGGAGGCGGTACCGGTGGATACCCGTCTGCGTGATGCCAGTCATGAAGGTATTTTCCCGCATCAGCTGGACAGCCAGGGGCGGGGTGTGCGCGCATACCGCCATCTGCTCAGCCTGCTGGAGGAGCCGGAGGCTGTCCGTGCGTGAGGAGGCAGCCATGGTCATGAATGACCCGGTGAATGATTATCTGACCAGCCTGCTGTCAGACACTGGCGCTGTGCCCGGACAACATGTGAACTGGGACAGCCTGCTCAGTGGTGCGGTAAACAGCTCGCGTCTGCAGGAAGCGCTGGATTCCTGCTCGCTGGCGCCCGGTTTTGCCCCGCTTTGCCTGTTACAGCCCGGTGAGGGCAACCAGGCCGACCGGCGGGTGCAGCTGTTCCATATCCTCCATCATGTAACGGCTCTGCCGTATGGTCCGCTGAGGCGCTGTATGCTCACGGTGGCAAGGCCGTTTGCCGGGGAGGCCCGTCATGTCTGATCAGCCGCTTAAGACAGCTTCCGCCAATCAGGTTGATACGGTTCTTCAGGATTATCTTGATCAGTTGCTGGTAGCTGCTACTGCGGTGGCAGAGGAGCCGCTGACAAGTGCTCCGCCAGTCACGGAAAAAGTACAGCCGCAACCAGCCGCCAGTGAACCCGCAGAAAAGACGGCCCCGCCAGCTGTGGCCGTGAAAGATGCGCCGGTGGTCACCTATCTGCAGCAGAACCTGCACGTATCTGCACCGCTGCAGGAAACTGTGATCACGGATACGCCGGTGGCAGAAGTGGATGTCAAGGAATCGTCAGTTGAGGAGTTGTCGCCTGATATTGCTGCCCTGGCGTCATTAAACTGGCGATCCAGTCAGGGGATTGATTGTCTGATTTTCAAGGTGGCAGGGCTTAAGCTGGCGATTCCCCTGCCACTACTGGGTGGCGTGCATAATGTTACCGATAAAGTGACGCCTCTGTTTGGTCAGGCGGTCTGGTCACTCGGCGTCTGGCAGGGTGAGAACGCCAAGCTGACGATTATCGACAGCGCGCAGCTGATTATGCCGGAGCGTCATATCCGGCTGTCTGATGAAGGCTACAGTTTCTTTATCCAGCTCGACCGTTCACCGTGGGCTCTGGCCTGTCAGGAAATCTGCGATACGGTGACACTGGTGCATGACTCGATCAAATGGCGGGGTGAAACCAGCAAGCGCCCCTGGCTGGCCGGTACCGTTATTTCTGAAATGTGCGCTCTGGTCGACGTTCCCGGACTGCTGAAACTGCTGGAAGAGAACTCCCGCAAACGCGCCTGAGCAGCACGGCCTGTGCTGCAGTTATCCCACCTGAAAAAATTGCTGAAAATTAACTGGTACACTTTGTGCTCTGTTCTATAGTTAAGAAAGGTTCAATATGTTTTTTTGACACAGTCTGCAGAATTCCCCGGCTGTTATGCTCTGGCGGAGGGATTTCTTCACACGGTCATGGCATCGGCCTTTCTTAGCGAGGATGTTTTATGTCAGCGATTGCCGGAAATAAAGCGGCGGAAGATCCGGTCCTTCAGTGGGTCACCTTCCGTCTGGAAAATGAGACTTACGGAATTAATGTAATGCAGGTGCAGGAAGTTCTGCGTTACAGCGAAATTGCCCCGGTTCCCGGAGCACCCCCGTATGTTCTTGGCATTATTAACCTGCGGGGCAATGTGGTGACGGTGATTGATACCCGTCTCCGGTTTGGCCTGCCAACCGCTGAAACCACTGATCAGACGCGCATTGTAATTATCGAAGCGGAAAATCAGGTGGTCGGAATCCTCGTCGATGCGGTGGCTGAAGTGGTTTATCTGCGTCAGTCGGAAATTGAAACCACTCCGAATGTCGGCAACGAGGAAAGTGCCAAGTTTATACAGGGCGTCTGTCACAAGAACGACGAGCTGTTAATCCTGGTGGACCTTGAGAAACTCATGACTGACGAGGAGTGGACAGAACTTCAGGGTCTCTGATTATGATCTCTCTGTCACTCATGCACTGGTTATTGATTGGAAATATGGGACTGATGCTGCTGGTGGGCGGCTTTATGGTAGCGCTGAAACGCCAGCAGCAGAAAGATGCCCAACGGCTGGATGAAGCCGTTACCGGGTTGCGTCAGGCTCATCAGGCAATCAGTAAAAGTGCGGTTGGTATGGGGCGCAAGCTGCGCCAGCTGGATGGCCGGGTGCAACAGGCCGAACGCCGGGTGACAATGCCAACGACCGATGAAGCCACCTATCATCAGGCTGCACGTCTGGTCGGTCTGGGCGCCAGCGCCAGTGATCTGGTGGATAACTGTGGTATGGCCCGTGGCGAAGCCGAGTTACTGGTATCGCTGAAACGTCAGCCGGCACACGCACACTGACAGCGGGCAGAGATAACAGAACAGGCGCCTGGCCTGTTCTGTGTTATGTCACTTCTTATTGCCGTCCGTTTTCAACGCTTTATAACAAAACAATCCATCCGGGCACCAGCCTGACTTCTATACTGCAGTTATGAGATCCGCGGGAGGTGACTTATGACTCAGTCTGTAAACCTGCTCAGAGCAGGCTTCATCGCGATAACCATGCTGCTGGTCAGTGGCGGGCTGTTGTCGGCAGAATCCGGTAATAGATCCCCCGTGGCAGAGTCCGGCCTTACCAGTCTGATCCGTAATGCCGTTTTTATGGAGAGGACGCCTGAATTTACCGATCTTTATATTATTCAGACCTGGGATAAGGGCCGGCAGATTGTGATCTATTGCAACGCCGCCTACTGCTACAAACAGCACGGCCATCAGGCCACGGTCTGAGTGGCCCTCTGACCGGGATATCAATCCGTTTCAGCTGCCGCTGACAAACAGAGCGATCACAACACCCAGACCAGCCATCCAGGCAAGGGAGCGCAGGGGGGCCAGATTGGCCAGATACAGCGCGCCGTAGATAATACGCAGAACGATGAAGGCAACCGCCAGCATGTCGATGGTTGACTGAGCGGCACCGCTCAGATGAGCAATGATGACCGCAGCGGCAAAGGGTGGAAAGGCCTCAAAGCCGTTCAGCTGAGCCCAGTGGGCGCGCTTGCGGTATCCCTCCTGTTTTTCCAGAAATTCCCGTGGTGAATAATTGTTGTAGCGCCGGCCGCCGGTTTTGGCCAGCAGGGTAAATACGTAGGGCAGCAGAGCCGCGGCGAGTACACACCAGTATCCTGTTGTCATTTTTATGTTCCTGTTGTTATTGCGGGATTTGGCTGTCCCGGTCCGCTGATGAACCGGGACCGGCAGATTTGTAACCGAATTTCTGCCACAGCAGAAGGTGATGCTGTGCCGGATTACATGTGTGTCCGGCACACTTTTCTGCACAGGCTCAGGAATAGGGAATGCCCAGGCGACGGTAAATAAACCCCATCAGCCAGGCGGGGCCGATCAGCAGGAACTGGATATCTTTGAAGAAAGAGGGCTTCTGCCCTTCGATGTGATGGCCGATAAACTGGAATATCCACAGCACGACGAAAGACACTGCACAGACCAGCCATAATGGCGCTGCATCCAGTTGCTCATACCAGGCCAGCAGAGCGCAGCTGGCAAAGGTAAACAGACCCAGGCCGATGGCCAGACTGAATGACAGGCGCAGGTAAAAAGCCACGACCAACAGCGCTGACAGAGTTGCCCAGTTGAGGTAGGGTATGGCGTTAAAGGCTGCCGGAACCGGCAGTTCCCATAGCAACCCCATAATGACAATAAAAATCAGTGGCACGCAGATCCAGTGAATGAATTTATTAGTGGGATTCTGATGACTTTCACCATATTCCCCGAACCATTGATCGGCCGTTTTTCTGCTCATGCTGACATCCTCTTGTTGTTATGATGTTGGACTCACGAATCATACCGGTAAACACAGCAGCGGGCTTGTCCGGCAGAGCCATAAGGTTTGACCCGGGGAGTCAGAGAACAGGATGATGGCCGAAAAAACTGTATCTGTATTATGGATCAAAGCCCTGTTGCAGGGAGCTGAACAGCAGGGTCTGGATCCTGCCGGTCTGCTGCAGACGGCGGATATTGATGCGGCTTTACTGCACAGCCCGTATGCCCGGGTCAGTCTCACCAATACACTGCGTCTCTGGCGGGCAGCCGAAGCTCTGTGCCCGGTTCAGGATTTCGGGCTGCTGATGGGCGAGCTGGTCAAGCCGGCGCATTTCCAGTTATTTGCCCTGATTCTGATGCACAGTGAAAGTCTTGGCTCAGCATTTGAAAAGTCGATCCGTTATACCCGTGTACTGAGTGACGGCGGTCGCTATTTTCTGGATCGCGACGGGGATGAAGCCTGTCTGCGTTATGAACCGCAGGCGGCGGATTTCAGTCGTCACCAGGTGGATGCGGTACTGGTTCTGCTGCGCAATTTTGCCGCCTGGCTGATCTGCCGGCCGGTGAGCCTGCGGCGGGTCGAGTTCTGCCATGCGCCACCGGCGGACCTCAGCCAGTACCAACGTATTTTTGCGGCGCCGCTGCAGTTTTCTGCATCACGTAATGCGCTGGTGTTTGCCGCCGATATTCTGGACGAGCCGCTGGCACTGGGTGATGAAAAACTGGCGGCTATGCATGAGCAGATGCTTGAGCAGCAGTTGCAGGCACTGCAGCAGGAGGATGCTGCCGGACTGACGCGGCATTTCCTGCTCAACAGTGACGATCTGGCTGTTGACCGTGATCAGCTGGCTCAGCAGCTGCAGATGAGTGGCCGCACCCTGCAGCGCAAGCTGCAGGAATGTGGCACCAGCTTTCAGCAGTTGCTGAATGAAGAGCGCCGGCGCCGGGCCTGTGCGCTGCTGCTGTCCACCGATTACCCGCTGACCCGAATCAGTGAACAGCTGGGCTTTTCTGAAAGCAGTGCCTTTACCCGGGCATTCCGCCGCTGGGAAGCCATGGCGCCGCTGGAATACCGGCAGTTGAAAGGAGCAGGCTGAAGCTCAGAAGCGCCAGCTGAGACCGCTGCGCAGGCCGTATTCCAGCTGACTGCTGCTATCTGCTCTGACGGTATCACCGTCATGGCTGCCATTGAACTGCAGGCGAGAGAACGTCGCTCCGGCAGAAACAAAATAATGCAGATAGCGGCCGGCAGGATAACGCCAGTAAAGTCCGGCGTGGAGTTCCAGCTGGATGAAATCGTTATTACCTCCGGCACGGTTGAGCGCTGGCGTGGTGCCATCGTTCAGCGCCTGTCCCTGACCGATCAGCAGATGGCCGACCGGCTGCAGTCCGCGGCCACTGACTGAACGTTCGACCCCCAGCAGCCAGCTGGTCAGTTTTGCCCGTGCCAGCTCGTCTTCACCATGAATGCTCACCAGCAGGGGGGCAAACTGTTCGCGGTAGCCGAGCCAGACGGATGTGAAGGGAGTATTCAGGGCTCTCAGATCCAGCTCTGCAGCAATCTGCCGCCGTTCACTGTCGGCAACCACGGTCTGGCCGGCGGTCAGCGGACTGTCAGCCATGCTGATGGCTTTGTCCAGCTGCAGCGACTGCTGCAGATAGCGGTATTCTGCGCGCAGGCCCAGTACGGCCTGTTGCAGGCGGTAAACCGGTAAGCGCAGGCTGCCTTTGCGGTAACGCAGATACCCTTCACTGCGCGACAGCGTGGTGGGCAGGCCCTGTTCGTAAAAGACATCCGGCAAAGCCGGCAGCCAGCGGCGTTGTTGCGGATGCAGGGGCGATTGCCAGAAACAAGTGGCGGTAAGGGCCTGATCTCCCTGTTCGCGGAAGGCGTTACCGGCATTCATGGGCAGCCATTGCCAGCCACCACCGCAATCGATATAAACGGCCCGGGCTGTGGCAGGTAAAAGCAGTAATACAAGGGAAAGAAAGACAATTTTCATAGTGCCTTTATCGGCACAGGCAGGGCGGAGTTGAGAAAAATCTCTCCGCCCCTGTGTGATTACATGCTGCGCAGAATGTCCAGCAGGTCGTCGTGGTGGGTCTTGGTTTTTACCTTGGCCATGATGTGACGCAGAACACCCTGTTCATCAATGATAAAGGTGACGCGGTGGATACCAACGTATTCCTTGCCCATGAATTTCTTCAGCGCCCACACCCCATAGGCTTCGGCAATGCTGTGGTCTTCATCGGACAGCAGATCGAAGTTCAGTTCCTGCTTGTCGATAAATTTCTGCAGCCGTGCCGGTGCGTCGGGGCTGATGCCGAGCACGACAGTGTTGAGGGCATCGTATTCCCCGCGGGTGTCACGGATGCCACAGGCCTGAGTGGTGCAGCCTGGTGTCATGGCTTTGGGGTAGAAATACAGCACGACTTTTTTGCCGCGCAGGCTGTCCAGGGTAACGGTTTCTGAATTCTGGTTCAGGGCAGAAAATGCCGGAGCTGGTTTATCCAGTGGCGGAAAATCAAGACTCATGGAATGACCTCAGTAAACGATAGTGAAAACCGTCGCTAAGGCTACCTGACCGGCCTGATTAATCAAGCCGGCAGGCTGTCAGGGAATCAGCAGTTGATGCTGCGCTCTGAGAGGAATTTGGTCAGGGTTTCTTTGGCTTTATTGCCGGCCGGACTGTTCCGGAACAGGAACTCGTGGGTCTGATTGTCGAGTACCAGCAGAACATCGGCGCAGAAATCACCTTCGTGTTCCGGCCGCACTTCACGCATACGGGCCTCGGCCAGACGTTCCAGATTGATATAAAAGTCGCCCGGAATTTCTTCCAGATGATCGCGGGCCTTCATGCGCACCATTGCTACGTTCGGAGTAATACAGATAAAAGCCATGGTCGGGGTCTCCCTTACTTGCCGTTATTGTCATTGTCATGGAGGTCAGAGTGGACGCTGCAGCACTCTGAATCAGCATCAATATAAAGTAACCGTTACAGTATGAAATTGATATATGGCAGTAATAAGAAGGTCAGGAAGGGAGGCTGCCCCGCCACTGGCGGGACGGAGTGATCAGAGTTTGATCTTGATATCAGACTTCGGAATACAGCAGCAGGGCAGGATTTCGTCGTCGTTCAGCCAGGCCATGGGTTCTTCATGGTAATGCACGCTGCCCTCCAGCAGTTGCGCCCGGCAGCTGCCGCAGTAGCCTTCCCGGCACTGGTAATGGACTTCGATATTCTGGGCTTCCAGCGACTCCAGCAGGGTGGCGGCATTCTGAAAGGCTACCTGACGGCCATCGTGCAGGGTGACGCCGAAGACCGGGCGGGGCATCCCTTCAAATTCTATCTGCGGGGTAGCTTCCGGTTGTTCCGGATTCTGTTCAGGCAGGAAAAATTCTGTCTGCCGCGGCGCTTCGCCGGCGCGTTCTGAACCGTCGGGAATAACGGGTTCCAGCTCGAACGGCTGTTCCCCCGCATCCCCGGTCAGCTCAAAACCGTCAGCGGTCTGGCTGTCGTCATCCTGTTTCTTCAGTAAGGCGGACATCAGAGGTCGAAATCACCCAGGTCAGCGGTATCGATTTCACTGTCGATGGCGCCGACCAGGTAGGAGCTGATTTCGGCTTCCTGTGGCGCAACCTGCACGTTATCGCTGTTCAGCCAGGCATTGATCCATGGCAGCGGGTTGTTTTTGATGGTGGGGAAGATCTGTTCAAAGCCCAGCGCAGCAATACGCTGGTTAGTAATGTACTCAACGTACTGACACAGGATGTCTTTGTTCAGGCCGATCATGGAGCCATCTTTAAACAGATACTCAGCCCAGTCTTTTTCCTGTTGTGCGGCTTCGGCAAAAATACGTACCACATCGTCACGGCATTCTTCGGCAATATCGGCAAATTCCGCATCATCCTTACCGCGCGCCATAATCTGCAGCATATGCTGGGTGCCGGTCAGGTGCAGGGCTTCATCGCGGGCGATCAGTTTGATGATCTTGGCGTTGCCTTCCATTTTTGCACGTTCGGCAAAGGCAAAGGAGCAGGCGAAGCTGACATAGAAACGGATTGCTTCCAGCACATTAACGGAAACCATGGTGAGGTACAGACGACGTTTCAGTTCGCGCATGGTGACTTCAACCGTTTCGCCATTCACCTTGTGGGTACCTTCACCCAGCTGCTGGTAGTAGTTGCTCAGCTCAATAAACTTGTCGTAATACTGGGTGACAGAAATCGCACGGCGGACGATGTATTCATTTTTGGTGATGTCATCAAAAATTTCCGCCGGGTTCGGCACAATATTACGCACAATGTGTGTGTAAGAACGGCTGTGGATGGTTTCACTGAAGGACCAGGTTTCAATCCAGGTTTCCAGCTCCGGCAGGGATACCACCGGCAGGAAAGCAATATTGGGTGAACGGCCCTGAACGGAATCCAGCAGCGTCTGATATTTCAGATTGCTGACGAAAATATGCTTTTCGTGTTCCGGCAGATCGATAAAGTCTTTGCGGTCGTTAGCCAGATCAACTTCTTCCGGACGCCAGAAGAACGACAGCTGCTTTTCAATCAGGTTTTCAAAAATTTTGTGCTTCTGAATATCGTAACGGGCAACGTTAACGTGCTCACCGAAGAACATCGGCTGTTGGAAAGTGTCGAATTCGTTACGGTTAAAAGTGGTATAGGCCATACAGGTACTGTCTCAGAGCAGTGCCCGGAGGGGCACTGCATTCAGGTTATTTAAATCTTACAGGCGCCGCCCGCACAATCGTCCTCTTCCTCTTTACGGACGTCTCTCTGCGGATCTTCCATACCATCGCGGGTATTGTGGTAATACAGGGTTTTCACCCCGTTTTTGTAGGCGGTCAGCAGGTCTTTCAGCAGCTGCTGCATCGGTACCTTGTTGCCGGCAAAGCGGGACGGATCATAGTTGGTGTTGGCGGAGATCGCCTGATCAACAAATTTCTGCATGATGCCGACCAGCTGCAGGTAGCCGTTGTTATTCGGAATCTGCCACAGCAGTTCATACTGGTTTTTCAGGTGTTCAAAATCAGGCACTACCTGCTTCAGAATACCGTCCTTGCTCTGCTTGATGCTGATGTAACCCCGTGGCGGCTCAATGCCGTTGGTGGCATTGGAAATCTGCGAGGAAGTTTCTGACGGCATCAGGGCAGACAGGGTGGAGTTGCGCAGGCCGTACTTGACGATGTCCTGACGCAGGCCTTCCCAGTCAAGATGCAGAGGCTCGTCACAGAACTTATCCACTTCTTTTTTGTAGGTGTCAATCGGCAGCAGGCCTTCAGAGTAAGTGGTATCTGAGAAGGCTTCACAGGCTCCCTGTTCTTTGGCCAGCTCGTTGGAAGCCTTGAGCAGATAATACTGCATGGCTTCAAAGGTGCGGTGGGTCAGGCCGTTGGCGCTGCCATCGGAATATTTCACCCCGTTTTTCGCCAGGTAGTAGGCGTAGTTGATCACACCAACACCCAGGGTACGGCGTTTCAGGCTGGCTTTTTCGGCTGCCGGTACCGGGTAATCCTGATAGGTCAGCAGGCTGTCCAGGGCACGTACAATAAGTTCTGCCTGTTCAGCGAAGTCATCCAGTTTTTCAATCTTACCCAGGTTGAATGCCGCCAGTGTACAAAGGGCGATTTCGCCTTCGTCATCATTGACGTCATGCAGGGGTTTGGTCGGCAACGCGATTTCCAGACACAGGTTGGACTGGCGAACCGGTGCTTTGTGCGCATCGAACGGACTGTGGGTATTACAGTGATCCACGTTCTGGATGTAGATACGACCGGTGCTGGCGCGTTCCTGCATCATCATGGAGAACAGATCGACGGCTTTCAGGGTCTTCTTGCGGATGCCGTCCTGCTGTTCGTATTTTACGTACAGCGCTTCAAATTTATCCTGATCTTCAAAGAAAGCGTCATACAGGCCCGGTACATCGGATGGCGAGAACAGGGTGATGGTGCCGTTTTTGATCAGGCGTTCGTACATCAGCTTGTTGATCTGTACACCGTAATCCAGATGGCGGACACGGTTTTCTTCCACACCCCGGTTGTTCTTCAGCACCAGCAGGTTTTCCACTTCATAGTGCCAGATCGGGTAGAACAGGGTAGCGGCGCCACCACGTACACCGCCCTGCGAACAGGACTTAACGGCGGTCTGGAAATGTTTGTAGAAGGGAATACAGCCGGTGTGGAAGGCTTCACCGCCGCGGATCGGGCTGCCCAGTGCGCGGATACGGCCACCATTGATGCCGATACCGGCACGCTGGGAGACATATTTCACAATGGCGCTGGCGGTGGCGTTGATGGAATCCAGGCTGTCGCCGGCTTCAATCAGCACACAGGAGCTGAACTGACGGGTCGGGGTACGGACCCCGGCCATGATCGGCGTCGGCAGAGACAGTTTGAAAGTGGAAACCGCATCGTAGAAACGACGGATAAAGTCCAGACGGCGTTCTTTGTCATAGTTGGCAAACAGACAGGCAGCAATCAGCACATACAGAAACTGAGCGCTTTCAAATACTTCGCCGGATACCCGGTTCTGTACCAGATATTTACCTTCCAGCTGTTTAACCGCCGCGTAGCTGAAGTTCAGGTCACGGCTGTGGTCGATGAAGTCATCCATCAGCGCAAATTCTTCCGCGGTGTAGTCTTCCAGCAGGTGGCGGTCATAACGGTCGGCAGCGACCATTTTTTTCACCTGATCGTACAGGGCCGGTGGTTCAAACTGACCATAGGCTTTCTTGCGCAGGTGGAAGATATTCAGACGGGCCGCCAGATACTGGTAGTCCGGGGTTTCTTCTGAAATCAGATCGGCAGCGGCTTTGATCAGGGTCTCGTGAATTTCGGACGTCTGAATGCCGTCAAAAAACTGCAGATGGGCCTTAAGTTCCACTTCTGATACAGAGACATTATCGAGACCGTCAGCGGCCCAGGTAACAACTTTGTGAATCTTATCCAGATTAAGGGATTCCTGAGTGCCGTCACGTTTGGTGACTTTTAGCTCACTGTTCATGATCTCTGTGCCTGTATTCAAGGGAAACTACTCCATCTGTCCCTGATGTCTTGGGAGTCCGTAAAGTGCTTGACGACCACCGGGAAAATCTGTAGCGGCCGATGTAAGTAACTGAGTTACCAACATATTTAGTGGGACACAAGATAATGCGGTACCCATGTTAATTCAACCCCAAGATATAGTGGGGAATAGGCTTTTGCATGTGGATAAGTTGTGCGTATTGGGTGGAAAGAATGTGTCTCATTTTTCCTGCTTCTGCAGGTCATTGATTCTTACCAAAAAAAGACCGGATTGGTTACTATGCAACAAAGCGTAACAGCGTCTAAAGTTAATGGCAGATGCAGGCAGTAACCCTGCCATGCGATAACCTTTGAGAGAATGGTAAGGAACCATGCTGAAGCACGAAAGTGGCCAAACCCCTGAAGAAAACTGGCGGATTCTGATCGTCGAGGATGATGAGCGCCTGGCAACCCTGACCAAGGACTATCTCGAAAGTAATGGTCTGAAAGTCTCCGTTGAAGGTGACGGCAGCCGGGCGATTGAACGCATCAAAACCGAACAGCCCGATCTGGTGGTTCTGGATCTGATGCTTCCCGGCGAGGATGGCCTGGCGGTGTGCCGGATTGTCCGTCCTTACTATAAAGGTCCGATTCTGATGCTGACCGCCCGCACCGAAGATCTTGATCAGGTGCTGGGTCTGGAAATGGGCGCAGATGACTATGTGGCCAAACCGGTACGCCCGCGGGTGCTGCTGGCGCGGATCCGCGCTCTGCTGCGGCGGGTGAAAGAAGCACCGGAGGAGCAGGAAGCCGAAAGCACGTCGGAGAACCGGCTGACCTTCGGCAATCTGGTGGTCGACAGTGCGATGCGCGAAGCCTGGCTGGATGGCAGGAGCATCGATCTGACCAGTGCTGAGTTTGATCTGCTGTGGCTGCTGAGCAGCAGTGCCGGCCGTGTGCTGACCCGGGAAGAGATTTTCCATCAGCTGCGTGGTATCGAATATGACGGACAGGACCGTTCCATTGATGTACGGGTATCGCGTATCCGGCCTAAGGTCGGCGACGATCCGATGAACCCGAAACGCATCAAAACCGTCCGCAGTAAAGGTTATCTGTTCGTCAAGGAAATCTGAGGCCGCCCGAAGCGGGCGTCCTGAGCAGGAGACAGAGCCATTTTTATCCGCGTTTACTCCGGTCTGCTGGCCGCTCTGCTGATGGTGGGAGTCATCAGCATTGCGGCACTGCAGCTGGTGAATTTTGTCCGCACTGCCCAGTTCAATGAAGACATGGTCAATGGCAGTCTGTGGCTGATGTCCCAGCGCCTGCAGCAGGATCCGGGAGCGCTGACGGAACTGGCGGCCCGCTTTGATGCGCAGATTACCGTGCTGCCGGAATCCGGTGCGCCGGATGATGAATACCTGCGTGACCGCCTGCGCCGCGGCCAGGTTCTGATCGATACCACCAACCAGGGCCGTACGGCCCGTCTGCTTTATCCCATGAATGACGCCGAGCTGCTGGAAGTACAGGTGAATACCGTCACCGAGATCCAGGCCCAGGCTACGGCATATCTGTTACTGGAAGACTGGCAGCGTTCCGGCCAGCCGGTAGAAACCTTTATCCGCCGGGTACAGCCCCATTTCGGCTACCCATTGTCGGTGGTCGGGGTGGAAGACCTGCTGCTGTCCGATGCTGACTACGCCCGTATGCAATACGGCGATGTGCTGGCCCGGCTGTCGATTGAAGGTCGTCAGGCGGAAGCGCTGGCCAAGCTGCCGGGGCAGCCAAGAGCATTGCGGCTGGGGCCGATTGAAGCCTTCAATCCCTATTCCTGGCAGGCGATTACGGTGATTGCTGTGATTGGCTTTATGACACTGGGGCTGGGCGTTTACTGGGTGGTGAATTCTTTTCAGATCCGTCTGCGTAAACTGGAACAGGCGACCAGCCGGCTGGCACAGGGACACCTGAATGCGCGGGTGGCGATTTCCGGCGGCGATCCGGTGAGCCGGCTGGGGATGGCATTCAACAAGATGGCGGAGCATATCCAGCGTCTGATATCGATTCAGCGTGAAATGGTGCGGGCTGTATCGCATGAGCTGCGCACTCCGGTGGCGCGGATCCGCTTCGGCATGCAGATTATTGAAGATGTGGCCGATGACCCGTTCGTCAGTAAGCAGCTCAGTGGCATGGATTCCGATATTCAGGAGCTGGATGAGCTGATCGATGAAATTCTGACCTACGCACGTCTGGAAGAGGGGGGACCGCTGCTGGATTTCCAGCGCGCCAATGTGGCCGATATCGCCCTGCAGGTGGTGGAAGAGGCCCGGCCGCCGGCTCATGTGTCGGTGAGTTATGCCGGCGATAAGACCGACGATGTGGTGTTCGCTGAAGTTGAGCCCAGATATATCCATCGTGCGATTCAGAATCTGGTGGGCAATGCCGGCCGTTATGCCACTTCCCGGGTCCGGGTCAGCTGCGCTGTGGGGGCGGATACCTGCCGTATCGATGTTGAGGATGATGGTCCGGGGATTCCGGAAGATGAATGGGACCGGGTCTTTACCGCCTTTGCCCGGCTGGACGACAGCCGTACCCGCAGTTCCGGCGGTTATGGGCTGGGTCTGTCGATTGTCCGCCGCATTGCCTACTGGCATGGTGGCCGGGCGATGGTCGGCCGCAGCGATGATCTGGGCGGTGCGCGCTTTACGCTGATCTGGCCACGCCGGCATCACGAATAAGTGCCTCTCCCCACGGGAAACAAATATTCCTGTCGATACAAAAGGTTACAGAATGATACCGATGGGCAACAGACGGGGTTTATGGCCAACGGCATTATAAGCCCCGCGTATCCCTAGGAGACGTGGTGAGAATGTAGCGAAATTATTCGCTTTTTTCGGGGCTCATATTTCGGGCCCCTTTTTTATGCCTTCTGTTCCGTCACCGGCACAATGCCCGGCAGATTCCTGAAACAGGTATCCAGCGCCTGCTGGAAAAAATCCTGAATGTAAGCCGCATCCGCCTGATCCCTGCGTACGGCGGCATACAGTGTCGGCCATACTCCCTCTTTCCCTAATGGTCGTGCACTCAGCAGATTAGCTTCCAGATAGGGTTGCAGTGCCCAGTTCGGCAGGCAGGCGACGCCACGCCCGCTGGCAACCAGCTGCACCATCATCAGCGTCAGTTCTGTCTGGCGGGTGGCCTGGGGTTCAATGCCCTGAGGGGTCAGGAAGTGTTCGAAAATATCCAGCCGCCGGCGGTCGACCGGGTAATGAATCAGAGTCTGGTCCCGCAGGTCCGGCGGCATAATGGCATCCTGCTGCGTCAGCGGGTGCTGGTTGGCAAGCGCCAGCATCGACTGATAGCGGAACAATGGCTGATAGTAGATTTCTGCGTGTGCGGCCGGATCTGAGGTGACCACCAGATCAATATCACCGCGGATCAGGGCCGGGATCGGTTCAAAATGAAAGCTGGTCGACAGGTCGATTTCCACTTCCGGCCAGTGGTCACGGAAGCTGTTAATGGCCGGCATCAGCCAGTCAAAACAACTGTGGCATTCAATGACCATATGCAGGCGTCCGCTCTGACCACCGGCCATTTTCTGCAGGTTGCGTTCCGACTGCCGCATCCTTGGCAGTACTTCATCTGCCAGCTGCAGTAGTTCCAGGCCCGCGCGGGTAAACCTGAGCGGCTTGGTTTTGCGCAGGAACAGTGACACGCCGAGCCGTTCTTCCAGATCTTTCAGCTGGTGTGACAGCGCTGACTGGGTCAGGTGCATGCGCCGTGCCGCTTCAACCAGAGTGCCACCGTCGCGCAGGGCGGCCAGAGTACGCAGATGTTTGATATCGAGCATGAATACCTTGTTGAAAATTATTCATGGAAGATCAGTAAACAATGTTAGCCGCTCATACGCCCGGCGGAAAGCACCGCTGCTTGTTTGTGGCCTGACATTCGCACCATCCGGGCGGTTCATCCACCGCAGAATCAGGGGTACACTCGGCAGAAAAACAACGAGGTCACTGCATGCCGGGTTCAGCCACGCGTTATCTGCTGAGTTTTGATCAGGGAACAACCAGCAGCCGCGCCATTATTTTTTCTGAGGACGGCCGTATCCTTGCCAGCGGTCAGTATGAATTCACCCAGCATTTCCCTCAGCCGGGTTGGGTTGAACATGAGCCGCAGGAAATCTGGAACACCACACTGACGGCCGCCCGCGATGCCCTGCAGCTGGCGGGGCTGCAGGCAGCCGATATCGCAGTGGCCGGTATCACCAATCAGCGTGAAACCACGCTGGTGTGGGATCGTCACAGCGGCGAACCAGTGTATAACGCCATTGTCTGGCAGGACCGGCGTACGGCGTCGTTCTGTCAGCAGCTGAAACAGGATGATGCGCAGCTGGAAGAGCGTATTGCCGGAAAAACCGGGCTGCTGCTGGACCCGTATTTCTCCGCCACCAAGCTGGCCTGGATTCTTGATCATGTCGACGGTGTACGTGAACGGGCTGAACGCGGCGAGCTGGTGTTCGGTACGGTTGATACCTATCTGCTGTGGCAGATGACGGCTGGGCGGGAGCATCTGACCGATGCCACTAATGCGTCACGTACCATGTTGTTCAATATTCACGACCAGTGCTGGGATGAAGAACTGCTGGCACTGTTCCGGATTCCGCCTTCCATGCTGCCGGAAGTGCGGGACAGTGCGGCGGATTTTGGTGTTATGACAGCGGATCTGCTGGGCGCTGAAATTCCGCTTGGCGGGGTGGCCGGGGATCAGCAGGCGGCGCTGATCGGTCAGGCCTGTTTTCATCCGGGCATGGCGAAAAGCACCTATGGCACCGGCTGCTTTATGATCGTGAATACCGGTGACAATATCGTCCGTTCCGCCAACCGCCTGCTGACCACAATTGCTTACCGCACAGAAGGGAAACCTGTGTATGCGGTGGAAGGTTCGATCTTTATGGCCGGTGCGACCATTCAGTGGATCCGCGATGGCCTGCAGCTGATCCGCAGCGCCTGTGAAACAGAACCTCTGGCCCAGGAGACGGGCTACGAAAACCCGGTCTATATGGTACCGGCCTTTACCGGCCTGGGGGCGCCGTACTGGGACCCGCAGGCGAGGGGAGCGATTCTGGGTCTGAGCCGCGATACCGGTATCAAGGAAATCGTCACGGCCGGACTGCAGGCGGTGTGTTACCAGACCCGTGATCTGATTGAAGCGATGCAGCAGGACGGTATCCGCCCGGCTGAACTGAGAGTGGATGGTGGCATGGTGGTCAATACCTGGCTGGTGCAGTTTCTGGCCGATATTCTCGGCCTGCCGATCACCTGTCCGGCGGTAACCGAAACCACCGCACTGGGAGCCGCCTTTCTGGCCGGACTGCAGGCCGGCATCTATCACAGCTTCAGTGATGTGGAAGGACTCTGGCAGCATGACCGCGCCTATCAGCCGCAGCTCAGCTCTGAGCAGCGTGAGCGTTTGTATGCCGGCTGGCTGGAAGCGGTGCAGCGCGTCCGTTCATCATCCTGATGTTATTGATAACTGGTTAAAATTTACGCGAATTGACATGGTGCTGACAGTCGGAGTCTTTATAATCAGGCCATAACTTATGCCATCCGGGGTATTGATGGGACAGCTGCAGAAAGACATGGTCCGCCGCCATATCCTGGCCAGCAGTGGTGCTATGTTGTTCACCCTGCTGTTTATTGCCTCATCCCTGCTGGCCCCGGATAAGGCGCCACCGGCCGCGGTGATATTATCAGCGCTCTGTTACTGGGGCGGTCAGGCACTGCTGCTGTACTGGGTGGCGTCCGGCCGCAGCCGGCATTATCCCGACCCCGGTATGACCCCGCTGTTTATGATCTGGGCGGTCGCCTTTATTTCCCTGACGTTTTATTTCTGCCACGAATACCGCACGCTGGCGCTGCTCGGCTATCTGATGGTGATGCCCTACGGTGTCTTCCGTCTCACCTGGCGTGGGTTTCTGGGCGTCGCGCTGTTTGCCATTGCCTCTTATACCGGCGTTCTGCTGTTATTGCGCCACGAAGGCAAACTGGTCTGGAGTCTGGCGTATGAACTGCTGGTCGGCGGGGCCTTTTTCGCCAGTATGCTGGCCTACAGTATTCTCGGCCGTGAGGTATCGCTGCTGCGTGCGGCCTACCGTAACAAGAACCATGAGCTGCGCCGGGCGCTGGCCCGCATCGAAGATCTGGCCGTTACCGATGAACTTACAGGACTGCACAACCGCCGCCATCTGCTGACGCATATCGATAAACACCGGGCGCTGGCTAACCGCGAAGGGATGCCGTTTGTGCTGGCGTTCGTCGATATCGATCATTTTAAACAGATCAATGACCAGCATGGTCACCGGGTCGGCGATCAGGTGCTGGCGGAACTGGCTGCGGTGCTGCGCTTATCCATCCGCGAGGTGGATCTGGCGGCCCGCTACGGTGGTGAGGAGTTTGTGCTGCTGTTCAGCGGACTGACGCTGGGAAGCGCGGCAAAAGTTCTCGACCGTATCCGGGTGGAAGTGATGGAGCAGCGCTTTTCCCGCTCGGCACTGCCGTTGACGGTATCGGTGGGGGTGGCGCAGTATTTTCCCGGTGAAGAAGGGGATGATCTGCTGAATCGCGCCGACCGGCTGCTGTATGAAGCCAAACGTCTGGGACGCAACCGGGTGATACTGGATTCACAGGAGCCCGGTGTGCTGCAGAATGTGACCTGAACAGAAATAAAAAAACCGGCATTAAGCCGGTTTTTTTCTTAGCGGGCCCTGTTTCAGGCGTCTTCCTGACAGAGCAGGAATTCCAGCAGTGCCTTCTGCGCATGCAGACGGTTTTCTGCTTCATCCCAGACCACAGAACGCGGATCATCCAGCAGATCTTCGCTGACTTCTTCACCGCGGTGAGCCGGCAGACAGTGCATAAACAGGACGTCATCTGCCGCCAGGTCCAGCAGCTCACGGGAAACCTGATAATCGCTGAACTTACGGATGCGGGCATCCTGTTCATCTTCCTGACCCATGGAGGCCCACACATCGGTGACCACCAGATCGGCCCCGGCGACAGCTTCTTTCGGGTCGCGCATCAGGGTGACGCACTGGGCGTTATCGTCAAGCAGGAACTGTGACGGTTCAAATCCTTCCGGCGTGGCGATATTCAGCTGAAAGCCAAACTGGCGGGCCGCATTGATATAGGACTGGCACATGTTGTTGCCGTCCCCGATCCAGGCCACGGTTTTACCGGCGATGGCGCCACGGTGCTCAACATAGGTCTGCACATCGGCCAGCAGCTGGCAGGGGTGGAAGTCATCGGTCAGGGCGTTGATCACCGGTACCCGGGAGTAGGCGGCAAAAGTTTCCACCATCTCATGATCGAAGGTACGGATCATGACCACATCAACCATACGTGAGAGCACCCGGGCACTGTCTTCCACCGGTTCACCACGTCCCAGCTGGGTATCACGGGGTGACAGGAAGATGGCATGGCCACCAAGCTGGGCCATGCCGGCTTCAAAGGACACCCGGGTACGGGTGGATGATTTTTCGAAAATCATGCCCAGTACACGGTTTTTCAGTGGCTCGTAAACCTCACCGCGTTTATGCAGTTGCTTCAGTTCGACAGCACGCTGGATCAGCCAGTTAAGCTCTTCCGGCGACAGGTCTGACAGAGTTAAAAAGTGTCTCACGTTAATTCCTTCTTCTGACTTAACCGAGCGCCTCAATCAGGCTGCTCACGGTGTCGATAATCTGGTCGGCTTCGGCCTGGCTGATGTTCAGTGGTGGCAGCAGACGTACCACATTGCCAGACGTCACATTCAGCAGCAGACCGGCTTGCAAAGCGTCTGCCATCAGGGTCGGGCAGTCCTGTTTCAGAACCAGGCCCAGCATCAGGCCATGACCACGGATTTCCTGCAGGGAGTCACTGCCGGACAGACGCTCACGGAAACCATTGCGCAGATAGTCGCCCATGGTGCGGGCGTTCTTGCACAGGTTGTCTTTTTCAATGGTTTCCACCACTGCGACGGCAGCGGCACAGGCCAGTGGGTTACCGCCATAAGTGGAGCCGTGATTACCGGGTTTCAGGACATTGGCTGCGGCACCCCGGGCCAGACAGGCACCGATGGGTACGCCATTGCCCAGGCCTTTGGCGGTGGTCACCACATCCGGCTGGAAACCGAACTGCTGATAGCAGAAATAGGAGCCGGTCCGGCCGTTACCGGTCTGGACTTCATCCAGTACCATCAGCAGATCATGTTCATCACACAGGGTACGGATCCCCTGCAGGTATTCGGCGCTGGCGGTGGCCAGACCGCCTTCGCCCTGTACCGGTTCCAGCATCACTGCCACCACGTTAGGGTTGGCTTTGACGAGGGAGCGGATGGCAATAATGTCCATATACGGCACGCGCACAAAACCATTCAGCAGCGGGCCGAAACCGTCCTGAACCTTGGCGTTGCCGGTGGCGGTCAGGGTGGCCATGGTGCGGCCGTGAAAAGCCTTGGTCATGACAATAATGACCGGTTCCGCGATACCACGGTCGTGGCCATACTTACGGGCAATCTTGATCGCTGCTTCGTTGGCTTCAGCACCGGAGTTGGAAAAGAAAACATTCTCCATGCCGGACACGCGGGTCAGCGCACTGGCGGCTGCCTCCTGACGTTCAATGCTGTACAGATTTGAGGTGTGAATCAGCTGTCCGGCCTGACGGGTAATGGCTTCAGTTACCGCCGGATGTGCATGCCCCAGACCACAGACGGCGATGCCGCTCAGTGCGTCCAGATAGCGTCGCCCTTCGGAGTCCGTCAGCCAGCTGCCCTGGCCACTGACAAAAGTCACCGGTAAACGCCCGTAGGTATTCATGATCGCTTGCATGCTTAGTTCCTCAAAACGCAAAAAGGCAGCCAAGGCTGCCCTGAAGGGCCAGAATCATACGAAAGGGTGGCCATTTTGTAAACGCTGTGGCCGGCAGAAGGAAGAGGGCGGCGGGTCAGCCGCGTCCGCGGGTGCGGGTGCGGTTGGCGCGGGCGTTTTTCTCGATAAACAGAATAATTTTAGACGCCACATCGATGCCGGTGGCTTCTTCAATGCCCTGAATGCCCGGGGATGAGTTAACCTCCATGACCACCGGACCATGGTTGGAGCGCAGGATATCGACACCGGCGACGTTGAGGCCCATGGTTTTTGCTGCACGCACCGCGGTGGCACGTTCTTCCGGCGTAATACGGACAACGGTGGCAGTGCCGCCACGGTGCAGGTTGGAACGGAATTCCCCGTCGGCTGCCTGACGTTTCATGGCGGCAACCACTTTGTCACCCACCACAAAACAGCGGATATCGGCGCCGCCGGCTTCCCTGATGTATTCCTGCACCATGATGTTGGCTTTCAGCCCCATAAAGGCTTCGATGACACTTTCGGCGGCCTTGCGTGTTTCTGCCAGTACCACCCCGATTCCCTGGGTGCCTTCCAGCAGCTTGATCACCAGCGGTGCACCGCCGACCATGCGGATCAGGTCCGGGATATCATCCGGGCTGTGGGCAAACCCGGTCACCGGCATACCGATCCCTTTGCGCGCCATCAGCTGCATGGAGCGCAGTTTGTCACGCGAACGGCTGATGGCCACGGATTCATTGAGGGGATAGACGCCCATCATTTCAAACTGGCGCAGCACGGCGGTGCCATAGAAGGTGATTGATGCACCGATACGCGGAATCACAGCGTTAAAGTCGTCCAGCTCGCGCCCCTGATAATGGACGCTGGGGTCGAGACTGTTGATGTTCATATAGCAGTGCAGGGTATCCAGCACTTCCACATCGTGCCCCCTTTCTTCAGCCGCTTCCACCAGGCGACGGGTCGAATAAAGGTTGGCATTGCGGGAAAGAATCGCAATTTTCATGACTGATCCGGGTTTTTGCCGATACGGGAAACATCCACCAGAAAGCGGCCGGCAATGGCTTTACGTCCGAGCAGCATCGGGTATTTCATGCTGCCGCGGTGACTGAGGCTGATTTCGGCAGACCATTCGTGGCCGGCAACCGATAACAGACTGCGGATAATGTAACGGTGACTGCGCTGGCCATTGGAGCTGGCAATCACCCGGCGGGCAATGACTTCCGCTTCGCACACCTGATCGAGCAATGCGCTGGGGCCGTCAAACAGAACATGAAAGCGGACCCAGTCTTTGCCATCACGGACAAAAGGTTCAATTTTTTCGGCGTGCAGACTGCTGGTGCAGGCACCGGTATCCACCTTGGCATAACAGCTGATGCCGAGGTGGGGGATGTCGACTTTTTCGATGTATCCGAGAACCGGTTTAGTCATCAGTATCTATGCTGTCCTGGCCTGCTTCTGCAACGGCGGCAGAGGAGGCGGTAAAGTAAATCTGTTTACGGCGCAGGGCATTCAGGTAAATGGCCCAGGCTTTCTCCACGTCGGTAACAGGTTGCTCCAGACCGTGGCAGGTTGCAACAAAGTGCTGTTCTTCCTCGGTCTCCGGCAGACGGGTCCCTTCGTGCAGAGCCTTCAGCGCAACGCCTTTGCTCTCCAGCAGAACGGCCTGATTGCGGGTGAAATCCCCTGAACGCTGGAAGCCACGCGGAAAGTTACGGTCGTCGAAAAACTTTTTATCGCAGGCAAAACTCTTCTCTTGGATATTGTCCATTCTGCACCTACTATCCGGGTAAAGGTCGTTTTCGGCGGAGTATGGTCAGCCAGCATTCGTCGGTAAAACAAAAAAATCTTATCGTAACGAACACGTCTGTTGGTCGAAATGGATACAGAACTGCTGAAAACTTTTATGGAAGTCTCGCGCACCCGTCACTTCGGCCGGGCGGCTGAAAATCTTTATCTGACGCAGTCTGCGGTCAGCTTCCGTGTGCGCCAGCTTGAAGGTCTGCTGGGGGTCGAACTCTTCTCCCGTCAGCGCAACAATATTCAGCTGACATCCGCTGGTGAGAAGCTGCTGCCACTGGCAGAAAGTTCGGTGTTGCTGGAGCAGCGTATCCGCCAGGAGGTTGCCACGGCAGAAGGTCAGCACCAGCAGATTTCACTGGGTGCGACACCCAACCTGTGGGACGCCTTTCTGCAGGAACAGCTGGGACTGATGATGCGGGGGCCGGAAGGTCTGGCGCTGAATGCCGTTGCGCACAGCAGCGGTAATCTGGTGCGGCAGATTATGGAACGCACGCTGGATCTGGCTTTTGTGTTTGATGCCCCCAAGGTGGATGAACTGACTACCCGGCCGGTGGCCGATATTCCTCTTTATCTGGTGTCTTCTGCCCCCCGTGCCGACTGGCAGGCGGCACTGGCAGAAAACTATGTGCTGGTGGACTGGGGAACCTCATTTCAGATGCAGCATGCACAGGAATTCAAAGGTGCCAATCCTCCGGTACTGCAGACCAATACCGGCCGGATCGCGCTGGAATGCATCCTCAGCAACGGTGGCTCCGCTTATCTGCCGGTCAGTCTGATCCGACCGTCACTGCAGGAGGGCAGTTTGTTTCTGGTGCCGGACGCCCCGGTGATCAGCCGTACGGTATACGCCAGTTTCCATGCCAGCAGTGGCCGTGATGAACTGATTGAGAACGTGATCGGACAGGTGGTGGGCAATGCTGCCAGCTGGACCGAATTGACGGGAGAGTAATGATGAAAGCCTGGCAAATGACAGCGGCGGGCACGCCGGATGTGCTCCGGCTCACTGAGATGGACAAGCCGCAGCCCGCGGCCGGCGAGGTGCTCATTCAGGTAAAAGCCGCAGGGTTTAACCCGATTGATACCAAAATCCGCGCTGGTCTGGCACCGATTGCCCCGGAATCCGGTGTGCTCGGTTGTGATGTCAGCGGTATTGTTGAAGCGGTCGGGGAAGGTGTCAGCCGTTTTCAGCCGGGCGATGCCGTTTTTGGTATGGCGGGCGGGGTCAAAGGGACTCAGGGGGCACTGGCGGAGTATATGGTGGCCGATGCTGCTCTGCTGGCCAGGGTTCCGGCGGCATTATCACTCGCTGAGGCGGCGGCCCTGCCGATTCCGGCACTGACGGCTGATGAAGCCCTGCGGCGTCTGGCAGTCCGTTCGGGTGATGAATTCTATATCAGTGGTGCTTCCGGAGCCGTGGGCCTGATGGCGGTCCAGATGGCGGGTTTGCTGGGGGCCAGTGTTGAAGGTTCCGGTGGCAGCGCCGGGCGTCTGGCCACGATTGCCCGTTATGGCGGGAAAGGCCTGTTGCACTCGGAGGCCGGGCAACTGATCTCTGCCGGTCGCCAGTACAGTAAAGTACTGGATACCTTTGGTGGCGTCAGTCTGCAGACGGCGATGCAGCTGGCTGCGCCTTATGCTCAGGTCGCCACGATTAATGCGCGTGCGCAGTACGATCTCAGCCAGGCGCATGCGAAGGCACTGACGCTGCATGCGATCTTCCTGCTGCTGCCTTTACTGAGCGGACAGGGGCGGGCGCAATTGGGTACAACGCTGGAGCGGCTGGCCAACCTGATTGATGAGGGGAAGCTGCAGGGGTTGCCGGTGGTACAGGCCGGGATGAGTGACGTGGCAGATATTCACCGGCGTTATGAAGCCGGAAAGCTGCCAGACAAGACGGTGCTGCTGGCAGATTTCTGATCGTCAGTCGATACCGAGGAATTTATGAGTCTGCAGGCTCAGTTTCCATTGCGGGTGCTGCAGGCAATAATCCACGGCATGGCGGGTATTGGCAGCGGATAATCCCTCCTGTGCAGCCTGATGGCTGTCCGATGCGAGAAGGGCGGGACGATAGTCTGCCATAGGCTGCAGATAGCGGTGGGTGGCTTTTATCGTGCTGAAGCGTTCCGGCATGGCCTGTGGCTGCGGGTAGACCAGCTTCAGTTCATCACATTCCGTGATGACAATGTCCGAGGCGCCTTTGGGGCTCACGCACAGCCAGTCGATGCCGGCCGGCGCCGGCAAAGTGCCATTGGTTTCCACACCGACTTCAAAGCCAGCCTGGTGCAGGGCCTCTGTCAGGCGCAGATCCAGCTGCAGCAGGGGTTCACCACCGGTGCAGACGACGTATGGTGTCCCGGCGGTCATATCCGGCCACAGGGAAGTCAGCAGATTAATCAGTGCAGCAGCAGAATACTGGCCGCCGTTCTCGCCGTCAGTGCCGTTGAAATCGGTATCGCAGAAATCACAGACCGCACCACTGCGGCCTTCCTCCCGGCCATTCCATAAATTGCATTTACTGAAACGGCAGAACACTGCCGGGCGCCCGGCCTGGGCGCCTTCTCCCTGTAGGGTGTAGAAGGCTTCCTTGATACGGTAACGGTCAGCTTTCATGCCTCAGTCTCGTAAGGCAGCGGATCCCTGGCGTGATTAAGTTCAAAGGCTTCCAGCCGCTCAACACAGGAGCCGCATTTCCCGCAGGCTTTGTCGCGTCCGTTATAACAGGTCCAGGATTTGCCGTAGTCGAGCCCCATCGCCAGCCCGTCGCGCAGAATGCCGATCTTGTCGCTGTCCAGATAGGGGGTGACGATTTCGACGGCTTCATAATTGGCAATCTTCGCCACGTTGTTCATGGCGTGGACAAATTCCGGCCGGCAATCCGGGTAGATGGCATGGTCTCCGGAATGGGCACCATAAAAGACTTTGTGTGCGCCGATATCGACGGCATAGCCAATTGCCAGTGACAGCAGAATCATATTGCGGTTCGGGACCACGGTTGATTTCATATTGTCGTCGGCATAGTGGCCTTCAGGAATCTCCGTTGCTGATGTCAGCGACGAGCTCTGCAGCAGCTGATTGATGGCGGTGATATCAATGATACGGTGGTTGATACCCAGCTCAGCGCAGACGCGCTTGGCGAATTCAATCTCTTTGCTGTGCTTCTGGCCATAATCAAAGGTCAGTGCATAGAGTTCATACCCGTCCCGGTATGCCTTATTAAGGATGGTAAAAGAATCCATCCCGCCGGAATAAATGACGACGGCCTTCTCTGTCATCGTAAACCTCTTCTATATACATTGTGCCGGATAAACAGTCCGACCCTGTGAGTGCCGGGCACCCACCCTTTCCGCCTGCCGGAGAGGGAGCACAAGTATACGTGGATAATGGCCGGGTTAAAAAACATCCTGTAAAAAAATTTCAGAAAGTGATTGACCCGCAACGTCCTGTCTCTATAATGCGCCTCCTCGCTGACAGGGACACCGGAAACGGCCCGGCAGTGAGGCTTCAGGACGAAGCAGGAAGGGTGGTTTTTTAACCCGCTCCGGCTTCAAAAAATTCCTGAGACAGGTGTTGACTCCGGTCAGAAAGAGCGTAATATACGCCGCCTGCTTCAGAGAGATGTACTTCGGTACGACAACCTGAAGTGAGTGTTAAGTGATTGATTTTAAACGAAAAAATTTAAAATAAAGCTTGACACTGACGCGGTTCGCTGTAAAATGCACCGCACTGAAACGGACGCCTCTGGCGACACGCTTCAGGGGTTGAGAGATTGAAAGAAATGTTAAAAAATCTCTTGACTTGAAAGGCTGCTTCATTAAAATACGCAGCCCGCTTCGCAGAAACACGAAGCGACGTTCTTTAAAAAATCAGCATTAAGTAATTCGTGTGGGTGCTTACTGAGACGCTGTGGAGACACAAATTTTCAAGTAAGAACTCGTCGATAATTCATTTACGAATATTGTCAGTTTTATTCTTGAGCAAGATTTAGATTGGATAATTCCTCCAATCGAAAACTTTGAACTGAAGAGTTTGATCATGGCTCAGATT
>JAIXHJ010000019.1 GCA_030145845.1 Pseudomonadota bacterium
TTGCTTGACGACAATAGAGCTGTGGAACCACCTGAATCCATTCCGAACTCAGAAGTGAAACGCAGCATCGCCGATGGTAGTGTGGGGCTTCCCCATGTGAGAGTAGGTCATCGTCAAGCTCTTATTCGAAACCCCAGCAGGGTAGCCTGCTGGGGTTTTTCTTTGTCTGTCCGAAACAAAAGCACCGCCAGTCTGCCGCCGGAGGAATATTCTCTGGTACTGATTGTCTCTCCTCAGTGGTCACCGCACCCTCGTCACATAATAAGAAAATATTCTGGCGCTGCTGGTTGTTATATTCACACTGAGGTATTAATTTTGCCCGGTGCCGTTGTCCAGGAAGGATCCGCACATCCGATCCATTCCTGCACGGGGCTGAGCTGTGTTAAAGCGCATTATTGTTATTGGTTGTTGTCTGCTGACAGCCAATGTCCGGGGTTTCGGCCTGGCTGATTGTCAGCTGGATAACGCGCTGCGTTATCAGAAGCTGGCAGAGCATCTGTATGGCGGAGCATTGTCTCCGGCGCCGGTGAATATCCGTCACGGTTATGTGATAAGTTATGATACGGCACATAACCTGCCTCACTGGGTCGCATGGCATGCGCTCAAAGCCTACCGTGATACCCCCAAGCGTTCTTCACGCTGGAGTACCTTCCGCCGGGATCCGGAATTTCCGGCGGTCAGTGATGCGGATTACCGCGGCTGGTATGGCAGTGACGATAATTTCGCCCGCGGTCATCTGGTGCCATATTACATTGCCGGTGGCGATCGCGATGGTGACGGTATCGATGCTGAGTATGAAGGCTCACTGGCGGTGGAAGACCCTGATGATGCCTGTACGGTTTACGAGATCAATGCTTTCTCCAATATTACCCCGCAGTATCACCGCCGCTTTAATGGTGAAAGCGGTCTCTGGTATCAGCTGGAAAGTGCATTACGTGAGCTGATCGATCAGGGGCATGAGTTCCACCTGTTTGCCGGTACTGTGTTTATGGCGGATAAACCGTTACAGACAATCGGTAACCGTAAATCGCCCAGCACCGAATGGCATATCGGCGTGCCGCATGGCTTTTTTAAAGTGGTGGTGGATGCTGAGCGGCAGCAGGCGCTGGCGTTCCTGTTTGATCACCAGCAGGATGTGCCCTACGGCTGCAGTCTTGATGCGGCGCTGGAACAGTGCATCGTCAGTTTCCGTGAGCTGGAGCAGGTGACAGGTCTGAACTTCTTTCCAGACCTGTCTGAGGAGCAGAAGCAACGTCTGATCCGCGCCAGTAGCCCAGTCAGCTGGAAGCGCTGGCAGATGGCTGACTGAACTGCCTTACTTCACCTCACTGGCGGAGGTGACAATATCCACCGGGTGCACGGCGGCTTTTTTCAGCTGCGGGTTCAGCGCCAGCATCTGCTCACCCAGTTTCTTCAGCGTTGCGGCGCGGTTTTTCGGTGATGGGTGCGTACTGAGGAACTCAGGCGTACTGCCGCCGGCAGCCTTCTCCATTTTTTCCCATAATGACACCGCCGCCTGTGGCCGGTAGCCTGCGCGGGTGGCGAGTTCAATGCCGATCCGGTCCGCTTCCGATTCTGCAGTGCGGCTGTTTGGCAGTTCCAGTGCCAGCTTGGCGGCCAGTGCAGTGCCGCCAAGGGCCAGTTCGTTGTTATCAGTGGCTACGGCTGTCGCCGTCAGGCCGGCATTCATCAGCACCGCGCGCGACATCCGCTCAGCGGTATGGTTGGCAATCGCGTGGGAAATCTCATGGCCCATAATCTGGGCAATTTCATCGTCGTTCAGATCCAGCTGGGTCACAATACCGCTGTAAATAGCCATGCGGCCGCCAGCCATACACCAGGCGTTGAGGGTGTCGGCATCATTGATAATGGCGACGCTCCATTTCCAGTCCGCGGTCTGCGGATACTGACTTACGGCTTCGGTGACCAGCCGGCCGGTAATGGTGGCGATTCTGTTTACCCAGGCCGGGTCTGTAATCAGTTGTTTACCGGAATCCAGCTCGGTGACGGTACTGACGTAGGCCTTCTGGGATTCCACAATGGCGGAATCCGGCGACACTATCATCAGTTGTGAACGTCCGGTCGGGCTGGTTGCACAGCCGCTGACCAGCGCGGCGAACAGGGTTACGGGTATCAGTCGTTTCATCCATCAGATCCTTTGTTATCCGGCGTTATAGTAAGTGCCCTTTACTGCGCTGCTCAAGAGCATCGGCGCGGCTCTCTGTTATAATGAATTTTTACCTGAACGGAATGACACTGTGTTTGCCGATATTAATTTTCATCACCGCCTGCTGACCGGCCTTGAGCAACTGGACATCGCGGAACCGACAGAAGTTCAGTCGCTTGTCCTGCCGCTGGCTCTGGCGGGCCGTGACGTTCAGGTCTGCGCGGAAACGGGTAGTGGTAAGACACTGGCCTATCTGCTGCCCATTCTGGAAAAACTGCTGCAGCAGGAAGCACCGCAATCGGCTACCCGGGCTCTGGTACTGGTGCCGACCCGTGAACTGGCACGCCAGGTCTTCAAGACCGCGAAGCATTTCTGCGATCTGACTGAACTGAATGTGGGCCTGCTCACCGGTGGCGACGAATTCAGATATCAGGCGGCGATGCTGCGCAAAAACCCGGAGATCATTGTCTCGACCCCGGGGCGTCTGGTTGACCATCTGAAGCGTGGCACTGCAGAGCTGGGCGATCTGGAATTTCTGGTGCTGGATGAAGCCGACCGCATGCTGGATATGGGCTTCGCTGAGGATATGGAACTGATCGTCGGCAAAGCCGCAGTTGAGCGGCAGACTTTTATGTTGTCTGCGACCCTGCGCCACGAAGGTATCGGCCGCATTGCCCGCGCCATGCTGAAGGATGCGGCGGAGGTCACCACGAAAACGGTTCAGGACCAGCACGAATATATCCGTCAGCAGCGAATTCTGGCGGATGACAATGCCCATAAAGACCGTCTGCTGGTATGGCTGCTGGCCAATGAAAGCTATGACAAGGCCATTATCTTTGTGAATAAGCGCATTGAGGTTGACCGCCTCAACGATTTCCTGCGCCGTCACCGCGAAGGCATTGCCATGCTGCACGGTGAGATGACTCAGGATGAGCGTAATTACGTCATGCAGTCCCTGCGTGAAGGTAAGCGTAATATTCTGGTCGCTACGGATGTTGCTGCGCGTGGGCTGGATGTGGAAGGTGTCGATCTGGTGATTAACTATGATCTGGCACGTAAAGGTGATGAGTACGTTCACCGTATCGGCCGTACCGGCCGTGCCGGGAAAGAAGGTCTGGCCATCAGTCTGATTTCACCGCATGAGTGGAACCTGAAAGCATCGATTGAGCGCTATCTGCAGCAGCAGATGGAAGCGCGTAAAGTGGCCGGCCTGGAAGGCAGCTATAAAGGGCCGAAAAAAGTAAAAGCGTCCGGTAAGGCCGCTGGCGGTAAGAAAAAGCCGAAGCCCAAAGGGGCTGCCGCGAAGAAAGCAGCGCCGAAAAAAACGGCAGCCCGGTCAGATAAGAAAAAGCTTGGTCCGCGGCCGTCACGGCCGAAAGCCCGTGAGGAAAACAAAGGAACCCTCATGGACTCTGAAGGCTTCGCCCCGATTAAAAAGAAGAAATAAAGACAGTATTGCTCTCTCCAGCGATGTCAGGATACCTGTTTCTGATCTGTTTCAGGGCAGGTATCTGATCGTTATGGAGACATGATGCCGACGCGCCATACGGGCGTGTTTTCCCACCATAGAAACCTCTCATTTTATCTTCCGCTATACGGACTGAAGTTGATTACCATTCCGGTATTGGCGCCATTCAGCCATCTCAGTCTTATACCTTCGGCCCCTGTTTTGTCTGTGTCTGCCGGTAACGATGTGATATCTGGCTTCTGTATGCTGACATCTTCAGTGCTGTCAGAGAGCACTGCAATGATGACAATTAACAGGGCCGGATACTGCTTCTCAGGCCGGATGGCAATATATGAATTCCGGTCGTCTTCTGAAGAATAATGACGCCCGCTTTTTAAGATAAATTCAGCGATCCCCCGGTATTTATTTTTCTGATTGTCTCACCTGAATGGAAGGGCTTTTTATTTTCATCATTGATTGTGCTGCTTAATAGGCATAATGAATACTGCAGGTTTAACGGTTACAGCCCGCTTGGGGGCCCGTCAGACACGTCAGCTGAAACCGGGGAAAATAACCTTATTAAATGAGCTGATATAAATAGTCGGAACAGCCATATTATGCGAAGGGATGTTATCCTGTCAGCGCTGAGCCAGAAGCGGCAGACACATTTTCCCGCTCACCGCTGCCAGCATTAAACTGATTATTGAGCTACATTATATTATTGAAGACGATTGCTGATCGCCGTCAGTAACAGGGAGATGCCGGCCATTTAACTGTTGCCTCAATAACGGCGGTCTCTGTAAGCCCTGCAGCTGCGGCATCTGCACCCGATGACGGTTTTCAGGCAGACATAATCGTGTTACCGGAGGTTATAGATTTTGGATGTTTTCTGGATTCTGCTCGCCGCGGTTCTGGTTTTTATTATGCAGGCGGGATTTCTTTGTCTCGAAACGGGTCTGGTCAGAAGCAAAAACAGTATTAACGTTGCTGCAAAAAACCTCACTGACTTTGTTCTTACCTGTACGGTTTTCTGGTTAGTCAGCTTTGGCCTGATGTTTGGTCAAAGTTACAATGGCATGATTGGCACCAGCCATTTCATGTTTGGTACCCATGCCAGCAGTGAATCCATTGCTGTTTTCCTGTTCCAGATGATGTTTTGTGGCACTGCAGCGACTCTCGTTTCCGGTGCTGTTGCCGAGCGTATGGCATTTGCGGGTTATCTGATTGTCGCACTGCTGGTTGCTTTATGTGTCTATCCCATTACCGGTCACTGGGCGTGGGCGGGCATTGTGGCGGGCGAAGCGAGTGGCTGGCTGGAGAAACTTGGCTTTGTGGATTTCGCCGGTTCTACCGTTGTTCATTCCGTTGGTGGCTGGGTCGCACTGGCTGCCATTCTGGTGATCGGACCGCGCACGGGGCGCTTTGATCAAGACCATCAACGTATACCCGGCAGTAACCTGCCAATGGCGGTGCTTGGCTGTCTGTTGCTCTGGTTTGGCTGGTTTGGATTCAATGGCGGCAGCACTCTCAGCTGGAATGAGCAGGTTCCTGGTATTCTCCTGAATACCTGCCTGGCCGCAGCATTTGGCGGTGTGTCTATTGCTGCTGTCAGTTATGCCGTCAGGCATTATATGGATGTACATTATGTGATTAATGGTGTCATTGGTGGTCTGGTTGCGATTACCGCTAACTGCCATGTGGTCACCCCGCCGTCGGCAGCACTGATCGGCTTGGTTGCTGGTGTACTGGTGTATTGGGGTGAGGTGTTGCTGGAAAAGCTCAGAGTCGATGATGCCATCGGTGTCATTCCGGCGCATCTGATCGCCGGTATCTGGGGCACGCTTGCGGTTGCCTTGTTCGGCAATCCGGAATTAATCGGCAGTGGATTAACCTTTGCTGAGCAGCTGCAGTCGCAGTTGATTGGCATTATCGCCATCGGTCTTTACAGTTTCACATCCGCCTTCATTTTTCTGCACATTATCAACCGCCTGTTCCCGCTGCGGGTCAGTGAACCGGCAGAAGTTATGGGACTGAATGTTGCCGAACATAATGTCAGTACCGAAGTTTATGATCTGTTATCTGCCATGCAGACTCAGCAGCAGAATGCAGATTTTTCAGCACGGGTGCCTGTGGAGCCCTTTACCGAAGTCGGCCAGATCGCTCAGCAGTACAACCGGGTCATTGACCGTGTTGATACAGAAATTACCCTCCGCGATCAGGCATTCGATGCTTTCCGCGAAAGTGAATATCGTAATGGTGCCATTCTCCATGCGGCGATGGACTGCATTATCAGCATCGATGCCAATGGCGATATTCTCGAGTTTAACCCGGCAGCAGAACAATGTTTTGGCAGCAACAAACGACGTATGCAGGGGACTAATTTTTTCACGTCCTATTTACCGGAACAACAGCGTGCCCAGGCATTTCACAGTCTGGAAATGGGCTTTACGGTAGGTGATGGTCTGGTGCTTAAGCGGACTAATATTACTTTGCTGAATCGTGCCAATGGCGAGCAATTTACCGCCGAGGTGGTTATTACTCAAACCACGGATACCAGTAACCCAAATAAAGAATACACCCTCTATATCCGGGATATTACACAGCAGATAAAGCTGCGCGACCGCCTGCGCTTTCTGGCATACAACGATGTGTTAACCGGTCTCAGTAACAGGAATCACTTTATTGATCAGCTGAAGCGCCACATCAGTTATTACCGGAAGAATAGCGGTACCGTTGTTCTGATGTTTATCGACCTGGATCGCTTTAAACAAATCAATGACACACTCGGCCATAAGGCTGGTGATGATCTGCTGTGCGAAGTCGCCGGGCGTCTGAGCTCGGTTGTGCGTGAGCAGGATCTTGTTGGTCGCTGGGGTGGGGATGAGTTTGTACTGATGCTGTCGGGGGATATTGATCTGGAACAGGCCAGTCTCCGGGCTAAATTGCTGCTGGATAAGACCCGTGAGCCCGTTCTGCTGTCAGGTAAGCCGATTTCTATTTTATGCAGTATCGGTATTGCGCTGTCGGTTGATGGTGACACCAATGCTGATCGCCTGCTGCAACACGCTGACCTGGCGATGTATAAAGCGAAACAGGAAGGCCGGAATAACTTTCAGGTATTCAGCGGTGATATGGAAGCGGAAGCGCGTAAGCAGTTTCAGCTGGAATATGCTATTCCTGCTGCTATTGCAGAAAATCAGTTTGTGCTGGAATATCAGCCGAAGCTCAGTTGTGATGACAATCGGGTGCTGGCCTTTGAAGCATTGCTGCGCTGGAATCACCCGGAAAACGGTCGCGTTATGCCGGATGACTTTATTCCCATTATTGATGGTTCGAACTTTATTGTTGAAGTAGGTGAGTGGGTAATCGAAGAAACCTTCCGTCAGCTGGCTCAGTGGCGCCGGAGTGGACTTTCACTGCTGCCGGTGGCGATCAATATTTCCGGACGCCACCTTCACTCTCCTTCTCTGGTCCCTTTTATTGAAGATATGGCTGAGAAATATGATATTCCGGCCAGTCTGCTGGAAATTGAAATTACGGAAGGCGTGCTGGTTGAAAATACAGAAGCCAGTATCAGTGCATTAAGTGCGCTGAAAAAGCTGGGGATGAAGCTGGCAATTGATGATTTCGGTACCGGTTACTCGTCCCTGAGCTATCTTAAACGCTTCCCCATTAATGTACTTAAAATCGATCGTGCCTTTATCAGTGAGTGTGCATCCAACCACGAAGACAGTGCTATCTGTACTGCCATTATTGCGGTTGCCAAAACCATTGGTCTGAGTACGGTTGCGGAAGGGGTGGAAGAAGAAGATCAGCTGCACTTTCTCAGGGAGCAGGGCTGTGATACCTATCAGGGGTATTTATTCAGCCCGGCGGTGTCTGCAGAAAAAGTTGAACAGCTGTTACGGAAGCAGTAATGGCCGTGAAGGGGTGCATGTGCAGCCTGTGAATAGCCATCAGTCAATCTGACTCAGGCTGGTTACTTCTGCCACTTATCCAGTGCTTTCTTGTCCTTACTCAGTGCTTCGACCCAGCGCTCACCACTGGCTGTTACTTCCTTCTTCCAGAACGGCGCGCGGTTTTTAAGGAAATCCATAATGAAATGGCAGGCTGCAAAAGCGGCCTCACGGTGCGCGGCGGATACACCGACAAAGACAATCTGGTCGCTTACCCGCAGGGTGCCGACGCGGTGAATCAGGCGTACGCGGTTCAGTGGCCAGCGCGCAGCAGCCTCGTCCACGATCTGGCGCAGGGCTTTCTCTGTCATTCCCGGATAGTGCTCCAGTGCCATACCGGAGACGCTGTCGCCCTGATTCATTTCCCGGACCAGACCGCTAAAAAACACCACGGCACCATCGCTGCGGTTGTCTTTACGCAGCTCTGCGTATTCCGTGGCGACGTCAAAATCCTCTGCCTGTACTGCAATAAATATCATCATCAGCCGCCGGTGACCGGGGGAAAGAAAGCGACTTCATCGCCGTCATTAATGCTGGCGTTATCATGGATCAGTGTCTGATTGACCGCCGCCAGCGCCCGCTCTGTGGTCAGTTCTCCGGCCTGTGCCGGAAAGGCCTGCTGTAATGCGCTGCGTACCGTATTGATGTCGGTGGGCAGGGCGGTTTCCAGTTCATAACTGTCACAGCCCAGACGTTCACGCAGGGCAGCGAAAAACAGAATCTTCATACCTCGTTCCTGTCGTTGTCACCGGCCAGCCAGTGGCCGGTTTTTCCGCCCTGCTTTTCCAGTACCCGGATACCGTCAATCACCATCGCCGGATCGACGGCTTTGCACATATCAAACAGGGTCAGCGCGGCCACGGAGACGGCGGTCAGGGCTTCCATTTCCACTCCGGTCTTACCGCTCAGTCTGCACAGGCTTTCGATACGCACGCGCTTGTGTTGTGGCTGGGTGTCAAAATCGATGGCGACTTTGCTCAGCATCAGCGGGTGGCACAGTGGAATTAAATGACTGGTCTGTTTCGCCGCCTGAATACCGGCAATCCGGGCAACGGAAAAGACATCGCCTTTGTGGTGCTCGCCACGGATGATTTTATCCAGTGTCTCAGCACTCATATTCACATAGGCTTCAGCCCGGGCTTCGCGCACGGTGACGTCTTTATTGCTGACATCCACCATACTGGCTTCACCACGCTGGTTGATATGGGAGAACTCGCTCATAAATTATCCGCGTGATCCGTTTCCGCAGTGATCACCCTGATTGCCTTTCAATCGCAGCGCGAAATTGCACGGCCGGTGACGGCTGTCGATCTGACTGACGATAATATCGTCCCATGCGGTACGGCAGGCATTGGTGGAGCCCGGCATGCAGAAAATCAGTGTACCGTTGGCCAGGCCGGCGACGGCGCGGCTCTGAATGGTGGAGGTGCCGATCTGCTGATAAGAAATCTGGCGGAACAGTTCGCCGTAGCCATCCACGGTCTGATCAAATAACGGTAGCAGGGCTTCGGGGGTGGAATCACGTTCAGTAAACCCGGTACCGCCGGTGACCAGTACCACCTGTGTGCTGTCGTCTGCAATCCACTGTGAAACCCGGGCGCGGATTTTATATTTGTCATCGACGATGATCTTTTTGTCCGCCAGCTTATGACCGGCTGCGCTGATTTTTTCGCTCAGCAGCTGGCCGCTGGTGTCAGTTTCTTCAGTACGGCTGTCGGATACCGTCAGCACGGCAATATTTAACGGGAAAAATTCGTCAGTGAAAGTCTTGGCCATGAGCAACCCCGGGTCCGGTTTCAAGTGCAGCCTGCCATTCAGCCTGCGTATTGGTATTGGTTAAGGCATTGCCGCCAGGCTCGGCCAGCTGAATGCCATGAAAAGGAAAAAAAACGGAAGCAACGGAACGGCGGCTGTCAGCGTCGTTCAGTTGCTGCTGAATAAATTCGAGTATTTCGGAGCGCACCGGCAGATACAGCGGCATAAAATTGCGCCCGTAACAGACCGGCTGCTGCAGCCGCCGTCCTTCCTGCAGCAACGGCCGCAGCGTATCGGCAGTCAGCAACGGCAGGTCGACCGGCACAATCAGCATACCGTTGAAGCGCCCGTCGGTGAGCGCGGCCTGCAGGGCGGCGGCGATACCGGCCAGCGGACCAGCATCACTGATACTGTCATATACCGTTCTGTCTGAGCCGGCCGGCAGTGGCTGATCCTGCCGGCGGCTGATCCAGACGGTCTGCAGGCAGTCGCGGACAACCGCTGTGGTGTGTTCCAGCAGGGTCATGCCATGAATCGGCAGCAGGGCTTTATCGCCGCCCATACGGCTGGAGTTGCCACCGGCGAGAATAATTCCGAGCGTTTCCATGTTATCCCCCGATCATTGCGAAATGGCGCACGGCCCCGGTTTCACCCTGTTGCAGGAAATGGGTCGCTTTCTTGTCCTGCAGCAGTTCATGGATGCGCTGCTGCAGTAAAGTCTGATCATCATCCTGCAGCAGTGGGCGCAGTTCAAAACCTTCATCACCGAACAGGCACAGGTGCAGCTTGCCCTGCGCCGAAATCCGCAGCCGGTTGCAGCTGCTGCAGAAGTCTTTGCTGTAGGGCATGATCAGGCCGATCCGGCCGCGGTAACCGGGGTGCGCAAATTCTTCTGCCGGCCCGGCGTGGCGGCCACGGGCCTGCAGCTGCCAGCCACTGCGCAGCAGCTGTTCGCGTACCAGTGCACCGGAGACGTGGTTGGCAGCAAAGAAGTCCTGATTATCGCCGGTCTGCATCAGTTCGATAAAACGCAGGGTGACATCCTCGTGTTTCAGCCAGGCGAGAAACTGCGGAAAAGCGCTCATATTCCAGTCCTGCAGCAGCACCGCATTCACTTTAATGTGCTGGATACCGGCGTTCCGGGCGAGCTGAATACCGGTCAGTATTTCCTGCAGTTTGTCGTGTCCGGTAATGGCGCGGAACTGCTGCGGGTCGAGACTGTCGATGCTGACATTGAGCTGATCCAGGCCGGCGTCTGCCCAGTCGCCGATCTGATGAGTCAGGCGGTAGCCATTGGTGGTCAGCGCCACGGTGTCGATCCCCGGGGTCTGTTTCAGCACGCGGATAATCTGTGGCAGGTCTTTACGCAGGCTGGGTTCGCCGCCGGTAATGCGTATTTTACGCGTCCCCATGGCGGCAAAAGCACGGGCAATCCGGCCGATCTCAGTAAGGGTGAGCGGCTCGGGGGTCGTGCTGCACTGATAACCATCAGGCAGGCAGTAATTACAACGGAAATTGCAGACATCCGTGACCGACAGGCGCAGGTAGCTGAAACGTCTGCCAAAACGGTCCTCAAGCGGGCCGGAGACAGGCGTCATCAGCGGCTGCGCATCCTGCTGGCCGGCGGTCGTCGGCAATGCCCGCAGAGGAATCCGGGATTGCATCAGTTGTTACACCTTTCCAAGTCGGGAGGCCCGGCCGTTTCCGGCAGAACCCTGGTGAACCGTCAACGGCTCACGGCTGCCGGACCCTGCGGAGACGGAATCCGGTTAGGTCACGGCAGCTCGGCGTGTTGTTTCCCTTAGTGTATTGGGTTTGGCGGCTGATCTGAAGAGCCGCGCGATAAATGGCAGCAGGGGCGCGCCGGCTCAGTTCTGATAGCGTTCGATGATGGCTTCCAGTTCGCCGTTCTTTTTCATCCGCCGCAGCTCTTCATCCATATGGTCGATCAGCGCCTGCGGCATATCCTCAGAGTAGGCAAAGTGCAGGTCATAGGGCGGAATAATGGCGGAAATATCCGTCAGGATAAAACTGCCCGCGGGCCACTGTTCCTGCGCCCGGTTATAGCGGATGCGGTAGGTCATTTCGAGAAACATGGAGGGTGGGGCATTGCGGTCGACAAACAGAAAGGCGGCCTTGTGGCTGCGTACGCGGAAGCCCTTAATACAGCCGTTGTTCAGCGCCGCGTCCAGTTCCGGATAATAAAAGCCATCCATCAGCACCAGGTTGCTGCCGCACAGATCCTTTACCGAATGTACTGCGGGGGCCGGCATACGGGAACTGGACAACAGGCTGTGGCGGATGGTGGTAATGCTCTCATTGCCCAGCCGGGTGCTCTGCGGTGCCGCCCAGTGCGGGGCGCCGTAAGTAATCCACAGCGGTATTGTATTGTCCTGCAGCGCCTGGCGGTAACGGCGGAATGGCAGCGTGTGGTAGTGGATGGTCAGGTTCAGGCGGGCGGCGATCTGCTGCAGCAGTTCGGTGATCATACCGTGCTGGTTGCTGCCATTGTCTTCAATCTGGAAAGGGCGTGACTGTTTCTGGGCAACAAAATAGTTAATGGCCGGATACGCCGTCGGGGGAGCCGCTGCCGCCGTTAGGCCGGAAAGCAGCAGGGAAAACAGAACAGCTGCCTGCAGCGCGCGCATCAGAAGGTTAGCCTTTGTATGCCGGGATCACTGATTAAATAACGTGCAGGCATTGTAGCCGATAATACTGCAGCCGCCTAACCGGGCGGGCAGTGCTGACAATGTCGCAGTGTCACTGAGGGGGGGCGGAACAGGGCGTGAAATCTTGCCAGTTTGTGATAAAGCCATGGTGCAGGCTTTTTACTATCGGGGAATAACGTATTCAGACCCGATAAGAGGAACCCTCATGAACAGCCAATGTCACTCTGCCACCACCAAGCCGGAAACCGCTCCTGGCGCCAGGGCTACTCACCCACTGGACCCTCTGAGCATTGATGAACTGCAGCAGGCCGCTGAGATTATCCGCCGCGGCCAGGGGCTGGCGGACAGCTGCCGTTTCCCCTATCTGCAGCTGGAAGAGCCGGATAAAGCCGAAGTGCTGGCTTTCGTACCTGGACAGCCATTTTCCCGCCGGGCATTTGCCACGGTGCTGGATAAGGCCAGCGGAGCCATGGCCGAAGGGATTGTTGATCTGAACGCCGGGGAAGTCAGTGCCTGGCGTGAACTGGACCCGGCAGAAGCCGGACAGGCGCCGATCATGGTGGAGGAGTTTTTTACCTGTGTCGAAATTGTCCAGAATGATCCCGCCTGGCGCGAAGCGGTTAAAAAACGTGGCCTGACGGATGCGGATATTGAGAATATCCAGATTGATCCCTGGTCGTTCGGTTATTACGGCGATGATCCGAAATATCAGGGCAAACGCCTGATGCGCGGGGTCGCCTTTTACCGCGATAAATTCACCGATAACGGCTATGCCCATCCGATCGAAGGCCTGGTGGCCATTATCGACCTGAATGAAGGTAAGGTTATTGAACTGCTGGATGACGGGCGTAATACACCGGTGCCGGAGACCAAACGTAACTACGATACGCCATCGCTGGGCGAGTCGCGCGAAGGGCTGAAACCCCTGCATATTGTGCAGCCGGAAGGCGTGAGTTTTTCTGTCGATGGCTGGAAAGTGAGCTGGCAGAACTGGCAATTCCGTGTCGGCTTTACTCCGCGTGAAGGCCTGGTACTGAATCAGCTGAGCTACACCGACGGCGATAAAACCCGGCCAATTATTTACCGCGCCAGTGTGACCGATATGGCGGTACCGTATTCCGATACTGCCATTAACCATTACTGGAAATGCGCTTTTGACGGCGGTGAATACGGTCTCGGCCGTCTTGCTAATCAGCTGGAACTGGGCTGCGACTGCCTGGGTGCCATCCGTTATTTTGATATTCCGGCAGTGGACGATAAGGGCGAACCCTTCCTGATGAAAAACGCCGTGTGCATGCACGAGGAAGATTTCGGCACCCTGTGGAAACACTATGAATTCCGCACCAATGTGTTTGAGGTCCGCCGTTCACGGCGGCTGGTGATCAGTTTTTT
Source organism: Pseudomonadota bacterium (assembly GCA_030145845.1). Lineage (GTDB taxonomy): Bacteria > Pseudomonadota > Gammaproteobacteria > Pseudomonadales > Oceanobacteraceae > Venatoribacter. The sequence continues at coordinate 13,387 of JAIXHJ010000019.1, forward strand.
CTGTACCGTGGGTAACTACGATTACGGCTTCTACTGGTACCTGTATCAGGACGGTACGATTCAGCTGGAAACCAAGCTTACCGGTATTATTCAGACTGCTGGTATGGTGTCCGGCACGACGCCCGCGCATGGCGGTAAAGTCACTCCCGAAATTTACGGCCCGACGCACCAGCATTTCTTTAATGCGCGTCTGCACATGATGCTCGATGGCGAAAATAATTCGGTGATGGAAACCAATTTCTCACCGTCACCGGCGGGTGAGGATAATCCATGGGGCAATGTGTTCAGAACGGACGCCCGGGTGCTGAAAACCGAACAGGAGGCCGCCCGTGAAGCCAATGGTCAGAGCGGCCGTTTCTGGAAAATTATTAATCCGAATGTGAAAAATGCTGTCGGCAACCCCACGGGTTACAAGCTGGTGGCGGAACATAATCCGGTGATGCTGGCGCACGCCGACAGTTACGTCGGCCGGCGTGCCGGCTTCGCCAGCAAACATTTATGGGTAACGCCGTATGATCCGCAGCAGCGTTATGGCAGCGGTAATTATCCGAATCAGAACAAAGGCGACGGCTTCCCGTATTACGCAGAAAAAGACCGCAGTATTGAGAATACCGATATCGTTGTCTGGCACACCTATGGTCATACCCATGTGTGTAAGCCGGAGGATTTTCCGGTGATGCCGGTGGAGTATGTGGGTTTCACGTTAAAACCCAATAATTTCTTCGATGCCAACCCGGCCATGGACGTACCGGGCGGTAAAGACAGTGGCAGTGTCAATGCCAGCGGCGGTGATGATGCCTGCTGCAGCAAGCCATGATTGCCGTGCTGGATATGGCCGCCAGCGTGCTGCTGGTAGCCTGGCTGCGGCGTCTGTTGCTGCAGCGCGGCCTGCTGGCCAGTCCGGGATTATTTTTCAGCGCCAGTGTGTTGTTTATCGCCGGCATGCTGCCGGCACTGGACAACATCGGACGTTTTTCCCTGTGGCTGCACAGCTGGCAGAGTGTGCTGATTCATCATCTGGCGCCGCTGTTGTGGCTGGCGTCGCTGAGGTTGTCCGGTGGACACCGCCCGGCGCCGTCAGCCGTAACGGTGCTGATGCTGCCGCTGGTGCTGTTATTTTCCCTGCTGACCTGGGTATGGATGCTGCCGTCGCTGCACCTTTATCTGATGCAGGATGGCGCAGCGTATGCCCTGATGCGCTGGCTGATGGCGTTCAGTGGCATCAGTCTGTGTCTGTTGCCGCTGTGGCTGCCGGCCCTCAGTGAACGCTGGTGGCTGACAGTGCGGCTGGCCGCTGTGGTGCCGCTGTTCAGTTGGGGGCTGATGATGCTGTTACAGCCGGCACTGTACCGTCAGGCGCACGATGCGGCGGCGCACCAGCAGATGTTGCAGGCCGTGCCCGGCTGGGCGGCATTACCGGTGACGGCGGATCAGCAGCTGGGCGGAATGATTTTTCTCAGTGCAGCGGTTGTGTACTGGCTGGCGGATCAGCTGGCCTGCCGGCCGCGGGTGTCGGTCGGCGTTTCGGCGAACAGACGGCGGTATTCCTGACTGAAATAACCGGTATGGAAAAACCCGAAATTGGCGGCGATGGCGGTGACCGGCAGGGCACTGGACTGCAGCTGCCGGCGCGCGGCATTGAGTTTTACCGCGCGTAAATACTGCGCCGGCGAGGTGCCGGTGACCCGGGCGAAACTGTAATTCAGCGTGCGTTGCGGCACATTCAGCTCACGGCAGACATCCAGCACACTGGCGATGGCGCCTTCCTGTGACAGCACATAGTCGTGGCAGCGGCGGACGATGTAATGGTGCTGATTGCCCAGTGGTTTGGGGGGCTGCCGCGCCGCCGGGGTGGATAACTCCAGCAGTAACAGAATGAGCTGATCCTGCAGGGCCTTTTCGCGCAGCGCCTGACTGCCGTGCAGCTTGTCCGGCTGGGTAACGGCCTGCATCAGCTGCAGCAGTTGCTGCCGGCAGCCGGCGAGTACATCCGGGCGGATGCGGATGCCATAGCTGCGGTGGGCCTGCAGCAGTCCGGAATAATCATCACCACTGAGGCGGTCGCGCAACTGCTCCTGACTGACGGCCAGCACGGCGTAGTCTGTCTGCGGTGGGGCGACAAAAAAGAAATCCTGATCGGTGGGCAGCAGTGTCACACCGGCAGACAGAACACAGCGGGCGCTGTCTGAGGTACGCTCACACTGCAGATGAATCGGAATGATCAGGCTGACCTGCCCGGCCGGGGTATGGGTGTGCTGGGCCACACCCTGATTCATGCGCTCGCGGAACAGGCGTATGGCGTCGAAATGGATATCCTGCAGAAAGCCCCGGAAGCGGCCCGGGGTGACCTGATCGTATTCCTGCGGCCAGTGCAGCAGGGATTCGGCATGCTGGTTGACTTCACTGAAGGTGGCGGTCCGGATATGCACTGTGATCCCCTCGCGGGCATGGCTGATACGGATCTTCAGCAAAAAGCAGGCCTGCATCAACGGCAGCGCTGGCGCGGTGGCTGATTAATCCGGGTGCATTACTGGGGTATCAGTGGCTGGCGGTGCACAGAAAAGCAGCGCACAAAAAAAGCCCCGTCGATGCCGGGGCAGAAGGTCACAATGGTGATTGCGCTGACATCAGAGGCGGAAGCGGCTGACCGCACCGCTGAGTTCATCGGCCTGGCCAAACAGATGCTCAATGCTTTCTGAGGCGCTGGCGGTATGACTGAGGGTGGTGTTACTTACTTCCACAATACTGCTCAGGTTACGGTTCAGCTCGGCTGCCGTGGCACTCTGTTCCTCCGTGGCGGCGGCGATCTGCAGGTTCATGCCCTCGATATTACCGATGGCTTCGGAAATGGCCTGCAGGGCGTGATGAGCGGCCTCTGCTTCGCCGACGCTCTGCTGCGAACGTTCGTTGCTGGCGTGCATAGCCTCCACCGCTTTGCTGATACGCGACTGCAGCACTTCCACCGTCTGCTGAATCTGCTGGGTGGATTCGTGGGTACGGCCGGCCAGCTGACGCACTTCATCGGACACCACGGCAAAACCGCGGCCGGCATCGCCGGCCCGGGCGGCTTCAATGGCGGCGTTCAGCGCCAGCAGGTTGGTCTGCTCGGCAATGCCACGGATCACTTCCATCACCTGACCGATCTGCGCACCGGATTCCTGCAGCGCCGACACTTCCTCGGCGCTGCTGCGGATCATCTCTGCCTGCTCGGCAATCACTTCACGCACGCGCCCGACCCGCATGGAACCTTCACGGGCCTGAGAGCTGCCTTCCTGCGCGGCGTTGGATGCAGTCTGCGCATGGGCGGCAACGTCACGTACCGTGCTTTCCATTTCGTTCATGGCGGCGGCAATCTGATCAACCTCAGACTGCTGTTTATGCACGTTGTCACGCATGTCGTTACTGCCTTCCTGCAGGCTGGTGGCGCTGTCGTTCAGCTCCTGAGTGGTCTGGGCAACCTGCTGCATAAGTTTGTGGATGCGGTCGGTAAAGCGGTTAAAACCATCGGCCAGCTGTGAAATTTCATCCTTGCCGTCCACCGGCAGACGCTGGGTCAGATCACCTTCACCGTCGGCAATATTGTGCAGCATATCCACCATACGCCGTACCGGGCGCACCATCTGCCGCGCCACAAACAGCAGGGCAGCGATCATTACCACCACCGCAACCACCATCAGTCCGGTAATCTGCAGCAGCAGCGAGCGGCTCTCGGCAGTGAAGGAGGCGGTGGGCACGGACAGACCGATGGTCCAGCCGGGCGAGCCCTGAATCGGTGAAAAGAAGGCGGTGTATTCGCTGCCATCTTTGCTGTGGTAAGTGCCGCTGCCGGGGTTACCGCTCAGTATGCGTTGATTGAGGGCGGTCAGTCCGGCCATGCCGGCTTCGTCGCCTTTGGTCAGATTGATCTTCATCCGCAGGGCTTTATCCGGGTGCGCAACCAGCACACCGTTTTTATCCGCCACCCAGCCGAACTCGCGGCCATCATTTTTATCGGCCAGCTGATTGGCGATCACTGACAGGTTGGCCATGGTGACGGCCACGCCCAGTACGCCGGTCACTTCTCCTGCGCTGTTGCGCACCGGAACGGAAATAGCGGTCACCGGTTCCTGGGTGGCTTTGGACAGAACCGGCTGGGAAATAATGATATCCGGGCCGTTACCGGCCATATGGGTATGAAAATAATCGCGGTCCCTGAGGTTCAGCAGACGCGGACTTTTATGCGTGACCGCCTGGCCGGCGGGATCAATATAAAACAGACTGTCGAGCGCCGGATCATTAATAGCATGCAGGCTTAACCAGCGGCTGCGTTCTTCCGCTGACAGGTCGCTGCGGTTGAGATATTCATCGCGCGACAGGCCTCCCAGCCATTTTTCAAATCCACCCAGCCAGCGTGAAATTTCAGCGGCGCGTGAGGCCACGCTGTTGACCGCGGCTTCTTCATGCATCTGCGGCAGGGCAGAACCTAACTGCATGGCCACGGTAATAATCAGGCTGCCGAAAATCAGCAGCAGCGGGGTCAGTACGCCAACCAGCAGACGCTGGGACAGAGACAGGGACTTCATAGGGGCTCCAAAAATTATTAGATTTATCAACTAAGCCTAGACCCTTTGCCGTTAGTGATATGTTTCATTTCAGGACAAAAGCGGAAAAGGATTGATTCCTTTTGTTCCGGCCGGGCAACGGCTCGCCAATCTGCCTCAGGGGTCGTATTATGCGCGCCTGTCTGATCCCTGCTGCCCGGGAGGTTTTTGTGTCTGCAGAACAACATTTAAGCGGTGAAATCAAACTGACGGAATACAGCCACGGCGCCGGTTGTGGCTGCAAAATTTCACCTAAAGTCCTCGACAGCATTCTGGCGTCGTCACTGCAGCTTCCGGCCGATGCCAATCTGCTGGTGGGCAACAGCAGTAAGGATGATGCCGCTGCTTATGATCTCGGCAACGGCCAGGTCATCCTCAGCACCACCGACTTTTTTATGCCGATTGCTGATGACCCGTTTGATTTCGGGCGCATCGCTGCCACCAATGCCATCAGTGATATTTACGCCATGGGCGGTAAGCCGCTGATGGCCATCGCCATTCTTGGCTGGCCGGTGAATGTGCTGGCGCCGGGAGTCGCTCAGCGCGTGGTGGATGGTGGCCGTCAGGCCTGTGCCGAAGCCGGTATTCTGCTCGCTGGTGGGCACAGTATTGATTCGCCGGAACCGATTTTTGGCCTTGCCGTCACCGGTCTGGTGGCGAAGGACAAGCTGAAACAGAACAACACCGCCAGCCCCGGCTGTAAGCTCTACCTCACCAAGCCGCTGGGCGTGGGTATTCTGACCACGGCACAGAAACAGAAAAAACTGCAGCCGGAGCATGAATTTCTTGCCCGCGATGTGATGTGCATGATGAATAAAGTCGGCGCTGAGGTGTCACAGCTGGACGGCGTGGAAGCCATTACCGACGTCACCGGTTTCGGCTTAATGGGGCATCTGCTGGAAGTGTGCGAAGGCAGTCACGTAAATGCTGTGCTGCACGAATCCGCCATTCCGTTGTTACCGCCGGTTAAGGATTACATCGCCATGGGCTGTCTGCCCGGCGGCACCACACGTAATTTTGAATCCTATGGCGACAGACTCGCGCCTTTAAGCGATGAACAGAAAGCCCTGTTCTGTGATCCGCAGACCAGCGGTGGCCTGCTGATTGCCGTGCAGCCGGAAAAAGCGGCAGCACTGGAAGCAGTTCTTGAAACGGCCGGTGTGTATGCACAAAGCATCGGTGAGCTGGTGGAAGCCCGCGCAGATTACCGCATTGAAGTCACCGGAGGGCAGGCATGAGCCGTCCGGATAGCGATGATTACGCGCAGATATTTCTGCGCGACACGCCCATGTTCGATACCCGCGCGCCGCTGGAATATAAAAAAGGCTCATTTCCTTTTACCGCCAGCCTGCCATTAATGACGGATCAGGAGCGGGCGAAAGTCGGCACCTGTTATAAGCGCGAAGGGCAGGACGCCGCCATTAAACTCGGCCATCAGCTGGTCAGCGGCAAAATAAAGGAAGCGCGTCTGGCGCAGTGGCTGGATTTTGCCCGCGCCCATCCGGACGGTTATTTATTCTGCTGGCGTGGCGGTCTGCGCAGTCAGACGGTACAGCAGTGGCTGCGCGATGCCGGCGTCGATTACCCGCGGATTAAAGGTGGCTACAAAGCCCTGCGCCGTTTTCTGATTGACAGTCAGGAGCGGATCGTCGCTGAGTCGTCGTTCCGCATTCTGGCCGGTCATACCGGCTGTGCCAAAACCGATCTGCTCAATGAGCTGCCCAACAGCATTGACCTGGAAGGGCTGGCGCATCATCGCGGCAGTACCTTTGGAAAGCGCCCGGCGGGGCAGCCGTCGCAGATTGATTTTGAAAATACACTCGCCATTGTGCTGTTCCGCCAGAATCACGCACATCCTGAAGCCTCCATCCTGCTGGAAGACGAAAGCATGCTGATTGGTCGCTGCGCGATTCCGGAAAATCTGCGCAAAAAAATGGCGGAGTCACCATTAATCGTGGTGGAAAGCACGCTGGAACAGCGGGTGGAACACAGCTTCCGTAATTACATTCTGAATAAGCTGGAAGAGTGGCAGCAGGCGCAGGGGAAGGACACGGGTTTTACCGCCTTTGCCGATGATCTGACCCAGTCACTGTATAAAATCCGCAAACGTCTGGGCGGTGTCCGTTATCAGCAGCTGAGTGAATTAATGCAGCAGGCGCTGGCGGAACAGCAGCGCGGTGACAACAGCCTGCACCGCGAATGGATCCGCATTCTGCTGCGCGATTATTACGACCCGATGTACGACTACCAGATGTCGCTGAAACAGGGGCCGCTGGAATTCCGTGGTACGGCTGGCGCAATCAAAGACTATATGGCAAATCATTAAGGAGTGCCGGATGGCAACAATAAAAAAATTACTGACCCTGAGTGCCTTACTGCTGGCGGCGTTGTCCGCTCAGGCTGACACCTTTGTTTTTACCGCGATTCCGGACGAAGATGAATCGCGGCTGCAGCAGCGCTTCAATAAAGTGGCGGATTATATGGCGCAGCAACTGGGTGTGGAGGTGCAATATATTCCGGTGAAATCCTACGCGGCAGCGATTACGGCCTTCCGTAATAATCAGGTACAGCTGGCCTGGTTCGGTGGTCTGTCCGGTGTGCAGGCACGGCGTCTTGTGCCGGGCTCGGAAGCCATCGCCCAGGGCTATGAAGACCAGTTTTTCAAAACCTATTTTATTGCTCATCACAGCACCGGCCTGCAGCCGCTGACAACGCTGACGGATGAGCTGCGCGGCAAGACCTTTACCTTTGGTTCCAAGGGGTCAACGTCCGGCCGGCTGATGCCGGAATTTTATCTGCGTGAACAGTTTCAGGCCGCTCCGCAGGATATTTTTGCGCGCGTCGGTTTTTCCGGTGATCACAGCCGCACCATCGCACAGGTTCAGGCCGGGGCCTATCAGGTCGGTGCCGTGAACTACACCGTGTGGGAAAACGAACTGGCGGCGGGTAATGTCGATCCGCAGAAAGTCAGTGTGATCTGGGAAACCCCGACTTACCCGGATTATCAGTGGACCATCCGTGGCGATGTGGATGCCCGTTTCGGCGCCGGTTTCAAAGACAAAGTGCGGGACATGCTGCTGAACATGAACGACAAAGATCTGCTGGCCAGTTTTCCGCGGCAGTCGTTTGTGCCGGCCGGCAACAGCGATTACCAGCCGATTGAAAACACCGCCAGAGAGATTGGTCTGATCGATTAATGAGTACCGTGCAGAGTACTGAACCACTGTTTCAGCTGCAGCAGCAGAGCCTGAAAAAAGGCCGTACAGAGGTGCTGAGTCATATCAGCCTGACGCTGTACCGCGGCGAAAAAGTGGCGTTAATCGGCCCCTCCGGCGCGGGTAAATCCAGCCTGCTGGAATGGCTGTATGCGCAGCACAGCGGGCAGATTGCCCTGTGCCCGCAGTCCTCCGGGCTGGTGGATATTCTGTCGGCTTACCAGAACATTTATATGGGTGGCCTGGAACGGCACAGCACTCTGTATAACCTGAGCAATCTGATTTATCCGCGCCAGGCTGACAGGCAGGCCATTACCACGCTGGCGGCAGAACTGGGCATCGCGGATCAGTTATGGAAATCCGTCGACCAGCTGTCCGGTGGTCAGCGCCAGCGGGTGGCCATCGGCCGAGCCCTGTTCCGCCGGCAGCCGGTGTTCTTCGGTGATGAACCGGTCTCCGCCCTCGACCCGCAGCAGGCGGAAAATATTCTGCAGCTGCTGATCCGCCGCCATGAAACCCTGCTGGTGAGTCTGCATAACCGCCGTCTGGCGCTGGATCATTTTGACCGTGTGATCGCTCTCCGGCAGGGCGTGATCAGTTACGATGGTCCGGCTGCGGCCCTGACCGGCGCGGCGCTGGACGCACTGTATGCGCAGTAATCCGCTCAGCACCGGTCGGCGGCTGCTGTGGCTGTCTCTGGGGTTGCTGCTGTCAGCGCTGTTGTGTCTGCCGTTTGCCGATCTGGCGGTTTACCCGTCTGAGCCCTGGCAGGAACTCGGCCGTATTGCGCTGGGTTTGGTTACCCCCTGGTGGGATGATCCGCGGATTCTGGCATCGGCCCTTGGCCAGACGGTGGCGTTTGCGCTGCTGGCGGTGGTGATCTCAGTGCCGGCGGGGCTGCTGCTGGCGATGTTCTGGCACTGGCGGCCACTGCGCATGCTGGCGGCTTCGCTGCGGGCGGTGCATGAAATATTCTGGGGCCTGCTGTTTATGCAGCTGTGGGGGCTGAGTGCCACCACCGGTCTGCTGGCGATTCTGATTCCTTACACCGGGGTGTTTGCCAAAGTTTTTGCGGAGATTTTTGCGCGCCAGAGTCCGGCCCCGGCGCAGACGCTGGCCGGCACGACCGGGCGGCTCAGCCGTTACGCCTACACCCTGATTCCGCAGGCGCTGGCGGAAATTTCACATTATGTGCGCTACCGCTTTGAGTGTGCACTGCGTTCCAGCGCGATTCTCGGTTTTATTGGTTTGCCGACGCTGGGCTTTCATCTGGAGACGGCTTTCAAACAGGGCGATTACAGCAACGCGGCGGCGCTGCTGTGGTTGTTTTTTCTGCTGATTGCCAGCATCCGTTTCTGGCTGCGGCCGCGGCTGATTCCCTTGTACGTGCTGCTGGCTCTGTTGCTGTTACCGGACACTCCACCGGTGCCGCAGGGGCTGATGTGGCAATTTATCAGCCAGGATATCTGGCCGCGGGCCCTGACTGACGGCGATATTGTTGCCGCCGCGGCGTGGTATGCCGGGGTGTTCAGTCGCGAAGCCTGGCCGGCGCTGATTGAAACCCTGCTGCTGACCCAGCTGGCGCTGGTGCTGACCGGTATGATTGCGCTGCTGGTGTATCCGCTGGCCAGCCGTGCGCTGGTGGGGCGCGGACGCATTGCCGGGCGGGTGCTGCTGCTGGTGATGCGTTCAACGCCGGAAATGATTTTTGCCTTTATCCTGCTGCTGCTGTTTGGCCCTTCCGGTCTGCCGGCGGTACTGGCACTGGCGCTGCATAATGGCGGCCTGATCGCTTTTCTGCTTGCCGGTCACAGCGAACAGCAGGCGCAGCGGGTGGACGATCCGGGGGGTGTGAACCGTTATCTGTATCTGCACACGCCACGTCTGTATCCCGGATTTCTGGCCTTTCTGTTTTACCGCTGGGAAGTCATCCTGCGTGAAAGTGCGATCATGGGGATTTTAGGCATCGCCACGCTGGGCTTTTATATTGACTCGGCATTTGAAGAAATCCGCTACGACAAAGCCTTCTTTCTGATTCTGGTGACCGCGGCGCTGAATATTATGGTGGACAGTGTGTCACGTCGCCTGCGGCGTTATTCGGGCGCCGAAAACAGCGGCGGACTGGGCTGAGCCGGTCAACCGCGTTATGCTGGCTGACAGCCGGTCTGCAGGAGCCCGCGATGAAAACGTACCGCCGTCAGGCTTACCCCACCGAAGACGTCCGTCATTATCTCGAACCCGGGCCGGTAGCGCTGATCACCTCAGCCTGTGCTGGCAGGCGCAATGTTATGACCCATGCCTGGCAGACGGTGATGGAATTTTCGCCGTCGCTGGTGGGCTGCATGATTTCCTCCGCCAATTACAGTTTTGAACTGATCCGCCAGAGCCGCGAATGTGTGATTAATCTGCCCGCCGCCGATCTGGTGGATGTGGTCAGCCGGGTGGGTAACTGCTCGGGTGAAGACACGGATAAATTTGCCCGCTTTGGTCTGACCGCGGTGCCGGCCACGCAGGTGGCAGCACCACTGCTGGATGAATGCTTTGCCTGCTTTGAATGTGTGCTGTACGACGACGTACTGGTTGATTCGTATAACTTCTTTATTTTTGAAGTGGTGCAGGCGCATGTGGCGCTCAGCCCGCAACATCCGCAGACCCTGCATTACCAGGGCGACGGGCAGTATATGCTGTCCGGCGGCCATATCAGCCGCCGCCATCTGTTTACCAAAGTGCTGTAGCCGGCGCCGGTCTTTCCACTCAGATCATGGCATACTGTCGGCTCAGGACAGTCGCGGAGCCAGACCATGCACTACGAATTTGTTTATCATCCGGCCATGATCAGCGGGGAAGATTCCCCTCAGACCCTGACCCTGTATTTTCTCGGTGATAAGCTGCTGGCACAGCCGGAATTTATTCAGCAGCCGCTGCAGCATCCCCCCTGGACCCGTGACAGTCTGGCGCTGCCGGGCGAACGCGAACTGCTGCTGGGTACGGTGAATGATGTCGCGCTGCGTATGGTGGAAGTGGCGCAACAGCCGGAAGGCTGGCAGACCATGAGTCTGCGTGACTGCCTGCAGGCCACGGCGGATGATGTGTTTAAGGTAATTAATGCGGCAGCGCAGCTGCGATACTGGCTGAGCACGCAGAATTTCTGTTCACGCTGCGGTGATAAACTGCAGTTTACCGACAATGACCGGGCGCTTACCTGTCCTGCCTGTGGTTACCGTTCCTATCCGAAAATTTCGCCCTGTGTGATCGGCGTGGTACGCAAAGGCCGTACCCTGTTGCTGGCTCATTCCAGTCATCACCGCACGGCCATGTATTCCTGCCTGGCCGGCTTTATTGAAGCCGGGGAATCGGCGGAAGAGGCGCTGGCACGGGAAGTGGAAGAAGAAGCCGGCATTCAGATTAAAAACGCGCAGTATATGGTGTCGCAGGCGTGGCCGTTTCCGCATCAGTTAATGCTGGGTTATTTATGTGAATACGCCGGTGGTGAACTGGTGATTGATACCAACGAACTGGAAACGGCTGACTGGTTTGATATCGATCAGCTGCCGCAGCTGCCGGCCCCACAGACGGTGGCGCGCAAGCTGATTGATGCCGCGGTGGCGATGATCCGCAGCGACATCAGCTGAAAAAGCGCAGCAGTTCTTCACACACCTCCGCCGGGGCTTCCTCCGGCAGAAAATGGCCACAGTTCAGTGGTCGCCCTTCCACCTGCTGTGCGTATTGCTGCCACACCGCCAGTACATCGTAGGTGCGGTTAATAAAGCCCTGACTGCCCCACAGCACCAGCAACGGACAGGCGATTTTTTTACCGGCATCCGCGGCGTCATGCTGCAGATCGATGGTGGCGGCGGCGCGGTAATCTTCACAGCTGGCATGAATGGCGTCCGGCTGGCGGAAACAACGCAGGTATTCGGCCACCGCCTGTGGATGAAATTCCGCGCCCGGTGCGGCCCAGCGGCGGAGTTTTTCACGCAGATAATAATCCGCATCACAGCCGATCATATGTTCCGGTAAACCGTCCGGCTGCAGCAGAAAAAACCAGTGATAATAACCCGTGGCAAAGGCCTGATCCGTGTGGCTGAACATATACTCGGTGGGGGCAATATCCATCACGCAGGCTTTTTGGATTTGCTGCGCATAATCCTTTGCCAGACGATGGGTGACGCGGGCACCGCGGTCATGACCGGCGACGTAAAACCGGTCATAGCCCAGGGCCGCCATGACCTCCACCATATCCTGCGCCATCGCCCGTTTGGCGTAGGGCGCGTGAGTGGCGTCGCTTGCCGGTTTGGAGCTGTCGCCATAACCACGCAGATCCGGGCAGATAACATGAAAATGCTGCGCCAGCAGGGGCGCGGTCAGGTGCCAGATGGCGTGGGTCTGGGGGTAGCCGTGCAGCAGCAGCAGGGGTGCGCCGCAACCAGCGTGCAACAGATGGATGTCGGCGCCGCTGGTGGGAATGGTCAGGCTGCTGAAGTGGTTGCCAAACATCGCGTTATCTCCTGATCCGGGGGGCCGTTGTGATACCGGGTGGCCGGCAGAGACAAAAACGCCCGCCGGCGGCGGGCGTTCGGTGGTGCCTCAGAACAGTAAAATAACCGTTCCCTGCAATACCAGCCAGGCGAAAATCCCGGCCAGCACGTCATCAATCATAATGCCGAAGCCGCCATGGACGCGGGTATCCAGCCATTTGATGGGCCAGGGTTTGAGAATATCGAAAAAGCGGAACAGCACAAACCCGTACAGCAGCCAGCCAAGGTCGGCCAGCAGACCACCCTCCAGCGGCAGCCACAGCAGGGTGATCCACACGCCGATCCATTCGTCCCAGACAATACCGCCGTGGTCGTGTACGCCCAGGTCGCGGGAGGTGATGTCACACAGCACCACGCCCAGTGCGAAGCCGGCGATCAGAATACCGAGGTAGGGCAGGGTCGGGATGCCCTGCAGCAGGAACCACCACACCGGCAGCGCGGCCAGGGTACCGAAGGTGCCCGGCGCTTTGGGGGCGGTGCCGGAACCCAGGCCAAAGGCCAGCAGGTGAATGGGGTTTTTCAGGTTAGGGCGGATTTTTCCGGTCACAGTCTGTCCGTTTCTGGCAGGGATTCGGACGCGGATGATAGCAGCCGTGCCGGACTGATTTCCATGACTGTGACCTCGTGCCCGGCAAGGCGGATATTCTTCAGCCAGCGGTTACCGAAGCCGGGCAGGAAATCGGTCAGTGCATCCGCCTGTTGGGGGCCACAGTCAAAGACCTCACCGACATCATCCACTTTCAGCCCGATCACCTGGGTGGCGCTGCTCTGCAGCATGATCACTGTGGGGCGGACGCTGCCCTGAATCAGCTCCCGCGCTTCGGCAAACAGGTCCTGCAGTTTCACCAGGGTGCTGTGTTCATGGTCATGCAGTATGGCCAGCGCCTGCTCACGGCCGGACATGGCCAGCAACTCCCCGGCGAGGGCATGCAGGCGGCGGTGAGGGGCATCAAAACGCCCGAGCAGGTGTTGCAGCTGTGGGTCGGTGGTGGTGAAAGACAGATACCAGCGGCCGAAGGCGCACTGATCCGGATCACGCTGCTGATCAAAGGGGCGCCCGTGCTGCAGTGCCTCTTTCAGCGCCGCCAGCCAGTTCCGGTGATCCTGCTCACGGGCCTGCAGTAAGGCCAGCAGCTCACGGCTGCGGGCGCTGGCCGAAGGCTGGTGCAGCAGGCGCGCCAGTGACAGCACCGGACAGGCCTGGCCATCGTATTCGACCATGGTGAACAGACGGCTGTTACCGGTTGCCACCTGAGTCGGCGGCAGGGCATTTTCTGCGGCAATAAAGCGCACGCTGCTGATGGGGACGGCAAAGTGCTGCTGGTGGTGGCGGAAGCTGAGGTATTCCATAGACGCTCCTTGCGGGCTCCGGGCCTGCTGCGTGTCCTGCTTCAGGTTTAGCCGGCGGGCGCTGAAAATCCAGTCTGCGGACTCACTTTTACTGCCTGGTCAGCACCTCAGCCTTCTTCCGCCAGTCCCTGTTCGATTTTTTCGCGGATGCGGGTCATTGCCGGCAGGAATTTTTCTGCGGCCTGATCAATGGTCATGGCCTTGGCGACATAAACAATGTTCAGACAGGCGTGCACTTTGTCGCCGGATTTTATCGGAATGGCGATGGAGGCAATATTTTCCTCGGCATTCCAGTTCATATAGTTTTCGCCGAAGCCTTTGCGCTGGGTGCGCAGAATCAGATTGTTCACCAGCTCTCTGTTACGTGCAATTTCACCGCTGGCATCATCACGCCCGGCGAGCAGCGTAATCAGTTCTTCCCGTTCTTTTTCCGGGCAGTAGGCGAGGTAAGCCAGACCGGTCGCGGTTTCCAGAAGCGGCAGGCGGCGGCCGACCATGGCACGGTGAAATGACAGCCGGCTGAAGCGGTGAGTGGTTTCACGCACCATCATGGTGTCACCGTCCAGCGTGCACAGGTCGGTCGGCCACAGGACTTCGTTCAGTAATTCACCCAGCATCGGCGCCGCGACGGATGAAATCCAGTGCTCATCGCGGAAGCCTTCACTCAGTTCCCGCACCCGTATGGTCAGACGGTAACTGTCGTCGGAAAGACTGCGCAGCACATAGCCTTCATCCTGCAGGGTTTCCAGCAGACGGCGCACTGTGGTGCGGTGAATACCGGTCAGTTCGGCCAGTCGTGCCGGGGTGGCACCGACCGGTTCACGGTTCAGGGCATTGAGCACAGCGAGCCCTCTGGTCAGTCCGCGGACAGTTTTATAGTTCGCCGTTGATTTCGGTTCCATAGGGGTAAAGACCTGTCTGATGCCTGTGCACTCTGTGCACCGGGCCGGTGTTTTTCATTGAGAGCCGTTCACTGTGATTTTTATACTGCCCGCGCCAAACACAAATAACAAACGACAATTCCTGACTTAACTTCCCGGGCTTATCAGCTGACTGCTGGTTTTTCACGTTCCTGTGAAGTTCAGTCAAGACAGGTGCTCTTATGAATTATATTCAGAATAAAAACACAGATACTTACGACCATAGCTGTAAGGTTGCGATTCTCGGTGCCGGCCCTGTCGGGCTGACTATCGCCAATTATCTTGGCCAGGCAGGTGTTGACGTCGTTGTTATCGAAAAACTGGACCAGCTGATTGATTACCCGCGTGCCATCGGTATTGACGATGAAGCACTGCGTACCATTCAGTCGGTTGGTCTGATTGATGAAGTGTTGCCACACACAACGCCTTATCACGCCATGCGTTTCCTGACGCCGAAAGGCCGCTGTTTTGCGGATATTCAGCCGATGACCGATGAATTCGGCTGGTCGCGCCGTAACGCCTTTATTCAGCCGCAGGTTGATGCCGTACTGCACCGTGGTCTGCAGCGTTTCGACAATGTGCAGGTACTGTTTTCGCGTGATGTGCAGCAGTTTGAACAGGACGATCAGGGCGTCACCATTTTTGCCGATAAAGCGGACGGTTCACACGAAACCATCCGTGCCGATTATATGATTGCCTGTGACGGTGGTAACAGCTACATACGCCGTACGCTGGACATCGCTTTTGACGGTAAAACGGCACCGAATCAGTGGATTGTGGTGGACATCGCCAACGACCCGCTGGCCACGCCGAATATTTATCTGTGTGCCGATCCGGTACGTCCTTACGTATCCGCCGCGCTGCCGCACGGTATCCGCCGCTTTGAATTTATGGTGATGCCGGGTGAAACCGAAGAACAGCTGAACCAGCCGGAAAATATGCGCAAGCTGCTGGAAAAAGTGATTCCCGATCCGGACAACATCGAACTGATCCGCAGCCGGGTTTATAACCATAATGCGCGCCTTGCTGAGCGTTTCCGCGAAGGCCGTATTGTTCTCGCCGGTGATGCCGCGCACATTATGCCGGTATGGCAGGGGCAGGGTTATAACAGCGGTATGCGTGACGCCTTTAACCTGGCCTGGAAAATGGCGCTGGTGGTGCAGGGTAAAGCCGGCCATGAGCTGCTCGACACCTATGAACAGGAACGTCGTGACCACGCCAAGGCCATGATTGATCTGTCTGTGCTGGCCGGTAATGTGCTGAATCCGCCGAAACGCTGGCTGGCCACCCTGCGTGACAGCCTGTCCTGGCTGATGGGTTATGTACCGCCGGTAAAACGTTATTTCCTGGAAATGCGTTTCAAACCGATGCCGAAATATACCAAAGGCGCACAGGTGGAAGTGAAAGGTGATGTGAAAGATTCACCGGTCGGCAAAATGTTTATCCAGCCTAAGGTGCTGAACGAAGACGGCCAGGAAGTCCGCCTCGATGACGTGATTGGTGCCGGCTTTGCCATTATTGCCTGGGGCGCTGATCCGACCTGGGGTCTGAGCAGTCAGCAGGTTGAAAGCTGGAAAGCGCTGGGCGCCACCTTTATTCAGGTGCTGCCGGCCGTACAGATGAAAAACCCGCGTGAAGTCAGCGATGACGTGGTGCGCGTTGGTGATCTGCAGAACCGTCTCAAAGACTGGTTCGGCGCTTACCCGGCTTCCGTTGTGATTACCCGCCCGGACCGTTTTGTCGGTGCTGTCGCGATTCCGCAGACACTGGGTAAGGTGACTGACGAATACCTGATGGTACTGAAAGCCGTTCCCTGTCTGGCAAAAGGTTCTGATGACAGCCAGAAGGTAGCGTGAGATGAGTGCATTATTACAGTGTCTTTCTCATACGCCGCTGGTGGGTTTCGTTGATCCTGAACAGGCCGTTCTGGATGAAGTCGGCGGTGTGATTCAGACCGCCCGTCAGCGGGTTGAAGCGTTCGATCCGGAACTGGTGCTGCTGTTCTCGCCGGATCATTACAACGGTTTTTTCTACGACATTATGCCTTCGTTCTGTATCGGAACGCAGGCTTATGCAATCGGTGACTTCGGCAGTGCCGAAGGCGACCTTAATGTACCGTCTGAGCTCGCTGAGCAAGCGGTAGAGCAGGTCATGGATGCCGGTGTGGATGTCGCCCTGTCTCATAAAATGCAGGTCGACCACGGCTTTGCCCAGCCGCTGGAATTTCTGCTGGGCAGCCTTGATAAAGTGCCGGTGATCCCGGTATTCATCAATTCGGTGGCGGTACCCCTGCCATCGTTCCGCCGTGCCCGTCTGTTGGGAGACGCTCTGGGCCGTTGGGCAGCAACGCTGAATAAGCGCGTGCTGATCATCGCCTCAGGGGGTCTTTCCCATCAGCCTCCGGTGCCTGAACTGGCAACGGCAGATGCTCATATGGCAGACCGCCTGTGTGGCAGTGGCCGTAACCTGCCGCCGGATGAACGGGAATTACGCACTAACCGGGTGATTACTGCCGCGCGTAAATTCGTTGATGACCAGAACACTCTGCATCCGCTGAACCCGGAATGGGATCAGTGGTTCCTCAATCTGATTGCCAGCGGCAATCTGGCAGAGCTGGATAAAGTCGGCAACCGCGAAGTCTCGGAAACAGCCGGTAAATCCACACACGAAGTCAAGAACTGGGTGGCCGCAGCCGCGGCAATGGCAGCGTTTGGTGAATACACCGAAGAAACACGTTATTACCGTCCGATCCCTGAATGGATTGCCGGTTTCGGTGCGCTGACCGCAGGACCGGTTAAACCGGCCTGATCATTAAAAATTCGAGGTAAAGTACATGACGCAGCAATGGACCGAAGCAGAGACCAGCAAGTTTGTCACCATCCGTGATAACGACGTGGATCTGAACATTCATTACAACGACACCGAACAGGGTGACGAAATTGTTGTGATGCTGCACGGCTCTGGCCCGGGTGCCAGCGGCTGGGCGAACTTCAACCGCAATATTCAGCCACTGACCGACGCCGGTTACCGGGTGATCCTGCTCGACTGCCCGGGCTGGAGCAAGAGTGACACCATCATTAACGATGGCTCCCGCTCACACCTGAATGCACGCATTCTGAAAGGTCTGGTGGATGCACTGGGCCTGGAAAAAATTCACATCATCGGTAACTCCATGGGCGGTCACAGTGCCGTTGCCTTTGCGCTGGATTATCCGCAGCACGTCGACAAGCTGATTCTGATGGGCGGCGGTACCGGTGGTGGCAGTCTGTTCACGCCGATGCCGGCTGAAGGCATCAAACGCATCGGCCGTCTGTACCGTGATCCAACGATGGACAATCTCAAAGAGATGATGGACATCTTTGTTTACGACACCAGTGCGCTGACGGAAGAACTGTTCCAGACCCGCCTGAATAATATTCTTGCGCGTAAAGATCATCTGGAAAACTTCGTGAAAAGCAGTCAGGCGAATCCGAAACAATTCCCGGATGTCGGCCATCGTCTGGGCGAAATCAAGAATGAAACCCTGATCGTCTGGGGTCGCGACGACCGCTTTGTGCCGATGGATACCGGTATCCGTCTGGTGAATGGCATTCAGCGTTCAGAGCTGCATATCTTTAACCGTTGCGGTCACTGGGTGCAGTGGGAATTTGCCGACAAATTCAACCGTATGGTGCTGGATTTCCTGCAGCACGGCATTAACTGAAGCCTGGCTGAGGACAACACCATGACAACAGATCAACAGGTACTGGATCAGCTGGCGGCGCAACTGCGTCAGGCGGAATCCTCCTCTCAACCGGTCGCGCCTCTGCGTGATGTGATCGGTGAAGATAACGCTGAAGCGGCTTATCAGATTCAGAGTCTTAACGTTGCGCACGCCTGTGCCAACGGCGCGCGGGTGGTGGGCCGTAAAATCGGTCTGACTAACCCGAAAGTGCAGGCGCAGCTGGGCGTGGATCAGCCGGACTTCGGCACTCTGTATGCCGATATGGCGTACGGCGATAACGATGAAGTGCCGTTCAGCCGGGTGCTGCAACCGAAAGTGGAAGCGGAAATTGCGCTGGTGCTGGCCGCTGATCTGCCGCGTGCCGACACCGGTCTGGCCGAGCTGGTCGCTGCTGTCGACTGGGTGATGCCGGCGCTCGAAATTGTCGGCAGCCGGGTCGAAAACTGGAATATCCGTTTTGTCGATACCGTCGCCGATAACGCCTCCAGCGGCTGTTTCGTGCTTGGCGGCCCGGCCCGCCGCATCGACGGTGTGGATCTGCGTAAAGCCGCAATGACCATGACCCGTAACGGCGAAGAAGTCTCAGCCGGTAACGGTTCCGAATGTCTGGGTAACCCACTGAATGCTGCGGTATGGCTGGCACGCAAAATGGCCAGTCTGGGTGAGCCGCTGAAAAAAGGCGACATCATCCTGACCGGTGCATTGGGCCCTATGTCGCCGGTCGCCGCAGGTGATCAGTTTGAGGCAGTGATTGAAGGCATTGGCCAGGTTGGCGTGTCATTCAGCGCTGAGTGAGCCGGCCCCGGATTTTTTGAGGATATAAATAATGAGTAAAAAAATTAAGGCAGCCATCATCGGCTCGGGCAATATCGGTACCGACCTGATGATTAAAATTCTGCGCAATGGCAAGAATATCGAAATGGGTGCCATGGTCGGTATCGACCCGGCATCCGATGGTCTGGCACGTGCCGCGCGTATGGGCGTGGCCACTACCCACGAAGGTGTGGAAGGTCTGGTGAAACTGCCGGAATTCCAGGACATTGAAATTGTCTTCGATGCCACCTCTGCCAATGCCCACCGTCATAACGACGTGTTTTTACGTGGCTTTAAAGAAAACATCAAAATGGTGGATCTGACACCGGCAGCGATAGGTCCTTACTGTGTACCGGTCGTGAACCTGGAGCAGAACCTCAGCCAGAATAACGTCAACATGGTTACCTGTGGTGGCCAGGCGACCATCCCGATGGTAGCCGCGGTCTCCCGCGTGGCGAAAGTTCATTACGCCGAAATCGTTGCCTCTATTTCCAGTAAATCGGCCGGCCCGGGTACCCGTGCCAACATCGACGAATTTACTGAAACCACCTCCAAAGCCATTGAAGTGGCGGGCGGTGCGCAGAAAGGTAAGGCGATTATTATTCTGAACCCGGCGGAACCGCCGCTGCTGATGCGCGACACTGTGTATGTGCTGTCGGATGCTGCTGACCAGGCCGAAGTTGAAAAATCCATCGAAGACATGGCCGCGGCTGTGAAGAGCTATGTGCCGGGCTACCGCCTGAAGCAGAAAGTTCAGTTTGATGAAGTCACCGATCTGAATGTTCCGGGTCTGGGCCGTTTCAGCGGTCTGAAAACATCTGTTTTCCTGGAAGTGGAAGGGGCTGCCCATTACCTGCCGGCCTATGCCGGTAACCTGGATATTATGACCTCCGCAGCGCTGGGTACCGCCGAGCGTATCGCCGAATCACTGGTCAACTGAGGAGGAAATAATTATGACTTTTAATCCCGGTAAAAAACTTTATATCTCCGATGTGACACTGCGTGATGGCAGCCATGCCGTACGCCACCAGTATTCCATCAAAAACGTGCAGGATATTGCGCGCGCGCTGGATAAAGCCAAAGTGGATTCCATTGAGGTTGCTCACGGCGATGGCCTGCAGGGTTCCAGCTTCAACTATGGCTTTGGTGCCCATACCGATCTGGAATGGATCGAAGCAGTGGCGGAAGTCATTGAACACGCCAAAATCGCTACCCTGCTGCTGCCGGGTATCGGTACCGTTCATGATCTGGATAACGCCTATAACGCCGGTGCCCGTATCGTGCGCGTGGCGACTCACTGTACGGAAGCGGATGTTTCCCGCCAGCATATTGAGCACGCCCGTAAACTGGGTATGGATACCGTTGGCTTCCTGATGATGAGCCATATGCAGACGCCACAGGGTCTGGCTGAGCAGGCGAAATTAATGGAAAGCTACGGTGCTACCTGTATTTACGTGGTGGACTCCGGCGGTGCGATGAACATGAATGACATCCGCGACCGTTTCCGTGCGGTAAAAGATGTGCTGGATCCGGCCACTGAAACCGGTATTCACGCGCACCACAACCTGGCGCTGGGCGTGGCCAACTCCATGGTGGCTGTGGAAGAAGGCTGTGACCGTATTGATGCATCACTGGCCGGTCAGGGTGCCGGTGCCGGTAACGCGCCGCTGGAAGTGTGCATTGCTGCGTTCGATAAAATGGGCTGGGATCACGGTACCGATCTGTACGCACTGATGGATGCGGCGGATGACATTGTCCGTCCGCTGCAGGACCGTCCGGTACGGGTTGACCGCGAAACACTGGCGCTGGGTTATGCCGGTGTCTATTCCAGCTTCCTGCGTCACTCCGAAGTGGCAGCCGAAAAATACGGCATCAAAGCGGTGGACATTCTGGTTGAACTGGGCAAACGCCGCATGGTGGGTGGTCAGGAAGATATGATTGTTGACGTGGCGCTGGATCTGCTGAAACAGAAAGGCATGTAATAAAAATCATTATTACAGAGCTGACGGGCCGGTAGGGGAAACTCTGCCGGCCTTTGTCGTTTTAGACTTTGGTTTTAGACCGTTCACTTTTTCCGGCAATTTTGTGCACTGGGTGCACATCAGGGTCGCTTTTCATTGAGCCCGACTTTTGGCCGTTCTTATACTCCGCTGACTGGAATCGACACCACCGGAAGGTAACGATAGTACTGAAGAACAGTTTCGGGCCATTGACGGACGTCAAATTCCTGATCGAAACATAAATAAATATAATTAATAAATCTGGTAAGCATTATGACAATCAAGCAACTGAACGTTAAAGCCGCGGCAAGGGCGGTATTCAGCGTTGCCTTACTGGCTACCTCTGTCGCAGGAGTTTCCGCCAAAGAATTGCGTATGGCATCAGGTTTGCCGCCGCTTCATCCTGCTCACGATCCGCTTTACACCGATTTTCAGGAATTACTGCCTGAATACTCTGACGGTAAACTGAGTGGCCGCCTGTTCGGCACCGAAATTACCACGCTGGGCAATATGCGCGCTTCCATTCTCAGTGGTCTGGTGGAAGTGGGTCTGTTCCTGCCTTCCTATTTCCCGGCCGATCTGCCGAACTTCAATCTGGTGGGTGA
The DNA here is from genome assembly GCA_030145845.1 of Pseudomonadota bacterium. Classification (GTDB taxonomy): domain Bacteria; phylum Pseudomonadota; class Gammaproteobacteria; order Pseudomonadales; family Oceanobacteraceae; genus Venatoribacter. The sequence goes on from JAIXHJ010000019.1 coordinate 35,132, forward strand.
CCTGTCCATGCTCGGACATCAGAACCCGCAGGTGACTGCCGCTGCCATGAGTGAATACATTATTACCTGTGCAGACTGTCAGAATGAATTTAAAAAGCTGGGTGTGGTGTACACCAATTCCCACGCCAACCCATACAGCCTGCTGACCAGCAAACCGGTTACCACGCCGGCTGATCTCGCCGGTCTGCGTCTGCGTACTGCGACCCCGCAGCATGCCCGCTGGGTGGAAGCCATGGGTGGCAAAGCCGTGACCATGGCCACCGGTGAAGCGTTTGAAGCGCTGTCACAGGGTGTCATCGACGGTACCGTCACCTCGGTATCTGATGTGATTTCCTTCAATCTGGCTGAAGTTATTACCCATATTACCCTGCTCGACCTGGGTACCTTCCACTCCCTGTCCAACCATTCTGTCCGCACCAGTACCTGGAAAGGTCTGTCGGTTGAAGACCGTAAAGCGCTGATGAAAGCGTCTGTGGTGGCCAATATCCGCACCACTGACCGCTGGGTGAAAATGCGCGAAGAAGGCAAACAGATTGCACGCGACAAGGGCCTGACCATTCTTGAACCGGAACAGTCCCTGATGGATGCCACGGTGAATTTCCGTGATCAGGATCTGGTCGGTGCGGCTGCGAGTTCTGAACAGCGCTTCGGCATTACCGGGGCAGAAGAAAAAGTCGCCCGCTTCAAGGCTCTCATTGAAAAATGGGATGGCCTGATCAGTGCAACAGACGGCAGTGAAGAGGCTCTGAGCGGACTGTATGAGTCTGAAATCCTCTCCAAAACCGATCTGACAAGCTATGGTCTCTGATCGCTGAGACTCTGCGCAATGGCCACCCCAGGGTGGCCACTTTCTCCATTGAAAGGCCAGTATCTATGAATACTCTTACTCGTATAACGGACGGGCTCACCGCAGTTCTTTCGTATCTCGGCATGATTGGCGTACTCGCCATGATGCTGCATATCTGCGCTGACGTGGCAGGACGCACGTTGTTTGATGTATCCGTACCGGCAACCCTGGAGATGGTGACCCGCTATTACATGCTGATGCTGGTGCTGCTGCCACTGGCGTGGGTGGAAAACAAACACCTGATGATTGCCGTGGAGGCATTTTCCGGTATTTACGGTAAAGCCGGCCTGCGGGTGGTGAACGTACTGGTGGCGGTCTTCTGTATCGGCGTTTATTCCGTGCTGGCGGTCAGCACCTGGCAGAAAGCCATTGAACAGTATGACGTCGGTGCCTATATCGTTGCCCTTGATACGCAGATTATCGTCTGGCCCGGATATTTTACCCTGCCGTTTGGTTTTGGGCTGGCGGCGCTGGTCTGCCTGACACGAATTCCGCTTCTGTTATTTTCAAAAACGGCGCCTGAAGCCGCTTAAGGTATTTCATTATGTTTCTTGAAACCGGCCTTATCGGTCTCGGCATTCTGCTGCTTCTGCTGATTCTCGGCGTGCCTGTGGCCGTCGCTCTGATTGGTGTTTCCCTCGGTGGTATTGCGGCCATGATGGGCACCGATGTGGCGGTCAGCATGCTGGCTTCCAAACCTTATGATTTTCTTTCCAAGTGGACGCTCAGTGCCGTCCCTATGTTTCTGCTGATGGGTTTTATCAGTTATCACACCGGTCTGACGGCGGGCCTGTTTAATGCCGCCAAAGTGGTGTTCCGCTGGATGCCGGGTGGCCTGGCTATTTCCAGTGTGGTGGCCAGTTCCGGCTTTGCTGCCGTGTCCGGTTCCAGCGTTGCCTGTGCGGCGGCGATGGGGAAAATCGCCATTCCGGAAATGGTCCGTTCCGGTTATAAGCCGAGTTTTGCCTGTGGCACCATCGCCGCCGGCGGTACCATTGGGGCGCTGATTCCGCCCAGCATTCTGATGATTATTTACGGCACCTTCACCCAGACATTCATCACCAATATTTTCCTTGGCGGTATTGTTATCGGGATTCTGACCGCGGTTGCTTACAGCGTGGTGATTATGCTGGTCAGTTTTTTCCGCCCGGATATTGTACCCCGCCATGAAGAAGGTTCGCTGGATTACACCGTCGCCGAAGCCATGCGTGAAGTCTGGCCGGTGCTGCTGCTGGGGCTGATTATTTTCGGTGGCATGTTCTCCGGCTTTTTCACCGCTACCGAAGCCGGTGCCATCGGTGCCGGTGGTGCGATTATTATTGCCCTGCTGCTGCGTCGTCTGAATCTGTCGGTATTCAAAACCTCGCTGCTGGAAACCCTGTCCACGACTTCTTCGCTGCTGATCATTGGTATCGGTGCCAGCATGTTTACTGTTTTTCTGAGCCTCAGCGGCGTGTCCGGTGCGGTTGGTGATCTGCTGGCGGAATGGCAGCTGGGTTATCTGCAGTTAATGCTGATGATCGTAGTGGTGTATCTGATTCTTGGTCTGTTTATGGAACCCTTTGGTGCCATGCTGATTACCCTGCCGATTTTTCTGCCGGTGCTGGGCGATTTTCAGGTGTCGCTGATCTGGTTCGGCGTACTGGTGGTGAAACTGCTGGAAATCGGCATGATTACCCCGCCGGTGGGCATGAATATTTTTGTTATCCGTGGTGTGGCTGCTCAGTATGCCTCACTGGTGGATATATTCCGTGGCGTAACGCCTTTCCTGATTGCTGACCTGCTGATTGTTGTACTGATGGTGTTCGCACCTGAGTTCGTACTGATGCTGGCCGGCTGACTATAACGGGTGGCCCTGTGTTGCCACCCGTATTAAGCGAATTTTTATATCACCAGAGAGACCGGGAGGTGCTATCGGGCGTATTGCGACTGTTCATCATAAAAATAACGTCAACCGCAGTATTTAAAACAAAAAATGGATGAGAAAAATGAAAATAAAATCATTACTCCGCAGTATGAATCATTGTGTTGCCGGCCTGTCTGTTATGGCCGCCAGTGCTGGCGCAGCCGCTGTTGAACTCGACGTGGCAGGAACCAAGGTCAATCTTTATGGCTACCTGAAACTCGATATGATTTACGATAAGGATGCCGATCTCGGCCCTTTGCTGATCCCTTCAAGAATTGCGCTGGACGATGATCAGTCCCCCGAAGGTTTTTACCGCACCAGTGCTGAAGAATCGCGTCTTGGTGTTTCAACCCTGACCACACTGGAAGACGGCAGCGAACTGAAAACCGTGCTCGAAGGTGATTTCTTCAGCGGCTCCGGTACCCTGCGTCTGCGTCAGGCTTACGGTGAATGGAAAGGCATTCTGGCCGGCCAGACCTGGACCAACTTCCCCGGTTTTACCGGCGTTTATCCGACCGTTGATTTCCGCGGTCCGATCAGCACCTCCAACACCCGTCAGGCGCAGCTGCGTTACACCACGGGTAACTTCTCTGCCGCTCTGGAAGATCCGGATAAACTCGGTGGTGAAGTCGTGGAAACTGCCACGACAGTCGCCGCAGCAGCAAAAAGCAGCCTGCCGGATCTGACCCTGCGTTACAGCAGCCGTGGTCAGACCAGTTATCACGCGGCGGCGGTCATGCGTCAGCTGGAAGTGGACGATGGTGTCGACAGTGACTCCGCCTTCGGCTGGGGTGTCTCGCTGGGTATTGCCCGCAATGTCACGGACATACTGACCCTGCGTGCCAGCGTGGTCCACGGTGATGGTGTCGGTGGTTACCTGAACCTCAACCCGGCAGCCCCTGCTTATGTGAACGCCAGCGGCGATGTCGAGACCATCAGTGCAACCGGCGGTACCGTATCGGCAACCCTGAAAGCCGGTCCGGGTGCGGTCACTCTGGGTATGGCGATGGCCACTGCTGACTGGGACGATGCCGTGGACGACGGTCTGACCAATGCGGAAAGCGCGAATAAAGAGTTCCGTTCAACGCATCTGAACTATATCTGGTCACCGGTGAAGAAAGTCACGTTCGGTATTGAAGCCGGCTACCATGAGCGCAAGATCTGGAGCGGTGAAAGTGGTGATGCCCTGCGGATTCAGGGTATGGCTAAATTCGCGTTCTGATCACGTCTGATTGCGTCTGCAAAGACTCCCCTGACGGCACCGTCACGGGAGTCTTTTTTATTGGCCGGCCGTCGCATGGCCGGCGGCTCAGAGGGTATCGAGCGGATCGATATCCAGATGCCAGCGGACTTTATTCAGCCCTTTATGATTTTCCAGAAACTGCACCAGTACATCGGCCAGCCGGTGCAGGGCACGGCGTTCTTCTGCATAGAGCTGCAGCTGGAAGCGGAAGCGCCCGGCCCGGCGTTCCATAATGGCCGGAAACGGCCCCAGCAGCGTCACCGGGGTGACGTGACGATGGCTGTGTTCCTGCTGCAGCCACTGCTGCATAAAGGCGCGCGCCTGCTGTAACAGCTGCTGTGCCTGACCGCGGTCTTCACATTCACTGCGCAGCAGCGCCATATGGCTGTAAGGCGGCAGCTGCTGTGACTGACGTTCCTGTAACAGTGCCAGCGCCAGCGCGTGGTAGCCGTCGTCGAGCAGCAGGTTCAGCTGCGGATGGTCGGCGTACAGGGTCTGAATCCAGACTTCGCCGGGGGAATCTTCCCGCCCGGCCCGGCCGGCCACCTGACAGATCAGCTGGGCGCTGTGTTCCATGCCGCGGAAGTCGGCGCTGAACAGGCCGGCATCGGCATCCAGAATCACCACCAGGGTCACATCGGGGAAGTGATGGCCTTTGGCCAGCATCTGCGTGCCGACCAGAATGCAGGGGCCGCCGTCGTGGATGTCGTCGTACAGGTTATCAAACGCCTGTTTCGTGCGGACGGTATCGCGGTCCACCCGGCGTACCGGAAAGGCGGGGAACAGATCGCTCAGCTGATCCTGAATTTTTTCCGTGCCTTGACCGACGCCCTCCACGTGCTCGCTGCCGCAGTTGGGGCAGATGGCCGGGATTCCCTGCTGAAAATCACAGTGATGGCAGTGCAGGTGCGGCGGATAATGATGCAGCGTCATGCGCGCATCGCAGCGGCGGCATTCCGCCATCCAGCCGCAGTCACGGCAGGCCAGCAGGGGCGCAAATCCGCGGCGGTTGATAAACACCAGCACCTGTTTGCCGTTGCTCAGATGTTTCTGCATCTGCGCCAGTACCGGCTGGGCGAAACCGGCGGTTAATGGCTGGTGCAGAATGCTGTGCAGCTTCATGCCCGGTGCTCTGGCATTACCGGCGCGCAGGGTCAGTTTCGCGTGCAGATATTTACCGCTGAGTGCGTTGTGCAGGGTTTCCAGCGACGGCGTGGCCGAGCCCAGCACTACCGGCACCCCGGCTTTCTGCGCCCGTACCAGGGCAAAATCACGCGCGGAATAGCGCAGGCCATCCTGCTGCTTGAACGACGCGTCGTGCTCTTCGTCAATGATGATCAGCCCCAGATCCGGCAATGGGGTAAACACCGCCGAGCGGGTGCCGATCAGAATACGCGCACCGCCTTCGCGGCACTGGCGCCAGCCCTGCAGGCGTTCGCGGTCATTGAGGCCGGAATGCAGCAGCGCCACCGGTACATCGAAGCGGGCCTGAAAGCGGCGTACCGTCTGTGGGGTGAGGCCGATCTCCGGAACCAGCACCAGCGCCTGCTGGCCCTGTTCCAGCACCTTCTCAATCAGGCGCAGATAGACCTCGGTTTTACCGGAGCCGGTCACACCTTCCAGCAGGCAGGGCCGGAAATGGCCCAGTTCGGCGCTGATCTGACGCAGCACTTCCTGCTGCTGAGCGTTTAACGTATGGAATTTCTGCCGTTCGCTGATGACGGTGGGCAGCGGCAGTTTCTGCTGCTCGCGGATAAGGCCGGCGTCCGCCAGGGAACGCATCTGTGCCAGGGTAAAACCCTGGCTGGTCAGTTCACTGTGCGGCCACTCGTCCTGCTCTTCAAACAGACGCCACAGCGCCTGTTGTTTGCTGCCGCGCAGGGTCACTGCCGGCGGCGCCTGATTTTTTATCCACACCCGCTCGTCGGCTTCGGCCAGACTGCTGCCACGGCGCAGCATGGTGGGAATCATATGTTCCAGCACTTCGCCCATGCTGTGGTGGTAATAACCGGCCAGCCACTGGCACAGCGCCAGACTGCTGGCATCGATCAGCGGGGCGTCGTCAAGGCGCTGCAGCAGCGGCCGCAGCTTCTTTGGCGGCACGTCGCTGTGATCACGGGTGGCGAGCACAACACCGGTCAGCAGCTGGCGGCCGAATTCAACCCGCACACGCTGGCCGGGACGGTATTGCTCACGGGCTTCGCCGTCAGCGGGCAGATAATCAAATGTGCGGCGTAAGGGCAGGGGGAGAGCGATGTCGACAACGAAAAAAGACATTAAAAAGACTTGCTGCTGGGGTCGGCTCTGGTATTATGCGCGTCCTTATTGCCCATGCAAGGGCAGATTTACGTAACCAGTAGCGCGGTGCTTACGGCAGACAGCCGGTGAGTGGCGGCGTGAAGACCGATGAGGTGACCCATGAAAGAAGGTATTCATCCTGAATACGCTGAGCTGGAAGCAACCTGCTCCTGCGGCAACGTAATCAAGACCAAGTCCACCAAGCCAGGCACCATTTACCTGGACGTCTGCTCTGCCTGCCACCCGTTCTACACCGGCAAGCAGAAAGTTGTTGATACCGGTGGCCGTATCGACCGCTTCAAAAAGCGTTTCGGTGGCTTCAAGAAGTAAGATCGCCCGACGCACAAAAAAGCCCGCCATCCGCGGGCTTTTTTTATCCCTTCAGGATGTGAGGGATAGAATGACTATTGGTTCCTCGCTCTTCGATAGTCATTTTTTATGGATATACAATAAAAGATCAATTTAAAACTTCATCTTAATAGTCCTATTATGGTCCCCGTTCCCAACATTAACCTAATGGAGCAAGACCATGATCAACACTGAAATCAAACCTTTTAAAGCGACCGCTTTCAAACAGGGTGAATTCGTAGAAGTTTCTGAAGCAGACGTTAAAGGCAAGTGGGCCATCTTCTTCTTCTACCCGGCTGACTTCACTTTCGTATGTCCGACTGAGCTGGGCGACCTGGCTGATCACTACGAAGCTCTGCAGAAACTGGGCGTTGAGGTTTACTCAGTATCTACTGACACTCACTTCACTCACAAAGCATGGCACGACAGCTCCGAAACCATCGGTAAAATCAACTACTACATGCTGGGCGACCAGACCGGTACCATCACCAACAACTTCGGTGTAATGCGTGAAGGCCAGGGCCTGGCAGACCGTGCTACTTTCCTGGTTGACCCGGAAGGTATCATTCAGGCAATGGAAATCACTGCTGAAGGCATCGGCCGTGACGCAGAAGACCTGATGCGTAAAGTGAAAGCGGCTCAGTACGTTGCTGCTCACCCAGGTGAAGTTTGCCCGGCCAAATGGAAAGAAGGTGAAGCAACTCTGGCTCCTTCTCTGGACCTGGTTGGCAAAATCTGATCTGGCTTATCCGGAGAGCGGCTCACTGCGTTGTTTTCGCGCTCGCCCCTTCGTCTACCGCATTGGTATGCCTCGGGGTCTCGCTTAAAAACGCCTTGTGCCCCATCTCTCCGGCGTTGCCAGATCCAGATGATGATATCTGGAGAGCAGCTGCCCTGCAGCCTGCTCCCGCGGGTGGTTAAAACCCGCTGAAAAGCCCCGGCCCCGGCCGGGGCTTTTGTTTTGGTCAGCGGTTTTCGTGCAGCGTTTGCCAGATTTCGCTGTAGCCGTGAGTAGTCATATAGCCGGATACTTTCTGATAAAGTTTGTGCATCCAGAACTCAATGTCTGCAATGCCCTGTATCTCCTTGTCTGACTGGCTGTCTTCAATAGCGAGATCCGTCATTTTCCAAAACAGCTCTGATATTTCCCGTGCATCTGTGGATGAGTGGATATCTGCTTTACCCAAAATAAAGCCGGCAAACAGGGGATTATGAAGGCGATCAGAGTAATGTTCTGCCACCTTGAATGCTGGTCTCTGGGCCTCGGTGTAGTTAAGCATCTTTGTATGCCTCCAGGGTCAGGTCTTCCATCATAGTCATCCGTTGTGATATCCACCTTAATTTAAAGACTAGGTCTGATATCTTCATATCTACAGTGATGGTAAGAAGATAGTGTTCGGGGTTATCCGGATCCTGCACGAATTTCATCCCATCCGGAATTGACATGGCATCTTCAAGAATCCAATAACCACATTTAATTTTCGTACCTTTTTTCTGAAACCCGCCGAGAAACTTCATGGTGTTGACGGCGTGGCCCATCGTAGAAGAAAAAGATAGTCCGTGTTCATTACTTGCCAAAACCCAGTTCGGATCAGACTCTGAGATTTTATAATCGCACTCCCGGATGCCTGAGCGTAAGGCTCCACGCCCGTGAAACCCTTCCTGGTACAATGTACTTCCATTCGGTTCAATAACGGTTCTGAAAGCGATACCCAGCGTACTGCCCGGGAGTTTCGAGTGCTCTGTAATCAGCTCATCTATTCTGCTCTTGAGGTCTTCCAACGTTTTTAGTTGATGTTGAAAAACGGGTTTCTTCTTACCCATACTGCATCCTTGTCAATTCATGGTCTGCCTGACGCGCGTAAACTACTACAGTATCTCACTGATATTGTATTCACTTAGATTGTGGCTACGGCATTGGTATGAGGTGTTTGTTAGCTAATTTCTATCGTTACATTAGGAAGGATTGATTTAAATTATATGATCAGTCTGGCTATTATAATTGCATAACCTGAATTTAACCGGCGCAGACGCCGTCTGCTGCTGAACTGACAACAAAGGATTCCATCATGCTTGACGCGAACATGAAACAACAGCTGGATGCCTACCTGCAGCGACTCGAAACTCCGATTGAGCTGACCGTAGCGTCTGATGATTCACCGAAAGGTAAGGAACTGCTGGAACTTGCGCAGGAAATCGACAGCCTGAACGACAAGATTTCCCTGACCGTTCTGGAATCTGCGGATGGCCGTGTGCCACGTATGGAAGTCGGTCCGCAGGGCGAAAAAGCCCGCGTAACGTTCGCCGGTGTGCCGATGGGTCACGAATTCACCTCGCTGGTACTGGCGCTGCTGCAGGCCGGTGGTTACCCGTCGAAAGAAGATGCTGCGCTGCAGGAACAGGCCAAGGGTCTGAGCCGTGAGCTGAACTTTGAAGTGTACATCTCACTGTCCTGCCACAACTGTCCGGACGTGGTACAGGCCATCAACCTGATGGCGGTACTGAACCCGAACGTGACGGCCACCATGATTGATGGCGGTGTGTTCCCGAAAGAAGTGGAAGAGAAGGGCATTATGGCGGTGCCGTCCCTGTACCTGAACGGCGAAGAGTTCGGTAACGGCAAAATGTCGCTGGCTGACATCCTCAACAAAGTGGATGACGATGCCGACGCCAAAGCCGCTGCCGCGCTGGCTGACAAAGCCCCGTTTGATGTTCTGGTCATCGGTGGTGGCCCTGCTGGTGCGTCTGCCGCGATTTACACCGCACGTAAAGGTATCCGTACCGGTATCGTCGCTGAGCGGTTCGGTGGTCAGGTGTCTGACACGGTAGGTATCGAAAACTTTATTTCCGTGCCTTATACCGAAGGTCCGAAGCTGGTCGCGCACCTGGAAGAACACGTTAAAGAATATGACGTGGATATCATGAAATCCCAGAGCGTCACCGCGCTGCGCACCACAGCTGACGGTATGAAAGAAGTGGAACTGGCGAACGGCGCGGTACTGAAAAGTAAAGCCGTGATCCTGGCAACCGGTGCCCGCTGGAGAGAAATGAATGTACCGGGCGAGTCCGAATACAAAGCCAAAGGCGTTTGTTTCTGCCCGCACTGTGACGGCCCGCTGTTCAAAGGCAAGCCGGTTGCGGTCATCGGTGGCGGTAACTCCGGTATCGAAGCGGCCATCGACCTGGCCGGTATCGTGGAACACGTTACCGTACTGGAATTCGGCGACACCCTGCGTGCCGACGCCGTACTGGTGAAGAAAGCGGAATCCACTGCCAACATCACCATCATCAAAGAAGCCATGACCACCGAAGTTCTGGGCGACAACGGTAAAGTGGTGGGTCTGAAGTATAAAGACCGCAAAACCGATGATATGCATGTTCTGGATGTGGCCGGTATCTTCGTACAGATCGGTCTGGTACCGAACAGCGAGTTCCTGAAAGACTCGCTGGAGCTGACCAACCGCGGCGAGATCGTGGTGGATTCACGCGGTCAGACCAGTATGGACGGTGTATTTGCGGCCGGTGACGTTACTACGGCACCGTACAAGCAGATCATCATCTCCATGGGCTCAGGTGCGACTGCCGCACTCGGTGCCTTTGACTACCTGATCCGTAACTGAGGCCCGGCCTCAGACGCGGCAACCGGTCCCACAGCACCCGGCGCCACAAGCGCATCGTGCTCCATCCGGCTGGCGTTCCCCTGTTATCGCCGGTGGAGCACCCAGGTTGGGAACCAGCCGGCCCGGCAGCCATGAAGGCTCCGGGCCGGTTTCTTTTTCTGCGCTATAAACGGTGACCTGTTACAGGGCGTTATGCCCGTTAACAGGGCGGCCGCGCGCCGCGCGCTCTGTCAGTAAGCTGCAAACACCTGCGGACTATGCGGATTTACGGCCGGCCGGCAAGCTGGCTTGTGAATTGCAAAACGGGCTCATCAGTCTGTTTTGCGGAACGCCGATATGGAAGCCATATCATCCTCAGGCTGCTGGTTGGCCGAATCCAGCAGTCACGATATCAACCAGTTTTCTACTGCCCTCAAAGGCTGGATTCAGGAATACGATCAGGTCAGCGCCGGTGATTTCAGCGGTAACCTGAAAGATATTGCCATGGGTGGCGTGCGCATTTTCCGTGAACAGATGAGCCTGCCGGTTGCCCAGCATGTGCATATGCCGGATGGTCTGATCAATGTGCTGGTGCCGCTCACCGCCTCGGCAGAGGTTGGCAGTGATTCTTCGCGCGCGCTGTTTGCCGACAGCATTACCCTGTTGCCCCAGAATCAGGACATGTATTTTGTCGGCGCTGAAAATACCGATTACGTGGTGATCAGCGTCGATCAGCAGCATCTGCTGCAGCACCTGTGTGAGGCCGATCAGGTGGCACTGCTGCAGTCGCAGCGGAATTATTCGCTGATGGTGTCACCACGGGAAATGCATCATCTGCGCACCCTGCTGCCAGCACTGGTGGAAGAGCAGCTGGCGCTGCCGGACGCTGAGCAGGCAGCCCGTTACCGGCCGCTGGAACATCGCCTGATGGATCTGGTCAGTAGCCTGTATACCGGCTATGACCACGACGGTGAGGAAATCTGCTGGCGGCCGATGAGCCGGCAGCATCAGTCGATTGTGCAGCGCAGCCATCAGTACGTGCTGAGCAGTGCCGGGGCAGAGGCCAGCATTCTGGATGTCTGCCGCGAGCTGAATATTCCGCGCCGCACACTGAATTATGCCTTCCAGAAAGTCGCCGGTATGTCACCGGTAAAATACCTGCGCATGGTTAAGCTCAACAGCGCCCGCCGTGACCTGTTGCGCAGCGATGACGGCATCGGCGATATCGCCGCCCGTTACGGCTTTTTCCACAACGGCTATTTCGGCCAGGAATACCGCCGCCTGTTCGGTGAAACGCCCTCTGAAACCCGCCGCGCCCGCGCTGTCTTTCCCGTCATGTAAGCCTGCCGCGGCAGCCGGCAATCCCCCTGCTGGATGGAACAGTACGTTTTGAGAATTATTCTCATCTTTTTTGTCCAATCCATTAAAATGACAGCAACTCAACGGAGGCCGACTTATGAATGCTCCCCAGCCCGAGAAGCGCAAAAAAACTCAGCCGGTGCAGATGCGTGTGCACAGCAGCGAGCGCCTGACCAGTAATATGCAGCGCCTGCTGCTGGTGTCTTCTGACGGTCAGCCGTTTCCGCCGGACACCGTCAGCGGCTACATCAAACTTATGTTCCACATGAACGGACAACCGGTGGAACAGCCGCACGACCTTGATATGCCCAACCAGCTGATGCGTACCTACACCATCCGCGACGTGGATAATGAACAGAACGGCATCACCGTCGATTTTGCCCTGCACGGCAATGCCGCCGGCAGTGACAGCAGTGGTCCGGCCTCCTCCTGGGCGGCCAGCGCACAGCCCGGCGACTGCATCATGGTAGGTGGCCCCGGCCCGGCGAAGTGGCTGCAGCAACCGTTTGACTGGGTACTGATGGCCTCCGACCTTACCGGTCTGCCGGCGCTGGCCTGCAACCTTGAACGTCTGGCCGACGAAGCGGTGGGGTATGCTGTGATTCAGGTGCCGCATATGGAAGATATTCAGCCGCTGCGCAAGCCGGCCAATATGGAGCTGATCTGGGTGATTGATGATGAACATCCGTCGGCAGATGAAGCTGCCCGCCAGGCGCCATCATCAAAATTCCTGCAGCAGCTGCAGTCACTGGCCTGGTTGCCGGGTGAACCCTCGGTATGGGCGGCGTGTGAATTCCATAAAATGCGTGAGCTGCGCAAATACGTGCGTGAGCAGGAAGCCCGCCGCTCCCACACTTACATCAGCAGTTACTGGAAAGTCGGCCGCTCAGAAGATCAGCATAAACTGGATAAAAAAGCCGACGCCGCCGTCGCTGGCTGAGCCTCAGGTCAAGGTGCCATCATCCTTCTGCGCTTAAGCTGATGTTAAGAACGTCTGAATAAGCGGAGTCAGCCGATGGCGGCACACAAACCCGGTACCCGGCAGGCGATGCAGGGGCTGATTGCATCGATCAGGGAGGTGATGCCTCTTGATCAGCCCGGCGCTCTGCTGTGCCGGCAAACCTGTGTTGGCTGTCCGAAAAAACTGCTGGAATATCTGCAGTCAGAAGTCAGTGGCTGGGAAAGCGCGCTGGCCAGCGGTGAGAAACCGACGCTGGGCGATATTGACAGGCTGGCGCAGAGCAGCCGTAAAATTTACCGCGTGCTGGAAAAGAATCAGCTGCTGAATACCGCCCCCGCTGAGCGTGCATGAATTAACGCAGCTGGCTGTCTTTACTGCCGCGGCGGTTATACAGGCTGCTTTTCATCTGCCGGGCTTCCAGCTTGCTCTGACACTGAACACAGAGCTGCACACCGGGAATCGCTTCCCGCCGCGCCTGCGGAATGGGGGCATCACATTCCTCACAGAACTCTGCACTGTCGCCCTGATGAAGATGACGCCGGGCTTCCGACACGGCATCTTCAATGCTGGCGTCTATCTGCTCCTGTACGGCACCATCACGTGCCCAGCCAACCGCCATAACCAACTCCATTCTGAACAGAGGGATCGGTCAGGCTAGCGCTGACGGGGGTGGCTGTCCATTACCCCGGACGGGGTAGTGGCTTGTCTGCCGGCGGCGGCTGGTGGCAAACTCCGCAGGCTTACCGGAGAAAAGTGTTTATGGCCGCCCGTCAGAATCTGTTTGCCCGTTATATTCCTGCCATGCAGCCCGGCCGGGTGGAGTGGATTGGTCTGCGCCCGGAACGGCGGCAGCCGGTACAGGTGGTGGAACACTGCCATGCGGTAAAAGACCTCGGGCTGGCCGGTGACCGCCGCTGTGAAGGCACCCCCGGCAGCGGTCGGCAGGTGACGGTGATTAATGCCGAGCATATCGACGTAATAGCCCGCCTGCTGGGCAGAGAGGCTATCGATCCGGCGTTGCTGCGCCGCAATATTGTGATTTCCGGGATTAATCTGCAGGCACTGCGTCATCAGCAGTTTCAGATCGGCGATGCAATTTTTGCCGCCACCGCGCAGTGCCATCCCTGCAGCCGTATGGAAGAAGCCCTGGGGCCGGGTGGTACCGCGGCGATGCTGATGCATGGCGGTTTATGTGCGCGCATTATCCGCAGCGGCGGGATCCGCCTCGGCGATGAAGTAAAACCCCTGCTGCCGCAACCGTCGTTGTTCTGAGCAGATCGACGGCAGGGAATATTTTTGTTCCGGTGGTGCAACAGGCGGTGGCCGGACACGCCCTGTGCCTGGGTTGCAGCGCAGACACGACGGCCATGATCAGTGACTCCGGCCCTGACTGAATCTGCCTGATGTTGATCAGCCATAACACCTCCGTAAGCCGCTCTCTGAGGTATTGAGGTGTCTGATTTTTATGGGTAACCCGGACTCATAACGCCTTGCTCACCGGTAAATTAGGAGCGCAGCGAGTAATTTATGATCTTGCCCCGATAAAACAGACACGTTCATTTTCATGCTGCTATTCGCTCGTATTCTATCGGTGAACAGTAACCTATCCCCGAATGCAGCCGTTTTCTGTTGTAGTAATCATTAATGTATCTCGCCAAAGCATACTTCAAATCCTCTGCTGTATGGAATGTCATATTACGAATCAATTCAGCTTTCATCGAATGAAAGAACGATTCCATATGAGCATTATCCGTACATTTTCCGGGCCTGCTCAGACTATGCTCAATTCCCTGCCTTTGAAGTTCTTTCTGATACTCTGATCCGCGATATTCAACTCCACGATCCGTATGCAACATCAGTCCCTCAGATGGACGACGCTTTCGTATTGCAGTCATCAATGTTCTCCGGGTAACTTCTGTTGTTCTTTTGGTATCCAGGCTCCATCCTACGATCCGTCGGGAATAGAGATCCATGATGACTGACAGATAGTGCCACTGCTTTTTAACTTTCAGATACGTCACATCGGCCACCCAGACTTTGTCTTTACAATGAGGAACCGCACCATCCGGACGAAGATTCTGTCCTGAGGCCAGGAAACGCCTCAAACCCGGAGCCCGATACGTTACCTTAGTGACCCGCGCAATCAGCCCCATCGCCTGCATAAGCCGGGCTACGCGCTTCCTACTGACCTGAAATCCCTGCTTTAGCAGAGCTTTCCAAATTCTCGGACTTCCGTAGCGTCCTTCATTCTCATCTGAAATGCGTTTGATATGAAATCTGAGTTCCATATCAGACTGGTCGCGTTCAGAAGGTTCTCTGTTAAGCCAGGCGTAAAAACCACTGCGCGATACACCCAGCCACTCACACGTGCGCTTGATACCTAACTCTTGTCCGAATCTCTTGATGAATCGATATCTTGCTGATGTTCCTCCGCAAGAAACCGTTGCCACTTTTTTAGCAGATCAAGCTCCTGTTTCAGTTTTTTATTCTCTGCTTCAAGCTTTTTAACTTTCGAGATTTCTTTCTCTTGCTTACTCGTCGATTCGTTCAACTTCTTGCGTTTGTCTGCCACGATCTTGCCTTCACGGTATTCTTTTCTCCATCGTGACAGCATGAACGGATGTATGTCGAGAGTGTTGGCAACTTCCTGAACCTGAATCCCTTCTATCAGACTTAGCTGAACCGCTTTGACTTTGAACTCATTTGAATACTGCCACGTCTTTCTTAGCTTGGTATATTTTGGCATTGGACACCTCGTCAGTTTGACTTTGGTGTCCGTTAAAGCGGGGCAAGATCATTTGTCCGACAGTAACACCTTGTTATGTGTTTTTAATGTTTTACGCACTATTAAAATCGCCTATTCCTTCTTTGCTTATTTCTCATATGCCTATCATACTGTAGTGGCATAGTTAATTTGGCCACCTGATTAGAGGTGATATGATCACTTCTTGGACAATGCAGGTGACAGATGAGTAAACGTACAAGACCCACTTTTACCCCAGAGTTTCGACTTGAAGCAGCAC
>JAIXHJ010000020.1 GCA_030145845.1 Pseudomonadota bacterium
TCCAGCTATCTAGGATTTGCATAATCTGCAACAAATTTGCAAAAGCGTTCCCGATATCCCCCCTTACTTCCCACTATCTCCCGTAATTATCGCGTAGTTCGTTATTGGAATATCTCAGTGGTATTCAGGGTCGCATAGTTGAGCGCACCACGGCCGTCGGGCGTATCCATATGAAAGGATTCCGTCGGCACGTTTTTGATGACATCCGCGAAAATTTTAAAGTTGGCCGCACCACGGGGAATAAACACATGCTTCATCACATGCGCCGGCTGACCGGTGTCTTCCATTTCGGCGGCGACAAAATCATCGAAACGGCGGGTGATTTCATCGGCCACGCCATACAGCAGATCAACCCGCTGAGCCTGGGTCAGTGCGCCCCACTCACCGTGCAGCGCCGCCCGCGCCGCGGTTACCGCCTGATCGACATCCCCGCGTGTGGCTTCGGCAATGCTGGCGATGACGCGGTTATCCACAGGAGAGCGTTTATCAAACCGTTGGCCGGCTGAACCGGGGACGAACACCCCGTTAATGAAGTTATCGATCTGACGCATAATGCTGTTCCTCGACCTGAATTTATGATTGTTGTGGCCGCCTTCCGGCAGGGAATAGATTCAGGTTATTGAAAGCATCACATACCATCTAATACTATTTTTCCGGCTATGTAATACCTTTCAGGTATACCTTTACCCCAGTGACCCAACAGCCAGCAGCGGGCGTTGCTGCCGCTATACTGCTGTTGTAACAGCCGGGGGCTGGCCGGGGATATTCGACGATCAGGCTAAGATGAAGCGGGGAAAGACAGCGGGTCCGCTGTCCGGTGAAGCATGAAGGCAGCCCTGACTGCCCGGATTGATTGAAGATTTCCCGTGTCCGCTGACCTGCAGGCAAGCAGCGGCGGCGACGATGCGTCTGCCACCCTGATGACGGCAATCCTTCTCAGGCCCCGTCACCCATACCTGCCCGGGCAAATTCAATAAAAGTGCGGATATGCTGATCATCGGCGGAGGCATTACGGAAGCCCAGATGAATATGTTTATGCACGCCGTCTTTGCCCAGCCGGACCGGGCGGATGGGCATGGTCTGCGCGTATTCTTCCACCAGCCACTGCGGCAGGGTGGCCACCCCCCGTTCGGCCGCCACCATCTGTAAGATCATATCGGTATCTTCCAGGGTTTTATGCCGTCCGGGATGGCAGTGCGCCGGCAGCAGGAACTGCTGAAAGATATCCAGCCGTTCGGCAGAGACCGGATAGGTATAGAGGGTCTGATCGGTGAGCTGTTGCGGGCTCACGAAGGCCTGTTCCGCCAGCGGATGATGACGGCTCACCACCAGGACCTGCTCATAAGGAAAGACCGGCTCAAAGGTAATGGCATCCCGCAGTACCGGGTCGGGCGTCACCAGAATATCAATATCGTGGTTAAACAGCGCCGCCAGGCCGCCGAACTGAAACTGCTGTTTAACGTCCACATCCACGCCGGGCCAGCGCTGCAGAAACGGCTCCACCACTTTCAGCAGCCACTGATAGCAGGGGTGGCACTCCATCCCGATACGCAGTGTGCCCTTATCGCCACTGGCGTACTGACGCAATACCTGATCCACCCGTTCCAGCTGCGGCAATAAGCGGCTGGCTTCGCGCTGCAGGTAGGCACCGGCCTGGGTCAGCTGCAGGTTACGTCCTTCCTTGGTCCACAGCGGTGCCCCCAGCTGGGCTTCGAGTTTTTTAATGGTATGACTGAGCGCCGACTGGGTCAGATTCAGAGCCTTCGCGGCAGCGGTCAGCGACCCCTGACGTTCGATCT
Organism: Pseudomonadota bacterium; assembly: GCA_030145845.1. Lineage (GTDB taxonomy): Bacteria > Pseudomonadota > Gammaproteobacteria > Pseudomonadales > Oceanobacteraceae > Venatoribacter. The sequence goes on from JAIXHJ010000020.1 coordinate 1,800, forward strand.
CACGCAGGATGCGCAGGTGCATACGGTCAATCACAGGGTTTTCCTCAGCGACAGCAATTCATGAACATAAATAATGATTTTATGAGATTAAACCATTATTCCTCATGAGTCACATTCCCTATTCTCCTCTCCGATGACTTTCAGCCCAATCTGAATGAGAGAGACGACTCATGGCTTTAATACATAACCTCGGCTTTCCGCGTATCGGCGCCAGGCGCGAACTGAAATTTGCCCAGGAGGCCTTCTGGAAAGGACAGGCGTCTGCCACCGAACTGCTGGCCAACGCCAAAGAAATCCGCACCATCAACTGGAAGGCTCAGCAGACGCTGGACTTCGTGCCGGTCGGCGATTTCTCGCTTTACGATCAGGTGCTGGATATGAGCTTTACTCTCGGCAACCTGCCGGCACGGGTACGCGGGCTGGCCGGTTCGGAGCTGGATAATTATTTCCGTGTAGCCCGCGGGCGCAGTGCCAACGACACTGGCTGCAACTGTATCCACGCCAGTGAAATGACCAAGTGGTTCGATACCAACTACCACTACATCGTGCCGGAAGTGACTGCCGCCACCACCTTTTCACTGAACGCAGAACGGCTGCTGACCCAGCTGGCCGAAGCACAGAAGAGCGGAGTCAACAATGCCAAACCGGTGATTATCGGGCCGCTGACTTACCTCTGGCTGTGTAAGGAAAAAGACGATTCCAGCCGGCTGGATTTACTGGCAAAACTGCTGCCGGTGTACAGTGAACTGCTGGAAAAACTGGCCGACGCCGGGGCGCAGTGGGTACAGGTGGATGAACCCATACTGGTCACGGAATTAAGCAGCGAATGGAGACAGGCGTTCGAAACCGCTTACCACACCCTGAAAGCCGACCGGCCGCAATTACTGCTGACGACCTACTTCGGTACGCTGCAGGACAACCTGCAGCTGGCCTGCAATCTGCCGGTTGCCGGTCTGCATGTGGATGCCGTCCGTGGTCATGCAGAACTCACCAAAGTGGTTGACTGGCTGCCGGCGCACAAGGTGCTGTCGGTCGGTGCCATCAATGGCCGCAATATCTGGAAAACCGACCTCAACGCCACCCTCGACTGGCTGGAACCCATCGCGGAAAAACTCGGTGACCGTCTGTGGATTGCCCCCTCCTGTTCGCTGCTGCACGTGCCGGTTGATCTCGACAGTGAAGAAGCGCTGGATGAAGACATCCGCAGCTGGCTGGCCTTCGCCAAACAGAAACTGTCGGAATTATACGTTCTCGGTAAAGCCATTAACGAAGGCCGTGATGCCGTTGCCCTGCAACTGCAGGCCAATCAGCTGGCCATCGACAGCCGCAATCATTCCACCCGGGTGCACAATCCCGCGGTAAAAGAAGCGCTGCGCAATATCACACCGGCACTGGGTCAGCGTCAGAGTGCCTACCCGCAACGTGCCGCCATTCAGAAAGCGAATCTGCGTCTGCCGCTGTATCCGACCACCACCATCGGTTCTTTCCCGCAGACGCCGGATATCCGTAAAACGCGGCAGGCGTTTAAAAAGCAGGAGATTTCTGCCGCTGAATACAGCGCAAAAATGAAAGCAGAAATCGGACACGCGGTACGCGAACAGGAAAAACTCGGCCTCGACGTGCTGGTGCATGGTGAAGCCGAACGCAACGACATGGTGGAATATTTCGGCGAACAGCTGGAAGGCTATGCATTCAGCCAGTATGGCTGGGTACAGTCATACGGTTCACGCTGCGTGAAACCGCCGGTTCTGTTCGGTGATATCCGTCGTCCGCAGGCCATGACCGTTGACTGGATCCGGTACGCTCAGTCACTGACTAGCAAACCGATGAAAGGCATGCTCACCGGTCCCGTTACCATCCTCAACTGGTCCTTCGTGCGCGACGATCAGCCACGCCGTGACACCTGCCGCCAGTTAGCACTGGCGATCCGCGAGGAAGTTCAGGATCTGGAAGCGGCCGGGGTGAATATTATTCAGATTGACGAAGCCGCGTTGCGCGAAGGTCTGCCGCTGCGCCAGTCTGAGTGGCAGGAGTACCTAGACTGGGCGGTGGAATCGTTCCGCATCAGTGCTAACGGCGTGCGTGATGAAACCCAGATTCACACCCATATGTGTTATTCCGAGTTTAACGACATTATCGAATCCATCGCGCGTATGGATGCGGATGTCATCACCATTGAGACCTCCCGTTCCGATATGGAACTGCTCGACGTCTTCGAACAATTTGACTACCCGAATGAGATCGGCCCGGGCGTCTACGATATTCACTCACCGAATATCCCGACCGTGGAGCAGATGATCACACTGATGCAGAAAGCGGCTGAACGTATTCCGGCCGAACGCCTGTGGGTGAACCCGGACTGTGGTCTGAAAACCCGCCAGTGGGCGGAAGTGATTCCGTCACTGGAAAATATGGTCGCCGCCGCCGCCGCACTGCGTGCTGCAGCCAGAGGCTGACCATCCCCTTTATCCGCCGTACAGTCTGACCTCTGTGACTGTACTGCGGATTTTTTTACGCTGAGCAGAAAGCCCGGCGTTACAGCGCATCCAGCAGCCGGTAATACATCATGCCCAGCGCATAAATCGGCTGACGCAGTAATTTCCCGCCCGGAAACGGCCGGTGACTGATAGCGGCAAAAATATCCAGCCGTTCCGCCTGTCCGGCAATGGCTTCAGCAATGATTTTTCCCATCACATGAGTGGGCGCCACCCCATGCCCGGAATAGCCTTGGGCAAAATAGACGTTGTTATCCAGCCGGCCTACCTGTGGCACCCGGTTCATACTGATACCGATCTGCCCGCCCCAGGTAAAATCAATGTTCACATCGCTGAGCTGTGGAAACACCCGGAGCATGGCCGTCTGCATGGCCGCGGTAATATCCGCCGGCGCCAGCCCGGTATAATTACAGGCCCCGCCAAACAGTAACCGGCCATCGGCTGACAGGCGGAAATAATCCAGCGCCCAGCGCTGATCACACACTGCCAGATTGCGCGTCATGACCGTCTGCGCCCGCTCGCCCAGCGGTTCCGTCGCAATCACAAAGCTGGCCGCCGGCAGATTGCGGCTGGACAGCTCCGGCACCGTATCACCAAGATAGGCATCACCGCAGATCACCAGAAAATCGGCCTGCACTTCCCCTGCTGCCGTGCGCACCCGGGGCCGCTGGCCATAGGTGATGCTCTCTGCCCGGCTCTGTTCAAAAATCCGCACACCGGCCGCGGCCGCAGCCTGTGCTTCACCGATGCAGAGTTTCAGCGGATTGAGATGACCGTAATTTTCATCCAGCAGGCCACCCAGGTAACGTGGCGAACGGATCAGCCCCTGCAGCTCATCACGTTCCAGCAGCCGCATGGCATGCGGCTTATCCAGTGCCTGATTTTTTTCATAACGGTAGCGGAATGCCTGCAGATGGCGGGGTTTCAGCGCCACATCGCAGTAGCCCCAGGTCAGATCACAGTCGATCTCATGGCGCGCTACCCGGTCGCGGATAATATCCACTGCCTCTTCCCCCATGGCCTGTACCTGACGGATTTCATCCGCGCTGACCCTGCCGGCCAGTGCTTCAGCATCCATGGAAAAGCCACCGATGACCTGACCGCCGTTACGGCCACTGGCCCCCCAGCCAATACGGGCAGCTTCCAGCAGCACCACCCGGTAGCCTTTTTCCGCCAGATTCAGGGCGGTGGAGACTCCGGAAAAACCGCCACCGATAACACACACATCAGCATCGGTTTTTTCCTGCAGAGACGGATACTGAGGTGGGTTCTGCAGGGTTGAGGCGTAATAGGAATCGGTGTGTTCGCCGCTTTCCGCCAGCGCTTTCATGATCATATCCGGCTGTCTCCGCTGTAAAACATGAATAATCATTCGGATAACGGAAGATATACACAGATGCTCCGGACGGCAACAGAGCAGAACAACAGACAAAAAAAAGGTGGGCCGGAGCCCACCAAACGCGACAATCGGTAAGCCGGTGCTTACTCGTCAGGACAGACCCTGGCAATCACATCAGCATAATGTTCATCAAAGTCGTGGAAGGTTCGGCTGTTCTGGTCACAGCAACGCACCCCACCACTCTTGATATCGTAAATCCAGCCGTGAATATGGACCTTGCCGGTTGCCATTTTAGCGGCCACCACCGGATGGGTACGGATATGCTGCACCTGCTGCAGCACATTCTCTTCAATCGCTTCGTTCAGGTGTTCATGGCCAACACATTCATTGGCCGGAATACCATTACGCTCACGCACGATTTCCATTGCTGAGCGGCAGTGCCCCAGCCATTCCTTCACGTGCGGCAACCCTTCCAGTTTATTCAGGTTCAGCGCACCGGTGACGGCACCGCAATCGGTATGGCCACAGATAATAATATGGCGTACACCGAGCACGGCTACGGCGTATTCAATCGACGCCGTCATACCACCGGTCTCGTTACTGTGCGGCGGCACAATATTACCGGCGTTACGGCAGATAAACAGATCCCCCGGTGCTGAACCGGTGACCAGGTTCGGATCCACACGGGAATCAGAACAGGTAATAAACAGGATTTCAGGGCTCTGCCCGGTCGCCAGCGTACCGAACAGGTCTTTATTTTCTGGGTAAACGTTCTTACGGAAGTTGAGAACGCCTTTAACGATTTTTTCCAAAACAGATCCTCTCTGAAGCAGTCACAAGAATAGGCGAAGAGAGTTAAAGGAAACACCGTATTTTTGCCCGGACACCTGTGTCAGAAGATCACAAGTGTCCGGGACCGGAGCGGTCTTTGTTTAACAGTGTCAGCCAATTTCGATCAGAATTTCTCCCGGAGTCACACGATCGCCTTTGCTGACGTACACTGCTTTAACCGTGCCAGCAATGTTGGCGTGAACTTCGGTTTCCATCTTCATGGCTTCAGCAATCAGCACCGCCTGACCGGCTTCAACACTGTCACCTTCTTTCACCAGTACATCAACGACGTTGCCCGGCATGGTGGTGGTCACGTGACCCGGCTCGGTAGCGCGCTTACGCCCACTGCCACCTTCGGCAACAAATTCATTCATCGGCTCAAACACCACTTCTTCCGGAATACCATCCAGAGAGATATAGAGTTTGCGCTTGCCGGCACCATAATCACCGACACCGGTCACGGCGATATCGTAAGTTTCGCCATGCACATCAATCTTGAATTCAGAGGCCACCGCTTCGGTCAGACGGCCTTTGGCAGCTTCCGGCGGCAGCAGTTCTTCCGGCTTCAGGGTGCCATCCTGACGCTGCTGCAGGAACTCACGGCCCAGATCCGGGAACATGGCAAAGGTCAGCACATCTTCTTCGCACTGTGCCAGCGCACCGATGTCATCACGCAGTTTATTCAGTTCCGGTTTCAGCAGATCCGCCGGGCGGCCAACGTCCACACTTTCATTGCCGATGGCTTTTTTCTGCAGCTGGGCATCCACGTCTGCCGGCGCGGCACCGTAACCACCCTGCAGGTAACGTTTGACTTCATTGGTGATGGTTTTGTAACGCTCACCGGCCAGCACGTTGTACACCGCCTGCGTACCAACAATCTGTGACGTCGGGGTGACCAGCGGCGGGTAGCCCAGGTCTTTACGTACGCGCGGAATTTCAGCAAATACGTCGCGGATTTTATCCAGCGCATTCTGTTCTTTCAGCTGGTTGGCCAGGTTGGACATCATGCCGCCCGGTACCTGATTGATCTGCACTGAAACATCTTCGCGGGTAAATTCGCTTTCAAACTGATGATATTTCTTGCGCACATCCCGGAAGTAATCGGCAATCTCACTCAGCAGTTCCAGATCCAGACCAGTGTCATATTCTGTGCCTTTCAGCGCCGCCACCTGAGCTTCGGTCGCCGGGTGGCTGGTGCCGCTGGCGAAAGAAGAAATCGCGGTATCAATACGGTCGGCACCGGCTTCAATGGCTTTCAGCTGACACAGAGGTGCCAGACCGGCCGTGGAATGACTGTGCACCACCACCGGCAGATCAATCTCAGCTTTCAGCGCTGTCACCAGATCGTAAGTGGCGTATGGCGTCAGCAGGCCGGCCATATCCTTAATGGCAATGGAGTCGGCCCCCATGTCTTTCATGGCGTGCGCCTGCTGCACAAACAGTTCCGGCGTGTGCACCGGGGACGTGGTGTAACAGATGGTGCCCTGTGCATGTTTGCCGGCTTTTTTCACCGCTTTCATCGCGGTTTCCAGATTACGCACGTCGTTCAGCGCGTCGAAGACGCGGAACACGTCGATACCATTGTCGGCAGATTTCTGTACAAAGGCTTCCACCACGTCATCAGCATAATGACGGTAGCCAAGCAGGTTCTGACCACGCAGCAGCATCTGCAGGCGGGTATTCGGCAGCGCCGCGCGCAGCTGGCGCAGACGTTCCCACGGATCTTCTTTCAGGAAACGGACGCAGGCGTCAAAGGTGGCACCGCCCCAGACTTCCAGCGACCAGTAGCCGACTTTATCCAGCTTGTCGCAGATTGGCAGCATGTCTTCGGTGCGCATACGGGTTGCAATCAGAGACTGGTGAGCATCCCGCAGAATAACGTCGGTCACTTCGATTTTCTTGGTCATAATCATTTCTCCTCTTACCAGCCTGCGTGAGCAGCAATCGCGGCTGCCAGTGCCAGGGCAATTTCACTGGGATGTTTTTTGTCGGAATAATTCAGCAGTTCAGGATGGCTCGGCACAAAGCTGGTATTGAAATCCGCTTTGCGGAAATCCGCATGCTGCAGAATCTGCTGGTAATAGTTGGCGGTGGTTTTGATGCCGTGCAGACGCATGTCATCCAGCGCCCGCTGGCCACGGGCCACCACTTCGTCCCAGGTTAATGCCCAGACCACCAGCTTCAGACACATGGAGTCGTAATATGGCGGAATTTCATAACCGGTATAAATCGCGGTATCCACCCGCACCCCCGGACCACCCGGTGCGTAATAATGGGAAATACGGCCGAAACTCGGCAGGAAGTCGTTTTTCGGGTCTTCCGCGTTCACCCGGAACTGCAGGGCAAAACCGCGGTAAGAAATATCTTCCTGACGGTAGCTCAGCGCCAGGCCGGCAGCGATGCGCAGCTGTTCACGCACAATATCCACACCGGTAATCTGTTCAGTAATGGTGTGCTCCACCTGCACCCGGGTATTCATTTCCATGAAATAGACTTCGTTGCCGGACAGCAGGAATTCCACCGTGCCGGCATTTTCGTAACCCACCGCCGCCGCGGCTTTCACCGCCAGACCACCGATGTAATTACGCTGCTCCGGCGTCAGCTGCGGACTCGGGGCAATCTCAATCAGTTTCTGGTTACGGCGCTGAATGGAACAGTCGCGCTCGTACAGATGCACCACATTGCCCTGGCTGTCGGCCAGAATCTGCACTTCAATATGCCGCGGATTGACGATGCACTTTTCCATAAAGACTTCGGCCGAACCGAAAGCTTTGGTGGCTTCGGAAATCACACGCGGATACTGCATTTTCAGCTCTTCCGGGCTGTCACAGCGACGGATACCGCGGCCGCCACCACCGGAGGTGGCTTTGATCATGATCGGATAACCGATCTCACTGGCCAGCTGCAGCGCTTCATCCAGATCGGCCAGGTTGCCTTCAGACCCCGGGGTAATCGGCACACCGGCCGCGCGCATGGTGTCACGGGCCTGGGTTTTGTCACCCATCTTATGGATCACATCCGATTTCGGGCCGATAAAGGTCACGCCCTTCTGTTCACAGATACGGGCAAATTCGGCGTTTTCGGACAGGAAGCCGTAACCGGGATGAATGGCATCACAACCCGTTTCCAGCGCCAGATTGACGATGCGCAGCGGATCGAGATAACCGGCCAGCGGGTCTTCGCCCAGCGAATAGGATTCATCGGCACGTTTTACATGCAGTGCATAACGGTCCGGTTCGGTGTAAATCGCCACCGAGCGGATGCCCATCTCAGCGCAGGCGCGCACGATGCGGACGGCAATCTCGCCACGGTTGGCAATCAGAACTTTCTTTAACATGAAATCCTCCTCAGCCGTCGGACAGCGTTGTCTTCCGGGTTGAAAATTATCCTATCCCCGTCGTCGGAAAAGCTAAAATTGATATTTTCTTGGTTATCTATAAGCTAAACCTTATACATAGACCGGAAAGACAAACTAACATGCCGTTAAGTGTTCAGAAATTAGCCAGCCGGCTGACTTTCCGCCAGCTGCAGGTCTTCAAGGCCGTGTACGAGAAGCAGAGTTACAGCAAGGCCGGTGAGCTGCTGGGCCTGACTCAGCCGGCAGTCAGCAGCCAGATCCGCCAGCTGGAGCAGGCGCTGGAGATGCCAATGTTTGAATACGTTGGCCGCCGTCTGTTCAGCACCCCGGCGGCCGAGCGCCTGGCCGGCGCCATCGGCGCCATCTTTACCGAACTCAAGGATCTGCAGACCGACCTCGCGGCACTGGAAGGCAAGGTGGCGGGGGAGCTGCGGCTGGTTGCGGTGAACACCGCCCAGTATGTGGTGCCCTATCTGCTGCGCGCGTTTCTCGATCTTTATCCACAGGTCAGCGTCAGCGTCACCGTGGTTAACCGCGCCGCGGCGATTCAGCGTCTGAACGACAACAGCGACGATCTGGTGATTATGGGCATGGTACCGACCGAGAAGCCGCTGGCCTCACTGCCGTTTCTGGATAATGAACTGGTGCCGGTGGTGCCGGCCGGTCATCCGCTGCTGGCACAGCACAGCATCAGCGCACAGGAATTTCTCAGTGCCAACCTGCTGATGCGGGAGTCCGGCTCCGGCAGCCGGCTGGCGCTGGAAATGCACTGTCAGCAGCAGCGCCTGGCCGTCAAAGCCAGCATGGAAATCGGCTCCAACGACGCGGTCAAGCACGCCGTCATGGCCGGCCTCGGCGTGGCCGTGCTGCCCAAGCTGAGCATCCTGCCGGAACTCGGTGTCGGCAGCCTGAAGATCGTCGATATTCCCGGTTTTCCGCTGCGCCGCAGCTGGTGCGTGGTGTATCCGCAGGCCAAACATCCGACCCCGGCCATGCGCGCCTTTATCGACTACGTGCAACAGAACATCAAACAGTTTGAGCAGCTGTTCCTGCGCAACTCCATTCTCTGGCAGGCGCCGGCTGGCCAGCGCTGACCCCCGGTTCAGCGGCGGCTGGTCATAAAGGTAAACAACTTCTCTTCCGTCACCGGGCCGAGGCTGAAGGTGAATGCCAGTTGCGTTGCCGGCTGCTGCTCAGCACGGGCACACACGCGGTAACTCTGCCACAGCCCCTCGCTGTCACTGAGATTGATATCCCCCGGCCCCAGCAGTTCAAAGCCCCCCTGGTAAGCGGGGTCCAGCGCATCCACCGCGACCTGTACCAGGCGCTCACCGGCAATAAAACCTTCGGCTTTAATACGGATATCGTTGCACACGGTGTCGTCCGGCCGCTCAGTAAACAACTGCCCGCGCTGGCGGGCCACTTCCACCAGCAGGCCGCCGGACTGAGTGAAGCCCCAGCCCACGGCCGCCACGGTCAGCAGTGCCACCGCCGCATAGCCCAGCAGACGCGGACGCAGCAGCGGCGATGGCTGACCACTGAGCTGGTGCTGCGAGGCGAAGCGGATCAGACTGCGCGCGCGGCCAAGTTTGTCCATGACCCCATCGCAGGCATCAATGCAGGCGCCACAGTCAATGCAGGCCAGCTGCAGACCATCACGGATATCAATGCCCACCGGACAGACCTGCACACACAGCGAGCAGTCGACGCAGTCGCCACAGGCCGCCGCCTCCTGCGACTGATGCCGGCCGCGTGGCTCACCACGGCCGGCATCGTAACTGACTGTGCGGGTATCAGAATCGAACATCACGCCCTGAAAACGCGAGTACGGGCAGGCATGCAGACAGATCTTCTCCCGCACCAGACCGGCGTTAACATAGGTCAGCCCCGCCATCACCAGTACCCAGCACCAGGCGGCCGTGAGCAGATCAAACTGCGCCAGCTGCGGCAGTAATTCCCTCAGCGGGACAAAGTAGCCGGTAAAGGTCACTGCCGTTGCCAGCGCCACCAGCAGCCACAGCAGATGTTTACTGATCCGCCGCAGCCACTGCGTGAGTGTCAGCCCCTGATCATCCTGCTTACGCTGGCGCCGCGCATCGCCTTCGGTCCAGTGCTCAATGCGGATAAAAATCCAGCTCCAGATACTCTGCGGACAGGCAAAACCACACCACACCCGGCCATAAGCCACGGCGGCAAAAAACAGCAGCGTCGCGCCCGCAATCAGCAGCCCGGCCAGCAACGGCAGGTCGTACCAGCTGAGCTGCAGCGGGCCGGCAAAGATGCGCCGTTGCGGGAAGGAAAACATCAGCAGCGGGTGACCATCCCAGGGCACCCACACCAGAGTGAAGAACAGCGCGATCAGTGGCCAGCTCACCAGCCGGCGCAGATTCTGAAACCTGCCGGCCATCAGACGGACATAAAACTTGCCGTTCACCTGCGCCATTTTTTTCGTTGTCTGGCCCGGCGCCGTCGTCAGAGCACCGGCCTCAACCACAGGAATCTGCTCCATTCTGCTCTCTCTGTGCAATGAATCCGGGCGCAGAATACTCCGCCCGCACCGACAGGTTCAGATACAAAAAAATCAGAATTAACAGGGACAGATTAAAGTAAGCAGGTGATCATTCAGCGACAGCCCAGCAGCTGCCCCAGCGAATTCAGCGCGCGGATACGGGCGTCGGTCCAGGGATGGGCAAAACTGATGCGCAGGCAGTGAGCATACTGCCCGGAAGCGGAAAACAGCGGTCCCGGCGTAATAACAATGCCCTGATCCAGCGCGCGGCCATACGTGGCGCTCACATCGGTGCCCGGGGCCAGTTCCAGCCACAGCGCCAGCCCACCGAGCGGGGCACTGACCCGCACCACTCCGGACCAGCCACGCAGCAGGGCCAGCAACTGATCACGCTGACTGCGCAGCTGCTGGCGCTGGCGACGCAGGTGGGCAGCAAAGCTGCCGTCACGGATGAAATCCGCCACCCCGCGCTGCAGGAAACGGCTGCTCGCCAGCTGAGTCACCAGCTTGAGCTGAATAATCCGTTCATGCCAGCGGCCGCCGGCAATCCAGCCCAGACGCAGATCGCGGGACAGACTTTTGGAAAAAGAGGAACACAGAATCACCCGGCCAGTGCGGTCCAGCGCCTTGAGGGGCGGAGGCACCGCCGTGAAGGCCGTGTCGGCATAAATATCGTCTTCAATCAGAGCCAGATCATACGCTTCCGCCAGGGCCAGCAGACGCTGACGGGATGCCTCCGGCAACAGCGCCCCCGCCGGGGTGGAAAATGCCGGCGAGACAATGCAGGCGCTGACTTTCCAGCGCTGCAGCACCTGCTCCAGTGCATCGCAGTCGAGGCCGCTGCTCAGCGCGGATGGTACCTCCACCACCTGCAGGCCCAGCTGATGCAGCAGCTGCAGCACCCCATAGAAACCGGGCGATTCCACCGCCACCACATCCCCCGGCCGGCAGCAGGCCTGCAACGCCAGAAACAGGCTGTGCTGACAGCCCGACGTCATACACAGCTCCGCCGCACTGACCGGCCAGCCACGGCGCTGCTGATGCCGCGCCAGCTGTTCACGCAGGCCGTCATCACCGGCCGGGGCATCATAATACTGGAAGTCATTGCCACGCTGGCGGCGCAGCGCGCGGCCGACGGAACGGTTGAGGCTGACAATCCCCGGCGGCAGATCACCGGCCTGCAGCGCCGGCAGAATATCGAAAGCCGCACTGCGGCGCATGATGTCCTGCAGCATCTCACTGACCGAAGCCGGCCGCGGTGCTTCAATCACACTCTGCGTCGCCGGCGGCTCGTCGGCAGCCGCCTGCAGGGTCACGAAATAACCGGATTTCGGCCTGGCTTCCAGCAGCCCCTGAGCCTCCAGCCGCTGCAGTGCATGCTGCACGGTAATTTTCGCCACCCCGTGCTGGCGGCACAGATCACGGATGGAAGGCAGGCGCTCACCCAGCTGCCAGCGCTGCTGCTGAATGCCCTTCAGCAGCCAGTTTTCCAGCTGCTGATAACGGTAAGCGCCCTCTCTGCGGTTGCTCATCTGTACCTGTATATTCTGCATTTCTGTCTGCTGACACTATAAAGAAAGCCACCCGCCTGTGCGAATGGCACGGCAGACGTCAGGCATAAAAAAAGCGCCCCGGTGACGGAGCGCTTTTTTATGCCGCTGACTGAATCAGGCTGCTTTTTTCAGCTTCTTCTTCAGTTTTTTCAGCTTGCCTTCCTGCTTGGAAATTTTCGCTTTACGCGCTTTGATTTCTTTTTTCAGGCTGACTACTTTTTTGGATACTTTTTTAGACATGTCGTGCTCCTGGTCTGGGTGGGAAAGGGTTGGGTAAAACCATCATGGCTTTGCCGGCACCCTGCTAGTGATCATCAGTTTCCTGATGCTTACGGATAAAGGTGCGGATAAAACGCCGCACCTCGCGGGCAGCACTGGTGTCGAGTTCGTCACACAGCGCCAGAAAGCGGTCACGTTCTTCACCGTTAATGCGGATAAGCAGCTGCGCATCATTTTTCGGCTTTTTCGCGCCAGCGCCGCTCTTTTTCGCCAGCGCGGTCTGCGCAGCGTCTGTTTTTGCCTTCCCCACAACGGATATCTCTGCAGAATGTGATATACCCATGATATACATTGTATATCACTATGCAAGCCCGGCCGCGAGCCACAGACCCACACCAAACACCGTATGCGTCAGCAATGTACTGAAACGCGCCCGCCACGGCGCCGGGGTGCGCGCCGCGCAGCAGCCGAGACCGAAAGCCGGCTGCATCACCAACAGCGGCAGCAGCGCCGTGCTCCAGCCCGTGATCAGTCCCGGCCAGATGCCGTGCTGCACCACCCAGCCGGCCCCCCAGAGCCATACCAGCGCAGCCGCAAACAGTACGCCGGTCAGATAATGAAAAAACCAGCCCAACCACGTTTCGCCACGGACGACGCTGGCGTCGCGGATGCTGGCGTGACGGAAACGTCCCTGCGGCATATGCCCCAGCCAGCGCCCGACCAGCGCATAATCCAGCCCTGCGACCCCGGTCAGCCAGCGGCGCAGCAGCGCCTGCAGATCCATAATCAGTGTCGCCCCCAGGCCGGTAATCAGAATATCGGTCATGGTTCTGTCTCCCTTTTGCTGTGGTAGGCTGGCAGGCTACAACTTCAGGCCGGCTTGAGGTCAATATGAAAAACGCCAGCGCAAAAACCCTCGATATCGGGGAAGTGACCCGGCAGACCGGCTTCCGGCCTTCGGCACTGAGGTATTACGAGGAGAAAGGGCTGATTGCCCCAGTGTTCAGGAAAGGCTTACGGCGCCAGTATGACAGCAGCGTGATTCATCAGCTGCAGATGATTGCCCTCGGCCAGCAGTCCGGTTTCAGTCTGGAAGAACTGAAAACCCTGTTTACCCCGGCCGGGGCCATTGATATTGACCGCCGCCATGCTGCAGCACATGATTGACTGCCCGTACGACAATCACCTGCAATGCCCGTCATTTCTGCAACTGCTGCAACAGGCAACGGCGGCCGATGCCTGACGTCAGACGTTGAGCAGCAGGTACTCCCGCTCCCAGGGGGAAATTTCCCGGTGAAACTGGCGCCATTCTTCTTTTTTCACCGCCGCAAAGAGCTTGCAGAAATCTTCGCCCAGGGCGTCATGAATATCCTCCGCGCGGGCAAAAATACGCAGTGATTCTTCCAGTGTGGTCGGAATCTGATATTTGTCTTCTACCTCACCCTCCACCGGCACATCCGGCTCCACCTGCTTAACCATACCCAGATAACCACAGATCAGGCTGGCGGCAATGGACAGATACGGGTTGGTATCCACCCCGACCACACGGTTTTCCAGCCGCCGGTCCTGCGCCCCGGCGTTGGGCACGCGCAGACCGGTGGCGCGGTTGTCATAACCCCAGGCCATATTGGTCGGGGCGCTGGAGTTGGTTTCCGATTCAAAGCGGCGGTAGGAATTCACGTAAGGGGCGATAAATGGCATCACCTGAATCAGATATTTCTGCGTGCCACCAATAAACCAGCGGAAGGCATCGGTTTCTTCGCCCTCAGCCGTGGAAAAAATATTCTGCCCGGTTTTAATATCCACCACGCTCTGATGAATATGCATGGCGCTGCCCGGCTGATCACGCATCGGTTTGGCCATAAAGGTGGCGAACATGCCGTTATTCAGCGCGGCTTCCTTGATAATGCGTTTGAAATAAAACACCTGATCGGCCAGTAACAGCGGATCGCCGTGAGACAGATTGAATTCCACCTGACCGGCGCCGTCTTCCTGAATCACCGAATCAATATGCAGGCCGGCGTCTTCGGCATAATCGTATATGGTATCGATCACCGGACCGTATTCATCCACCGCTGACATGGAATACGACTGCAGCGCCGTACCTGAACGGCCGGTGCGGCCGACCGGCGGCTCGACGGGGTCATTGGGATCAACGTTCGGCTGGGTCAGATAAAATTCCAGTTCCGGAGCCACCACCGGCTGCCAGCCGTGTTCACGGTACATGGCAATCACCCGTTTGAGTACATTACGCGGGGCGCAGCTGATCGGCTCGCCGTTCTGATCGAGCAGATCGTGAATCACCTGCAGCGTCGGCTGCTTCGCCCACGGCACGGCCATCGCCGTCGACATATCCGCTTTCAGCACCATATCGGTTTCGGCCCACTGATTTTCGATATCCATTTCCACGTCTTCACCGGTAATGGTCTGATAAAAAATCGAAATCGGCAGAAAAATGGGCTTATCCGGCGAAAAGCGGTTAACCGGCATCGCCTTACCGCGCGACATGCCGTTCAGGTCCGGCACGATACATTCCACTTCATCCAGTTTGCGGCCATCACGGTAAGCGATAAAGGCTTCCGGCAGTTGCTCCAGCCAGGCGTTGTTATCAGATTGACTCATACAGACTCCGGAAATATTCAGCAGGTTGCAGGCAGTATAATACGGTAAGGTTGTGGCGTGAGCGGATGCAATACCCCCTGCGGCTAAGGCCAGCCACAGGATTCCCATCCACGGATCAGGGAGACGCGGCATACCAGGCATGAGTACTGCGGTGCGGTCGTGTAACAGGGCCGGGCAATGGCGGAATAAATGGCGGAATAAGCCAGCCGCTGGCAAGCGGAGAACCGCGCATAAAAAAACCGGGGCATGCCCCGGTTTTTTTATTCATTCTGCAGCCATCAGCTCAGAATTTCTTCGATGGTGATGTAATCACCCACACGGCCAGTCATCTGTTCAGCGTCAGTGTTAACCGGCAGGGTTTTCTTGCCTGGTCTCCAGCCTGCCGGGCAGACTTCACCGGTCGCAGAAGCATGCTGCCATGCCTGTACCTGACGCAGGAATTCGTTCACGTTACGGCCGACAGAGTCTGCCTGAACTTCCTGAGCCACACAGATGCCGTCCGGGTTGAACAGGAAGCGGCCACGCAGTGCCACACCTTCTTCCTCGATCAGCACACCGAAGTCACGGCTCACCTGTTGGGTGGTATCCGCACCGATGGTCATTTTCAGACCGGCCAGTACCGGCTCAGTCTCAACAAAGCGTTTGTGTGAGAACTTGGAATCCACAGACACCGGCAGGATTTCTACGCCCATGGCCTGGAACTCGTCGTATTTCGCGTTCATCGCGGCAATTTCAGTCGGGCAGACGAAGGTGAAGTCTGCCGGGTAGAAACATACCACAGCCCATTTGCCTTTGAAGTCTTCGCTGGAAACGGTGGTGTAATGCCCGGTTTTGGCATCGTACGCTTCCATAGTGAATTCCGGCATTTCGCGGCGAACCATTGTTGAACTCATAGTCTTTTTCTCCTCGGAAACATTAATATCTGATTCAGTCTGTTCGGTCTTTTTCGGCTTACGTGGCTTGATCTGCGTATCGCAACTCATAACCTTCTCCTCTGCTCAGTGCGGTGACCTGCGCCACTGCCTTCTGGTTAACTCCGCTGGACCACACCTGTCGTCCATCTGCAATCAATAATATAACTATACGCTTATATTGGAATTCACTAATAATTATAGGGTTCATTAAGAATTCTTATCATTGAGACAGATCAGTATTGTGTTAGTTATCAGGAAAGGAGGCGAACAGACAGGAGAAAAGTAACGGATGGCAGAACACCATCCGTTGGCAGCAGAAGCAGAGGGTTATTCTGCGGCGTTAAGGGCAGTCTCAACCCAGCGGTCAAAGGTCTTCTGGTTGGCTTTGATCCACAGGTCGGCATGACGCTCAATATCCGCCACGGAATCTTCACCGTTGGCAATCATCATATTTTCCGCACTGACGGCGTTGATTGGCAGCTTCATAAGCGCAAACAGTCTGGCCGCCGCCGGGTTTTTCTCAGCCCAGGCTTTATTGGCCACGATGCGCTCGGCGTTGATATCAAAGCCGTAGTTTTTGCCGTTCGCCAGCTCAGTATCCGTGCCGTTAGGATTGGCCGAGTAAGGTACTTCCAGCCACACCACGTCTTTCCCCGGCACCAGACGGCCGGACACCCAGTAGGGAGTCCAGGTGTAATACAGAACCGGTTTGCCTTCCTTATAACGGGCGATGGTGTCGGAAATGATGGCCGCATACTGGCCCTGATTGTGGCTGATATGATCGCGCAGTCCGAATTCATCCAGCTGATATTCAATCACACCTTCGCAACCCCAGCCGGCGTTACAGCCCGCCAGGTCAGCTTTGCCATCACCATTGGTATCAAACAGTGCCGCCAGCTGCGGATCTTTCAGATCGGTGATTTTCGTGATGCCGTACTGTGCCGCCGTTTTTTTATCAATCAGGTATCCCTGTGCGGCACCACTGATGTAGGTACCGGCGCGGTAGAATTTTTCATCGCCCCCCGCATTTTTGTACATGGTGTTATGCAGCGGATACCAGTTCACGGTGGTGTAAGTTAAATCGCCGTTGGCAATGGCGGTATAACCGGCACTGTAATCCACTTCCCTGATGGGCTTAATGTCATAGCCCAGTTCGGCCAGCGCTTTATTCACAATCACGGTCTGAAATTTTTCTTCTGAAATCGGGCTGTGAAAGGCCTGCACGCTGACGCCTTTGCCGGGCAGATCCGCCGCCTGCACCGCACTGCTCAGTGTCAGAGTCAGACCGATCACGGCGGCCAGTAGGGATGGTATTTTCATAAAAGTCTCCTCAGGACCTAAGATTTTCTGTTGCTCAGCCGCAGCAGCAGCCCGGCCGGACCGGCCTGATACCAGTGGCGCACACCACGGGCGCGGGCATCCTGCCCCAGAGCCTGGGTCAGCCGGTCGAGAATAATGGCGAGAATCACAATGCCGATGCCGCCCACCGCCGCCAGACCGATATCCAGCCGGCCGATACCGCGCAGCACCATCAGCCCCAGACCGCCCACAGAAATCATGGAAGCAATCACCACCATCGACAGACTCAGCATCAGCGTCTGGTTCACCCCGGCCATGATGGTCGGCATGGCCAGTGGCAGCTGCACCTTGAACAGTTTCTGCCGCGGGCTGGCGCCAAAGGATTCCGCGGCTTCAATCAGATCGCCCGGCACCTGACGGATCCCCAGATTGGTGAGGCGGATCACCGGCGGCATGGCAAACACAATGGTCACCACCACCCCCGGCACATTACCAATGCCGAACAGCATGACGATGGGCACCAGATAGACAAAGGCGGGCGTGGTCTGCATCGCATCGAGCGTGGGCCGCAGCACTTTATTGAGGCCGTCGTGGCGCGCCATCAGAATACCCAGCGGCAGCCCCAGCAGGATGCAGAAGAACACCGAGGTCAGCACCAGAGACAGCGTGGTCATGGCTTCGCTCCAGGCACCGATGGCACCCAGCACAAACATACTCAGCGCGGTACTGATCGCCAGCCGGCCGCCGGCCAGCTGCCAGGCCAGCAGGGTAAAGATGGCAATCATCAGCAGTGGTGGCGTGCTGTTCAGCAGCAGATCAATGGAATTGAGCGTGGCATCCACCGGCACCTTAATGCCGCTGAAGAAGGGGCGAAAATGTTCGACCACCCAGTCCAGCCCGTGTTCGACCCAATCCTGCAGCGGTACCCAGGCTTCCGGGAACGGATCGGCCAGCGTGAAATTCACGCTCTCTCTGACACTGTCGTCCTGCAGCCAGCTTTCCGCGGCGAAGTTGTCAGATGACTGTTCGGCATTGCCCCACGGATTGCTTCCGGCGCTGTTATCCGCCGCAAACGGGTTGTTATCGGGGGAACTCTCGGTGTTGTCGCCGTTGCGGCTGTCCGCAGCATCATCAGCCACCGGCGGCGCAGCAAAGGGGTTGTTGGCGTCACTCATGATTCTTTCTCCCGTCTTCTTCGTCTGACTCACGGTCAAGGGTTTCCAGCAGGCGGGTTTTGGTAATGCTGCCGACATACTCACCGTCTTTCACCACCGGCACGGGATAGTCCGACTGGGCAACGGTCGCAATCAGCTCGCGCACCGGCGTACCGGCCTCGGCGATGGTGGTTTCTGCCGCCGGGGTCAGATGATCCTCCACCAGCGCGCCGGGCTTTTCTTTATCCAGCTCTGTGAGCGATGCCACGCCGACAAACTGCTGTTCGTCATCCACCACATAACCGTATTCCACCCCGCTTTCCGTCAGTTGCTGCATGGCGTCTTCCACACTCGCGGAGCGGTCGATAGTAGTTTCCGGCAGAACTTCGGCCACGTTCTGTGCGGCGTAGACGTTCGATACATCCACCCCCTTAAAGAAGGACTTCACGTAATCATTGGCCGGGTTCTGCAGAATATCGTTGGGCGTGCCGACCTGAATCACTTCGCCATTCTGCATAATGGCAATGCGGTCACCGATGCGCATGGCTTCGTCGAGGTCGTGGGAAATAAAGACAATGGTGCGGCGGTGATCAGCCTGCAGCCTGACCAGTTCATCCTGCATTTCCGTGCGGATCAGCGGGTCCAGCGCCGAGAAGGCTTCGTCCATCAGCATAATATCCGGATCATTGGCCAGTGCCCGTGCCAGACCGACACGCTGCTGCATGCCGCCCGACAGTTCATCCGGATAGGAACGGCCATGGGCCGCCAGCCCGACCTGTTCCAGTGCAGCCTGCGCCTTACGCCGGCGCTCCTTTACCGCCACGCCGGACAGCTCCAGCCCGAAAGCAGCGTTATCCAGCACATTCATATGCGGCATCAGCGCAAACGACTGAAACACCATACTGATTTTTTTGCGCCGCACGTCACGCAGCTGTTGCTGATTGATCACGGCGATGTCTTCACCGTCGATCAGCACCTGACCGCGGGTCGGTTCAATCAGCCGGTTGAGCAGGCGAACCAGGGTGGATTTGCCCGAGCCTGACAGCCCCATAATGACGAAGATTTCGCCTTCGCGGATGCTCAGGCTGGCGTCCTTCACCCCCACCGTCTGACCGGTACGGGTGAAAATTTCGTCTTTATCCAGCCCCTGATCCACCAGCGCCAGCGCCTGCTGCGGATCCTCGCCAAAGACTTTGTACAGATTTTTTACTTCAAGTTTGATCGCTGCCGGGTCGGAGGTCGCCATATCAGTTTATTTACAGCTGTAAGTATTTTTTACCATACAGACTTTTACCCATGGCTTCAAAGCACCCGGTCTTTGTCAATATTGTTGCGGCAGGATTTTCAGCGGGGAAATTGAGCCATTACCGATGGCAGCAGCGGCTGGACGCGGAGGGAATAAACAGGAAGAGCGTTTTGCTGCGCGCTTTATTATTTTTAACTCTAAACAGAATCAGGCCGGAATCAGCCCCTGCTGCAGGGTGACAGGCAGGCTTAGACGAATTGCGCAAAGCGTACATTAGCGGCAGCCGTACACATGCAAAGAGGCCTGTTATACACTGCCTCTCAGCCGGCAAAGCAGTTCAGAAATCTGCTGTCTGGGTTATCTGAGTGCCGGTCCATGGACAGTCCGGCCTCACGGCCGTTATCAATAATTCGCACAATAAACCGACCGGATGCCCTCAATGACTTACCGCCGTTTTCTGCCCCTGACCACCCTGACTGCCGGCCTGCTGATCAGTGTCCAGGCCTCTGCCGAAACCAGCCTGCTGGCCGTTTACTGTCAGACGGATACCGACAACGCCGTGATTTACGTCGACGGCCAGCAATCGTCCACCTGCAGTGAAGGTGAGCGTAAAGTCATTCCCGTAACCCCCGGCGGCCACCGGGTCGATGTGGTGCGCAGCCACGGGCCGGAATACGAACAGCGTTTCACCACCGACGTCAGTGCCGAAGCCGGCCGGCCGGTACGGGTGCGCGTCAGCCTGCCGGAAAAAACCATGACCGCTTACGGTGAACAGATGGCCGTGGAGCGTTTACAGGCCTCCAGACAGGCCGCCGAAAAAGCCGCCTTTGAAAAAAATCTGACGGCCGCCAGCCAGGGTGATATCCGTGCCATGGATGCCGTGGTCAGCAGTTATCAGTCCGGCACCGGGGTGGAAAAAAATCCGCAACAGGCCAGCTACTGGCAGCAACAGGCCAGCGCCGCCCGTCAGGCCTTACAGGAAGAAAAAGAGCAGCAGGAATTTAAGGCGGCACTGGCGAAGGCAGACGATGAACAGGCCCCGCTGCAGGAACGCATCACCGCCATCAATAACCTGATCCGTTATTACGTTGATGGCTATGGCACTGCCATCAATGCCGCGGAAGCTAAGGCATGGCAGACCCGCCGTCAGCAGTTACAGGCGGCCAGCGAACGGGATGAGCGCATCGCCGCCGCGCAGCAGGAACTGGATGGCGTTATTTATTTTCCCTTTGTGCGCAGTGCCCCGGAAGTGATGTCCCGTGGTGGCGCCGACTCATCCACTTATTTTTCCCTGTTACCGCTGGCCACGGCGATGGATATTGTCTCTCTGCCGTCCACCACCACCGAACATATTGCGGCCAGCAGCAAACTGAAAGACGCAGAAAGCCACGCCTCGCGCTGGGCCAACCCCGAATCCATGGTGGCGCAGTCGTTTTCTGAATAACGCCGCGGAGCATGATCACTGTGACTGTGCGCCTGCTGCCGCTGCTATTGCTGATCCTGTTGTCCGGCTGTTCCGCCCTGCAGAGCAGACAGCCGGCGGCCATCAGCCGCAGCGCGTGCGCGGATTTCCGGGTACTGCAACAGGCCGGCGCACCGGACACTCTGCTGCCGCAGAATTTTCACCACGACTGCACGGGAGTTGCAGCGTCCGGCCACACGCTGGCCGCCAGTCTGCAGGCACTGCAGCCGGATTATCCAGCACTGCAGCCGGACCCGCGTTTCCGTGATGTGTCGGCCCTGCTCCATCCGCCGGCGTCAGCCGCTGACGACAACCAGAGCAGCCGCTACCGGCGCGAATTAACGGCCTACCTGCAACACGACCGCTACGCCTGCCGCTTCCCGGTCTATGCCGGCTATTTTGCCCGCCGTTACCGGCAGGAAACGGATTTTTCTGCCTGTGACGCCAGCGTGCCGTTTTATCTGCTGAGCATGCGTGAAGGCGGTCAGGTCCGCCGCATTAATCCACAGGACATCAGCGAAATTCATCTGCTGTTTTCCAGTCAGGGCGAAGCGCTGCAGTCATCCTTCGGGCATACCGCCCTGCGCCTGATTGTCTGCCCGCCGGGCCAGCGGCAGAAAGCCGCCTGCGACCGTAATCTGCGTGAACATATTGTACTGGGCTTTATGGGCCGCATTGATGAACTGCAGATGAATCCGTTCAAAGGCATATTCGGCGGTTATGATGCGCACCTGCTGGGTTTTACCTTTATGGAGATTTACCGCACCAACACCCTGTACGAAAACCGCAACCTGTATTCCCTGCCGCTGCGCCTCAGCGCCGCTGAACGGCAGCAGATTGTGCGCGAACTGGCGGAGGTACACTGGAGCTACCGCGGTGATTATCAGTTTTTCACCAACAACTGCGCCACCCTGCTGCAGGACACACTGCAGCAGCTGATCAGCGCTTATGGCAGCGATCAACAGCTGGCCGGCGGCTATATCCGCCCCGACCGTTTTTTTGCCGCCGTCAGACACAGCGCACTGGCTGACAGTGACGTACTGGAAAATCTGCCGCAGGCCGAACGCGATGGTTATTATTTCCCCTCCACCCTGCCCTATTACCGCCAGGCACTGCAGCAGCTGAACCGACAACGCAGTCTGGCGCCGGTAAAACAGCTGGACGATTATCCGCAGCGCAGTGCGGAACAGCGTCTGCTGGCCGTACTGCGGGACCCGCAGCTGTTAGCGGCGCTACAGCAGGATAAACACCTGCGTGATGCCCAGCGCCTGCTGGAAGAATATGTACTGCTGCTGCAGGAGCGGCAGCTGGGGCTGATGTTTGCACGCTATCTGGCCGGCGCCGATACCGCCCGTCTGTTTCAGCAGGCCGCCGCCCGATTACAGCAGCAGCCCGCTGCCCTGGCCTTTATGCAGACCTGCTACCAGCAGCCTCTGCAGCAACTGCTGTCACGTTTACCCCGCTCCGACGGCATGCCGGAGCCGGCGTTTCTGCAGCAGTACCGCAGCGCCACCGACTGCAGTAATGAACAACAACGCAGCACCATCCGTCAGGTATTTGCCGGACTGATGCCGGACAGCCAGCTGGCCACTGACAGCCGCCGGCTGGCCGCCGAAATCCGCGCCACCCTGCACAACCTCGACACGCTGCAATAATGAAAAAGGTAACGGATATGACTTACCCCACCGCCGCCACCGCGTCACTGCTCTGCCTGCTGTTCACACTGACCGCTCTGCCCTCTGTCACTGCCCGCGCCAGTCAGGCTGAATTATTGCAGCAGCTGGAAATGATGGAGCAGATGGACGAGCTCGACCGGCAGGAATTTAATCAGTTGCTGCAACAGGCCGACCAGTGCGCAGAACAGCTGGATTTTGTCTGTGCCCGTCAGCGTATGACTGACGCCAGCCCGTTAATGCTCGACCCGGACATGGAGCAGCGTTACCAGGCCAGCCAGTCTTATTATCAGACGATGCAGGGTTACGCCGCAGGCCTGATTCAGGACAGTATCGATTACCGGCCACTGGCACAGTTTAAGGAAATCTGCCCGGACCCGTTTGCCGACTACAGCCGCTATGAAGCCGAAGGCAACGATTTTCACAGTGTCTCCAGCCGCTGGATAAAGCGACGAGACCAGCATGAAGAATTCATTGCCTGCAAAGAGACCTTCAGCCGTTCATATGATATCGATGGCTGGACCGCTGCTCTGGCAGAAAAACAGACGCTGGAAAAATCACTGGATAACCGCTCCAAATCCGGCATTCACAATCTCAGCCGGCAATCTGAAATCCGTAAAATACATGCTTATATCGACGAAGAAGGCGACAGTTACCAGGAGGTCATGAACGACTATGCTGAGCAGCTGAGTTTCCTCGCCCGCCGGGATTCTTCATCGTCCAGTTCCGGAGACTGGATGGACAACCTGGCTGTCGGCCTGCAGAACCTTAACCAACAATTGCAGAATAATAATCAGCAAATCCAGAATAATATAAATCAGATACACCAGCAGGTCGCCCGTGAAAATCAACAGCGCCGCCAACAGAATCAGGAGGCCATCGCGGCTAAAGCCCGCCAACAAAGACAACAGCAGAAACTGCTGGCAGAACAGAAGCGACAACTGCAGTTGCAGCATGAACGACAGAAACAGATTGCCGCCAACAGCAAGCCCACCACCCTTTACACCCGTGGCCCCGATCAGCACCGCACCATCGGCAATGCCACCGGCAGCGTCAATCTGGGCGGCGGGCCACAGAACACCCAGACCGGTGCCGTGCGCTTCGATTATCAGGGGTCCCGCCCGGATCAGCAGAGCAACGCCAACGGCAGCCCGGTTTCCGCTTCCGCCAGACCCGGTAATACACCGTCGTCAGTGCTGGCCTCGGCCGGCAACACCCCCTTACCAGGTAGCAGCAGCCCGGGACTTCCGTCCTCCGGCAGCAACACGCCCGGCAGCAGTGACACAGCAAGCGCGTTAATAGAACAGCACGTCTGGAAAGCCTATAGCGCGGAAAAACAGTCCGAAGGCCTGCTGACCACCAAAGAAAACACCATGTACGAGATGACGGGCACGGTGCGTTTTGTTCACACCTTTTACCGTAAATCCTATACCGACCGCTGCACCATCGACTATGGCACGCTGTTGCTGGTCGACTGGGAATATCACGGCAAAAAAGCGCTGCAGTTCCGCGAATATTTCGTCAGCCATGGCGATGCCCTGGACGCCTGGTTCGAACACAAGAATGGCACCAGCGGCTACAAAGACTACAGCCAGAACTATGAAGATATTGAACGCGCATTGCGCGATGAAGACTGCCAGTCGGTTGCCCGTGGCAAATGGGTGAATTACTGAAACCGGATTAACCGGCATAAAAAATGGGCCGCTGGCCCGCTGTTGTCCCACAGTTTTAACGAAATCTGTTTTCTGTAGACGACGTATACACCCGCAACGCCCAATGCCTCGCAGGGGAACTTATCCCCTTGCCGGCGGGCATTTATACCTGACCGCCATGGATGGCGGAAATGCCTGTTTTGCAGGAGCAAAAACAGGCCCAGCTTTTCGCTTTCTGGAGCGTGATCCTCATTCTCTCGATTTTTCCTGGCCACGCGCCCATGCGACATCCCTGTCGCTGCGCGCTCGCCGGGCGTCCATGCCCGGCGGGCCGGAAAAATCATCATTCATTCCGGCGCTCCCAGAGGCGAAGGAGTGGCAGCCGTGGCGCCGCTTTTCAATACCAGTCTGTCGCTGAATGCTGGTCAGCGACATGACATTCAACCTGGTTGTGAATCGGATAAACAGGCGGTGAGGCTGCGGTAAAACAGCGCCTCTGGGCTCGCCGCAGAAAGCGACGATATTTCCGACCTGCCCGCAGGGACCCGGGCAAGTGGCCCCGGCCATGGATGGCCGATGGGTCACGTGGTCAGGAAATATCAAGGTTTCAAGGATAAACGAGCCAGACAGCGCGAAGCAGGGAGGTAGCCCGTCCGGCGAGAGGGGTAAGTCCCCTCTATGAGGACAAGGGGACTGGGATTTCTTACAAACATTTCAATAAAAATTTGTGAGACAACAGGGCCGTTGGCCCCATTTTTTATCAGCGCTGGCTGAACTCAGATACCCAGCTTATCGCGCAGATCATAATACACCGCACCGATCGCCGTGTAAGGCACACGCAGCAGACGGCCACCCGGGAACGGATACTGCGGCAGACTGGCAAACACATCAAAACGGTTGGCCTGACCTTCAATCGCGCTGGCAATCACATCACCGGCCAGGTGGGTGGAGGTCACCCCATGGCCACTGTAACCCTGAGCATAATAAATATTGCTGCCGATACGGCCGAACTGTGGCAGACGCATCAGCGTCAGCAGGAAGTTACCGGTCCAGGCGTAATCAATTTTTACGTCTTTCAGCTGTGGGAAGGTCTTCAGCATTTTCGGCCGGATCAGGGATTCAATTTTGCCCGGCTCACGGGCACCGTAGGTAACGCCACCACCGTAAATCAGCCGGCCTTCACCGCTCAGGCGGTAATAATCCAGCAGGTAGTTGCTGTCTTCCACACAGTAATCCTGTGGCAGCAGCTGACGCTGCAGTTCTTCGCTCAGCGGTTCAGTGGTAATCACCTGAGTACCGCAGGGCATGGATTTCTGCGTCAGCTTCGGCAGCAGATCGCCGATACCGTTCAGGTAAGCGTTACCGGCAACCATTACATAATTGCAGGTCACCTGTCCCTGCGGGGTGCTGACCACAGGTTTTTCACCCTGCTGTACATGAGTGACCGGCGAGTTTTCAAAAATCTTACCGCCCAGTGATTCGATGGCATCGGCTTCGCCCAGTGCCAGGTTCAGCGGGTGAATATGGCCACCGCTTTTATCCAGCAGGCCGCCGGTGTAACGCTCAGTGCCGATGTAATTCTGCACTTCTTTTTCGTCCAGCAGCACCAGCTGATCGTTGCCGTATTTTTCCCACAGGTTTTTATGATCGACCAGACCACGGAACTGCTTCTTATTGCAGGAAGCGAAAATACCGCCATCTTTCAGATCACACTGAATATCGTACTGCTTAACCAGGCGACGGATAATCCGCCCACCTTCAAACGCCATATCGCCCATGGCTTTGGCGGTTTCTGTGCCGTAGTGACGCTCAATAAAATCCATATCACGGCTGTAGCTGTGAACAATCTGACCGCCGTTACGGCCGGAAGCACCAAAACCCACACGGCTGCCTTCCAGTACCACCACCGAGAAACCACGCTCGGCCAGATGCAGGGCTGTGGATAAACCGGTAAAGCCGGCGCCGATCACACACACATCAGCGGTCAGATGTTCATTCAGGGCCGGACGCTCAGTCTTGCGGTTGGCTGAGGCGGCATAGTAAGAAGCTGGGTACGCACTGTTCATAATAATCTCTCATTGCCGGTACGGCGTATTTACCAGCACGATAGATCAGGCCCTGCACTGCCGCCATACCTATCCGGGGATATTTGCGCCGGCAGCGGCTTATTTTTTCTCCGTCACCGCCTCACCGATGCGCTCACTGAGCCAGCGGATCGCCGGATCGCCCGCCTGCAGCGGATGCACCACCAGCGACATATCCCAGCTCGGCATTCCCGCCGGCCCCGCGACCTGCCGCACCGGCAGCCAGGCACTGAACAATCTCGCCATAGCGGAGGGCAGCGTCAGCAGCGCCCGCGTCTGACTGACGTAACGGGCGGCGGCAAAATAATTGATCATCTGCGCACAGCGCCGGCGTGATCGCTGCTGCCCGGCCAGCCAGCGGTCAATGCCACTGGTGCTGCTGTCAGTCTGGTCGAGCATCACCACATGCGGCAGCTGCAGATATTCATCCAGCGTCAGACGTGGCGGAATATCGCTGAATGCCGCCCCGGCCAGACAGGCCGGCTGCTCGCTGAGCCAGTGCCGGCGGATCAGATAAGACGGCAGCGGAATGCTGCTGTCGAGGCCAACCACCATATCGGCTTTGCCGTGTTCCAGTGCCTGCAGCGACGCCTGCGGGCCGATCATCTGCAGATCAATGACAATGCCCGGCGCTTCCTTTGCCAGCTGCGGCATCATGTCGGGCAGCACCGCGGCTTCAAAATAGTCGGTCACGGCGAGTGTGAATACCCGCTCACTGCCGGCCGGGTCGAAGGCCGCCGGCGGTGTCAGCGTATTTTCCAGCCGCTGCAGGATATCGCGCACCTGCGGCAGCATGGCCAGTGCTCTGGCGGTCGGCTGCAGGCCGTTACCGCTGCGTACCAGCACCGGGTCATCCAGCTGCGCACGCAGACGGTTGAGGGCATGACTGGTGGCCGACTGACTCAGGCACAGCCGGTCAGCGGCACGGCTGACGTGGGATTCAGAGACCAGGGCTTCAAACACCTGCAACAGGTTGAGATCAAAATGACGCAGCGACATATGCATTCCGGCTTTGCAAACTATGCACAGTATAAATACTTAATTAAATATTATGCATTTCAGAAATACACCTGAGCGGTTTACCCTGCCGTTAAAGTATTCCGCCGGAGAACGCCATGAACCCGTCCAACCCGAATCCGCCCACCACGGCCAATGCCGACCTGCCGCTGTACGCCAATCTCGGCCTGACCTTTATGCAGAGTCCGTTTGTCAGCGATATCGCCGCCAGCAAAGCCGATGTGATTGTCGCCGGTGTGCCGTTTGATATGGCCACCTCCGGACGTCCCGGCGCCCGTTTCGGACCCGCCGGCGTGCGCGCCGCGTCCGCCAACCTGATCTGGGAAGGTGCACGCTGGCCGTGGGATTTCGCCCTCGATGAACGCCTGCGGCTGGAAGATGCCGGTAACGTAGCCTTTAAACACGGTGAACCACAGACCATGGTGGATAGCCTGCAGGCGATGATCAGAAGCATTGTCAGCAGCGGTAAGAAAACCCTGGTGTTCGGTGGCGATCACTTTATTGCCCTGCCGGTGATCCGCGAAGTTGCTGCGCAGCACGGGCCGCTGGCCCTGATTCATTTCGATGCCCACACCGACACCTACGACGGCGGCTCGAAATACGATCACGGCACCCTGTTCCACCATGCCGTGCAGGAAGGCCTGCTGGACACCGAACACTCCATTCAGATCGGCATCCGTACCGCTTATGAAAAAGACGGCCACCCGTTCGAAGTGATTGATGCCGCCGAAGCCAACGATCTCGGCTGGGCCGGCACCCTGCAACGCATTAAACAGCGCGTCGGCGATAAGCAGGCGTATATCAGCTTCGATATTGATGCGCTCGACCCGGCTTATGCACCCGGCACCGGCACACCGGTAACGGCGGGTTTAAGCAGTGATTTTGCGCTGAAAATCATCCGCGGCATGCAGGGCATGAACCTGCTCGGTATGGATGTGGTGGAAGTCGCCCCGGCCTACGACCATGCGGAAATTACCTCGCTGGCCGGCGCCACCCTGGCGCTGGAGTTTCTGTATGTGCTGGCGGCAGAGATGAAATAAATACGGCGATAAAATGGGGCCGGATAATCCGCTGCAACCGGTTATCCGGCCGGTCTGATCACGTCACCGCCTCACGCCTGCAGCCACGCCATGGCGCTGTCATAATCCGTGAACGACTGCATCTCACCACGGATAAACCAGCTGCCGATTTTTGCCGCCCACGCCTGCCAGCGGTGATCGCCATACAGGGCAATTCTGCCGAATTCAGAACCGTGCTTCAGACCGAGGCGGAAATCGTCCCAGGCCGCATGCAGTTCCCAGCCATCGAATTCCGACGCATCAAACAGCACACGGATCTGCGGATGCTCCACCTCTTTCGCCGCCGCATCGAGCATCGGCGTTAACATCTGATAATCGTCGTGCGTCAGTTTACCGACCGCTTTGATGACCATAAAAATATCGTCGCCCACGCGGTTTAACCCAATGGATATGCCATGTCTGCTGTCAGTCATACCGTCCTCCGTCGTCTTCCGTTGCACCCGCTGCCGGGTCTGTGACGCTGTTCAGTATGAACCTGACGCACGGCGGCAGGCAAAGCTTCTGCCGGCCTCAGATCACCGCCTGCAGGCATTCGAGAAATAAACCGACGGCCTCGGCATTACGCGGGTGACGGCGATGAATCGCCTGGTAGCTGTTGGTGTAGCCATAGCGCTCCGGCAGTACCGGCTGCAGTTTCTGATCATAGCCCCAGTTGCGCACCATATGCTCAGGCAGCATGCCCAGATAATGCCCGCTGAGAATCAGTGCCGCGCGCGCTTCCTGATGATGAGCGCGGGCCTGTTTATTCCACAGGCGCACATCGGCCGACACTTCGCGGCCGGGCATCAGGCGCGGGGACTCCACAAACCGGTAGTCGGCCAGTTCCTGCGGGGTAATGCCGGTTTTGCCATACAGCGGATGACCTTCGCCACAGTAGAGCTGCATCTGCTCATCGAACAGGCGCACGGATGCCAGCTCCTCAAACACCTGCAGCAGCACGGTTACACCAAGGTCAGCTTTTTTATCCAGTACCGCGCTGGTAACGTCATCGGACGACAGGGTGGTGATTTCGACTTTCACATCCGGGGCCAGATCGCTGAAACGGCGCAGGGCTTTGACCATGACCGAATCCGGCCCGCCCGGCAGATGCTCAGCAAAGGCCAGATGCAGCTGACCAAGAAGACGCTGGTGCGAGCGGTTTACCCGCGAGCGGAACTGATCCACCGCTGAAAACAGTTCTGAGCTGGCTTCGTACACCACCCGCCCCTGTTCGGTCAGACTGAAGCCGGAACGGCCGCGCTCGCACAGGCGCATATCCAGCCGTTTTTCCAGATCAGCGATATAGTTGGAAATGGTCGAGTTGGCGAGGTTCAGACGCAGCTCCGCCGCACTGATACCGCCGGTTTCGGCGACGGTGCGGAACACCCGCAGCAGACGCAGGTCCAGATCGGATAACTGGCCCGGCAAGGCGGCTTTTTTACGTCCCATTGGCTGGCTCCGGAGCAGACTGATTACATTTGGATATACAAAAGTAAAACCACGAAAATCATTATATAAACCAAAGGTACTGAGCGATACCTTTAGCGTTAACCAAGGAGATTTTTATGCAACTGAACGACAGCACCTTACTGCAGACCCAGGGCTTTATTAACGGCCAGTGGCGTGATGCTGCCAGCGGTAAAACCTTTGATGTCACCAACCCGGCAACCGGCGAACTGCTGGCCAAAGTGGCCGATATGGGCGCGGACGAAACCCGCGAAGCCATTGCTATCGCCGAAAAAGCACAGATCGAATGGCGCGCCAGAACCGCCAAGGAACGCTGCGACATCCTTGAGCGCTGGTACGACCTGATGATCGAAGCCAAAGAAGATCTGGCCATCATCATGACCGCCGAACAGGGTAAGCCGCTGGCGGAATCCCGTGGTGAAGTGGGTTACGGTGCCTCGTTCCTGAAATGGTTCTCTGAAGAAGGCAAGCGCGTATACGGCGATATTATTCCGCAGTCACCGGACCGCCGTGGCCTGGTGATCAAACAGCCGATTGGCGTGGTGGCGGCCATTACCCCGTGGAACTTCCCCAACGCCATGATCACCCGCAAAGTCGCACCCGGCATCGCCGTTGGCTGCACTGTCGTGCTCAAGCCTGCGGCAGAAACACCGCTGTCGGCTCTGGCCGTTGCCGAACTGGGCCGCCGCGCCGGTCTGCCGGCTGGCGTGTTCAACATCATTACCGGCATGGACGCCCCCGCCATCGGCAACGAAATGACCACCAGCCCGATCGTGCGCAAAGTGACCTTCACCGGCTCTACCCCGGTGGGCAAACTGCTGATGAAGCAATGCGCCGATACCGTCAAACGTACCTCCATGGAGCTGGGCGGCAACGCGCCGGTGATCGTGTTCGACGACGCCGATCTGGATAAAGCCGTGGATGGTGCCATCGCCGCCAAATACCGCAACTCCGGTCAGACCTGCATCTGCTCCAACCGTATGCTGGTGCAGGCCGGTATTTACGATGCCTTCGTGGAGAAATTCGCCGCTAAAGTGAAAAACTTTAACGTCGGTAACGGCCTGCTCGACGGCACCACTCACGGCCCGCTGATCACCACCAAAGCGGTACAGGGCGTGGACGAAAAAGTGCAAGCGGCCGTTGCGGACGGCGCCAAAGTGGTGATCGGCGGCAAGCCGGGCGCACAGGGCGACCACTTCTACGAGCCAACCGTGCTGACCAACGTAAATTCTTCCATGCGTGTATTCCGCGAAGAAATTTTCGGGCCAGTCGCACCGGTCTTTAAATTTGACAGCGAACAGGACGCCATCGACATGGCCAACGACACCGAGTTTGGTCTGGCGTCTTACCTGTTCACCCAGGATATGGGCCGCATCTTCCGCGTTTCCGAAGCACTGGAATACGGCATGGTCGGCGTGAATGAAACCGCCATCAGTTCCGAAGTGATTCCGTTCGGCGGTGTAAAAGAATCCGGTCAGGGCCGCGAAGGTTCCAAATACGGTCTGGACGATTTTCTGGAAACCAAATACATCTGTATCGGTGGCATTAATTAATTTCAGTCACGCCTGTTTAACCCGCCGAGCGTTCTGTGCGGCGGGTATTTCTGACAATTAATTAACACCTTTCGATTCAGGTTTTTGCATTTAAGCGCCGGAGTATTTAACGGTTCGTTAAATATGGCGTTCACTGAGAGCATATTCATGAGCACTATTATATATCCCACCACCAACCTGAAAACCGGCGAAAACCTGATCCTCGAAAAAGGCGACGGCGTTTACGTATACGACAACAACGGCAATCAATACCTCGAAGGGATGGCCGGCCTGTGGTGTACCTCTCTGGGTTACAACAACCAGGAACTGATCGACGCCGCGACCCAGCAGCTGCACAACCTGTCGTACTCGCACATGTTCGGCGGCAAGTCACACAAAGTTGGTATGGATCTGGCGGAAAAACTGGCCGCCATGCTGCCGGTGGATAACGCCCACGTGTTCTTCGGCAACTCAGGTTCTGACGCCAACGATACCCAGATCAAACTGCTGCACTACTACTTTGCCGCCATCGGCAAACCGGAAAAACGTAAAATCATTTCGCGCAAGCGTTCTTACCACGGCATTACCGTTGCCTCTGCCTGCCTGACCGGTCTGGAAGTGAATCACACCAACTTTGACCTGCCGGTGGATGCACTGGGCATCCTGCGTACCGACGCGCCGTATTACCTGCGTGAAAAACTGGCCGGCGAAAGCGAAGCCCAGTTCGTTGACCGCATCGTCGGCAATCTGGAGAAACAGATTCTGGCCGAAGGCCCGGAAACCATTGCCGCCTTTATTGCCGAGCCCATCACCGGCGCCAGCGGCGTGATCATTGCGCCAGACGGTTACTACGAAAAAGTGCAGGCCCTGCTGAACAAATACGACATCTTCTTCTGGGCCGACGAAGTCATCTGTGGCTTCGGCCGTACCGGTAACGACTTCGGCTCCACCACCATGGGCATCAAGCCGGATATCATGAGCCTGGCCAAGCAGCTGTCGTCTGCTTACCTGCCGATTTCTGCTGCCGCCATCCGTGGCGACATGTACGAAGCCATGATTGAACCCAGCAACAAACTCGGCGTGTTCGGCCACGGCTACACCTACTCCGGTCACCCGGTGGCCTGTGCCGTTGCCCTGAAAACGCTGGAAATCTACGAGCGCGACAACCTCTTCGCCAAAGCTGCCGAAACCGGTGACTACCTGCAGAGCAAACTGCAGCAATACGCTGACCACCCGCTGGTTGGCGAAGTCCGTGGTCGCGGCCTGATCGCGGCGATCGACCTGCAGAACACCGCCAAAGACGAAGCCTTCCCGGCGGAAGTGTCTTACTACCTGGCCAAAGCCTGTCAGGACAACGGCCTGATCCTGCGTGCCGTGGGCGGCACCGCCATCGCCTTCTGCCCACCGCTGATTATCACCACCGCGCAGATCGACGAGATGATGGAGAAATTCGCCAAAGCCATGGCAGCAACCGAAGCCTATGTGCAGGAACAGGGGCTGATGTAATCCGCGCCGGAACAGCACCACAGACCAGCAAGGGGCCGTAAGGCCCCTTTTTTGTGGTGACGCCTTTTGCCATTGATCATTCGGTTATCAGATGGGTATTCTCAGGCCCGGATGAGTTTTCAGCCCATGTGGATTTACTGGGTAGTTTACTGGATAAACAGACAGTCTGTTGTTGAGATTCAGCCTTTTTATGCTCGTTTACACGACAAAGGACAAATGAGCAGGCGCGAGCCGGCACCTTAAATTCAAGAAAATCCCTTATTTATCAAATAGTTACAGATTTTACCCGCAGTAATAACGCGCAAAGATAGCCCCTGGGCCTGAGTACAAACGCGCATGCGCGTTCAGCCACCTGATGAAAATATTAACAGGTAGACTTTTACGAGGTTTGACAATAAGTTAGGGGGAAACAAGGGAAATATGCGTGGTGTCAAAGTGAGCATGCGCATGAATAAACTGTTATGTGCAGTCATAGAACGGAGGTGATTTTGGAGTGAGCGGGACGTGATCCAAAGCTACTGTGAAAGTCAAAAAACCGTAATAGTAGTAAGTAGTGAACGTTCAGGGGGTTCAACTCCCCCTGGTAAAGATAATGTAGTACTGATTAACCAAACTCAATTTTGCAAGGAGGTGAAGCATGATTAAAGTCATAGTGAATCTGAATGTAAGTATCAAAAGGGTAGCTTTGGTTTCACTGTCTTTGCCACTGGGTTTGTACGGTGTATTCCTCGCTCAGCCCAAAGTTACTTCAGCACATAACAAGGCCAGCCAGAGGGACCAAAAAACCGCCGCTTCGCTCTGGTTTTTCGGCCCCTGCTGGCGGCGTTAGCGGATACAAGAGGCAAAGAATGATCCTGCATCAATCTCAATTTGAAAGTTACTTAAAGGCGGCAGGTGTTGGCAGTCGCGATAGCGTCGCGGATTCGGTCAAATCATATATTTCGTACTTAAACGGTGTTTCCAAGCATCTTGATATTGAGGTGTCACCCAAAACACTGCGCAGCAATACAGATATAGCAAAGCTCGAAAAAAGTTTACAGGGCAAAGTATCTGATAAAACAATTCAGAACTATAAGTCTGCCATGCGTCAGTATGTATCAATGGTCGAATCTCATGGCTTGTAAAGCCGCTAACAAAGCCAACCAGCAGCGCGCACTGCGTGCGCTGGACCTCGTTCCACTCGGCTGATCTGTAACCACTTTCGTGGACAGTTTTTTCTGTTTGTAGTGGTCAAGTAATTTTGGCCACGGTTTAGTAGGAATCCCAATACAGTTTCTCTGCTGCATTTGGACTTTTCCCACCGTTATTCGTGTGCGGTCGGATCTGACTGTAATAGCCAGTCAGATAGG
>JAIXHJ010000021.1 GCA_030145845.1 Pseudomonadota bacterium
GTTGAACAGATCGCTCAGATCGAGCAGGGACTGTTGAAAATGCATAAAAAAATCCGGCATCAGGGTTCTGATACCGGATTTTCTTAAAAGCCCGTTCGTGCATCAAATGCTTAAGTGAACAGCATTAGGGCAATAGCCCGGCTTTTTTATGTCTGCTGCGATCAGAAGCTGTACACCAGCGTTACACCGAATTCGGTATCGGTGTTTTCACTGTCTTCCGGCACTTCTTCCGTATGCTTCACCTTGTACGTCAGCTTGGTCGCCAGGCTGCCGTTGATCTGACTTTTGAGGCCGGTTTCTGATTTCCAGATGGTGTTGTCGGAACCGGTATCCACCGACAGCAGCTGACCAAACTCAACACCGTCACGGATTACCCAGAAGAATTTACCGGCCAGACGCAGGATGGTTTCTTCTTCGATGTCACCGGATTCATCCAGTTTGTCGTAGCGGTAACCGGGGCCGGCTTCGAAGTCGAGGTGCATCTTTTCTTCGTTGATGGCGCGGTAACCATAACCGGCAGAGATCAGCGACTGGTATTCATAACCGCTGAAACGGTCATCTTCGTATTCCCCGGTCAGCGCCAGGTAATGGTGCTTGGTGAAGTTACGGTCAAGCTGCAGCGCCGCGGTGTATTTTTCTTTCGATGTTTCGTCGTCTTCTTTACTGCTCAGGGCTTCCAGTTTGAGACCGGAATCCCAGACTTTGCCTTTGCGCAGTACGCCGAATTTGGCATTCAGGCTGGAAGTATCGGTATTACCTGTGGTGCGGATAGAGCCGAGTTCGGCACTGCCTTTCCATTCCGGAACGGGTTTGGGGTCGCTGTCTGCGGCCTGGGCTGTGGCTGCCAGCAGCATGGCCGGAATCAGAATCAGATGACTGCGCATGATGGTTTTTTCTCCCTGAGCATAAACTGAGCGGCAGGTTAGCGGCGCCGCTGCCTGAGTGCAAGGGTGGGCTGCGCGGCTGACGTTATCATGACAGGGTTTCTGTCACACTCCGGTTACATAAAGCTGACACATTGGTCAACATTCTCACAGCAGATTTATTCCACCCTGCTACGCTTTACTAACAAATTTATCTATTTGAATACCGTTATTCTGGAGGAGCCATGAGTATCCGGCTTAAGCTGATTTTAAGTATGGGGGGAGCGCTGCTGCTGAGCATGGCAGTGCTGGTTTCCCTTGGCGTCTGGCAGATGGGGGAGCAGCTGGATAATTACCTGCTGAAGTCCGCGCTGCCGGCGAATGTGAAGTCCGTTACCAAAGAAGTGGAAAAAGATCTGCAGTCCGCCCTGACGGCCACGCGTCTGCTTGCCCATAACCGCTGGCTGCACGACTGGATCAGCCGCGGCGAACCGCAGGCGGAACTGCCGCTGGTTTCTGATTATCTGGATGGCGTCGCCAGCCAGCAGGGTGCCAACTCGGCTCACTTTGTGTCGGCCGGCAGCCTGAATTACTACACCCGTAAGGGCATAAACCGTGTGATTCAGCAGGGCAAAGACGGCTGGTATTTCCGTTTCGTCGACAGCGGCAAGCCGGAAGTGCTGAATCTGGATGTGGATAAAATCAACGGCAAGCCGACGCTGTTTATCAATGTGCGTATGGAAGACCGTGGCCGGCTGGTGGGGGTTTCCGGTATCGGTATCGGACTGGAAGCCATGGGCCGTCAGATCCGTGAATTCCGTTTTGCCGACACGGGCATTGTTTATCTGACCAGCGCCAGCGGTGAAGTGCGCATTCACCCCCGGACGGAGCTGGCCGGCACGCCGCTGGCGGAGCTGACCTCGGCCGCCGCCGCGCGCCAGCTGATTTCAGCTCATCAGTCGCCGCTGGTGGAATTCAGCCGCGATGGCCGTGATTATCTGGCGGTATCCATGCAGCTGGAAAATGTTGACTGGCGGCTGGTGGTGGAAGTGCCACGGGACGAAATTTACGGCGAGCTGAACCAGGCGACGATGACATCCATTATTGTCGGTCTGGTGGTGGCTGGTGTCTTCCTGCTGCTGGTTACCCTGTTTGCTACCCACCTGACCGGACCGCTGCAGCGGGTTACCCGCGCGCTGACGGAAATCGGTAACGGCGGTGGCGATCTGACCATGCAGCTGGCGGTGGACAGCAATGATGAACTGGGTGAGCTGGCTGACGGCTTCAACCGTTTTGTCAAAGCCCAGCGCAGCATGATCAGCGGGGTGCTGGATACGGCGCACAAGCTGCTGAATTACATTGAACAGATCCGTGAAGTGGTGAGCGGTAACAACACCCTGGTCGGCGAACAGAACCGGCTGACGGATTCCGTGGCCACCGCGATTTACGAGATGGAAACCACGGTGCAGGAAGTGGCGCGCAACGCCGGTGAAACCGCCGACAAGCTGCGCGAAGTGGGTCAGGATGCCGGTACCATCCGCGAAGATATGAGCCGCTCAGTCACTCAGGTGACCCGCATGGCCGGTGATATCCGCGAATCTGCCGGTGCTATCAGCGACCTGGCACACCGGGTCACGGATATCGGTAAAGTCATTGAAGTGATCAGTGGTATTTCTGAGCAGACCAATCTGCTGGCGCTGAACGCGGCGATCGAGGCCGCCCGGGCCGGTGAACACGGCCGGGGTTTTGCGGTGGTGGCGGATGAAGTGCGTCATCTGGCGCAGCGGACGCAGGAATCCACGCAGGAAATCCAGAACATCATCGATGCCCTGCAGGAAGGTTCGCAGCGTGCGGTACGGGCGATGGAAGCCGGCGAAAAAGAAACCGCCGAAACCGTCACCGCCTCGGAACAGATGGGTGAATCACTGAACGGCATCGGCAGCAATGTGGATGCGATTGTCTCGCTCAGTTATCAGGTGGCGACCGCGACCGAAGAACAGAGTTCGGTGACCGCCGATATCAGCCGTAATGTGCAGGATATTGCCGGACTGAGTGGCCGTGCCCGCGACGGTCTGGAAGCCTGTCTGAACGAAGTGGATGCACTGAAAACGCTGAGTGAAGAGCTGGCGCAGCAGATGGGTCAGTTCCGCGTCTGAGGGCGCGTACAGGCAACAAAAAAGCCGCTGCACTGCAGCGGCTTTTTTGTTGCCGGCGGTGACTCAGTTTTTCGCCTGCTGACGCAGGACAAACTTCTGAATCTTACCGGTGGAAGTTTTCGGCAGCTCACCGAAGATGATATGACGCGGAATCTTGAAGCCGGCCATATTATTACGGCAGAACTCAATGATTTCCTCTTCCAGCGTGTTGGCGCCTTCTTTCAGTTTGATAAAGGCACAGGGGGTTTCACCCCATTTATCGTCCGGACGGGCAACCACCGCCGCTTCTTCCACATCCGGGTGACGGTAGAGCACGTCTTCCACCTCAATGGAGGAGATGTTCTCACCACCGGAAATGATGATGTCTTTGGAGCGGTCTTTGATTTCGATGTAGCCGTCTTCGTGCCACACCGCCAGGTCTCCGGTATGGAACCAGTCACCGCTGAAGGATTCTTCGCTGGCGCGCGGGTTTTTCAGGTAGCCCTTCATCACGATGTTGCCGCGGATAAAGATTTCACCGATGGTTTCACCGTCGCGCGCAACCGGCTGCATATCATCCGGGCTGGCGACCATCAGGTCTTCCTGCATAACGGATTTCACACCCTGACGGGCTTTCAGGGCGGCTTTTTCGCTGACGCCTTTGCCGTCCCATTCTTCTTTCCATTCACACAGAATGCACGGGCCGTAGGTTTCGGTCAGACCATAAACGTGGGTCACGCTGAAGCCCATGCGTTCCATGCCTTCGATGACTGCGGCTGGCGGCGCAGCGCCGGCAACCATGGCATTCACCTGATGCTCAATGCCGTCTTTCATTTCTGCCGGGGCGTTGTTCAGCATATTCAGCACGATCGGCGCACCACAGAAGTGGCTGACTTTCTCGTTTTTGATGGCGCTGTAAATGGCATCGGCGCGCACGTGACGCAGGGATACGCTGACCCCGGCGGCGGCGGCGATGGTCCACGGGAAACACCAGCCGTTGCAGTGGAACAGGGGCAGAATCCACAGGTAAACCGGGTGTTTGCCCATGTCCCAGGAAACAATGTTGTTGGACGCGTTGAGGTAGGCGCCACGGTGATGGTAAACCACACCTTTCGGGTTGCCGGTAGTGCCTGAGGTGTAGTTCAGGGTGATGGCATCCCATTCGTTTTCCGGCAGCTGCCAGTCGAATTCGGTGGTGGATTCCGCCAGCAGGCCTTCATAGGTCTGCTGACCGAGCAGGTCACCTTCCTGGAAATACGGGTCATCAATACCGATCACGGTCGGTTTGACCGGCAGCATGGCCAGCGCTTTTTTCGCCACCGGGCCGAATTCACGGTCAACGAACAGGACTTTGGTTTCGGCATGCTGGAGAATGAAGGCAATGGCTTCTGCGTCCAGACGGGTGTTGATGGCATTCAGCACGGCACCGCTCATCGGCACACCGAAATGCGCTTCAAACATCGGCGGGATGTTGGCACACAGGAAAGAAACGGTTTCGCCTTTCTGAATGCCCATGGCGTTCAGGGCGCTGCCCAGGCGTACACAGCGTTCGTAGGTCTCAGCCCAGGTGTAGCGGGTGTCCTGATGAACCTGAGCAACGCGGTCCGGGTAGACAAAAGCTGCACGCTGCAGGTAGCTGATCGGTGATAACGGAGTGTAGTTGGCCGGATTCGCATCCAGTCCCATTTCGTAGATATTGTAGTGCTGCATAAGCTCCCCTTAACTGATACGCGACTGCCGTTGCAGGCGCACAGAGGCCGGAATTCCGGGTCCAGTAAGACCGCGCATTAGAAATCTGTTAGGGGGTTGAGTGTATGAGACCTAGGTCTAACCCTTAAGTAAAAATACCAACACCGGTGCCCTCAGCGGGGCAGCCCCGGGGTGCTGACAGAGCCACCCCGGAATCTTCCCGGCCGGCGTTATGACTGGCCTGCAGCGGTTTTTACCTGTTCCAGCCAGCGTGCCATCAGGGTGAAGGCGAACTCCGTCTGTGCCTGCTGAAAGCGGACAAAGTCGTCTTCCAGCTGCCGTACCAGCGCCGCCACCATGGCCTGATCACGGTTGGGATTGCCGATCAGTTCGCGCTGTGTCCAGGTCGCCGCAATGTCTGCGGTGACTTCAAAGTGACACTGGAATCCCCAGGTGCTGTCGCCCAGCCGGTAGGCCTGATTCCTGACCTGATCACCTTCCAGTAAGGGCACCGCACCGGGCGGCAGATCAAAGGTGTCGGAATGCATTTCAAACAGCACCGGATACGCGGCCAGCGAGTGCAGCAGCGGATCCGTGGCGCAGTGAATGGTGCGTGTCAGCCGGGTAAAGCCGTACTCCAGAAAACCCTGCGGCCGGACTTCGGCACCAAACGCCCGGGCAATGGCCTGACTGCCGAGGCAGGAACCGAGAATGGGTTTGCCTTCCCCGTGAAAACGGCGGATGACCAGATCCAGTTCAGCAAAATAATCCGCCAGCTGCGGGTCATACACTGAGGGTTCGCCACCGAAGACAATCAGGGCGTCAAAGCCGTCAGTGGTGGCCGGCAGCTGATCGCCGAAGCGGCGGTAGCACCACTGCAGGGTGCCTCCGGCGGCGCGCACGGCTTCGCCGATACGGCCGGATTCGGCATCACCTTCCATACCACCGGCCATAATCGCCAGAATATCCATCAGATAATCCCTTTCTCCAGGTAGTCATCCAGCCCCGGCGTGCGGTAACCATCCGCGCGGTAGGTGATCGGGAAGTAAGATTCATCCACTTCGTTGGAGGCGAATTTCTTGTACTTGCCGTATATCGGGCCGTTGCCGACAGTCATTTTCTGCGGATTGAACTGAATATCGTGCTGGAAAAAGTGGGCCGCCAGCGCGCGGCGCGGCACATCGGCTTTGTTGATGCGTGAGCCGTGCCACAGCCAGCCGTCGTGGAAAGCACCACCGCCCGGCGGTACGACGATGGGCACCAGCTCCAGTTCCAGATCATGCTGCTCTGCCCATTCGCGCACTTCCTTCAGGTCATCTTCCGGGCCGTGGAACTGCATAATGGGTTTGGCTTCGCCCCAGGTGTGGGAGCCTTTGATGTACACCAGCGTGCCGCCTTCGGCGGTGGTCTGATCCAGCGCCACCCAGCAGCTGACCAGGGCCGGTTTGTCGATCCACAGCGAGTACATGCTGTCCTGATGGAAGCCGATCGGCCGGCCGTTGACCGGTTTCCACAGCAGGTTGTCGATCATCAGCCGCGCGCCATCCCAGCCGCCCAGCTGCGCGCAGGCTTTGCCGAGATTTTCCGACAGAATATGGCGCGCCACGGTGAGGTCGGATTTCCACGCGTTGCAGATCTGTTTGGTATAAGGCGGTTCGCCGACGGGTAAATTCACTTCGTCCGGTTTGATCCCGGTTTCATAAATACCCTCGTCAAAAATCGGGCTGAAGCGCTCGCGGATGGCGGCGGCGGCTTCCGGTTCGATGATTTTGTCGACGATCAGAAAACCGTCTTTACGGAACTGAGCAACCTGCTCATCAGTCAGGTGAATCATGGTGTTGTCCTCTCAGGCGGAATAATCAGAATCAGTAAAAGGTCAGGTAACGGTTAACTTCCCACTCCGACACACGGCGGTGGTAGTCATGCCACTCCGCGCGCTTCAGAGCGAGATAGCTGTTGATCAGGCGCTCGCCCAGTGCCTCTTTAAAAAACACATCGGCTGCCAGTGCATCCAGCGCCGCGTCGAGGTTTTCCGGCAGGCGGCTGACGCCCATACCGGCAATGGCCTGCGGGCTTAAATCATAAAAATTGAGGCTGCAGGCGTCCGGTGGGGTGAGGTCGCGGTCGATACCATCCAGTCCGGCGGCAATAATGGCGGCGGTGGCCAGGTAGGGGTTCATGGCGCTGTCACCGATACGCACTTCGATGCGGCCATAAGGGATGCGCACCATGGCCGAGCGGTTGTTATCGCCCCAGGCAATAAATACCGGTGCCCAGCTGGGCACGCCGGGCGAGCCGGTGATCAGACGCTTATAGGAATTCACTGACGGACACAGCAGCGCACACAGGGCCGGTGCGTGTTCAATAATGCCGGCGATGAATTTGTGCGCCAGATCCGACAGTCCCATACCACTCGGGTCGCTGTCGTCCTGAAACAGATTGACGCCGTTTTCATCCACCAGAGAGCAGTGCACGTGCATGCCGTTACCGGTGGTGGTGGCGCTCAGTTTGGGCAGGAAACTGCAGATGGCGCCGTTATTATTGGCGACCTCTTTGGCCGTCATTTTAAAGAACTGCATATTGTCGGCGGTTCTTACGCATTCGTCGTATTTGAAATTGATTTCAAACTGGCCGTTCGCGTCCTCGTGGTCGATCTGATAAACCTCCAGACCGACGGCCTGCAGCGATTTATGCAGGCCTTCAATAAAGGCCGAGTTACGGGTCAGACCGCGGTAATCGTAGGTCGGGCGTTCCATGGTGTCGGTGCTGTCGAACGGCACGATGGCACCGTCTTCATCTTCGCGCAGCAGATAAAATTCCGGCTCCATGCCGGTCATCAGGCGCAGGCCGCGTTCTTTCAGACGCGCTGCCTGATGGCTGAGAATATTGCGCGGATCGAGCATATAAGGTGTGTCGCTGACCATACCGGTACCGCGGATACAGGCGTAACCCGGCATCCACGGAATCAGCGTCAGCGTGCTCAGGTCGGCCACCATCATGTATTCCGGGTCCTGTGGCGACATATCGAAGCCAAGAATGGCGCCGCCGGCAAAACCGGCACCGGTTTCGGTCAGGTCTTTCAGGCAATGCACGGGCACGGATTTACTTTTGATGCCACCGTGCAGATCGACAAACTGCGCGAGAATGTAGTCCACCTGATGGGTGGCGAGAAATTCGTACGCGGCCTGCAGGGTGTTTTCTGCCGGGCAGGTCCAGACGGTATCTGCCAGGGTGAATTGATGAGTCATCTTGCCGTCCTTTTCTTACTATTCGGGATGGCATAAGTGTCTCAGTGATGGAAGGCTAAGCCGTTAACATCCGGAACCGGAGTTTTGACATCCGGTGCCATTTGCAAAAGATCGAATGGCACCGGAAGTTAAAAGAGAATGAATGGGCGGTCAGTGTGAAGACGTACGCCAGTCGCTGGGGCTGAGGTTTTTCCAGCGCACAAAGGCCCGGGTAAAGGCGCTGACTTCGGAATAGCCGAGGCGGAATGCCACTTCAGAAATACTCAGCTGATCGTAATTCAGATAATACTCAGCCAGCGATTCCCGTACTTCATCGGTCAACTGACTGAAGGTATAGCCTTCATCGGCGAGCATACGCTGCAGGGTGCGGCGCGACAGATTAAGACGCCGGGCGACCTGATCAATACCGGCTTCGCCCGCGGGCAGCAGATCCATAATTTCCGTCTTCGCGCGCTGGCTGGTGGTCAGTGGCTGGCGCACGCGGCCATCAAGATCCAGAATCGAACCCAGCGACACCCGGTTGAGCATGGCGTTGGCATCCGGCATCGGTACATCCAGACAGGCTTCGCGGAACAGAATCACGTTGCGCTCCTGACTGAAGGCCACATCGCAATGGAAGGCATCGCGGTGCGGGCTGGCATTGACCAGAGCGGGATGCTGAAAATGCACCGCCAGTGGTGACCAGCCAGCGCCCATGCCCCGTTTCAGCACATTGTTGAGCATGCCGATGGTCAGTTCGGCATCCTGGCGGCGGTCCATGATATCGCCGTCGAGCAGGCGGTATTCGAGCTGGCAGATGCCGTCGGCCGCCGAGAAGTTGAGCAGGCTGTTGCGTTGAAAAACGTGGAACCATTGCTCCATGCCGGCGATGGCATCGCGCAGCGTCGGCGAGGTGATGGCCTGATAGCCGAACAGCCCCAGCCCTTCGGGCGCAAACTGCTCGCCAAACCACAGGCCGAAGTGCTCATTGCCCGTGGCACGGGCGGCTTCGTGCATGGAGTTGCAGTAATTCTTCAGCGAAATATGGCGGTTGGGCTGCTGATACAG
Source organism: Pseudomonadota bacterium (assembly GCA_030145845.1). Taxonomy (GTDB): domain Bacteria; phylum Pseudomonadota; class Gammaproteobacteria; order Pseudomonadales; family Oceanobacteraceae; genus Venatoribacter. The sequence goes on from JAIXHJ010000021.1 coordinate 8,983, forward strand.
GCCCGGCCTGAGTCCGGCCCGGGACAGCACGCGCTGGCTTTCGGCGCCCTGCGACTGAATGAATTCTTCCAGCCCGACGGTGACCGATCCCAGTACACTGGACGGCACCTGGCTGCGGCGCTGCGGTGCCCGCTTCGCGGGCGCAGAGTGCGGCATGATATTAACCTGAAGAAACTTTCGTTACCCTCAGGAAAGCAACCTCCGCGCCAGCCTGTCAGTGCAGCTTCTGTTTCAGCCGGCCGCGCAGGAAATCCCACAGCATTACCCAGTCACCCATAAAGCTCCACAACGGGTATCTGAAGGTAGCCGGGCGGTTGTGTTCAAAGAAGAAATGGCCGATCCAGGCCTGGCCATAACCGGCAATCAGCGCCGCAACAATCAGCAGCAGCTGACCACTGAACAGCGCATACAGCAGAATCGCCAGCGCGCTCAGGCTGCCGCTGTAATGCAGTACGCGGCATACCGGGTGGGCGTGTTCTGCCAGGTAGTAAGGGTAAAACTCAGCAAAGGAGGCGAACTCCGGGGTACCGCTGGCGGGTTGGTTCATAATGCAGGCTCCTGGTGGTTATTGTTATTCACAGGCCTGTTAAGCATAAAGCCTTAACCTGTTGTCTGTCATGCCGGCGTCATCCTGGTGCGCGACACTCATCCGTCAATCGTACTGAACCAATTACTGATTAAGTATGATGATCAGGCCTTCCCAAGCGGACAAAGCAGAGCGGGAGCATGTCCGGTGATGATGGTTTTCTGATAGGCTGATTTTTCCGGCATTCCGGCGGTAACAGGGAGGGGGTTCCCCATGCTTTACAAGATCAACGCCCAGATGATGGAAGCTATGCGTCCTGTGCATGTGATGGCGCGTAACGCCCGGCAGATGTTCTACCAGCCGTGGAATCCGATGAATTCCAGCTGGCTGTTCCGCACCATCCGCGCCTCCTTTGAGCTGACCGAACGGCTCACCGATTACTATGAACAGCCGGCCTGGGAGCTGGACAGCACGGAAATTGACGGACGCGAAGTGGCCATCAGTTATGACGTGGTGATGAGTAAGGCATACTGCGACCTGCTGCATTTCCGTCGCCGTACCCGTGGCCTGAAGCAGCCGAAAGTGCTGATTGTGGCACCGCTGTCCGGCCACTTCGCCACCCTGCTGCGTGGTACCGTGCAGGAGTTTATGTACGATCACGAGGTGTATATCACGGAATGGAAGAATGCCCGTGATGTACCGATGAGCGATGGTGTGTTCCGCTTTGATGATTATGTTGAATACCTGATCGACTTTATGGGCTGGCTGGGACCGGACACGCACGTACTGGCAGTGTGTCAGCCCTGTGTGCCGGCGCTGGTGGCGGCCGGTTATATGGCCATGCATGCCAATCCTAATCTGCCGAAAAGTATGACCTTAATGGGCGGACCAGTGGACGTCAGGATCAGTCCCACGGAAGTGAATGATTATGCCGGTGACCGGGATCTGGAATGGTTCGAAGACAATGTCATTATGCGTGTGCCTCGCGGCTTTAAAGGCCGTGGTCAGCTGGTGTATCCGGGCTTTGTTCAGTTGTCCGGCTTTATGTCGATGAATATGGATTCGCACATTAATAAACATTTTAAATTCTTTAATGACCTGATCCGCGGTGACGGTGACAGCGCCGAAGCGCACCGTAAATTTTATAATGAATATCTGGCGGTGATGGATATGCCGGCGCCTTATTATCTGGATACCATCCGCCGGGTTTTTCTTGAGTGTCAGCTGCCCCGTGGCGTGATTGAATTCCGCGGCGAAAAAATCGATCTGAAAGCGATAAAAGACATGGCGCTGATGACGGTGGAAGGGGAGCTGGACGATATTACCGGCCGTGGTCAGACGGCCTGCGCGCTGGACTTATGTGCCTCGGTTCCGAAAAAGAAAAAGCGGCACCTGGAAGAAGAAGGCGTCGGCCATTACGGTATTTTTAATGGCCGCCGTTTCCGCGAAAGCATTGCGCCGCAGGTAAAAACCTTTATGCAGCAGAACAGCTGACGGATTGTTCCGTCAGCGTGCTGTCGGGCTGGTGTGATGGCGGTGCAGGCGCTGGATCATCCGCAGCATTTTATCGGCCGATACCGGCTTGAAAATCACTTCGTTCATGCCGGCCTGCAGGCACTTCTTTCTGTCCTGCTCCATCGCATTGGCGGTCAGACCAATAATCGGCAGTGCCGAATAACCGGCGTTCAGCGCCCGGATTTTACGCGTGGCTGTCAGGCCGTCCATAACCGGCATATGCCAGTCCATCAGAATGATATCGAATTCCTGCTGTGAGCAGAGCTCAACCGCTTTTTTGCCGTTTTCGGCATAAGTGACATGTACGCCGGCGTTGGTAAGAATTTTTTCCGTCACCAGGCGGTTAGGCTGATTATCCTCGACCAGCAGGGCGCGGATATCTTCGCCGGCCAGTGACAGCAGGCTGCCATTGTTCTCTGCTGGCCGGCTGCGCACAACATCCGCTGCAGGATAAGTCAGCAGTACCTCGAACACGGAACCCTGACCGGGTTCACTGTTGACGCGGATTTCCCCTTTTTTGGCGTTCACCAGATCCTTACAGATGGTCAGGCCCAGACCGGTACCCTGAAAGCGGCGGGTGGTGGACTGATCAAGCTGGGTAAAGGGGCTGAACAGTTTTTCCAGATTATCGCTGCTGATTCCGATGCCGGTATCACGGAAGACAAAGCGGAGCTGATGGTCCTTGCCGATCTGACTTTCCAGCTGCACGCTGAAATTGACGCTGCCGGCGTCGGTGAATTTCACCGCGTTGCTCAGCAGATTGAGCAGAATCTGTTTCAGCCGTTCGCCGTCACCATGCAGGGTATGAGGAATGCGGTCATCGATCGACAGTTCAAATTCGATATCTTTCTGCTGGATTTCACTGTCCAGCAGAGCGGCGACGTCGCGGCAGATTTTATTGACGGAAAACGGAGATTCTTCGAGGGAGATGCTGCCGTTATCCAGGCGGGCATATTCGAGGATATCCGACGTCTGGCGGGTCAGTGATGCGGCCGCGTTAAGAATCATGTCACACAGCTCTTCCCGTTCCTGTGCGGAGGTGGCGGTTTTCAACAATTCCGCCGCGCCGCTGATGCCGTTCAGCGGAGTACGCATTTCGTGACTCATATTGGCAAGAAATGCAGTTTTCACTGCATTCGCCTGTTCCGCTTCTTTCTGTGCCTGTTTCAGGCGTGTGATATTGCGCGAAATACCGAACAGATATTCGACTTCACCCTGTTCATCCAGAATCGGGGAAAGGATGGTGCTCCAGTACTGCACCTGGCCGTTATGGTGGTGAGGTTTTCCGCTTCTTCGTAATGAATGGAATCTTTCAGCTCCATGCAGCGCCGGTAATTACTGGTAACGTTCTCATAAATGTCCGGTGGCAGTAACTGGCGCAGTGCCATATCCCGCGGCACGGTGGATACCAGTTCCAGACTGGTACGCTGGGCGATATTGGCCCCGACAAAATAAAAGTCGTCTGCGGCGGGGCGCATAATAAACATATTGTCCGGCGAGTTATGCCAGATCTGAGAGAGCAGGTGATTCTGTAATCGGACCTGAACCTCACTGTCCAGGAATTCGTTTTCCATACATCGTGTTCCGCTTCGTTTTCCCGCGTACCGGCTGGCCGGCAGACTGCCTGACAAAAAGCTGACTGAGCAGTTATCCTGAACTCTAGCCGGACTCACAGGTTCTGTATAGCAATGATGAGTTTCCGGCGGACAAAACTTCCTTATCGGGCGTAAATGACCGGTTTTAATGGAAAATTACGACATTAAAAGGGCTTGATAAGCTATCGGCCGCAGCGTTAATCTGTTTACATCTTTATCACTTTCAGCAGGCATTATTCCGCGATGATTTAAGCACCTGACCTGTCACTGTCTTTAACACGTTGCTGACGTCGCTGCGGCAATGTTGGTTTTTAATGATACTGGCGGGCGGGTGTGCATACGGGACCTGTCTGATTTTTCTGCTTTGCTGCCGTTATGTGTACCTGCCGCCCGGGAGGTTATATGACGGATCTGCTTACCACTCATCATCTGGGCTATCTGTTTGCCGGTGGTCGCCGGCTTCTTACTGAGCTGGATATCAGCCTTAGTCGTGGCCGTTACGGGCTGTGCGGCGCCAACGGTGCCGGCAAAACTACTCTGCTGCAACTGCTGGCCGGCGGGCTCCGCGCCAGTGAAGGATCGGTCAGCCGCCGCGGCCGCCTGCTGTATCTGCCGCAGCAGCCGGCCCTGCCGCCACTGTCACTGCTGGGTCTGGAAGGCATTCCGCAGGCGCTGGCCAGAGTCAGCGCCGGCAACGGCACGGAAGCGGATTTTGATCTGTGTGCCGGCCACTGGACATTAGCGGAGCGGTTGTCTGCTGCACTGGCCGGCAGCGGTTTCTGCCAGGGCGTGCTGACGCCGGCAGAGCTGAATGAACTGCTGACATCGGCGTGGCAGAAACTCAGTGGCGGTCAGCGCCAGCGTCTGCTGCTGGCACTGATGTTTGCCCTGCAGCCGGATATTCTGCTGCTGGATGAACCGGGCAATGAACTGGATGAATGCGGCCGCCGCTGGCTGCAGCAGCAGATCCGTGACTGGCCGGGCCTGTTACTGGTGGCCAGTCACCAGCCACAGCTGCTGACGGATACCGATGCCATCCTGTGGCTGCAGGATGGCCGGGTGCAGCGTTATGGTGGCAATTACGCCGACTTTACCCGGCAGCGTGACTGTCAGCAGCAGGCGGCGCTGCGTCTTGTGGATAACCGCCGCCAGCAGTTGTCGGCGCTGAAACAGCAGACACAGAAAAACCATGAAAAAGCCCGGCGCCGGGCCCGGAGCGGCAAGCGTCAGCGGCGTGATGGCAGTCAGAGCAAAATGCTGCTGGATAAGATGGCGCAGTCGGCCGAACAGCACCAGGGCGCCCATGCCCGCTTACAGCAGAAACGGCTGCAACAGGCACAGAGTGAACTGGATCAGGCCCGTGCCGGCTATGCCGGCGAGGCGGAAATACGCTGGCCGCTGCCGCCACAGAACAGTCGCAGTGGTGCCCTGTTGCAGACCTGCGGACTGCGGCTGCCACGGGGCAACCGCGCGCCAGTCAATCTGACGGTCCGCGCCGGTGAGTGCTGGCATATCCGCGGCGATAACGGCAGTGGCAAGAGCACGCTGCTGCAGGTGCTCAGTGGTGAACTCAGTCCGCAGGGTGGGGATATTTACCGCCGTGCTCCGCTGCTGCGGCTGGATCAGCAGGGGCTGGTGGCGGCTGAGGATGTGACGGCGCTGGCTTATATGCAGGCGCGGGTGAGTGCGCCGGCCGATCAGCTCCGCACGCGTATGGCGGCACTGGGACTGGGGGCGGCGCATTGCCGGCAACCGCTGTCTGCCCTCAGTGGCGGAGAGCGGATGAAGCTGGCGATTCTCGCTCTCAGCTGGCAACAGCCAGGGGCGGTGCTGCTGCTGGATGAGCCGGACAATCATCTGGATCCCGGCAGCCGCCGCGAACTGCAGCGGGCGCTGGCCGGCTGGCCCGGGGCCCTGTTGCTGGTCAGCCACGATCCGCTGTTTGCGCAGGGCTGTGGTGCACAGCATGAACTGCAGCTGAGCTGAGGCCCGATTGGCCGCTTTGCTGCTATCTGGCGTCAGGCCTGATAAACTGGACGCCTCTTTCTTCTCTTTTCTGCTACTGGAAACAGACAACCATGCCGGAAGTGATTGCCGACGACTCCGTCGGTCTGGTGACTCCTCAGTTACTGCATTTCGATGAGCCACTGACGCTGCGCAGCGGCCGCGTGCTGCCGCAGTATGATCTGATGATTGAAACCTATGGCACCCTGAACGCGGACAAATCCAACGCCGTTCTGATCTGCCATGCGCTCAGTGGTGACCACCACGCGGCCGGCTATCACAGTATGGATGACAGGAAGCCGGGCTGGTGGGACTCTGCCATCGGTCCGGGCAAACCGATCGACACCAATCATTTTTTTGTCGTTGCGCTGAATAATCTCGGCGGTTGTTCCGGTTCCACCGGGCCGGCCAGCATTAATCCGGAAACCGGCCAGCCCTACGGCCCGGATTTTCCGATTGTGGCGGTGCGCGACTGGGTACACAGTCAGGCGCGTCTGGCTGACCGGCTGGGGATTCAGACCTGGGCTGCCGTGGTCGGTGGTTCGCTGGGCGGTATGCAGGTGCTGCGCTGGTCGATCCAGTATCCGCAGCGGTTGCGCCATGCGGTGGTGATTGCCTCGGCCCCGAAACTGTCGGCACAGAATATTGCGTTCAATGAAGTGGCACGGCAGGCCATTGCCAAAGACCCGGACTTTTATGACGGCGATTATCTGGAACACGGCACCATTCCGAAAACCGGTCTGACCCAGGCGCGCATGCTGGGGCATCTGACCTATCTGTCGGAAGACGCGATGCGGCAGAAATTCGGCCGCGAACTGAAAGAAGGCAAACTGAATTACAGCTTTGCGCCGGAATTTCAGGTGGAAAGTTACCTGCATTATCAGGGCGAAAAATTCAGCACGCGCTTTGATGCCAATACCTACATGCTGATGACCAAGGCGCTGGATTATTTTGATCCGGCCGGTGACTACGATAACGATCTGGTGAAATGCCTGAGCAATGCCGTGTGTAAATTTCTGGTGGTGTCCTTCACCACTGACTGGCGTTTCTCGCCGGCGCGTTCTGAAGAAATCGTGAATGCGCTGGTGCAGGCAGATAAAAACGTCAGCTATGCCTGCATTGAATCTGATAATGGTCATGATGCGTTCCTGCTGCCGATTCCGCGTTACCTGCAGGTATTCAGTGCCTATATGCAACGTATCCGCAGCGAACTGACCGTGGCGGGAGGTGCACGATGAGTGAATTACGTGAAGACCTCAATATTATCCAGCAGTGGGTCAAGCCCGACAGCCAGGTGCTCGACCTTGGCTGTGGTGAAGGGATGCTGCTGAAGTATCTGCGTGAACATAAAAATGTGCGTGGCTATGGTCTGGAAATTAACCCGGATAAAATCACCGCCTGTCTGGCCAATGGTGTGAACGTTATTGAACAGGACCTGAATGCCGGACTGAGCAATTTCACCGATAACAGCATTGATACTGTGATTATGACCCAGGCATTGCAGGCGGTGGACCGCCCCGACCTGCTGCTGGATGAAATGCTGCGCATCGGTGATGAAGCCATCGTGACTTTTCCCAACTTCGGCTACTGGCGTACGCGCTTTTATCTGCTGCTGAAAGGCCGCATGCCGATGTCGGAAACGTTGCCGTATAACTGGTACGACACCCCGAATATTCATATGTGCACCTTCCGTGATTTTGAGATCCTGTGCCGTGAAAAAGGCATCCGTATCGTCAATAAAACGGTGGTGGACGATGAGCATAAAGAGCACTGGACGATCCGTCTGTGGCCGTCCATGCTGGGAGAAATTGCCGTTTATCACATCACGAGGAAGTGACTATGAAACCTGTGTTAATGACGCTGTTCGCTCTTATCACCGCGTTTGCCCCGGCGGCCTTTGCTGATCAGGGTGAAAAAAAACAGGTGTTCGGTGATTATGAAGTTCACTATATCGGTCTGAACTCAAGCTTTCTGACACCGGAAGTGGCGGAAGCTTATGCTATTCCGCGTTCCCGTTCATTGGGTTATCTGAATATCTGTATCCTGAAGAAAACGGATCAGCCCGGAATTCTCGATGCACTGACCGGCCGTGTCTCCGGCACGATGAAAAATCTTATCGGACAGAAAAAGCAGCTGGAATTCCGCGAGGTGAAAGAGCGCGATGCGGTGTATTACATCAGCACTTTCCGCTTCGATGAAAATGACGTGTATAAGATCGAGCTGCAGGTATCACCGGAAGGTGAGACCCGCACCTTTGATGTTAAATTTGATCAGCGCTTTTACGACTAATAAAGCCTGCAGAGCACGATAATAACTCTGATCACGTGTCTCTGTTTCCTGATGGATTAAAGGCTTACAGACTGATGAACTGCCTATGAAATTAGTATTAGCCAGCGGTAATGCCGGTAAACTGCGTGAATTTTCTGCCCTGTTTGCCACGCATTTTGCCGCGCAACGGGTTGAACTGCTGTCACAGAAAGAACTGGGTGTGACGGAAGCGGAAGAAACCGGTATGACGTTCGAAGCGAACGCCATTCTGAAAGCACGCAATGCCTGTGCACAGACAGGCCTGCCGGCTCTGGCCGATGATTCCGGCCTGGAAGTTGATGCCCTGCAGGGTGAGCCCGGCGTGTTCAGTGCCCGTTTTGCTGCCCCGGAAGATGGCTTTGGCAGCGGCGATGCCGCCAACAATGCCAAGTTGTTGCAGGCGCTGGAAGGCGTGCCGGACGATCTGCGTACCGCCCGTTTCCGTTGTGTGCTGGTGTATATGCGCAGTGCCGATGACCCACAGCCGCAGATTTTTGAAGGCAGCTGGGAAGGCCGTATTCTGACCGCGGCAGAAGGCGAGGGTGGCTTTGGCTATGACCCACTGTTTTTTGTGCCGTCTGAAGGCTGTGCGTCGGCCAGCCTCAGCCGCGAACGCAAAAACGAACTGTCGCACCGTGGTCAGGCGATCAGGGAACTGCTGGCTGACTGGCGTCCCTGATTCTGTATGTTGCAATTGCCTCCGCTGAGCCTTTACATCCATGTGCCCTGGTGTGTAAGAAAATGCCCCTACTGCGATTTTAATTCGCATCAGGCACAGGGTGATCTGCCGGAGCAGGAATATATAGCAGCTCTGCTGGCCGATCTTGATCAGGACCTGGTCTGGGTTCAGGGACGTGCCATCCGCAGTATTTTTATCGGCGGCGGCACGCCCAGCCTGTTATCGGCGGCTGCCTATCGTGAGCTGTTTGCTGGTCTGCAGCAGCGGCTGACGTTTGCTGATGATATCGAAATCACCCTTGAAGCCAATCCGGGTACGTTTGAAGCGGAAAAGTTTGCGGCTTACCGGGCGTTGGGTATCAACCGTCTGTCCATCGGTATCCAGAGTTTTAATGATGACTGTCTGCAGGCTCTGGGGCGTATTCACGATGGTGCGCAGGCACAGCGTGCGGTGGCGATGGCAAAGCAGGCTGGTTTCGATAATTTCAATCTTGATCTGATGCATGGTCTGCCGGGGCAGACGGTGGCACAGGCGCTGGCTGATCTGCACCAGGCACTGGCATTCAGCCCCACGCATCTGTCCTGGTATCAGCTGACCATCGAGCCTAATACCGAATTTTATAAACGCCCGCCGCGGTTACCGCAGGAAGATGATCTGTGGGATATTCAGGAAGCCGGGCTGGCGCTGCTGGCCGGACACGGCTTTGAGCATTATGAAATTTCCGCACATGCCCTGCCGGGCCGGGCATCGCAGCATAATCTTAATTACTGGACCTTTGGCGATTATCTGGGTATTGGTGCCGGTGCTCATGGCAAAATTACCCTGCCGCAGCAGCAGGAAATTTTCCGCACGCAGAAAACCCGTTTGCCAAAAGATTATCTCAATGCGGATAAAAAATTTTTAACGGCCAGCCAGCAGATTCAGCACGACGATGCGGGGCTGGAATGTCTGATGAATGGCCTGCGTCTGCAGCAGGGAATTCCGCTGGCGGTATTTGAACAGCGTACCGGTACGACGCTCAGCAGTGTGGCGCAACCGCTGGCACGTGCCCGGGAACTCGGCCTGCTGGACGTTGATGAGAATATCCGTGCGACGGAAAGAGGCCATCAGTATCTGAACGAACTGCTGGCCCTGTTTCTGACTGACGACTGATCAGGCGGCTCTGCGCTGCAGATCCTGCAGGAAATGCACGGCGGCATTCAGCCCCATATCATAACCATCCTGCAGCTTGTGATGGTTCATGGTCAGGCGCCCGACCGCAAAATGCGGCGGCGGTGCAATCACCCGGATATGGCAGCCGGCTGGCGGGTTGGCAATAAAATCCAGGCTTTCATTATATTCGCTGCCGCGTTCCTGCATGGTCTGCCACAGACCGGCATCTTCACCGAACATACGTTTGACAGCACGTTGCAGCAGGCGTTGTGACAATGACAGGCCGCGGGCAGAATCCGCTGGCGGGTTTTCATTTTTGCGGTAACCCAGCGGACGCGACAGCACCACGGTAATATCCCGTGCCCCCATTTCCCAGGCTTTGCGGACCGGGATGGAATCGGAGACGCCGCCATCGACATAACGTACCTCATCAAGAATGACGGGCTTGCGGAAAGCGAAGGGCAGTGCGCAGGTTGCAATCATCACGGCGTGGACATTATTCGGCGTCACACGGATATAGCGTGGTTCACCATCACTGATGCGGCTGACGACGGCATAAAACGGAATGCCCTGATTGAGGCGTGAGGTCTGCAGTGGCAGCTGATCATGGGAATAATTCCACAGCCAGTCAACGTCGGTCAGGTGACCGCCACTCAGGCCCCGCAGCGGGTTAAAGAATTCCCGCCGGGTGGCGTAATCCATAATAATATCGCGGCTGCGCTGTGGCTGAGCGGTGACATAAGCACTCAGATTGGTGGCACCGGCAGAGACGCCGATGGCGAAATCAAACGGATTAAAATCCGCCTGCATAAATCCATCCAGTACACCACTGGCGAAAATACCGCGCATGGCACCGCCTTCCACCACCAACGCACTGGTGGCAGGAAAAGGGGGCTGAGAAGCTGATATTGGCTGCATAAGAAACCTCCGGCTGATGGACCGAAATTCTATGAAGCTGAAACGGATTCAGATAATGAATTAATGTTATGCGCCTGATAGGCGCAGTGAAATGAGTGCCGGCGGGACAGATTGTTTCAGGGTGGGCAGAGCGGACAAAGCGGCTGCTCAGTGGCCGCTTTCATCCTCATCGCGTGGAATAACCACCATATCGATAAACCGCTCATCATCGCGCAGGCTGTCAAAGCTGACATCTTTACCGGCCTGCAGCCGCAGCGAGTCGGATTTTTCAATGGCTTCCTGCAGGTCTCGCAGGGCTTCTTCCGGGCTGCCGGATTCAGCATAGGCACAGGCCCGCTGATACAGGGCGTGGCTGTTATCCGGGTCAATTTCCAGGGCGCGGTTGGCGAGGCTGTTCGCCCACTGGGTCTGCCCCAGTAGCAGTGCCGCATCGGCTTTATAGGTCATGGCTTCAACGTCATCCGGACGCAGCTGCAGGATCTGGTCGTAAATGGCGATCTTACCTTGGGCGGTACTTTCCTGTGAGGCCTTGAGCCACAGGGAATGGATTTCGTTGGTCAGTTCAATTTCTTCCTGTGCCCGGGCAATATGCCGTGATTTCCGGTGCAGTTCGTTTTCCAGATTATTCAGCCGCTCTTCATAAGAAGCAGTAATGCGCTGAATTTCATCGTTGGCAAAGTTGCCGACCCGCTCTTTCAGATCACGCAGTGAGTTCCAGCCAATCAGTACCAGCAGTGATGATGCACCGGCGATCAGGTAGAAAAAATAGGTCACGGTATCAGTGGAATAGGTCATGGCCTTGCTGGCCACTTCAATTTCTTTATCGACGATTTTTTCAGTCAGTTCGACCCGGGCATCGGCAATCTGCTGGCGCAGATTTCTGACTTCGTCGAGCAGGTAGCGTTCGGTAAAGGGAGAATACAGAGGCGCGTCAAGCGCCTCGATGGTTTCTTCTGCTTTCTGTTCCTGCTCAGTGGCGGCGGAGGTCGTTACGCTGAGCAGGGTGATGCAGAACAGGATACAGACTCTGATCATGCCGTTTTCTTATCAGCCCATGTTGCAGACTGTTCGATCAGCCGCTCGTGCAGCGCTTTAACGGCTTTACTGTAATCCGCATCACTGACCAGAAACATCATATCCACCTGGCGCATGGCCTGGTGCACCGACTGAATATTCACCCCGGCAGATGACAGCGCACCGGCGGCTTTCTGCAGCAGACCCGGGATTTTCATATCGGAACCGATGGCGCTGACCATGGCCAGTTTTTCCACGCGGATGTCTGCCACCGGGTAAGCACTCTGCAGGCGGTCCATCAGCCAGTTAATACGGCGTTTGTTGCCTTTCAGGTAATGCGTGACGGTATTGGCGTTAAAGTCTTTGGTCAGTACGCGGACGCCGGATTCCAGCACCAGATCATTCATGCGTTGTGCATACTGGGCATCACCGACCATATCCTGATCGAAAATTTCCAGTGCCCAGACATTACGGGTACCGGCAATGATTTCCACTTTCGGCGTCTGGCTGCAGTAGTTATTGTGAATAACGGTACCGCTGTGCTCCGGTTCAAAAGTATTTTTCAGACGCAGCAGAATATTCTTTTTCCGCAGCCCGGCAGCGGCACGTGGGTGAATGGCTTCCATCCCCAGGTTGGCAAGCTGGTCGGCAACATCATAGTTGGTCTGACCGATCGGATGCACTTTATCGCCATCGACCAGCATCGGGTCGGCGGTACTGAAATGATATTCCTTGTGGATAATCGCTTCGTGGGCACCGGTCAGAGTGGCGATACGGCTGAACGTCATTTCACTGTAGCCACGGTCAAAGGTACGCATCAGGCCTTCACGGCACTGAGTATAACCGGTGACAATCGGCATCTGAGTGGCGTAATCAATGCCGTCAAAGGCTGACTGAATATGTTCATCCAGCCCCATCTGATGATCAGAGCGCCAGTTGGTCAGGTCAACAAATACCGCGTTAACATCGTGCATACGCAGCAGCTGCACGGAATTGAATGCGCTGTGAGCTTCACCCAGCGCACTGAGCATTTCACGTACACGGTGCAGGTGATCATCAAGCTGGAAATGGCCGAAGTTACACACCACTTCCAGGTGTTCAAGGCATTCCTGCACATCTTTGATGCGGCCCTGAATAAACTGGTCGGCACGCTTTTTAATCAGGTCATCACTGCTGAACATATCGGCATTGATGGCCAGCATGGCGTCTTCCACCTGCTGCAGTTTTTCCTGCCACGGGTGTTTGTCATCCATTTCCGAAAACAGCGCATAGACGCCGGCTTCCGCGGTTTTTTTATGTTCCAGCAGACCATTGGTCATACCGGCATAAGCGGAAACCACAAAAACGCGCTGGTAAAGTGTACTGCTGCCGTCTTCCAGTTTTTTCGGACGCAGCCAGATATTGTTAAGAACATCGTCATAGCGGCTCATAGAGGTGCCGCCGATTTTCTCGACACTGTGCATAAGAGTCATAGGAATTTTCCTGTCAGAGCGGGTTAGCAGATCAGTGACTGACCGCGGCCGGTTCTGCGGCCGCGCGTGTGTGCATATATTGTTATCAGTCGGTCACTGTTTCAGCTGACAGCTCATAGGCACCGTCTTTATTGTGCACTTCGTTGCCGATCAGTGGCGGGTTAAAGACACAGGCCATTTTCATTTCACTGAAGCCACGCAGCAGGTGCTGGTCGTGTTTGTCGAGCAGGTACAGGGTGCCCGGTTTGATCGGGTATACCTTGCCGTCATCAACGGTTTCAATTTCGCCTTCACCACTGATGCAGTACACAGCTTCCAGATGGTTCTGATACCAGATAGGTGTTTCTGTGTTGGCATAGATGGTAGTGATATGGAATGAAAAACCCATGTTGTCGTCTTTCAGCGACATGCGCACACTGTTCCAGGTGCCGGTTTCACTTTCAATTTTACGGGCTGAGTTTTCACATTCTTCGAGAGTACGGACAATCATTTTCTTACCTTAAATCCGGTGAATTTTCTGGCTCAGGTCTGCATCCTGATCAATCAGGATGCTTTGGAAATCTGCTCGGCCATTACATCGCCGATGCAGCTGTCGAGAATTTCCAGACCTTTTTTCAGTGTTTCTTCTTCAATGGTCAGTGGGGTAAGAACCTTAACCACCTGACCGTCGGAGCCACTGGTTTCAATGACCAGACCACGCTCAAAAGCCAGCTCGGTGATGCGCTCAGCGACTTTGCCGTTAGCGCATTCGAGGCCCTGCATAATGCCGCGGCCTTTGTGTTTCAGCTGACCGCCGTGCTCAGCCTGAATTTCCTTCAGACGGGAACGCAGAACGCTGGCTTTGTGCTGCACTTCCTTACTGAAGCTGTCATCGGCCCAGTAAGTTTCCAGCGCTTTGGTCGCGGTTACGAAGGCGTGGTTGTTACCGCGGAAGGTACCGTTGTGCTCACCCGGCTTCCAGGTGTCCAGTTCCTCTTTCAGCAGCACGATGGCCATTGGCAGACCATAACCACTGAGGGATTTGGACTGGGTGATGACGTCCGGTTCGATACCGAAGTCTTCAAAGCTGAAGTAAGTACCACTGCGGCCGCAGCCGGCCTGAATGTCATCGACAATCAGCAGCATGTCGTAGCGTTTGCACAGCGCCTGCAGACCCAGCATCCAGGCGGCAGACGCTGCGTTCAGACCACCTTCACCCTGAATACATTCGACGATCACCGCCGCCGGATGACCCAGACCGGAAGATTTGTCCTGCAGGGCTTTTTCAAAATAGTGCAGGGTGTTGAAGTCACCCAGGTAGCCGTCGTACGGCATGAAGTGAACACCCGGCAGTGGCATGCCGATGGCTTCTTTGTATTTACCGTTGGCAGTCACGGCAGCGGCACCCTGAGTGACCCCGTGGAAACCGTTAGTGAACGAAACAATATCGGTACGGCCGGTGTTTTTACGCGCAATCTTCAGTGCTGCTTCCACCGCGTTGGTACCGGTCGGGCCGGTGAACTGGATTTTGTAACCCTTCATGCCACGCGGTTGCAGAATCAGGCGTTCATACGTTTCCAGAAACGCAGTCTTGGCAGCAGTGTGCATGTCCAGACCGTGAGTGATGCCGTCGGACTCAATGTAATCAATCAGCGCCTGTTTGAAGTGCGGATTGTTATGACCATAGTTCAGGGTGCCGGCACCGCCGAGAAAGTCGATGTATTCGTTGCCTTCGCTGTCAGTGAGTGTGGCGTTCTGCGCTTTGGTAAAGGTTACCGGGAACGAGCGGCAGTAACCACGCACGTTGGATTCGAGTTTTTCATAAATATCCATGGTGTTTTACTCCTGTGTGAAGAGCTGAAAAGGGCCGATATGTACCAGCTGTTCGCTGTCGTGGGCGCCGCCGAAGTGGCGCTCGCGGTCAAACATATCGCTTGATTCGAGCGGAGCATTGAGACTGGCCGCCAGGCGGCGGAAGGTTTTCCAGGAAGCCTCATTGTCCGGTGTGATGGTGGTGTGCAGGTGGCTGACGTCATTGCCGAGCCGTTGCAGCAGCTGCAGCAGCATCTGGCTGGCCAGTCCCTGACCACGGGTCGATGCATCAACCGCTACCTGCCAGACAAACAGGGTGTCGGGCTGCTGTGGCAGACGGTAGCCGGAAATAAAGCCCACCATCCGGCCATCGCGTTCGGCAACGATTGAAGTCTCTGCAAAGTGAGTGCACTGCAGCAGGTTGCAGTACATTGAATTGACATCTAAAGGTTTGCATCGCTCAACGAGCGAGAATACCTGGGAACCATCGGTATCGATGGGTTTTCTGAAGAGGAAATTATTTTGATCTGTATTAAATTCTTTTGTCGACTGTGTCGAAAAAGCATCCATCCTTTATTCCGGAGCCGCGTACCGGGCTGAATTCAGCTGACAATCAGCTGGATCGCTCATTACGGCGTCCGCCATTTACTTAGAACACTAAATAATTTAGCATCATCAAAAACTATTTACAACTCTAAATAAAATAGATGACAGGTGATTATGGAATCCAGACCATGGCTGACTTTCTCGCTGGACGACACGGTGTACTGCCTGCCGGTCCATCAGATCCGTGAAGTAACCCCATGGCACCGGCCGGAACCGGTGCCCTCGGCGCCGGGGATTGTTGAAGGCATTATCAATCTGCGTGGCGATATTGTGACCGTGGTCGATGGCCGCGCGCTGCTGGGGCTGGCAGAGACGGAGGCGGCTGATGACACCCGCATCATGACGCTGGAGCTGCCGGGGGAAACGCTGGGCCTGACGGTGGATAACGTACGCGAGATCATTGATGTGGATCCGGCACAGATCGAACCGCCACCACACGCACAGCCGGCCATTCTGGGCACGGTGCAGATGGATGACATGCTGGTCGTGGCACTGGATACCGGTTACCTGTCGGAATTGTCAGCAGGAGCATCAGAATGAATGTTTTGACCCCTATTGATGTTAAAATACAGTCCTGTATCTATGGGGATCAGGACGAAGACATGAACCGTTATGAAGAAGTGCTGGTTGCGCTGCGCCGTATTATCCGCGCCACTGACCTGCATTCCCGTCAGCTGAGCAAGATTGCCGGTCTGACAGCACCTCAGCTGCTGATTCTGCAGCTGCTGCGTCAGCACAATGAGCTGACCGTCGGCGAAGTGGCCCAGCGCGTCAGCCTGTCACAGGCCACCGTGACCACCATTATTGACCGTCTCGAAAAGCGCGCTTTTGTGCGCCGCGAGCGCGGCAGTGCTGATAAACGCAAGGTGTATGTGCATCTTACCGAGGCAGCCCATGAGGCGCTGGTGAATGCCCCCAAACCCCTGCAGGACAGCTTTATCCAGCAGTTTCAGGATCTGCACGACTGGGAACAGACCATGATTCTCAGTGCGCTGGAACGGGTTGCCTACATGATGGATGCCCAGCATATTGATGCCTCCCCGGTACTGGATGTCGGTGCCCTGGACCGTCTCGCCCGCCACAACTGACACGCCTGATGCCTGCCCGGCACAGGCTGTTCAGCCGTCTGTGCCTCCTTTTCACAGCTGGACCCTGCCATTCAGGTATAATGCCCGCCTTTGCTGTCGCTGCTGACTGTCAGCGACAAAGAGGACATGCATAAGCTGATGTTCTGAATTTGCCGGCAAGCGTCATCAGAGCTTAACCACGGCTGTGATATTCAGAACAGGTTGTTAATCATTCAGATGGAGATATCCCATGACTGATGTAGTGGTTGTTGCGGCTACCCGTACCGCAATCGGTACGTTCGGTGGTTCACTGGCCAGCGTTGACGCTGTTGATCTCGGTGCGACTGTGATCCGTTCCCTGCTGGAGAAAACCGGCATTGATGGCGCGGAAGTCAGCGAAGTGCTGATGGGTCAGGTACTGACAGCGGCCTGTGGCCAGAACCCGGCCCGTCAGGCTGCGATCAAAGCCGGTCTGCCGGTGACGGTTCCGGCGATGACGATCAATAAGGTCTGTGGCTCCGGTCTGAAAGCGCTGCACCTGGCGGCACAGGCGATCAGTAATGGTGATGCTGATCTGATTATCGCCGGTGGTCAGGAATCGATGTCACAGGCACCGCATGCGCTGCCGAATTCCCGTAATGGTCAGCGCATGGGACCGTGGAGCATGGTCGACACCATGATTGTCGATGGCCTGTGGGATGCCTTCAATGATTACCACATGGGCATTACCGCGGAAAACATCGCCGACGAATACGGTATCTCCCGTGAAGAACAGGATGTGTTTGCCGCGGCTTCCCAGCAGAAAGCTGTGGCGGCCATTGCAGCCGGTAAATTCAAAG
This sequence comes from Pseudomonadota bacterium, assembly GCA_030145845.1. Lineage (GTDB taxonomy): Bacteria > Pseudomonadota > Gammaproteobacteria > Pseudomonadales > Oceanobacteraceae > Venatoribacter. The sequence continues at coordinate 26,468 of JAIXHJ010000021.1, forward strand.
AAGAAATCACCCCGGTCAGCGTGCCGCAGCGTAAAGGCGACCCGATTGTGGTCGACACGGATGAAAATCCGCGTCCCGGTATTACCGCTGAAAAACTGGCCGGTATGCGTGCCGCCTTTAAGAAGGATGGCAGCGTGACCGCCGGTAATGCATCGGCGCTGAACGATGGTGCGGCAGCGGTGATTCTCGCCAGCCGTGAAAAAGCCGAAGCCCTGGGACTGCCGGTACTGTGCACCATCAAAGCCTATGCCAGTGCTGGTGTTGATCCGTCGGTGATGGGCCTGGGTCCGGTGCCGGCGACGAAAAAATGTCTGCAGAAAGCCGGTTGGTCAGTGGGTGAGCTGGATCTGGTGGAAGCCAACGAAGCCTTTGCCGTGCAGTCGCTGTCTGTGAATAAGGAACTGGGCTGGGATACCGCCAAAGTGAATGTGAACGGCGGTGCGCTGGCGCTGGGTCACCCGATCGGTGCTTCCGGTTGCCGTATTTTCGTCACCCTGCTGCATGAAATGATGCGTCAGGATGCGAAGAAAGGTCTGGCTACCCTGTGTATCGGTGGTGGTATGGGTGTGGCGCTGGCGGTGGAACGCTGAGCCGTCAGACACTCATGCAAAAGACATAAAACAGGGCAGCTCAGGCTGCCCTTTTTTATGTGCCGTTAACAAAGTGGCCGCTGTCGCTGGCGCTTATCTGAGGCTGAATTTACTCTGGATAAAAATCACACAGGAACGTGATATGAATAATACACTCACCACCTCAGCCGTGGCTCCGGGTCTGATGATGACCCAGCCATTAATTATTTCTGACCTGCTGGAATACGCCGCCGCCCATCATGACCAGCGTGAGATCATCAGCCGCCGCCAGGAAGGGGATATTCACCGTTATACCTATCGCGAGGCGTTGCTGCGCAGCCGGCAGCTGGCCAATGCGCTGCAGTTTCTCGGGGTAAAGCCCGGTGATCGTGTGGCCACACTGGCCTGGAATGGTTACCGCCATTTTGAATGCTATTACGCCATTGCCGGAATCGGTGCCATCTGCCACACCGTCAATCCGCGTCTGTATGCCGAGCAGATTGAATACATCATTAATCATGCTGAAGACTGCTACGTGTTTCTGGATGCCTGCTTCGCGCGTTTGCTGGAACCCATTGCCGGTCAGCTCACGTCAGTGCGCGGTTTTATCCTGCTGATCGACGAAGAGCAGATGCCGGCCACCAGTCTGCCCAACGCGATCAATTATGAAGCCCTGCTGCGGGCGGAAAGTACAGACTACCGGTGGCCGCGGCTGGCGCAGGACAGTGCCGCCTGCCTGTGTTACACCTCGGGCACCACAGGTAATCCGAAAGGCGTGCTCTATTCACACGCATCCACGCTGCTGCATGCCTATGCCAGCCGCAATCCGGATGCGCTGGATGTGTCGGCGGATTCGGTGGTCATGCCGGTGGTTCCCATGTATCACGTCTGCGCCTGGGGTATGCCGTATATCGCTCCCATGGCCGGGGCTACGCTGGTGCTGCCCGGTGACGGGATGGATGGCCGGAGTCTGCATGAATTAATTGAACTGGCCGGCGTGGATTTAATGCTCGGCGTACCGACCGTGTGGCTGGGTCTGATTGATTATCTGAAAAAAGAAAACAAACGCATGGACTCAGTGAAAATGGTCGGTGTCGGAGGCTCGGCATCGCCGCGGTCACTGGTGGAAACACTGGATAAGGATTATGGCGTTTATCTGCTGCCGATCTGGGGCATGACCGAAACCTCACCGCTGGCCACGCTGGGTGCACCGACCAAAGCCATGCTGAGCATGAGTGACGATGAACGTTACCGGCTGCAGACCACCGCCGGGCGGCCGATGTTTGGTATTGAACTGGAAATATTCGGGGATGAGGATGAGCCCCTGGCGCATGACGGTAAAACCCGGGGCTATCTGCGCGTGCGCGGGCCGTGGGTTCTGAGCGCCTATTATAAAAATGAAAAAGCGGAATCTTTTTTTACCGATAAAGAGGGCCGGCAGTGGTTTGATACCGGTGATATCGCCGTAATAGATGAGCACAGCTATCTGCAGATCGTCGACCGGGCCAAGGATGTGGTGAAGTCCGGTGGCGAATGGATTTCCAGTATTGATCTGGAAAATGCGGCCGTCGGTCACCCGCAGGTGCAGGAGGCCTGTGTCATCGGCGTGCGCCACAAAAAATGGGATGAACGGCCGCTGCTGTTTCTGGTACAGCAGCCGGGAGCGAATTTAAGCAAAGAAGATATTTACGCTTATCTGGAGCAGCACGTCGTTAAATGGTGGTTGCCTGACGATATTCTGTTTGTGGAAGAGCTGCCACATACCGCCACCGGGAAATTACAGAAGCGCACCCTGCGGGATCAGTATATTGATTATCTGGATGAGCAGAGCTGAATAAAAAAGCCCGCATAATGCGTAATGCTGTTCACTTAAGCGGAGCAGCATTTCTATCCACCGGATAGCGGGTTTTTGAGATCTTCACCGTCCGTGGCGTTGCAGGTCGCGGACGGCGCTTCACAATCAATCCCGAAAGCCCTGAC
>JAIXHJ010000022.1 GCA_030145845.1 Pseudomonadota bacterium
CGATTGGAGGAATTATCCAATCTAAATCTTGCTCAAGAATAAAACTGACAATATTCGTAAATGAATTATCGACGAGTTCTTACTTGAAATTTTGTGTCTCCACAGCGTCTCAGTAAGCACCCACACGTAATTGTCTAAATACTTTGTTAAAGAACAGACTCTGTCGTTTCCTTCAGAGCGGGCTGCGCATTTTAAGGTTTTAAACCTCAATGTCAACCACTTTTTTCTTCATCTGATCGTCAGGTCTTAACCTTCGTTTCAGAGCGGGGCGCATTATAAAGTCGTTTAACTTCTTGTCAACCCCTTGTTTTCCTTAGTTTTTTCAGCGTTCCGAAGAAGCTGTTTCAACTCAGGAGCGGCGCATTATAGAGATCAGAACTGCGCCGTCAACTCCTTTTTCTTTTATTTTTCAGCGCTGATCACGCCTTGTTCGATTTCTCGTAACACATTGAAAAATAAAGATTTTTCAGGAGCTCCCGACCGCCTTCAGCGATCAGGAGGGCGCATTATAGAGACTCCGCTTACCCCGTCAACAGGTTTTTGAATTTATTTCTGAATCTCGAACAGGTGGTACTTTTTCTTGCCCAGCTTAACCAGGAAGAAACGGCCGAATAAGGCATTCTCCACAGCGAAAATCCGGCTGCCGTTCATCAGATCTTCCATACCGTAATCGGTACCGTTAATCACAACCGCCTTACGCCCCAGCGCGTCTTTGATCTGCTTGCCCTGCCCCAGCCCGGCTTCTGACAGAACCGAGGTCAGTGGCTTATCTGCAAGGTCAGAGGTATCCAGATCACTGGACGGCAGGCCATCCAGCTTGATCTGTTCCAGCTCGGCCTCACTCAGCTGCGTCACATCACCGGAGAACAGGGCTTCGGTAATACGCTTGGCAGAAGCCAGCGCTTCGTCGCCGTGTACCAGCCGGGTTACTTCTTCCGCCAGCACCGGCTGTGCGGTTTTACGGCCCTGAATTTCAGCATCAGCCGCTTCAATTTCTCCGATTTTCTCAACCGGCAGGAAAGTGAAGTAGCGCAGGAATTTGTACACATCAGCGTCGGCTGTGTTCATCCAGAACTGGTAGAAGGCATAAGGGGATGTTTTCGACGGATCCAGCCAGATGGTGCCGGATTCTGTCTTACCGAATTTGGTGCCGTCTGCTTTGGTTACCAGCGGCAGCGTCAGGCCAAAGACCTGCTTGCCATACATACGGCGGGCAAGATCCACCCCGCCGACAATATTGCCCCACTGATCGGAGCCACCGATCTGCAGCGTGCAACCTTCACGCTGCGCCAGTTCGGCAAAGTCATACGATTGCAGCAGCATATAGGTGAATTCAGTGAAGGAAATGCCGGCACCCTCACGCTCGAGGCGCTGTTTCACCGACTCTTTCTGAATCATGCTGTTAACAGAGAAGTGCTTACCGACGTCACGCAGGAAATCGAGTACATTCACCTGACCGACCCAATCGAGGTTATTCACCACGTCAGCCGCATTATTGCCGTCAAACTCAATGAACCGGCTGACCTGTGCCTTGAGTTTATCCACCCAGCCGGCAACCACTTCCGGGCCATTGAGCTTACGCTCCTGAGCCTTGAAACTCGGATCACCGATCAGACCGGTCGCACCGCCCACCAGCGCGATGGGCTTATGCCCGGCCTGCTGAAAACGCTTCAGCGCCAGCAGAGGCACCAGACTGCCGATGTGCAGACTGTCGGCGGTAGGATCGAAGCCGCAATATAAAGTGCAGGAACCAGATTCAAGATGGCTGGTCAGTTCCTCATCCGCGGTCGCCTGATTAATCAGACCGCGTGCTTTAAGATCATTCAGTAATGCAGCTGTCATTGGGCACTCGATTCGTCGGTTCACAAAGGTTGGTGAAAATACCTGATCAAGGTGCAAAATCAAGTTCACCGGGAAAAATGCCGGGTGATTGTTTACACTAACAGGGCCGGCGATTGTTATCTGAACCGGCGCCAAGCGTTATATCTCAAACAATAAGGAAACGTCAGACACCATGGCTTTGTCGGGACGCCTGCAGTATTTTCCACGTATTCACCTGATCGGTGCCGTGGCCGCCCTTATCACTCTGCTGATTATCGTTTTCTGGCCGTCTTCGCCGGCAAAGAACCTGCAGCAGACCCGCTATGTTATCGAAATGCCGGAAATCATCGCCCCGGCAACACCCGCGGAACCGGTACTGAACTGGGAAAGTGCGGAAGTGAAATCCGGTGACAGCCTGTCCACCCTGTTCAGCCGTAACAACCTGAGCGCCGTCGATGTCATTGAGCTTGCAGCGGTCGCCCCGAAAGAGGCTCTGCGCCTGCATCCGGGCCAGACTCTGCGCTGGGTACGTTCGCAGGACAACCATATTCAGCAGTTCCAGATCGAGCTGTCCCCGCTGGCCAGCCATGATTTCAGCCGTGATCAGGAGGGTGCGCTGCAATATGAGCTGCAGGAGCGCCATGCCGACTACCGCCCGCGGTTTGTCAGCGCTGTGATCGACAACTCCCTGTTTGTCGATGGCTCACAGGCCGGGGTACCACAGGAGATTCTGTTTCAGCTGGCCGGGATCTTCGGCTGGGATATCGACTTCGCCCTGGATATCCGCAAAGGCGACAGCTTCAGTCTGATCTACGACGAAGTGTTTCTGGATGGCGACAAAATCGGTAACGGTAATATCCTCATCGCCCGTTTCCGCAATAAAGACCGTGAACTCACCGCGGTGCGTTATCAGGACAAAGACGGCAACAGCGATTATTTCACCCCCGAAGGGCAGAGTATGCGCAAGGAGTTCCTGCGTAACCCAATGGATTTCTTCCGCATCAGCTCGCGTTTCAACCTCGGCCGCAAACATCCGGTACTGAATAAAATCCGCGCCCACAAAGGCACCGATTATGCTGCCCCGACCGGCACACCAATCAAGGCGGCCGGCGACGGCAAAATTATTTTTGCCGGGCGCAAAGGCGGTTACGGTAACTGCGTGATCATTCAGCACGGATCACGTTACCAGACCCTCTACGCCCATATGAGTAAATTCAACCGCAATACCCGCAACGGGCGCAAAGTCAAACAGGGTCAGGTGATCGGTTACGTCGGCATGACCGGGCTGGCCACCGGACCTCACCTGCATTACGAATTCCGTGTTGATGGCGTTCACCGCGACTCCCTGCGTGTTGAACTGCCGAAAGCCAAATCCATCGCCAGCGGTGAGAAACAGGCTTTCCTGCGCAAATCCAGCAACATGGTCAACTGGCTGAACAGCTTCAGTGACAGTGAAGGCAGCCAGCTGGGAGCGTTTCAGTGAGTCTGTTTATCGGCCTGATGTCAGGCACCAGCGCCGATGGCCTGGATGCGGCACTGGTCGATTTCTCCCACGGTATCCGCCTGCTGGATGCTCTGTGCCTGCCTTACAGCGACAGCTTCCGTCATCACATCCGGGATCTGGCCGTCGCCCCGCTGCTCAAGCCGGACGATATCATGGCGTTTGACCGCCACATTGCGCAGCACTCCGTCAGCGCAGTACGCGAACTGCTGCAGCGCAACAGACTGCAGCCAGCGCAGATTACAGCCATCGGCTCCCACGGTCATACCCTGCGCCATAAAAGCCAGCCTGACGGTTACAGCTGGCAGGCCGGTGACCCGTCCTGGATCGCCGAACACACCGGCATCACCTGCATCAGTGACTTCCGCCGCCGCGATATTGCTGCCGGCGGCGAAGGTGCGCCTCTGGTACCGGCTTTCCACCAGGCAGTACTGCACAGTACTCAGCCACGCATGGTGCTGAATATCGGCGGCATCGCCAACCTCACGGTGCTGCCGCATGCGGATCAGGCCCTGCTTGGTTTTGACACCGGTCCGGGTAACGCCCTGATGGACGACTGGTGCCGGCAGCGGCTGAACTGCCGTTACGATGCCGGTGGCGCACTGGCGGCTCAGGGCCGGTGCCGGAATGAATTACTGCAACAATGGCTGACACTGGATTATTTTCAGCGTCAGCCGCCGAAAAGTACCGGCCGGGAGCTGTTCAATCTGGAGCGGCTGGCCATTCCGGATGGCTGCCAGGCAGAGGATATTCTCACCACCCTGGGGGAGCTGACGGCCGTCAGCATCAGCCGGGCCGTACAGGAACATGGTCACGCGGATGGAGAGCTGCTGCTCTGTGGCGGTGGTGTGCATAACCAGTGGCTGCTGCAGCGTCTGCAGCTGCTGCTGCCGGATCACCGGCTTGCCAGTACCGCCAGCGCCGGAATTGACCCTGACTGGCTGGAAGCCATGGCGTTTGCCTGGCTGGCGTTCCGGACCCGGCAACATCTGAGCGGCAATGCTCCGGCCGTAACCGGCGCCGCCGGGGAACGGATTCTGGGTGGGATCTATCCGGCCTGATCAGAAACTGGCGTAGCCTTCACCCTGCAGACGCAGGACTTCTGCCGGGCCATCCGGCACCGTTTCCAGAAAAGGCGGCAGCTCATCACGGCTGACATCATGCTCGGCCATCCAGCGTTCGCAGACTTTCACATCCACTACGTTGAAGGCATCCAGCCGCGCAGCCATATCCACCAGCGCCTTGTTATCCCGGTAACGGCCGCGCAGGAATAACGCGATTTCGTCACCGTGCAGAATCAGCGCCACCGGTTTGTCGGCCTGATAGCCGCTGGCCTGGGCAGCACGGTCCGCACGCTGCAGGATATCCTGCAGCTCTTCACGGGTATGCAGATTCACCAGCCCCTGATAGCGGTCACCGGACTGGATAACCGCCATCTGACTCTGTGGCAAGGGCATGCCGCTGCTTTCAACCACCACATCCGGAATCGGCTGTGCCACCGGACGGATATCCGCCAGCGACCACAGCGGTACCCACAGCAGAGTACTGAACAGGAATAACCTGGCTGTCATCTGCTGTGCCTCCGGCGTTGTGCGTCAGATGGAGAATGAAGAGCCACAGCCACAGGTGGACGTGGCGGCAGGATTGTTAACCACGAAGCGGGAGCCTTCCAGCCCTTCCTGATAATCCAGCACCGAACCGGCCAGGTAAGAGTAACTGAGGGAATCCACCAGCACACGGACACCGTCATATTCAATCAGGGTGTCGTCGTCCGCGCGCTCATCGTCGAACGTGAAGCCGTACTGAAAACCGGAGCAGCCGCCGCCGGTGACGAAAACCCTGAGACAGAGTTCATCATCGGCTTCTTCCAGCAGTAACTCACGGATTTTGGCTTCAGCCGTGGCAGTGAGTTCGATCGGGGTTGCCTGTTGTACTGCGTTCATACGCTATCCGGTTCGGGGGACTGAAAACAGGATTATCTGATTAACCCAGTATTTCAGTCAACTTTAGCCTGAGTTTCTGCCGCGGCCGGCGTTTCTGCTGCCGCAGATTTCTTACGGCCGTCGCCTTTCGGCTGATGGTGCAGTTTGCCGTTAACTTCAGCACCCAGCACCATTTCCATTGCCTGATAGTAAACGTCGCCGTTGACCTGTGCCTTCTTCGCCAGCTCGATGTATTCGCCGGCGTGCACATCACCAATCACGTTACCGTTGATAATGATATTGGGGGCGGTGATCTGACCTTCAACCCGGCCTTTGTCACTGACCCGGACAACCGCACCGCTGCCGGCTTCGGCAATCAGATTGCCTTTGATCACACCATCGATGTGCAGCCCACCGGAGAACTTCACGTCACCGCTGATTTCAGTTTTCGAAGAGATCAGGGTGTCATAATGGGTGTTGCTGCCCTTGTCTTTACTGCTAAACATTAAGCCTCTCCTTGTTGGGGCCAGTCGATGGTTTGTTCAACCCGTTGCGCTTTACTGCCTGTGGATTGCAGCACCACCTGCACCTGCTGCGGCACAAAATTGTCCGGCAGGGTGATATCACCAGCCACTTCCTGGAAGTAACGGAAGCGGAATTTAATTCCCAGATCTGAAATACCTGAGTCCATATCGCGCAGCGGCAGAATGACCTTTTCACCATTCTGCAGGCCAACGAAATTCACCGCGGCCAGCCCGGAAATATAGGAACTGTTGTCTGCGACCTGCGTCAGCATGATGGAATAACGGTAACGGCCCGCAGAACCTTCCCGCTGAATGTCGATTTTGCTGACCCGCAGTCCTTTATCGTTGGAACTCGGCGCCATAATGCCTTTATAGAAGGCCACTTCTTCTTCCAGCGTGGCGATCTGGGCCTTGAGGTCTTTGACCGTCTCACGGATACCTTCTGCTGCCTTACGGTCCACTTCCCCACCCTTTTCCAGCACGCCGACGCGCTGGGTCAGGTTGGCAATGGTACGGTCAGCTTCCTGCAGTTCTTTATTCAGCGCATCCCGTTCTGCTGACAGCAGGGTGATACGGGACGTGCTGTCGTAGATGCCGCCGTAAAATCCGCCGACACCCACCGCTGCAATAAAAATAATCAGATAAAAAGTCCGGCGAAAACGTTCCCACGGGCGATACTGGCGAATAACCAGATGCTCCTGTTGGCTACCTTTTACAACCGCCATAACAACATCCTTAACCTTTGTATTCAGGCTCTGCTTACGGCAGCAGAGCCACCTGGTTCAGACCGGTATCTTCCGGCAGACCAAACATGATGTTCATATTCTGAACGGCCTGACCGGACGCACCTTTCACCAGGTTATCAATCACCGACAGAATAATGATCTGTCCAGTGTGCTGATGCTGATGTACGGCGATACGGCACATATTGCTGCCCTTCACACTGCGCGTGGCAGGGTGACTGCCGGCCGGCATGACATCCACAAACGGCTCGTCAGCGTAACGCTGCTCAAATAATGCCTGCAGATCGTCCTTCAGACCCGGAGCCTGAGCATACAGTGTAGAATGAATTCCGCGGATCATCGGTGTCAGGTGCGGCACAAAGGTCAGATTGACCGCTTTTCCCGCCGCCCGCTGCAGCCCCTGGCGGATCTCCGGCAGGTGACGGTGACCGGCGACCCCGTAGGCCATCATGGATTCACTGGCTTCACACAGCAGAGAACCAACCTTGGCGCCACGGCCGGCACCACTGACGCCGGATTTACAGTCAGCAATCAGCATCTGTTCCGGAATCAGGTTATTTTCCAGCAGCGGCAGATAGCCCAGCTGTACCGAGGTCGGGTAACAGCCCGGCACCGCAATCAGACGGGCGTCTTTAATCTGTGCCCGGTTCACTTCCGGCAGACCATAAACCGCCTGTGGCAGCAGGGAACGGGCGCCGTGTGGCTGGCCATACCATTTTTCCCATTCATCGGCGTCCTGCAGACGGAAGTCTGCCGACAGATCGATAACCCGGGTGCCGGTATCCAGAATTTCCTGTGCCAGACTGTGGGCCACACCGTGCGGAGTCGCAAAAAACACCACATCACATTCGCCCAGCGTGCTGACATCCGGTACGCTGAAGCGCAGATCCGTGTGGCCGCGCAGGTTGGGGAACATATCAGCCACCGGCACGCCGTCTTCACTGCGTGACGTGATGACTTTCAGCTCTGCTTCCGGGTGGTTAACCAGAATCCTGAGCAGTTCAACACCTGTGTATCCGGTGCCACCAACGATACCGACTTTTATCACTCTGAACCTCACATTGTCCGGGCCTGATCTGAATCGCGGCCATTTTCGCAAAGACAGGTATAATACCCAGACTTAGTCACTGATTACACCACACCGGTGGACACAGCACCGGATAAGGAAGCTCTTTCACCGTGGCCTTTTTGCGCCAGCAATGGCAGAACATCATCTCGCTGTCAGATAACCAGATCGGTCTGGCGCTGCTGGCGCTGCTGACCGGGCTGGCCAGTGCGCTGGTGATTACCCTGTTCCGCCTGGCCATTGAAATCCCGCTGGTACTGACCCTGCCGATGCCGACGGCTGAACAGTATGAACAGCTGGAGCGCTGGACCCGGGTTGCCCTGCTGGCCGGCGGCAGTATCACGCTGATTGTGATGTTCCACCTGCTGCGCCCGGCATGGCGCAATGTCGGCATCAGTCATGTACTGCAGCGTATGGAGCTGCATCAGGGCTACCTGCCACTGACGAATCTGGTGGTTCAGTGGGTCGCCGCCGCCATCGCCATTATCAGTGGCCACAGTGTCGGCCGGGAAGGGCCCGCCACACACATGGGCGCCGGCACCGCCAGTCAGCTGGGGCAGCGCGCCGGCATCGCTCATCACCGCCTGCGCATTCTGGTCGGCGCCGGGGTGGCCAGCGCCATCTCCGCCTCATTCGACACTCCTATGGCCGGGGTCATTTTCGCCATGGAAGTGGTGCTGCTGGAATACAATATCCGCGGCTTTATCCCCATCATTCTGGCCTCGGTCGCCGGCGCGATCGTCAGTGAAGCGGTATTCGGCGCGCAGACGGCGTTTGCCGTACCCGGCGTGGACATGCACTCGCTGCTGGAAATTCCCTATGTTCTGGCGCTGGGGATCGCCAGCGGTCTGGTCGCCACCAGCTTTATTATGCTGGTGCGTTTCTTTCAGCGCCTGAACCGCTTTCCGATCTGGCTCAAATGGGGCAGCCTGAGCTTCACCACGGCGGTCATCAGTCTGTGGCTGCCACAGATTATGGGCATCGGCTACGACACCGTGAACGAAGCCCTGCTGGGCGATGTGGTGATTCCGGTGCTGCTGCTGTTACTGCTGGCGAAACTGCTGCTGGCGTCGTGGGCAGCCGGGGTCGCCTTTCCCGCCGGCCTGATCGGCCCGACATTGTTTATCGGTGCTCTGCTCGGCAGTCTGATGGCAGAACTGTCGCGCTGGCTGATGCCGGATTATCCGGTATCGGTCGGCTTTTACGCCGTACTCGGCATGGGGGCCATGATGGGGGCCGTGCTGCGTGCACCGCTGGCGGCTCTGGTGGCGTTACTGGAACTGACCGCCAACCCCAACATTATTATGCCCGGCATGCTGACCATTGTGATTTCCAGCCTGGTGGTCAGTGAAGTATTCCGCCTGCCCTCCGTGTTTGATGTGCAGTTGGGTGGCGGCCACAACTACCAGCTGCCGCACCCGGTACAACAGATGCTGCGCAATACCTGGGTGGCGGAAGCCATGCAGCAGTCGTTTGTCAGTGTTCCCCGTTACCTGTCGGCAGAAGCTGCCGGATTTATTCTGCAGCGTGATCCGGAATGGCTGCTGCTGGATAAGGAAAATGTCATCCTGCCGCCGGCGGCCGTAGCGGAAGCGCTGGAAGCCCGGCAACAGCCGGAAGAAGCCATCAGCGAGGATCTGGATCTGATCGCCATGCCGGCTGACCGTCAGGAGGTCGGCCGCATTTCCCTGAAGGCGAATCTGCAGGATGCCTTAGACCTGATGCAGCAGCATCACATACAATGGCTGGCCGTATACCGCGACGATACCTCGCAGCAGTGCGTTGGGCTGGTGTCGCGGACTCAGATCGAACACTTTTACCACTACCGACCGAGAGGCCACTGATGCTTTGGGTAAAAGCTTTTCATATCATTGCCGTTATCACCTGGTTTGCGGCGATCTTTTATCTGCCACGACTGTTCGTCTACCACGCCGCTGCAGAAGACGATGTTTCCCGTGAACGTTTCAAGATTATGGAACGTAAGCTGTACCGCGGCATTATGATGCCGTCCATGATCGCCGTAGTGATTCTCGGCAGCTGGGCCGTCAGTTATAACCCGGATTATTATCTGCTGCAGACCCACTGGCTGCATGCCAAGCTGACTCTGGTTGCGCTGCTGATTGTTTACCATTTTTACTGCGGCCATCTGGTGAAAGTATTCCGCGACGACAACAACCAGCGTAGCCATGTGTTCTACCGCTGGTTTAATGAAATTCCTGTCTTCCTGCTGATCGCCATTGTGATTCTGGTGGTCGTGCGTCCGTTTTAATCTGCGAGAAAGAGATTCCTATGAGCTATTCCATCAGCCATTCTGAAGCCATGTATGCCGCCGCCCAGAAACATATTCCCGGTGGTGTGAATTCACCGGTACGGGCATTCAAGGGCGTGGGCGGCACACCCATTTTCTTCGACCACGCCAAAGGCGCTTATGTATTTGACGTCGACGGCAACCGTTACGTGGATTACGTCGGCAGCTGGGGACCAATGATTCTTGGTCACAGCGCCCCTGAGATTCTGGACGCCGTGCGTGAACGTATGGAAAAAGGCCTCAGCTTCGGTGCCCCGACGCAGCTGGAAACGGAAATGGCCGATGAAGTGTGCAAGCTGATTCCGTCGATGGATATGGTACGCATGGTGAACTCCGGCACCGAAGCCACCATGAGCGCCATCCGTCTCGCGCGCGGTTATACCGGCCGCGATAAAATGGTGAAATTCGAAGGTTGCTATCACGGCCATTCCGATTCACTGCTGGTCAAAGCCGGCTCCGGCATGCTTACCCTGGGTGTACCGACCTCGCCGGGCGTACCGGCAGCGGTGGCAGAAAATACCATCACCCTGACCTTTAATGATCTCGATAATGTGAAGGAATGTTTCGCACAGATGGGCGATGAAATTGCCTGTGTGATTGTTGAGCCGGTAGCCGGTAATATGAACTGCATTCCGCCGGCAAAATCATTTCTGCAGGGTCTGCGTGAACTCTGCACCGTGCACGGTATTGTACTGATTTTCGACGAAGTCATGAGTGGCTTCCGTGCCGCACTGGGCGGCGCCCAGGAATATTATGGCATCGTGCCGGATATGACGACGCTGGGCAAAGTCATCGGCGGCGGTCTGCCGGTAGGAGCCTTCGGTGGCAAGCGTGAAATTATGGAATACCTGTCGCCACTGGGTCCGGTCTATCAGGCCGGTACACTGTCCGGCAACCCGCTGGCAATGTCCGCCGGTCTGGCCATGCTGAAAGCCATTCAGCAACCGGGCGTTTATGAGCAACTGAATGCCCGCGTGCAGCAGCTGCTGAATGGTCTGCAGGCCGCCGCGGATAAACACGGCATTCCGTTTACCCACAACAGTGCCGGTTCCATGTTCGGTCTTTTCTTCACCGAACTGGACAGCGTCAACACTTTCCGTGATGTCGCCGACCACTGTGATGCCGAACGTTTTAATCAGTTCTTCCACGGCATGCTGGAACAGGGCGTTTATCTGGCACCGTCTTCATTTGAAGCCGGCTTTATGTCTTATGCTCATACCGAGCAGGATATTGCCGACACCATCGCCGCCGCCGACAAAGTGATGGCAGCACTCTGATGGCCCTGGCCGGCAGTCTTTTTCTGCTGATTATGAGCGGCCTGCTGCTGTGGAGCAGCAGGCCCGGTCGTTCATGGTCCGGTATTGCCGCCGCCCGCTTTGCCGCCGGGCTGATTATGCTGCTGTATGCACTGGTCAGCCTGCCGCTTATTCAGCCGGGTTACCGCATCACTCTGCTGCTGCAACAGTTAAGCCTGTATGCGGCGTTACCGTTACTCAGCGCCACGCTGCTGATCCATGCCCTGGGTTACCGCTGGTCACGTCTGATCTGGGGCAGAATTCTGCTGGCCCTGTGTGTGGTGTTTGAACTGATGCGCCGGGCCGGAGAGTTACAGTTACTGATCTGGATTGCACTCGGCGCGGCGATTGCCGCCGCCCTGCTGAGCTTTACCGCCAACCGCAGCAAAGCCGCTTCCGCTATTACCATCTGGGCTGCCGCTGGTTTCTGGTTTTCCGCCACGCAGTTACAACATGGTGATATTTGTTACTGGCTGGCGGTTACAATAATCCCACCACTTTATCTTTCCCGCGCTGGTAACCGCTGACAGCAACACTAAACTGACTGCTAAAATATCACTACAGATACAGGTCGGTGCAATGACGGTTATCCGTGAAAAGTTCTTCCGCCAGGCTGATAAATTCTTCCTGGCGGTAATAATATTTTTATTTATTATTTCGCTGGCCCTGGCCGGCTGGTACGGTACCTGGACCGAGGCTTTTGCCATCGGCCTGCCGGCCGTTATTGTTCCTTTTATTATCAGTAGAATTGCTCCGGCCCGGCGTATTACACGCGTTACGGTTGCCATGGCACTGATGATTTTTTCCGCCCTGCATATTCATCAGGCGCACGGTCTGATCGAAATGCATTTCGGCATTTTTGTGTCACTGGCACTGCTGCTGTATTACCGCGATGTGTTACCGATTCTTACCGCTGCGGCCACCATCGCGGTACATCACCTGCTCTTTAATTACCTGCAGGAACAGGGCAACCCGGTATGGATTTTTGAGTTCCATACCGGCATCAGTATCGTGCTGTTGCATGCCGCCTTCGTCATTATTGAATCCGCAGCACTGATTTATCTGGCCCATAAAAGCTGGCAGGAATTTCTGCAGAATGAAGAACTGGTCAGCATCGGCCAACATATATCCAATGGCGATGTTATTGACCTGACTTACCGCGTGGAGCAACCGAAGGGTGAACTGACCCCGGCCTTTAACGACTTTTTTGCACTGGTCGGCGATATTGTCGCCCAGGTCAGCCAGCTGTCGGAGCAGATTGACGAACTGGGCCGCGGATTTGCTGACGCCACCCAACAGATGAGCGACGGTGCCCGCCGGCAGTTCCGGGAAACAGAACAGATTGCAACCGCCACCCATGAAATGTCGGCCTCTATGCAGGACATCAATCACCATTCCCACCTTGCCTCGGATATCGCAGAAACGGCGGACCAGACCGGTAAGGACAGCGAACAGAGCGTCACCCGGGCGCGGAATACGATCAGCAGTCTGGCTGAGAGCATTGCCCATGCCAGTGATGTCATCCGCAAACTGGATTCCGAAAGTAACAACATAGGTTCAGTGCTGCAGGTGATTCAGGGCATTGCTGAACAGACCAATCTGCTGGCGCTGAACGCTGCCATTGAGGCCGCGCGGGCCGGGGAACAGGGACGGGGCTTTGCCGTGGTGGCGGATGAAGTGCGTACGCTGGCCTCCCGTACTCATGAAAGTACCGAGGAAATCCAGCAGATGATTGAACGCCTGCAGAAAGAATCATCACAGGCGGTGAAAGTCATGACCACCAGTCAGGAAGGCGTCAGCAGCAGTGTCGAGCAGATCTCACAGTCGGCCGATAATCTGCTGAAGATGAAAAATGCCGTCACTGAAATGCGCGACATGAACCACCATATTGCGCAGGCCATTGATGAGCAGAACAATGCTATCGCCGAGGTCAATAACAACCTGACCGTCATCCGCGACATCAGTGAATCCACGTCCAGCCAGGCCCAGGCATCCGCCGGCCGCTCCGGTCATCTGGTCGCCATGGCCAGTGATCTGCGTGGCCTGCTGATGAAACTCAGAGCCTGATCAGAGGCTGGCGCGGCATTCCTGCAGCAGCAGCTGCAGGCGCTGCGTCAGCTGCTCATCCCCCTGAGCGAACACCAGGCCACGCTGTAGCAGCTGCTCTGCCTGCCGGGCATCCCCCATCTGCAGACTGACCCAGGCGGCACGGTAGAAAATCGCCGGATTACGGGGCTGAATCTGCCGCGCCTGATCAAGATAGGTCATCGCCCGCCGCCACTGCTGTTGCTGACGGGCCTGTTCCGCCTGGGCAAACAGGCTGGCAATCGCCGGATGGTGCTCACCATCGGTAAAGGACCCCATCATGCCGTCCTGCCACTCAGGTAATTCCTCCGAAGTCACCGTCTGATCTTCCGGTTTCTGTGGTACCGGGGCACAACCGGCCATGAATACAGCCATGGCAAGCAGGCTCAGAACAACCAGTCTAACCACGATTTTTTCTCCTTCTGCGGCGCTTCAGTCGGTTCAGCAGCGCACTCCGGCAGGTTGTCCGGCAGGCGGCTGCTGATAAAGGGGTACAGAGTACCACGGCAGCCGCTGCCGGCCAGCTGCCCGCGGTCGTCCACTGCCGCCATTTTCAGTGCTGTCGCCGGCGGCAAGGGTTCACTGCCGGCCAGACGGAAGGTCTCCAGCCATACCGGCAATGCCGCGCTGCTGCCGGCAAACGGCATGGGCTCGTTATCATCACGGCCAACCCAGATAACCCCCAGATGGCGGTTATCAAAGCCGGCAAACCAGGCATCGCGCTGATCATCACTGGTACCGGTTTTGGCAGCCAGCGGCCCCGTCAGCTGCTGTGTAAGACGCCGCGCCGTACCGCGCTCCGCCACCTGTTCCAGACCATAACGCAGCCACTGCATCATCGCCGGATCGAAATTCTGTTCGCCCCGCAGGGCATAAGACGACAGGGTTTCCCCCTGCGCGGTAGTCACGGCTTCGATCGCGCGCAGCGGCATAACAAACCCCTGCGAAGCGATAGTCTGATACATTCCGGCCACTTCGAACGGCGACAGCGAAATCGCCCCCAACAGAATCGACGGGTACGGTGGAATATCCGCCGTCAGGCCGAGCTTGTTAAAGTTATCCGCCACCTTGCCCAGTCCGACCGTCATCCCCAGCCGGGCCGTGGCCTGATTATAAGAATGCACCAGACCATCGAGCATCGGGATCACACCATGGGAGCGGTGGTCGTAATTCTGCGGCTGCCACAGCTGGCCACCGGGACCGGATACGGTCACCCCTTTATCATCCACCGGCGTGCCCCAGTGATAACGGCCGCTCTGCAACGCCGTCAGATAAACCACGGGTTTGGCCAGTGAGCCAATCGCACGCTTAGCTGCCAGAGCCCGGTTGAAGCCAAAGAATTCCGGCTTGCGTGATCCCAGCAGCGCCCGCACTTCACCGCCATCAACACTGGTAATCACAGCGGCGGTTTCCAGCTGATCTTTCAGCCCGGCAGCGCGGCTTTCCAGCCGTTCCAGCTGCGTGGCGGCCGCTTCTTCCACCGCGTGCTGCAACCAGGGGTCAAGCGTGGTGAAGATATGCAGGCCTTCGGTCTGCAGATCTTCCAGCCGGTAGTCCCGCTGCAGCTGCGCCCGCGCCAGCTCAAGAAACGCCGGGTATTCACGCTGACCGGCACGGCGGGCATTGGCGGTAATCAGAGGCTTGCCCTGCGCCACGATCCGCTGCCGGTCAGAAATAATATCGTTTTCAGCCATCAGGCCGAGGATCAGGTCACGCCGCTCTTTCGCGCGTTCAGGATTACGCCGCGGGTTATAGAACGAAGCCCCCTTCACCAGACCGACCAGCGTGGCAATTTCACCGTTATCCAGTTCCTGCACCGATTTACCGAAGTAAAAACGGGCTGCCAGACCAAAGCCATGAATCGCCCGGCGTCCGGCCTGCCCCAGATACACTTCGTTGAGATACGCCTGCAGAATTTCTTCTTTGCTGTAATGCAGTTCCAGCAGCAGTGACATCAGTGCTTCCTGCGCCTTACGCGCCAGCGTACGTTCACTGTTGAGGAAGAAGTTTTTCACCAGCTGCTGGGTCAGGGTTGAGCCGCCCTGAACAAAACCGCCAGCGCGGATATTGGCCACCATGGCGCGGGCAATACCGCGGAAGGAAATACCCCAGTGGTCAAAAAAGGCTTTGTCTTCGGTAACAACCAGCGCAGCGACCAGGGCCGGCGGCACCTGATCGAGCCGTACCAGCTCGCGGTCTTCGTTATGCGCCGGGAAGATGCCGCCGATATACTGCGGTTCCAGCCGCACCAGCGAGACTTCGCGGCCACCATCGTGCACATTCAGCACCCGGTTATCGCGCAGCCGCAGGGTCAGACGCCGGGCCGGCTCACGCCCGTCCCAGAACGGAAAGGCGCGGCGGTAAACCGTCCATTCATCGCCGTTGCGGTCATAACTGCCCGGCTTGGGCGCATTGCGCAATGCTTTGTAATCCGCCCATTCCAGTTCTGAACGCAGCTGCTGCGGCGACAGTAACTGCCCGGGATAGAGCAGCAGTGGCCGGGCATAAACCTTGGCCGGCAGTGTCCATTTATGGCCATCAAAACGCTCCCGGACCTGCGCATCCAGATACACCAGCCAGACCAGCAGCAACACAGCGGCGACCAGCGCCAGACGGAGCAGCCAGGTCAGCCAGGGGCGGCGGGCAGAATGTGTGTTGCGGGTACGGCTGGGTTTCTTGCGGGTGGCCATCAGAAATTTCGCTGTAAGCTGTGCTGATCATCATTAACCGGTGGCCGGCATCATAACAGCCCGGCTACAGCCAGCCTAACCGCAGACTGTGACAGAACCGGCACTGTACAGAAACAGCCCTATGCAAGCTGAGATTCCTCCTGCCGGAAAGGTTCCTTCCGGTCGCAGCCAAAATACTGTCTGTCCGTCTCATTCAGCCTATTGCCCGCGGGAATTTTCCCGGTAACAATCAGAGCAGCGGATGCAGGTTTGTCTGCTTTGGCAATTTTGTGATCACAGTATTACCAGCGGAGCAATCGCTTCTGCGGCCGTCAAAGCCATATATCACGCTGAAATCATCAACTTTCTCCGTGACATTCGTTTTGACTGACGGTATTTTCTGCGCCGTTTCTGTGATTTTGTGATCACATAATTACAGGAGAGGCTGCCTCTCTGTATGGCCGGAAACGGCACCAGAGAGCAGCACAGATGCACGGATTCAGACCCTCTCTGACCGGAACGGGCTGAGCACACTCTGTTTAATGACAACACGGCCCCGTTTACCCGGGGCGGGCTGGAGAACTGGCTAAATGAAAACACGTTTATTCACCCTCAGCGCTGTCGCCGGCGCGCTGATGAGCGCAGCAGTTACTGTACCAGCACAGGAAGAGCTGCATATCTTCAACTGGTCTGACTACATCGCCGAAGACACCATTGCCAATTTCGAAAAAGAAACCGGCATCAAAGTCACCTACGACGTTTACGATTCCAACGAAGTACTGGAAGCCAAACTGCTCGCCGGACACAGTGGCTACGATCTGGTTTTCCCGACCGCCATGCCATTTGCTGACCGCGGTATCCGTGCCGGCCTGTACAAGCCTTACGACAAAAGCCAGCTGACTCATTACGGCAATCTGGATAAAGGCATTCTGAAAACCCTGTCTTCGATCGACCCGGGCAATCGGTATCTGGTGCCTTATATGTGGGGTACCAGCGGTATTGCTTACAACGTCGATGAAGTGAAAAAAATCCTCGGTGACGATATGCCGCTGGATACCTGGCGTCTGCTGTTCGACCCGGAAATCACCAAAAAGCTGGCCTCCTGTGGTCTGGCTCTGATGGATGATGCCACCGAAGTGTTGGCTGCGGCCAATCTGTACATGGGTAAAAACCCGAACGATTACAGCAAGAAAGCCATCAATGATGCCGCGGCAGCAGTCGCGGCTGTGCGTGATGATATCCGTTACTTCCACAGCTCCCAGACCATTAACGATATGGCCAACGGCGATATCTGCGTGGCGCACGGTTACTCCGGCGATATGCTGCAGGCCCAGGCCCGTGCTGAAGAAGCCGGTAATGGTGTACACATTCAGTATGTTGTACCTGCTGAAGGTGCCGTCTTCTGGACTGACGTCGCCGTCATGCCGGTGGATGCACCACACGCTGACAGTGCGCAGAAATTCGTGAATTACCTGCTGCGCCCGGAAGTGATTGCACCGATAACAGACTATGTGGCTTATGCCAATGCCAACACTGCTGCGACAGCGCTGGTTGATGAATCTGTGCGTAATAACCCGGGGATTTATCCGGCACCGGCCACCCAGGAAAAACTGGTGGTTCTGCAGACTCCGGCAGACAAAGACGTACGTTATATGACCCGTGTCTGGTCACGCACCAAGTCCGGTAACTGATCCCGGGGCTTAAACCCTGCCACCTCAGTCGCAGGTTTTTTCTGCCACTGACGGACAGCAGTAATAAAAAAGCGGGGCAGATATCTGCCCCGCTTTTTTTATACAGCAACAACCGTTTGTGTCTTACGGCAGTTTGATTTCACTGCGCAGTGATGCCGGCAGCACTGCACCACTGTTATCGGCAGTTGCCTTGCCGGATTGCACCGCATTACGGATCTGTTCCGCCACTTCCTCGCTGACTTTTACGATCACCCGGATCAGTGTGCCATCTGCAATATTGGACGGACTGTCGATCTGCGGATTCTGTTCCAGCAGTTGTTTCCAGAAGCTGCCATTACCGAGGAAACGTTCAGACAGGTTCCACAGTGAATCACCGGCCTGGAAGACATAATCCTTCACCACACCAAGGATTTTCCCGTCTTCACCAAAGGCGACACGGATATCCCCGGTCGACGCCATCAGCGGATTAACGGCCGTTTCATCACGCTCGTCCTCGTCACTCTGTGGGCCCGCCGCGGTTGGCTCATGAGATGCCAGCAGAGCAGCAATCAGGGTGGTATCCAGATTCACCGGGGTATCGGACACTTCGTAGTTTCCGTCAGCACCGGCAATGGCTGCCGCATCTGCTACAAACGGAGTGACCGCTTCAAAAATCGCCGGGTCGAGCTGGCTGAGGTTACCGACCGAATCGGTTATCACCACGCCGGATGACTGGGTGCTGATCAGCGAGTCCGTTTCGTTACCTTCAGCATCGTAGGTCAGTGGAGCACCGTTGGGGAAATACGGTGTAACAAAGGTGAAGGCTTTCATTTCCAGTACCAGACCCACATCAAATGTCAGCTGCTGTGCATTGGTACCGATGGCCGCCCACTGGCTGTCATTACCACTGGCATCAGTGCCCAGATACACTTCGCGGGCAATAAAGTTAATGCTGTTCGGGGTTTCTGTGGTCAGAATACCGGTACCGGCTTCTGCACTCTTCAGCACCACCACGCCGTCTTCTCCGGCATCAATCTGTCGAATCACCAGATCACCGTTCTGCACCAGCGTAATATCAACCGACTGACTGTCGATAGTATCCACATTGATACCCTTGATATCGGTTGCCAGATCAATATCACCCGCCGTGGTTACATCCAGAAAATCCGCTTTAATACTGCCGCTCAGAGCAGTGCCGGCATCATAGCTGGAGGTAATCGTGACATCTTCGCTGCTGTCAAAGCCCAGCGTCATCAGGCCACCGCCAAAGGAAGCAGAGTCGCCACTGAATTCCGCCGCCAGGGAGGTCGTCATATTCAGCGCCCCCACCGCGTTGATCAGGTTCTCAAAGTTTTCAAATGAGAAGATACCGACTGAGCCGGAACCCAGTGCATCAATGATCCACTCCAGCCCGGAAACACTGCTGGTCAGAGTATCGGCCCCATCTGCACCATCCAGCTGAGTCAGTCCGGCGAAAGTAATGTTATTCAGCCCGATGTTCTGATCCGCATTAATGGTGAAGGCATCATCACCGGCACTGCCCTGCAGGGTATCTTCTGTACCGGCATTAACCTGGGCAACATCCGTGATACTGATGTTGCTGACACTCAGACTCCCGTCTGCCGTACCGGCGATAAAGGTTTCAGCCTGAGAGGAGCCGCTGAGCGTACCATTGTTGATATCAGCCGACTCCAGCGAGGTGAACAGATACGCGCCATTATTCAGCGTATTATCGGTTCCGGTCAGACTCCAGTTGCTGGCGCTGCCGGTTTCCGTCACGGAGTCATCACCATTACCACCATCAATGGTGCCGGCAATATCCGTAAAGGCGATGCCATTCGCCGCCAGACTACTGCCATTTACCTCAAACCTATCCGCAACATCACTGCCGGACAGAACGCCTTCACTCAGGTCAGCACTTTCTACCTGGGTAAAGTTGATACCAGATGTGCTCAGGGCGTTATCAGCACCGCTCAGGGTTGCCGCCGTCGCAGTCGTGGTGGTGATGCTGTCATCACCGGCTCCGCCGGCCACGCTGGCTACACCGCTGAAGCTGATCGCCGCCGCATCCAGTGCATTGCTGCCGGTGATGGCGAAGGTATCGTCACCATCGGTGCCAGTCAGGCTGCCACTGCTCAGTGCGGCGCTTTCCACGGCGGTGAAGTTAATACCCGCGGCGGTCAGAGCACTACTGCCGTTCAGGGTTGCCGCGGTCGCGCTTGTGGTGGTGATGCTGTCATCACCCGCGCCACCGGCCACGCTGGCTACATCCGTGAAGCTGATGCCTTCCGCATCAACCGCATTATTCGTGATGATCGCGAACAGGTCGTCACCGCTGGTACCGGCCAGACTGCCGCTGCTCAGTGCGGCGTTTTCTACCTGAGTGAAGCTGATACCCGCTGCGCTCAGGGCATTACTGCCGCTCAGAGTTGCCGCGGTCGCAGTCGTTGTGGTGATACTGTCGTCACCCGCGCCGCCAGCGACACTGGCCACATCGGTAAAGCTGATCGCCGCTGCATCCAGTGCGTTAGTGCCGGTGATGGCGAAGGTATCGTTACCATCAGTACCAGCCAGACTGCCGCTGCTCAGATCCGCGCTTTCTACCTGAGTGAAGCTGATACCGGCGGCGGTCAGGGCATTGCTGCCGTTCAGGGTTGCCGCGGTCGCAGTCGTGGTGGTGATGCTGTCGTCACCCGCGCCACCGGACACGCTGGCCACATCGGTGAAACTGATGTCAGCCACATCCAACCCGTTAGTACCGGTAACGGCGAACTCGTCGTCGTTACTGGTACCAGTCAGAGTGCCGCTGCTCAGTGCGGCGTTTTCCACCGCTGTGAAATTAATACCGGCAGCAGTCAGGGCATTGCTGCCGTTCAGAGTTGCCGCGGTCGCAGTCGTGGTGGTAATGCTGTCGCTGCCTTCTCCGCCAGCCACGCTGGCGACAGCCGTGAAGCTGATGCCAGCCGCATCAACTGCATTATTCGTGATGATCGCGAACAGGTCGTCACCGCTGGTACCAGTCAGACTGCCGCTGCTCAGTGCAGCGTTTTCCACCGCGGTGAAGTTAATACCAGCGGCGGTCAGGGCATTATCGCTACCGCCCAGAGTTGCCGCCGTCGCAGTCGTGGTGGTGATGCTGTCGTCACCGGCTCCGCCAGCGACACTGGCCACATCGGTGAAGCTGATCGCCGCCGCATCCAGTGCGTTAGTGCCGGTGATGGCGAAGGTATCGTCACCATCGGTGCCAGTCAGACTGCCGCTGCTCAGTGCGGCGTTTTCCACCGCTGTGAAATTAATACCGGCAGCAGTCAGTGCATTGCTGCCGTTCAGGGTTGCCGCGGTCGCGCTTGTGGTGGTGATGCTGTCATCACCCGCGCCACCGGCCACGCTGGCGACAGCCGTAAAGCTGATTCCAGCCGCATCCAACCCGTTAGTACCGGTAACGGCGAAGGTATCGTCACCATCGGTGCCAGCCAGGCTGCCACTGCTCAGTTCAGCGTTTTCCACGGCGGTGAAGCTGATACCGGCGGCGGTCAGGGCATTATCGCCGCTCAGGGTTGCCGCGGTCGCACTTGTGGTGGTGATGCTGTCATCACCGGCCCCGCCAGCAACACTGGCCACATCGGTGAAGCTGATACCTGCGGCATCAACCGCATTATTCGTGATGATCGCGAACAGGTCGTCACCGCTGGTACCGGCCAGACTGCCGCTGCTCAGTGCGGCGCTTTCGATCTGGGTAAAGTCAATGTCGGCCGCGGTCAGGGCATTGCTGCCGTTCAGGGTTGCCGCCGTCGCAGTCGTGGTGGTAATGCTGTCATCACCGGCTCCGCCAGCCACGCTGGCCACATCGGTAAAGCTGATCGCCGCCGCATCCAGTGCGTTGCTGCCGGTGATGGCGAACAGATCATCACCGCTGGTACCAGTCAGGCTGCCGCTGCTCAGTGCGGCGCTTTCTACCTGAGTGAAGCTGATACCGGCGGCGGTCAGGGCATTGTCGCCGCTCAGGGTTGCCGCGGTCGCACTTGTGGTGGTGATGCTGTCCTCACCGGCCCCGCCAGCAACACTGGCCACATCGGTGAAGCTGATACCTGCGGCATCAACCGCATTATTCGTGATGATCGCGAACAGGTCGTCACCGCTGGTACCGGCCAGACTGCCGCTGCTCAGATCCGCGCTTTCGATCTGGGTAAAGTCAATGTCGGCCGCGGTCAGGGCATTGCTGCCGTTCAGGGTTGCCGCCGTCGCAGTGGTGGTGGTAATGCTGTCATCACCGGCTCCGCCAGCCACGCTGGCCACATCGGTAAAGCTGATCGCCGCCGCATCCAGCGCGTTAGTGCCGGTGATGGCGAAGGTATCGTCACCGCTGGTGCCAGTCAGGCTGCCGCTGCTCAGTGCGGCATTTTCCACCGTTGTGAAGTTAATGCCGGCAGCAGTCAGGGCATTATCGCTACCGCTCAGAGTTGCCGCGGTCGCAGTCGTGGTGGTGATGCTGTCATCACCGGCCCCGCCAGCCACGCTAGCCACATCGGTGAAGCTGATCGCCGCGGCATCCAGCGCGTTAGTACCCGTGATGGCGAAGGTATCGTCACCGCTGGTGCCAGTCAGGCTGCCACTGCTCAGATCCGCGCTTTCGATCTGGGTAAAGTCAATGTCGGCCGCGGTCAGGGCATTATCGCTACCGCTCAGAGTTGCCGCCGTCGCAGTCGTGGTGCTGATGCTGTCGCTGCCTTCTCCGCCAGCCACGCTGGCCACATCGGTAAAGCTGATCGCCGCGGCATCCAGTGCCTTGCTGCCGGTGATGGCGAAGGTATCGTTACCATCGGTACCGGTCAGGCTGCCGCTGTTGATATTGGCGGATTCCAGCGAGGTAAACAGATACACGCCATTATTCAGCGCATTATCGGTTCCGGTCAGACTCCAGTTGCTGGCACTGCCGGTTTCCATAACAGTGTCTTCAGCATCGCCGGCATCAATGCTGCCGGCAATATCCGTAAAGGCGATGCCATTCCCTGCCAGACTACTGCCATTCACCTCAAACGTATCCGCAGCATCACTGCCGGACAGAACGCCTTCACTCAGGTCAGCATTTTCTACCTGGGTAAAGTTGATACCAGATGTACTCAGGGCGTTATCAGCACCGCTCAGGGTTGCCGCCGTCGCAGTCGTGGTGGTGATGCTGTCATCACCAGCTCCGCCGGCCACACTGGCCACATCGCTGAAGCTGATCGCCGCGGCATCCAGTGCGTTGGTACCCGTGATGGCGAAGGTATCGTCACCATCGGTACCGGTCAGACTGCCGCTGCTCAGTGCGGCGTTTTCCACGGCGGTGAAGCTGATACCGGCGGCGGTCAGAGCATTATCGCTACCACTCAGGGTTGCCGCCGTCGCAGTCGTTGTACTG
>JAIXHJ010000023.1 GCA_030145845.1 Pseudomonadota bacterium
GCCAGCGATTTTAGCCAAAATACTCCAAAACGGTAAGAAAATGAGAAGTAACCCCATCCGGGAGGCCAGGAATGGCGGGGGCTACAGAGGCTTTTGTCCGTTTACGAGGGAAAATCCCTAGTACCCCCCAGAGGTCAGCATCATGTATGCCAATCTGAAATTTCTTTTAATAACAAAGGTTTAGAAAAATACAGCAGAAAAGATCGGATCAAACGGTCCGTTTGAGAGCGTTTGGTTTAAAAGTGAGCACAATAAAAGCGCAAAAAAGCATCAGCAGTGGCGGTTTTTCAGTCCGGCGTAATGCCGCTGAGGATGAGTTTGTAAAGAGTGTCCAGCGCCTCATCAAAAAACGCCGCATCATCCAGGGTCTGACCACAGACGGCCTGCACCTGAACACTGAAATCAGCGTAATGCTGTGTTGTCGCCCAGATGGATATCAGCAGATGATACGGATTAACTTCCAGCAGTTTACCCTGATTAATCCATTCGCGGATAACGCCGGCCTTGGCGTCCACCAGCTCGCGCAATGAGGTTTCGAGTTGCGGCAGCAATAAAGGTGCACCCTGCATCACTTCCATGCAGAACAGGCGCGATTCAGCCTGATGGTCGCGCGAAAAGCGCAACTTCTGACGGATGTAATCCTTCAGCGCATCCAGCGGCTCCTGAGCGGCAGAGAACTCCGACAGCGGCGTCAGCCACAGCGTCAGCAGCTTCTGCATCACTGACAGATAGAGTTCTTCTTTGGAGCTGAAGTAATAGAAGAGGTTGGTTTTGGAAACATCCGCCTGTGAGGCGATCTGATCCATGCTGGCACCGTGCAGTCCGTAACGGGAGAACACATCCAGCGCCGCCTTCAGAATGGCATCACGTTTTTTTTCGTTATGCCGCTGCCGCCGGCGCAGTGATTCACTGCTGAGGTTGCGGTCCCCGGATGGTCTGGTTGTTTTTCCTGCCGCTGTTTTTTCCGTCAATGGAATTCCTCCCCGCCACCAAGGCCTGACACCTTAAATAAGAACTGGGGAGCAAACAAGAAATATGCCAGATCAGTTATCCGCACGCTCCGCCGTTGCAGGACGGGTTTCCTGAAAGACAGAGAAACGCCCCTCATGCTGATTGTTCAGATGGTGCGCATGAATTTTGCTCATGGTGCCTTTCTGGCAGTAGAGCAGGAAGCGCGCCTGCGGATGCTCACGCAGCAGTTCCGCAACACGGTTATCCAGATCATAGAAGGGGATGGTCAGCACCGGGTTATTGGTCAGCGTCAGTGGCGCATCGGCGACCTCGGACGGATGGCGGATATCGATAATGACATCACTCAGCGCCGGGGTACTGACCAGTGTCACCTGATCCAGTCCGCTGTCTTCGCCATTCAGTACATCATCAATACGTTCCGTCACGGCATTCGCCAGGGCATCCTCGAGCACAGCAAAATCAAATTTCGCTTCCGCCGCTTCAACTTTGGCGATGTCGCCGACCGTGGTCGGATTGACTGAAATCACACCACAGTATTCCGGCATGGTGGCGGCAAAGCTTTCTGTGCCGATACGGCGGGCGGTGTTGATGATGTCCTGCTTATCCATGGCCGCCAGCGGGCGCAGCACCATGTGGTCAGAAACCTTATCGATCACCGCCAGATTGGTGATGGTCTGACTGGCGACCTGCGCCACAGCTTCACCGGTCACCAGTGCTGGCAGGTGCAACCGGTCGGCCACCCGCGAGGCGGCGCGCAGCATCATGCGCTTAAGCACCACACCCATCTGGGCGGTATCCACGTTGGTCAGGATTTCTGTCACCACTTTTTCAAAGGGCACGGTAACAAATTTCACCCGGTGGCTTTCGCTGTAGGTGCTCCACAGGTAATGCGACACCTGTTTTACGCCGATCTCGTGGGCGCTGCCGCCGAGATTAAAAAAACAGAAGTGGGTTTTCAGGCCGCGGCGCGTCATCAGGTAGCTGGCAACGGTGGAATCAAAGCCGCCGGAGATCAATGACAGCACTTCACCCTGACTGCCCAGCGGGTAACCGCCCAGGCCTTTAATGATCTGGGTAACCACCTGTACTTTGTCGTTGCGCAGCTCAGCCTGCACGGTGACTTCAGGATTGGTCAGCGACACCGCGCGGGCATCGGTTTCCTTCAGAATGCCGCCACCCATGTAGATTTCCGCCTGATGGGAAGTGAAGTCATGATTACCGGCACGCTTGATGCGCACGCAGAAGGTTTTGCCTGCCACCCGCTCGCGGTAGGCGTCCCGGACACGCTGGTAGGCATCGTCAAGGGTGGTGAAGGTGTCTTCGGTAATCTCCAGCGCCGAGGCGATGCCAGGCGTATGCGACAGAATCTGAATCGCCTCACGCCGCGCGGTATCGTCGTCGCGGTTCACAATCACCACCAGACTGTCCCAGCGGTTCTGCACATCGGCTGAAATGCCGTGGCGGCGGAACAGGTTCTGCAGATTCTGGCGCAGAATCTTGGTCATCTGCTTGCGGACACTGGTGGACTTGATGGTGATTTCGGGAAACAGCTTGATGACGAATTTCATAGCGGGCTTAAGGTGGAGATAAACGGCGGCGGATTATATAGCAATCCGGCTCCGGCAGCATCCGCCTGAGGCGCCAGTCCGGTGAAGGGCCGCTTTGTGTCTTATCCCGGTTATGTCAAAAGTACTAAGCAGGGTTTGCAGCTGATGAAAGGCGGGGCCGGGTCATTTTAATGTCATACGCGGGATTCACTCTCACCGAATACCAATAAGACACTGAAGGAGTAGGGCTATGACAAAGCGCATTGCATTGGTAACCGGCGGCACCGGCGGTATCGGCACATCCATCTGTAAAACTCTGCACGATGATGGCTATCAGGTGGTTGCCGGCTACTACCATGGAGGAAGCCATGATAAGGCACAGCAATGGCAGGAACAGATGAAGGCTGATGGTTATGAGGTGGCGCTGGCGTTCGGCAATATCCGCGACTGGGAAAGCTGCGAAGCCTGCGTGGAGGGTGTGCGCAAGGATTTCGGCACCGTCGACGTACTGGTCAACAACGGCGGCATCACCCGTGACACCACGCTCAAGCGCATGAACCCTGACCAGTGGCATGATGTGATCGAAACCAACCTCACGTCGGTGTTTTATATGACCCGGCTGGTGATCAACGACATGCTGGAAAAAAAGTGGGGTCGCATCATCAATATCTCGTCCATCAATGGTGAAAAAGGCCAGTTCGGCCAGGCCAACTACTCAGCCGCCAAAGCCGGCATGTATGGTTTCACCAAGGCGGTTGCCCAGGAAGTGGCGAATAAAGGCATCACGGTCAACACCGTGTCACCGGGCTACATTGCCACCAGCATGATCATGGAAGTGCCGGAGGAAATCCGCGAACAGATCCGTGCCGGCATTCCGGTCGGTCGTTTCGGTACGCCGGAAGATATCTCCCGCGTGGTCAGCTTTCTGGCCGCCGATGCGGCGGGCTTTATCACCGGCGCCAATATCTCCGCCAACGGCGGCCAGTACATGCACTGACCCTGACAGCTGAACCGCAGCCGGAGCTTTACAGCTCCGGCTTCAGCTTCTTATGGCGGGCGCTGGCGTGGCGCTCGCGCAGCTCGGTATCAATATAACGGTCGGTGGTGGCCATGCTGGCATGACCGGCATCTTCCTTGACGTGTTCCTTCGGCCGGAACTTCACATCCTCTGAAATCCCGGTATGGCGCAGCCAGTGCACCGTGGCTACTTTCAGCTCCTGTGCTTCGTCCTCCAGTCCCTGATGACGCATGCGCTCATAAGCGCGGTCAAAACACTGCTGCACCAGATAGCGGATCTGGCGGGTACTGGTGACCGGTCCGCGCCCTTTGATTTTAGGCACCAGTGGCGTCTGCTCCCCGACATAGGGGACTTTCGACAGGCCGAGGAAGGTCCGGTAACGCCGCAACGCATCCAGCATGTCGTCCGACACGGTAACCAGACGGGCCTTGTTGCCTTTGCCGACCACGCGTAACCACCAGTTACCGTCAGCATCAGTATGAAAGTCACCCATGACCGGCGTTGAACGCTCATCGGCCACCAGCTCGGAAATACGCAGATACATGCCGAACAGCAGGCGCATCACAAACAATGAGCGCTCATGTTCGGCAGGATGCTGCTGCGCCATCTCCTCAACCGTCTCCAGAATGAAATCCCACTGCAGGTTCGACAGACGCCGCACCGGCTCCTGATAGGCATGCTTCTGCAGAAACTTACTTTTCTGGCGGATCAGAGCGACCGGATTGATGCGCAGGTAATCCTCCTGCAGCAGATAATTGAAGTAGGTCGATAACACAGCAAACAGCGCCTGCAGGCTTTTCTGCGACAGCGCGAACCCTGTGCCGGTTGCTTTGGCGTCAGGGCGGGAGACAAAAGGGCGCCAGTCAGGGTTGGTGACGCGTTCTCCCTGATGGTTGCGGAAGCGCGCCACCTGTTTACTGCCGATCCAGGCTTTTGGAGGGGACTGGCAGAAGCGCACGTATTCTTCCAGATCCTGGCGGCGCAGCTCACCCAGGCTGCAACCCCGTACCAGCCAGCACCACTGCAGCAGACGCTCAACTTCGCGGCGGTAGCTGTTGAAGGTGGCACTGCTGCCGTTGTAGCTGACGAGAAAGCTGAAGCTGTGCACCAGATCCTCAAAGGCGCCATCAATACGTTCTATATCCGGGTGCGCGAGCAGCACCCGGCGGGCACTGGACAGGGGATTGCCCAGATAGTCGAGCTGATCAATCAGCGGAGCAGGCGGGGTATTCAGCATAAAAATTATCGGAAATATCAGAATTAACCGGGAGCTTACCGCAGGCAGAAGGAGATGTCATGCCGGCATCCATGCTGTTTGTCACGCCTGCTTATCCACAGATTGGTAATGATAAATTACATCAAAAATAATCCATATCCTATTGTTTTTATTAGACTTAATTAACTTTAAGTACTTTATAGCTCAAAACGCAGACACACCCACCCAGCAATCATCCGCCCTGTGGACACGATTCTTAACAGAATGCAGAGCAGAGCTGCTGCGTTGTTAAACCAGAACGGGGAGCACTGATCCTCTCCGTCCGGTAACTCTGATCAAGCAAGCCCTGACCAAGTAAGAGAGGTACACATGGTAAAACTTCCGACGTCCGTTATGACCGGCCTGGCCGCACTGCCACTGATTATCAGCGGTTGTGGTGGCAGCAGCTCTTCCTCTTCATCCGATACCGGCACCCTCAGCATCGGCGTCACCGATGCTCCGGTCGACAGCGCGGCGGCAGTCGTCGTCAGTTTTACCGGTATTGCCATCAAGCCGGCGGATGGTGATGAAATTGAATTTACCTTTGATGAGGCCAGATCCATTGACCTGCTGGCCCTGCAGGGCAGCAACTCAGCCAGCCTGATCGAAAATGAAGTGGTACCGGCAGGCGAATACAACTGGATGCGCCTGATGGTGAACGCCAGTAACGACGGCACGCTGGACAGCTACCTCGAAAACACCGACGGCAGTACCGTTGAACTCTACGTTCCCAGTGGCAGCCAGACCGGCCTGAAACTGGTCAGCGGTTTCACCGTACTGGCCGGCGGCAGTGCGGACTTCACCATTGACTTTGACCTGCGTAAATCCCTGACCGATCCGACCGGCCAGACTGCCATCAAGCTGAAGCCGGCACTGCGGGTAATCGACAATGCAGAGTACGGCACCATTACCGGCACCATCGCCGGCGAAATGATTGCCGCCCAATGTGCCGATGCTTCACTCGACGACGGCGCGGTTTATGCCTTCAGTGGCGCTGATGTCACTCCGGCCGACGTTTCCGGCGCAGAAACCGATCCGCTGACCACGGCGCTGGTGTCCTATGATGCCGAAAGTGGTGCTTACAGTTATGAGCTGGGCTTTATGCCGGTCGACAGCTATACCCTGAGCTACACCTGCGACACCGCCAGTGATGATCCGGAAGCGGTCGATGAGCTGAGTTTTACCGGCACGGCTTCCGTTGTGGTTACGGCCGGCGCAACCACGACTTACGACTTTGCAGTAGCGGCCCCACAGGAGCCGGCTGCTCAGTAACCCTTTCTGCCTCCATTCCCCTGGAGCCTTGCGGGCAGCCTTTCGCTGCCCGCTTTTTTCGGTCAAAACATAACTACATTCGCATAAATTTATATTTTTATGGAACCCTTTGCCGCCTTTCATCGTTATCAGTGATAGAGGGTCGGCAACGATTCCTTAAATAAACAGCCACAAGATTAATTAATGATCAACCCGGTGTCTTTGTCTGGTATTGGGATTGGTATGTTAAACTCGATGTTGGGGACTTCCCGGTCCATATTCATTGAGTACGTTCCAAAACGATTGATATTGCCCCTGCGAAAAGGTGATGTCCCGGCAAGCACTTCGGGGTCAATCGGATAGCCCTCTTCTGCCAACTCCCCAAGCGCCTTTGTCATTGTCACCACGTTGTAAAGAATAATCATGTTGGCGACAAGATGATTATATTTGATGATTTTTTGCTGTTCGTGCCGAACGTTCTCCGCGATCAAGCCATCATTGCCAAACATCACCCACTGCAAGAAATCGTTAAATTCCTCACTTTTGCACGTCGCGGCCTGGATCATTTCCCTGATTTCAGCCTCCGCAATGTATTGCAGCAGGAAAACGGTCCGAACGACTCGACCGAGCTCTCGCAAAGCCAGGTAAAGCTTGTTTTTTCTGGAATAGGTTCCCAATCGTCGCAGAATGGTCGATGCGTTGATTCTTCCGGCTTTCACTGATAACGCAATGCGTAGCATATCGGGCAGACACGATTCGATCAGCTCCCACTTTATGGTGTCCTTGAACAAGGTATCGATATGCTTAAAGTGATCCTCTTTGCTGATCCGGTAGAGCTTCAGATGTTTAATGCCTCTAATCCTGGGCATCAGCTTGATGCCCAGCAGGTAAGCGAGCCCGAACACCGCTTCACTCTGGGATTGGGTATCTCCATGTATGGTATCGGGCTGAATGTCTGACTGATTTTTCAATAATCCATCGAGGATATACACGGCCTCATAAACACCACAGGGAATGAAGTGGCTGAATAACGCAATATAGGTATCAGACAAATGATAGTAGCCGAGGCCACCGGTACCCAAATACCGCAAATGGTGTTCACTCAAAAGATTTTGCTCGTAAAGATCCCATTTGGTGCCGTCGGCTGACGCCGTCTTGCCGGTACCCCAAATCTTCGGTAGGGAGAATCGATTGTAGGCATTGATGACCTTGGTAATGGCCTCATCGATCTTCTCCTCTGTCGAATGACGCAGGTTCAACCACGCAATCTGGCGACGGTTAATGCCCTCAATGGAACGGGAGGTTTGTGTGGGCCCCAGGTTGCAGCCGAAACAAAATAAGGTAACGATAAAGCGACGCTGATGATCGGTGAGTTTGGTTTCATGCCCCGATAATGGCTTGAAACCCTTGCTTAATCCCAGCCATTTTTCCATATCAATTAATACGTCGAGGATGCTGGTTTCCGACAGCCGGTCATCCAATGCACGATTGATTCTTTCCAGTGCGGCGGGAATGGGTTTGCGTTTAACGCGCTGAATGACCAACTCACCTTTTTCAATTCTGACCTGATCATTGCCCGGAAATTTTTTATCGGTATCATTCGATGACTTTCTCAACCAACGTTTAAGTTCGGCAATAAGCGCTTTGGGGTCGGTAATGATGCCGGCCAGTTCACCGTACTCGGCGATCTGTTCGTGATACTCCTCCCAGCTCACCAACTGGTCTCTAAAATCGCCATATTTATCACTGCCCATGATCACCACGTCGCCAGACTTCAACTCCTGGGCCAGCGTTGTTAACAAGCAGAGTTCGAAATATTTTCGATGCACTTCCGTGTTGTTTCTGTTGCGGGTCGTTTTTCCAGTGACCAGTTTTAACCATTTATCGGGTATCCACGACAGATCAAGCGGCTCGCCCTTGGCATTCACGGCATCCAGAGTCGGCTTACGACTACGACGATGCCCCATGATTAAGGCCAGAGCATCGAGCGTCGATTGATCCTGAGTCGTCGATTGTAAATCCATGTGGGCAATGCAATCGAACAACAGAGCCCGCTTGCTCCGGTAGAGTGACAGCATAAAGGGCAGATAATTATTGTTGGCATAGGCCAACTGCTCGTCACAGCGCTTTTTAAGTTCGTCGGGTTCTCCCTGAAATGCCTGGGCAATCGCGTCGAGGCGCTCTATCTCGGTACCGGGAATCTGATACGCCTGGATAACATCCCGTAATGCCGCGATTAGAGCGTCAACCTGCTGAGTTTGTGAGAGCTGATGCTGTTTAAGGGCTTCATTGGCGTGATTGATCAGATTCTGGACGATACGGATAAAAATGTCGGCAATGTCATCAGAGGCTTTCCCTGGAACTGGCCAGAAACTGCGCCATGAGCCCGACCTCAGTGAAAAATCGCCGAACAAGGTGGAATGGGATATCCAGGGTAGACGTGTGACTTCCAATGATCAGAAAACCAATGTTACCGCTTCGGATTCTGACTAGGTGGTCAGATTTTGCAGTATGCCGCACTGCTCCACCGTGCGGTCGCTTGAGCAACTGCGGCGCAACGCTTTGAGTTGCCTACGCAATTGCGTCAGCTCGGCAATGCGGTCTTCCACTTGTTGAATATGGGCGTCCATCATCCGATTCACCTTATCACATTGCGCGCCAGGCGAGCGTTTGAGCGCCAATAGTTGACGGATTTCCTTCAAGCTGAGATCCAGACTGCGGCAGTGTTTAATGAACAGCAACAGGTCGACGGCCGCTTTGTCATACAAGCGAAAATTTCCCTCGGTGCGTTGGGTTGAGGGCAGCAGATTTTCTTTTTCATAATAACGGATCGTCTGTATTGAGCAGCCGGTAACGCTCGCCAATTCTCCTATTTTCATAACCACCAATTTCACTCTTGATTCTATAGTGACTATAGAATTTAAACTGCATAACCAGGAAAAAACAAGAGCGTTTTAATATGACTGAGCAATGCTGTGCTAGCTGTAACAGCGATGCACGAGACAACACACCACAGATTTCCGATGGCACAAGCGTCGTCCAAGGCGGCTATGTTAGCGAGTATCATGTCTCCAGGATGGACTGCCCTTCGGAGGAAGGCGTGATCCGCATGGCATTGGATAGTGTGGAACCCAAAGTAACGCTGGAATTTGATACCCCCAATCGCATAGTGCGTATCTTTCATGGGGATAATGCCGATGTGATTGAGGAACGGATGCACTCTGTTGGTTTGGGCGCTACGCTTGAAATCACATCACCCGTAGACAGTGATGCCATCGCCCAAGCACATGAAGATGCACAACAGGAGGCACAAAAAGAATCGGGTATTCTGAAATGGCTACTCGCCATCAACGGCATCATGTTTGTCATTGAAATCACCATCGGCTGGTGGGCGCAATCCACTGGCTTGATCGCCGATTCCCTGGACATGTTCGCTGATGCCGCCGTTTATGGCGTGGCGCTCTATGCCGTTGGGCGCAGCACTCGGTTGAAACTGCGCTCGGCACATTTTTCTGGCTGGTTGCAACTGATGTTGGCGTTTGGCGCTTTGAGTGAAGTTGTGCGGCGGTTTATGTTTGGCAGCGAGCCAGCGTCCGTCCTGATGATGAGTATGGGCCTGGCTGCTTTGGCGGCCAATGTGTTGTGCCTTGTGCTGATCGCCAAAAGCAGGAATCGTGGAGCGCATATGAAAGCCAGCTGGATATTCTCCGCCAACGACGTGATTGCCAATCTGGGGGTTATCCTGGCTGGTGGCCTGGTCGCCTGGACCGGTTCCCGCTATCCGGATCTGGTGATTGGTCTCATTATTGGCGTCGTTGTCCTAAACGGTGCACGACGTATTTTGCAGCTGAAATCCTGACCGGAAACGGTTTTGGTGAACTTTTCTATAATATGATAGTCTATGGCAGCTAGTGTTTTGAACCTGACAACATAAGGGCTCCACATTCCACATGAACATCCGCCATCATTTAACTTGTCTACTGGCTCTACTGATTGCCCTGCAATCCGTGGCTGCCATGGCGGACGTTCACCAGCTTCATCAATTCGGGACGGAGCACTTGGAATTCGACCATTCGCACCAATCCAGTGCCACTGATACTCAAAACGACAATCTGCTCGCCAAGCAGACACCCGATCAGCCCGGACAGTCTGTATATGACTGCCACCATTGCTGCCATTGTCATGGCCACGGCTCTGTCGTTCTGACCGGAGCCGCTTCACACTTGGCCAATTTATTCTCAGAAAACGGACAAGCCGACTATCAGGCCAACCTCACCTCTGGTATTCCCCCCTCTCTGTTTCGCCCTCCAATCGCCTGATCGCGCCTCAAAAGCACGTCATCAGTCGCTGTAGACTTGGGTTACAGCGAACAATTGGTATTTATTTTAGGGTGAAACATCATGAAACAGATCGCTATTGGGCTCGCGCTGAGCCTCGCGCTTGTCAATTCCGCTCAGGCCGGAAGCAGCTTGCCTGAAATTGAAGTCGTCAATATCGACAACCAACGCTGGCATTTACGCCAGGTGACCGTGAACCATACCGCCGCGGAGCTGACCGTCTTCGGACGGATGGATGCTCACCTGCGCTACGGCCTTCCCCGAGGCCATGTAGACATCGCAGCCTGGTCTGCTGATAACGGATTGATTGCGGAAACAACCACTGATTACTCACCGCGCCTTCTCACCAGACGTGCATCACGCAAGGGCGGCGTGCGTTTTTCTGCAAAGCTCCCCGCCTTGCCTGATGATGCCGTAATAAAGGTCGCCTTTCACCGGGATGAACCCCAACAGCGGCAAAATCCGGTGCATGACCAAACCGTCGCACGCTGAATTTCAGGAGCATCAATATGAGACGATTTGACTGGCCCAGACGGGCCTTGCTGGGCGCGTTCTTGTTTTTTCCGGCCATGCTTGCTTACGCAGAGACATCGAGTTGGAGCGCCTGGCTCGCCTCCCAGATACAACAACACCCCGAGGTGCTTGCCGCCCGCGAGCAATTGCTGGGCTCCAACGCCAGCGCCGATGCGCTGGAGCAGCCGCTTTACAACCCGGAGCTGTCCACCGATTTGGAGCGTAATGGAGAGGAAGACAACTACCGGGTCGGCGTTCAGCAGACCATAGACTGGTGGGACAGACGGGGTGCAAGACGGCAGCAGGCGGGCTTTATGCGAAGCGCCGCCGAAGCGCTGTACCAGCAACAAGTGTTGGACAAAACCGCCGAGGCGCTTGCCGCACTGGTGGAGTGGCATGCCGCCAACCGCGCCGCCGCCATTGCCCAAGCGCAACAGCAGCAACTTAACGCCTTGCTCGAACAGGTGGATAAGCGCCAGCAGGCAGGTGATCTGGGCAGCATCGATGCCGAACTCACCTTTCTGTCCCTGTCACAGCAGCTGGCTCAGGTTGCCGAGGCCGAAGCCGCGATACAGAAAGCCGAAATCCGGGTTCGCGAGCTGCTGCCCGCATGGGCGCCCACGCGAGGCGGCATTCCTGATGATTTCTGGCCCTCCCAGCCAGACTTGACCTCGGATCAGGAGTTACTGCAACACCCGGCCGTAGCCAGCGCCCACGCCCGCTGGCAGTCGCTGAAGGAGGAAGCTGAAGTGACACGGCGTACCGCCAAGGCGGAGCCCACCTTTGGCGTCAATTCCGGTCGTGATGGTGGAGAGAGCGTTGTCGGGCTGACCTTCTCCATCCCGTTGAATGTCCGCAACAACTTCAGCGCAGAAACTCGCGCCGCTGAACGCATAGCGCTGGAGGCCGAGGCTCGTTTTCAGGCTATCTACCGCAAGCAGCGCTTTGACTGGCAGGCTGCACAGGCCACCTGGCAGCGCTTTGAACAGCAATATCGCCGCTGGCAAGAGGTTGTTCAGGGTCGGGTCGAGAACAGCGCCGAACTGCTGAAACGGCAATGGCGCACGGGTGATCTGTCCACCACTAATTATCTGCTGGCCTTGAATCAACGCACCGAAAGCCTGCTGGCAGGCATTGAGCTGGAAAAGCAGACACGGCTTGCGCTCACCGAAGCACTTCAGCAATCGGGCCACCTGAACAACGCAACAAAGTCATCGACAGCGTCAACGAATTAAACAGGAATGATAAACATGAATAAAACACTGGTAGCCATTTTGGTGGCTGGTCTTGCGACCGCAACCGCCAGCCACGCCAAAGAATCTGAGTCTGAGCATGGGCAGGAAAAAGCGACAACGGCGGCACCCCATAGCGAACAGGATAATCATGACGATCATCGTGAGGAAAACCATAAAGAGCATGATGCGCATAAGCCTGACAGCGAGCACGGCCACGATGATCATGGCGACGAAAATCATGATGAACACAGTGCCCACGACGAGCACAACTCCGGCTCAGAACACGGGCATGAAGAGCATAGCGAGGGCGGTGACCACGATAATCATGGTGGGCATGGAGGTCACGAAGAAGCTACTTCTGCCTCACTGAACCCGGCGCAAATGACCCTGGCCGATATTCAGGTAAACCCACTGACTCCCAGAAAGGTCGATTATCAGCTTTACGCACCGGGGGAGATCCTTTCCAACGGCTACACCAGTTACCGGGTATCGCCCCGGGTGCCCTCCGTGGTGCTGCGCCGCCATGTCGCCCTGGGCGATCACGTCGAACAGAGTCAGCCGCTGGTTACTCTGTTCAGTGAAACCGTGGCGCAAGCACAAGCCAATTACCGCACGGCTTGGCCTGAATGGCAGAGAGTACAGGAACTTGGGCGCAAAACCGTGGGTGAGCAGCGTTACATCACGGCCAAAACCAACCTAGAAGCGGCACGGGCGACGCTGCTGGCCTACGGCCTTTCCGCCTCGGACTTGCAAGCGTTGGTCGCTTCTCAGCAATCTGTTGCATTAGGGGAGTATACCCTGCATGCCGAGATTGACGGCGCGGTGCTTAGAGATGATTTCGAGCAGGGGCAGCGCATCGAGGCGGGCGCGCCCTTGATTGCGTTGGCCGATGAAAAGCAACTCTGGGTGGAGGCCCACCTGCCCGCCGATCTCTCCCTGACGCTGGGCGCGGGAACGCGGGCGGAAGTGGTGGCTGGGGATGTCCGTGTAAACGCCAAGGTCACTCAGGAGGCGCACACCATTGATCCCATCTCCCGTACCCGTACCGTGCGCCTGTTGGTCAATAACCCGGAACACCGCCTGCACCCTGGCCAGTTCGCCGAGGTGTATTTCCGATTCCAGACTAAAAGGCCCGTGCTAGCGGTACCCGAAACCGCACTGATGCGCGGCGCAGACGGAGATTGGACGGTGTTCGTGGAAGACCATCCTGGCGAATTCCAGCCAGTTGAGGTGGAGCTGGGTCGAGCGCTCGGGCCGCTACGTGAAATTAGCGGTGTCGGTCCGGGGGCTCGCATCGTCACTCAGGGCGCTTTCTTTGTTGCCTCTCAGATCGCCAAGGGCGGCTTTGACCCCCATAACCACTAAGCAGTAGGAGACCCCATGTTTAACCGAATTATCGATTGGGCGGTCATCAACCGATTGCTGGTGGTGATAGCCCTGATCACACTAACGGTCAGTGCCGTTTTTATTATTCCCAAACTGAATCTGGATGCTTTTCCGGATGTCACCAACGTGCAGGTGTCGGTCAATACCGAAGCACCGGGGCTGGCTGCCGAAGAGGTGGAACAGCTTATTACCTATCCCATCGAAGCCGTGATGTACGCCTTACCGGATGTGGAAGAGGTGCGCTCAATTTCCAAAACCGGCCTGTCCGGCGTTACCGTAGTCTTTAAAGAAGGCACCGATATTTATTTTGCCCGGCAACTGGTATTTGAACGGCTTCAGGCTGCCAAGGAGCTGATCCCCGATGGCGTCGGCACACCGGAAATGGGCCCGAATACTTCCGGCCTGGGTCAGGTCTATCAGTATCTTCTCGTGGCCGAACCCGATGCCGGTTTCGACGCCATGGCTTTGCGTAGCTTGAACGACTGGGTGGTGAAGCTGCTATTGATCCCGGCCGAGGGCGTGACCGATGTGCTCTCCTTTGGCGGTGAGGTGCGTCAGTACCAGGTTAACCTAAACCCGTCCCGACTGTTGGCCTACGAGCTGACCCAGGACGACGTCATGATGGCACTGGAGCGCAACAACACCAACGTCGGCGGTTGGTATATGAACCGGGGCCAGGAGCAACTGGTGATCCGGGGTACGGGTTGGCTGGATCATGGTGAGAAGGGCTTGGAACAGATCCGTCAGGTGCCACTGAAAACCGTGGACGGTACTACGATCACCGTGTCCGACGTGGCGCAAGTGGCCCTGGGCAGTGAGATCCGTCAGGGAGCGGTGACCATGACGCGCAAGAACGCCGACGACAAGGTGGAGAATCTCGGCGAGGTGGTGTCCGGCATCGTGCTCAAGCGCATGGGGGCCAACACCAAGGCCACCATTGATGGAGTCAATGCACGCATTGAGCGTATTAACCAGGCATTACCGGAAGGTGTTCGCTTCGAGGCATTTTACGATCAGGCGGATTTGATCACCCAGGCCGTACAGACCGTGGTCAATGCCCTGCTGCTGGCGTTTATTTTCATCGTCGTGATCCTTGCGCTATTCCTGATGAACCTGCGCGCCACCTTTCTGGTGTTGATGTCCATCCCGATATCTATTGGAATCGCTTTAATGGTGATGGCTTGGTTCGGATTGTCGGCCAATCTGATGTCGCTGGGGGGGATTGCGGTCGCCATTGGCATGTTGGTGGATGGCTCCGTAGTAATGGTGGAGAACATATTTAAACATCTGACGCACCCGGATGCTGAACATGATACCCAGAGACAATCGCGGGTGGATTCCGATGACGTGGACCCTGTTGATGCGGCCCACGACCGTCATGGTATTGCCTTGCGCCTGCAGGAAGCCGGTAAGGAAGTCGCTCGCCCCATCTTTTTTGCCACGGCCATTATTCTGGTTGTCTTCATGCCACTGTTCAGCTTTGAAGGTGTCGAAGCCAAACTGTTTCAACCCATGGCCATCAGTATCATGCTCGCCATGCTCTCGGCGGTGTTGGTGGCCCTGATCATCGTGCCTGCACTAGCAACCTATCTCTTTCGCAGGGGGGTTCGCCAACGCGAGAGCTTTGTATTGAAGCCGCTCGATCTGCTCTATCGTAAAGGTTTAGCCTGGGCGATGGGACACAGCAAAGTGGTGGTGGGTATCGCTGCCATTATGGTGGTAGCGGCCGCGTTGGTTCTGCCCCGCTTGGGTACCGAATTCGTGCCTGAACTGGAGGAGGGTACCATCAATCTGCGCGTCACCCTGGCGCCTTCTTCCAGTCTGGATACCGCGCTGGAAGTGGCCCCCAAACTGGAGGCCAAGTTGATGGAGTTCCCAGAGGTAACCTATGCACTGTCACGTATTGGCCGGGCTGAAATCGGCGGCGATCCTGAGCCGGTGAATAACATCGAGATCTATATTGGCCTTAAACCGGTGCCGGAATGGACCAGTGCAGACAACCGTTATGAACTCCAGTCATTGATGGAACAGAAACTGGAGCAACACCCAGGCTTACTGCTCAACTTCTCGCAACCCATCGCAACCCGTGTGGACGAGTTGCTCTCGGGCGTCAAAGCGCAGCTGGCCATCAAGTTGTTTGGTCCCGATCTTGCCGTGCTG
Organism: Pseudomonadota bacterium; assembly: GCA_030145845.1. Classification (GTDB taxonomy): domain Bacteria; phylum Pseudomonadota; class Gammaproteobacteria; order Pseudomonadales; family Oceanobacteraceae; genus Venatoribacter. Next base: position 15,675 of record JAIXHJ010000023.1, read on the forward strand.
GCCGAAAAGGGCCAGGCCATTGAGGCCGCAGTGAAAGAAATCGAAGGGGCGCGCGATGTGGCCATGGAGCAGATCG
>JAIXHJ010000024.1 GCA_030145845.1 Pseudomonadota bacterium
TGATAGGGGAGTTGTATCTGCAGGCATCCACGCAGACTCCCGCTACCGGCAACTGATACGGGAGTAAAGGCCTTTGGCATTTCTGACACGCTTATTCCGCCCAACGGCAAAGGGCGAAGAGGTATTCAGTCAGCTGATCGGACCGCATATCAGCTCACTGCACCGCATGGCCTGGCACTGGACCGGCAACCAGCAGGATGCGGAGGATCTGGTGCAGGATGTGCTCATCCGTGTGGTTAACCGCACCGACGAGATGGCCCGCATCGAAAAGCTGCGGCCGTGGCTGCTGCGCATTATGTACAACCGTTACGTCGATCTGTTCCGCAGCCGCGGTCGTTCTCCACTGCATAACGCCGAAGAATTTGATGAGTTCAGCAGCGTTACCGATGACCAGCACAATAATCCGGAATACGAACTGGCTGAGCACCAGCAGCTGGCCGCCGCCTTGCAGCAGCTGAATCCGGATCAGCGCGATGTCGTGCTGCTGCATGATGTGGAAGGCTATACCGCCCTGGAAGTGTCGGAAACGCTGGACATCAGTGTCGGCACGGTTAAATCACGCCTGCACCGCTCGCGCGAAAAATTAAAAGAATTTCTCACCACCATGGAACCTTCCGGTCATCCCCGTCGTGTTAATGAGCAGAGGGGTTACTTATGAACTGCAACGAATGTCAGCAACGGCTGCAGCAGGACACCAGTCCTGACGCCGCCACCAGTCAGCACCTGCAGCATTGCGCAGCCTGCCGCACCGCGGCCGGGGATCGGCAACTGCAGCAGAAACTGAACGCACTGTCAGCGGCCGTGCCGCAGCCGGACGCCGGCTTCAGCCGTCGGGTAACCGAAGGCGCTCTGGCTTACCGGCGCGACACCGGGCCTGCGGCAAAACCGGTATGGCAGGGCGGCGCCATCGCCGCGGGCTTTGTGCTGGCAGTCATGCTGATGTTCGGTCTGAATGGCCTGCCACAGCCCACAGCTGATGGCCATCTGACCGCCAGTGTCAGCCAGCAGGACATCCGTTATGTGTCCGTGCTGCTGAGTACCCCGGACGATGTTGCCGAAGCAACAATCACGCTGCGGCCGGACAGCCTCATCAGCGTGAAGGGTTTCCCGGAGCAGCAGACCGTTGCCTGGACAACCCGGCTGCAGGCCGGCGATAACCGCCTGACCCTGCCGATTGAATTCAGTCGCGCAGAAAGCGGATCGCTGACCATTGAGCTCGAATACCAGGGAGTCAGGAAAGAACTGAAACTTCATCTGGAACCACCTGAGCCTGCCAGTGGCAAGCCACAGGCCATTTAAAAGCGTAAAACGCACGAGGTATACGTTATGAACATGATCACCAAAATTCTGCCTTTATCTGCCGCTGTTCTGCTGACACTGGGTGCCGCCGCGTCCCGCGCCGATGACCAGACTGACGTCACCATGACGGTGATTGATGAAAATGCTGAGCCGCAGGCGGTTTACCATCAGATCGAACTGCCGCTGCAGCAGCAGGAACAGGTGCGCCTGCAGGCACAGACCCAGACTCAGGCCCAGGTGCGTACTCAGACCCGCACTGCATACGATGACGAGGCCAGCGATAAAGCAGAAGCCGTCCGTGAACGGGTACAGGAAACCGTCCGTGAGCGGGTACAGGAGCGCGTTCAGGCCGCCAACATGGATGAAATCCGTGCCACGGCAATGGAAAACATAACCGCTCAGCAGGGTCAGCTGGCCGGCAATCAGTAATCAGTATGGGCCGCTGCTCAGGCAGTGGCCCGGCTCCGGAGATTTACTGTGACCATCAAAGCACTGATTCTGTCGCTGACCACCACCATGGCCGTGGCCGACAGCAGCCTTTACCAGCAGGGGGCTGATGCCTTCCGCGCCGGTGATTATGACCAGGCGCTGGCGTTCTTTGTCCGCCAGCAGGAACAGGGCGACCAGCGTGCGGTACTGACCTACAACATCGGTGCCTGTTATTACCGGTTGGGTGATTACCGGGCGGCGGCCAGCCGCTTCCGCAGCCTGATCAGTGATCCGCAATGGCAGGATCTTGGCCGTTACAATCTGGCCTTAAGTGAACGCCGTCTCGGCCATCTGAGCAGCGCCCGTGACCTGCTGACCCGTGTCAGCAAAGAAGCGGGGGATCAGCGCCTGCGTCAGCTGGCGCGGACTGAACTGAACAGCCTGGCACAGGAACAGGCGCAGCTGGCCAGCGCCAGTGGGCAATATCTGCTGCTCAGCGCCGCCGCCGGTTACGACAGCAACCCCTGGGGGCTGAATGACAGCCTCAGCGCCACCGATCTGGACGACAGCTATACCGATCTGCTGCTCGATGCCGGGCGCACGCTGAACCCAGGTGCAGACAATCCTCTGAACGGAGGCATCACGCTGTTTGCGCGCAGTTACAGTGAATTTTCCGAGCTCGACTGGCGCAGCATCAGCGCCGGTGTCGATTATCAGCAACAGAACAGCACCCGCTGGCAGCCAGGGATTGGCGCCTTTACCAGTTACGCCATGTTTGGCGGTGACCCTTATATGGCCACCGCCAGCGTGCGTTTGTCGCTGCTGCACAGTCGCGGTGATCAGGAAGTCCGCCTGCGCTATGAACCGGGAATCACCATGGGACTGGACGGCAACGACGGCCTTGATGGCATGCAGAACCGCTTCAGTCTGCGCTGGCAGCTCAATCGTGACAGCGGCTGGTACCGGCTTGGCTACCGTTATGACAGTCAGGCGCAGGATCAGCAGCCGGGCGACCCGTTAACCGCCGGTCTGGCGCGCAGCCGCCAGGAGATGAATGCCGCCACGCTGCAGCCCCTGAACGGGCAATGGGCATGGCGTCTGAATGGTTATCTGAGCCGCACGGCGTACGACGATGAATCCAGCGTAACCAATGCCGATGGTTCCGTCAGTAGTGATTACCGGCGTACAACCACGCTGGGCTCTGGCATCAGTCTCAGGTACCGGCCGGCGGATGCCTGGGAAATCAATGCCGGCGCATCCTGCAGTCAGTCATGGGATACCTTTGATATTTACGACCATGACCGCATCGGTTACAGCATTTCGTTGACGTATCTGACGCTGTAAGCAGAATGCCAGCCAGATTAACTGCCGGAGCGGAAGACAGGCAGCAGAGCTGCAGGCCGGGTTAGCGTCTGAATGGCCTGTGATGACATCAGCCATGTCCAGGCATTCAGAATGCTCAGCGGAAATCAGGATAGAAATACAGCAGAAAGCGCAGGATTGCGGCCTTTTAAAGGGGTTTCCTCTTATTCCGATAATATCAATTATCGGAAATATTAAAATAATACCGACCTGCTTCCACCTGGCTGTTTGAGTCCGACGAAGTAAAGTTGATACGGATTCGGAACTAATATTGATACGTCGACCTTTTTCCTCCAAGTATCATCTTTAGTTCAGTAGCTTCGCTTCGACTCTGTTTTATTGCGTGGTGATGATCGCCAGAGGAAGTGAGTCGCAGTAGTTTACTCCGGGAGGAATCGTCCGTTAGTAAAACGTCCTACTTCAATATGTCCATCAGGATAACAAGCTTCCAAATAACCTGGCTTTGAGATTGATGCTTGGTATCGTACGGAGCCTGCGGCAATCGCTTCTCTTAAAGCCCCCGAATTATGGGGTCGATCGACTGGGAATACTTCGTTTGGATCTATAGGAGAAGATGCAGTGGGTTCAATACGAAGAACCGCAAGTCCACTCTGTACGGCTAGCAGGACTTCCGGGTCAACTGCCTTGACAACTTTGCGGCCAATCTCCGCCCAGTACTCAATCTGTTCTGCTGCGCTGCGTTTCAGAGGGATGCCAGCGATTGTCGCTGCGTTAATAAGACTACTCTCCAGTCTTACAGAGGATGTGGCTTTGATCATAATGAGCTACCTCTTTAGCTATGTCAGCGTTTTGCAGGGCTGGCAATCATGGGTTCGCTGGGTACCGCACACTGAATCGCCACCAGTCTATTGCCACTTTTGGTTGCGTACAAAAGGTCTCGGTACGCATAGGGTAACCTTAGAACATTCAGATTGCGTAGAGCTCCTGGCGTATTAAAGAGAGCATTTTTCACAATAATCCGTTAAAATAACATTTGTACGGATTATTTAAGGGTGCCCTTATGGCGAAGTCTGGTCAAGCTCGAGTGCTCTCT